>NZ_JBHVWX010000005.1:0-648919 GCF_042882065.1 Nocardia sp. NPDC058244 | reverse complement strand
GGCCGGTGATCGTCTGACGATCACCGGCCCGTCCGCGGCGGGGCTCAGTGCGCGGTGCCGCCGGTGGCGGGTGTGCGCCCGTGCCGCATGATCACGGCCAGCACCAGGGCCACGGCCGCCGCGGCGCCACAGACCCAGAAGCCCAGCTCGTATCCGCGATCACCGAACACATCCGGAATCGGGGCCGGGGGCTGCGCCTGGCCGCCCACGCTGATCAGCGCGGTCATCCCGTTGGCGTGCAGGAAGGCGGTGACGATGGCCAGGCCGACGGCGACACCCATCGACTGCATGACGCCGAGCATGCCCAGGCTGATGCCCTGCTGCTCCTGCGGGACCGCCTCCACCATGAGAATCGGCATGGCCGCGTAGTAGAACCCGAAGCCGACGCTGAACACCGCGTTCACCAGCAGGAACACCGTGCTGGTATGCGGCAGGACCGCGAAGGCCGCGGCCGAGCAGACGAAGATCGCCAGCGCGATGACCAGCGGGATCCGGGCGCCCATCCGGCGCGCGATGACGCCGGCGAGCGCACCGCAGACCATGGTGACCACCGCGCCGAGCAGGGCGATCCGCACCGCGAACTCCAGCAGGGTGTATCCGCTGCCGTAGGTGTAGCCCGGATCGAGCGTCACCTGGACGGCTTCGGGCGGCAGCGGCTGCCCCGTCATGGCCTGCACCTTGGCGAGAATGCCCTGCTGTGCGCCCGCGGTGACGGTCGCCTCGTCGGGCGTCTGGGACATGTAGGCGATCGCGTAGGAGACGACGCCGATCTGCAGCGAGGCGAACAGCGCCCCGGCCAGCACCAGCGCGACGCGCGGGTGGAACAGCAGCTTCATGTCCATGATCGGCTGTGCCACCCGGGTTTCCACCAGGACGAACAGCAGCAGCAACACGACGCCGGTGATCACCCAGGCCAGCGTGGTCGGCTTCGCCCAGCCCCAGTCGTGGCCCTTGTCGAGGTAGATCAGGATCAGCGCGGCACCACCGGCGAGCAGCAGCGCGCCGACATAGTCGATCCGTTCCCGCACGCGCAGCTTGGATTCCGGGACGACGAAGTACACCAGCGGCAGCATCACCAGGGTGAACGCGGCCAGGCACCAGAAGATCGCGCGCCAGCTGTAGTTGTCGACCAGGAAGCCGCCGAGCAGCGGTCCGGCAATGGCGGAGACGCCGAGGCCGGTCGCGGTGACGCCGAGGCCGAGCGGAACGTACTTGCGTGGCATCAGGTCCCGGATCAGGCCGTAGGCGATGACCGCCGTCGCGATGGCGGTGGCCTGCAGGCATCGGCCGAGCAGGAAGATGCCCCAGTTCGACGTGGTCGCGTCGAGCACGCAGCCGATCATGAACAGCACGCCGCAGATGAGGAACATCCGCTTCTTGCCCCAGACGTCGCTCATCTTGCCGATGAGCGGCGAGGCGGCGGCGCCGATCAGGCCGAAGACGATGATGGCCCAGTTGATGTTCGCGCCGACGCCGGGGAAGGTCGGCGCGATCTTCTGCAGCGCCGCCGACACGATCGTGTACTGCATCGGCGCGATCTCGGTGAACAGCACGATCACCGCGAGCACGGTGAAGATGCGGGCCCGTGACGCGCCGTCCAGTCGGCCGGTGTCGTTGGTGTCCGGGTCGGTCGTGACAGGACTCGACAGCTTCGGATCTTCAGGAATGGTGGACATGCCACGCTCCGTTTGTTCGGGAATTACTTCGAGAGGGAGTGGAGCGCCGCGCGATCGAGTGTGACGTAGATCGCACGACTTCCGCCTCGGAGTATGTGACCCTACCGAGCGCTAGGTTGGTGAAGTTATGTAAACGTTATGTTTGCTCCCGCTGAGTGGGTGAAAGCAGCGAAACGAAGTCTCGATAGGCGGCCGTCAGGTCGATATCGTCCCTGGCCAGCAGCCATTGGACCTGCAATCCGTCCATGACCGCGAGCAGTAGCGGCGCCGCCTGTTCGGGGGTGAGTCCACCGGGCAGCTGATCGCCGAATTCGGTGCTCAGCAGGGCGGCGAAGTCGGCTCGGGCCTTGGCGTAGCGTTCGGTGAAGAACTCCCGCGCCGGGTGCGCCTCGGTGATGGACTCCCCGGCCAGGACCGTGAACGCCTGGACCAGGTCCGGGCGCTCGGCGTTGTACTCGACGATCTGCTCGAGGTGGGACAGGCGCGCGTCGGCCAGGCGGGCGACGAACGCCGCGAAATCCCAGCGGTCGCGCGCTTCGAGCACGCCGGCCAGCAGGGCGTCCTTGCTGGGGAAATAGTGCAGAACGCCGGCCTGGGTGAGGCCGACGCGGTCGGCGACGGCGGCCAGGGAGGTGCCCTGGTATCCGCGCTCGGCGATGAGGGTGGTCGCGGCGTCGATGATGGCCGCACGCCGCGCTTGTGCCTGGGCCGCCCGGCCGCCTTGCTGTCCCCGAGTCACTCCGCGAGCGTATCGGTCCGGTGCGGGTCGGCGTGTCGGCGGGCGTGCCGGGGGCGACCGGTCGGTACGTCCAGATGGTGTGAATTCCGCTGTGGGGCAGCACTATCCGGATCTCTCGGAAGTGATGTTATGCACTATAGCCATGGCGCATCATGGGTGGGTATCGCGCCGGGACCGGGGTTGGACGGGCTCGGCAAATCGGAGGGAAAACCCATGAAGTTCAAGCAGTTGCTGGCTGCCGGTGTCCTCACCGTGGCGGCGACCGGTGTCGCCGCGGCCACCGCGTACGGCGCGCCGGTCACCGGCCCCTCGGTCGCCGGTGTCGACGGCGCCGTCGCGTACACCGCGGCGGTGGCGAAGGACGGTTCCGCGGCGACGGTGGAACTGGCGGCGGGCAGGTTCGAGCTCACGCCCGACGCCTCGGTCGCCGTGTTCGCCCCGGACGGCAGCCGGATCGGCCTCATTCCGACGACGGTGCAGCCGGTCGCCGGGCCCGCGGTGCGGGTGATCCCCGAGGTCGACGCGGCGGCCACCACGCTGACGCTCACCCCGGTCGGCGCGCCCGCCCTGAATCCGGTGGCGCTGCAGCAGATCGATCAGACCGGCAATATCGTCGCCGGTATCGCGATCGGCTGTGTGGTGGGGGCGCTGATCGGGCTGATCTTCCTGGTCGTCTCCGCCATCCCCGGCTGTGTGATCGGGGCGGTGATCGGCGGCATCATCGGCGCGAACCAATAGGGGAGGCGCGCGGCGGGTGGTCGGTCGGCCACCCGCCGCTGTGCTGTGTGGAGCACCGCTGCCCGTGGCTCGGCGCGTGGTGCGATTTCGCGGGACGCGACCGCCCGGAGGTGGCCCGCCGGGCCACCCGGTGTCGCTGAGGTGCCGAGGGGGTGGCGGGCACCCGCGTCCGGCGCTCAGCTGCCGGAGCGGTCGGTGAACGCGCCGGCGGTGAGGACCGGCACGGTGGTGTCGGCGTCGAGGTCGATCGCGATCGCGACGTCGTCGGCGAAGCCGATCGCGGCGAGCTCCCGGCCGGACGCGCTGGATGCGATCAGCTCGGGCACGTCGGCCGTCGCGGCGAAAGTGGTTGCCGCCGACTGTGCCTCGGGTGACGGGGCGGTGGCCGACCGGTCCAGGAGAGCGGCGGCGAGCGCGCCCGCCCCGACCCAGTCCTCCAGCGCGGGCCGGAGCGCTTCGCTACCCGGCCACTGTTCGCCCGCGGCGACGATCGCGATCGGCTGTTCGGGCGTGCCCCACCCCTGGGCGATCAGCCAGTCGGCGACGGCACTGTAGTTGCGAAGACACCCGGCGACGACCGTGCCGCCGTCCACGGTGGCCGCGATGGCGGACCCGTTCGGCGACGGCAGCACCAACCGCTCGGTGAACGGCGCCCGCCGGATCGCGGCGGGCGAGAGCGACCACGGCCGCGCCTCCTCCGCCTCGCGTCGCCCGACCGCCAGCGCCGCCCCGTGCCGATCGGCGAACTCCCGCGCCGACGCGTCCCGCCATCGATACGGGTACACGGCCGTCCCCGCGCCGGTCGCGACCGACACCGACGTCGTGAACGACAACACGTCGACCACCACGACGGCCGCCGCACCCGGCCCGATCGCCGCCGCGCCCGCTCTACCCCAGTCCACCTTGATCCCGAACCCTCGCTGCCGCGACCACTCCGGCGCCGAACGCACCCTGCCCCTCCTCGACTCGACCGGCGAATCCACCAGTCCACCACACGGATCCGCGCGACTCCAGCCTTCCGCTCGCGCTGTGCGCAATCGGTCGCGAGGCGCCGGGGACCCGTGACCGGGCCGTCGCAGATGGCCCGCTGCTCGAACGGCTGCGGGTCAGGGGCGGAGTCAGCGAACGAGCGCCGGAGTCAGGTCGAGGTCGGTGGGTGGGCGCAGGCGGCGGAGGGTGCCGTCGATGCTGGTGACGTAGAGGGACCAGGCGGGACCGTCGGGGGCTAGGCGGGCGGAGGTGGGGCCGATCGGGGGTCGGGCGGGCAGCGGTCCGGTGGGCGGGATGGTCCAGCCGGTGGCAAGGGTGCACCAGCGGCCGGTCGCGGTGTCGACCTGGTAGACGCTGCCGGAGTAGTCGCCCGCGACGAAGGCCAGTCCGCTCGCGGCGGTGTCGAGATCGTCCAGTCCGGGGAACAGGCCGTCGGGGATCGCGGCGATCGGGGTGGGACGGTCGGGGGCGTCGAGGGGGACGCGCAGGATCTGGGAGGTGGCCACGTCCTCGGTGAGGACGGCCCGGTGGTCGGCGGTGAGGGCGAGGCCGTTGGGGCGGGGCACCGGCGACCAGCCGAGCGTGAATTCGCCGGTGGCGGGACGGTAGCGGCTGATGCCGACCGGTGGCCACGGAATCGACAGCTGGGTCAGCAGCAGGTCGCCGTCGGGGAGCAGGAGCAGGCCGTTGGGCTGCACCAGATCGGGCAGCAGCACGGTGACCTCGCCGGTCGGCAGGTGTAGCCGCCGGAGCGTGCCACCACCATCGGGGGTGGTGCCGTCGCCGGTGAGGAAGTAGAGGTCGGCGCCGGAGCGGCGCAGCCCGGCGGGATTGTCGAGCCCGGTGAGCAGCGTGGTGACCCGGCCGTCGGCCGCGACGTGCCGCAGCTCGCCACGCACGATGCCGGAGACGTAGAAGCCTCCCGCGCCGTCGTATTCCAGGTTCTCCAGGCCACCGAGGTCGGCGGCCAGCACCTCGGCCTGCCACCCGCCGCCGCATCCCGGCTCGGCCCGCGCCGCCGCCACCGGCCCGAGCCCGGTGATCACCACCGCCGCGAGTGTCGTTGCGAGACAGCGGATATAGCGCGTGCCGGAGCGTCGATCCATGGCCGAAGCCTAGACCGTCGCCCGGCCGCGCCGCACCGGGTCAGCCGGGTGCGGTGGTGGTCAGCCAGGTGGCGAGCAGGTCGGAGGCGGCGGTGTCGGCGGACAGGGCGGCGTGCTCCGCGGCGGTCAGCTCGACGGCGTCGAGCTCGGCCCGCCAGCGGGCGAGCCGTTCGGAATCCTCGGTCGCGACGGCGATTTCGGCCAGCGCGGCGTAGGCGCGGGCCCGGTCGGGGGCCGACGCGGCCGTGGCGAACCGTCGCAGCCCGGTTTCCAGGACGCGGGCCGCCGCCTTGTCGTCGTTCTTGAAATCGCGCAGGATGCGGGCATTGTCGAGGACCTTGGCCAGCCCGGTCAGCGCACGGGAGCCGCCGTATTCGAGCTCCATCGGCTCGTCGCGCTGGATCACCAGCAGCGTGTTGCCGACCGGATCCACGAGGGAGAACCGGGACTGCCCCGGCCGGAACCGGGTGATTCGCGGCAATCCCTTGGCGGGGATCCGGCCGTACGCCGCGCGCAGGGCCGCGGTGAATTCGGCGTGGCGGGCGGCGACGTCGTCGACCATCACCAGCGCGCCCACATGCTCGGTGGGCAGCGTGACCCCGGGCGGCGCGGCCGCGAAATGCAGTGCGCACCCGTGCCCTTCGACCGCGCCGTAGACATAGGGCCTGGTCTGCTCGTAGGTGACGGTGTAGCCGAGTGCCTGGTAGAAGGCCAGCGTGGTCGGCAGCTCGCCACTCCACAGCAGCGGCACGGCGGTATCGGTCATCGGTGTCCTTCCGGAGAACGCGGGTCGGTCGGATCCGAGGTTAGGAAGACTTTCGCGAAACCGCCCATAACTCGTCGGGCGAGCTCAGCAGCCGGTCGGCGGCGACCGCGGCGCCGTCGCGGACGATCCGCTCGCCGACCGTGCGGGCCGTGGTCGCGGCGTCGAGCGCGCCCTCCAGTGCCGTGTGCGGGTCGTCGGTGGCGGTCAATGCGGTGCCGATGCCCAGCTCGGCGACCCGCCCGGCGTAATAGAACTGGTCGAACATCTGCGGCACGACGACCTGCGGCACTCCCGCCCGTGCCGCCGCGTGGGTCGTGCCCGCGCCACCGTGGTGGACCACCGCGGCGACGCGCGGGAACAGCACCTGATGGGCGACCTCGCCGACGATGTGGCAATCCGGGCCGTCGTCCCGGGGCCGCAGATCCGCCCAGCCCCGGCCGACGACGATGCGACGGCCGAGCGTCCGTGTGGCCTCGATCATCCTGTGCGCCACAGCTTCCGGAGCACGGACGCTGCCGAACCCGACGTAGACCGGGGGATCGCCGGCCTCGAGGAAGTCCGCCAGTGCGGGGTCGAGCGGGCGGGTGTCGTCGAGCATCCACGCGCCTGTCTGGACGACGTCCAGATCCGGTGCCCCCGGCCAGGGCGCCAGGAGTGGGTCGGCGGCCAGCCACGGCCGCTCGGTGAACAGGTGCGCGCGCACGTCCTCGACGTCGGGGAGTCCGAGCCGGGCGCGGGCGGCGTTCAGCGGCGCCCGCCAGACGCCGTTCCACAGCTGCCGATCCTGTTCCCAGCGGGCGGCGATGTCGCCGGTGGGGGCCGTGCCGAAGACCGGCGGCGCCAGCCGCGGTGACGGCAGTGTCATCGGGGCGAACGCCGCGTACACGTACGGCACCGCCAGCGACTCCGCGATCGAACGCGCGGCGATCGCCAACCCGCCCCCGCCGACCACCGCGCCGCAGCCCGCCGACGCCGCACCGACCGCCGCGAACTGGGCCGCCACCGTGTCCTCGACCATCCGCTGCCGCTGCTCCGGCGTCGGCACGCCGTGCGGCTTCGCCGTGCCGCGCACCTCCGGCCCCACCGGGACGTATTCGACACCCAATTCCCGCGCCCGGTCGGCGAAATCGGGCGGCGCGCACAACACCGCCTCGTGCCCGAGCGCACGCAGCCGCACCGCGAGCGCGAACATCGGCTGCGCCTCCCCGCGTGACCCGATCGTCGACAAGAGAACCCGCATGTCACACCCCGTCCTGCGCCCGGATCTCGGCGCGCGAACAGCGATTCTGCACCCCCGCCCCGCCCTTGCGGCAAGCCCCGTTCGCCGGTAGACAATGAAAGGGGAAGCGCGATCGGCGGCCGCTGCCGCACGCGCCGACGGGCATTAGGCTGCGAGCATGACCAACCCTCTCGGTGAGCTGCAGACCGCGAACTTCGTCCTCCTCACCACCTTCCGCAAGGACGGCACCCCGGTGGGCACCGCCGTGTGGGCTGTCGCCCGCGACGACAAGCTGTTCGTGTGGACCGTGACCGACAGCTGGAAGGTGAAGCGGATCCGCCGCAATCCCGAGGTGACGCTGCAGCCCTGTGACGCGCGCGGGAAGGCGCACGGTGCCGTCGTCACCGGCACCGCCCGCCTCCTCGACGCCACCGAGACCGAACAGGTCCGCTCCTGGCTGCGCCGCAAGTACTGGCTGACCGGCCCGCTGGTGATCCTCGGCAGCAACCTGCGCCGGGGCAAGGCGGGCACCATCGGCATCGAGATCACCCCCGCCTGACGGATCACCCGAAGCAGTACCCAGTACCCGGGGTATCGGATAACGTGGGCTCAGCGGAACCTCCGAAGGGACTCACATGGCCGAGAAACGCACCCGCGCCGTCGTCGTCGCGGGCGCGCGCACACCGTTCGTGCGCGCGTTCACCGATTTCACCCGCCTCGACAGCATCGCCCTGGCCGGCGCCGCCGTCCGCGGGCTGATCGACCGCACCGGGATCGCGCCGGGCGAGATCCAGTCGATCGTGTGGGGTGGCGTCATCCTGCCGAGTCACGCGCCGAACATCGCCCGCGAAGTGGCCCTCGATCTGAAGCTGGACTTCGGGTGCGAGGGCTACACGGTGACCAGGGCGTGCGCGTCCGGTCTGCAGGCGGTCACCTCGGCGGCCGCGGCCATCGAACGCGGCGAGTACGACATCATGATCGCCGGTGGCAGCGACTCCACCAGCAATGCCGAGATCAAGCTCCCGCAGAAGGTCGTGCACGCCGTCGCGCCGGTGGCGCTGGGCAAGCCGAAGCCGAAGGACTACCTCGACGTGGTCCGTCAGCTCGCGCCGTTCACCGATGTCCTGCCGCGGCAGCCCAAGATCTCCGAGCGCACCACCGGCGAGGTGATGGGCGAGTCCGCCGAGAAGATGGCCAGGATCAACGGCATCTCCCGCGCCGACCAGGACGAGTTCGCCGCCCGCTCGCACCACCGCGCCGCGGCCGCCATCGCCTCGGGTCGCTTCGACGACGAAGTGGTTCCGGTGACCACCCCGTCGGGCAAGCGCGTCGACACCGACGGCCTGGTCCGGGCGAACACCAGCGTCGACAAACTCGCCACCCTGCGGCCGGTGTTCGCCGAGGGCGGCACGGTCACCGCGGGCAATGCCAGCCCGCTCACCGACGGCGCGTCGGCAGTGCTGCTGATGAGCGAGGAGAAGGCCCGCGCCCTCGGCTTCACCCCGCTCGCGGCCGTGCGCTCGTGGAGTTTCGTGAGCGTCGACCCCGCCGATCAGGTCCTCATCGGCCCGGCCGTCTCCATGCCGCGCGCCCTCGACAAGGCGGGTATGACGCTGGCCGACATCGACCTCGTCGACATCCACGAGGCCTTTGCCGCCCAGACCCTCTCGGTACTGCGCATGCTGGAAAGCCCCGACTGGGCCAAGTCCCGCCTGGACCGCGACGAGCCGGTCGGCACCGTGGACATCGACACGCTCAATGTCCACGGCGGCTCGATCTCGCTGGGCCACCCCTTCGGCGCCACCGGCGCCCGGATGGTCACCACCATGGCCAACGAACTGGCCCGTACCGGCAAGCAGACCGCCCTGCTCGGCATCTGCGCCGCCGGCGGCATCGGCGCCTCCGCGGTCCTCGAAGCCGTGTGAGCCTGGACGACTACGTCGCCTGGCTCACCGAGGACATGTGGAAGTCGGGGATGCGCAGCGGTGGCATGGCGGTGCGGGTGAACCAGTCCTTCCATTCGCGGGGCAGGGTGATCTCGGTGGCGCCGGCTTCGCTGATGCGGCGCAGGAGATCGAGGGGGCTCTCGTTGAAGCGGAAGTTGTTGACGGCGGCGGTGACCCGGCCGTCCTCGACGAGGTAGACGCCGTCGCGGGTGAGGCCGGTGAGCAACAGGGTGGCCGGGTCGACCTCGCGGATGTACCAGAGGCAGGTCAGCAGCAGGCCGCGTTCGGTGCGGGCGATCATGTCGTCCAGGGACGCGTCGGAGCCGCCGGTGAGCAGCAGGTTCTCGCCGGGAACCGTGGCCGGAGCGGAGAATTCGGCGGCGGTGGCCCGCGGGTAGACCAGCGATTCGATGACGCCGGCGCCGATCCAGTCGACGCGCTGGGCGGGCAGGCCGTTGTCGAACACCGACAGCGACTCCGACGACGACGGCGTCGCCACGAACGGCCGGTACTCCAGACCGCTCGCGTTCGGGTCGGAGTAGAGGGTCAGCGGAATATCACTGAGCCGCTCCCCGATCCGGGTGCCGCCCGCGCGGGAGAAGGCGGTGTGGCCCTCGTGCGCGCCACGGCCCTCCATCGTCCAAGCCAGGTAGATCATCAGGTCGGCCACCGCCGAGGGCGGCAGCAGCGTCTCGTAGCGGCCCGCGGGCAGGTCGACGCGGGTGGCCGACCAGTCCAGCCGCCGGGACAGCTCGGCCAGCAGGCCGGGGGTGTCGACGTCGGTGAAGTCGGCGGTGCCGACACCCACCCAGGCGCTGGCGAGATCGGCGCCCTCGCCCCGCTTCCCGTTGATCTCGACCGACCCGGTGGGCTGGCTGAACCGGCGGCGGATCCCGGTGGAGGTGCCCAGCCAGGTGGTGTGCAGCTGGTGGTGGGCGAAACCGTAGAGCCGGTCGGTGCCGTCGAAACCGGTCGACAGATCGCGGGCCAGGCCGGCGAACACGTCGATCTCGGTGGCACCGGGCGCGTGGTCCCAGGTGGCGGTGTCGTCGACGGTGGGTTCGAGCAGCGGCATCGCGTCGCGCGCCGGGGTCGCCGTGCGGGCGGCCTCCTCGCTGGCGCGCACCACGGCCTCGATCTCGGCCGGGTCCACGCTGGTGGAGCTGATGCTGCCGACGCGGGCGGCGTTGGGGCCGTCCCGGAACACCGAGATCACCGCCCAGTCCCGCGACACCGACGACCCGTTGGTGGTCATCGAATTGCCCGCCCAGCGCAGCGACGCCTCGTGCGCGTCGGTGACGATCACGATCGCCTCGTCGGCCTTCGACGCCGCCAGCGCGCGCTCGACCACCGCGCCCGCGGGGAACACACCCGATGCGCTCACTGGCCGCCCTCCGTCCGGGTATTGAGAATGTTGACCCCGCGCACCAGCACCGACGGGCAGCCGTGGCTCACCGCCGCCACCTGACCGGGCTGGGCCTTGCCGCAGTTGAACGCGCCACCGAGCTGCCAGGTGCTCGGTCCGCCGACCGCTTCCATCGCTCCCCAGAAGTCGGTGGTGGTGGCCTGATAGGCCACATCGCGCAGCTGTCCGGCCAGTTCTCCGTTGCGGATCCGGAAGAACCGCTGACCGGTGAACTGGAAGTTGTAGCGCTGCATATCGATCGACCACGACTTGTCGCCGACGATGTAGATGCCGTCGGAGACCCGCGAGATCAGCTCGGCGGTCGTGGTGTCGCGCTCCGGGTCCGGCTGCAGCGACACGTTCGCCATCCGCTGGATCGGCACGTGATGCGGCGAATCGGCGTAGGAGCAGCCGTTGGACCGCGCCAGCCCGAGGCGCGGGGCGAACACCCGGTCGAGCTGGTAGCCGACCAGCACGCCGTCGCGCACCAGATCCCACCGCTGGCCCGCCACGCCCTCGTCGTCGTAGCCGACCGTGGCCAGCCCGTTGACCTGGGTGCGGTCCCCGGTGACGTGCATGATCGGCGTGCCGTAGCGCAGCGTGCCCAGCTTGTCGGGGGTGGCGAACGAGGTACCCGCGTACGCGGATTCGTAGCCGATCGCCCGGTCGTACTCGGTGGCGTGGCCGATGGACTCGTGGATGGTCAGCCACAGATTGGTCGGGTCGATCACCAGGTCGGTCGGGCCCGCGACGACGCTGGGCGCCTTCACCTTCTCGGCCAGCCACTCCGGGATCCGCGCGAGTTCGCCCGCCCAGTCCCAGGTTCCGTCGGCGCCGGTGACGTACTCCCAGCCGCGGCCCGCGGGCGCGGCCAGGGTGCGCATGGTCTCGAAGACCCCGGAGGCCGCGTCGACGGTGATCGCCTCGAGCTGCGGATGCAGCCGCACCCGCTGCTGGGTGATCGCCGACCCGGCCGTGTCGGCGTAGAAGACCTGCTCCTTGACCTGCAGCACCGACGCGGTCACGTGGTCGACGCCGTCGGCGGCCGAGAGCCGCTCCGAATAGTCCTGCAGCAGCGCCACTTTGTCGGCGGTCGGCACCGCGAACGGGTCGAGGTCGTAGGCCGACACCCAGGACACGTCCGCGTAGCGCGGCTCGTCGGCGAGCTCGACGCGCTCCCGATTGAGCGAGCGCAGGGCGGTCGCGACGGTGACCGCGCGCCGGGCCACCTCGGCGGCGGTGTCGGGGGTGAGCGCGGCGTGCGAGGCGAAACCCCAGGTGCCGTCGACGATCACACGCACGGCCAGGCCGAGCTCGGTCGAGTCGGTGACGGCCTCGACCCGCCCGTCGCGCAAGCGGATCGACTGGGTCACCAGCCGCTGCACCCGCAGATCGGCGTGCTCGGCCCCGGCCGCCCGCGCCGCCGACAGGGCGGCCTCGGCCAGCGCGCGCAAGCCGAGTGCGCGGAACTCCTCGTCCACTTCTCCGGAAGTCGCGGTAGTCACCCGGCCTACGCTAGCCGGTGGGACCGACACGCGGGAGCTGTGCCCGGCATTCCGCGAAAACCCGGTTCCGGCAGTCACAACCGTGACGCGCTGACCCCGGTCCTCCCGCGGCGGTGGGCCCCGATGCCGTAGGGTGCCCGCCGTGCCGCCATCCGCCCTCCGCGATCGAAAAAGGGAACGAACCCGTCGTGCGATCCTCGTGGCCGCCGTCGGATTGTTCGAGGCCAGAGGCTATGAGGAAACGACCGTGGCCGACATCGCGGCCGAGGCCGAGGTCGGCACGCGGACCTTCTTCAACTACTTCGCGAGCAAGGAAGAACTGCTCTTCCCCGAACCCGACGAACGGGTGCGCGCCGCCGTCGCGGCCATCGCCACGCGGCGGCCGGGGGAGCGGCCGGTGGAGGTGCTGCTGCGCGCGCTGCGCGCGGCGGGCGACAACCCCGGTGAGCATCTCGTCGACGATCTGAACTCCCGGGTGGCGGCGCTGCGCGCGCGGGTCTCGCGGACGGTGCCCGCGGTGAGCGGCCGGGCCGCGCACGCCCAGCTCGTCGCCCAGCGCGAGATCGCCCGGCAGCTGCACAGCGCGTTCCCGCACGAACTCGACGAGGTCGGCGCCGCCGCGCTCGTCGGTGCGGTCGTCGGCGCCGTCTCGGGCGCGCTGACGGTGCTGTTCCAGCAGCCCCAGCACGGCATCGACGACGGCGAACGACTACACCGCAAGATCCACGAGACCACCTCGCGGGTACTGCAACCGTGGCTGGCCGCCTCGGCCCCGGTCGAACCGGCGCGCTAGCCGAACTGCTGCCATCCCAACCGGATCACCATCACCACGACCACCACCAGCAGCACGATCCGCACGAAGCCCGCGCCCTTGGCCAGCGCCATCCGCGAACCGACCAGGGCGCCCGCCACATTCGCGACCGCCATGCCCGCGCCGAGGCCCCACAGGATGTGCCCGGTCGAGCCGAGGTACAGCAGCGCGCCCAGATTCGAGCCGCAGTTGATCACCTTCGCCATGGCCGCGGCCCGCACGAACTCGGTGCCGAGCAGCGTCGCGAAGGTGATGATCAGGAACGTGCCGGTGCCCGGCCCGAGCAGACCGTCGTAGAGGCCGATCAGCCCGGCGGCCAGCGCCACCACCAGGATCACCTTGCGCCGGGTCGGCGGATGGGTGGCCATGGTCATGCCGATCGAGGGCCGCAGCGTGACGAACAGCGCGACGCCGACCAGCACCACCATGACCAGCGGGATGAACAGGTCGCGGTCGATCAGCGAGACCGCGGCCGCGCCGCAGGCCGCCGTGATCGCGGCGATCACCGCGCCCGGAATCAGCACGGTCCACTGCATCGGCACCCGGCGCGCGAAGGTGATCACCGCGGTCGCCGTGCCCGAGAACGCGGCCAGCTTGTTGGTGCCCAGCGCGGTTTGCGGGGCGATGCCCGGCGCGACCAGGAACAGCGTCGGCAGGATGATCAATCCGCCGCCGCCGACCACCGCGTCGACCCACCCCGCCGCGGCCGCGGCCACCAGTAGGACCGTCCAGTCTCCTAGTTGCACCGGACCAGGCAATCAAGATCGCGCCCGGAAAGCCAACCGGGTCCGGCCGCGCCCGGCGACTAGGCTGGGCCGGTGCGCCGGTTCAGCTTGTGGCTCCGCGGCCGACCCGTCGTCGCCGATTCCGTCCTCGCGCTGTTCCTGATGGTGCTCGACGCGCTCGGCGTCGGCGACGAACACCACAAGGCCTCCTACCTGGTCTTCTCCCTGATCCTGCCGCTGCCGCTGATCCTGCGCCGGATCTATCCGCGGGCGGTGGCCGCGGTGATGTTCGTGCTCTCGGTGCTGTGCACGCTGGTCGGGTATCTGGTGGGCGACGACACCTCCGGTCACGTCGCGCTGATCGGGCTCGGCGTGATGCTCTACACCCTCGTCGCCTACGTCGGCAGGCGGGACGGGCTGATCTATCTCGTCTGCCTGGCGATCGATCTGACGCTGTCCATGGTGGTGCTGCGCGAACCCGCGGGCGGCGATCTGGCGCTGGTCGGCGTGATCTACGCGCTGTGCTGGACGCTGGCCGAGTTCAACGGCGCCCGCCACGCCTACGACGCCGAGGTCGCGGCGCGGCTCGCGGTCGCCGACTACGACAAGGAACGCCGTGCCCACGAGGCGGTGGCCGCCGAACGCACCCGCATCGCCCGGGAGTTGCACGACGTGGTCGCGCACGCGGTCAGCGTGATCATCGTGCAGGCCGACGGCGCCAAGTACGCCCTGCGCCACGACCCCGACACCGCCGAACGCGCGCTCGCGACCATCGCGGGCACCGGCCGGGAGGCGCTGCGCGAACTGCGCCGCACCGTGGCACTGCTACGCACCGAGCACGCGCCGGAACTGCTGCCCCAGCACGGCAGCGCGGGCATCGCGACCGTGGCCGAGCTGATGCGCGACGCCGGTGTGGCCGTCGACCTCGAACTGACCGGGGAACTCGACGACATCACCCCCGAGGTCAGCCTCGGGGTGCACCGCATCGTCCAGGAATCGCTCACCAACACCCTGCGCCACGCCGGCGCGAGCCCGAAGGCGACCGTGCGCGTGCACCGCCGCGAGGACGACATCCTGGTCGAGGTGACCGACAGCGGCGGCCTGCCCGAGCGGCCGCCGACCACCGAGATCCCCGGCGCGGGGATGGGCCTGGTCGGCATGCGCGAACGGGTCGCGGTCCTCGGCGGCACCCTGTCCGCGGGCCGGACCGCCGACGGCCGCTGGCGAGTCCTGGCCACCCTCCCGCTGCGCGCCGAAGGCGACTGATCCGCCCGCTAAGGTTGGGAAATGCCGATCAGCGTGCTCGTGGTGGACGATCAGGAACTCATGCGGATGGGCTTGAAGATGGTCCTCGGGGCGCACCCGGACATCGAGGTCGTCGGCGAGGCGGGCAACGGGGACGAGGCCGTGCGGCGCGCGGGGGAGCTGCGGCCCGACGTGGTCCTGATGGACGTGCGGATGCCGGTCGTCGACGGGGTCACCGCCACCGGCCGGATCGTCGCGGCGGGCGACGGCGTCCGCGTGCTCGTGATGACCACCTTCGATCTCGACGAACACGCCCTCGGCGCGCTGCGCGCGGGCGCCAGCGGGTTCCTGCTCAAGGACACCCCGCCCGAAGACCTCATCTCCGCCATCCGCAGCGTCGCCGCGGGCGACGCGGTGGTCTCCCCGAAGGTCACCAAGCGCCTGCTCGACCGGCTCGTCGCCGAGGACCCGGCGGGCCTGCGCGATCCGGGCGTGCTCGACGTGCTCACCGCCCGCGAACGCGAGGTGCTCGAACAGATCGCCGCGGGCCGCTCCAACGCCGAGATCGCCGGGGCGCTGTTCCTGTCGGAGGCCACGGTGAAGACCCATGTCGGCCGGGTGCTCACCAAACTCGGGCTGCGCGACCGGGTGCAGGCGGTGGTGCTGGCCTATGAGACCGGTCTCGTCCGGCCGGGTGGCTGAGGCGGCCGGGAGAAAAATCGGGCTCCCGTGCGTTGACTCGGTAGATCGTCCGAAAGGATCGCCATGACCGCCGTGCTGTTCGTGCTCTACCTAGTCGTCGAGATCGCCGCGTTCGTCGGCCTCGCCCAGCTGATCGGCGCGGGCTGGGCGCTGCTGGCGCTGATCGCGGTGTCCGGGGTCGGCTTGCTGCTGCTGGGTGCCCAGGGCAGGCGCGTGTTCGACCGGTTCCGCCGGGCCGCGCGCGGCGAGGTCACCGCCGAGAGCGCGGTCGCCGACGGGCTGCTGGTGGCCACCGGCTCGGTGCTGCTGTTCGTGCCCGGCCTGGTCACCGGACTCGTCGGCCTGCTCGCGCTGTTCCCGCCCACCAGGGCGCTGATCCGGCCGGTGCTCGAGAAGCTCGGCACCCGGCGGTTCGGTCCGCTGCCCTCCTTCGCGCCGTCGCCCTACCGCGGCATGGTGGTCGACGCCGACAGCGGTGACGTGGTCGACGGCGTCGTCGTCGGGCAGTGGTACGACGACGGGCACACCGCCGGGCCGCGCGCGCTCGGCTCCGCCTGAACCGAGGATTCCGCCCGGCGGCCGGAAGGTCTACAGTGTGCCGATGGCCACCGAGCAGATCACCGTCACGGTGAGCGCGGAACTGGCCGACGCGGTGCGTAGGGCGAGTGCCGCTGCCGGACAGTCCATGTCGGATTTCACGGTCGCCGCGTGGCGACTCGAACTCATCGCCGTCGAGGCGGGCGGACACACTCCAGCGGGGCTGTGCGACGCCGACGTCCGCGCGGTCCTGTCCCTGCCGACCTGACGATTCGCCGATACGGCAGACTGGGGGACCGTGAGTACCCAGTTGCTGATCGGCGGTCGTTTCTACAGTTCCAGCTCCCCGGACGCGACCGCGATGGCGGTCACCGACGGCACGGTGGTGTGGCTGGGGGCCGAAGCGCCCGGCCGCGCGATGCATCCCGACGCGGAGATCATCGACCTCGACGGTGCCTTCGTCGCGCCCGCCTTCGTCGACCCGCACGTGCACGTCACCGCGCTGGGCCTGCAGCTGACCGGGCTCGACGTCAGCGGCACCGGGTCGCTGGCCGAGCTGCTCGCCGCCCTGCGCGCGTACGCGAGCGCGCAGCCCGACGGCGTGATCATCGGCGAGGGCTGGGACGACACCGCGTGGCCCGAGCAGCGCCCGCCCACGGTCGCCGAACTCGACGAGGCCGCCGGCGCGGGCAGGCTCGTGTACCTGGCCCGGGTCGACGCGCACTCCGCCGTCGCCTCCTCGGCACTGCTCGACGCGGCGGGCGAACTCGGCGAGGGCTACCGCCGCGGGGAGCCGGTGCGCGCCGACGCCCACCACCGGGTGCGTGCCGTCGCCCTCGCGGAACTCGGTCGCGCGCACCGTGATCGGGCCCGCACCGCCGCCCTCGACGCCGCCGCCGCGCACGGCATCGTCGCCGTGCACGAGTGCGCGGGCCCCGATATCTCCAGCCGCGAGGACGTCCGCGAGCTGCTCGCCTTCGAGCACGGCGTCGAGGTGCGCGCCTACTGGGGCGAGGCCGTGCGCACCGCGGCCGAGGCGCGCGCCCTGATCGACGAGCTGGGCGTCGCCGCGCTCGGCGGCGATCTGTTCGTCGATGGTTCGCTCGGCTCGCACACCGCGCTGCTGCGCGCGCCCTACGCCGACGCGAGCGGCTGCGGCAAGAACTTCCTCGACGCCGACACGGTCACCGCGCACATCCGCGCCTGCACCGAAGCCGGTGTGCAGGCCGGCTTCCACGCCATCGGCGACGCCGCCATGGATCTCGTGGTCGCCGGGTTCGCCACGGTCGCCGCCGAACTCGGCGGCCCGGCGGTGGCCGCGCGCGGACACCGCGTCGAGCACGCCGAGATGACCGACGCCGCCGCGATCGAGCAGCTCGCGGCGCTGGGCGTGATCCTGTCCGTGCAGCCGGGTTTCGACGCCGCGTGGGGTGGACCCGATCGCATGTACGCCACCCGCCTCGGCGCCGAGCGCGCCGCGACCCTGAACCCCTTCGCGGCGATGGCCGCGGCGGGCATCTCCCTGGCGATCGGCTCGGACGCGCCGGTGACCACGCTGAATCCGTGGGAGCAGGTGCGCGCGGCGGTCCAGCACCGCACGCCCGGTCACGGCCTGTCCCCGCGCGCCGCGTTCGCGGCCGCGACGCGGGGTGCCTGGCGGGCGGGCGGCGTGCGCGACGGTATGGCGGGCACCCTGGTGCCGGGCGCCCCGGCCTCCTACGCCGTGTGGGACGCGGGCGAGCTCGTCGTCGCCGCGGCCGCCGACACGGTGCAGCGCTGGTCGACCGACCCGCGTTCGCGCGTCCCCGGTCTGCCCCGGCTCGATCCCGGCGCCGACCTGCCGACCTGCCTGCGCACGGTGCACAACGGCACCACCATCTACCGCGCCTGACCACGACCCGCGCCACCAATCACGGAGCAGGACACCATGATCCACCCCGCCACCGAACCAGGGCCCGACGCCACGACCGCCGACGCGGCCGGGGCGGGTCCGACCGACCCCGCGACACCGGCCGGCGCGGCGGGCGGTGACCGGTTCGGGGTCCTGGCCCGGATGGCCACGGCCGTCGCGGGTGGCCTGCTGTTGTTCGGCAGCTTCCCGCCCCGGCCGTGGTGGTTCCTCGCCCCGATCGCGCTGGCCCTGCTCACCGTCGCGGTGCGCGGGCCGGGCAGGCTGCGCGGTGGTTTCGGCCTCGGATTCCTCGGCGGGCTCGCGTTCTTCGTCCCGTTGCTGCCGTGGACGGGCATCTACGTCGGACCGGTGCCCTGGCTCGCGCTGTCGACCGCGTGCGCGGTGTTCTTCGGCCTGTGGGGCGTGCTCGCCCGGTGGCTCGGCAGCCTGCCCGGCTGGCCGGTCTGGCTCGCCCTCGCGTGGACGGCCACCGAATGGGCGCGGTCGAGTTTCCCGTTCGGCGGATTCCCGTGGGGGCGGGTCGCTTTCGGCCAGGCCGACGGCTGGTACCTGCCGCTGGCCGCCTACGGCGGCGCGCCGCTGATCGGGTTCGCCGTCGCCCTGACCGGCACCGGCCTGGCCGCGCTCGCGCTGCGCGTGCTGGCCTGGGCGCGCACGCCTGCGCCGCGCGCGACCGGCCGGGCCACCCGGCTGGGATTGGCCACGGCCGCGGTCACCGTGGCTGTCATGCCCCTCGTCGGCGTGATCCTCCGGCCGACGCTGCCCGCCCCGGACGACGGTGACCGGACGATCACGGTCGCCGCGATCCAGGGCAGCGTGCCGCGGTTGGGCCTGGAGTTCAACGCCCAGCGGCGGGCCGTGCTGGACAACCACGTCCGGCGTACCGAGGAGCTCGCCGACGCCGTCGACCGCGGGCAGTCGCCCCGGCCCGACATCGTGATCTGGCCGGAGAACTCCTCCGATATCGACCCGTTGCGCAATGCCGACGCCGCCGCGGAGATCAGCAGGGCCGCCCAGCGGATCGGCGCGCCGATCCTGGTCGGCGCGGTCCTGGTGAACGGCGACCGCACGACCACCAACTCGGTGATGGTGTGGAACGGCGCGGACGGCCCGTCCGATCGGCACGACAAGAAAATCATCCAGCCGTTCGGTGAATACCTGCCGATGCGGAGTTTCTTCCGATTGTTCTCGTCGTATGCCGACCAAGCCGGACATTTCGTGCCGGGTGACGGTGACGGAACGGTCACGGCGGCCGGGGTGCGGGTCGGCGTCGCCACCTGTTACGAGGTGGCGTTCGACCGGGCCTTTCGGGAGTCGCTGGCCGCGGGTGCCGAACTGTTGACGGTGCCGACCAACAACGCGACCTTCGGCACGAGCGAGATGACCTACCAGCAGATGGCCATGTCGCGGGTGCGGGCGGTCGAGCACGGCCGGGCCCTGGTGATCGCAGCAACCACCGGGGTCAGCGCTATCATCACCGCGAACGGCGAGATCGCACAGCAGTCCGAACAAGTCGTCCCCGCCGCGCTGGTCGCCCAGCTACCATTGCGCGACACGACGACGATCGCGACGCGGATCGGCGCGGCGCCGGAAGTGGCGTCCGTTATTCTGACCGCGATCGGCGTGGCGCTGGTGTTTTTCCGGCGCCGGCGGGCAAATCAGACGCAGGTTTCGCGGAGCTCGCAGAATTCCGAATAAGCGGTTTGTTTCAACCCGGGGGAAGCAGCAGTAAGTAGCTGCTACAGGGGCGTAATACATAGAGCTCGAAACAAATCCACATCGGTAGCCATCCGGCTGCCGGAGTACTCCGAATCAATGGGCGTGGATAGCCACGCCCTGGGCCGTCGTGTGCCCGGGCGCTGCTCGGGGAGTTGTGACACAAAGGCAGAACGGAGTGCTTGATGAGTTCATTGGCCACCGACCGCGTCAGCTCATGCGTCACCGACGACGATCCGGGCCAACCGTTCGCTCTCTCGCCCGGTCAGACGGCCCTGTGGTACGCGCAACGGATCCGGCCCGATATCCCCCTCACCATCGCCCACTACGTCGAACTCCACGGTGATCTCGACGTCGGCAGGCTGCTGTACGCGGTCGAGCGCTTCGGCGCCGAATCCCAGGTGGGCCATGTCCGCCTACTCGAGGTCGACGGCGTGCCGCATCAGCGGGTCGACCTGGCCTGGCGGCCGGGCTGGGCCCGGATCGACCTGCGCGGCGAGCCCGACCCGCGCGCCGCCGCGCTGCGCTGGATGAACGACCACGCCAGCACCCCGATCGACATGGAGCGCGAGCCGCTCACCATCAATGTCGTGTTGCGAATCGGTGACCAGGACTGGTTCTGGTACGAACGCGGACACCACATCGTGATCGACGGTTACGGTGCGATGAACGCGCTGACCCGCACGGCCGAGATCTACACCGCCGTCGGCGAACAGCGCGAGCCGTCGGTCTCGCGCGCCGCCGCGCTGGTCGACCTCTACGCCGACGAGTCCCGCTACCGCGAGTCCAGCCGCTGCACCGCCGACCGCGAGTACTGGACCGCGCAGCTCTCCGGCGTGGGCGAGCCGATGACGCTGTCCGCGGTGACCGCCACCGGCGACACCCACGATCCGGGCCGTCATCGTGCCACCGCGGTCCTCGACCCCGATCTCGACAGCCTGCTCACCGACGCGATCACCACACACGGCTCGGCCAAC
This sequence comes from Nocardia sp. NPDC058244, assembly GCF_042882065.1. Lineage (NCBI taxonomy): Bacteria > Bacillati > Actinomycetota > Actinomycetes > Mycobacteriales > Nocardiaceae > Nocardia > Nocardia sp. NPDC058244. The sequence goes on along the minus strand of NZ_JBHVWX010000005.1, from coordinate 628,204 downwards.
TCGGCGCTCATCGTCGCGGCGCTGGCCGCGTACGTGCGCTCGGTCACCGGCGACTCCGATGTCGTACTGAGCCTTCCGGTCTCGGCCCGCACCACCGTCGCCCTGCGCCGGTCGGCGGGCGTGGTGTCGAACGTGGTGCCGCTGCGGGTGCGCTTCGACGAGCACACCACCGTCGCCGACGTCGTGCGCCAGACCGAGCTGCAGATCACCGGCGCGCTGCGGCACCAGCGCTACCGCTCCGACGACATCCGCCGCGACTGCGGCTACTCCCGCGACGCCCGTGGCTTCTTCGGGCCGATGGTCAACATCATGCTGTTCCACGACGAGCTGAAGTTCGGCGACATCGCGGGCCAGCTGCACGTGCTCGCGACCGGCCCGGTCGAAGACCTCTCGATCAACATCTACAACGGTGACGGCGGCCGCATCCAGCTCGACTTCGAAGCCAACCCCAAGCTCTACGGTGAGGCCGAGGTGGCCGCCCACCACGGTCGCTACCTGGACTTCCTCGCCCGTTTCCTGGCCGCCGAGCCCGGCACCCCCACCCGCACGCTGACCGCGATCACCGCCGACGAGCAGGCGAAGGTGCTGCGGGAGTGGAACGCCACCGAGATGCCGGTGCCGACCGCCACGCTGGTGTCGCTGTTCACCGACCAGGCGCGGCGCAGCCCGCACGCCGTCGCCCTCGAATTCGGTGACCGCGCCGTCGGTTACGCCGAACTCGGCGACCGGGTGAACCAGCTGGCCCGTGAGCTCATCGCGCGCGGGGCGGGGCCGGAGACCACGGTCGGGGTGTGCCTGCACCGCAGTATCGAGATGGTCATCGGCATGTACGCGGTGCTCGCCACCGGCGCCGCCTATCTGCCGCTGGACCCAGAGCACCCTGCCGACCGCATCGACGCCGTGGTGACGCAGGCCAGGCCGGTCTGTGTGCTCACCGCCGCGCGCGACATGGTGCGGCTGCCCGAGGGCACGGCGCGGGTGGATCTGGACACCCTCGACGTCACCGGGCACCCGGTCGCGCCGATCACCGACGCCGATCGGCGCGCACCGCTGCGCCCCGAGCACCTCGCCTACGTCATCTTCACCTCCGGCTCGACCGGCAAGCCCAAGGGCGTCGGGGTGACGCACGCGGCGATCGTCAACCGGCTGCGCTGGATGCAGGCCGAATACCCGCTCGACCACACCGACGCCGTCCTGCAGAAGACGCCCGCCACCTTCGATGTGTCGGTGTGGGAGTTCTTCTGGCCGTTGCAGGTCGGTGCCCGCCTGGTGGTCGCCGCGCCGGACGGTCATCGTGATCCGGCCTACCTGGCCCGGATCATCACCGAGAAGTCCATCACGACAGCGCATTTCGTGCCCTCGATGCTGTCGCTGTTCGTCACCGACCCGCGGGTGGCCGGCGGTGCCGGGCTGCGCCGGGTGTTCTGCAGTGGGGAGGCGCTGCCGGGCGCCACCGTCGCCGACTTCCACGCCGCGCTGCACGGCCCCACCGGCGGTCCCGAGCTGCACAACCTGTACGGGCCCACCGAGGCCGCCGTCGACGTCACCTACTGGCCGTGCCCGGCCGAGGCGACGACGGTGCCGATCGGCTCGCCGGTCTGGAACACCCAGACCTACGTGCTCGACCCGCAGCTGCGACCGGTCCCGCCCGGGGTCGTCGGCGAACTGTATCTGGCGGGGGCGCAGCTGGCGCGCGGCTACCTCGGCCGCCCCGACCTGTCCGCCGACCGGTTCGTCGCCAATCCGTTCACCCCCGGTCAGCGCATGTACCGCACCGGTGACCTGGCCCGCTGGCAGCTCGACCGGCCGGTCCTGGAATACCTGGGGCGCACCGACTTCCAGGTCAAGATCCGCGGCCTGCGCATCGAACTCGGCGAGATCGAGTCCGCGCTGCTCGCCCAGGACCACATCGCGCGCGCGGTCTGCGTGGCGCGGGCCGGGCGCACCGGCGACGACGAACTGGTCGCCTACGTGGTGGCCACACCGGGCAGCGCGGCGCCCGAGCCCGCCGTGCTGCTGTCGGGGCTGCGCCGCGGTCTGCCCTCCTACATGGTGCCCTCGGCGCTGGTCGTGCTCGACGAACTGCCGTTGAGCGCCAACGGCAAGGTCGACCGCAAGGCGCTGCCGGAGCCGACCGTCGGCGTGCGGGTCACCACCGGCGCCGCCGCACCGCAGACCGAGCTGGAATGCGCCCTCGCCGAGATCTTCACCGAGGTGCTCGCCCTCGACGGCACCGCGATCGGCGTCGAGGACAGCTTCTTCGACCTCGGCGGCAATTCGCTGGTCGCCGCCCGCGCGGTCGCCCGGATCAACACCACCCTCGACGCGAACCTCACCATCCGGGAACTGTTCGAGGCGTCGACCATCGCGGCCCTGGCCGGGTACATCAGCACCCACAAGCCCGAAACCTCCACGCCCAAGCTGGTTCCCGCGGTCCGGCCCGAGCGGGTGCCGCTGTCGCTGGCCCAGCAGCGGCTGTGGATCCTCAACCGGTTCGCCGAGCACGCCGCCGCCTACAACATGCCGCTCGCGCTGCGGCTCACCGGGCACCTCGACCTCGACGCGCTGCGGGCGGGCCTGCGGGACGTGCTCGATCGGCACGAGAGCCTGCGGACCAGTTTCCCGGAGGGGCCGGACGGCGCCTACCAGCTGATCCATCCCGCGGCCGCGGTGGAACCGGACCTGGCGCCGGTCGACGTCATCGCCGCCGACCTCACCGCCCTCGTCGCCGAGGAGACCGCGCGCGGCTTCGATCTGCGCACCGAGACGCCGCTGCGGGTCGCGCTGTACCGGGTCGGCGCCGACGATCACGTCCTGCTGGTCGTGCTGCACCACATCAGCGGTGACGGCTGGTCGATCGCCCCGCTGGCCAGGGACCTGATGTCGGCCGTGGCCGCGCGGGCCGAGGGCCGCGCGCCGCAGTGGACCCCGCTGCCCGTGCAGTACGCCGACTTCGCGCTGTGGCAGCGGGAACTGCTCGGCGACGAGACCGATCCCGAGGCGCCGCTGGGCAAGCAGCTCGGCCACTGGCGCGACGCGTTGGCCGGCCTGCCCGATCAGCTCGATCTGCCGCTGGACCGGCCGCGTCCGCTGCGCCGGGGCACCGGCGGCGACACGGTGGGCTTCACCATCGACGCCGCGATGCGCCGGGCGGTCGCCGAACTGGCGCACAGCCACGGCGTCAGCATGTTCATGGTGCTGCACGCGGTCCTGGCGACCCTGCTGGCCCGGATCTGCGCGAGCGGCGACATCACCATCGGCACGCCCATCGCGGGCCGCTCCGATCCGGCGCTCGACGAGCTGGTCGGCATGTTCGTCAACACGCTGGTGCTGCGCACCGAGGTCGACCTGGCCGCCGGTTTCGACCGGATGCTCGACCAGGTCCGCGAGACCGACCTCGACGCCTTCGCCAACCCCGACGTGCCGTTCGAGCGGCTGGTCGACCTCGTCAATCCGGAACGCTCGACCGCCCGGCACCCGCTGTTCCAGGTCATGCTGTCCTATGACCGCACGCCGGAACTGCGCGTCGAACTGCCCGGCGTCAGTGCCGAACTCGTGCCGGTGGAGGCCGGGGTCGCCAAGTTCGACCTGCAACTCGAGGTGCGCGACAACCACGACGACGGGCCGCTGGACGCCGAATTCGGTTTCGCCACCGATGTCTTCGATCGTGCGACGGTCGAGGCGATCGCCCGCCGGTTCACCACGCTGCTGGCGAACGTGGTGGCCGACCCGACCCGCCCGATCGGCGATCTCGATCTGCTGGAACGTCGCGAGATCGCGCGGCTGGTGCCGGTCGCGGGCGCGCCGGCCGAGCCCGCGGGCACCCTGGCGCGGCTGCTCGGCGAGACCGCGCAGCGGCTGGCCGATGCCGTCGCCGTTCGCTACCTCGGCTTCGACACCACCTACCGCGAACTCGACGAACGCTCGAACCGGTTGGCGCGCAGCCTGATCGCGCACGGTGCCGGGCCGGAATCGGTGGTCGCGGTCGCGCTGCCGCGCAGCCTGGAATCGATCGTCGCCATCTGGGCGGTGGCCAAGTCCGGCGCCGCGTACGTACCCGTCGATCCCGCCTACCCGGCCGAGCGGATCGCGCACATGATCGGCGACTCCGGCGCCGTGCTCGGGCTCACCCTGCCCGAGCATCTCGCCGGGCTGCCCACCACCACGGGCAAGCACCGGAAGGCGCCGGAGTGGCTGGTCTTCGGCACGGCCGACTTCGAGGCCGACTGCGCGCGCCGCTCGGCCACCCCGCTCACCGACGCCGACCGCAGGCATCCGATGCGCGCCGGTCAGCCCGCGTACCTGATCTACACCTCCGGGTCGACGGGCACGCCCAAGGCCGTCGTCGTCACCCACGCCGGTATCGCCTCGCTCGCCAGCGAGCAGACGCAGCTGTTCAAGGTCACCGACGCGGCGCGGACCATGCACTTCTCCTCGCCCAGCTTCGACGCCTCGGTGCTCGAGCTGCTGCTCGGCTTCGCCGCGGGGGCGACCATCGTCGTCGCGCCCGCCGACCTGTACGGCGGCGCGGAACTGGCGGGTTTCCTGCGCTCGGAGCGGATCACCCACGCGTTCATCACCCCCGCCGCGCTGGCCACGGTGCCCGCGGGCGACTTCCCCGACCTGGGCACGGTCATCGTCGGTGGCGAGGCCTGCTCGGACGAGCTGGTGCAGCGCTGGGCGAGCGACTACCGGATGCACAACATGTACGGCCCCTCGGAGGCGACCGTCGCGGTCACCGCGAGCGCGGCGATGGTGGCGGGGGAGCCGGTGCCGCTGGGCGCGCCGGTGCGCGGCATGCGGTTGTTCGTCCTCGACGGCCGCCTGCACCCGGTCCCGCCGGGGACGCCCGGTGAGCTCTACGTGTCCGGACCCGGTGTCGCGCGCGGCTATCTGGGCAAGCTCGGGCTGACCGCGCAGCGGTTCGTCGCCAACCCGCACGGCCGGGTCGGCGAACGCATGTACCGCACCGGCGATCTCGTCGTCTCCGACGCCGCAGGGCGGTTGCGCTTCCTCGGTCGCGCCGACGATCAGATCAAGATCCGCGGCTTCCGCATCGAACTGCGCGAGATCGACCACGTCCTGCGGGAACACCCGGGCGTGCGCTCGGCGCTGACCGTCGTGCACGTCGACGAGCAGGGCCAGCAGCGGCTCGCGTCCTACGTCACCGCCGACCGCCCGGTCGATCCGGCCGCGGTGCTCGACACCGCGCGCGGCAGGCTGCCCGGCTACATGGTGCCCGCGGCACTGGCCGTGCTGGACCGGATGCCGGTGACCCCGGCGGGCAAACTCGACCGAAAGGCGCTGCCCGCACCGGAGTTCGCCGTCGCCACCGGGTCGCGCGCCCCGCGCACGCACCTGGAGATGCGGGTCGCCGCGGTGTTCACCGAGATCCTCGGCCGGCCGGTGCCGGGCGCCGAGGACAGCTTCTTCGAGATCGGCGGCAACTCGCTGCTGGCCACCCGGCTCGCGGCGGCCGTGCACGCGGATTTCAGTGTGGACCTGCCGGTCCGGCAGATCTTCGAGGCGCCGACCGTGGCGGGCATCGCCCGGCTGATCACGGAAGCGCCCCGGACGCAGCGGGTGGCGCTGGCGGTACACACCCCACGCCCGGGACGCATACCACTGTCGCTGCCGCAGCAGCGGCTGTGGTTCCTCAACAGATTGTCCCCCGAATCCAGCGCCTACAACATCGCATTCGTCTTGCGAATCGGCGGAGATCTGAACATCGGTGCTTTGCGATCCGCACTCACCGACCTGGTGGAGCGCCACGAGGTGCTGCGCACGATCTTCCCGGAGGACCTGTCCGGCGCCCAGCAGATCGTGCTGCCGGTCGTCGCGGCGGCTCCCGCGATCGAGGCCGTCGATACCGATGCCGACCGGGCGCTCGAGGTGCTGACCACGCTGGCGCGCCAGGGATTCGACCTGACGAGCCAGCCGCCGCTGCGCGCACGGCTGCTGCGGGTCGGGCCGCAGGAGCACCTGCTCGGCGTCGTCGTGCATCACATCGCCGCCGACGGCTGGTCGCTCGGCCCGCTCACCCGGGACCTGGCGCTGGCGTATGTGGCCAGGTCGGCAGGCACCGAGCCGGTGCGCGCGCCACTTCCGGTGCAGTACGCCGACTTCAGCCTGTGGCAGCGCACGGTCCTCGGCGCCGAGGACGACCCGGACAGCATCGCCGCCACCCAGCTCACGCACTGGCGGACGGCACTGGCCGAGCTGCCCGACGAGCTGCCGCTGCCGTTCGACCGGCCGCGTCCGGCCGAACCCACCGGGGTGGCGGGCAGCGTGCGGTGTGAGATCTCGCCGCCGCTGCAGCAGGCCATGCGGGAGCTGGCGGCGGAGGCGGGCGTCAGCCTGTTCATGGTGGTCCGCTCCGCGCTGGCGGTGCTGCTGCGCAGCGTCACCGGCGGCCGCGACATCCCGATCGGCACCCCGGTGGCGGGCCGCACCGACGTCCAGCTCGACGAGCTGGTCGGCATGTTCGTCAACACGCTGGTCCTGCGGTCCGACGTGGACCCGGGCCGCAGCTTCGTCGACCTGCTGCACGCCGACCGCGACGACGAACTGGCCGCGATCGCCAACTCCGACCTGCCGTTCGAACGCGTCGTCGACGCGCTCGGCCGCGACAGCAGGGCGAGCAACCGGCACCCGCTGTTCCAGGTCGCGCTGAGCATGCAGGACGACCGCACGCCGGAACTGGACCTGCCCGGCCTGCGGCTGGCCGCCGAGGAACTCGACATCGCCCGCGCCAAGTTCGATCTGGAACTGCGGGTGACGCCCGGCGACGGCGAGACCCGCTGGTTCGACTTCGTCTACGCCGCCGAGATGTTCGACGCCGCGACGGTGGAGACCATGGCGACCCGGTTCGTCGAGATCCTCACCCAGGTGACGGCCGATCCGCGACAGCTGGTCTGCGAGGTCGACGCCCTCACCGTGCCCGAACGCCGCGCCCTGGTGCCGGCGCAGGGCCCGGCCCCGGTGACCCCGGTCGTGCTGGCCGACATCATCGAACGCGCGGCCACCACCTTCGCGCATCGCCCGGCCCTGCGCTGGTTCGCCGACGGCAGTGTCGCGGGCGCGGTGGGGGAGCTGGACTACGACGAGGTCGGTTTCCGGGCGCACCGGCTCGGGCGTGCGCTGATCGCCCGCGGGATCGGCACCGGCGACCGCGTGGCGGTCGGCCTCACCCGGGGATTGGACTGCGCGCTGGCCATTTTCGGCGTCGCGGCCAGCGGTGCGGCGTTCGTTCCGGTCGACCCGCGCTACCCCGCCGACCGGGTGCGGCACATGCTCACCGACTCCGGCGCGAGCGCGGTCATCACCACCACCGCCGACGCCGAGTCCCTGCGCGAGGCGGCCGGATCGCTCGACACCCAGTGGCTGCTGGTGGACGACGAGGAACTGCAGGCCGAACTGGCGGGCTACGACAGTGTGCCGATCACCGACCCCGAGCGGGTCCGCCCGGTGCGCCCGGCCGACCTGGCCTACCAGATCTACACCTCGGGCTCGACGGGCCTGCCCAAGGGCGTGACCGTCACCCACAGCGGTCTGGTGAGCCTGGCGGTGGACCTGCAGGAACGGATGGGCCTGGACCGGTTCGCCCGCACGTTCTTCTTCTCCACGCCGAGTTTCGACGTCTCCGTGCTCGACATGCTGCTGGCGGTCTGGTCCGGCGCCGAGATGGTGATCGGCCCGATCGACATCTACGGTGGCGACGAGCTCGGCGCGCTGCTCGAGCGCGAGGACATCACGCACACCTTCCTCACCCCCGCGGTGCTCGCCTCGATCGACGCCACCCGCTGGCCGCTGCCGCGGCTGCGCGGGCTCATGGCCGGTGGCGAGGCGGTACCGCCGGACCTGGTGGAGAACTGGGCGCCGGGGCGGCGGTTCGTGAACGCCTACGGGCCCACCGAATTCACCGTCATCGCGGCGATGTCGCACCTGCGCGTCGGCGTTCCGGTGACCATCGGCACGCCGGTGCGCGGTGCACAGGTCCTGGTGCTGGACGAGCGGTTGCGTCCGGTCGCCACCGGCGTGCCCGGCGAGCTGTACCTCGGCGGCGCGGGCATCGCGCGGGGGTACCACGAGCGATTCGGCCTCACCGCCGGGCGCTTCGTCGCGGACCCGGCCGGGCCCGCGGGCAGCCGGATGTACCGCACCGGTGACGTCGTGCGCTGGACCGCCGACGGCGAACTGGACTACCTCGGCCGCAGCGACCACCAGGTCAAGGTGCGTGGCTTCCGGATCGAGCTCGGCGAGATCAGCGCCGTGCTCGGAAGCCACCCCGAGGTCCGCTTCGCGCACACCGAGGTCAGGCGGATCGCCGGCGACGACCGCATCGTCGCCTGGGTGCAACTCGCCGAGGGCACCGACCCGGCCGAGCTGGCTCGCGTCCGCAACCACGCGGCGGCCCGGCTGGCCGGGCACATGGTGCCCGCGTCGCTGACCCTGCTCGACCGCGTGCCGCTCACCCCGGTCGGCAAGCTGGACCGGGGCGCGCTGCCGGAACCGGAGTTCACCGCCACCGCGGGCCGCGCGCCGCAGACCGCGTCCGAGCGGCTCGTCGCCCGGGTCTTCCACGAGCTGGTCGGCGGCACCGACGTCTCCGCCACCGACAGCTTCTTCGACATCGGCGGCAACTCGCTGCTGGCCACCCAGCTGGTGGCGCGGCTGGCCGCGGCCAGCAATGTGCGGCTGGAGGTGCGGACCGTGTTCGCCGCGCCGACCGTCGAGGAGCTGGCCGCGCTCATCGAGTCCGGGCCGTCCGGCGACGAAGGCCGCCCCGACCTGGTGAAACAGGAACGCCCGGAACGGATTCCGCTGTCCGCTGCCCAGCGCAGGCTGTGGTTCCTGAACCGGTTCAACGCGGGCACCGAGGGCGAGAGCCAGTCGGCGGGCGCCTACAACATCCCGGTCGTGCTGCGCCTGCACGGCCCGATCGACCTGGACGCGCTGATCGCGTCCTTGCACACGGTGCAACGTCGGCACGAGACGCTGCGCACGGTGTTCCCGGAGAGCGCGGGCGAGCCCGAGCAGCTCGTGCTCGATCCGGAGGTCGCCGCCGTCACCCTGTTCCACGCGACGGCGACCCCCGACGAGGTGGGCGCCGCGGTGACCCGCTTCGTCGCGCCGGGCTTCGACCTGTCGTCCTCGGTGCCGATGCGGGCCGCGCTGATCACCGTCGACCACTCCGGTCTGCCGGTGCCCACCCAGGCCAAGCTGGCCGTCGCGGGGTCGAAGGAGCACGTGCTGGTGCTCGTCGTGCACCACATCGCGATGGACGGCTGGTCGCTGGAACCGCTGGCCGGGGAGGTGGCCGCCGCCTACCGCGGCATCCGCGAGGGCGCGCCGTTCGGTGACCTGATCCCGGAGATCCAGTACACCGACTACACGCTGTGGCAGCAGGAGCTCCTCGGCACCGAGGACGACCCCGACTCGCTGATCAGCAAGCAGCTCGCCCACTGGCGCGGCGCGCTCGACGGCCTGCCCGAACTGCTCACCGTCCCGGCCGACCGGTCCCGCCCGCCGGTGCCCTCCTACCGGGGCGGCACCGTCGACTGCGAGGTCGACGCGGCCACCCACCGGGCGCTGCGCAGCATCGCCACCGCCAACAACGTCAGCATGTTCATGGTGCTGCACGCGGCGCTGGCCGTGCTGTTGCACCGGGTCACCGGCGACGACGACATCGCCGTCGGCACCGCGACGGCGGGCCGCGGGCACCCGGCCCTGGACGCGATGATCGGCATGTTCGTCAACACCCTGGTGCTGCGCACCGAGGTGACCGACGACCGGGCGTTCGTCGACCTGCTGCGTTCGGTGCGCGACCGGGACCTCGACGCGTTCGCCAACGCCGACATGCCGTTCGAACGGCTCGTCGAGGTGCTCAATCCGGCTCGCTCGCAGGCCCATCACCCGCTGTTCCAGGTGATGCTGTCGGTGCGCAACACCCCGGTGCGGATGCTGGAACTGCCCGGACTGCGGATCGAGGCGGTCGACGCCGACGCCGGCATCGCCAAGTTCGACCTGCAGTTCACCTTCACCGAGACCGAGACCGCCGAGCGCGTCGGCGACGGTGTCACGCTGGCGGTGAACTACGCGGCGGACCTGTTCGACGAGGTCACCGCGCGCAGGCTGGGCGACCGGCTGGTGCGGCTGCTCACCGCCGTCGCCGCCGACCCGCACACGGCCGTGGGCGATCTCGCGCTGCTCGACGCCGTGGAGTGGACCGCGCTCGCGCCGGTGCACGGCACCCGCGCGGACACCCCGGTCAGCTTCGCCGCGGTGTTCGGTGCCGCCGTCGCCCGGTCCCGGGACGCGGTGGCGTTGTGCGCGGGCGACACCGTCGTCACCTACGACGCGCTCGACCGCTGGACCAACCGGCTCGCCCGGGTCCTCATCGGTCAGGGCATCGGCCCGGAAAGCCTGGTGGCCCTGGGTATTCCGCGCTCGGTGGAGTCGGTGGCGACGATGCTCGCGGTCGCCAAGGCCGGTGCGGCGTTCGTGCCGGTCGACCCGAACTATCCGGCGCAGCGGATCAGCCACATGCTCACCGACTCCGGTGCGGCCGTCGGCCTGACCCTGCTGGCGCATCGGGACCGGCTGCCCGGCGACTGCCGCTGGCTGGTGCTCGACGATCCGCACACCCGCGCGACCGTGCTCGGCACCGACGACGCGCCGGTCACCGACGCCGACCGGATCCGGCCGCTGCGCGTGGCCAACCCGGCGTACGTGGTCTACACCTCCGGCTCCACCGGTACGCCGAAGGGCGTGGTGGTGACCCACGGCGGCATCTCGAACTTCGCCGCCGAGTGCGCCGACCGGTACGACGTACGGCCCGGCAGCCGGGTCCTGCACTTCGCCACGCCGAGCTTCGACGGGTCGATGCTCGACATCCTGTTCGCGCTCGGCGGGGCGGCGACCCTGGTGATCGCCCCGCCCGGGATCGTCGGTGGCGAGGATCTGCGCCAGCTGTTCATCCGGGAGCGGATCACCCACGCGTTCATCACCACCGCCGCGATCGGCACCGTCGATCCGGCGGGCGTGCACTCGCTGGCGCACGTGCTCGTCGGCGGCGAGGCGCTGCCGCCGGACCTGCTGGCCCGGTGGTCGCCGGGCCGCAACTTCTACAACGTGTACGGCCCGACGGAGACGACGATCGTCACCCTGATGCCGCAGCCGATGAGTCCGCGGGGCCCGATCACCATCGGCGGCCCGATCCGCGGCGTCAGCGCCACCGTGCTGGACCGGCGGCTGCATCCGACCCCGATCGGCGTCACCGGCGAACTGCAACTGGCCGGCTCGGCGCTGGCCCGCGGCTACCACAACCGGCCGGGCCTGACCGCCCAGCGGTTCGTCGCCAATCCCTATGGCGCGCCGGGCGAACGGATGTACCGCACCGGCGACCTGGTGCGCTGGCGCGACGGCGCGAAGTCGGCGCTCGACGTCGAGTACGTCGGCCGCACCGACCACCAGGTGAAGGTGCGTGGTTTCCGGATCGAACTCGGCGAGATCGACGTCGCGTTCGGCAGGCATCCCGAGGTCGAGTTCGCGCTCACCATCGGGCACACCACCCCGGCGGGCGTCACCGCGCTCGTGTCGTACGTGAAGGCCAGGACCGGGTCCGCGCCGACGGTGCGGGAACTGCTCGACCATGTCGGCGGGCACGTGCCGAACTACATGGTCCCGCAGTCGGTGATGCTGCTCGACGAGGTGCCGCTCAGCCCGGTCGGCAAGCTGGACCGGGCGCGGCTGCCCGAGCCGGTGTTCCTGGCGTCCGAGGGCTACCGCGCGCCGGTGACCCCGGCCGAGGTGGCGCTGTGCGCGGTGTTCGCCGAGGTCCTCGGGGTGGAGCGGGTCGGCGCCGACGACGGGTTCTTCGAACTCGGCGGCAACTCGCTGCTGGCCACCAAAGTCGTGGCGGCACTGCGTGAGCAGGGCTACGAGATGCCGGTGCAGCTGATGTTCGGCGACGCCACCCCGTCCGGCATCGCGGCCCGGCTCGACGGCGCCGACCCGGGCGCGGCGATGGCGGCGGCGACCGGCCCGGTGCTGGCCATCCGGCCGTCCACCGGCCCGCACGACACCCCGCTGTTCTGCGTGCACCCCGCGATCGGCCTGGCCTGGTGCTACGCCGGACTGCTCGCCCACCTCGCGCCCCAGCGCCCGATGTACGGCCTGCAGGCGCCGCACGTGTCCGGCGAGGACCGGTTCACCTCGATCCCCGAGGCGGCCGGACACTATGTGGCACACATCAAGTCGATCCAGCCGCACGGTCCGTACCACCTGCTCGGCTGGTCGCTCGGCGGGCTGATCGCGCAGGAAGTGGCGGTGCAGCTGCAGGACGCGGGGGAGGACGTGGCGCTGCTGGCCATGATGGACAGCTACCAGCTCGGCGACCGCTGGCTCGACACCGCGATGCCGAGCGTGGCCGATGTCCTCGGCGAGTTCGGCGCCGACATCCTCGGTGGGGCAACGCTGCCCGCCGACATCGACCTGCACGACGCGGCGGAACTGCTGCGGGCACAGCCGGGCCCGTTCGCCGCGCTCTCGGTCGAGAATCTCGAACGGCTCTACACCGGGTACGCCGACGGCACGGTGATGGCGAACCGGTTCCGGCCCCGCACCTTCGACGGTGACCTGGTGTTCTTCACGGCGGCGGCGGACGAGATCAACGCCGCCGATCCGGCCAGGCGCGCCGAGGCGTGGCAGCCGTTCGTCACCGGCAACATCCACAACCACGACCTGCCCTGCAGGCATGCGGCGATGACCACGCCGGAATCGCTGGCGGCGATCGGCCCCGTGCTGCATCGCCACCTCGACGCGGTCCCGGAGATCACCGTGTGCGGCGGCGGCCAGAAGGAGATGCGTCCGTGAGTTTGGCGGTAGAAGTACGTGGCCTGGCCAAGAGTTACGGCAAGGTGCGCGTGCTGAAGGAGATCGATCTGGAGATCCCGGCGGGCACGGTCCTCGGCCTGCTGGGTCCCAACGGCGCGGGCAAGACGACCACCGTGCGGGTCGTCACCACGCTGTTGCGGCCCGACGCGGGCTCGATCCGGGTCGCCGGTGTCGACGTGCTGGCCGACCCGGCCACCGCGCGCACCAGGATCGGCCTGTCCGGGCAGTACGCGGCGGTCGACGCGAACCTGACCGGCTACGAGAACCTGCGGATGGTGGCGCGGCTGTACGGCATGTCGCGCAAGCAGGCCGTCACGCGCGCCGAACAGCTGCTCGCCGCGCTCGGCCTCGAATACGCCGCGGGCAGGCGAGCAGGCACCTATTCCGGTGGTATGGCGCGGCGGCTCGACCTGGCCGGGGCGCTCGTGGCCCGGCCGCCCGTGGTGGTGCTCGACGAACCCACCACCGGCCTGGACCCGCGCGGGCGCCTGGACATGTGGCAGGTGATCGGCGACCTCGTCGACGACGGCACCACCGTGCTGCTCACCACCCAGTACCTCGAGGAAGCCGACCTGCTCGCCGACCGGATCACCGTCATCGACAAGGGCACGGTCATCGCGCGTGGTTCGGCCGACGAACTGAAGACCTCCATCGGCGGCGACCGGCTCACCGTCACCCTCGCGCCGGGACAGAACCCGAGCCCCGCGGTCCAGGTGCTGCACCAGGTCGGGGTCGGCGAACCGATCCACGAGCCAGGCAGCGACGAGGTGTCGGTGGTGGTGGGCAACGGCTCGCGCACCATGGTCGAAGCGCTGCGCCGCCTCGACGACGCGGGCGTGTGCGTCGTCGACGCCGTCGTCGTGCGCCCGACCCTCGACGACGTGTTCCTCTCCCTCACCGGCACCCCGGCCGAGCCGGCCGCCGACATCGAAAACGACGACGTGCAAGAGGAGATTCTCTCGTGAGTGTGGCACCGGAGGTCGACGAGTACGAGACCCGCGACCTGCCGATTCAGACGAGTCCGCCGCGTCCCGCCGCCCCCGGCGAGGCGCCGCCGCGGGCCCGGTTCATCCGGGACAGCGCGATCGTGGCGCACCGCAACCTGCTGACCATCCTGCGGGTGCCGACCCTGCTGGTCACCGCGACGATCCAGCCGCTGATGTTCGTGTTCCTGTTCGCCTACATCTTCGGCGCCTCGCTGGGTGGCGACCAGTATCGCGAGTTCCTGCTGGCGGGCATCTTCACCCAGACGGTCGCGTTCAACGCCGCGTTCACCACGGTCGGCCTGGCGGGCGACCTGCAGAAGGGCATCATCGACCGGATGCGGACGCTGCCGATGTCGCGGCTGGCGGTGCTGATGGGCCGCACGCTGTCCGACCTGGTGGTCAATGTGCTCAGCCTGGGCGTGATGGTGATCTGCGGCTACATCGTCGGCTGGCGCATCCACGGCAGTGTCGCCGACGCGGCGCTGGCCTTCGCCATCATCCTGCTGTTCGCGTTCGCGATGTCGTGGGTGGGCGCCCTGACCGGTCTGATCTCGCCGACCGTCGAGGTCGCGCAGAGCGCGGGCCTGATCTGGATGTTCCCGCTGTCGTTCATCTCCTCGGCGTTCATCTCCGCCGAGACCCTGCCGGGCCCGCTGCGCACCATCGCCGAGTGGAACCCGATCACCGCGGTCTCGGCGGCGGGTCGCGAGCTGTTCGACAACGACGCGCCGCCGTCGTTCGCTCCGGCCACCGGCTGGGCCGCCGACAACTGCATCCTCTACGCGATCATCTGCTCGGTGGTCATCCTGGCGATCGCGATGCCCGCGGCGCTACTCCAGTACCGCAAGGTGGCCAGTCACTGACCGGCCACGACAGAAGAACGGCGAAGGCCGCCTCCCGAGCGGGAGGCGGCCTTCGCCGTATCGCACTGAGCGCTATCCGCGCCGGCGCGTCTTGAGCAGTTCGAGGCGCTCCTTGAGCAGCTCCTCGAGCTCCTCCTTGCTGCGACGCTCCAGCAGCATGTCCCAGTGGGTGCGCGGCGGCTTGACCTTCTTGGTCTCCACCGTGGTGCCCTCCATGAGCTGACCTTCCTGGCCGTTACGGCACAGCCAGGTCGGCGGGATCTCCGCGTCATCGGCGAACGGGACGTCGAATTCCTCACCGTTGTCGGTGCGGTAGCGGGCGATCCGGCGGGGGGCCAGGTCGTGGTCGCGGTCGGTCTCGTAGCTCACCGCTCCGAGCCGACTGCCTCGGAGTACGCGATCTGCCATGTGTGCTCCCTGTCTTTGGCGGCTGGCGCCGATCGTGGTCCTACCGTTAACGCACGGGACCTCTGAACTGTTCCATTGTAGTCGCAACGGTGAATCGGCCGGGTGGCCCCTGAGCGGGGACGGCGGGGTCCGTGCCCGCTGAGCGAGACCTGAGCCGCCCGATCGGGCGCCGGACCGATAGGGTTTCGCAGCATGTCGCGCAGTCGCCTGCTGTCCTGCCTGTGGTGCGGGCGGGAGATCGTGGATTCCGAGTCGGGGCGCCGTCGCCGCTATTGCCGCCAGTCGTGCCGTCAACGGGCGTACGAGCACCGCACCAGTCTCAAGGGAACCGGTATTCCGGAGGACGCCGTGGTGTTGTCCGCCCAGGAAGCCGCGGATCTGGCCGATCGCTGGTTCGCGGCCCGATGCGCCGCCGAGGACGTGGCGACGGCGGTGGCCGAGGGGGCCGAGCACGCGGAGCTGGCACAGCTCAGCGCCACCCTGCTGCAGCTATCGCGAGAAGCCGAGCGGCTGCGCTGAAACCTCGTGCGGCCCAACGCACCTCGGGTGCGATGGGCCGGCCGGGCGAGCGCGGTCAGCGGGTTTCGACAGCGTCGCGGGCCCGCAGGTACACCGCCGTCACCCCGCCCGCGACGAGCAGCGCGAGTGCCGTCGCCGCGCCCGCGGTGGCGAGGTCGGGGCTGGTCAGCGGCTGACCGCGCAGTGCCTGCCAGAGCACGAGGGTGAGCAACCCGAAGTAGCCGAGCACCGCGACGCCGAGCAGTGCCGCGCGGACGGTCTCCTCGCGCAGCCACCGGTACCGAGGTGCCAGCGCGACCAGCACGACGGCCAACAGCAGCAGCACCTGGATGCCGTGCAACCCGACGAAGTGCGGAATCCGCAGGTCACCGCCGGTGGTGCTCCAGTGGGTGAGTGGCATGGCGCCGACCCCGTCGCGGACCGCGTCACCGTGCGGGCCACCCGCGCGCACGGTGTGCCCGGCCATCAGCCCGACGACGGTGCCGTCGGACTGCCGCACCAGCTGCGGGCCGGTGAAGCCCATCAGATACCCGAGCATCATGCCCGCCACCGCCAGCCACAGTCCGGCCTTCAACGCGATCCGGGTCGGCCGATCGGCCAGCTTCTGCCACGAGATGATCACGGCCAGGACGAGATTGGCGAGGAACAGGCCGGGCACCCCGGAGGCGAAGACCTGCTGGCCGATCTGGTTGACGGAATCCTCGGCGGTATTGAAGTGGCTGAACGTGCCGCGCGCGGCCTGCAGCGCGATGAACCCGACGTCGGCGATCCCGGTGACGGCGAAGACGGTGCCCAGCCACCAGGTGGCCCGCCTGCCCCGGTGCGGCAGCCGCAGGATCCAGGCCAGCGTCACGCCGTAGAGGGCGAAGGCGAGCCCGAACTTGGCGGGTTTGAGCCAGACCGACTCGCCGAGCAGCATCCGGTCGTCGACCAGCATGCCGACGACCGAGACCAGCACGAGCGCGCTCATCAGCGCGGAGTTCACCAGCAGCGGGCCGTGCCAGGGCGCGCGGTCGGTGCCGGCCCCGCGTGCGGGCGCGGCGTGGAACCGGATGCGGGACAGGGTGTGGGAGAGATCGATCGTCGCCATGTCTCGACGGTAGAAATCCGGTGCGTCGCAACACCTCCCGCTGCGGAACGGTTCGCTACCCGTACCGGGGTAGGGGGAAGGCCCTACTCCGGTGCGGTCACCTGGGCGCCGATCAGATCCCCAGGCGCCAGATGACGGCGTCGACCGCGCGGGGGGAGACGGTCGCGACGGCCTGCAGAATCCGGGTGTAGCGGGGATACAGCTCGATCGGCCGGGTGCGGATCGCGGTGCGGATCCAGTCCGCGGCCTGCTCGGCGGTCAGCGCCGCCGACTCGTCGTAGGCGCCGGTCGGGGCGATCATCTCGGTCCGCACCAGCGGGAAGCCGACGGTGGTGACGTGCACACCGCGCGCCCTGGTCTCGGCGCCCAGGCTGCGCCCGAACGCGCCGAGCGCGGCCTTGGACGCGTGGTAGGCGGTGAACATCGGCATCGTGCCCGCGGCGACGCCCCAGGTGGCGACATTGACGACGTGCCCGTCGCCGGTCTCGAGCATCGAGGGCAGCAGGCCCATGGTGAGCCGGGCCGCGCCGAAGTAGTTCAGCGCCATGGTGCGTTCGTAGTCGTGGAACCGGTCGGTGGCGTCGCTCGCGCGGCGGCGGATCGAGCGGCCCGCGTTGTTCACCAGCACGTCGATCGTCCCGTACTGCTCGAGTACGGTCTTGACCAGGTCGTCGGTGTCGCCGGGGTCGGACAGATCGCAGGTGATGCTGTCGGCCCGGCCACCGGCCGCGCGCACCGCGTCGCGGACCTCGAGCAGCGGTTCGGCGGTCCGGGCGACCAGGACGAGCCGCGCGCCGTCGCGGCCGAGCGCGAGCGCGGTGGCCCGGCCGACGCCGGAGGACGCGCCGGTCAGCAGGACGGTCTTGCCGGCGATCTCGTGCCGTTCGCCGAGCACGAGCCGCGCCACGGTGCGCGGCAACGCGGGCGGGTTGAGCAGCAGTGACTGCGCGAGGCGGTCGAGCACGGTGACTCCTGGCGTCGAGGGGACGAATGAATTTACTATCTAGTAAATTACAAATCAGTCAATTGAGTGTCAACAGGAGTCGCCGCGATGGTTGGATGGGCCGGGTGAGTACAGCCGGAACCAAGGGTGTCCCGCGCCCCGAGCGCGAGCAGCAGATCCTCGACGCCGCCGTCGCCGAGATCGGGCGGGTCGGCTACGCGGGGCTCTCGCCCGCCGAGGTCGCGCAGCGGGCCGGGGTGTCCAAGCCGCTGGTCTACACCTATTTCCAGTCCAAGGACGGGCTCTACATCGCCTGTGTCGAGCGCGCGGCCACCGTCATCTACGACGCGATCGAAACCGCCATCACCGGGGCGAGCGGCCTGACCAAGGCCGAGCGGACCCTCGACGCGCTCTTCGTCGCCCTCGCGCCGCGTCCGCACGACTGGACCGTCGTCTTCGACCGCTCGCACCCGGACGCGGGCCCGGCCGCCGACGCGGTGCGCGCGGCCCGCAGGCGGATCGCCGCCCAGGCCGCGCGCGGTGTCGCCGACGCGTTGAGCACGCTCGCGCTCACCGACCCCGACGACCTGTCGGCGTTCACCGACGTCTGGATGGGGTCGGTGACCTCGCTGGTGCTGTGGTGGTTGCGCCACCCCGAGCAGACGGCGGGCGAGATGAGCGCCCGCAGCCACCGCCTGATCGGGGCCCTGGTCAACGCGCCGCGCTGATCGCCCGCGGGTCCTCGGGCAGCAGCTCGGCCAGCAGCGGTGACCATTCGTAGCGCCGTTCGGGGAAGCAGCGGTCGAGCAGGTCCCGCATGATCGACGGCGCGATCGAGGCGCCGGGGGACGCGCCGAGCAGCCCGGCGACGGTGCCGTCGGCGCCGGTCACCAGTTCGGTGCCGAACTCGAGCACGCCGCCGCGCTCCGGGTCGGGCTTGACCAGCTGGGCGCGCTGCCCGGCCGGGATCAGCTCCCAGTCGGCCGGGTCGGCAGTCGGATAGAAGCGTTGCAGCTGCCGGAACTTGCGGCGCGGCGAGGCGAGGAGCTCGGTGATCAGGTACCGCACCAGATCCAGGTTCCGCAGGCCCGCGGCCACCAGCGGCACGATGTTGTGCGGCCGCAGCGTGGTGAACAGATCGGTGAGCCTGCCGTGCCGCAGCAAGCGGGTGCTGAAGGTGGCGTACGGGCCGAACAGCAATGCGGCCGACCCGTCGACCTCGCGACGATCCAGGTGGGGCACCGACATGGGCGGCGCGCCGAGCGCGGCCTGGCTGTAGACCTTCGCGGTGTGCTCGGCGACGACGTCGGGGTTCGTCGTCCGCAGGAACTGCGCCCCCAGCGGGAACACGCCGTAGCCGCGCACCTCGGGCAGTCCCGCCCGTTGCAGCAGCCGCAGGGCGTAGCCGCCCGCGCCGACGAACACGAAGCGTGTGCGCACCCGAAAACGCCTGCCGCTGTCCAGGTCCCGGCCGCGCACGGTCCACAGGCCGTCCCTGTCGCGGGTGAGTCCGGTGATCTCGCGGTGCAGCCGGACCGCGTTGCCCGCCGCGGTCATCGTCGAGAGCAGCGACCTGGTCAGCGCGCCGAAGTCGACATCGGTGCCCGCGCGGTGCCGGGTGGCGGCCATGGCCTCGCCGTCGGCCCGGCCGCGCACCAGCAGCGGTGCCCACTCGGCGATGACGGCGCGGTCCTCGGTGTACTCCATCGCGGCGAAGGCGGGCCGCTCGCGCAGCGTCGCGTAGCGCCGCCGCAGATAGCTGATGTCGTGGTCGCCGAACACCACGGTGACGTGCGGGGTCGGGGTGGCGAAGGTCGCCGGGTCGAGTTCGCCACGGGCGGCCAGCGCCGCCCAGAACCGCAGGGTGAGCTGGAACGCTCGGCGATCCCGGCCGCGCGCTCGCCGTCGCGCGGATCGGGCATGTAGTTGAGTTCGCACAGGCCGGAGTGCCCGGTGCCCGCGTTGTTCCAGGGATGGCTGCTCTCCGCGGCGGGTTCGCCGAGCCGCTCGAACAGCGCGATCGACCAGTCCGGCGCGAGCGTGCTGAGCAGGGCGCCGAGCGTGGCCGACATGATACCGCCGCCGATCAGCACCGCGTCGAGAATGTCGTCGCCGCCACCGGATTCGGGTCGGCGGGGTGTCGTCTCGGTCATCGTCGAACCTCCCGTGCGCTGTGTACGGCTATCGTCACGCCGCGGGAGTGATCCGTCCAATACGGAATCAATGGAGATACGATCCGGATATGGATGATTCAGGCGACGGGGGAGCGCAGGCGCTCGCGCCGCTGCTGGCCGCGTTCGACGCGGCGGCGAGCGACGGCCACATCACCAAGGCCGCGCAGCGTCTCGGTGTGCCGCAGTCCTCGGTGAGCCGCCGGATCAAGACGCTCGAGCAGACGCTCGGGGTGGCGCTGTTCCAGCCGGCCGGCCGCGGCGTGACGCTCACGCCGCAGGGCCGTGAGCTGTACGAACGCACGCGCGGCCTGGTGCGAGCGCTCGACGACGCGGTGCGCCGGGTGCGCGCCGACGCCGACCCCGACAACGGGCTCGTCCGGTTCGGGTTCCCCCTCACCCTCGGCCCGGTGAGCATTCCGTCGCTGCTGGCCCAGTTCCACACCAGGGCGCCGCGAGTCCGGCTGCACCTGGTGCAGGCACACGGCGAGGCGCTGGCCGACCAGGTGCGCGCGGGCGCGCTCGACCTGGCGGTGATGATCCCGCCGCCCGCCGACCTGCCGACGGTGCCGCTGGGCAGGCAGCGCATCGCCCTGCACGTGGCCCGCGCCCATCCGCTGGCCGGGCGCGCCCGCGTCGATCTCACCGAGCTGGCCGACGCGGCGTTCATCGCCAATCCGCCCAGCTACCAGCTGCGCGCACTGCTCGACAGCTGGTGCGCCGCAGCGGGTTTCCTGCCGCGGGTGCTGTTCGAGATCACCGAGTTCGAGACGCTGCGAGAACTGGTCGCGCTCGGGCTCGGGGTGGCCCTGCTGCCCGCGGCCGAGATTCCGCACCCCGATCTGGCGGTCGTGCCGATCGATGGCGAACGCGACCGCGAGATCGGCCTGGTCTCGGGAGACCATGATCCGACACTCGCGGTCGCGCGGCTACGGGATTTCCTGATCGCGCACACGGCGCGACTCGGGTGGTAGAGCGGGTCAGTCCTGGGCGACACCGGCGTCGACGCCACGGGCGGCGAGCCACGGGTGCGGGTCGATCGGGGCGCCGTAGAGCGAGCCGTCCTGGACGTGCACCTCGTAGTGCAGGTGGGGGCCGGTCGACTGGCCACGGTTGCCGACGGTGGCGATGACGTCACCGGCGTTCACGTGCTGACCGGTCTGCACGAGGATCTCGTTGACGTGACCGTAGACGCCGATGGTGCCGTCGTCCTGCAGGACACGGACCCACAGGCCGAAGCCGGAGGCGGGGCCGGTCTCGATGACGGTACCGTCGGTGACCGAGAAGACCGGCGCGCCGATCGGGTCACCGAAGTCGATGCCGTTGTGCGCGGCACCCCAGCGGGCGCCGAAGTACGAGGTCAACCGGCCGTTGACCGGGCGCACGGTGTGCGGGCGCGGCGGCGGGGGCGGGGCGAGGGTCGGCAGCGGAGGCAGCGCGAGCGCGACGGCCTCGCGGTGCTCCTCCCACGGGATCGGGGCGGACGCGGGGGTCTCGCCCTGCGGGCCCTGGGCCTCGGCGGGGGTGTAGGCGGTGAAGCGGTACGGCGACTGGCCCGCGTGCACGCCTTCGGTGGCGCTGGCGGTGATACTGGTGTCGGAAACCGAGGTCTCGGGCCCGCCGAAGGCGGCGGCCGAGGTTCCCACGAGTGCGGACAAAGCCACCGCACCCGCGACAACGCCTCCCCAGCGGCCGGCGAGGGCGTCGGAGACTCGAGCGGATAACGGGTTGGTCACGAACATGTTTCGAACGTAGCGAAACCGTGATCTCGACGGCGACTGATGTGGCTGCGATCACGATGCGCTATAACGCCAGTTGATCTATAACGACACCATAACGAATGCGGAAATTTCGAGGGTCGACCGGGGGGAATCCCCAGGACGCAAGATCATTGCCGAACCACGGCTTCCCAGGGACACTGATTCAGTGGACGCTAACGGAGTTCGGGCTATCACCGCGCTCGCTGACCCCACCCGGCGCGTGATCTTCGAGGCGTTGCCGTCGGGGCCACGGTCGGTCGCCGACCTCGCCGCGGCCGCCGGAATCACCAGCTCGGCGGCCTCCCAGCACCTGCGCGTCCTGCGTGAAGCGCACCTGGTGAGCATGCGCCGCGACGGCAACCGGCACCTCTACTCCCTGGACCCGCGGGGTCTCAGCGACGCCCGCGACTACCTGGAGCAGTTCTGGCCCAGCGCGCTGGCCGCGCACGCCGCAGCCCTGCGTGCGGCCGCGGAGCCCGGTCAGCCCACCCGGCGGTAACGCAACCGGGTCGATTCCGCCCAGTCCTGCTTGTCCAGCTGCGCGTCGACCGCGGCGATCACCTCGGGCACCCCGATCCGCAACAGCCCCGGGTCGGGCACCCGGCCCTCGGGATCGCCCACCTGGCCCGCCCACAGCACCGCGTGCCTGCCGAGCAGGTGGGCGGGCGGCCCACCGCGACGCGGCGGGGTCGGGCCGAACAGCAGTACCGTGCGGGTGCCGAACGCGGTCGCCAGGTGCGCGACACCGGTGTCGCCGCTGATCACGAGGGCGGCCTCGGCGACCGTGGCCGCCAGATCGGTGAGGTTCTGCCTGCCCGCCAGCACGCGATCGTCGGGCAGCCCGGCCTGGACGGCGACCTGGACCGCGATCTCGCGTTCGAACGGGTCGCCGGTCAGGACGACGTCGCGGCCGAGCACCAGCAGATGCCGGACCACCGCCGCGAACCGTTCCGGCGGCCAGCGACGCGCCGGCGCACCGGCGCCGACATGCACGACGACACAGTCGCGGCGGCTGATCGAGGCCACCGGCGGCACCAGACCGAGATTGCGGCGATCGGCCGCGATGCCCTCGGCTTCCAGCAGCAGGCACCACCGATCCACGACGTGGGCCTCCGGGTCCCAGCGGGGACCGGCGGGCTTGGGCGAGGCGGGGGACCGGTGACCGATGATCCGCGCGGCGCCGGTGTCGGCGAGCGCCCGCGCGCTGGCGCCGTCGGCGCCGTGCAGGTTCACCGCCAGCTCGGGCGCCGGCCCGTCCCAGATCAGAGCGGCCGGATCGGCGGTGGGCACCAGTTCGTCGACCGAGGAGATCAGGTCGACGATCCGCTCCAATCGATGCGGCGCCGCCAGCACGATCTTGCTGCGAGGTTCGGCCCGACGCAGAGCACGCAGAGCCGGGACCGCGGCGAGCACATCACCGAGGCCCCGAGCTTGCAGCACGAGTACAACCGACACCTTCTTGACCTACCCGGGTCCTGTGTGGACCAAACGTTCGCGCATGCAACGACGTGTCGGTCGTCACGCGGGGTGGTCTCGGCCCAGGTCGTCGCACGGCGGGTGATCGCGACACGATCACGGCTCCAGCTAATGTCGGGAAAACGAGAGCGACCGGGCATAACATCTCGTCATGACGACAAATACCGTGCTGGAGAGTCCCGTTGCGGCTCTTGCCAAGAAAACCTGGCAAACAATTCTGGTCACCGGCCTCCTCGCGGTGGTCCTCGGCATCATCGTGCTGGTGTGGCCCGGTCCGTCACTGCTCGTGGCGGGCATTCTGTTCGGTATCTACATGGTTGTCAGCGGCATCTTCCAGTTGATCGCCGCCTTCACCCATCTGCCCAGCACCAGTTTCCGGGTGCTCTCCTTCATCAGTGGCGTGCTGTCGCTGATCATCGGCATCTTCTGCTTCCGCGACGATCTGACCTCGATCTTCCTGCTGGGGTTGTGGATCGGCATCAGCTGG
This sequence comes from Nocardia sp. NPDC058244, assembly GCF_042882065.1. NCBI lineage: Bacteria > Bacillati > Actinomycetota > Actinomycetes > Mycobacteriales > Nocardiaceae > Nocardia > Nocardia sp. NPDC058244. Next base: position 604,604 of record NZ_JBHVWX010000005.1, on the reverse strand, counting down.
CTGTTCCGTGGCGTCGCGGTGCTGTTCGCCGCGATGTCGGACAAGGGCGTGCCGGGGCGCGGCTGGCAGATCTTCTACGGCATCATCAGCGCGATCGCCGGCATCATCCTGATCGTGTGGCCGATCGAGTCGCTGGCGACCCTGACCCTGGTGGTCGGCATCTTCCTGATCGTCATCGGCATCATGGAGATCATCACCGCCTTCGGCGTCCGCAAGGATTCGAAGGTGCTGGAGGAACAGGGGCTGTAATACACACGGGAAAAGTTCGTCGGGAAACGGCCGGTGCCTTCGGGCGCCGGCCGCTTTCGTGTGAACTACGCTCGCCATTCATGGAATTCGTTTACAACCTGGTGGTTGTCACCCATCTGCTCGGCATGGCGGCCGTGGTCGGCGGCTTCGCGGCGTCCCGGCCGGTCGTCTCGGAGCTGATGGTGTGGGGCGCGCGCGCCCAGCTCATCACCGGCCTGGTCCTGGCGGGTCTGGCCTCGGCCGTCGATTCGCTGGGCAAGGACCCGGACACGACCAAGCTGGCCGTGAAGCTGGCCATCTCGGTCGCCGTCGTCGCGCTCGCCGAGATCGGCCGCGCCGACGCCAAGCGTGGCAAGCAGGTCGACTGGATGACCGATGCCGCCGGTGGCCTCGCCATCGTCAACGTGCTCGTCGCCGCCCTCTGGACCTGAGGATGGAATTTCTCGGGATCCATCATGTCGCGATCATCGCGACCGACTACCACCGCTCGAAGCGCTTCTACACCGAAACCCTCGGCGGGACGGTGCTCGGCGAGCACTACCGGGCCGACCGGGATTCCTGGAAGCTCGATGTCGCGCTGCCGGGCGGCTGCCGGATCGAGCTGTTCTCGTTTCCCGATCCGCCCGCGCGACCGAGCAGGCCCGAGGCGGCGGGGCTGCGTCATCTCGCCTTCGTGGTCGCCGATGTGCCCGCCGCGCTCGACGCCCTGCGTGAACGCGGCGTCCGCACCGAGGAATTGCGCACCGACGAGTACACCGGAAAGCACATGGCCTTCTTCTTCGATCCCGACGACCTGCCGCTCGAGCTGTACGAGGCCTAGTCGGTGGCGCGGGCCCGCCGCGTCAATTCGACCGTCGCCGAGCGCAGTTCGCCGATCTCCGACAGCGGCGCGGCGTAGCCGACCCGGGTGCGCGCGACGCCGCGCGGCGTCTCGACCCGCAGGTCCAGGCCGTAGCGATCCGCGCGTTCGCAGACGGCGGCGGTCGCGTCGGGGAAGCCGCCGAGCCGGGTGGCCATGGCCAGCAGGGCATCGGCGTGGTCGGCGTTGAGGTGGGCGATGCCGGGTGCGGCCAGCGGCACGATCGGATCGGCCTGCGCGGCCAGGTAATCCTGCGCCGACGCGGAGTCCATCCGGCCGTACCCGCCGACCCAGCGCACCCGCTGCACGCGCAGCACCCAGAGGGTGAAATCGCTGTAGTCGATGTAGTACTTCGCGGCCGGGATGGCGGCCAGGTGGGCGGCGCGGGCGGCCTCGGCCTCGGCGCCCTCCGGTCGTTCCACCACGCCGGCCAGGGTGATCCGGGTGCCCGCCAGCGGATCGGCCGGGATGTCCGGGGTCACGATGGCGATGCTGGCGCGCGGGTCGGCGGCCAGGTTGCGGCCGTGTTCGGCCAGTCGCGAGACGCTCAGGACGGGCGCGCCGTCGAGCAGTCCGTAGGTGATGAACGACGCCCACGGCGCGCCGTCGGCGGTGAGGCTGGCCAGGGTGCCGGTATTGGTGGCCGCCGCGATGGTTCTGGCCTCCTCGGCCGCCGAGGGGCGGGCCTCGTTGGCCAGGGGAGCGGTCGGCAGCGGGATGGAGGGTGCGTCGCCGGGGTCGCCGTGGTCGAGAGTCATGGCCACAGCGTATCCACCCGCGCCGCTCTGCGGGGCGTGCTCGTCAGCCAGCTGCGCAGCGCCTCGTACACCGCGTCGTGGTTGAGCAGGCTGAAGTGGTTGGCCGCGGGCACGTGCAGGCCGTTGACTCCGTCGAAGCCGATCCGGCGGGTCCGGCCGCGGCCCGATCCGCTGCCGGTGAGCACGAGCCCGTCACCGATGACCCGTCCCAGCGGGTGCTGGGGGCTGCGGGTGACGGTCGCGGTGACGAAGTAGTGCTCGACGCCCGCGATCAACGGCACCTCGCGGACCGCCCGCGCGCGCAGCGCGTCGGTGTCGAGATCGCGCCAGTCCTCGTCGACGAGCGAACCCTGGCGCAGGTCGCGGATTCCCGCGCTGCGCCTGCGCAGGAGCTTGCCCAGCGGACGGGTCTCCGGCAGCAGGTCGAACGCCGCCGCGGCGTAGTGCGCGAGCTGCTCCAGTGGGGCGCCCAGATGCGGGGAACCGAGGCAGACCACCTGCCGGACCGCGCGCACCCAGGCCTCGTCCGCCGCGTCGGCCAGGTGGCAGGCTCCGCGCGCGACCAGACCGCCCATCGAATGACCGAGCAGGCAGATCTCGTGCACCGGCAGCGGCCAGGCCGCGACCAGCCGGGCCAGCAGCGCGCTGAGCTGGGCGGCGTTCTCGGAGATGTGCAGGCCGGTGTTGTAGCGCACCAGGATCGGGGTGTAGCCGAGGTCGTCCTCGAGCCGGTCGCCATAGGTGGGGCGGCCGCCGAGCCGCCAAGCGTGCTCGGTCTCCACGAGTCCGTGCAGCTGCACGACCAGCCGGGTCGTCGGCACGGCGACGTGGGCGGCCAGCTGTTCCGGCGGGACGGGCGCGCCGTCGACGCGGAAGGTCATGGGGGAGGCCAGGATCGGCGCCTCGTCCTCGAGGGTGTCCCCGATCAGGCCCTGGAGAGCGGCCAGGACGCCCGCGCCCCAGACCGTCCGCGAGGGTGCGGTGACGCCGGGCACCTGGACCGCGCTCGCCACCTCGCCGACCACGAATCCCGTCCCGCCGACCACCGCGTAGACGCCGTCGGTGATCGCGTCGTGCACCACCTTCACCGGATCCGCGGCGGGACCGACCCCGAGCCGCACCGCCGCGAACACGCGGTCGGAGATGGCGCGGTGGATGGCCGCGATGCCGTCGACGGCACCGACGAATTCGTCGCCGGCCAGGCGCGTGAGCGCTTGTACCTCGGCCTGGGGTTGGGGGAGCTGCTCGGTCACGGGATTGAGAGTACAACTGTGCACTGAAATATGCCGGGCGTGGGGCCGATTCGGGAGGAACGCCAGTAGCCGGGGCTCGCCGTGCTCACTTGTCACAATCTGCATGCTGATACGTCGATATGCGCATCAAAACATGTATTTGTGGAAGCGATACCGCTGAAAGAAGGGCAAGGACGGCGGGGAGGGGTCCCGCCGTCCTCGCGACGGATCAGCTCACGGTCGATGCATGATCGCGTACCAGAGCGCGCCCATCGTGCCGAGCACGAAAAGCGGTGAGATGACCCAGGTCTCGACCCGGTTCCCAGTCCGCTCGATCAGCGGCACCCGGGTCCGCAGCGGGAACGGCCACAGCAGGCGGCAGCCCCGATCGGTGAGGCAGTCGCCGAGCAGATGCGCGAGGCAGCCGAGGCCGACGCAGATCGGCAGCCAGGCCGGCCGGTCGACGATCCAGTGGTCCACCGCGAAGGTGCCCGCCGTGGCCAGCACGATCACGGTGCCGTAGGTCCGCACGCTCTTTCCCGGCGGACACAGGTGCAGCGACCGCACCGCCAGCGCGAGCAGGAAGAACACCAGACCCAGGGTGAACGGCCTGCCGAGGTAGTGCTCGCCCGCCCAGGTGGCGGCGACCGCGACGACGACGAACAACAGCGAGTGGGTACCGTGCCGGTGCCCACCGGAGAGCCAGGAGATCAAGCGGCACAGGTGATGTGACACCGGGCCGAGCACATGCGAGATGGTTCCGCTCGGATGATCCGCGTCCGGCAGCAGCGCGGCACCCGCGGTCAGCAGGGTGCCCATGATCAGTTCGGCGATCCCGAATCGTGTTGTGTCGCTGTCGAACAGGGGGAAAGCGGCGACCGTGAGCGGGAGCGCCGCGGCGGTTCCCGCCCAGGCCAGCGCCCCACTGGTCGCGTGTGAATGTCCAAGCACTCCGCAACGTTAGTCGAGGTCACCATCTCGGCGCATATGCCGAGGACGGGCGGGAATGCGGGGCGCGCCAGGATGGTTGGGGCAGGGGACCGCAGCGACGAAAGGACGACGATGAGCGCATTCAACGACCAGGTGATCGCCGAATTCCGGGCGAACGGCGGCCGGGTCGGTGGCATGTTCGAGGGCCGCGACAACATGGTGATCATCACCACCACCGGCGCGAAGTCGGGTCGCGCGATCACCAATCCGCTGGTGTTCCTGCCCGACGGCGACCGCGTCGTGCTGATCGCCTCCAACGGCGGCGCCGACAAGCACCCCGCCTGGTGCCACAACCTGGTCGCGAATCCGGAGCTGACCGTCGAGCTGCCCACCGAAACCTTCACGGGCAAGGCCGAACTCGTCGACGACCCGGAGCGCACCGCGCTGTTCGACCGGATGGTCGAGATCATGCCGGGGTTCGCCGAGTACCGCGAGCAGACCAGCCGCGTGATCCCGGTGTTCACGGTGTCGCGCGTGAGTTAGGCGCGGGCTCGAGCCGAATCCTTGCCCGGGCGGGTGAGCTGCTGGTTTCATCGGCTCCGTGACCGAAACCACCGACGCGCCCCGCATCGTCCACGCCTCCCGCGAGATCGCGGCGAGTGCCGCCGCCCTCTTCGAACTGATCGCCGACCCCGCCCAGCAACCGCGCTGGGACGGCAACGACAATCTCGCCGAAGCCGCGGCGGGACAGCGGGTCACGGCCGTCGGCGACGTGTTCACCACGACGCTGACCAACGGCGCCGACCGCGACAACCACATCGTCGAGTTCGAAGAGGGCCGCCGCATCGCGTGGAACCCCTCCGAGCGCGGCAAGACCCCGCCCGGGCACCTGTGGCGCTGGGAGCTGGAGCCGATCGACGAGACCACCACCCGGGTGACCCACACCTACGACTGGACGCGGCTGCACGACGAACTGCGTGAGGTCAGGGCCAAGGCCACCACCTCGGACAAGCTGCTGGCGTCGGTGGACCGGCTGGCCGAGGTCGCCGCAACGGCCTGATCCCGCAACAGCACACCCCGCGACCCGAGTGGGTCGCGGGGTGTGCTGCCGGAAGCGATCAGGCCAGGTCGAACCGGTCCAGGTTGCTCACCTTGGTCCACGCGGCGACGAAGTCGCGCACGAACTTCTCCTTCGCGTCGTCGGTCGCGTAGGCCTCGGCCACGGCGCGCAGCTGCGAGTTCGAGCCGAACACCAGGTCGACGCGGCTACCGGTCCAGCGGACCGCGCCGGTCGCGCTGTCCTTGCCCTCGTAGACGTTGTCGTCGGACGCCGACGGCGCCCACTCGGTGCCCATGTCGAGCAGGTTGACGAAGTAGTCGTTGGTCAACGTGCCCGGCGCCGAAGTCAGCACGCCGACCGGGGACTGCTGGTAGTTCGCGCCGATCACCCGCAGACCACCGATCAGCACCGTCATCTCCGGCGCGCTCAGGGTGAGCAGGTTCGCCTTGTCGACGAGCAGGTACTCGGCCGGGATGCGGGCATCCTTGGCCAGGTAGTTGCGGAAACCGTCGGCCTTGGGCTCGAGCGCCGAGAAGGACTCGACGTCGGTCTGCTCCTGGGTGGCATCGGTGCGGCCCGGCGTGAACGGCACCGTCACGTCGTAGCCCGCGGCCTGCGCGGCCTGTTCGACGCCGACCGCGCCGCCGAGGACGACCAGGTCCGCGAACGACACCTGGGCGCCGCCCGTGGCGTTGAACGTCTCCCGGATGCCCTCGAGGGTCCGCACGACCTGCGCGAGCTCGTCGGGCTGGTTGACCTCCCAGCCCGCCTGCGGCTGCAGCCGCAGCCGACCGCCGTTGGCGCCACCGCGCTTGTCGCTGCCACGGAACGACGAGGCCGCCGCCCAGGTGGTCGACACCAGCTGCGCGACCGTGAGCCCCGAGGCCTGGATCTGGCTCTTGAGGGTCGCGATCTCGGTGTCACCGATCAGCGCGCCGGTGTGCTCGGGCACCGGGTCCTGCCACAGCAGTTCCTCGGACGGGACGAGCGGGCCGAGGTAGCGCACGACCGGACCCATGTCGCGGTGGGTGAGCTTGTACCAGGCGCGCGCGAACGCGTCGGTGAGCTCGGCCGGGTTCGCCAGCCAGCGGCGGGTGATCTGCTCGTAGATCGGGTCGAAGCGCAGCGACAGGTCGGTGGTCAGCATGACCGGGGTGCGCTTCTTGGCGGCGTCGAACGGGTCGGGCACGGTACCGGCGCCCGCGCCGTCCTTCGGGATCCACTGATGGGCACCCGCCGGGCTCTTGCTGAGTTCCCACTCGTAGCCGTAGAGGGTCTCCAGGAAGTTGTTGTCCCAGGTGATCGGGGTGCTGTTCCAGATGCCTTCCAGGCCACTGGTGATCGCGTCGGCGCCGACGCCGGTGCCGAAGCTGCTCTTCCAGCCCAGGCCCTGCTGTTCGAGCGGGGCGGCCTCGGGCTCCGGTCCGACCAGTTCGGCGTCGCCGGCGCCGTGGGTCTTGCCGAAGGTGTGCCCGCCGACGATCAGCGCGGCGGTCTCCTCGTCGTTCATCGCCATCCGGGCGAAGGTCTCGCGGATGTCGATCGCGGCCTTGATCGGGTCCGGATTGCCGTTGGGGCCTTCCGGATTCACGTAGATCAGGCCCATCTGGACCGCGGCGAGCGGACGTTCCAGGTTGCGCTCGCCGGTGTAGCGCTCGTCGCCGAGCCAGGTGCTCTCCGGACCCCAGTAGACGTCCTCCTCCGGCTCCCACGCGTCGACGCGACCGCCGCCGAAACCGAAGGTGGGGAAGCCCATCGACTCGAGCGCGACATTGCCCGCGTAGACGATGAGGTCGGCCCAGGACAGCTTCTTGCCGTACTTCTTCTTGACCGGCCACAGCAGGCGGCGGGCCTTGTCCAGGCTGGCGTTGTCGGGCCAGCTGTTGAGCGGGGCGAAGCGCTGCATGCCCGAGCCGGCGCCGCCGCGGCCGTCGCCGACGCGGTAGGTGCCCGCCGAGTGCCACGCCATCCGGATGAAGAACGGGCCGTAGTGGCCGAAGTCGGCGGGCCACCAGGGCTGCGAGGTCGTCATGACCTGCTCGATGTCCTGCTTCACCGCGGCCAGGTCGAGGGTGGCGAACTCGGCCGCGTAGTCGAAGTCGGCGTCCATCGGGTTCGCCACCGGCGGATTCTTCTGCAGGATCGTGAGATTGAGCTGGTGCGGCCACCAGTCACGGTTGCTGCCACGGGCGTCGGCGGAGGCGAACGGTCGGGCCGATGTCACGGGGCAGCCATTGTCACCGGGTTCCGTGTTGGCTTCCGCGATAGGTGGATGTTCCTCGGGCACGGTGAATCCTTTCAGGAGAGTGATGGTGATGTCGTGCAGTCGGGGCAGCGGCCCCAGTAGATGACCTCGGCTTCGTCGACGACGAAACCGGTGTCATCGATAGCGGTCAGACAGGGCGCATCGCCGACTGCGCAGTCGACATCGACAATCACGCCACAGGATCGGCACACCAGGTGATGATGGTTGTCGCCGACCCGGGTCTCGTACCGGGCGACGGTGCCCATGGGCTGGATCCGCCGGAGCAGACCCGCGGTGGTCAAGGCGCGCAGGACGTCGTAGACGGCCTGGTGACTCACCGCGCCGAGGGTGTCCCTGACCCGGCTCAGAATGGTGTCGGTATCGGCGTGCGGATGCTGGTGCACGGCGGTGAGCACCGCCAGACGCGGTGCCGTGACGCGCAGGGAAGCCGCGCGGAGCATGCGCTCGAAGTCCGATGTGGTGGACACATTCCAGATTATTACTCGTTCCAGATGGCAGCGGAAGCATTTCCGGCCAAGTGGCCCGGACCACATCTGTGCGCCGCGGGATCGGGCGCGCGCGGCGCTGGAGGCCGTCGTCGGGGGCTCTCGATCGAACACCGCGGTTCGGTGGGGGATTGCCGAGCGGTTGCGGCGGTCCCGGGAGAGCGGCCGGGACCGCCCCCCGGTGGACCTGTTCGCTAGGTGGTCACCGGGGTGCGGGTGGCGCGTTCGATGAGGTACTCGACCAGGTGGGTCAGCACCGCCTTGGCCGAGGGCCGGTCGCGGGCGTCGCAGAGCACCACGGGGGTGTTCGGGTCGAGGTCGAGGGCGTCGCGCACCTCGTCGACGGTGTAGCGCGGCGCGCCCTCGAAGCAGTTCACCGCGATCAGGAACGGCAGGCCACGCCGCTCGAAGAAGTCGACGGCCGCGAACGAATTGCTCAGCCTGCGGGTGTCGGCGAGCACGATCGCGCCGAGCGCGCCGCGGCACAGCTCGTCCCAGAGGAACCAGAACCGGTCCTGGCCGGGGGTGCCGAACAGGTACAGCACGAGGTCGCGGTCGATGGTGATGCGGCCGAAGTCCAGCGCGACCGTGGTCGTCGACTTCTGTTCCACCCCCGACAGGTCGTCGACGCCGGTGCTGACCTCGGTGATCAGCTCCTCGGTGCGCAACGGCGCGATCTCGCTGATGGAGGAGACCATCGTGGTCTTGCCGACGCCGAAGCCGCCGGCGATGAGGATCTTCACCGAGGCGGCCAGATGCTGCCCGCCCGGTGCCGTGGGGTCAAAGTTTTCGGATGCCATCCAGAACCGCTCGCAATACGTTGAGGTCTCCGGCGCCGGCCTCGGCCGTCACCGGAGCCCGGAAGATGAGGTGGCCCTCGCCGATGAGATCACCGACGAGGATCTTGGTCACCGCCAGAGGAAGTTTCAGCACGGCCGAGACCTCGGCCACCGTCTGCGCGCGCTTGCACAACCGTGCGATCGTCGCGTATTCGGGTTCCGGGCGCCGCAGGGTGGGGGCGGGATGCACCGCCACCACCACCGTGAGCATGTCCAGGTCGTGCGCCGCACCCATGGTGCGGCCGCGGGTCACCGCGTACGGGCGGACCAGGGGTCCGGCCGCGTCGTCGAACCACGGATCGCCGAGTCGAGTCATGGTGCTGCTTCCTATAGCTCCGCCAGTCCGTGCCGCGGTTCGGTCGACAGGTAGCTGCCGACCCGCTGCACGGTGAGGTTCATTTCGTAGGCGACCATGCCGAGGTTCGCCGATTCGTTCGCCTGCAGCGCCAGGCACGCGTTGTCGCCCGCGGAGGTGACGAACAGGACGGCGCGGTCGAGCTCGATCACCGCTTGGCGCACGCCGCCGCCGTCGAATCGGCTGCCCGCGCTGCGCGCGAGCCCGTAGAGGGTCGACGACATCGCGGCGAAGTGTTCGGCGTCCTCACGCTGCATCTGCGAGGAGCGTCCGAGCAGCAGCCCGTCGGTGGACAGCACGACCGCGTAGCGGACCCCGGCCAGCCGGTCGACGAGATCGTCGAGCAGCCAGTTGAGATCACCTGGGTGGGAAGAGTTCACCTCAGCCTTCCTGTTCGTCCTTGTTCGATGTGGACAGTGGTTTGCGACCCTGCCGGGTGCCGTTCTCGATCGCGGACATGATGTCGCGCGCCTGTTCGGCCGAGCGGGGCCGCTCCGGCGCGCGCGGCGGCTCGGTCGCCGCCGGTTCCTCGGTGAGCTCGGGCGCCAGGTTGGTCTGCCGCTGGCGCCGCGGCAGGGCCGGTCGCGCGTCGGCGTCGTGGGTCTCCACCGGCGGCAGTTCCGGCTCGGTCGCCACCGGGCGCGGCGGCGCGGGGGGTTCGGCGACCAGCGTGGCCACCGCACTCGGCGCCGGGGCCGACTCGATCGCGGCGATCGGGGTGGGCTCGGCGGTGGGCGCGGGGAGCCCGCGACGCAGCGGACCGGTGGTGACGGGCGGCATCATCGAGGTGTCGGTGTCGCCGGCCAGCAGCGACAGCGGGATGAGCACGATCGCGCGGATGCCGCCGTAGTCGGACTCGCTGAGCCGCACCGAGACTCCGTGCGAGGTCGACAGCCGGGCGACCACGAACAGCCCCAGCCGCGAATCCGAGGACAGCGTGCCGACACCGAAGTCCGGCGGATCGGCCAGCATGTCGTTGTAGCGGGCCAGGTCCTCGGGGCTCATGCCCATGCCCTGGTCGGTGATCTCGATGACCACGCCCTTGCCGACGATGTTGCCGCCCGCCTCGACCCGCGACTGCGGCGGGGAGAACGCGGTCGCGTTGTCGACGAGCTCGGCGAGCAGGTGCACGAGGTCGGCCACGACGGTGCCGACGACCTCGACCTCGGGCAGCTTGGTGACGCGCACCCGCGCGTAGTCGAGCGTCTCGCCGATGGCGCTGCGCACGACATCCATCACCGGAACCGGCTTGCGCCACTGACGTCCGGGCCTGCCGCCGCCCAGGATGATCAGGTTCTCGGCGTTGCGGCGCTCGCGGGTGGCCAGGTGGTCGAGCCGGAACAGGGTCTCCAGCAGCGCCGGATCCTCCTGGCGGCGTTCGGCTTCGTCGAGGATCTCGAGCTGGCGGTGGACCACGATCTGGCTGCGGTGGGCGATGTTGAGGAACACCGCGCGCACGCCCTCCCTGGTGCGGGCCTCGTCGACGGCGGCGCGCAGCGCGGCCGAGGCGGCGTGCTCGAAGGCCTGGGCGACCTCACCGATCTCGTCCTTGCCGAAGTCCAGGGTGGGGGAGGTCTGCACGGCGTCGATGTCGCCGCCCTCGCGCAGTGCGCGCATGGTCGCGGGCAGCTGCTCGTCGGCGAGGGCGAGGGTTTCGGTGCGCAGCCTGCGCAGGCGGCGGATGATCCGGTTGGCCAGGATCACCGCGATCAGGAACACCAGCACACTGAGCGCCACCACGCCGCCGCCGGCGATGGCCGCGGTGACCTCGGCGCGCTGCGCGGTGTCCTCGGCGAGCTTCTGGACGTACCGGTTGTGCGTGCCGTACGTATCGAGCAGCGCCCGGTTCACGTCGGCCGCCGCGGTCTGCCATTCGGTCATGTTCACCTGCGGCGCCGTGGTGGAGACCGGCTTGGCCGAGGTGCCGGTGCCGCTCGGCGTCGTGAACCGCTGGGTGAGCGCGGATTCCAGCGCGGTGAGCTGCAGCCACTGCGGCGAGGCCATCAGCGCGGTGATCGGGGCGCCCCGGGTGTCGTCGAGTTCGGCGGCGAGATTGGCGACTTCGACGTGGTAGAAGCCGCTGAGGCGGATGAAGTCCTCGACCGGGATGGTGGTCGGGCCGCCCGCGGTGGCGATGTGCATGGCCAGCGCGGTACTGCGCGACATCGCCTCGGCGGCGTTGAGCATGCGGAAGCCCTCGGCGACGCCGGAGGCGACGGTGGCGTCCGGAGCGGCGCGCTCGGCGACCTTGGTGCCCTCGGTGAAGACGTCGAGCAGGCGGTTGTAGAACATGAACGCGTCGGAGGCGGGCAGCACGCCCGCGTCGGCGCCACCGCGCACACCGGCCAGATGCGTACCGAGCGTGGTGAATCCGCCCTTGTCGTCGCCGATGTTGGAATCGTCGACCGCGCGGATGCCCGCCGAGACCTCGATCAGGCCGCGGAAGGCGGCGTCGAGCCGGGCGCGAGCGGGCGCGAGCGCGAGCTGGGCGGTCTCGTCACCGGCCAGGTGGGCCAGGGTGAGCTGGCGTTCGGACTGCACGGCCTCGATCAGTTCGCGCGTGTAGGGAACCGCCGCCTGCATCTCGGAGGCCCAGGTCTCGGCCTTGTTGCTCTCGTCGACCAGGTAGCCCGCCGTTCCGACGCCGACCACCACCAGCGTGAGACTGGGGATGAGAGCGATCGCCAGAATCCGGGTTCGAACACCGAGTCTCGCTAAGAACATCGCTATAACGTAACGGAATCGTTGCAGTCTTGACCTGCATGTCTCGCTGAGCGAGACGTGATTTGGTTTGCGCCGGAACGTGTTTGCTATGTGCGGACCGGCACGGGAGACGGCGAGCTCACCCCGCCGGCTGAGCCGCGATGGCCCAGTCGGCGGGGGCTCGCCGTGACCTGGCAGCGCCGGGAAGGTCCTACCAGGTCAGGTCGATGGGCGCCCGCTAGAGCGTGCGGTCGGCGCCGGTTCGCGGGGGCGGTGCGGCCGCCAGGGCCGCGTTCTCCGCCGCGGTGAGCTGGCGGGCGCGCAGTACGAAACGCATGCCCTGGCCCGCTTCCAGCGATTCGGCGCTGGCCTGACCGCGCACCGCGTCGACGGTGAGGTGGGTGTCCTTCCAGCATTCGAACTGCTCGGGGCTGATCCAGAACTCGGTGTGCCAGCTGAGCCTGCCCAGCAGCACGTCGGCCTTCTCGATCGGGAACTGCTTGGCGGACAGGCACACCGGCGCGACGTCGTCGTCACCGCACTCGCCCGCCTGGCGGAACAACACCGGGCCGTTGTCCTCGATCAACCGGCGCAACAGGGTCTGGGCGCGTTCGGTGATCTCCACACGGTGGATCCGGTTCTGCATCAGAACATCCCGAGTTTCGTGGTCGAATAACTGACCAGCAGGTTCTTGGTCTGCTGGTAGTGCCCGAGCATCATGGCGTGGTTCTCCCTGCCGAACCCCGACTTCTTGTAGCCGCCGAACGCGGCGTGCGCGGGATAGGCGTGGTAGCAGTTGGTCCAGACCCGGCCCGCCTTGATGCCGCGGCCCAGTCGATGAGCGGTGTTGATGTCGCGGGTCCACACGCCCGCGCCGAGGCCGTAGAGGGTGTCGTTGGCGATGCGGACGGCCTCGTCGACGGTGTCGAAACGGGTCACCGCGACCACCGGTCCGAAGATCTCCTCCTGGAAGATCCGCATCGTGTTCTCACCCTCGAAGATGGTGGGTTCGATGTAGTACCCACCCGGCAGTCCGTCGACCTTGCGTGCTTCCCCTCCAGTCAGCACGCGGGCGCCTTCGGCTCTGCCGATGTCCAAGTAGGACAGGATCTTCTCGTACTGGTCGTTGCCGGCCTGCGCGCCGATCATCGTCTCGGTGTCGAGTGGATGACCTGACACGACGGCCTCGGTGCGGGCGATGCAGCGGGCGAGGAATTCGTCGTAGATCGACGAGTGGATCAGCGCGCGTGACGGGCACGTGCACACCTCGCCCTGGTTCAGGGCGAACATCACGAACCCCTCGACGGCCTTGTCGAGGTAGTCGTCGTCGGCCGCCATCACGTCGGGCAGGAAGATGTTCGGGCTCTTGCCACCCAGCTCGAGGGTGACCGGAATGAGGTTCTCGCTCGCGTACTGCATGACCAGCCGACCGGTGGTGGTCTCGCCGGTGAAGGCGATCTTGGCCACCCGCGGGCTCTGCGCCAGCGGCTTGCCCGCCTCCACGCCGAAGCCGTTGACCACGTTGAGGACTCCGGGCGGTAGCAGGTCCGCGATCAGCTCGACGACCAGCAGCAGGGACGCGGGTGTCTGCTCGGCGGGTTTGATCACCACGCAGTTGCCCGCGGCCAGCGCGGGCGCCAGCTTCCAGGCGGCCATCAGGATCGGGAAGTTCCACGGGATGATCTGACCGACGACGCCGAGCGGCTCGTGGAAGTGGTAGGCGACGGTGTCGGGATCGATCTGGGAGATCGAGCCCTCCTGCGCGCGCAGGACGCCGGCGAAGTAGCGGAAGTGGTCGACGGCCAGGGGTAGGTCGGCGGCCAGGGTCTCGCGGACCGGCTTGCCGTTGTCCCAGGTCTCGGCGACCGCCAGCGGCTCGATGCTGTTCTCGATCCGGTCGGCGATCTTGGTGAGGATGTCGGCGCGCTCGGCGGCCGGCGTCGCGGCCCAGCGGTCGGTGGCGCGGTGCGCGGCCTCGAGGGCCATGTCGATATCGGCGGCCGTCGACCTGGCCACCGCGCAGAAGATCTCCCCGTCGACCGGCGAGGTGTTGTCGAAGTAGCGGCCTTCGATGGGGGCGGCCCAGTCACCTCCGATGAAGTTGTCGTATCGGGCGGCATAGCTGACGATGCCGGTATCCGATCCGGGTTTGCCGTAGATCATGCGTCTCGCTCCTCGCGACCTCTGCGTGGTGGAACACACTATGGTCGGCGAAGGTTGGTACGAGGTTGGTGAGCGAGTTCGCCCAGGTCAGCCCTGGCGTGCGGTGTACAGGCGGGCCGTGACGACGGCCCTGCGGACGTCGTCACGGGGGAGCAGCAGCAGTGCGTGCTCGTGGATCGCGATGTCGCCGGGGCAGCGCTGGCCGAAGGCGACGGCGTGCTCGGCCCGGTCGCTGTTGAGCACCGCGTTGCGGATGCCCACGTCCAGGTGCGCGCGCCACTGTTCGACGCCGGGCAGGTCGGACCCGGGCAGCAGCGGCCCGCGGTAGAGCCACAGCGCGGAGGTGAGGTCGCCGCCCTCGATCGCGGCGAGCAGGTCGACCGCGTCGCAGGACACCGGACCGGTGAGCATGTAGCGCCGGTTGGCGATCTCGCCGCGGGTGGCCCGGCGCAGGTGCGAGACATCGGCTTTGAGCGTGTTGAGCGACACCGAGCGGTCGCCGTAGACCGCGGCGTGCAGTTGTTCGGGCGTGTAGCCCTCGGGTTCGAGCGCCAGCAGGGCCAGGATCTCCAGCTGGCGCGGCGGTAGGGGCACCGGCCTGCCGTCGCGCAACAACCGTGCGGCGCCGAGGCATTCGAGCCGGACGCCGGGGGCGGGCGCCGGCGCCTCGGCGCGCAGCATCGTCTCCACCGCGGTGACCAGGGCCCGCACCGAGGTCATCACCATCGGATGGGAGCGTTCCCAGGTGGAGGACAGATCGAGGACACCCACCTGTCGGCCGTCGGGGCCGTGGATGGGCGCGGAGTAGCAGACCCAGCCGTGCAGCGCGGCGACCAGGTGTTCGGCGGAGAAGACGGTGACGGCCTTGTCGTCGTGCAGCGCCAGCGACAGGCCGTTGGTGCCCATGTGGCTCTCGTCCCACACCCCGCCGGGCGCGAAGTTCACCGCCTCACCCTGGCGGCGCAGGGTCCGATCGCCCGCGGTCCACAGGATGGTGCCCGATTCGTCGCTGACGACGGCCAGATAGCCGGATTCCTCGGCCATGCCGCGCAGTTGCCCGGCGAGTTCGGTGACCGGCCTGCGCAGCGGCGACTCCGACCAGCGATCGCTGATGTCGTTGAAACCGGGGGCGACGGTCTGCGCCGGGTCGACGGTATGCAGCGACCGCTGCCACGACTTGGCGACCTCCTCGCGCACCGGCCCGGTGTCGCGGGGCAGGTGGAGCGGACGCGACGGCGCGGCCAGCTTGTTCCACTGCTTCTCGAGCGCGCCGCGATAGTCCGAGAGCCGGTCCGGCCTGGGCGAGCCGGCGATCGGGTCGTCGTGTGCGCCCACGTTCACTCCCTGCTCGTCGGTGGCGCCTACCTGTCTATCAGCTGGGCCACCGCGGTGTGCACCGTTTCCCGGAGGACGACCGGGTCGCCGGTGCATGCCCTGTGGTGGCGGCTTGACGCCGCCGTGGCCGGCTATTTGTTCAGGAACAGCCCGGGGATGTCGGCGTTCTTGATCGGGGTGTCGATATTGCGCTGGCCCGCGCACAGCAGGTCGACCTGCACGATCATCGAGTCGACCTGGGCGCCCGAGGGTGCGGAGCCGTTGCGCTCCTCCATCGCCTTGGCGATGGTGATCCGCTTGGTGTCGGACTCCTGGTTGATGTAGTCGCGGCAGGTGGTGTCGCCGCCCTGATTGAGCACCTTCTCGACCTCGGCGCAGCCGCTCGCCAGTGCCGCCAGCACCGCGACGCCGACGGCGACGGCACCGGTTCGGGTGGTGGCGTGCATGGTTCCTCCTGAGGGTCGCGCCGCGCGGGTGCGCGTCGAGTGGGCTCCAGCCTAAGCGGTCGGTCTCAGCCGCGGTGGATCCGCAGCGGAACGAGCAGTTCGGCGGCGGTGAGCGAGCCGTGATGGCCCACCATCATCGACTGGAGCGGTTCGGCGCCGGACCGGATCACCCCGGCGTCCCCGCGCGCCGCCACGACCAGATCGCCGATCCGGTAGGCGGATTCGGCGGTGACCGTCGGCCCGAACCAGCCCGCCTCGATCGCCGCGGCGCGGGTGTGGATCAGGAAGTCGGCGCCGAGCACGTCCGCCCAGGTGCCGGCCACGTCGGCGGTCGCGCCGTCGGCGGTGTAGACGTGGCGGGCGCGGGGTTCACCGGCGAGCTCGGCGACGCCCGCGGACAGGTGCGGGTGGGTGTCGAAGTCGATCCGCTCGGTGAGTTCGACCATGCCGTGGTCGGCGGTGACGATCAGCGCCGAGCGGGCGGGCAGGCGCGCGGCCAGTTCGGCGGCGATCCGGTCGACGTGGGCGAGCTCGAAGCGCCAGGCCCGCGAGGCGGGACCCCGCGCGTGCCCGGTCGTGTCGAGTTCCGAATGGTAGGTGTAGACCAGGGTTTTCGGGGCCGAGCCGAGCGCGTCGAGCACGCCGTCGATCAGGTCGCCGACGGAGAAGGTCGCCCGGAACCCGCCGCCGCGCCACCCGGCTCTGGTCAGGCCCGAGCCGTCCTGGTAGCCGGGCGCGACCTGGATCGCGGCGACGCCCGCGGCGGCGGCGCGCTGGAAGACGGTGGGGTGCGGCTGGATTCGTTCCGGCGGGAAGGTGGCGAGGGCGTCGATCTTGGGGCCCGCGCCGTTGAGCTGCCAGCGCAGGCTGTTGAACAGCCGCTGCTCCTCGGGCAGACGCAGCAGATAGCCGACGATGCCGTGCTCGCCGGGCGGCAGGCCGGTGCCCAGGGTGGTGAGGCTGGTGGCCGTGGTGCTCGGGAAGCCCGCGGTCATGGTGGCGGGCGGCAGGCTCGACAGGAACGGCGCGATGTCGGCGTGCTCGGCCAGCGCCTGCGCGCCGAGCCCGTCGACGAGCAGCACGCACACGTGGTCGACGTCGAGATCGAGGCCGAGCCGGTCGGTCTCGCCGTCGACGCCGAGGCAGGCCAGGGCCGAGGGGAGGAGGTCGGCGAGGGAGGACTCGCCGTAGCGCGGGGTCAGCAAGAGTTGGTCGTTCACGCCTGTCCGGTTTCGAATCGGCTGATCAGTCCGTCGCGCAGGACGAACCGCCAGGTGGTCCGCATCGAGCCCCAGCGGCTGTTGGTGTAGTCGGCGGTGAGCTCGAGGCCGTCACCGTCGACCGACTCGACCGCCAGCCGGCCGTTGCTGCTGAAGATCTCGGCCTCGGTCCACTGCGCGAGGTCGCGTTCGACCCCGTCGTCGGACATGGTCGCGTCCTCGGTCAGCACGCCGTAGAAGCGGTCGGTGTCCTGGGCGTTGAGCGCGTCGACGAACGCTTCGACCACGGGATCGAGTTTCGCGGTGGCAGACATCGGCTCTCCTGCTCGGGTGACACACGACGGATGACGGTGCACCCCACTGTAGGTGAGCGCGCGGGCTCGGCCGGGGGAATACGCGATGGCGCGTCAGCCGTCGGCGGAGTGGGCGGCGACGAGGTCGGCGAAGGCGCGCATGATGGTGTCGACGAGGGCGGGCGCGGTGGTGCCCATCTGCTCGCTGCGCTTGACCAGGTGCCCGTCCAGCCACAGCGAGGCCAGGCCGTGGGCCAGGCCCCACCAGGCGACGGTGAGGGTCTCGGCGCGGTCGGCGGGCAGCACACCCGCAGCGACGGCCTCGTCGATCGTGTCGGCCAGGACGTGGAAGGCGGTGTCGCCCGCGTCGCCCGCGTCGGGGTGTTTCTCGGGCTGGGACAGTTCGGGCCGGAACATCAGCCGGAATTGCGCCGGGTGGTCGCGGGAGAACCGCACGTAGGCCTCGGCGAGCGCGGTGAGCGCGTCGAGCGGGGAGTTCGCCGCGGCCTTGGTCGCGGTGAGGTCGGCGGCGAGCCGCTGGAAGCCGTCCACCGACAGGGCCGACAGCAGTGCGGCGCGGTCGGCGAAGTGGTGGTACGGCGCGCCGCTGCTGACCCCGGCCTCGCGGGCGACGCGACGCAGGCTGACCGCGGCCAGGCCCTCGCTCTCGATCAGGCGCAGGCAGGCGTCCATCAGCGTGGCCCGCAGGTCGCCGTGGTGGTAACGGGTGCGCTTCACCCTCCGAGCGTAAGCGAGACGCTCGCGGGAATCGGCACTGGACAGGAAATCTATGCAGTGCTTAGATTATTTGAGCACCGCTCAGATGAGCGGGCGCCCCCCGAAGGACGAAGGGTGAACACCATGACCACTCGGGTATTGGTCACCGGCGCGACAGGTTTCGTGGCCGGCCACTGCATCGCCGAACTGCTCGAGCACGGCTACGCCGTCCGCGGCACCGTGCGTGACCTCGACGCGCACGCCCGCCGCGCGCACCTGACCGAGCTCGCCCGCCGCACCGGCGGTGATCTCGAGTTCGTCGCCGCCACCCTGGACGACGACGCCGGCTGGGCCGAGGCGGTGGCCGGCTGCGACACCGTGCTGCACGTCGCCTCGCCGTTCCCGTCCGCGCCGCCGGACGACGAGCAGGCGCTGATCGGCCCCGCCGTCGACGGCACCCTGCGGGTGCTGCGCGCCGCCGCGGCGGCGGGCGTGCGGCGTGTGGTCCTCACCTCGTCGGTCGCCGCGGTGGCCTACGGTCACGACACCGACGCCGTCCGGACCGAGGCCGACTGGTCGGTGGTCGAGCGGGTTCCGGCGTATCAGAAGAGCAAGACCCTCGCTGAGCGCGCCGCCTGGGACTACGTCGAATCACTCGACGGCGGACTCGAACTCGTCTCCGTGAATCCCGGCATGGTGCTCGGCCCGCTGCTCGACGCGACGACCAGCACCTCGCACGAACCGATCCGCCGGCTGCTCACCCGTGACGTGCCCGGGTCGGTGCGCACCGGCTGGACCCCGGTCGACGTGCGCGACCTGGCCGTCGCGCACCGGCTGGCGATGGAAGTGCCCGCGGCGGTGGGCAACCGGTACATCTGCGCGGACGAGCCGCTGTGGATGGGCGAGCTGGCCGCGATACTCGACCGGCAATTCGCCCCGCAGGGCTTCCGGGTGCCGACCCGGGTGCTGCCGAACTGGCTGGTGCGGCTGGTCGCGGTGTTCGACAAGAGCGTCGCGCTGACCATCCCGGTGCTCGGCCGCACCGAGAACGTCAGCGCCGACAAGGCCCGGCGCGAACTGGGCTGGACCATGCGCCCGATCGAGGACACCATCCGCGACACCGCCGACAGCCTGATCGCCTTCGGCCTCGTCACCGCACCAGGTGCGCGCCGGGCGGCAACCGCCGCACCGGCCGGAACCCGGTGAGCGGCAGGAGGAGACGATGCTGATCACCGCCCTCGTCCTCACTCTCGTCGGTGTCCTCCGCCGGAGCCTGCGTGGCCGCGCGCCAGATGAGGCGCGGTCCACCGAGCGGATGCCGGTGCGACAGCGCGTCGAGCGAGTGGCCTCCGCGACGCGGCGCGCGGCGACGCGCGTGGTGCGGGAACCCCTGCCCGCGCTGTCGGCGGCGGTGGCCGGCCTGGGACTCGCCGTGGTCGGCACCCACCTGGCCTGTTCCGGAACGGCCTGAGGGTCAGCGCCATTCCTGGCGCTGGAGATCCAGGATCACCGGGCGCATGAGGGTCGACACCTGCGGGTCGACCGCCCGGCGGTCCGGCGGGAACACCGTGGCGGCGGTGAGGGTGCGGTCGTCGAGGGAGCGCAGCGGGCCGGGGGAGCGCAGGGCCGGGGCCGGGGCTTCGCCGACGGCGGCGAGAACGAAGCCCCAATCGCCGAAGCTCGGGACGTCCACGTGGTACGGCGTGGTGCGCAGCCCGGCCGCGCGGAGGGTGGCGTCGATGGTCCAGAACGAGCGCGGGGCGAAGAACGGCGACCCGGACTGCACCACCAGCCGGGCGCCCGGCGCCAACACGTTCGCGGTCATCGCGTAGAACTCCTGCGAGTACAGCTTGGCGACCGAGGTCTGGTCCGGGTCGGGCAGGTCGACGATCACCGCGTCGAAAAGACCGGGGGCACCGCGTAACCAGGTGAACGCGTCGGCGGTGACCACCCGCACCCGGGGGTCGTCGAAGGAACGCTGGTTGAGGGTGGTGAGGCGCTCGTCGGCACGGGCTAGCTCGATCATCGCCGGATCGAGCTCGACCAGCGTCACCTCGGCGACATCGGGATACCGCAGGATCTCCCGCAGCGCCAGGCCGTCCCCACCGCCGAGCACCAGCACCGAGCGGTGCGCGCCCGCCAGCACCGGATGTACCAGCGCCTCGTGGTACCGATACTCGTCGACCGAGGAGAACTGCAGTCCGCCGTTGAGATAGAGCCGGGTGTCGGTGGTGCCGAACGGCGAGAACGACTCGGTGAGCACGATCTGCTGATACGGCGTGCGGGTCTGCCACACGATCGGATGCGCGAACAGCGCCTGCTGGGCGGTCGCCTCGAACCGGTCGGCGTAGAGGTAGGTGCTCGTGAGCCCGCCCGCGACGAGGACCGTCGCGATCACCAGCACGCGCCGGGCCGTGCGGGTCATCTGCGCGCGAAAGAAGAAGAACGCCAACGCCAGTCCGGCGGCGGCGTTCACCACGCCGACCACGAGGCTGCCGCGGATCTGCCCGAACACCGGCAGCAGCAGGAACGGGAACGCCAGCCCGCCCAGCAGCGCGCCGACGTAATCGGCGGCGAACAGGTCCGCGACCGCGCCGCTGGCCTCCTGCCTGCGGATCTGCTGGAGCAGCTCCATCAGCAGCGGGATCTCGGCGCCGATCAGCATGCCGATCACCGCCGCCGCCAGCACCAGGGTCCCGGTGTAGACATTGAGCCAGGCGTAGCTGGCGTACAGCGCCGCCACCGACAGCCCGCCGATCACGGCCAGCGCCAGTTCGACCGCGACGAACGCGGCCGCGGCCTGGCGGCGCAGCGGTTTCGCGGCCAGCGCGCCCACACCCATCGCGCACACCATCACGCTCAACGTGATCGAGGCCTGCGCCGCGGTGTCACCGATCAGATAGCTGCCGAGGGTGACCAGCGACAGCTCGTACACCAGACCGCAGGCCGCGCAGACGAACACGGTCGCCAGCAGCGCCGCCCTGGCCAGGCGGTGCACCGGCATCAGGTCAGGCCCGCGGCCACCACCAGCGCGACCGCGACATGCGCCGACGTCGTGACCCACACCGCCGGATGCGGTTCCGGATCGGCGACGACGGCCCGGAAATCGCCCGGGGTGAGCGCGTCGAGCAGCACGAACGCCAGTGCCATCGCGGCCAGGCCGATCACCCCGTAGATCGCGCTCGCCAGTAGCGCCTGCAGGATCTTGCCCTCGGAGGTCCAGATGGCGGTGGCCACGATGATCCCCACGCCGAACAGGTTCGACGCGAGCAGTGTCGCGGCGTTGCGGTTGCGCTCGAGCCAGATCTGGGCGCGCAGATCACCGGGGGTGAGCAGGTCGACGACGCCGAAACCGACGGCCATCAACACGATTCCCACCGCGGAGTAGGCGAGCGCGGCACCCGCGTCCGCCGCCAGGTCGGCGAGCATGTGTGTCCTCCTGTGCTGTGTGACGATGTACTACTTGCCGCCCTGGTCGCTGCCGCCGCCGCGGAAGTCGCCCGCCGCGGAACCGCTGTTCCAGCCGTAGGTGCTGGTGTGCGTGTGATGGCGGCGGGTGCCGTTGGCGAGGCTGTCGACCAGCACCAGCGAACCGCCCGCGTGCGGTGACACCGCGACGAGGTCCTTGTCGAAGCGCAGGTAGTGGTTGTCGCCGGTAGTGCGGCGATCACGGGGGTCGGTGGCCTTCGCGATGGCCGCGGCCACGGCGGCGGGCGCGGCGGCCGCGGTGAAGGCGAGGCCGTCGTTGACCTGGTCGAGCTGGCGGGCCCGCTGATAGTGCTCGGCCACGAACTCGCGCGGATTCTCGTCCCTGGTCACCACGACCACCACGATCACGGCGACGATGGCGACGACCACGGCGCAGATCCCCGCCACGATCCATCTGGTGCGATTCATCGTCACGCTGTGCGAAACCCTCCCCGTACAAAAACTGGGCGGACTGTATCACCCGGCATGGGCGCATCGAAAACCGTTGCGCCCGTCGCGCGCTGGTCAGTCGGCGGCGGGAAGCCAGTCGCGGGCCGGATCGTATTCCAGCCAGCGGCGCTCGCCCGCCGTCCGCACCAGGGCGGCGAGCAGGGCGTCCACCTGCGGCGATGCGGGGCCGGTGCGCCAGATCAGCGACCACGCGTACAGCGGTGTCGGATCGACCAGCGGGATCGCGCGGACACCGGGGACCTCGGGTGTCTCGACGTCGGCGGGCAGCAGCACGAAGCCGCGGGGATCGGCGGCGAGCGCGGACAGCAGCGGGGCCAGACCGAGATTCGGGGTGGCGCGGTGTTCGCCGATCCCGAAACGCTCGGCGAAGCGGGCCAGGAAATCGAGGCGATCCAGGGCCGCGGGCGTGTGCAGGACGCTGTCGCGCAGCTGGTCGGGACGTAGTTCGGGCGCGGCGGCCAGCGGATGGTCCGCGCCGAGCAGGACATCGACCGGTTCGAGGCGGATCAGCCGATGGGTCAGGCCGGGCGGCAGTGGGGGATGGACCCGGCCGAATCCCGCATCGATATCGCCGTGCGCGAGCGCCGCGGCGACGGCGGGCAGGTCGCGGCCGTGCCCGGGCTCCAGCGGCGGCGCGCCCGGAGCGGTGGTGAGCCCGGCGAGGGTGCGCAGCGGTGCGTACAGATGGCCCCACACGTCCACGCGCACGGGACGCCGCTCGTCGAGCAGCGCGGCGACGGCCCGATCGCCGGCGTCGAGGGTGTCCTGTGCGCCCGGCAGGAAGCGGGCGCCGTCCTCGGTGAGCCGCACGCCCTGATGGTCGCGGTCCAGCAGCCGCACGCCGAGGGTCGATTCCAGCCGCGCCACCCGTTTGGACAGCGCCTGCTGACTCAGCCCGAGCGCCGCCGCGGCATGGCCGAAATGCCGTTCCTCGGCGACGAACACGAACGCGCGCACCGTCGCGAGATCCAGATCCACAGTCGTCCACCCTAGCCGGAGAGCCGTGCTGCCAGCGGTGACAACCGATCGTTGTCGGCGCCGTCGCCGGGTTGTTGGCCGGTCGGTGCGGCCCGGCGGTTCCCTGGGGTCATGCAGCGTTTGATTCCGACGGGCGACCCGGGGCGGCCGGTCGCGTTCACCGAGGCGACCGAACCCGTGCCGCGACCCGACGAGGCGCTGGTGCGCGTCGCGGCCTTCGCCCCGAACCGGGGTGAGACGTTCCTGCTGGAGGATCCGCGTCCGGACCTGTTACCGGGCAAGGACATCGCGGGACTGGTCGTGCAGGCGGCGGCCGACGGCTCGGGTCCGTCGATGGGAACCCGGGTGGTCGGTCATCCGGCGCTCGGCGGCTGGGCCGACTACGTGGCGGTGCCCACCGACGCGCTCGCCGTGCTGCCCGACGCGCTCGACGTGGTGACGGCGGCCGCCCTGCCGCTGGCCGGGATCACGGCCCTGCGGTTGCTGCGCGCGGCGGGCCCGGTGGCGGGCGCGCGCATTCTGCTGACCGGGGCCTCCGGCGGCGTGGGCCACTATGTCACCGAGCTGGCCGCCGCCGCGGGCGCCGACGTCACCGTCCTCACCGCGACGCCCGAACGGGGCGAGCGCCTGTCCATGCTCGGCGCGACCCGGGTGGTGCACGAGATCGCCGCCGCGGCAGGCCCGTTCGACCTCGTGCTCGAGTCGATCGGCGGTGCCGCGACGGCCACGAGCCTGGCGCTGCTGCGACCCGGTGGCACCCTGATCTGGTTCGGTCAGGCCAGTCGGACCCCGGTCACGCTGAACTTCTTCGACTTCTTCGCCGGGCCGGAGAACGCGACGATCCGCCACTTCCATTACGCGGGCGGACCGTACGGGCGCGATCTCGCCACCCTGGTGCGGCTGGTCGCCGAGGGGCGGTTGCATCCCGAGATCGGCGTGGTCTCCGACTGGTCCGAGACCGCACGCGTGCTCGTCGACCTGCGGGAGCGCCGGGTACGCGGCAAGGCCGTCCTGACCACGAGCGCGGGCCGATGAGCGCCGACCTGGTCGACGCCCTGTTCAGCCGGGCCACCGCGGCGGGCATCGATCCGCACGATTACCGGCGGATCTGCGCCGATATCGGCACGCCCGCCGACTGGGCACCTACCTGTGTAGCGGCCGCCGACCGCCACCGGAACACTCCCGGCTCGGCGATCACGCGCGGCCACCACCTGCTCCTGGCGGCCCGCTGGTCGCACCTGGCCACGCTGGTGCCCGACGACGGCCACGCGGCCGCAGCGGCGGCGGCGGATGCGGCTGCCGAACAGGGCTACTCCCTGCTGGATCCGACCACCCGGCGGTGCAGCGGCCCCGGTTTCACGGGCATCCTGCGCGGTCCCGCCGCCGCCATCGGCACGGTGATCGTGGTGCCCGGCCTCGACTCGAGCAAGGACGAATTCCATGTCCTCGCCGATGCGCTCGTGGCCCGCGGCCTCCGGGTTCTCGCCCTGGACGGTCCCGCGCAGGGGGCCGCTGTCGCCACGTCGACGCTGGACCCGGACTACCCGGCGGTCGTCGCCACGGCGATCGACACCCTGGGCGTCGCACGGGTCGGCGTCGTCGGTCTCAGCCTCGGCGGCTTCTATGTCGCGGCGGCCGCGGCCCGCGACCCACGCATCGTCGTGGCCGCCACCGTGAGCGGACCCTACCGACTGGACTGGCGACACCTGCCCGACCCCGTCCGCGACCTGATGACCCACCGGGCCGGATCACGAGCCGCCGCCGAGGCTTTCGCCGCCACCGTCGACCTCACCGACCTGGCACCGCGCGTGCGCTGCCCGCTGCTGGTGGTCGACGGCGCCGACGACGTGATCCCCGGCGTCACCGACGGCGCCGCGCTGGCCCGCGCCGCACCGCAGGGCCGCTACCTCCGCATTCCCGGCGGTGACCACCTCGTCGGCAACCACCGGTCGGCCTGGCTGCACACCGTCGCCGACCATCTCACCGAAGGACTCGCATGAACCGCTACACCGACCGCGTCGCCCTCGTCACCGGCGGCACCAGCGGCATCGGCCTGGCCACCGCGCGCAGGCTGATCGCCGAAGGCGCCCAGGTGATCGTCACCGGCCGCACCGAGGACAGGGTGCGCGCCGCGGCCGCCGACCTGGGACCGCGGGCCACCGGAATCGCCGCCGACACGGCCGATCTCGACGCACTGGACGCGCTGACCGACACGCTCACGGCCCGCTTCGGGCGGCTCGATCTGGTCTTCGCCAACGCGGGCGCAGGCACCTTCGCGCCGTTTCCCGAGATCACCGAGGAGGTCTTCGACCACGCGGTCGCGGTGAACGTCAAAGGCGTCTTCTTCACCGTCCAGAAGACGCTGCCGCTGCTGGCCGCGGGCGGTTCGGTCGTGCTCAACGCGTCGTGGACCCTGCACCGCGGCGACAGCGCGCTCACCCTCTACGCCGCGACCAAGGCCGCCGTGCACAACCTGGCCCGCACGCTGGCCACCGAACTCGGTCCGCGCGGAATCCGGGTGAATTCGATCAGCCCCGGCTATATCGATACCCCCATGTCCGCGGCCGCGATGACCGAGGAGTTCGCGGCCGCGGCGGCGGGCCGGGTGGTGGCGGGCCGGTTCGGCACGGCCGAGGAGGTCGCCGCCCTGGTCGCCTTCCTCGGATCGGCCGAGGCGTCCTATGTCACCGGGCAGG
The DNA here is from genome assembly GCF_042882065.1 of Nocardia sp. NPDC058244. Lineage (NCBI taxonomy): Bacteria > Bacillati > Actinomycetota > Actinomycetes > Mycobacteriales > Nocardiaceae > Nocardia > Nocardia sp. NPDC058244. Next base: position 579,081 of record NZ_JBHVWX010000005.1, on the reverse strand, counting down.
ACATCATCGTCGACGGTGGTCTGGTGGCGGCCTATCCGGGCTGACCGGGCTTGCGCCAGACCAGGGTGTAGCGCCACATCAGGCGACGGCGGATCTGCGCGCCCGGCAGCAGTTCGCCGGTCACCGCACGGATCTCGGCCAGCGTTTCCCGCGGGTCGCGGACCGTGGCGTTCGGGCCGCCCAGCGCGCCGCGGCGCCACCAGTCCAGCCCGCGGATCGCGGGCAGCAGCGGGAGATAGTGGATGTCGGTGAGGGGGTGCATCTTCCAGAGGCCGACCACCGCGAGGGTGCCGCCCGGGGCGACGAGGTGACGCAGGGCGGCGATGCCGTCGCGGACGGGAACATGGTGGAGGGTGGCGACGGCGGTGACCATGTCGAAGGTGTCGTCGAGATCGCGGAAGTCGGCCTGTTCGAGGTGCACGTTGGGGGCGGCAGGCGCGGTGGCGATGATGTCGTCGTCGATGTCGACGCCGAGGACGGCGTCGCAGCGGGTGGCGAGTTTGCGGGCGAGCAGGCCGTCGCCGCACCCGATGTCGAGCGCGGTGCGGGCGTGGGCCGGGACCTGATCGAGGATCCAGGGGTGGTACTGCGTGTTGTGATTCCAGTAGGGGTCGGTCGACATGTCACGACAACGGCCGGGATCACGCGGGGGTTCCGGCCGGGAAACCCCGCCGCGCGCAGGCGGTTCCGGTGGCCTAGCCCCGACCGGCCGCGAAACCGGCCAGCCAGCCGGGGAATTGGGTGAGGTCGTCGAGGACGACGTCGGCGCCGGCGGCCCGCAAGCCGTCGGCGTCGTACGGGCCGGTCGTCACGCCGACGGCCAGGACGTCGGCCGCCTTCGCGCCGCGCATGTCACCGGCGTGGTCGCCGACGAAGACCGCCGCGGACTCGGCGCGCAGGACCTCGGCCTTGGCGGTGGACCAGAGATCGCCGGCGAGGCGGTCGACCTCCCAGCCGAGGTGGTCCAGGTGCAGCCGCGCGTTCGGCTCGTACTTGCCGGTGACGACCAGCGTGCGGCCGCCACCGGCGCGCACGGTGTCGAGCGCGGCCGTCGCGCCGGGCAGGGCGGGGATGTGCGGGACGACATCGGGGTAGAGCGCGCGGAACCGGGTGACCAGATGGGGGATCAGATCGTCGGGTGCGCCCGCGTCGGCGAGCAGGGTGGCCAGCGGCGGTCCGAGGTGGTCGGCGAAGTGGCTGCCCACCATCGGCAGGTCGAATTCCCGCGCCAGGGTGTCGATCGCGACGGCGACGCCGGGACGCGAATCGATGAGGGTCATGTCCAGATCGAAACCGACGGTGAGGGTCACGAGCCGAGCGTATCGGGATCCGGTCGAATCCCGCGCTGACGGGCTGATTCACGTGGAACGGCGCGTGCACTCACTGCCGAAAACGCTTGGGGGAGTGCGATTGTGCGATGCACTGCGTGTATCACCGCAGGCGGTGCACGAAGTATGGCGGTTTCGTGGTGAACGAGAGCCGGTGAGGTCCCGGGCATATTCGGCGGTGTCGGCAGGAGGAATCAGCGGTCACCAGCAGTGGCCGCAAAGATGCATCGACTGCCATCGAGAAGGCGCAACCGTACCGTGGCCAATGGTCGCAGAGGGGCGTCGCACACGGCTCCAGGAGACAACCTGGGTGCGGACAAACCAATGGCAAGGAGGGAAAACCACCCCTTGCCACACTCAATTTATAACTCACCCCGGGGCTTGCGGCAAGACCCCGGTCCTCCTGCACAATCGCCTGCCGAAGCCATGACCAGCGAAAACAAGGGGCATTGATGATCGACGTGATCGTCGCGGGCGGCGGACCGACCGGGGTGATGTTGGCGGGCGAGCTACGGCTGCACGGCGTCCGGACGCTGGTGCTGGACCGGGATCCGGCGCCGACGCCGGTGGTGCGGGCGATGGGCTTGCACGCCCGCAGTCTCGAGATTCTGGGGCAGCGCGGCCTGCTGGACCGATTCCTCGCCGTGGGGACGACGCACCCGCTCGGCGGCTTCTTCGCCGGGATCGTGAAACCCCAGCCCACCGGCCTCGACACCACCCACCCGTACGTGCTCGGCATCCCGCAGCCGGTCACCGAGCGCCTGCTGACCGAGCACGCGCTGGCCCTCGGTGCGGAGCTCCGGCGCGGCGCCGAGGTGGTCGGGCTGACGCAGGACGAGGACGGCGTCGATGTCGAGCTGGCCGACGGCACGCGGCTGCGTTCGCGCTACCTCGTCGGCTGCGACGGGGGCCGCAGCACCGTGCGCAAGCTGCTCGGCGTTGCCTTTCCCGGCGAGCCCAGCCGGGTCGACACCCTGCTCGGCGAGCTGCGGCTGACCGCGTCCCCGGAGACGCTGGCCACGGTGAACGCCGAGGTGCGCAAGACGCAGCTGCGCTTCGGCGCCATGCCGCTCGGTGCCGGCGTCTACCGCGTCGTCGTGCCCGCGGCCGGTGTCGCCGCGGACCGGACCGTTCCGCCGTCGTTCGAGGAGCTGCGACAGCAGCTGGTGGCCACCGCGGGCACCGACCTCGGCGCGCACGCGCCGCGCTGGCTGTCGCGCTTCGGTGACGCCACCCGGCTGGCCGAGAGCTATCGCGTCGGCCGGGTCCTGCTGGCGGGCGACGCCGCGCACATCCATCCACCGCTGGGTGGTCAGGGCCTGAATCTGGGTCTGCAGGACGCGGTCAACCTGGGCTGGAAGCTGGCCGCGGCGGTCGCGGGCTGGGCGCCGGCGGGCCTGCTCGACAGCTACCAGGCCGAACGGCGTCCGGTGGCCGCCGACGTCCTGGACAACACCCGTGCCCAGATGGCGCTGGTCTCGCTCGACCCGGGCGCGCAGGCCGTGCGCAGGCTGCTGGCGGAGCTGATGGAGTTCGAGGAGGTGAACCGGTACCTGATCGAGAAGATCGTCGCGATCGGGATCCGCTACGACGTCGGCGACGGGCACGAGCTCCTCGGCAGGCGGCTGCGCGACATCGCGCTGACGGACGGGCGCCTCTACGACCGCATGCACGCCGGGCGCGGGGTGTTGCTCGATCAGACCGGTCGGCTGTCGGTGGCGGGCTGGGCCGACCGGGTCGACCATGTGGTGGAGGTCGGCGCGGAACTCGATGTCCCCGCGGTGCTGCTGCGCCCCGACGGCCACGTCGCCTGGGCGGGGGTGGACCAGCACGACCTGCTGGTCCACCTGCCCCGCTGGTTCGGCGCGGCGCGCTGACCGTGCCGTCTCAGCTGCTGGCCGCCGCGGTGAACGGTGCCACCACCGGCACCGCGGCGGGCCGCGACGGGTGCCGCCAGACCCCCTTGCGCTCCAGGATCGGCAGCACACCCTCGCCGAACCAGTACGCCTCCTCCAGGTGCGGATACCCGGACAGGATGAAGTGGTCGATCCCGAGCGCGGCGTACTCGAGCAGCCGCTCGGCCACCTCCGCGTGCGACCCGACCAGGGCCGTGCCCGCGCCGCCGCGGACCAGCCCGACCCCGGCCCACAGGTTGGGGGCGATCTCGAGTCCGTCGGTGCGCCCGTTGTGCAGCTGCGCCATCAGGCGCTGGCCCTCGGACTCGCTGTTGGCCAGGCTCGCCTGCACCCGCTCGATCTCACCCGGCGCGATGCCCGCCAGCAGCCGCTCGGCCTCGGCCCACGCCTCGGCGGCGGTGTCGCGGCTGATCACGTGGATGCGCAGACCGAAGTCGACGGTGCGGCCCTCGATCGCGGCCAGCCCACGGATCCAGTCCAGCTTCTTCGCCACCGCGTCCAGCGGCTCACCCCAGGTCAGGTAGGTGTCGGCATAGCGCGCCGCGATCGGGCCCGCCGGGCCGGAGGAGCCGCCGAAGAAGACCGGCGGAATCGGGTCGGGCCGGGCACTGAGCAGCGCGTCGCGCACCCGCAGGTGCTCACCGGTGAAGCTGATCGGCGCGGTCGATTCCCACAGCTCGCGCACGATGTGCAGGAACTCGCCGGTGCGGGCGTAGCGCTGGGCCTTGTCCAGGAAGTCGCCGTAGGCCTGCTGTTCGCGCGGCTCGCCACCGGTGACGACATTGAGCAGCAGCCTGCCGCCGGAGTGGCGCTGGAAGGTCGCCGACATCTGCGCCGCCAGCGTGGGGCTGATCAGGCCGGGGCGCAACGCCACCAGGAACTTGAGCGTCTCGCTGGTCTGCACCAGCATGGCGGTGGTCAGCCAGGCGTCCTCGCACCAGGCGCCGGTGGGGGTCAGCACGCCCTCGAAACCGTTGTCCTCGGCCGCCGCGGTGAGCTGGTTGAGGTAGCGCAGGGTGGCCGGGCGATCACCGGACATGAAGCTGCCGTGTCCGCCGGCGACCAGCCCGCGCGAATCGCCGTATGTGGGCAGGAACCAGTGGAACGACAGTCCGCGCTCGGTCATGTCCGCCTTTTCGTCGTAGGGAGGGGAATCCGTCCTCGACTCTGACCGGCGAAGGCGACGGCGTCACGGATTCGGATCACCGTGCGCGCAACCCCCGACACGCCATGACGTGGCCCGACCGAACTAGACGTAACCATGCGAAACACGTAACCTCGGCGGAGGCTCGGGCGACGGTGCCCGGGCGGCGACGACCCTACGAAACGAGTTTCCTCAATGACGCGGCATGTCGACGTACTGATCATCGGCGCGGGCCTGTCCGGAATCGGCACGGCTTGTCACCTCATCCGCGAGCAGACCGGACGCAGCTACGCGATCCTGGAGCGCCGCGACAACATCGGCGGCACCTGGGACCTGTTCAAGTACCCCGGCATCCGCTCCGACTCGGACATGCTGACCTTCGGTTTCGGTTTCCGCCCGTGGATCGGCACCAAGGTGCTCGCCGACGGCGCCAGCATCCGCCAGTACGTCGAGGACACCGCGAAGGAATACGGCGTCACCGACCACATCACCTTCGGTCGCAAGGTCGTCACCGCCGACTTCGACCGCGCCGCCGCGCTGTGGACCGTCACCGCCCTGATCGAGGCCACCGGCGAGACCGAGACCTGGACCGCCAACTTCCTCGTCGGCGCCAGCGGCTACTACAACTACGACGAGGGCTACCAGCCCACCTTCCCCGGCCAGGACGACTTCCAGGGCCGGATCGTGCACCCGCAGCACTGGCCCGAGGACCTGGACTACACCGGCAAGAAGGTCGTCGTCATCGGTTCCGGCGCCACCGCGATCACGCTGATCCCGTCGATGGCCGACAAGGCCGCGCACGTCACCATGCTGCAGCGCTCGCCCACCTGGATCCAGGCGCTGCCCTCGGATGACCCGGTCGCCATCGGCCTTAAGAAGTCCCGGGTGCCCGACCAGATCGCCTACAAGATCGGCCGCGCCCGCAACATCGCCCTGCAGCGGGCCAGCTTCCAGCTCTCCCGCACCAACCCCGAGCTGGCCAAGAAGCTGATGCTGGCCCAGGTGCGCCTGCAGGTCGGCAAGAACGTCGACCTGCGCCACTTCACCCCGAGCTACAACCCGTGGGACCAGCGCCTGTGCGTGGTGCCCAACGGTGACCTGTTCAAGGTGCTCAAGAGCGGCAAGGCCGACATCGTCACCGACCGCATCGCCACGTTCACCGAGAAGGGCATCCGGACCGAGTCGGGCCAGGAGCTCGAGGCCGACATCATCGTCACCGCCACCGGCCTGAACGTGCAGATGCTCGGCGGCATCACGATGTCCATCGACAGCGTGCCGGTGAAGTTCAACGAGACGGTCGCCTACAAGAGCGTGCTGTACTCCGACATCCCGAACTTCCTGATGATCATCGGCTACACCAACGCGTCCTGGACGCTCAAGGCCGACCTCGCCGCCGCCTACCTGTGCCGCGTGCTGAACATCATGCGCGACCGCGGCTACACCACCTACGAGGTGCACGCCAATCCCGAGGACATCGCCGACGAGTCGCTGATGGGTGGCGCCCTGACCTCGGGCTACATCCAGCGCGGCAACGACGCGATGCCGCGGCAGGGTGCCCGCGGTGCCTGGAAGCTGGTCAACAACTACTACCGCGACCGCACGCTGATGCACAAGGCGCCGATCGAGGACGGTGTCCTGCGGTTCAGCAAGACCGGCACGACCGTCGCGCCGGGCGAGCAGGCCGTCGGCGCCTGAGTTCCGGTACCACCCGAACCCGAACGGGGTCCGTCACTTCACGGTGACGGACCCCGTTCTTCGTCACGGTGATCGATGCCCGATCCGCTCGCGCGCAGCGGGTTTCGGTCGCCCGGGCGAACTTCCAGCGCCTCCCGTACTATCGCGATCGAAGACACCGCCCGGGGAGACGAAGGAGGACGGTGTGGGATCTCGCCTACCGGCGACCATCCGAGACGCGGGGATGTGGGTGCGGCGTTTCGCCGCGACGACACCGGGTGTGATCGGCGCGGTCCTCGTGGTGACCACGGTGGCCTGCCTGATCGCCGGATCGACAGTGGGACAGCAGCTCGACGCCAAGATCGGCCGCACCGAGCAGGTGCTCGACCGCACCGAGCCGCTGGCCTTCGCGGCGCAGAGCCTCTACGTCTCGCTCTCGGCCGCCGACGCCGGTGCGGCGACGGCGTTCCTGTCCGGCGGCGTCGAATCACCCCAGGTCCGCGACACCTACGAGCAGGCGCTCGCCGAAGCCGCTGCCGCACTGGCGGAAGCGACCTCGGGCGCCACCGACGCCCAGACCAGGGCGATCGTGGCCCGCATCGCCGCCGACCTGCCGACCTACACCGGCCTGGTGGAGACCGCGCGGGCCAACAACCGCCAGGGCTTCCCGGTCGGCTCGGCGTATCTGCGGCAGGCCTCCGACCTCATGCAGACCTCGTTGCTGCCCAACGCCGAACAGCTCAACCAGGCCCGCTTCGCCGCCGTCCGCGAGGACCAGCACCGCATCGGCGCGCTGCCGCTGACCTCGATCGTGCTCCTGCTTCTTGTCCTCGCCGCCTGCGGCGCCGGTTCGGTGCTGTTGTTGCGCCGCACCAACCGGCTGGTGAACCCCGGGGTGGCCCTGGCCGCCGCGGCCGCGCTGCTGGCGCTGGTGTGGTCGGCGGGGGCCACCCTGACCGCCGCGCAACTGCTCGAGACCGGCGACTCCGGGGCGGGCGCGCGGGTGGAGAACCTCGCGAGCGCGCGCATCCTGGCCCAGCAGGCCCGGACCGACGAGACGCTCGCCCTGATCACCCGGGGCGACATCACCGCGCCGGAGAACGCCTTCCACACCCACACCCGCGACCTCGAACAGCGGCTCACCGCGGCCGGTGCGGGTGACTCGGAAGCGGCTCGGGCACTGACCAATTGGAACGCCGGTCACAACGCCCAGCGCACCGCCTACGAGAAGGCCGACTACGCGGGCGCCGTCACCCAGGCCATCGGCACCGGTCCCGACAGCTCGGCCACCAGCTTCGCCCGGCTCGACCGCGAACTGCGCGACGCGCTGGCCCAGGCCCGCACCGACCTGCGCGACGGCGTCGACGCCGCGGGAACCACCTTCACGCTCAGCCCGTTCGGCACGCTGCTCCTACTGCTGGCCGCTGCGGGCGCGGTGGTCACCGGCCTGTGGCCCCGACTGAAGGAGTTCCTGTGAGCACCCGGCGTCCCCTCCTGGCCGTGGTCCTGGCCGCGGTGGCCGTCCTGGTCGCCGGCTGCGGCGACGCCCCGGCACCGTCGACCATCCCGGCCACCGCCGTCGCCCCGCCGATCCCCGGCGCGGAGGCCATCACCGCGGCCCCCGCCGCGGAGGGCACCGGATCCTGTGACACCGAGGCGACGTTGGCGCCGACGGCGCAACCGCGTCCCGGCGCGATGCCCGCCGGTTCGTCGATGGCCGCGATCGTGGCCAACGGCAGGCTGCGCGTCGGCGTCGACCAGAACACCTACATGTTCGGCTTCCGCAACCCGTCCACCGGACGGCTGGAGGGCTTCGACATCGATCTGGCCAGGGAGATCGCCCGCGATCTGTTCGGTGACCCGGACAAGATCGAACTGCGCTCCGTCGCCGCGGCCGACCGGATCCCGCTGCTGCAGGAGAAGAAGGTCGACATGATCGTGCGCACCTTCTCCGCCACCTGCGAACGGCGCCGCGACGTCGACTTCTCCAGCGTGTACTACCGTGCGGCGCAACGCATCGCGGCCCCGAAGGGCTCGGGCATCACCACCGCGTCCGGGCTCGCGGGCAAGCGGGTGTGCGTCACCAAGGGCACCACCGCGGCCGCGCCGCTGTTCGCGCTGCCAACGCCGCCCGCCGTGCTCGGCGTGACCAACTGGACCGACTGCCTGGTCGCCCTGCAGCAGGGCACCGTCGACGCGATCAGCGGCGACGAGCCGATCCTGGCCGGACTGGTCGCCCAGGACCGCAACCTGGAAATGGTCGGCGACGAGATCGGCACCGGCGCCTACGCGGTCGGCGTGCCCAAGGGCAGCAGCGATCTGGTCCGGTTCGTCAACGGCGTGCTCGACCGGGCCCGCGCCGACGGCACCTGGCAGCGGATCTACCAGCAGCATCTGGGGGTGCTCGGGCCGTCGCCGGGCCCGCCGGTGCCCCGGTACGTCGGATGACCTGGCCGCTGCTCGGTCTCGCCGAGATCGATCGGGAACTGGCCGCGCGCACCGCGGAATTGGCCCAGGTGACCACGACCCTGCTGGAACTGGACCGGCATCCCGGCCTGACCCTGGTGCGCCGGTATCCGCCGACGGGGGAGACCGCGCGCCGCTGGGCGCCGGTGGAGGAGGCGCTCGGCCGGCTCTGGGAGGACCTGGGCCGGGTGCGCGCGATCCTGGCCGAGGCCGAGACGGTCCGTGGCGGTCGCGGCCGGATCGACGACCGCGCCCGCGCCCGCCTCACCGAACTGCTGCGCGGCCGTCCACACGAGGTCGCCCGGATCCCGATCCCGTTGGCGCAGCGCGGACTCACCGGTCCCGCCGAGACCCTCGTGACGGTCGGCATCGCCGATTCGCTGGACCGGATGCGCGCCGCCTTCGCGTTCGTCGCGCCGTTCGCCGAGGAAGTGGCGGCGGTCGACCAGCAGGTGCTCGGCGCGCTCGCCCCGCTCCAGCAGCGGGTCGAGCAGGCGCACGGCGCGCTCGACGCCGCCGCCGAACCGCTGGCGAAGATGCTGAGCCGCGCGGGCACCGACCCACTGGGGTTCCGGCCGGGCGAGATCACCGCCGCGCTCGCCTCGCTGACCGCGCTGATCGAGACCGAATCCGCCCGGCACGCCGAGTATCTCGCGGTCGCCGCCGACCTGCCCGGCGCGGTCGCGCGACTGCGGGCCGGGCTCGCCGATCTCGACGCGCTGCAACGCGCGGCCGACGAGACCGCCGCCGACGCCGCGCGCAAGGTCGCGACCGGCGAGCTCCCCGGCGGCGGGGAACCGGCCGCGCGACTGCTCGCCGCGCTCGACACCCTCGGCGCGCCGCCGACCAGACCGACGGTCGAGCATCTGCTCGCGCTGCGGGCGCGCACCACCGAGGCCGTCGACATCGCGACGCGGCGACAGGATTTGGCGCGCGGACTGCTGGACCGGCGCGCCGAACTACGCGGCCGGTTGACGGCCTACCGGGCCAAGGCGTCCCGGCTCGGGGTGAGCGAGGACCGCGACGTCCTCGCCGCCGATCGCATCGCCGCCGGCCTGCTCGGCCGCACGCCCTGCGATCTGGCCGCGGTCACCCGGGCGGTCGCCGACTATCGTTCGATCATCGGGGAGAAAGCGGGGCGGACAGCATGACATGTAGTGAACCGGGGTGCGGCGGCACCGTCGAGGACGGCTATTGCGTCCTCTGCGGCACCGCCCCGGTGGCGAGCGCGCCGCCGCCGAGCGCGGTGCCGCCGTCCGGTGCGGGCAGGTCCTCGCGGACCACGGCCCAGCCGCGCAACGGCGCGACGCCCCCGCCCGTCACCCCGGGCGCGTGCGCCGAACCCGACTGCGGCGGAACGATCGTCGACGGGTACTGCGACACCTGCGGTACCGCGCCCACCGCGAGCCCCGTGTACAGACCGTCCGCGCCGACGGTGAGCGCCAGTGGCCGCACCTCGAGCCGCTCGGTGCGCACCCACCGGTCCGGGTCGGCCCGCTCGGCCGCGCGCGGCAGGCTCGGCGCCGGGCTGGTCGAGGTGCCGCCGATTCCGCGCGTCGACCCGGCCACCGCGGTGCTCGCCGACCCGCAGGTCCCCGAATCCGACCGGTACTGCGGCACCTGCGACAAGCCCGTCGGCCGCAGCCACGACGGTGTAGCAGGCCGGACCGCCGGGTTCTGCCCGCACTGCGGCACCCGCTACTCCTTCGTGCCCCGCCTGCGCGCCGGCGACCTCGTCGGCGGTCAGTACGAGGTGGCGGGCGCGCTCGCGCACGGCGGCCTGGGCTGGATCTATCTGGCCGTCGACCATCGCGTCAACCGGCGCTGGGTGGTGCTCAAGGGCCTGATCGACACCGGCGACCCGGACGCGCTCGCGGCGGCCGTGGCCGAGCGGCGCTTCCTGGCCGAGGTCGACCACCCGAACATCGTCAAGATCCACAACTTCACCGAACACGCCGACGCCGACGGTGATCCGGTCGGCTACATCGTGATGGCCTATGTCGGTGGCACCTCGCTCAAGCAGATCCTGCGCGCCTACCGCGCCGAGCACGACCGCTACCTGCCGCCCGCGCAGGCCATCGCCTACGTGCTGGAGATGCTGCCCGCGCTGGGCTACCTGCACGCGCGTGGCTGGGCCTACTGCGATTTCAAGCCCGACAACGTGATGCAGACCGAGGAACGGCTCGAGCTGATCGACCTCGGCGCCGTCATCTCGATGGACGACCGCACCAGCCCGATCTACGGCACCATCGGCTACCAGGCGCCCGAGATCGCCGAGACCGGTCCCACCGTGGCCACCGAGGTCTACACCGCGGGCCGCACGCTGGCCGTGCTGATGATGCGGATCGCCTCCGTCGACGGCAAACTCGGCCCGCTGCCCGCTCCCGAGGCCGAACCCCTGCTCGCCCGCCACGATTCCCTGCACCGATTCCTGCTGCGCGCCACCGACGACGACCCACTGGCCCGCTTCGGATCGATGGCGGAGATGGCCGATCAGCTCACCGGCGTCCTGCGTGAGGTACTGGCCACCGGCGACGGGGTCCCGCGGCCCGGCATGTCGAGTTCGTTCGGTCCCGCCCGCGCGGTCTTCGGTATCGACAGCGCCACCCCGGAGCCCGCCGCGCTGATCGCCGGCCTGCCCGCGCCGCTGGTCGATCCCGCCGACAGCGGCGCCGCCCTGCTGGCCACCACCGACGCGGCCACCCCCGCCGAACTCGAGGCGGCGCTGACGGCCGGGCTGCGCGCCGTGGTCACCGGATCCGGTGAGTCGGTGGAGATTCCGCTGCGCCTGGTCCGCGCCGAACTCGAGGCAGGCGACGCCGAGGCCGCGCTGACCCGCCTGGCCGCGCTGGACATCGACCTGGAATACGACTGGCGCCGGGTCTGGTACCGCGCCCAGGCGGCGCTGCTGACCGGCGAGTACGCCACGGCCGCCGCCGACTTCGAGGCCGTCTACGCCGCGCTGCCCGGCGAGCCCGCCCCGAAACTGGCGCTGGCGGCGGCGCTGGAACTCGGCGCGGTGCAGACCGAAGCTGTTGCGGCACAGCATGATCGCGCGCTGGCGCTCTACGAGCTGGTGTGGCGCACCGACCACACCTATCTGTCCGGCGCCTTCGGCGCGGCCCGGCTGCGGCGCGCGAGCGCGGACCGGACGGGCGCCGTCGCGGTGCTCGACCAGGTCGACCGCAGCTCGTCGATGTACACCGAGGCCAGGGTCTCCGCCGTCGAGACCCTGCTGGCCGACCGCGCGCCCGCCGAGCTGGACGAGGCGCTGCTGCGGGAGGCCGGCGAGCGGGTCGAACGGCTCAGCCTGGACTCGCGGACGCGGACCGCGCGGGTGCGCATGCGGGTCCTGGAGGCGGCGCTGAACTGGATCCGGTCGGGACAGCGGCCGAGTGCGCCAGGCAAGCTGTTGGACGTGGAATTCACCGAGCAGGGAGTGCGGACGGGGTTGGAACGATGCTTGCGGACATTGGCTCGGGAAGCCGACGACATGTGGACCCGGTTCGTGCTGGTGGATCAGGCCAACGCGGTGCGGCCGAGGACCACGCTGTGAGCGCGCCGGGGTGTCCGGACTGCGCGGGGTCGGCCAGGGCGGGGCACCGCTTCTGCGAGGGGTGCGGGCGGGAACTCGGCGTGCGCAAGGTCGCGCTCCCGGTACACGATCCGGCCGCGGTGCCGCAGTGCTCGACCTGCGGTGAACGCCGCTACGAGGGCGGCTTCTGCGTGCAGTGCGGCAGCCCGAAGCCGGTGCCCGACCGGTTCGAGGACGATCTGGGCGCGGTGTATCTGCTCACCGACCGCGGAATCAGCCACGCGCGCAACGAGGACGCCGTCGCCGCGGCCGTCCGCGACGGCGACGGCACCCGGGTGATCGTGGTCAGCGACGGCGTCTCCACCTCGCAGGACCCGCAGGCCGCCTCCGGCACCGCGGCCCGCTCCGGCGTCGACGCCGCGCTGGCCGCCCTCGCCGACGGCCGGTCCGCGCGCGACAGCGTGATGGCGGGCCTGGCGACCGCGACCGCGGCGGTGCGCGGGATGTCGCGCAGCAGCGAGTACGCGCCCTCGTGCACCTACGTCTCGGCGATCGTGCGCACGACCGCCGAGGGCACCGAGATCACCGTCGCCAATGTCGGTGACAGCCGGGCGTTCTGGCTGGCCGCGGGCGACCCGACCGCCTCGCGCAGGCTCAGTGTCGACGACTCCTGGGCCCAGGCCCTCGTCGACGCGGGCGCCCTCGACGAGGAGGCCGCCATGCACGACCCCCGCGCGCACACGCTGCTGCGCTGGCTCGGTGCCGACGGCGGCGAGGCGCCCTGGTCGGCGCACTGCCTGCAGAGCCTGGTCGTCACCGAACCGGGCACCCTGCTGCTGTGCAGCGACGGCCTGTGGAACTACCTACCGGATGCCGTCGCCCTGGCCGGATTCACCGTCGAGACCTCACCGCAGGCCGCGGCCCGCGCGCTGGCCGACTTCGCGCTGAACAGTGGCGGCAGCGACAACATCACGGTCGCGCTGGCCCCGGTGCCCGCGCCCGCTGCCGTACCGCACGATCCAGGAGTGTCATGAGCTCAGCCGAGACCACAGGTATCTCGATCGCCGTCGACCAGAACGAGTTCCTCGCCGAGGGCACGCGGGTGGTCGACGCGGTGCTGACGGTGGCCACCGGCCCCGAACTGGCCGCCGTCGCCACCCCGCCGCCCCGGCTGGAGATCCTGATCATCGACTGTTCGGGGTCGATGGGCAACAAGCGCAAGTTCGAGAACGCGCGCACCGCCACCAGGACCGCGCTCGACGAGATCCCCGACGGCACCGCGTTCGCCATCATCGAGGGCACCGAGGCCGCCCGGCTGATCTACCCGACCGGCACCATGTCGGCGCCGGCGGATCGCACCCATCGCAGCGCCGCCCGGCGCGCACTGGACAAGCTGCGGCCCGACGGCGGCACCGCCATGGGGTCCTGGCTCGCGCTGGCCCGCCAGGTCGCCGCCGCGCATCCGGGCGCGCAGGCGCACGCCATCCTGCTCACCGACGGCAAGAACGAGCACGAGACGCCGGAGCAGCTGGCCACCGAACTCGACCGTGCCGAAGGCCTTTTCGTCTGCGACTGCCGCGGTGTCGGCGACGACTGGATGGCCGCCGATCTGCACAAGATCTCCTCGAAACTGTCCGGCGACGCCGACATGGTGGCCGATCCGAAGGACCTGTCCGCCGACTTCGCCAAGATGATGCGGTCCTCGGTGGCGCGGGTCATCCCGGAGCTCACCCTGCGGGTGTGGACCCCGGCGGGCGCGCGGGTGCGGATGGTCAAACAGGTCGCGCCGGTGCTCGAGGACCTCACTCCCCGCCGCACCGACACCGGCCCGCAGGTGGGGGAGTACCCGCTCTCGTCCTGGGCCGCCGAAGAGCGCGAGTACCACGTGCAGATCGAGCTGGAACCGGCCGCGCCCGGCCGCGAGAAGCTGGCCGCGCGGCTGAGTGTGCTGGCCGGTGACGAGGTGCTCGGCCAGGGGCTGGTGCGCGCGGTCTGGACCACCGACACCACCCTGTCCACCCGGATCAGTACGCGTGTCGCCCACTACACCGGGCAGGTCGAACTGGCCCAGGCCGTCCAGGAGGGCCTGGCCGCCCGTCGCAACGGCGACCTCACCACCGCGACCGCGAAACTGCGGCGCGCGGTAGAACTGGCCGCCGCCTCCGGGCACGAGTCCACTGCCAAGCTGCTGCGCGGCGTGGTGGAGGTCGACGACCGCGACGGCACCGTCAAGCTGCGCGGCCAGGTCGCCGCCGCCGACGAACTCGCGCTCGACATCCGCTCGACCAAGACCGCGCGGGTCCGTCCGGAGGGTGCCTGACATGCCGATCTGCGCGGACGGGCACCAGTCGCGCTCGCTGGACTACTGCGATGTGTGCGGTTCGGCGCTGGCGGGTGCCGGCGCGCCGGATCCGGCCGACCTGCGCCTGTGCCCGTCCTGCGCGACGCCGACCAGCGGCCGGTTCTGCGAGGTCTGCGGCTACGACTCGGCCCTGCCGCCGGCGCCGCGTCCGGAGCCCGATCCGCGCCGCGCCGAGCCGACCCTCGTCCGCGCGGACGGGCCGCGCGGGGACCGGGTCGCGCCGGCCTGGGAGGCCCGTGTGTTCGCCGACCGCGAGTTCTACACCAGGGTCCAGGCCGACAAGGGGCCCGACGCCGAGCGCGTCGCCTTCCCCGACTTCTATCCGGAACGGCGGATCCCGCTGCACGGGAGCCAGTTCCTGATCGGCAAACGCTCGGACTCGCAGGGCATCGTGCCCGAGATCGACCTCGGCATCGCCCCGGCCGACATCGGGGTGTCCCGCGCGCACGCGCTGATCCGGGTGGACCCGGCAGGCGGTCTCACCGTGACCGACCTCGGCTCCACCAACGGGACCAGCCTGGACGGCGCCGCGCAGCCGATCCGGCCCCAGGTCGCCGTCGAACTGCGCGCGGGCAGCCGGATCCACGTCGGCGGGTGGACCACCATAGAGATCGCCACGCGACCATAGACGAATCCGTTCACCGAACCGTAGGGTCGGGGCCATGACGAAGTTCGACGGGAAGACCTGCCTGATCACCGGTGCCGCCAGCGGGCTCGGCCGCGCCACCGCGTTCGCGGCCGCCGCCAAAGGCGCTGCCCTCGTGCTCACCGACATCAGCGCCGACGCGCTCGCCGACACCGCGGCCGAGCTGCGTGCCACCGGCGCCACCGTGCACCTCGCGCACGCCGCCGACGTCAGCGATCATGCCGCCGTCGTCGGCCTGGCCGCGCACACCTTCGAGGCGGTCAGCCGGGTCGACATCGTCATGAACGTCGCGGGCATCGCCACCTGGGGCACCGTCGACAAGCTCACCCACCAGCAGTGGCGGCGCACCGTCGACATCAACCTGATGGGGCCGATCCACATCATCGAGGAGTTCGTGCCGCCGATGATCGCGGCGGGCCGCGGCGGCCACATCGTCAACGTCTCCTCGGCGGCCGGGCTGTTCGGTCTGCCCTGGCACGCGCCCTACAGCGCCACCAAGTTCGGCCTGCGCGGGGTGTCGGAGGTGCTGCGGTTCGACCTGCGCAGGCACAAGATCGGCGTCAGCCTGGTGCTGCCGGGCGCGATGGCCACCCCGATGGTGGACAGCGTCGACATCGCCGGTGTCGATCGCGACAACGCGGCACTGCAGAAGGCGATGCGCTTGTTCCTGCGCCACGCGGTGACTCCCGAGCAGGCCGCGACCGCCGTGGTGAAGGGCGTGGAGCGCAATCGCTACTGGGTCTACACCTCGCGCGACATCCAGCTCGCGCACTGGGGCCAGCGCTACGTGCCCTACGGCTACACCCTGGCCATGCGCGGTCTCAACTCGGCCATGTCCGGGTACGCCGCCAAGAACGCGCTGGTCCGCTGACCGGACGGGCCCCGGATCGCCGGATCCAGGGCCCGATCCGGGGTCAGGACGCGACGATGTCGTACGCGCCGGGCACGTACGATCCGCCCTGCTGGCGCACGATCACGCCGAGCCGGTTGGCCGCGTTGATCTGGGCGACCAGCGCGACCAGCGCCGCGATCTGATCGTCGTCGTAGTGCGCACGCACTCGCGCCCAGGTCTCGTCGGTGACCCCGCGCGCGGCGTCGGCGATCCGGGTGCCCTCCTCGGCCAGCGCCAGCGCGGCCCGCTCGGCCTCGGTGAACACCGCCGCCTCGTGCCAGGCCGCGACCAGGTTGATCCTGGTCGCGGGTTCCCCGGCGTGTGCCAGGTCTTTGCTGTGCACATCGGTGCACCATCCGCACCCGTTGATCTGGCTGACGCGCAGCATCACCAGATCCTGAGTGGTCTTGGGCAGTGTCGATTGCAGGATGGCCAGGCTGGCGTTGCCGAAACGCTTGGCGAATTTCGCGCCGATCTCGTTGTCCACCAGGGTGAAACGGGGTTCCATGAGTTCGTCCTCACATCGTGGGTCTTGCGAACGACCATGGAGATGCCGCGGGCCCGTGCGGTGTGACAACCCCGGCGCTGTGACGTGGACCATATCCAGCTGCTGTCACAGAATTCCCGGCGGCGGCATCTGATGGGCGTGTATGCCACCTCGCCGAGCGCGCCGGGCCCCGCCACCGAGGCCTTCGTCGCCCACCGCAATCTGCTCTTCACCGTCGCCTACGAGATGCTCGGCTCGGCCGCCGACGCCGAGGACGTCCTGCAGGAGACCTGGCTGCGCTGGGTCGGTGTCGATCTCGGCATGGTGCTCGACCACCGCGCCTACCTGGTACGGATCACCACCCGCGAGGCCCTGATGCGGTTGCGGACCCTCGGCCGCCGCAAGGAGTCCTACGTCGGTCCGTGGTTGCCCGAGCCGCTGCTCACCACGCCCGATGTCGCCGCCGATGTCGAACTGGCGGAAAGCGTCTCGATGGCGATGCTGCTCGTCCTGGAGACCCTGGCCCCGACCGAGCGCGCGGTGTTCGTGCTGCGCGAGGTCTTCGACCTGCCCTACGACGAGATCGCCGAGGCCGTCGACAAGACGCCCGCCGCGGTCCGCCAGATCGCACGCCGGGCCCGCGCTCACGTCGCCGCGCGCCGCCCGCGCGGGATCGTCTCGCCCGCGCAGTCACGCGACGCGATCGACGCGTTCCAGCGGGCGGTGGAAACCGGCGACCTGCAGTCCCTGCTCGACATCCTCGCCCCCGATGTCGTGTTCCTCGGTGACGGCGGCGGCGTCGTGCAGGCCGCGCTCGCGCCCGTCGTCGGCGCCGACCGCGTCGCGGCGCTGCTGTCCGGCAGCATGCCCCGGATCGGTGCCACGATGACCGTCACCCCGGTGCCGGTCAACGGCCACCCCGCGCTGATCCTGCGCCTCGACGGCACGATCGACACGGTCATCGCCGTCCGGGTCGACGACGGGCTGGTGACCGGCCTCTACGCGATGCGCAACCCCGACAAACTCGCCCGGATCGGACAGCCGACCGCCCTGCGCCGCTGACCTCGCTCAGCGCACCAGATCGCTGGGATCGGTATTGGCCCCGCACAGGATCACGCAGACCCGCTCGCCGGGCTCGGGCCGGTACGCCGCGCCCGCACCGCCGTCGAGCAGCGCGGCGAGCGCCGTCGCGGCACCCCATTCGACCGCGATCCGGTGCTCGTCCCAGAGCTGCCTGCGGGCCCGCCGGATCAGGTCGTCGTCGACCAGGACCGAGCGCACGCTCTCGTGCTGCGCCGCGGCCAGCGCCATGGCCGAGACGTTCGGCGCGCCCAGGGAATCGGCGGCCACCGAATCGACGGTGACGTCCACCGGCCTGCCCGCCGCGAGCGCCGCGTGCAGCGACCGGCTGCCCACCGGCTCGACCGCGACCGTGCGGACCCCGACATGCTGTGCGGCGACGGCGGTTCCGGTGAACAGCCCGCCGCCGCCGACGGCGACGAGCACGGTGTCCAGATCGGGGACGCGCGCATGGATCTCGCGCATCAGCGTGCCCGCGCCCGCCGCGATGAGCGGATGGTCGTAGGCGTGCGAGGACAGCGCGCCGCTGGTCGCGGCGAATTCCTGGCACGCGGCGAGGGCCTGCTTGTACTCCGGACCGATCAGGCGCACCTCGGCGCCGTAGTCACGCAATCGACGGATCTTCACCGGGGGAGCGGTGTCGGGCAGGAACACCGTCGCCGGCACCCCGGCCTCGCGCGCCGCCCACGCGCACGCGAGTCCCGCGTTGCCGCCCGAGGCGATCGTCACACCGGCCGCGGGCAGCGTCCCCGCCGCCGCGTGCGCGCGCACGAAGTTCTGCGCGCCACGCGCCTTGAAAGTGCCCGTGAACTGCAGGAACTCCAGCGCGAAGGTCAGCGGTGCCGGGCCGGGAGCGGCCGGTGCGACGGTGATCGGGCGGACCAGCCCGTCGATCCTGGCGGCGGCGGCCTCGATGTCGTCATAGGTCGGTGTCACGCCTCGACTATGCCACCGGACCAGCGCTCCCGATGGCCGTCCGGATCGCCCGCTGACCGGGCGAATTGTTACGGCGGGTTTACGCGACCTCGGGTCTGGGTACATAACGGATCGGTAACGAGCTCGAAGACGGGATGTCGTGTCGGTCTGGGGACGCGAACTCCCCGCAGTGATCCGGCGCACGCCCGGCGTGTCAGCAAAGGATGTGCACATGTGCGAGCGAAGCGAACGGTGGCCGAACTCGGCCACCGGCGCGGTCATGGTCGGATCTCGCGAGAGCGAGGTACGGGCATGAGCGCGAACCTGATGATCGTGGACGACGACGTCCAGATGCGCGGCGATCTGCGCCGCGCGATGGAAGACGAGGGATACGCCGTCGCCGAGGCGGGTGTCCCCGAGGACGCGCTCGACCAGCTCCGCAGCGACGGACCGCCCGACCTGATGATCGTCGACCTCATGCGTGGGGAGACCGACGGCTTCGACTGCATCAGGGAGATCCGCCGCGACCACGACGTGCCGATCATCGTGATCAGCACCCGCTACGACACCCACGATGTCGTGGCGGCCCTCGAGGCGGGCGCCGACGATTTCGTCAGCAAGCCGTTCGAGATCAAGGAGATCACCGCGCGGATGCGCGCGCTGCGCCGGCGCGCGCGGATCACCGCCGATCGTGACGTCACGCCCGAAGCGGTGCTCGACGCCGACCCGGTCGCACCGCTGGTGCTGGCCACCGACGCGGGCGCGGTCCGCCGCGGCGACACCGAGATCCACCTCACGGTCACCGAGTTCCGCTTGCTCTGTGAGCTCGCCGAGACTCCCGGCCGGGTGCTCAGTCGCGCCGTCCTGCTCGAAAGGGTGTGGGACCAGGGCTTTTTCGGTGACGAGCGGATCGTCGACGTCCACGTGCGCCGGTTGCGCACCAAGATCGAACGCGATCCGTCCGACCCGCGCATCGTGGTCACGGTGCGTGGTCTGGGCTATCGGCTCGACCCGCAAGCGTAGTAAAAGACTCGTCATACAACTGCAAAGAGCTCGACACAGAGACCGCAAAGTCGGTTCGACACTGTAGATGTATGCCTTCGTCCACCGTGTCCATCGAATCCGCTTCCGCCCCTGCGGTTCTCGGTTCCGAACCGATACTGCGCCCACCCCGGCTGGGTGACGGAGCCCAGCTGTGGCGGATCGCCCGCGACTCGCAGGTACTCGACGTCAACTCCAGCTACGCCTACCTGCTGTGGTGTCGCGATTTCGCCGCCACCTCGCTGGTCGCCGACAGCGACGGCCGCGCGGTGGGATTCGTCATCGGATACGTCCGCCCCGAAGCGCCGGACACCGTGTTCGTCTGGCAGATCGCCGTCGTCGCCGAATTCCGTGGCCGCGGCCTGGCCGGCCGCATCCTGCACACGCTGCTGGATGCGGTGGCCCCCGCGGGCATCACCACGCTGGAAACCACGATCTCACCCGGCAACACCGCCTCCCAGGCGCTGTTCGCCGCGGTGGCCCGCGAGCGCGGTGCGGGTTTGCGCACCGTCTCGCTGTTCGAAACGCACGATTTCCCCGATTCACACGAGGCCGAGCTGCTGTATGTCATCGCACCCGCTCAGCGCCAGGAGGAACGACGATGATCACGACCACCGACACCAGCATCTTCGAGGCCATGGAATCGAATGTGCGGGGCTACTGCCGTGACTGGCCGACGGTCTTCACCACCGCCGAGGGTGCCTGGCTGCGCGACGAGCAGGGTCGGGAATACCTCGACTTCTTCGCCGGCGCCGGTGCGCTGAACTACGGCCACAACAACCCCGTGCTCAAACGCGCGCTGCTCGACTACATCGCGGGCAACGGCATCACCCACGGCCTCGACATGTCGACCGTCGCCAAACGCGAACTGCTGGAGACCATCCGGGACACCGTGCTGTCCCCGCGTGGCCTCGACTACAAGGTGCAGTTCCCCGGCCCGACCGGCGCCAACGCCGTCGAGGCCGCGCTGAAGCTGGCCCGCAAGGTGACCGGCCGCAAGACGGTGCTCAGCTTCACCAACGCCTTCCACGGCATGACCCTGGGCGCGCTGTCGGTCACCGGCAACGCCGCCAAGCGGGCCGGTGCCGGCGTGCCGCTCGAGCACGCCACCCCGATGCCCTACGACGGGTATTTCGACAACACCATCGAGGACTTCGGCTGGATGCAGCGCGTCCTCGACGACAGCTCGTCCGGTTTCGACCGCCCCGCCGCGGTGATCGTGGAGACCGTGCAGGGCGAGGGTGGGGTCAACCTGGCCCGCGCGGAATGGCTGCGGCACCTGGCCGGCCTGTGCGCCGCGCGCGACATCCTGCTCATCGTCGACGACGTCCAGATGGGGTGCGGCCGGACCGGTCCGTTCTTCTCCTTCGAGATCGCCGGCATCACCCCCGACATCGTCACGCTGTCCAAGTCGATCGGTGGCTACGGCCTGCCGATGGCGCTGGTGCTGCTCAAGCCCGAGCACGACCAGTGGGCGCCGGGTGAGCACAACGGCACCTTCCGCGGCAACAACCCCGCCTTCGTCACCGCGACGGCCGCGCTGCGCGAGTACTGGAGCGACGACACGCTGGCCCAGCGCACCGCCGCCAACGGCGAGTACGTCGGGCGCACCCTGTCCGCGGTCGCCGACCGCTACGACGGGGTCTCGACGCGGGGCCGCGGCATGGTCCACGGCATCGTCTTCGACGATCCGTCGCAGGCGGGCAAGGTCTGCCGGACCGCCTTCGAGGACGGGCTGCTGGTGGAGACCTCAGGATCGATGGACGAGGTGGTGAAACTGTTGCCGCCGTTGACACTCGGCAGCGACGAACTCGCCCGTGGCCTGTCGGTCCTGTCGGCCTCGATCGACGCCGTGTGCGGAGGTGCCGCATGATCGTGCGCACCACCGCCGAGATCACCGGCACCGAACGCGACGTGGCGGGTCCCGGCTGGCGCAGCAAGCGCATCGTCCTGGCCGGGGACCGCGTCGGCTTCTCCTTCCACGAGACCACCATCGACGCGGGCACGGTCCACGAGTTCCACTACCAGAACCACGTGGAGGCGGTCTGGCTGGTCGAGGGCGAGGGCAGTCTGCTCGACCTCGACAACGAGACCGTCCACCAGCTCGGCCCCGGCTCGATGTACCTGCTCGACGGCAACGAACGTCATCAGGTGCACGCGCGCACCCGGCTGCGGATGCTGTGTGTGTTCAATCCGCCCGTCACCGGCCGCGAAATACACGATGAGAACGGGGTGTATCCGCTCATCGTCGAGGAGGATGCCCGTGTCTGATCGGCTCGACCGCTACCCGACCCGGCTGATCGAGCCGGCCCCGCACATCGAACGCACCGATCCGACGGTGTGGGGCCGGGTCACCTCGCCCGAGCTGGCCGGCTTCGATGCCAACGGGTACGCGGTCATCCCCGACCTGCTCAGCCCCGACGAGGTCGCCGCGTTCGGCGCGGAGATCGGCCACCTCGCCGCCGATCCCGTGCTCTACGGCGACGACCGGGTGGTGGTGGAACCGGTGGCCGGACAGGTGCGTTCGGTGTTCCAGGTGCACCGGCTCAGCAAGCCGATCGCGGAGCTGCTGGCCGAATCGCGGATCGTCGGGCTGGCCGAGCAGATCCTCGGATCGGCGGTGTACCTGCATCAGACCCGGGTCAACTACATGCCCGGGTTCGGTGGCAGCGGGTTCGCCTGGCACTCCGATTTCGAGACCTGGCACGCCGAGGACGGCATGCCCGCCCCGCGGGCGGTGAGCCTGTCGATCGCGCTGACCGACAACTACCCGTTCAACGGCAGCCTGATGCTGATGCCCGGCTCGCACCGCACCTTCGTGCCGTGCCTGGGCGAGACGCCCGAGGGGCACTACCGGGAATCGTTGCGGGAGCAGCGGTTCGGGGTGCCGACCAACGACGACATCACCTTCCTCGCCGCCCGCTACGGCATCACGCAGTTCACCGGGCGGGCCGGGTCGGCCCTGCTGTTCGACTCGAACCTGATGCACGGTTCGTCGAACAACATCACGCCGTACCCGCGCTCGAACATCTTCCTGGTGTTCAACAGCGTCGACAACGCGCTGGCGGAACCGTTCGCGGCGCCGCGGCGCAGACCCGCGCACATCGCGTCTCGTGAGGTCGCTCCGGTGCGCGAAGTCGGCCCGCGCGCGGTGTCGGCGCTGGCGGATCAGACGCGCTAGCGCGGCAGTTCGGTGAGGGAGGCCGCGGCCCGCGGATCATCGTGGGCCGCGGCCTTCCACCAGTGCTCGGCACCGGCGCGATCACCATCGCGCAGCAGCAGCACCCCCAGGTCGTAGGCCGCCGCACTGTGCCCCGCCTCGGCGGCCTGCGTCAACAGCGTGCGCGCCGAATCGTGCTCACCCCGTTCGTTCATCGCGGTCCCCAGATCGTAGAGCGCCCGCCCGATACTCTGTCCCCCCGAAGCCTGCGGTGCGCGCAGGGTCGGCGGTGCGATCGTAGGGGCCGTCTCGACGCGCGGGTCCGGCGTGATCGCCGGGGGCGGGGGAGCCGGATGCCCCGCCCTGAGGTCGCGCGGTGCGGGGTGCTCGGGCGCCAGGTCTGCCGGTGGGCTGGTTGCCTGTCGCCCGGCGATGGTGGGTGGCATGAATGCCGGTGCGGCGGCTGCCTGTTGCTCCGCGATCGTGGATGGCATGAATGCCGGTGCGGCGGTTGCCTGTTGTGCCGCGATGGTCTGCGGCAGGTCTGCCGGTGGGCTGGTTGCTTGCCGCCCCGCGATGGTGGGTGGAATGAGTACTGGTCCGGCGGTTGCCTGTTGCTCCGCGATCGTGGGTGGCATGAGCGCCGGTGCAGTGGCTGCCTGTTGTGCCGCGATGGTGGGGGGCATGAGTGCCGGTGCGGCGGTTGCTTGCTGTGCTGCGGTGGTCGGCGGCAGGTCTGGCGGTGGGCTGGCTACCTGTCGCCCGGCGACCGTGGGTGGCATGAGTGCCGGTGCGGTGGCTGCCTGGTGCCCCGCGATGGTCGACGTCGGCGGGACTGCCGGTGCCAGGGAAAGTCCGTCCTCGACGGCAGGTGTCGGATCCACAGGATGCGGAGTCGGCTGTCGCGTAGGCAGGGTCGGTGGCCCGGAGGCCGCCGCCGGATAGCCGGTTGTCGGCCGCGCGGCAGCCGTCGGAAATTCGGCAGCTGGTGTCGGGTCCCCGATCCGAAAACTGTCCGCCTCCGAGTAGCTGTCCACCGGCACCGCGGCCGCAGGGGGCTGCTCGGCCGCTGGTCGCGCGCCCGCTGCATCGGAACTGGCCGTCGACAGGCCACCACGTACCGGCATCGCGGCCATCGAGGGATGCTCGGTGTCCGGCCTCTCGGCCGTTGCGCGAGCATCGGCCGCCGCGAGGGCACTGGGTATCGGCATCATGGCTTCCGAAGGGAATTCGGTTGCCGGTCCTGCGGCCGTTTCTCGGGGATCGGCCGCCCAGACTGCACCTGCCGTCGGCATCGCCGCGCTTGACGGAGGTTCGGCCGCCGATCTCGCGAATGATCCGAAGTCGGCGGTCTGCGACGCGGCCGCCGAGGACAGCTCGCCTGACGATCCAGTGGCCGGAGCCGGAGAATGAGCCGTCGACAGGGCGCCGACGATCGGCATCGCGGCCGCCGTAGAAGACTCGATCGCTGCTCCAGCAGCTGCTCGGGGATCGGCCGCCCACAGTGCACCGGCCGTCGGCATCGCCGCCCCTGACGGGGGTTCGGCTACCGATCTCGCAGGGCCAGCTGTCCGGGAGTCGGTAGCCGGAATAGCGGTAGCTGCCAGGGGATCGGTTGCCGAAATGGCGCGAGCCGCCAGGGGATCGGTTGCCGGATGGGCGTTGGCAGGCAGGGGACCGGTTGCCGAAATGGGTGCCGCCGGGTGGTCGGCCGTCCGCATCACGGCCGGTGCCGGAAGGTGCGGGGTGGGCGCGACATCCGGCGGAGCGTCGGCCGCCGAGAACACGTACCCGGCCGGGGGACCGGCCGCCAGCATCGCGGCCGTGATCGCCGG
This sequence comes from Nocardia sp. NPDC058244, assembly GCF_042882065.1. Taxonomy (NCBI): domain Bacteria; kingdom Bacillati; phylum Actinomycetota; class Actinomycetes; order Mycobacteriales; family Nocardiaceae; genus Nocardia; species Nocardia sp. NPDC058244. The sequence continues at coordinate 554,600 of NZ_JBHVWX010000005.1, read as the reverse complement.
CGTGGGCGGCAAGGTGACCGGCGCGAACGGAGTGTGCGCGCTGGCCGCCCGGATCGACGGCGCCGCGGTCGACGAGGGTGGTGCCACGAACGGTGCGGGGTCGGGCGCCGGGAAGGTGGTCAGCTCGACGACGAGTTCGTTGAAATCCGGTGTGCCGGGCCCGGTACTGCACCACAGCGTCGACGAGCCGCCCGGGTACAGGTCGATGACCATGCCGTAGTTGCCGGTCCAGGACTGCTGGGTCCCCGAGCCGACCGCCCAGACCGGCGTGAGGGTGAACAGCGGCTCCGGCCCCTCCGCGGTGACCGTGATGTCGACCCCGTCGGCGAGCGCGTCGTACCAGATGTCGACGCCCTGCAACGTTTTCCCGTTCAGGTGCACATACCCGCCCTGCACGGTCAGCCCGAGGCCGAGCCCGGACACCTCGGGCGGCGGCAGCACCGACACCGCGCGCAACCGCACCGCCGTCGTCCCGGCCGGCAACGCCTCGGCGTACATCGGATACACCTCGGCGCCGCACCAGTCGATCGGGTCGGCGCTGGTGTAGCGCTGTTCGAGCGGGATCGGGTCGCCGAAAGGTTGCGCGCCGGGATGATTCATCGGTGCAGCCCACCCTTTCCGCGTTCGACCCCCACGCGGCGCCTGACGCTGGCCGCGGTTGCGCGCTACACCGTACTCGCCCCTACGCGATACCGCGACCCTTTCCGCGCAACGCCCTGGCGAACCCGCTGACCTGCGCCCGGATCCCGGATCCGAAGCCTCGGCAACGATTTTCGGCGAGCGAGGTTCCCGCCGCGTCCGTCAGACGGCGACCGACTCGCCGATCTCCTCCTCGACCGCGGCGGACGCGACCGGCTTCGGCGTGTTGCGGGCCTCGTGCCGACCCGCGACGACGACGAGCAGCACGCCGACCGCGAGCCACGCGAACAGACCGAGCAGCCGTGTCCCGAACCCGGTCGCGGTGTCGAAGTACAGCAGGGTTCGCAATCCCTCGACGAAGTCGGCGCCGTTCCAGAACGAATGCAGCGCACCGAAGAAGCCGTTCTGCAGCTGCGGCCCGTAGACGCCGCCGGAGGTGGTGAAGTTCAGCATCACGAACAGCGTGATGAGCGCGAGCGTCGTCCACCGCTTCAGGAAGGTGTGCAGTCCGATGCCGATCAGGATGATCCCCGCGCTGTAGAGCCAGGCGACCCCGAACACTGCCGCGTAGTTGTGGTCGACGACCCCGAACACCGGACCCGCCACCACGATTCCGATCAGGCTCACGACGAACGCGGTCACCACACCGATCGCCACGCGCACCCGCATCCGCAGCATCGCGCCCGCGGCCCCGATCACCGCGACGCTGCCGTACGCGCCCACGCTCAACGCGACCAGCAGGAAGAACAGCCCCTGCCCGGTCGGGTCCCCGTCCGCCTTCGCGGTCACGTCGGTGACGACCAGCGGCACGCCCTGATGGTCGGAGACCCGCCGGAAGGCCACCTCGGCGGCCATCGCGGTGGTGTCGGAGCCCGCCGTCGCGACGAGCAGCTCCGGCCGTCGCTCGTCGGGCACGTAGGCGCCGGTGAGCTCACGGTCGCCGAGCGCCGCGAGCGCCGCGTCCCGGGTCGGCACGGTGATGATGTCGACCCCGTCACCCGCCTTGTCCTTCATGGTCTGCGCCAGCACCATCGCCTGCGGTGAGTCGCCGACCACGGCCAGCTCGAGATGGTTCGGCGTCGGCTGATGGAACGCGCCGAGATAGGCGAACGCCATCCCGAGGCACATCAGCAACGGCGTCAGCAGATGTCCGGCAACATGCCGTAGCTGGGTGGTGGTCATCGCCGGAGATCTCCAAACGGTTGGTAAATACAACTTTGATTGTTGTAGCATACAACTATGAATGCGCCCGACACAAGAACCGCCGCCGTCGACGCCATCCAGCGCGAGCTCACCGCCTTCGCCCGCCGCGCCCGCGGCCGCGCGGCCGAACTGCACCCCGAGCTCACCCTGGTCGCCTACAGCATCCTCGACCTGATCCTGGAGCGCGGCGGCTGTCAGGCCACCGATCTGGCCGAACAGTTCCTGCTCAACAAGTCGACCGTCAGCAGACAGGTCGGCGCGCTCGAGCGGCTCGGCTATCTCACCCGCGAGGTCGACCCGGGCAACCGGCGCAACCATCTCCTACATGCCACCGAGGCGGGCCGGGCCGTGGCGCGCGCGGCCGAGCAACGCCGTCGCGAGGCCTTCGCCGACCGTTTCACGGACTGGACCGACGCCGACGTCGCGACGCTGGCGAGCCTCCTCACCCGCTACAACCGGGGCGACTGAACGCGTCGAACCGTCGGCTCCGGAATCCGCTCCGACCAGCCCCATCGGGCATCCCGCTGGCTATTGCGCGGGTCACCGCCGCCGACGGGCGATGGCGCGGCGCGGCACGTGAGTCGGTATAGTCGCCGCGGATGAGTAGTGACACCACCCACCCCGTGCGGCAGCCCTCCCCACGCCCGATCAATCGAGCATGGTGGCTGGTGCCGGTGCTGCTCACCGTCGTCTCGATCGTGTGCGTGCGCGTCCCGCTCTGGCCGTTCGAGCAGTACTCCGGCGGCTTCATCGACCTGCAGGTGTATCGCCTCGGCATCGAGGCCATGCGCGACGGCGCCGACATGTACGGCCAGCTGCCCAAGACCTCCATCGGGATCGGCCTGCCGTTCATCTATCCGCCGTTCGCCGCCATCGCGCTCGCGCCGTTCGCGCTGCTGCCCTGGGGAGTGGCCAAGATCCTCTACGTCGTGGCCTCGATCGCCGCGCTCGCCTGGACGCTGTTCCTCGTCGCCCGGCGCTACCACCGCGACAACCGCCAGGCCGCGCTGCTGGTGACCGCGTGCGCGCTGCCCGCCGCGATGCTGCTGGAACCGGTGCGCTCGACCATCGACTTCGGCCAGGTCAACCTGCTGCTGATGGTGCTCGTCGCCACCGACTGCCTGCTGCCCAAGACCCGCTACCCGCGCGGCATGCTGATCGGCCTGGCCGCGGCCATCAAGCTGACACCGGCCGCGTTCGTGCTGTTCTTCCTGGTCCGCAAGGACTACAAGGCCGCCGCCACCGCCGCGGCCACCGGCGCCGTCGCCACCATCGCCTCGTTCGCCCTGCTGCCCGGCGAATCCACCCGCTACTGGTTCGGCGGCCTCGGCAACGTCTCCGGCCTGAGCGGCTCGGCCTTCCACACCAACCAGTCCATCCAGGCCGTGCTGGCCCGCCTGCACATCACCGGGCTGCCCTTCGACGCCCTCTGGCTGGTCCTGGGCGCCCTGCTGCTGGTGCTCGTCGTCGCCGCCATGCGCAAGGCCGCTGACGCCCCCGCGATCGCGCTGGCCCTCAACGCGGTCTTCACCCTGCTGCTCTCGCCGATCTCGTGGTCGCACCACTGGGTGTGGATCGCGCCCGCCCTGCTCGCCATCGTCTGCCACGCGCGCACCCTGCCCATCGCCAGCGCGCGCGGCTGGTACGCGACGGCGGTCGTGGTGGCGGCGGTCTTCGTCATCGCGCCGCACAGCTTCCTGCCCGACGGCGAACACCGGGAGACCTCGTGGGCGTGGTGGCAACACGTCGTCGGCGACACCTATGTGTGGCTGGCGGTAGGCCTCGTCGTGCTGTTCCTGGTCACCGGCCGCCACACCGCCACCACGTCGACGGCCGAGCCCGCCGTCGACGCGGAGCCCGCCCGCGCCGGCTGAGCCGGTGACGTAGGGGGCCCTGAACGGCTCACACAGCGTCGAACGCGGCCGCCTTGGCCTGGATGTAGGCGACGTACCGCACGGTGAACACCATCGGCACCGCGAACGTCAGCGCGTGCGCGAGCGTCCGCGGCCAGGTGTCCGCGTGCGCCAGTACCGCCAGCAGCACCGCGCCGACCGCGAAGCTCGCCGTCCACACCGCGGTGAGCACATACGCCGTCCGCACGAACAGTGGCTCCGCCCAGACCTCCTGTGGTGTGGTCTGTTTCGCGATCCCGAGGGTGAACGGCATCCCGACGGCCAGCGAGACGCCGGCGATCAGCGCCAGCGCGGTGTGCGAGAGCGCAGGGGAGTAGGCGTGCAGCCCGGTGTCGGGATCGCTGAACGCCAGCGCGGTCAGCCCCGCGAAGAACGCCAGCGTCCCGATCTCGATGATCAGCGCGTCGAACCCGGCCCCACTCCGCCTGCGCACCACCAGCTCGGCGAGCGCGAGCACGGCGGCGGCAAGCGCCGCCCACTGCCAGTACGAGCCGGGAACCAACGCATAGACGATCCACGGAGCAAAAGTGCGCAGGTAGGACATGGTGACTCCCTGAGTACGCGAGTAGCGCGACATTCCAATTCAGACAGGTCGAAATTAGAGGTTCCTACTTCGACATGTCAAGAGTGGAATGTAAGGTGAGAGGCATGAGCCTCCGTCACGCCCTGCTCGGCCTGCTCGCCGACCGCCCCGCCAGCGGCTACGACCTGATCCACCGCTTCAAGGAATCCCTCGCCAACGTCTGGCCCGCCACCCAGAGCCAGATCTACACCGAACTCACCAAGCTCGCCGACACCGGCAAGATCACCATCTCCGACGAGGGCCCCCGCGGCCGCAAGGAATACACGATCACCCCCGACGGCCGCGCCGACCTCCACCACTGGCTCACCGAAGTCGCCCCCAAACCGATCACTCGCAACGAAACCCTCCTGCGCGTCTTCTTCCTCGACGCCCTCACCCCCGCCGAAGCGATCACTTACCTCACCACCCTCGAGACCCGCTCCGCCACCGCCCTCGCCGAACTCAGCACCCTCGAATCCGCGGTCGACTGGACCGCCAACCCCTTCTCCACCAACGGCCACATCGCCCTCGAGTGGGGCAAGCGCTTCTACCGCATGAACCAGGAGTGGGCAGAGTGGGCAAAACAGCAGGTCACCTAGGCGATTTGGATTCCGTCACCGCGTCGGATAATCTTTTGGCACACCAGCAAGTCCGGGTGGCGGAATGGCAGACGCGCTAGCTTGAGGTGCTAGTGCCCGTATTAGGGCGTGGGGGTTCAAGTCCCCCTCCGGACACTTTCTTTGCACACGCGGATGGTATCGCTTAGGCGATACCATCCGCGTTTTGTCGTTATAGGTCAGTTTCAGGCCGAGTCTCCGATACGCCGGATGCTTTGTCGGCGGGATCGGCTCGGCGGGATGCGACGAGCTGCGGATCGGTCCCGGCCTCCGGCGCCTGTCGATAGATCGCAAGTTTTCGGTTCTGTTCGGTGCGGGCGCGTCGGGTCGCCTCGATATCGGGACTGTCAGGTGGTTGCGCTTCGGTGAGGGTTGCCGGCGAGTGTTCACTGCCTACATACCGAGCTACCGGAAACAATGGTTCCCGGTAGCTCGGCCTCGGTCTCGTCGCAGGTTCACCTGGCGGCCGGCTCCCGCTTCGGGTACGACTGGAGGCGAGCAGAGGGGGAGACTGTGGGGGAATCGAAGAACGCGACGTCGGTCGGCGAACGGGTGGGTGAGCGACGAGTGCGCTCCACCGAGGAATGGCTGGCCTACTTCCAGCAGAATGCGCTCCAGCAGCGCGAGATTCCGTGGCAATCGAACGGTGTCTGGGCATCTCCAGCCGAGATGGCACCTCTTCGCCGGTCGCTGCAGGCCTGGCAGCTCGGCGAGACATCGGATGGGCGACATCTGGCGGCGTCCGCGGACCGATTCGCCGCTGCCACCAACGATCCCGCGTATCGCGATGTCATCGATCTGTTCATCCGTGAGGAGCAACGTCACGGCGCGCTGCTGGGCCGGATCTTGGATGATGCGGGAATCCCACGGCGACAGGCTGATTGGGGTGACACGCTCTTTCGCAGACTTCGGTACAGCATCACCGACATCGAAGTCTGGACCACCCCCGTGGTCATGGTCGAAGTTCTGGCGATGGTCTATTACAACGCGATTCGCCGGGCGACCGGCTCACCGGTCCTGCGTGCGGTCTGCGCCCAGATCCTGGCCGACGAGGTGCCCCACGTGCGGTTGCAATGTGAGCGACTCGCGGTGCTGCTTCGCAACCGGTCCCGTACCCGCTTCCGCTGCACCATGGCCGTGCACCGCGTCCTGTTCCTCGCGGTCATGCTCCTGGTATGGGTCGGCCACCACCGCGCGCTCCGCGCCGGCGGGTACACATGGCCGCATTACCGCCGAGCCGCCTACGCCAAGATGAACCGCGCGTGGCGACGGATGGATCCGCAATGCTACGTCTGGACCTGATGCGGCCCAGCAGGTTTCGCTGAGGCCAGCACATAGGGCAAATGGTCCGAGCTCCGATTCTGCGCGTTGGAGTCCCCGGAGACCATGGCAGGGCGCCACGAGATACGCCGATACATTCAATGGCTAGCCCTGCACGGCGAGGTCGCAACAGCGGCTCCAAACGGACCCTGCGGTAGAGCGGTAACCGCACCCGGCGCAGCGGCTGACCGCGCGGCACCGCAGGTTGTCATCGATCCCCACGACGACAACCTGGCATTGTCGCTTCCTTCCGAAAGCATCGGGGCGGACACGGCACGGCCCGCCCCAGTCGACGTGGCGGGCCGTACGAACGCGCTCTGCCCCATCAGCCGCCGAAGTCGGCTCGGTGATCGGTGATCCAGTCGGTGAGGGTGCGCCCGGGCCTGCCGGTCACGGAGGTGACCGGACGCACCTGGTCGGGCACGGTGAGGGTGTCGCGCCAGTAGTCGAGCAGCATCTTCATGATCGGCTGCGGGATGAACTGCGCTGTCTCGCTGACGAACTCGTCGGGGGTGATCTCGACCAGCGGGATCTCACGGCCGATCACGGCACCGATGGCGGTGACCTGATCGGTGCGCGTCAGTGCCTGGGGACCGGTGATCACGACCGTCTCCCCGATGTAGTCGTCGGACAGCAAGGTCTCGGCCGCGGCTTCCGCGATGTCGTATTCGTGGACCGGTGCTTGCGCGGATCCCAGGTACGGCGCCCGGATCGGTGCGCCCGAGCGGATCTGCCAGGCCCAGGAGAGCAGGTTGTTGGCGAAGGTTCCGGGACGCAGGATCGTCCAGGCGTCTGTGCGGTCGGTGACGGCGGCTTCTACGGCGCTGTGGTGCCGCTGGCTGGCCGATCCTCGGTCGCGCGGGAACTCCATCGCCGCCGCCAACGAGGAGAGGACCGTGAAGCGGTGCACGCCGGCGGACACGGCGGCCTCGACGAACACATCCACCCCGTTGACCGGAAAGACGAAGGCGCGATCTACGCCCTCGAACACCTGCGGCCCGAAGGTCGAGGCATCGGCGAGATCGCCTGCGACGACCTCGACACTCTCGGGCAGGTTCGCGTCCTCGGGCTTGCGGGTCAGCGCGCGGACCGACGCGCCGCGCGCGACGAGGGTGGCGACGAGGTGGCGGCCGACGGAGCCCGTCGCGCCGGTGACGAGGATGGTCATCGTTGCGTTCCTTTGCTGTGGTGCCGGGTTGATACGTCCATACTGGTCGTTGATTAGGTCATAATCTGTCCACAATGTCGGAAAGGTCGTGGGATGGAGTCCAACTCGGTCGAACGCGCGTTCCGGCTGCTCGAGCTGCTGCAGACCCGCCGCTCGTGGCCGGGTGCGGAACTGGCCGAACGCCTCGGCATCCCGGGCCGAACGTTGCGTCGCGACATCGAGCGGCTACGCGGGCTGGGCTACCGGATCGCCGCGCAACGCGGTCCGGTCGGGGGGTACCGCCTCGCCACCGGAAGCGATCTACCGCCGCTGGTTTTCACCGCCGACGAGGCGCTCGCGCTCGCCGCCGCGCTCGCCTCGTCGGCGGCGAACGGCTCGGCAGGCGGCAGCGAGTTGGCGCTGACCGCGCTGGCCAAGATCGAGCAGGTACTCCCCGCTTCGATCACCCGCCGCATGCGGGCGTTGCGCTCGTCCATGGCTCTCGGGGATGCCGCCGGGGTCGCACCCGGGGCCTATCCAGCACCGCTGGACGCCGGAATTCTCGGTGTTCTCGCCCTGGCTTGCCGCGACTCCGAGCAAGTTCGACTGCGATACATGAATACGGTCGGGACAGAGGCCGGCACCGACTCCGTGCGCCGAATCGAACCCATCGCCTTGGTGCCGCGCGGCTCTCGGTGGTATCTCATCGGCCGCGACCTCGAGCGTGGCTGGCGGGTCCTGCGTGCCGACCGGATCACCCGCGCCGATCCGACCGGTCTGCGATTTCCCACGCGCACGGTTCCCGGCGGCGATCCCGCGGCGTTCTTGGCCGCCCAACTGGGAGCGCCCCCACGCGAGTACGCCGCCACCATCCTGATCCACGCCCCGATCGACCAGGTGCAGGCCTACATGGGCGGCTTCGCCACCGACTTCTCACCGGCCATTCTCCCCTCGGGCGAGCCAGGGACACACTGGCGCATCGCCGACACCCGCCTCGAAATGCTGGCCGGTGGACTGCTCTGGGTGCGCTGGCCGTTCGAGGTGGTCGACTCACCCGAGTTGGTCGCGCTGCTGCGAGACCGAGCCGCCGCCTTCGCGGCCGCGACGGGGCCTTGAAGCACCCGCGGCGGTCGCTGCACGCGCGAGGTGACCGCCGCTCCGAGAGGGGAACTGAGGGTACCCCTGACAGCGGGACTCTGTCGCGGCACCACGAATCTCTGGACAGTGGTTGAAGCACGACGTCGGCCTCCGGCGGACAGCCGCAGCCGCTATCCGAAGGGATTGCCCCCATGAGCATCGACAACATCGTCTCGGCCACAGTAAAGACGCCATATTGGGATATCGCCGCGAACATCTACCTGCCACCGGGGTTCGACGAGTCCCGGAAGTATCCCGTCGTCATCACCGCCCATCCGATTGGCAGCTGCAAGGAACAGACCTCCGGGAATGTCTACGGAACAGCACTCGCCGACGCGGGCTACGTCGCCGTCGCCTTCGACGCCAGCTACCAGGGCGCCAGTGGTGGTGAGCCCCGATTCATCGAAGATCCCACGCAGCGCGTGCAGGACTTCAGCTACGTCATCGACCACCTAGTCACCCTCCCGTACGTCGACACGGACCGGATCGGGGTGCTCGGAATCTGTGGTGGGGGAGGGTACTCCATCAGCGCCGCGACGACCGAACGGCGAATCAAGGTCGTCGGCAGCGTCGTCGGCGTGAACTTCGGTCACCTGCTCCATGAGGCTTTCAGCGGGTACGACCCGATCACGGCCTTGGAGGCGATCGCGGCTCAGCGCACGGCCGAAGCCCGTGGCGCCGATCCTGTTGTCGAGAACCTCCTCCCGCCCTCGGTGGAGGCCGCCGAGGGACTCGACATCGACGTCGTCGAGGCGACCGAGTACTACACGACCTCCCGTGGCCGGCAGCCCCACGGCACAACGCGCAGCATGATCTCGCGGCGCGCCGCGGGATACGGTTGGGACGCGTTCACCCATGCGGAAGTACTGCTCACCCAGCCACTGTGCGTCGTCGTCGGCGACAAGCCGGGCGCGTTCGGCTCCTATCGGGACGGACTCGAGATCTACCGCCGCGCCCGATCCGAGAAGAAGCAGTTGGTCGTGGCCGAAGGGTACTCACACTACGACCTCTACGACCGCCCCGAGCCGGTGAAGATCGCCCTGGACGCGCTGATCCCGTTCTTCGACACCAACCTCTGAATCGCGCACCGAACGCTCGCCTGGAGCGTGCGTTCATGCGCGGGCGGGGTGATCGACCTCGGTCGCGACCAGCAGAACCCGAAAGGCCCCGGCCACCCACAGCGGTGTGAGGGTCCGGGGCCTTCGTCGTGCTTCGACCGGCAGTGAGCTGCCCGGTCGCGGCTCGCTTCTCCGCGACTAGCGCAGAGTCAACCGACGCAATCCGTGGACAGCGATCGCGACCTCACGCAAGCCCGCTGCGCTGCCGGTACGGAGCACCACGACTACGCACAGCGTCATGTAGCAGATGAAACACAGCGAACCAAGCAAGGCAATTTCGAACACACCGACTCCTTCAGTGGCGCAGAGCAAAGATGGGCGTGCCTCAAACAGGCGTCTACTCGCCGATTGGGCACCCGGAATCAGGATGCAGCCCCATCCAGAAGTTGCAGACCAACGTTGACCCACAACCTGGAGTGCGCCGCACTCGAAGCGGCACACTCCGTGCGCTATACCGACGCGGCCGTGCCAAATGCGATAACCCCCCGTAGTGGGCTGTACAGCATGAGGTTCAACGTGGCGTCGCGAATATGTCAGACTGGGTTGCCCTCCAACGGCTTTCGATGGGACCCCTTGCCGATCATCATCCCGAAGGTCCTCACGGGGCGCAACCAGACATTTCGAGCCGGCCCAGAGGTTCGGGGTGCACGCCCAGCGATGCCGCTGCCGTCGCGGGTCAATCCCCGAACGAATAAGGGCCGAACCGGCCCCAAGCCACGAAGGCGGCCAGGACGAGCAAGACGATGTTCACCGCGACGAACGGATATTCCTGTCGCCGCTGATGAACCACGATCGCGCCCGCCATCACGAGGATCAGGCCGACCGCGGCCAGCGGCGTGAGGACGGTGGCGATGCCGAGTGCCGCGGGCACGATGAGCCCCACGGCACCGAGGAGTTCCAGCGCTCCGATCGCTTTGATGGTTCCCGGTTCGAAGTTCTCGACCCAGCCCATGCCGGACTCGGCGAGCTTGCTTTTGGACTGCGCGAGTTTCAGTACGCCCGACATGGTGAACACGGCGGCCAGGAACGCGGCGACGATCCACAGTGCGATGTTCATGAGGGCACCTCTTTCTCGTGTCACTGACAGGCCATTTGCCATTCTGCTGGTCGAGGGGTTCAGCACGGTGGATTAGCGACGCGGATTGTTCGGCGCGGTCGGCAGTGGGATCGTGGAGTTGGTTGCGCGCCGATCAGGCGACGGCCTGGTTGTAGGCGTCGACAATGTCTGCGGCGATGCGGCCGCGTGCGGAGACTTTGTGTCCGTTTTCCGCGGCCCAGGTGCGGATCGCGGACAGATCGCTGCGGTTGCGCGCCGTCTTGGCCGGTGCGGGAGCGTGTCGACTGGTCGACTTGGCTGTGCGGCCGGTCTTGCGGGCGTGCGGAACCCATTGCTCCAAGGTGGTCCGGAGCTCGGTGGCGTTGCTGTCGGAGAGGTCGATTTCGTAGAGTGCGCCGTCGATACCGAAAGTGACCGTTTCTGTAGCAGGGGTGGTGCCGTCGATGTCGTCGACGAGGTCGACTACCACTTTGCGCGCCATGCGGGAGTTCCTGTCTGGTCGAAATGGTCCGGTGCCGCCGCCGGGTGGAGGGAGCATTATCAATGACTATCTCACGCCCGCACTTTTCCCGTGGACCGCAGTTTCGGTAATCGACCGGGAGGGTGCCGACCCCGATCGGCATACACCGCAGCAATTTCGCGAACTCGAGCCGAATCGCACCGCTGTGCTGTCGATCGGCTCGGGCTCTGCGCGTCTTGTCTGTTGTTGGTCACATGCCCGGTCGGGGTGTCCCTTCGGCGGTCACAATGAACGGATGCAGGTGTTCATTGCCGAGGCCGAGATCCGGTTCACGGACTACCCGTTCGCAGGCGCGTCGGTGTATCCGCACGGGACGGTCGCGGTCGGGCAGATCCGAGATGCCGACCCCGCCGCGTTGCCGCCGGAAGTCCGTACCGTCAGCGGCGAGACGTTGTTCGTCAGCGCCGCGGATCGGTCCGCGTTGGCGGAGTTCTGCTCGCGCAACGCCATCCCGGTCCGCAGCCGTCCCGACATCTGGGCTGATCTGCTCGAACCTTTCCTCGACACCGCACTCGATGCCGACGCCGAACGGTCCACCGAGGACCGGCTGCACCGCGTGGGTTTGTCCCCGACCGAGATCATCGAGATTCGCGGTCGGGTCGAACGGGCGATGATGTCGTACAACTTCGACAGCATGCTGTGGGAATGGGTGCACCTCGGACTCTACGATCTGCTGTCCGCCGCGGGTGGTACGGGAGCTCGTCGCGCGGCCAGGGCGACGTTGGGTGATCCGGCCTTGCTGTACGAGTGGGCGATGCGGATCGCCGAACGGTCGACCGAACGTGACTAGTGCTCGACTGCGTGCGTGGGGGCGTCTCGCTGCCCTGCCGCAGTCATCAGCTCGAACAGGCGGGTTTCGCGATGACCTGATGGATGTCCTCGTAGAGGACGTCGCCCGGACCTCCGGAGCGCAAGCGAGCCCACCTCACCCATGCGCGTCCAGAATCGCGGTGTGACCGTCTATGCGAGAGATCATTTCAGTGGCTGACGACTTGAACCAGGCTGTGGCACCCCGTGGCACAAGTATGTTCCGGTAGGCAAACTGGCATCAAGCCAGTTCCGGAACACCCTGCCGCGGGCGGTCGCGGCGACGCGACTCGAGGTGCATCAGGGTCACCGTGCGGGAACGAACTCGGCGAACGTCGCGATCGAGGGCCGATCACCGATGTGATCGGCACAGTCGTGTAGACAGGCAGCGCATCCCGGCGCGCTACCGGGGGCCGACAGCGCTCGACCAGGCCCGCATAAAGGGCCAGTGCGCCCGGTTTACGAAGCCCGCCGGTCGACCTCCCGTCCCAATCGCGAAGGGCACGGCACCAGAAGGTTTATCGAAGTGTTCCTGCGGTACCGATATCTGCCCAACGGCCACGTTGTCGCGGGCCTCATGGCCGGGGCAGGTCGACGTCTCGCTTACCCGCCGTTGCGCCATCCTGATCGTGGCCACTGTCATTGCTGCCGGCCCGATACGGGGTGGCCGACGTCGGTGGAGGGACCGACAACGGCGCGGACTTCGGCGATCAGCCGTGTGATCAGGGGCTCAGGTGCCTGCTCGGTCCAGACGACTGCCAGGTCGACGGGGTCGGCGTCGGCGAGCTGGACCCAGCGCAGATCGCCGATGGGCATCGCGGTGCCGAGTGGCTGGGGTGCGATCCAGACGCCGCGGTTGCGACCGACCTCGAGCAGACAGTCCTCGACGGTGGGGACGATCGGGCCGAGGGGAGCTGAGCGGCCGTCGGGCCTGGGGTCCACAGCCCAGAACCGTTGTGCCTGGTCGGAAGTCAGGACGTCGGGGCGCAGGACCGGGTCCTCGGCGATGTCGGCGAGTGTCACGCTCGTGCGGTGCGCCAGAGCGTGGCGCGGTGACAGCGCCACAGCACGCCGGTCGCGGCGCACTGTCGCGTGATGCAGTCCGATGTCGGCGATCGGCAGCCACATGAACGCCGCGTCGGCGCCACCGGTGCGCAGGAGTTCGAGTTCGTCCTTGGGGTGTCGGGCGCTTCGCAAGCTCACCTGCAACCCGGGGACGGTGGTCTCGAGCGCCTCGGCCACGGCGACGGCGAACAGTGCGGTAGCCGCTGGGCAGCAGGCCAGCCGGAGAGTGCCGGTCTGGGCGTCGGCGACCGCGCGCACCCGGTGAACCAGGCGGGTGAGGTCGTCGACAACCGTCGCCGCGCCGAGCGCGAGTTCCTCACCGGCCGGGGTGAGCAGAACTCCGCGGGAGGTGCGCACCAGCAATGCCACCCCCAGCGAACGTTCGAGTTGTTGCACATGCGCTGAGACCGCCTGCTGTGTCAGGTGCATCGCCGTTCCGGCTCGAGTGATGGACCGCTGCTGCGCCACGGCCAGAAACGAACGCAGATGCCGGAGATCGAGCTCGCTCACGGCACCACCCTAGCTGTCACAACGATTCGTCGTGCACCGCCACAGTGGATCGCTGTTTCCGTCGCGGAGCCGATGACGTCAAGATCATTTGTGTTGCAGCGCAACACTTTCGAATCGGGCGGTCCGGGTGTCTGCCCGAGCTCTGGCTGCCCGATACAGCTGGGAAGGGACACGATGAGCAGTATCCGACATGATCATGGGAGCGGACGCGATGTCGGCTGGGGCGGGTTCTCCGAGCTCGCGAATCCGGCACTGAAACATGCTGTTCGGTCACCCGCAGGTGTACGGCCGTCAGGATTCGCCTGATGAACGTGACCGACGAATCCGTCGCGGGAGAGCTACGCCGGCTGGCCGATCACCAGGCCGTGACGGAAGTGTGCACACGGATGGCCTGGCATACCGACCACCGTGAGTGGGACGTGCTCGCGACATTGTTTGCTGGTGAAGTACGTCTGGACTACACGAGCCTCAATGGCGGCCAACCCTCGACGCTCTCACCGGAACAGATCGTGGAGGGTTGGTCACAGGTACTCGGTGGCTTCGATTCCACACACCACCTACTCGGCCACCCGGTGGTCAGCCTCGTCGACGACACCGCGGTGTGCACCGCCCCGTTCCAGGCCACCCACCGCTTGGTCACCGGATACGGAGATTCGCTGTGGACCCTGGGCGGTACGTACCGATTCGATCTGCGACGGATCGGCGACCACTGGCAGATCACCGGCGTGACGATGCACGCGCGCTGGGGTGACGGCAACGAAAGGCTGCTGGAGCATGCCGCCGACCGATCCACGCACCGAAAAGCACCTGTGCAACCTCGATAGGAACCGACGGCCGCGCACCACCGTGCGTTGCGTCCCTCTCCGCCGGAAAGGCAGTTCGTGACGACTCGACACACAGTCGGTGTCCCCGCCGGGGACACCACCCTCATCGGCACATTGTTCCTCCCCGACAGCAAAGACCCTGTCCCGGGAATCGTCGTCGCTGGGACCTGGACCAGCGTCAAGGAGCTCATGGCCGACCGCTACGCCGAACACCTCGCCGCCCGCGGGTTTGCCGCGCTGTCGTTCGACTTCACCGGTTTCGGCGAATCCGGTGGCACACCGCGCGAGGTCGAGAACCCGGGACGCAAGGTCGACGACATCCGCCACGCCGTCACCTTCCTGGCCTCACACCCGTCGATCGACTCCCACCGACTGGGCGCGCTGGGGATCTGCGCTGCCGCGATGTACATGGCGGGCAACGCCGTCCGCGACCCGCGCGTCGGCTCGCTCGCCCTGATCGCACCGTGGCTGCACGATGCGGCCATCTGCGAGGTCGCCTACGGTGGGCCTGACGCGGTCACCGAGAAGATCCGGATCGCCGAGCGGGCCCGGGCCCACTTCGAGGAAACCGGCGAGGTCGACTACGTCCCCGTGGTCAGCACGACCGATCCCCGTGCGGCCATGCCCTATGACATCGACTTCTACCTCAACCCGGCGCGAGGCGGTATTCCGGCCTGGCCCAACCGGTTCGCCGTCATGGCCTGGCAGGACTGGCTCACCTACGATGCCATCGCCCTCGCGCCCCGGATCACCCAGCCCACCCTGCTCGTGCACAGCGAGGACGCGGCGATCCCCGACGGCGCCCGCCGCTTCCACGCCGGACTCACCGGCCACAAGGACATCCTGTGGACGCAGGGCAGCCAATTCGACTTCTACGACCAGGACCCCCAGGTCACGCTGGCCGCCGACACCGCAGCAGCACACTTCGGAAGGACCCTTCGTTGATCCTCGTCACAGGCGCCACCGGCAATGTCGGCGGCGAAGTAGTCCAAGCGCTCCTCCGCGAGCGGCAACCTGTCCGCGCACTGGTGCGCGAGCAGACCCACTTGCCCGTCGAGCAGACCGTCGGCGATCTGGACGAGCCGACCTCGCTCGCCGCCGGCTTCGAGGGCGTCGACGCGGTCTTCCTGTTGCCCGGCTACCGCGACATGCCGGGCCTGCTCACCGTGATGCGGCAGGCCGGAGTGAAACGGGTCGTGTTGCTGTCGAGCCTGGCCACCGTCGCCACCGACACCCGAAACGCCGTCTCGGAGTTCATGATCGCCTCTGAAACCGCCGTCCGCGAGTCCGGTCTGGCCTGGACTTTTCTGCGTCCCAACGCCTTCATGTCCAATGCCTTGCGCTGGTTGCCCCAGCTGCGGTCCGGTGACGATGTCCGCGACGGTTTCGCCGACGTGCCCATCGCCTCGGTGGACCCCTACGACATCGCGGCCGTGGCGGTGCGCGCACTGCTCGACTCCGGACACGAGGAGCGCATCCACAAGCTGAGCGGCCCGCAGCGCCTGCTGCCGGCCCAACGGCTGGCAATTCTCGCGGAGGCGCTCGGGCGCGACCTACGCTTCCATCCGCTCACCGACGAGCAAGCCCGTGCCGATATGAGCGGGCGGATACCCGAGAAATACATCGACGCCTTCTTCAGCTTCTACAGCGATCGGACACTCGACGAGTCCCAGATCTATCCCACAGTCGAAGAGGTGACAGGCCGACCACCACGTGACTTCCGTCAGTGGGCGGCGGCGCACGCCGACGACTTCCGCTGAATCCGACATAGTGGACCGACGCGCCACTTGCCGCGATCGATGCAACGCGCGGCAAGCGGCGTGATCCGGTTGTGCGCCGTCAGTTTTGATAGTGGACGGCGGCGACGACTCCGGTGGCAGGGGCCCGGAGAACATCCTCCGCAGTGTCGTCGCCCTTCAGATACCGATCGAAGAAGGCGGCCGAATACCGCATGTACACGGCGGATTTGCCCGCGAAATCAGCTTTGTCCCAGGGAAGTTGAACGCTACTGAAGTAGGGGTTCAGTGCGGCTACATCCGTGACGAGGAAGTGATCGGTGTCGGCGATCTCGACGAAGTATTTCGGCCCCTGTGCCGCGTCGTACACCTGCCACTGTGGCGACCGGGACGCTTCCAGATACGGATCGGCTCCGGTGAGGAACATCATCGGGATACTGATGTTCGCGGCCGCTTCGCGGATGTACGGGTCGGCGACGAAGACCGGAGACGCCAGCGGAACGATTGCCTTGATGCGCGGATCCCGCAGCGCCGCAGGATCGGTCATGGCCTGAGCCGCCGGCATCGCACACGGGTCGACGCGGACGATCGGTGAGTTCTGCCAGTCGGCGGCTTCGCCGCTGATCGGATGATCGCACGGGATCGTCATCCCGCCTCCGAGCAGCGTGTAGGCCGCGCCGAGTGAATGGCCGCTCATGCCGATTCTGTCCGGGTCGATCATTCCGCTCAGCGCCTCGGCAGGGTCGTCGTTGCGGCGGAGTGCCTCGTCGAGGGCGACGCGAATCTGCTGGGGTCGGTAGGTCATCGCGAATTGAGTCCGCCGGAACCAGTCGCTGAACAGGGAGAACACCGAGTCGCTCGAATTCTGCTCCGCGATGGCCCGCAGGCCCGTCGGCAGATCGGGAAGCCGCGGGCCCGGCACCACGTCCTCGGCGTCGTCATGATCGATACCCACGACGACATAGCCATGACTGGCCAAGTTCTGGGCGTAGAAGTAGTAGCCGTCACCGGGAGCCCCGAGACCCGGAGAGAACATGATCAGTGGATACGGTCCGCCCGCGCGGTCGGCGGCGCCGTTCTGCACCGCGGTCCCGGTGATGCCGCCCGGGGTGACATACGGCGGAGCGGGATCGGCGACAGCCGGGTACCAGGTGGTCAGTCTCAATCGCCGCCCGCCGGAGGTGTAGGAGGACACCTGCACCCCGACGGGGTGGGTGCCGAGCGGGTCGGAGGTCCGAACGGGGACAGGTGGTGGTGGTATCGGCAATGCCGCCGCCGGACCGGTCTGTACATCGGTCATGGCCACCACGGTGCTGACGATCACGGCGGTGAGTGTGGCGGCGAGTTGTCGTCGCGGGCGCGACATCATTGTCGAGCGCTTCATTTCGAGCTCCGATTTATGGCGACTGCGGTGGTGATCGAAATACTCTAGACATCATTTCAGACAGTTCCATCGACTGTAGATAGAATCATCAAAACTGATCGTTGTGATGGGGTTGACCCCCGTGCAGATCCTGCGGTGCCGCAGCACCGAGGTCTGATGTTCAGCCTCCGAAGGCGTGCAGGCCGGCCGCATCGGCGCTGTGGGAACCTGGCGCAGGAGGTCCGCGAGGGTCCGGCAGCACTGCACATCGCCCTCGTCGCCAGATTCGCACCGGGCATCGGCGTGGTAGTCGCCATTCCCCCCGGGGGAAATTCGATCGCGCTCGTTTCGATCGCCGTCGACTCGCTCATCGTCGTCGCTGGACTCACCGCACTGCTGCCGGCCTGGGAGCGCTCGGCGGCCGATACAGCCTGTCCGGCGGACCGGTGGACAGGCACCACTGTTCCGCCTGCTGCGCGAATCCGATAACGGCGTTGCCCAGGAACCGTTGGCGTAGCTGCAGAAATCTCAGACGTGGCAACGGAAGGATGTCGCGCGAGCAACGCGGCGCGGTATGCCCAGTGCCGGCGGAAGTGGCCGGAATGCTTCACCGCACCGGCGGTGGTGGAGGGGAGATGTCGAAGACATCGTCGCGGTTTCTCGAAAGCCACCGCCAGATCCCAAAGAACTGACTGCTCTCAAACGGCTCAGGATTATCCGTCGGTGCGGCGGCCACGCGTGCGTGCCATGAAGTCGCGCGGCCTTGGTCCTTGCAATCTTCTGAGTTCGTCTGGCATGGATCAACGGCGCCCGACGGGCTCGAACAGGGATCTGTCGTCGAGCAGGGCGGAAGGTATGAACACAGTCGCTGTGACTCCACCGTGGTCCGACTCGGTGAGCTGAACCTTGATCTGGTTGCGGCCGGCGAGGATCGAGACCACGATCAACCCCATCCGGGCATCGCTCGAAAGTTGCATGAGACCGAAATCCGGCGCGCTGTCGAGGATTCGGTTGACTCGGCTCAGCTCCTGCCGGGACATTCCCCGCCCTTGATCAGTGATCTCGACCATGGCGCAGCCCCTGACAAGGCTGCCCGAGACAGTGACGAGTGCGGTCGCGGATGAGGAGGAGGTTGCATTTTCGATCAGCTCGGCCAGCAAGTGGATGATGTCGGCGACGACATCGCCGTTGACCGAGACATCGGGAAAGCGGGTGAGTTCGACGCGCGTGTAGTCCTTGGACTCGGTGATCGCGCCCTGTACGACGTCGCTGAGCATCACCGGATATCGCCATTGCCGGCCGGGGCGTTCACCGCCGAGGATGATCAAGTTCTCGGCGTTGCGGCGTTCGCGCGTGGCCAGATGGTCGAGTTTGAACAGCAGATCCATCCGTTCCGGATCTTCTTCGTGAGCTTCCGCGGCATCGAGAACTTCGAGCTGTCGGTGCGCCATGGCTTGGCTGCGGTGTGCGAGGTTCAAGAAGATCGCGTTGACCGCGCCGCGAGTCCGGGCTTCGGCCATGGCTGCCGCCACCGCTGCGCGCTGTGCGGTGTCGAATGCCTCTGCCAGCTGCCCGATTTCATCGTCACCGAAGTCCGTCGGAGGCAGTGCCGAGGCCAGATCGATCGCGTCACCGGCGCGGATCCGGGCCAGGATCGCCGGCAGCTCCGTGTCCGCGACGGCCAATGTGTGCAGCCGAAGGCGTCGCAGCCGTCGAATGAGTCCGCTCGCCAACCATGAGGTCAGAACGAATGTCACCGCGGCGAGTGCCAGCGCTCCGAGCACGGTCAGCGCGGAGGTGCGCGCGGCGGCGTCCGCGATGTCGGTCGCCCGCTGTTGGACACCGGCGAAGTTGGTGCGCCACAGCGTCAACAGGCCACCCACGATCAGTTCCAGAATCTGTTGCGCTGCCACGGAATCGGCGGACGACGGCGGGGTAGGCTCGTCGCGATCCGACCGAGTGGTGTCCGGGCTGAGATCTGTCGGAGTGGGCGCAGCGCCTCTGGCGATCAAGGCGCTCTCGAACTCGACCAGTTGTCGCCACTGCGGGCTGGCGGTCAGCTGCGCGACCTTTTGCTGGACGGCGGGATCGTCCTTGCTTGCGAGGGAGTCCAGGTTGGCATGGTAGGCGCCGATCCTGGTGGCGAACGCCTGCAAGGCAGGCTGGTCGAGCACGGTCTCGGTTCCGGCGGCCGCGACGAGTGCGTGTGCCGCGGAGATGGCATCGGCGGTGCGCAGCAATGTCGCGGTCGTGGTCAAGGCGATGGCGCTGTCCACGTCGGGAGCTCTATGAACCAGCGCCTCGACCGCGGTAGCTCCCGTCGCGGTGAGCAGGCTGTAGGCCTGGTACACCTCGTCGACTGTCGAGGTGCCCCGATCGGTCCGTGCGCGCACGAAGCTGAGTCGGCTGACAGTGTCACGCAGCTGGGATGCGGATTCGTCGAACGCTCCGGTGGTGAGTTCGCTGAGCGACGACGTAGCCTCCAGTAGTGCCCGGCCTGCGGCGTCGACGCGAAGGCGTTGACTACTGAGCTCGCTGGAGCCGAGTAAAGGGTGTGCGGTGTGAACCATCGCAAGTCGACGCTCCTGCAGCATGGCCTCGCTGAAGTCCACCGCATGGGGCGCCGCTCGAAGGGTGAGTTCGGCCCACGCCCGGTTCTGGCGGTTTTCCTGGACGAGGTGCAGGCCCACCGCGATCACCGCGGTAGCGAAGACGATGCTGGGGATGAGGACGATGGCCAGCACTCGTGCGCGGATTCCCGTCAGCCGAGTCGATGTGGCTGGGCGCGCAGGTGTGTCGTGGCGGCTCGGAGTGTGTGTCTGCCCACCCTGTGTGCTTGTGCAGCGGGCGGCGCGGGGTCGTTGCGCGTTCGATTCCTGCCGGTCCCGCTGGTATTTCATCGTTCACTCCCTTCAATTGATGAGAGAATCACATGCGATATAAGCATCAGTCAAATGCTGTCGTGACAGTTGCCCTGGTGATCTGCGCTGAAACCCGGTGTGCCGGGTTGCGCTCTGATGCGGTTTGCCCTCGGTCTGCGGTGTTCGGGGTGCCTGCACCCGTGTTGCCGGTGAGGCGAACCACCATCGCTTGCCGATCGATAGAGGGGTGCCGTACCCGGAGTCCGACAAGACGGCCATCGGCGCGGTCCTGACGGTTGCCTACGCCATGGCCACCGGAGAAGAGCCGGTCACGATCTTCACACTCGTGTTCCTGTCCATGATCGTGACGGGTGTCGTCGGGGATCGCGTCGCTGCCCAGCTGGCGAGGAGCGCGAGCCGATCCTCGGATGCGGTGCCGGGTTCGGTGGTGGAGATGATCAGGTTGTGCGCGGTGCCGCGGTTCGCGTCCGGCCTCGGCGCGCAGCGGTGCGGCCGTGGCGGTGCAGGCGGGGGTCGAGGAAGGTGAAGCGGGCGATATCGGGGTGGCCGTGCCGGTCGATGGTGGTGCTGTCGAACAGGGGCGCGAACACGGCTCGGGCCAGCGCGTTGCCAGCGAGGACGTCGGTGCGTCCGTCGCGGACGGCGACCTCCTCACGTCTCAGGCCGGCATCGTCGCATCCGGCGGGACCCCCCGCGTGGATCGTCAACGGGGGACAGTGTCGTTGCTCCTCAGCCTGAACTACTTCGTGAGCCCGAGGAGTGCGGCGGTGAGTCCGTAGTCCGGGCCGAACTCCTGCATGTTCCCGGAGCGGCAGCCATCGGACTTCATCTGGACCCGCTCGCAGAACACACTGATGATTTCGCCCGACAGGGCAGATCCGATTCGGATGTTCTGGCGAAAGTACCTTCCGTCCTTGTCCATTGTGCGATCGATGTTCTCCATCAGGAGCGGTGTGAGGTCGACGATCTCGATCAGTGCGCCGGAGTTGGCGCGCAGCTGGTTGGTGACGTTGGTCAGCCCCGTCAGCGAGGTCGACAGTTCGTCGGCGTGCTCGCCGAACATCGTGGAGGTGTTGGCCAGGAACGCATTCAGCTGATCCAGCGTGGCTTGCAAGCCGGGAGCCTGTTCGGCCAGCAGGCCCGACATCGCGGTGACCCGGTTGCTGAAGTCGCGCACCGACTGGTCGTTGTCGGCCAGCATCGTCGTCAGCTCGTTGAGCTTGATGATGATGTTGGAGATGGCGTCCTTGTTGTCGACACCGATCTTCAACGCCGAAGACAGGGCGTCGAGGGTTTCGCGGATCTTCTGGCCGTTGCCGTTGAGGACCGGGTAGAGCACGCGACCCGAGAGCGGGCCGAGCCCTTCCTGACCGGGCTCGGGCTCGAGTGAGGCGGAGAACTGGTCGATGGTCTTGATCATCGTGTCCAGCTCGACCGGGGTCCTGGTGCGCGCCTTGGGCAGGTGCTCACCGGACTTCATCGACTCACCACCGGTGAAGGGCGGGGTGATCTCGATGTGGCGGTCGGTCACGATCGAGGGGGAGATGATCGCCGCGATCGCTTCCTTGGGGATCTTCACCCCGCCATCGATGGTCATGTGGACCTCGACGTAGGTGCCCTTGGGAATGATCTTGTCGACCTTGCCGACCGCCAGGCCCAGGACCATGACGTCATTGCCCTCGTACATGCCTGCGATGTTCTCGAAATCCGCCGTGATCTCGGTGGCAGGAGTCGGCACAGGCGAACAGCCGCTGAGCGCGCCAACGGTCAGTCCGACCGCGACGCACAACCATCGGAACCTGGTCCTGTTTCTGGCCACCATGAGCGGGCCCCCTTCGAGCACGAGAAGTGATGAGATGATCACAAATGATAGGTACCCAGTGGCGGCATGGTGATGACTTCATCAAATTTGACTGCAACTCGCCCAATGGGGCGCCGCGGGGATGATTCGCGCCACTCGCGCCTGTCGCGTTGTTGCATCTTGTGAACGAGTGAGTCAGTATTGATGAAATAGTCACATCGGATCCGATAGTGCGAGCTCGGTGGATCGGTGACCGGACACCCTGTTCAGCGAACCGCTTTCCGGAGACGACCACGCGTCCTGCTTCAAGGTTGTCACCCCCTGTCAGGAGGAGAGATGGAGTACGAACCAGCCGCGTCACCGCCCACGGCAGAGTCCGGCACCTCGGTGGTCGGGCGCGCGGGCACAGCGGGTGTCCTCGTCGCGATGTGCACCTGCCTGGTGCTGGTCGTCGCCTCGGTGTCGGCGCTCAACCTCGCGATGCCGGACCTGGCCGTCGACCTGTCGGCGTCCACCACGTCGTTGACCTGGATCGCGGACGCCTACACCGTCGCTCTGGCCGCACTCGTCCTGCCGATCGGTGCGCTCGGCGACCGATTCGGCCGGCGGAACATCCTGATCGGGGGCACGATCGTCTTCGCGATAGGGTCCATGGCCGCCGCCTCGGTCGACACGACCGAACTGCTCATCGGATGGCGCGCGGTGATGGGCGTCGGCGCCGCCATGATCATGCCCGGAACGCTGTCGACCATCACGGCGGCCTTTCCCGCCGACCACCGGGAGCGCGGTGTCGCGGTCTGGTCCGGATTCGCGGCAGCGGGCGCGATCATCGGTCTGCTCGGCGCGGGACTCCTGCTCGAGCAGTGGAGTTGGCGCTCGATCTTCGTCGCCGGTGCCGTGGTCGCCGTGCTCGGTGGGCTGCTGGCGCTGATCCTGGCGCCCGACACCAAGGACGCGGAACGGCATCCCCTCGACCATCCGGGGGCATGGACCAGCGCGGTGGCGATCGGCGCCCTTGTCTACGGAATCATCGAGGGCAGCGAGGCGGGCTGGACCAGCTGGCCCGTGGTCGCGAGCCTCGCGGTATCCGCGGTCGCGTTGGCGTTGTACGCGGTTCTCGGGCTGCGCAACAATCACCCCCTGCTTGATCCCCGGCTGTTCGGCATCCCGGGATTCCGGGCCGGCGCGATCACGATCCTGGTCCAGTTCATGGCTGTTTTCGGGTTCTTCTTCGTCGGACTGCAGTACCTGCAGCTGATCCTGGGCTACAGCCCGCTGAAGAGCGCCCTGGCGCTGGTGCCGATCGCGGTGGTGGTCCTGCCGACGAGTGTTCTCACTCCGCGGCTGACGCGCTTGGCCGGGATCAAGGCGGTCATGGGTGTCGGGCTGTTGCTGCTGGCCGCCGGGATGCTCGCGCTGTCGTTCCTGGAGGTCGACTCCGGCTACCTCCCGTTCTTCGGCGGTCTGATCGTGTCCGGACTCGGCGTCGGCCTGACCAGTACCGTCGGCACCGCGGTCATCGTCGGATCATTGCGAACCGAGCAGCAGGGCGTCGCCTCGGCGATGAATGACGCGACTCGCGAAGTCGGCTCCGCGGTCGGCATCGCGCTGATGGGCTCGGTCTTCGCGAGTCACTACAAGTCGGGATTGCCGTCGATCGACCAGTTGCCGCCGGAAGCCGCGCACGCGGTGGAGTCGTCACCGGCTGCCGGTATCCACGTCGCGGGTCTGATCGGTCCGCAAGGCCCGGCGCTGGCCGACGCGGTGCGGTCGGCCTTCATCGACGGGCTCACGGCGTCGTTGATCGCCGTGGGCGTCATCGTCGCCGTCGCGGGAATCGGCGCGCTGCTGTTCGCGCCGCACCGGCAACCCACTCCGGAATAGCTGCGGCGAACGTCTGTGTACGCGCCGAGCGAATCGAATCAGGAAGGAGCGGTTGGGATGTCGAATCTGCGCCGCCTCGTCACCGTGCCCGCGATCGGGGTCGTGCTCTCCGCCGCGCTGCTGGCCGCCGGATGCGCCGTCCCCGGCGGGACGCATCAGGGCGATGGAAGTTCAACGGCCGGAACGCCGCGCGACACGACGAGTGCCGTTCCGGTGGAGGCGGTCGCGCCCGGCGACGCCGGCCATCGATGGGCGGCTGCCGGCTCCGCCGTCTTGACGCCCGGCATCCAGTCGAACACGCAGGGAGCTGGGCAGTGCACGACGAACTATGTCTTCGTCGACGACACCGGTGGGGTCTATCTCGGGCAGGCCGCGCATTGCGCCTCCTTGGGCGAGTCCACCGAAACCGACGGATGTCAGGCCACGAGTCAGCCGCTCGACACCGCGGTGCAGTTCACTCGCCACGGCTCACTCCGCGGCGCCGGGACCACCATCGGTACCGGCCGGCTGGCCTACAGCAGCTGGCTGACCATGCAGCAACTCGGTGAGGCGGATCGAAACGCATGCGCGTACAACGACTTCGCGCTGATCGCGATCGACCCCGCACTCGTCGATCAGGTCAACCCGAGCCTGCCCTACTGGGGCGGCCCCACCGGGCTCAACACCACCGGGACGCCCGCAGGGGACCGTGTCTACAGCTATGGGAACTCGAGCTTGCGCGCGGGTCTCACGGCTCTGTCGCCCCAGCGGGGCGAGAGCTTCGCGGATGACAGCTTACTCGGCGGTTGGTCCCACGCGCTGAAATCGCCGACCCCCGGCATCCCCGGCGACAGCGGCGCCGCCTTCCTCGACAGCGAAGGACGGGCCGTCGGCACGCTCTCCACGCTGGGCATCGGGCTCCCCATCGTCAACAACATCGGCGACATCAGTCGTGAACTCGCCTACGCGCGAGCGCATTCCGGAATCTCCGGACTGCGCCTCGTGCTCGGAACCGAAGCATTCGACCCCAACCGGTGACAAGGAGTGGACACCGTGACTGCACGACGACGGACTGAAGGCTGGCGGGCCGGCGCGGTGGTCTGCGCCGCGTTGCTGGTCGGGGGCTGCGCCGCCGGCACCGCCGGGCTGACCTCGGGCACGCAAGCGAGCTCGGACGAAGCGCGGGATCAGCTGCTGCTGACGTCGAGTGAACTGCCCGCTGGATCTTCCCCGGTCGAGGTATCGGAGGACCGGATCGCCGACGGATTCGCCACCGCGGCGGGGATCGCCGACTGGAGCACCACCGCCGGACCGTTGACCGTCACGCCGGCGGAATGCGGTTCGGCGCAAAAGGACCTCGCGAATCAGCTGCAGCAGCTCACCGGCAATGCGTCGTTCGCGGGCGCGCAGACCGTCGATGGCATCGTCTTCACGGAAGTCATCTCCGGCAGTGCCGTAGACCTGGCCTCGATCTCGGACATCCTGACCCGATGTGGACAGATGACGGTGTCCGCATCGGTACTGGGCAGAGAAGTGAGCACCACGCGCGTGGACATCTCGACCCTGTCCACGCCCGGCGATCTGAATACGCTGGGTGCCATCGCATTCCACACCGCGGTCCGTTCCGATGTGGTTGGGCAGCAGGCCATGGCCACGAGCTCCTCCACCGGGTGCGCCGTCATCGGCGGCATGACCATCGTCGTGCGCGCCGAGAATCTGGCCGGGGGCGGCGAGAGCGCGTTCGAGGACGTCTTCACCTCGGCCGTGGAGAAGGTACGGGCCGCCACGCGGTAGCTCCTGTAGTGGCGCGCCGTGGACGGGCGTTGCCGGGCCGGCTGCAGAAATCCGCAGCAGGTGGGTGCGTATGACCAATCACTCATATATGATGAAGCTATCAATACATGCTGAGGGGCGCGTCACGTGACGTACGCCTTGGTGACGAGAGGAAGCTGCTGTTCATGGATCGGATCGACGTACACCAGCACCTGATACCGCCCGTATATCGGGAGGCGCTGCTCAGCCAAGGGATCAGCGCCGCGGGTGGACGCGAGGTACCGGCCTGGTCGGTGGACTCTGCCCGGGAGATGATGAACGAATCCGGGATCGGTGCCGCGGTGCTGTCGGTGTCGACGCCGGGAACCAGCTTTCTGGCCGATCCGGGCGACGCCGCGACCCTCGCCCGCGCCGTGAACGACTTCTCCGCGGCCGTCGCCGACCAGGAGCCCGACCGCTTCGGCTTCTTCGCGACGGTTCCGTGGCCGGACGTGGATGCGGCCGCCGCGGAGGCGACGCGGGCACTGGACACCCTCGACGCCGACGGCGTGGTGCTGCTGAGCAACGCGCGCGGCGTGTACATCGGGCAGCCGGACCAGGACGCGCTGTTCCGGGTGCTCGACGAGCGTTCGGCCGTGGTGTTCGTACATCCGGCGGATGTGCCGGGACCGACCGTCGACGGAGTCCCGCCCTTCGCCACCGACTTCCTGCTCGACACGAGTCGCGCCGCGTACCTGCTCGTCCGCAACGAGATTCGCCGACGCTATCCCAATATCCGGTTCATCCTCAGCCACGGCGGCGGGTTCGTGCCGTACGCCGCGCACCGGATGGCGCTGGCGATCTTCAGCGAGACCGGGCGCAGTCCCATCGAGGTGCTCGAGGAGTTCGCGAGCTTCTACTTCGACACCGCGCTGTCCTCGAGCGCGGCGGCGCTGCCGAGCTTGCTGGCCTTCGCCGATCCCGGTCACGTGCTCTACGGCAGTGACTGGCCGTTCGCGCCACAGGCCGCGGTGGCCTGGTTCGATGCCGGACTGGGGGAGTTCGACGGCGTCGGCCCAGACGATCGAGACGCGATCCGGCACGGCAACGCCGCCGCGCTACTGCCCCGATTCGGTGGAGTACCGGCCGCCGTGCCGCCTGCTCCGCTGTTGACGCGGACTCGCCGTGAGCTGCGCAGGCGCGCCTTCGGGGCGATCGCGCGGGCGGCCTCCCGGCGGGCCTGACCTCAGCGGATCTACGCCCCGGTCTGCAGCGGCAGGTCGGGGTTGGTGGGCAGTTCTGGCAGCGGCGCGGAGCTCAGGCGTTCCGCTGCCCGCTTGTTCATGCCGAACATGCGCAGGGCTCGATAGGTCATCTCGTCGGCGAGTGCGGCCGCGTCCGCGTCGGGTTTGGCGTCGAGCAGCTGGAGCAGGCCGAGCAGTGCCCCGCCCGCCGCCATGATGGCGAGGTCGGGATCCATCGGTTCGAAGCGCCCGGCCTCCTGGGCGGCGATGATGTCGTGGCGCGCGCTGGGCGCGAGTCCCTGATCGCGCAGCATCACTCCCATACCGGAGTGCAGGACGACGCGCACCATTTCCGGGAGTTGGCGTTGCAGCCGCCCGGTGAGCCGGAAGCTGACAGCGAAGATCTCCGCGGGGTCGTCGTAGCGGGCCACGATGTGGTCGCGCATTTCGTTGTAGACCTTCAATGCGGACTGCACGGCCTCGTCGAAGAGCTGTTCCTTGGAATCGAAATGGTTGTAGAAGGAGCCGAAACCGACGTCGGCGGCATCGGTGATCTCCTTGATGCTCACCGCCGACTGGCCTTCGGACAGGAACTTTCGTGCGGCGCCGAGCAAGGCGTTGCGCGTGCGTTCCCTGCGGCGATCGGTACGCGTGGGTGCGGTCTGTTCGGCTGTCATCTGCCCTCCACCTCGAGTTGCCGCAAGAATCATAACTGATCGTAGATTCAGTACCGATTCGTACGCAGATTTGTGATGATGGCGGCTACGGCCGGATCTGTCACCGAGGCACGTATTTTCGGCCCGAACGTGCTGTTCGGGTGACTATCGCGCGTATCGCACAGTGGTACGTTGCGTGCCGAGGTCGATGGTTCCGTCGTCGGTGCCGATCGTCGCTTCGACGACGTCACCGTCCTGGAGATACCTCGGATTCTTGGCTTGGCGGTCGAAGAACAGCTTCCATTTGAGCTTCGGTGGGAGCATCGCGCCGAGGATCTCCACCGGCTTGGCCGGCGCGCTGATCGCGGTCCCCACGGGTGTACCGGTGAGCAGGAGGTCGCCGGGGTCCATGCGCTGGAACCGGGACAGCGCCCGTACCGTCTCGAGCGGCCGGTAGATCATGTCGGCCACGGTCATGTCCTGGCGTTTGTCGCCGTTGACCCACAGCCGCAGCCGCAGGTCGGCGAACCTTTCCAGCTCGCCGTCTTCCAGGAGCACCAGCGCGGGCCCTGTCGGGGTGAAGGTCGGATACGACTTGCCCTCGTAGTACTGGGTCTGCGGCAATTGCACGTCGCGCGCGGAGATGTCGTTGGTGACGACGAGCCCGGCGATGTAGTCGGCGAGATTGCCGGCGTCGACCTCGGTGCCGACAGGCAGTTCTCTACCGAACACCAGCCCGATCTCGACCTCGTAGTCCAGCAGCCGCACATGGCTGGGACGAACGACGTCGTCGTGGGGCCCGCTGATCGAGCCCGATGCCTTCCGGAAGAAGGTGAGTGGCACCGAATCGGGATCGCCACCGGAATCCCGCACGTGGGAAGCGAAGTTCGTCATCTGGGCGACCACGCGGCACGGGGCCGTCACCGGCGACAGCGGTACGAGTTCGTGGGCCGGAACCAGGTCGGCATTGTCGGCGGCATCGGCGATCGCGGCCCGGTCGGCGAGCAGTTCCGCGGTGGTGGTGGCGCCGGTCTCGATGCGGGCCGCGCCCGCGTCGGTGCGCAGCCACCAGCCGTCGATCGTCCGGAGGACGGTGTGGGTCATGAGCGAGCTACTTTCATCAGGCCGACGAGGCGGCGGAGGTCGAATTCGTTGTTCTCGTCCCGGAGTGCGCCGAATATCGCGCCGAGTTCTGCCGCGGCGGGTCGGCCGGGTGCAATGCCCAGGAAGTCGGCGGTGGCCGGTGGTCCCCACTGTGCGAGACCCGAGGCGGTCATCGGCGCCCAGCCGGGTGCCTCCGTGTTGTCGAACAGGTCGCCGTCGCTGAAATGCTCCACCATGAACCCGTCCGGATCTCGCCAGTAGTCGAAGATCTGACTGCCCTGGACGTGCCTGCCGATGCCCCAGGAATGGTGATAGCCATGGTCGTGCAAGTAGGCGCCGCCCGCCGCGAGGGTGTCCAGGTCGGGGACCTGGAAGGCCGAATGCACGTACCGGTTGCTCGGTCCGAGGGTCAGGGCGAGGGTGTGGTGATCGGTCGGGATCGACCCGCGGTCGCAGCGGATGAAGCTCATGACCGGGCCACGGTCGCGTTGCCCGGCGTAGTAGAGGAAATCGCTGACGATGAGGCCCAGGTAGTGGAGGTACCAGTCGAGGGTCTGCCGGAATCGCGTGGTCTGCACGACGACGTGCCCGAGTCGCTGGATCGGCGCCGGCTCGCGCGGTGGCCGCTGTGGCCGGTTGATTCGTGTCGCCTCGTCCCCTCGGTTCCAGTCCAGTGGGGCAGGGGTCGGTATCGGATCGAGTGGATGTGTCTCGGCGACCACACGCACCCGGAGCCCGCTGGGGTCCGTCGTGGCGACCGCCCGGCCACCGAGTGATTCGGGCAGCGGGAACGGTCTGGTGTCGAGGGCTGTCGCCAGGCGCTCGAGATCGGTGGGATCGGCTGCGTGAAAGACGGGGCCGGTGAACCGTGAGGTGCCGCCACGGCGGATCCGGACACACGGAGCCCCGGTGTGGGCGCCCCGGAGGTGCAGTTCGTGCTGGTCCCGATACGCGGTGCGGAAGCCGAACGCGTGGGCGAAGGTCTCGGCGCGTTCCAGGTCGGGCTTCTCGAATTCCAGCCAGGCGAGGTCGAGGACCTTGATGACGGGATTCTGGTGTCTGCCGGGGTGTTCGCCGGGCAGTGCGCCGAGTTCGCTGTGGACTCCCGCGTGTGCGTCGCGATGGCCGTGCATCCGTGACTCCTAACGCTTAACTGACGATATCATCATTCAAGACGTAGTGATCAGTCAAGACCGATTGGATGATAGCGTCAAGTATGAGATAGCCATCATTGATGCGATGTCCGCGTCGACGGATCGGATGTGGAGGGTGCGATGGATGACGCTGCGGGTACCAATCGTCTGGAGCGGCGGAAAGCGCGAACCCGCGCCGCGCTCGTAGCGGCGGCGCAGGTCTTCATTGCCCAGGGGCGGCTCAACGCCCCCATCTTGGAGATCACTCAGGCGGCCGACGTCGGCATGGGATCGTTCTACAACCATTTCTCCAGCCGGGAGGAACTGCTGCAGGTGGCGGTGGGTGAGGTTCTCGACCGGCTCGGGGGAACGCTGGATGAGCTGACGGCCGGGATCGATGATCCGGCGCATGTCTTCGCGCAGAGCTTCCGCCTGGCGGGTCGGTTCCATCGGCGTGAACCCACCGCGAGCAAGGTTCTGCTCGCGGAGGGGCTCGTCTACGCGGGGTCGGACAAGGGCGTGGCCGCGCGAGCGCGCCGCGACATCGAATCAGGGGTGCGCGCGGGTCGTTTCGTAGTGCGCGACGCGGAACTCGCGCTGGTGATCGTGTCGGGCGCCGCGCTGTGCCTCGGGCAGTTGCTGCACGAACAGCCGGCCCGCGACGACTCGATGGCGGTCGACCAGGTGGCCGAAGACCTGCTGCGGATGCTCGGAGTGAGCGCTGACGAGGCACACGACATCAGCCGCCGCGCCCTGCCCGAGATCTGAATCGGACACGAACGGCTCAGCCGATGGCGCCGGACAGGGTCGGGAGCATCTTGCCCACCTGGGCTTCCCAGTACGGCCAGGCGTGGACACCGGCGGGCGGGAAGTCGTAGGTCACGGTGGACGCTCCCAGCGTCGTCATTCGCGCCTGGAACGATCGCGAGTTGCTCAGGGAGAGAGTCTCGAGCGCGGATCCCTCCGCGGCCGCCTTGCTCGGTTCGCCCGTCTCGGTCGGCACTCCGGTCGCGGCCGACACCCACAGCCGGGTCCCGTTCTTGATCAGGTCGGGAGCCAAGAACATGGGATCCATCCGTTCCCATTTGTCCGAGGTCGGCGAACTGATCATGCAGGCGATGTTGTATCCGCCGGCCTTGGCCATCGCGGCGGCGATGGCGCCGCGCATGCCGGGTGCCGACGGGGTGAGATATCCGGACAGCGATGCGGCATAGCTGAACTGGTTCGGGTGATGGGCCGCGAGCGCGAGCGCGGCGCTGCCGCCCATCGAGAGTCCCACCACGCCGTTGCGGACCGGGGACAGGCCGAGGCGTTCGTCGAGCGCGGCCGGCAGCACCCGGGTCAGCAGCGTTTCCCAGGTGTAGGTGTAGGACTTGCCGGGGCCGGTCTCCGGGACGGCCGCGGACTTGTCCGCGATGTCGGACGGCGAGGTTTCCGGAAGATCCGACGGGCGGTCCCAATCCATGTAGAAGCTGGACTGTCCGCCGATCGGCAGCACCACGTTGATATTGTGCGCGGTCAGCGTGCGAGCGATATCCGTTTCGATTTCCCACCCGTTGAGGTCCTCGCGCGCCCACATACCGTCGAGGGCATATACCACGCGCTGCGTATTTCCGTCCGCTGCGCGGAATACCCGGCTCTTGACGGGACCCATGTCGGAGTCGACCCAGAAGTCGACGCCGGCCGGATCGAAGGCCGCGTTCGCCCGCGGCACCGTCGTGTAGACGAGAAGCACTGCGAGCGAAGAGAACAGGGACAGCCACAATGTCATTCGGGCGAGCGCGATCAACGCTTCTTCTCTTTCCATGAGGAGTGATCGGACACAGTCGCAGGACCGATCGGCCGGGCGACGCCCGGCTCGACTCGGATCCTATGGCGGAGATATGAAGATTCTTCTCGCCGGATTCTGAGGCAAATTTAATCCAGGTCGTTTCTCAGGACGTATCCGGCGCCGTGGACGGTGTGGATCAGCCGACCGTGGTCGCCGAATTCCAATTTCCGCCGGAGGTGGGAGATGAAAACCTCGACCACGTTGCTCTGGGTGGGGAAGTTATATCCCCACACCAGTTCGAGGAGCTGTTCGCGGCTCAAGATCCGACCGCGGTGCAGAGCGAGAATATGCAACAGGTCGTACTCACGCCGGGTCAGGGTGACTTCCCTGCCCGCGATCGTGACGCGTCGAGCCGAGTCGCTGATCCGCAGCGGGCCGATGTCGACGGCGGGCGCGTCGGCAGCGTGTGGACCGCGGGTACGTCGCAGTACCGCGCGCAGGCGCGCGGTGAGTTCCTCGAGGACGAACGGTTTCACGAGGTAGTCGTCCGCGCCGGCCTCGAGGCCCGCCACCCGCTCGGTGAGACTGGTTCGCGCGCTGAGAATACAGATGGGCACGTCATTGCCGAGCGCACGCAGCGCGCGGATCACCCCCAGGCCGTCGAGATTCGGCATCTGCAGGTCGAGGACGATCGCAGCGGGCCGGTGGTTTCTGCATGCGTGCAGCGCCTCGACCCCGTCGGCTGCTGTCCGCACCTCGAAGCCGAGGAGCGTCAGCCCGCGTTCGAGCGACTCGCGAATGTTCTCGTCGTCGTCGACCACGAGGATCGGTTCCGAGGCTGTCACCGCTGCGCGGGACTCCGTCACGAGGGCAGGCCGACCAGCCGGTCACTGGCCGTGCGCAGACGTTGCCCCAGGGACGGGTCCTGCGCCGCCGCCGAGGGCAGACGCAGCTCGCCGTCCTCGAAATAGCCTCCCGTCACGCCGGCGAAGGCGGGATCGGTGGCCAGTTCGGTGAGCCGGCGGGCCCCGTCGGCGGCGGGGATCATGTGGACGCGCTTGACCACCGCCACGATCGGTCTGGCGAACCAGGGCGCCTTGTTCCATATGCCGGTGGCCACCATTCCCGGGTGCACGGCATTGACAGTCACCCCGGACCCTTCGAGTTCCGCGGCGAGGCTGCGGGCGTACATGACGTTGGCGAGCTTGGATCGCGCATACGCCGTCACGATCGAGTATCCGTGCCGGTGCGGGAGATCGTCGAAGTCGATCTCCCCGCGATAGTGCGCGGTGGACGCCGTGATCACGATCCGGGCCGATCCCGCGGACCGCAGCAGCGGTTTCACCGACTCCGTGAAGAGATAGGGGGCGAGGTGATTGACCGCGAGGGTCGCTTCGTGGCCGTCCACGGTCAGGGTGCGCGCGGCGAAGACCGCGCCCGCGTTGTTGATCAGGACATCGAGGGTGTCATAACGGCTACGGACGGTCGTCGCGAGCGATCGTACGGACGCCAGCGACGAGAAGTCGGCTTGGAGCACATCTGTCCGGGCAGCGCCCGCCGCGCGGACTCGCGCTGACGCGGCGTCCAGCCGGGCCTGGTCGCGGCCGACCATTACCAGATGCGCGCCGGGAGCGAGTTGGGTGGCGCACTCCAGGCCGATACCTGATGTTGCGCCGGTGATGAGAATTGTCGGCACGACCCCTCCGCGAACGAATCGATGGTGATGGAGTTTTCCTCGACTTCGGCTCGGAAACCGCCGGGCGCACTGAGTGGCGCGCGCCCGGCGGGCCGCCGAGTCAGCCCGCGTTGATCGCCGCGGCCAGCCTGGGAAGCTGTCGCAGCGGGGCGTGATGCTCGACCTCCATGCGCTGCTCGGCGTCGAAGATCTCGCTGAGTCCGGGAGCGGGGTCGTGGGTGCCGGACTGCGGCAGGGTGGTCGCGCTGAAGGGCCAGTCGGAGCCGAAGACGATGTGATCGCGGCTCGTCACGGCCGACACCGCGGACATCGCGGCGCTGGATCCGCTCAGCGCGGTGTCGTAGAAGAAGCGCGAGATCTGCGTCTTCGCGTCGAGCAGGGACGGTTTTTCCAGACCCTCGGGCCAGTTCTCGCCGACCGTGGTTTCGGAGGCGACGCCGACGCGCCAGGACAGGAACGGCAGCGTGCCGCCCGCGTGGGAGAGCTGGAACCGGATGTTGGGGTAGCGCTTGGTGACACCGGTCAGCATCATCATCGTCGCGGCCCGGGTCGTGTCGAAGGTGTACTCGATGAGGAAGTCGGGCAGGGGCAGGCTGGGCTTGGCGTCGTCCGCGATCGCGGCGGGGTGCACGAACACGTAGGCGTTGCGCTGGTTGAGCGCCATCATCAAGGGCTCGTAGCGCGGGTCGCCCAGGTAGACGCCCTGGTAGGCGGACAGCAGCACGATGCCGTCGGCGTGCAGGACATCCAGGGCGTGGATCGCCTCGGCGACCGAGGCGGCGATGTCGGGCATGGGCAGCACCGCGAACGAGCCGAAGCGCGTGGGGTACTGGCGGGTGAGCCCGGCGACGTACTCGTTGCAGTAGCGGGCCATGTCGTTGGCTTCCTTGCCTGGGGCAAGGAACCCGACGCCGGGGTCGGAGACCGACAGGGCCTGGGCCTGGATGCCGTAGTAGTCCATGAACTGCATCGCGGACTCGGGCGACCACTCGGGTGTGGGGTAGCCGCCGACGGTGAAGTGCCCGTGCGACAGCAGCGCCGCGCGGTAATCCGGCGGCAGCACGTGCGTGTGCAGGTCGATGCGGTAGGTGCCGGTGGGTGCGGCGTACTGGGCGCGGGCCGTTCCCGCCGCGCCGAACTGCGTCGACGAGCCGAGGGGCAGTGCTGTCGCCGCGGCTACTCCGAGGGTGCCTGCGACGGCGCCACCGAGCATGCGGCGGCGGCTCACGCCGGCGCGCGACGGGGTGTCGGATTCCTTCACGAGTACGTTCTTCCTTTCGATCGGTTCGGTCGCATCGCGGATCCACACCCGGCCGGGTCGGCACGAACGGAATCCGCGGCGGACGGCGCCACGTGGTGGGGAGTGCTCGATCGAGCTGATCGAGCGAAGCGATGCGCCAATCGCTGATGAAAGTATCAGATGCGATCTATCTCTTCATCGAACCGGTGATCATGGGTCTGGAGCGGTCGGCCGGGACGACGACGCCGTCGGCCCGGCCGACCGGGCTTCGGGTCGCTACTTCGCCTGCTGCTCGCTCTTCTGCTGCTGTCCGCTCTGGACCGACGGCTGGTTGATCGTGGTGAAGTACTGGGCCGCGGCGAAGATCGCCACCGGTGCGGCGATCAGGAGCTGGCCCGCCAGCACGCCGAGGAAGCCGCCTGCCGCGACGCCCGCGATGCAGCCCTGAACGTCGGCGGGCAGTCCGCTGAACATGGTGGCGAGCGCGCCGGTCAGGGAAGCGCCGGTCGCGCCACCGATCACGCAGCCGACGGCCGCGCCGCCGATGCCGCCGACCATCGCCCCGATCGAGGCGCCGAGCCCGATGGTGCTGGTCATCCGGCTCCACGCGTCCTTCTCGCGGTCGTAGTCGTTCTTCCAGGTGGCCTGGTCCTCGTACGGCAGCGCGACCGGCTGATACTGGGCCTTGTCGAGGGTGAACTGCGGAGTCAGGGTCGCGGTCCGCTCCGTGATCTCCGCCTCGATGGGGAAGACGAATTCGTCGACGCGGAAACGCAGTTCGGTGCCCGCGAGGACTTTGCCGTCCGGCGCCTTCACCTTCAGGGCGCCGTCCTCGACGACCAGGGAGCCCGCGTCGATCTGGATGAGGGTGTTCGTGTCGGTCGTGGTCGTCGTGTAATGCACGACGCCGAGTTCTTCGGGCGGAGCGGCATGGGCGGTGCCGATGCCGGCGGCGAGCGCGCCGATCAGGACCGCGGAAACGGCTGTCAGGTGTGTGATGCGCATTGGTGCTCTTTCTGGTGAGGGAGATTCCCGGGCGGGTCTGGGCGGTGGCTCAGCCGAGAGCGGCGAGCCAGTGGTGCAGCCACGACACGGCGGTCTGACCGCCGCCTACCGGATAGCTCCCGTAGGACATGTGCGTTCCGGATCCGTAGAAGTGCGCGAGCTGACGTGCCCGTTCGTTGCGGGTCTGTTCGCTGAGCTCGCCTTGCTCGTCGGCGGATCGCAGGGCGGCCAGCATGTCGGCTGCTCTGGTTCGGTAGAGGGGGAGATCGTCGGGGTGATCGTCGGAGACGGCGGCCAAGCCGGCGGCGACGGCGACGATGAAGTCCTCGTCGTCGGTGGAGCAGTAGAGGTCGCCGACCGCGCAGATCGTGCGGACCCGGGACGTGATCGACCCGAACCCGCCCGGTCGGGCCCCGCGCACGCCGACGCCGACGGCGAGCGGGCCTACCTGGGCGTCGGCCTGGGACCGCTGTGGATCGGAGAGCAAGCCGACCGCTGACAGCCGATCCGGCGACACCACGCCGTGACCCCGCCCGATCTCTGCGGCCAGGTCACCGGCGGCGTCGGCGCCCTGGCTGTATCCGACCAAGGCGAAGTTCGTGTTCGCGCAGCGCTCCGCGGTGGTGCGCACCATCTCCCGTGCGGTGTCGACGGCGGTCTTCTGTGATGCGCCGTACACCTTGCCCTCCCAGGGGAAGGCGGTCGCGGGGTAGTCGACGTAAGCGACCTGTTCGCTCGCGGGCAGACCGTCGGTGACACCGGCGAGCATGCCGGGACCGCTGGTGTGCCGTGTCGGTCCGGTTTCCCACGTGCCCGGTATCGCGACGACGTAGACGGCGGGGCAGCCGAAGTCGGCTCCGGCGCTGCTCGCGGTCGTGCCGGGGAGGGCGGTGCCGGTGGTGAGCGCAATGGCTGTACCGGCCGCGATGGCCGCGGCGTGCACGGTGATCCGCACCTGTCTGCTCCTTCGTCGTCTGCATCGGTGGCTGGTCGTGGCAGGAGCGTGACCGGCGTCATCGGCGGCGACGCTCACTGCTGGTATAAACCGTCACGCATGATGATCTGATCAGTCAATCGTCGTCAGGGAACTCTCAAGCAATCGGTAGACCTCCGACAGGAAACGTGTCCGACCAGCAGAGAAAGGGGCTTCGGATGAACATGGCGACCACGACGCCGATGCGCGAGGCGAACGCCGACGAGATCGGCGCGGAGGCCGGTGCGCGCGGGACGGTGCTGATCGTCGACGACGACGTCGATGTGCGGGAATCGCTGGCACGCGGCCTGCGATTGCACGGATTCGGGGTGTGCGTCGCGGCCGAGGGCGCGGCGGCGTTGTCGGCGACCCGCACGTACCTGCCCGACGTCGTGGTACTCGACATCGAGATGCCGGGCCTGGACGGTTTGGCCTTCATCACCGCGCTGCGGGCATCGGGCAGCGATATCCCCATCTGTGTGCTGAGCGGCCGCACCCGGGTGACCGATCGAGTCGAGGGTCTGGAGCTCGGCGCCGACGACTACCTGACCAAGCCGTTCGACTTCGCCGAGCTGACCGCGCGGTTGCACGCCCTGCTCCGCCGCCGCGGTAGCGGGTGGAGTGCCGCGCAGGAATCGGTCACCGTGGGTGCGCTGCGCATCGACTTCCCGGCACGGCTGGTATCGGTGCACGGCCGGGAAGTCCCGCTGACCCGCCGGGAATTCGAGGTGATCAGCATGCTGGCCGTCCACCGCGGCTCGGTCGTGACGCGTGATCGGTTGCTGGAGACGGTGTGGGGCTACGACTTTCGGCCGCAGACGAATGTCGTGGACGTCGTCGTCGGCCATCTTCGCCGCAAGCTCGAGGCCGACGGCGCGCCTCGCCTCCTGCACACGGTGCGTGCGGTCGGGTTCGTCCTCCGGGAGGAGGGGGCGTGAACGCGATGCTCTCGCTGCGAACGCGAGTGGCGGTGGCCGCCGCGACGGGGACCACCCTGGTCGTCGGAGTGCTGGCGGTCTTCCTGTTCGTCGCCATCGAGCGGAACAACATCCGGCATGTCGATGAACAGCTGGACCTCATGACCGGGTTGGTCGAAGCCAATGTCGGTACAGCCCAGCTGTTCATCGGCCGGTTGAGTGACGGTGGCGTCGCCGCGATCACCCTCCGTCACGACGGCACCGTGCTGGCGAGCACGTCCACCGAGCTTCCGCGGCTCCCCGAGGGGCATCAGACAGTGGTCATGGCCGATGCCGGATACCGCGTCAAGACGATGGAGGTGGAGCGGTCGGCCATCGGCCCGCACTCGGTGTCGGTCGCCGCGCCGTTGTCCGCGGCGGAATCGGTGACCCGTGAGCAGCGTCGGCATGTGCTCCTCGCCGGCGCGGCGGCGATCGCCGTGGCATCGGGTCTGGGCTGGATACTCGGTGGCCGGGCGATCCGGCCGCTGGTCGAGCTGACCCGCCGGATCGATGCGGGTGAGCGGCTCCCCGAGGCGGGTGGGTGGTTCCGGATCCGGGAAGCCGAACAACTCACCACCGCTGTCCGGTCGATGCTCGCGCGCATCGATTCCTCGCAGCAGCGGACGATGTCGGCGCTCGAGACCGCCAGGACCTTCGCGAACTCGGCCGCCCATGAGCTGCGAACCCCGCTTACCGCGATCCGCACCGATATCGAGATCGCGCGTGGTGTCGAGATGGGACCCGAAGCGCGCGCGGAGATCCTCGGCGACGCGCTGCGAAAGCACCGCCGGGTGGAATCGACGCTGGTGGCATTGGAACTGCTGGCCGCTGGTGAACTCACCTCCGAGCACGCGAACGAACCGGCCGACCTCGTCGAGCTCGCCTACCTGGCGGTCGCGGACGCGGCACGCCTGCATCCGGAGATCCAGCTGGTCGTCACCGGTGACGAACGAGTGGACTGCCGCTGCTCGCCGCCCGGGGTCCGGCTGATCCTCGACAACGCGATCACCAATGCGGTCCGCCACGGTCGAGCCACCCGGATCGAGATCTCGGTGCGGCGGGCCGGGCAGCGGGTGGTGCTGGCGGTCGACGACAACGGTTCCGGTCTGCCCGAGGACGAGCTGGCAGCGGTGTTCGCCCGGTTCCGACGTGGCACCGGCGCCGCGCGGGAAGGGTCGGGTCTGGGGCTCTCGCTGGTCGCGCAACAGGCCGAACTGCACGGTGGCCGGGCGCGGCTGATTCCCAGCGGACTCGGTGGCCTGCGGCTCGCTGTCGAGATCGCCTGCCCGGATTCCGGCAGGTAGGTGGGCGACATCACCAACCTTGCTAATTGTGGTCAGCTATGATGAATTCGTCAATAACGTTCGGGAGGGCATGTCGTTCCCCGGGATTCGCTCGGGGAGTCTGGAGAAGGATGTATGAAGCTGCGAGAGCTGGATTCCGTCGATCGTGATCAGGCTCCGGCCCGGAGCGCACGGCGACGAGTCGCGCGCGGCACCGTGATCGGACTCGTGGTCGCACTCGTGCTGGCGACGATCGGGATCGCGTCCGCCGAGCTGTATCTGCGAAACCGCATCGAGAGCTGCCTGACTACCGGTCTGCGCGACGACCTCGGCTCCTCGGTGGAGGTGGACCTCGGTCTGCGCCCCGTCGTGCTGAGCCTGATCGACCGGCGGATCCCGGAGCTGACCGTCGACAGCGACGACGCGCAGTTCGGCCCCGCTGTCGATATGGCGGTCCATGCCACGCTGCATGACGTCTCGATGGCAGAGGGTGACGGCTCGGCCGCTGTGGCCAGCTCCGAGGCGCGGGTGGACTGGAGCACCGGTGCGATCGAGCGAACGCTGCACGGCCTGGCCGGCGACGTCAGGACATCGGCCGCCGACGGCACGGTCGATGTCACGGGGGTCGTCGGCGTGGTGTCGGTGCGGCTGCGTCCCTACATCGACAACGGTGTGATCCGCGTCGAGATCGTGTCCTCCCGTGGTGTTCCTCCGCAGCTCGCGGCGGAGATCGCCGACCTGCTGACGGAGAGTCTTCGCGACTATCCGCTGGGGCTGCGGCCGCAGTCCGTGACCGTGACCGACGCGGGGATCCGGGTCGAACTCCGCGGTGGCAGCGCTGCTCTCCCGGCGTCCGGCGACACATGCTGATTGTTTCATCAGAATTGCTTGACCTGCGATCAGGTGGTGGTCGATGATCAGGCGGGTGGGTAGCGACGAAGTTGCCGAACTGTCAGCAAAGGAGCGGTTGCATGGCGATCACCGGTAAAGACCTGGCGAGGTGTCTGCGCCCCAGCGCGGTGCTCGCGGTGCTCGCGGCGTTGCTGGCCACCATGTATCTGGGGTACATCGTCGACCCGGAGAAGAACCTGCACGACTTCCCGGTGGGGCTGGTCAACCTCGACGTCGGCGACGTGGTGGGAGGTCAGCAGGTCAACGTGGGTGACCAGATCGCGGCCTCGATGGCACAGCAGATTCCCGCCGACAAGGTCGACCTACGGCAGATGGGACTGCCGGAGCTGCATCGGGAGATGCTGAACGGCACCATCTACGGCGCCGTCGTCATCCCGAGCGACTTCACCAAGCGTCTGTCGATCCTGGGCACGGCCAGCATCGTGCCCGGCGATGTCGAGCGGCCCGTCATCACCGTCGAAACGAACCCGGCCGCCGGGGCCTACGCGACGCAGATTCTGCTGCGCATCACCACCCAGGCGACCGACGCGGCCAATCGGGAGGTGGGCGCCCAGCTGCTCGATCAGGTCCAGGGTGAGCTCCAGTCGGCCTCGGATGCGCCCGCCACCCAGCTCTCCGGCGTGAGCCGCCTCGGTCTGGCCGAACCCATCTCGGTCGTGGTCGTGCCGTTCCGCACCCTGCCCGACGGCGCCGGTGGGGGATTGTCGGCGTTCTTCTACACGCTGCTGCTACTTCTCGCGGGATTCACCGGCGCGATGATCATCCACTCGATGGTGGACTCGTCACTGGGATTCGCGCCGACCGAATACGGGCCCTGGTATGTCCACTACCCGCCGACGCCGATCTCGCGCGTGCGAACGCTGCTGCTCAAATGGGGCATCCTGGTGGCCGTCGCGCCGGTGGTGTCCGGCATATACCTGGCCGTCGCGACCCTGCTCGGGATGTCGATCCAGCGTGCGCCGATGCTGTTCCTCTACGGGATCCTCGCGATTGTGGCGGTCGGCGTGACCGCGCTGTCCATCCTGGCGATCTTCGGCGCGGCCGGTCTGCTGGTCAACCTCATCGTGTTCATCGTCCTCGGATTGCCGTCCGCGGGGGGAACCGTGCCGATCGAGGCAACGCCGCGAGCCATGGAGTGGTTGTCGACCTTCGAGCCGATGCACCAGATCTTCATCGCGGTCCGGGCGATCCTCTACTACGACGCCCGCGCGAACTCGGGCTTGGCGCAAGGGGTGTGGATGGCCCTGCTCGGACTGCTGATCGGCCTCGTCATCGGCTTGGCGGCGACAAGCTTCTACGACCGGAAGGGGCTGGAACGCCGATCCGTCTCGACGGCCGGAAAGTAAGGAGCTCGGTGCTGCCGACCGGCGTCGACCCTGCCATGGTCGACGCC
Source organism: Nocardia sp. NPDC058244 (assembly GCF_042882065.1). Classification (NCBI taxonomy): domain Bacteria; kingdom Bacillati; phylum Actinomycetota; class Actinomycetes; order Mycobacteriales; family Nocardiaceae; genus Nocardia; species Nocardia sp. NPDC058244. The sequence continues at coordinate 513,395 of NZ_JBHVWX010000005.1, read as the reverse complement.
GGTTCGGCGTCAGAAGGCGGCCACGTCGAGCTCCATGATCGCGACATCGATGTCGGAGATCACCGCACGGTCGGTGCTGAGCCTCGGCAGGACGGTTCTGATGAAGTAGGACGCGACCGCGATCTTGCCCTGGTAGAGGTCGCGGTCCTTGGTGGCGGAGGGCAGGGCCGCCGCGGCGACTTCCGCGGCCACCAGCAGACGCCATCCGATCAGCAGATCGCCGACCGCGAGCAGGAAGCGGACGGACTCGAGCCCCACCTTGTACAGCTCGCGGCCGTTGTCGGCGGCCGCGAGCAGGTGCTGGGTCAGCGTGGCGGTCATCGCCTGCACGTCTTCCAGCGCGGTGAGCAGCAGAGCGCGTTCGACTTTGAACTCCGGCGTCCCGGCTTCGGGCTGCGCGGAAGCCCGGACCTGATCGGCGATGTGCGCCAGGGCCACGCCGCGGTCGCGGGCGATCTTGCGGAAGAAGAAGTCCTGCGCCTGGATGGCGGTGGTGCCCTCGTAGAGGGAGTCGATCTTGGCGTCGCGGATGTACTGCTCGATCGGGTAGTCCTGCAGGAAGCCGGAGCCACCGAAGGTCTGCAGCGAGTCGGTCAGGTACTGGTAGGCGCGTTCGGAGCCGACACCCTTGACGATCGGGAGCAGCAGATCGTTCACCCGCGCGGCGAGTTCGGCATCGGCGCCTGAGATGTGCAGCGCGGTGGCCGGGTCCTGGTGGGCGGCGGTATAGAGGTAGATCGCGCGTAGGCCTTCGGCGTAGGCCTTCTGCATCATCAGCGAGCGCCGGACATCCGGGTGGTGGCTGATGGTCACCTTCGGAGCGGTCTTGTCGGCGATCTGGGTCAGGTCGGAACCCTGGACGCGGGTCTTGGCGTATTCCAGCGCGTTGAGGTAACCGGTCGACAGGGTCGCGATGGCCTTGGTGCCGACCATCATCCGCGCTTCCTCGATGACCTCGAACATCTGCGCGATGCCGTTGTGCACCTCGCCGACCAGCCAGCCCTTGGCGGGCACGCCGTGGCCGCCGAAGGTGAGTTCACACGTGGCCGAGGCCTTGAGTCCCATCTTGTGCTCGACATTGGTGACGAACACGCCGTTGCGATCACCGAGTTCTCCTGTCTCGGAGTCGAAATGGAACTTCGGCACCAGGAACAGGCTCAAACCCTTGGTGCCCGGTCCCGCGCCCTCGGGGCGGGCGAGGACCTGGTGGAGGATGTTGTCGGACAGATCGTCGGCATCGGCCGAGGTGATGAACCGCTTGACGCCCTCGATGTGCCAGGAGCCATCCTCCTGCTCGACGGCCTTGGTGCGGCCGGCGCCGACATCGGAACCGGCGTCCGGCTCCGTCAGCACCATGGTCGCGCCCCACTTCTTCTCGACCGCGATCCTGCCCCAGCGCCGTTGTTCGTCGGTACCGATGCGCTCGACGATATCGGCCATGCCGGGCCCGGTCAGGTACATGTACGCCGCGGGCTGGGCGCCCAGAAGAAGTTCGTTGATCGCCCACGCCAGCATGCGCGGTGCCGCGATGCCGCCGATGGCCTCGGACTTCGCGACGCGCCACCATTCGGCGTCCTGCCACGCCCGGACCGAGCGCTTGAACCCCTCCGGTAGTCGCACGGTGTGGGTCGATGGATCGAATTCCGGTGGATTGCGGTCGGTTTCGGCGAACGAGGCCGCCACCGGCCCCTCGGCGATCCGGGCCGCTTCGGCGAGCATCGTGCGCACGGTGTCGTCGTCGAGGTCGCCGAACGCGCCGGAGCGCAGCACGTCCGCCAGGCCGAAGACCTCCAGCAGGTTGAACTCGAGGTCTCGGACGTTGCTCTTGTAATGGCCCACGGGCCCAGTCCCTTCGATGGTCCGGTCGATGCGACCGGAAGGTGAGGTGGAGAGTGCGCAGATCCGATAGGCGCCGTGGGCCATTGTGATGGCGCGCCGAGGCGCTACGCAACCGTAAGTTACTACTCACTAAGGAAATGTGCGTGGATGTCGTCCCGTAACCGGTGCCAGTGGCTAGAAGTCTGAATCTAAGTTGATACCGGCTAAATTGGGTGATACCAGGATGTCGTCAGCCGTGCAGCGCGATGCGGTCGCCGATGGCTATCAGCGCGCCCGCGAGATTCCGGCGGCCGACGGCGCGGGGATTGCGGACGGCGTCGATCACGACAGTGCTGATCGCCTGGATGAGGATGCGGGCCTCCGGCGGTGTCAATTCGGCATGCGCCGTCTGCAGCAGCCGGGCCCAGCTCAGGACGCCGTCGCGATGGATCCGGCGGTAGCGTGTGGCCTGCGGGTCCGGCAGGTGCCCGACCTCGCTGACGGTGGTGCCGAGCAAGTCCGGCTGCTCGAGCGCGAATCCGACGAACGATTCCATCAGCAGGTGCACCGCCTCCCGCGCGTCGCGGCCCTCGGCCAGTGCGCGGGCGGTGTACAGGCCGATCCATTGCTCGTTGCGCACGATGATCTCGTTCAGCAGATCGGCCTTGCTCGAGAAATGGTGATACAGCGCGGGTCCGCTCACGCCGACGGCGGCACCGATGTCCTCGATGCCCACCGCGGCATAACCGCGGGAGTTGAACAGCCGTGCCGCAGCGCCGATGAGCCGCTCGGGCCGGACGGCGCGCTCGAACTCCGCGGCCTGCGGCGGCGCTGCCCGGGGCCGGGGCGCACGGGGCACGGCTCCGCCCGGGGGCAATTCGGTGGTGAGGAGCCGCAGGATCGCGGCATCGAGCACGGAAGTGAAGGTTGACGTCGGCAATTGCTGGCGGTGATACGACGGGCTGACCGCGACCGAGAGGATGCACCAGCTCAACAGTTCGGCATCCCTGCCGGGCAGGTCCGGGCGCTGCGCACGAACCGCTCGGCGCAGATAGCCGGTCAACCGGACCGCCCGGATCAGCACCGAGTAGCGGTGTGCAGCGGTGAGGTTGCGGAACTCGAGCTGCCACAGCCTCGGTAGTCCGCGCAGTTCGAGCGCGATCGCGACGAGTTCTTCGAATACCCGATGCCCGCTCGTGTCGTCGGCCGCCGCGGCGTCCAGCCGGGAGACCGTCGCGTCCAGGCCCGACATCAAGCAGTGGCCCAGCAGTTCCTGTTTGCTGCGGAAATGGCGATACAGCGCCGTCGACGAAATCCCGACGGCGGTGGCGATGTCGGTCATGGATGTGCCGTGGTAGCCCGCCTGCGAGAAGGCGTCGGCGGCCGCGGTCAGGATGCTGGCGCGGCGGTCGCGGGGGCGTCGGCGGACCGGCGGGCCGGTCGGGGTGCTGGTGCTCATCGCCTCCCAGTGTGGCGTACCGACGCCCCGTCACCAGGCCCGGCGTCTGCCGCGAATACCCCGCCTGCGGCGGGTGTGGCTGCCGTTCGGTCGGGTGGGGCGGCTCACAATTTGATGACTTGAGTATCAAGAATGATCATTTCATCAATATATTGGGTTGCGCAGGGAAGAGGGGGATGGGGTGGTTCGGCAGCGGCGCCGGATCCGAGTTCTCGTCAATCGTCGAAATGTGTGGGCCGCCGCGCGGCGACACAACGCAAGGGAAGCGAGAAACAGTGCCTGACAGTGGTGTTCAGCCGCTCCACGATGGGTCGTTCGACGACTCGCCGCAGGACCGGGGGCGGGTGGGGTCCGAGCCGGTCATTGTGCGAGTCCTGCTGTGGGTGTTCCGTTGGTATCACCGTCACGAGGTCGGCGGCGTGCTGACGCCACCCCCCGGGCCGGTCCTGTTCGTGGCCAACCACGGTTTCGGTGGTGTCTTCGACCTCAATGTGCTCGCCGCGCGCTCGGCCTATGTCCGGATCGGAGATCCGCGGGGTGTGATCACGCTGACGCATCACATGGCCTGGGTGATCGGACTCGGCCCGATTCTGAGCAGGCTGGGTGCCGAGCCCGCGACCGGTGAGAACGCGTGCCGGGCGCTCGGGCGTGGCGAGCATGTGCTCGTCTTCCCGGGCGGTGATGTCGATGCCTTCAAGTCGTGGGGGGAACGCAACCGGGTCGTGTTCGACGGCCGGACCGGTTTCGCGCGGCTGGCCATCGAGGCTGCCGTGCCGATTGCTCCGGTGGTCACGTCAGGGGCGGGCGAATCGCTGATCTGCCTGTCCGACGGCCGCGGGCTCGCGCGCCGGCTCCGCCTCGACAAGGCGCTGCGGCTCAAGCGTCTGCCGGTGACGCTGTCGCTGCCGTGGGGTCTGACGGTCGGGATCGCGGGGCTGCTGCCCTACATCCCGCTACCGACCAAGATTCGGACCACGGTGCTCCCCGCGATGCGGCCGAGGCCGGGGGAGTCGGCCGCCGAGTTCGCCGAGCGGGTCCGCCACGCGATGCAGGTCGAGCTCGATCGCCAGACCGTGCGCCGGATACCGCTGCTCGGGTAGCACCGGCCGCCGTCCAGTTCTGAGTTTTTCATCAGAATTGCTTGACGAGGGATCAATCGGATGTGATGATATTATCAACTTCACTGGGAGGTACATCGTGACAAGCATCGACAAGGGAGTCGACACCGGCCGGATGGTGCAGGTCGGCGACCGCGAGATCTACTTCACCGAGTTCGGATCAGGACCCGCGGTCGTGCTGCTGCACGGCGGCGGCCCCGGCGCGACCGGGCTGTCGAACTACTCGCGCAACATCGAGGCGCTGGCGGAGCACTTCCGGGTGCTCGTGCTGGACATGCCGGGCTACGGCCGGTCGTCGAAATACCTCGACCAGTCCGATCCCTTCGGTTACCTGGCGCGCGTGCTCGGCGAGTTCCTCGACGTCCTGGAGATCGACTCGGCGCACCTGATCGGCAACTCCTACGGCGGTGCCGCGGCGCTGCGGCTGGCGATGGACCGGCCGGGCAAGGTCGGTCGCCTGGTCCTGATGGGCCCCGGCGGCGTCGGTTCCACCCGCGCCCTACCCACCCAGGGCCTGCAGGAACTTCTCAACTACTACCGGGGTGATGGTCCCAGCCGCGAGAAGATCATCCGGTTCATCCGTGAGTACCTGGTGTACGACGGTGCGACGGTGCCGGACGAACTGATCGAGGAGCGCTATCGGGCCAGCATCGAACCCGAGGTCGTCGCGCATCCACCGTTGCGCCGGCCTTCCGGCTTGTTCGCCCTGCGCACGCTCTTCCGGATGGACCTCACCCGGGATTCGCGCCTGAGCAAGGTGCCGCACCCCACGCTGGTGGTGTGGGGCGAGGACGACAAGGTCAACCGGCCGTCCGGGGGCAGGATGCTCGCCGAGACCATGCCCCACTGCGATCTGTACCTGCTGGCGCGGACCGGTCACTGGGCGCAGTGGGAACGAGCCGAGCTGTTCAACACCCTCGCGATCGCCTACCTGAAGGCCGAGCGATGACCGGCGCAGACGTCTTCGGTGACGGGTCGGTCTTCGGGGCCGTCCATCTGGGGTACGTCGTGGTGGAGTCCGCGCGGCTGGCCGACTGGCGGCGTTTCGGCGTCGACGCGATCGGCATGCACGCCGACCAGGTCGACCATGGCACCCTGCGCTTCCGCCTCGACGATCACGCGTGCCGGTTCCTGGTGGAGCACGGCCCGCAGGAGGACGTGACCGCGATCGGCTGGCAGGTCGACGATCACCAGTCCTTCGACCGCATCATCGCGCGCGTGTCGGATCGCGGTGTGCCGATCACCGAGGGCAGCGCCGAGGACGCGGCTCGCCGCGGCGTCGAGCGCCTGTGGCGGTTCCCCGGTCCCAAGGGGATCGCGCAGGAGATCTTCACCGTCCCCGTCACCACCCCCGAGCCGCTGCGCATGCTCAGCTCCGGGTGGGTGACCGGCGAAGCCGGCATGGGGCATGTCGCGATCGTGTCGAGAGAACCGGAATCACTGCGGGGCTACTACCAGACGGTCTTCGACTCCCGGCTCAGCGACTACATCGACGAGAACGTCTCCGGCCTCACCCTCAAGATCCGGTTCCTGCGGGTGAACGAGCGGCACCACTCGATCGCCATCGCCAACATCCGCGGCGTGAAGATCGACCCGATCCGAACCCGGGTGCAGCACATCAACATCCAGTCGGGCTCGCTCGACGACGTGCTGGCCGCGTACGGACGTGTCACCGATCTCGGTTTCAAGATGGCCTGGTCGGTCGGCCAGCACACCAATGATCGGGAGCTGTCCTTCTACTGCGTCACCCCCTCGGGCTTCGAACTCGAGGTCGGCTGGAACCCGATCGTGTTCGGTCCGGAACGCGAATCCACCTGGGAGCCGACCACTTACCAGGGCATCAGCATCTGGGGCCACACCCCGGTCGGCGAGACCGTGCTGGACAAGTTCGCTCAGTTCCGGCAGGTCGTCCGAACCTTGCGGACACCCGAGATCACTGTTCCCCAACTCACCGGAGGCATGGCGCGATGACATCGTTCGACTACGACGTGGTAGTCGTCGGACTGGGGCCCACCGGCCTGACGTTGGCGAATCTGCTCGGCCGTCGCGGCGTGCGGGTGCTGGTGCTCGAGCGTGAGCCGGAGTTCTACGGCCTGGCGCGGGCGGTCTACACCGACGACGAGGGCATGCGGATCTTCCAGACCGCCGGCGTCGCCGACGAAGCCTCGGCGCAGATGAACCTCGACTGCACCGTGCAGTGGGTACGCAGCGACGGCTCGGTGCTCGCCCAGTTCAACCAGGCCTCGCGCCCGCTGGGGTGGCCGGTGGCCAACTTCCTGTACCAGCCCTACCTGGAGAACACGCTCGAAAACGCGCTCGAGCGCTATGCGCACGTGACGGTTCGCCGCGGTCGGGAGGTTCTCGGCTTCGACCAGGACGCCGACGGTGTCCTGGTCCGGCATGCCGAATGCCGCGGTACCGGGTACGGCAAACACGACGCCGACACCGATCCGGCCACCGCCGAGGAGGTGCGCGCGAAGTTCCTCGTCGGCTGCGACGGCGGCCGCAGTGTGGTGCGCACGCAGCTGGGTATCGACATGACCGGCACGAGCTTCCCCGAACGCTGGCTCGTGGTCGACCTGCTCGCCAACGACGGCGTCGACGCTTTTCGGCATCTGCCGTACTTCAACTTCGTCTGTGATCCCGAGTTGCCGACGGTGTCGTGTCCGCAACCCGGTGGACACCACCGGTTCGAATTCATGCTCAACGACGCGCAGAGCAAAGAAGAGATGGAGGACCCCGACCGGGTCCGCGATCTCATCGGCCACTACGTCGACCCCGACGAAGTGACGGTGCTGCGCAAACTGGTCTACACCTTCAATGCCGTGGTCGCCGACCAGTGGCGCGCGGGACGCATTCTGCTCGCCGGTGACGCCGCGCACATGACGCCCCAATTCATCGGCCAGGGAATGAACTCCGGCGTCCGTGACGCGGACAACCTCTCCTGGAAGCTCGGCGCCATCATCCAGCACGGCGCCGATCTCGACCTCCTCGACACCTACGAGACCGAGCGACGGCCGCACGCCAAAGCGATGATCGATCTGTCGGTCTTCAACAAGAGCCTCGTCTCGATCGACAACCGGTTCGCCGCGGGCGCTCGCGACGTCGCCTTGGCCACCGCGCTGAAGGTTCCCGGGCTGAACACCTGGATCCGGGAAGCCAAGATGAAGCCGTCCCCGCGGTTCAAGCGTGGCGCGTACTTCGGGCTCGCCCGCAATGTGCTGCGAGGGGTAGAAGGCACCCTGGCACCGCAGCCCGACGTCCGCACCTTCGACGGACGCCACCAGCGCCTCGACGACGCCCTCGGCCTCGGTTTCGCTGTCGTCGGCTACGGTGTCGATCCGCGCGATGGACTCGGCGTCGCCCAGCGCAACGCCTTGCAGATCCTCGGTACCCAGTTCGTCACCGTGTATCCGACCGGTGGCCGCCCGCAGGGCGAGCCGGGCGACGCGCGCGTCGCCGCCACCGACTACGCCGACGTCGAGGACCACACCGGCGAACTGGCCCGGTGGTTCGCCAAAGCCGGTGTCGCCCAGGGTGGCACGGTGCTGCTCCGCCCGGACAAGTACGTCTTCGGAACCAGCGCGAAATCCGACGCCACCGAACTGGTCACCGCACTGCTGGCCCGCCTCGCCGTCACCCCCGCGATGCTGACCGCCGATCACAACCCCCTGCGCGTCGTGGCGTCCGCAACGCCGAACACCCTGGAGGAAGCACGATGACCACGACCATCAAGCACCCGCCCGCTGTCCGCGCCGCTGCCGAACGACTCGCGACCGCGGCAGACCTGGGCGTGCCCGTGGCAGCGGTGCGTGACCTGATCGGTGCCGACGACGTCGAGTCGGCCTACGCGGTGCAGAATCTGGGCACCCGACGGCGGATCGACGAGGGCGCCCGTGCCGTCGGGCGCAAGATCGGCCTGACCTCCACGGCCGTGCAGCGCCAACTCGGGGTCGACCGGCCCGACTTCGGCGTGCTCTTTCACGATATGGATGCGAACGCCACTCCGGTGTCCGAGCGGCCGAGGCTGTTGCAGCCCAAGATCGAGGCCGAACTCGCCTTCGTCCTCGGTGCCGATCTGACCGGTGACGACCTCGATCCCATCACCGTGCGCGGCGCCGTCGACTACGCCGCCCCCGCGCTCGAGATCGTGGACAGCCGCATCGCCGGCTGGGACATCACCTTCGGTGACACGGTGGCCGACAACGCCTCCAGCGGCTGGTTCGTGCTCGGGGAGCAGCGGCTCTCGCTAGATGATTTCGAGCCACGCGGGATCACGATGGTCATGCGCGTCGACGGCGAGATCGTCTCGCGCGGAACGGGTGCGGACTGCCTCGGCGACCCGCTGCTGGCGTTGGCCTGGCTCGCCCGCACCGCTCGAGCCCTGGGAGATCCGCTGCGCGCGGGAGAGATCGTGCTCTCCGGTGCGCTGGGGCCGATGGCACCGCTGGTGCCCGGCGCGCGGGTCAATGCCGAATTGTCACAGCGCTCGGGGCCGCTCGGCACCGTCGACTTCACACTGGAGGAGAAGTGATGAGCCGCACCAAGGTCGCCGTCATCGGATCAGGCAATATCGGCACCGACCTGATGATCAAGGTGTTGCGCCTGTCCGACACCCTGGAGATGGCCGCCATGGTCGGCATCGACCCCGACTCAGACGGGCTCGCACGCGCGGCCCGACTGGGGGTGCAAACCACCGCACGCGGTGTCGCGGGGCTGATCGCCCTGCCGGATTTCGACGACATCGAGATCGTTTTCGACGCCACCTCGGCCGGCGCGCACAAGGCCAACGCCGCGGCTCTCGCGCCTTTCGGCAAACGCTTGATCGACCTGACACCTGCCGCCCTCGGCCCGTTCGTCGTTCCCGCGGTGAATCTGGATCAGCACCTGGCGGCCGACAACGTCAACATGGTCACCTGCGGTGGACAAGCGACGATTCCGGTGGTCGCGGCGATCGCCCGGGTCACTCCGGTGCCGTACGCCGAGATCGTCGCCTCGATCGCGTCGAAATCGGCCGGTCCCGGAACCCGCGCCAACATCGACGAGTTCACCGAGACCACGTCCCACGCGATCGCCGCGGTGGGCGGCGCCCAGCGCGGACGAGCGATCATCGTCCTCAACCCCGCGGAGCCGCCACTGATCATGCGCGACACCGTGCTGGCGCTCATCGACACCGCCGACGCCGAGGTCCACGCGAGGATCACCGAGTCGATCCTCGCGATGGTGGCCGATGTCGCCGCGTATGTGCCGGGCTACCGGCTGAAGCAGGACGTGCAGATCACGCCGGTCGAACCCGGAGCTCCACTGCGCACGCTCGTCGGGGACGCTCCGGTCACCCATCAGGTCAGTGTCTTCCTCGAGGTCGAGGGCGCCGCGCACTACCTGCCCGCCTACGCGGGCAATCTCGACATCATGACCTCTGCCGCGGTGCGGGTCGCCGAGCGGATCGCCGCATCCACCGAGGAGAGTGTCCGATGACCACCGAAGTCTTCCTGCAGGACGTCACACTGCGCGACGGAATGCATGCGCTGCGGCACCGCGTCGACCCCGCCACGGTCGCGCGGATCGCCGCCGCGCTCGACGCCGCCGGCGTGGACGCGATCGAGGTCGCCCACGGCGACGGACTCCACGGCGGCAGCCTCAACTACGGACCGGGCAGCCACACCGACTGGGAATGGATCGAAGCAGCGGCGAGTGTGCTGCAGTACGCCCGGCTGACGACGCTGCTGCTGCCCGGAATCGGCACCATCGAGGACCTGCGCCGTGCGTTCGATCTCGGCGTGCGCTCGGTCCGGGTGGCCACGCACTGCACCGAGGCGGACATCTCCGCCCAGCACATCTCCTACGCGCGCGAACTCGGCATGGACGTGTCCGGCTTCTTGATGATGAGCCATCTGAACAGCCCGGAAGGCTTGGCCGACCAGGCCAAACTCATGGAAACCTATGGCGCGCAGTGCGTTTATGTCACCGACTCCGGTGGGCGGCTCACCATGGACGGTGTCCGCGAACGCGTTCGCGCCTACCGGAATGTGCTCGAACCCGGGACTCAGATCGGAATCCACGCCCACCAGAACCTCTCGTTGTCGGTGGCGAACAGTGTTGTCGCAGTGGAGGAGGGGGTGACCCGCGTCGACGCGTCCCTGGCCGGACTCGGCGCCGGTGCGGGCAACACTCCGCTCGAAGCGTTCGTCGCGGTGGCCGACCTGACCGGCTGGGAACACGGCGCGAACCTCGATCAGCTGACGGATGCGGCCGACGACCTGGTCCGGCCGCTGATGGATCGGCCTGTCCAGGTCGACCGCGAGACGCTGACCCTCGGCTACGCCGGCGTCTACTCGAGCTTCCTGCGCCACGCGGAGAACGCCTCGGCCACCTACGGCGTCGACGTGCGCACGCTGCTCACCATCGCGGGCCGGCGGGGGCTGGTCGGTGGGCAGGAAGACATGATCGCCGACATCGCGCTCGACCTGGTCGGCGGTCACTGAGACTTCCGGCCTGCGCGGGCCGGAAGGCGACGCGGTCCCGGCCTTTGTCACAGGAGGCCGGGACCGCCGTCGCGACGAACGAGAAGACGAGTGGGCCATGATCGCCGATGCCAGGCGGTATGCCGGCCGGAGTGTCGTGCAGCGAAAAGCGCAACGGCGCCACCAGTTCCTGGACGCAGCGACCCGGGTGTGCGGCGAGCGGGGGCAGCTCTCCTGCTCGCTCATCGACATCTGCGAGACCGCGGGCCTGTCGAAGCGGCAGTTCTACGAGGAATTCGAAACCCTCGATGAGGCACTGATCGCGGCCTATGCCCGGGTGCAGGACGACGCGGCCGTCGCGGTGGCAGGAACGCTCGCCGACCTGAGCGCGTCCGCCGACCCGATCATGGCCGTGCGCGTCGGCCTGACCGCCTATTTCGGTTCGATCGACAGCGCGCCGTATCGCGCCGATTTCGCCGTCATCGAACTCAGAGGTGTCAGTAGACGCATCGAACAGGAATGCAAACCCCACGCGGACACCTGGGCGGGGCACATCCAGAGCTTCCTGGCGACCACAGGCACGCGCCTGGACGGTGACACTACATCGCTGCTCACGGCCGCGGTGAACGCTATCGCACGCGAATGGCTCTCGCGCGAGCCCGAACTGCCCCTGTCGAATGTGGTCGAGCTGGTGACGGACCTGACGATGCTGCTGGTCGCGCGAGGTGCTACGGCGGCAGCGAATCAGGCAGCGGCAGCGAACTCCTCCGCCGAGTATTTGCCTTCCGCCACATCGGCGTCGTGAGGGCGCATCGTCCGTCTTGGTCCGAGGGCGATCAATAGTTAGTTGCATAATGCAAGTAGTGTGTATATGGTTGGTTAGCGCAAGCAACTATATGCAGGTGGGAGTTGACATGGCAGTGTCACCCGATACGGCTCGAGGCCTGATCAGGGAGCTCTATTACATGGGCCGAGCGATCCGCGCTGCGCTCGCGCACCCTGACGAGGGGGACCTGCTTCCCGGCGGTGTCGGCGTGCTGGGTTCACTCGAGGCCAGGGGACCGTCTCGGCAGGTAGATCTGGCCGCGGACTTGTGCATCAGCCAATCGACACTGAGCAGGCATGTCGCCGAGCTGGTGAGCTCGGGCAATATCGCCCGCCACGCCGATCCACTCGACGGCCGGGTCACCCTCATCCGGATCACCGACCAGGGCAGCGATCTGCTGCGGCGCGTCCGGGAGTCGCGGGCGCGGGGATTGCGAGCCGCGCTGGCCGATTGGACCGAAGTCGAGGCCGAGCAGGCCATCGCGGTTGTCCAGAAGCTGAGGAATTCACTGGCGGCCGCTCCGCCTCACATCGCGGTGGGTGAGCGCCGACCGGTATCGACAGAAAGTCAGGAAGTGGATGTCTAGTTCAGTCGAGACCGAGACTGGGCGTGCCCCTGCCGCGATGACGCACCGTCAGGTCTTGGAGGCGATGACGGGACTGCTGGCGGCGCTGTTCACGGCGTTGCTCAGCACCACGATCGTGTCGACCGCGCTGCCCACGATCATCGGGGACCTGGAGGGGTCGCAGACCGCGTACGCCTGGGTCATCACCACGGCGTTGCTGGCCAATGCCGCGTCCACCCCGATCTGGGGCAAGTTCGCCGATCTGTTCAACAAGAAGGTGCTGGTCCAGTCGGCCATCGTCATCTTCGTCATCGGTTCGGTGATCGCGGGTTTCGCGAGCACCGTGCCGATCCTGTTGGCGGCCCGAGTCGTCCAGGGCATCGGCATGGGCGGACTGACCGCACTCGTCGTCGCGATCATCGGTTCCATCGTCTCGCCGCGGGAACGCGGCCGCTATTCCGGCTACATGGGCGCGGTGATGGCGGTGTCGATGTCGGGCGGGCCCATCCTCGGCGGCGTCATCGTCGACAGCCCGCTCGGCTGGCGCTGGTGCTTCTTCGTGTGCGTGCCGCTGGCCGTCATCGCCCTGCTGCTGTTGCAACGAACCCTGCGGTTGCCCACCGAACGCAAGGAGGGCGTGTCGATCGACTGGTTCGGCGCCGCCTTGCTGACCGCGGGTGTGTCGGTGTTGCTCATCTGGGTCTCGTTCGCCGGGAAGGCGGACTACTACGACTGGTTCTCCCGCGAATCCGCCCTGTATGTCGGTTCGGGTGTGCTGCTGCTCGTCGCGACCGTCGTGGTCGAATCGCGAGTCAAGTCACCGATCATCCCGCTGGCGATCGTCACCGAACGCACCACCGGCCTGGCGATCGTCGCCTCGATCGCGGTCGGCGTCGGCATGTTCGGGTCGACCACCTTCCTGGGCCAGTATTTCCAGACCGCGCGCGGCTACTCGCCGACGATGGCCGGCGTCCTGACCATCCCCCTGGTGATGGGCATGCTCGTCGGGTCGACCGGTTCGGGACAGCTGATCACCCGGTTCGGGAAATGGAAGTCGTTCGTCGTCACCGGCGGCGCCTTGCTGGTGGCCGGGTTCGGGCTGCTCTCGACGCTCGACCACGCCACCGATCTGTGGCTCGTCGGCATCTACATCGCCGTCGTGGGGCTCGGCGTCGGCATGCTGATGCAGAACCTGGTACTGGCCGTGCAGAACACGGTGAGCGTGCACAATATCGGCGCCGCGTCCAGCAGCGTCGCGTTCTTCCGCACATTCGGCGGCGCGATCGGCGTCTCGGTGCTCGGCTCGGTCCTGGCCTCCCGGGTGACCGAACTGTCGGCGGAAGGTTTCGCCCAGCTAGGCGTGACGAGCGGCGGTTCCGCCGGTGGCGGCAGCCTGAATCTCCATGCTCTGCCTGCACCGGTCGTCACGGTCGTGCGCGCCGCCTACGGTGATGCGACCGGACGGATCTTCCTCATCGCCGCGGGTGCCGCGGTCATCGCGCTCCTGGCGACGGCCCTGCTGCCGAACCGTCCGCTGCGCAATACGATCGACATCGATCCCGCCCTCGACCCGACGGCGAAAGCTTCTGCGTCGCAAGCTGAGACGACCGATCCGCTCGATGCCGAACTGGCTGCGCTCGCGGAGTCGGACTGGGATGGGGAGCAGGTCTGGCAAGGCGCCGAGCGGGTGCTGTCCGAGGCCGAACCGGTGCCGACGGCAGCGGGCGGTCGACACGCGACAGCCGAACAGAACGGTCATCGGGCGGTCGCGATGGACACGTCGTCGCCCGCCGCGCTGCCGACCGGCGGGTTGCCCGGCACGGGCAGCGGTGTGGTGGACGGTCGCGTCCGCCGCGAGGACGGCCAGCCGCTTTCGGGTGCGGTGCTGACATTGATCGATCAGAACGGCCGTCAAGTCGCGCGGACGAGCAGTGCCGCCGACGGTGATTACGCGATCAGCGCACCGACGTCGGGTGGCTACGTCTTGATCGTGTCGGCGATGGGACACCAGCCGACCGCCGTCAACGTGTCGGTCGGCGAACGACCCCAGCGAGTGGACCTGAGCCTGGTCGGCTCCGGTGAGCTGACGGGCGTCGTCCGTACCGCCGGCCACGGTTCGCCGTTGCCGGGTGCCACCGTCACTGTGACCGACCCGCGTGGTGAGGTGATCGGCGCCGCCGTCACGGGTGGCGACGGCGCATACGCGTGCCACGGCGTGGTCTCGGGTGTCTATACCTTGGTCGCGGCCGCGGAGCATAGGCGTCCCAGCGCGATCACCGTGACGGTGCCCGACAGTGGCGTGCTTCGCCAGGACATCGAGTTGTCCGCGATGTCGGTACTCACCGGATCCGCCCTGGCCGACGACGGCAGGGCCGTGCCCGACGCACTGGTCAGCGTCCTCGACGCCGCGGGGGAGGTGACGGCCACAGCGCGCACCGACGAGAACGGCCGCTATGTCGTGGCCGATCTGCTCGAAGGGGAGTACACCGTGGTCACCCGTGGCTATCCGCCCGTGACCGATCGGGTCAGCGTCTCCGGGGCCGAGGTCGCCCATGACGTGCGGCTCCGCTACGAGCCCGGAAACCGCTGATGAGTGGGTTGACCGGTCGTGTCGGCACGGCCCAGGGCTGGCCGGTGCCGAACGCGGTGCTGACGGTGACGGATCTGTCGGGCCGTCAGCTCGCCCGCAGGGAAGCCGACGAAACCGGGACGGTCAGTACCGACCCATTGCCCGCGGGGATGCACACCGCCGTGCTCACCGCTGTCGGGTTCGAGCCGGTCGCGCGGATCGCACAGATCTCCGCGACGGGAACCGGTGCGCTCGGTGAGGTGGTGCTGGCACCGGCGGCGGCGACGGTGACCTCGCCGCCGCCGGGGCCGTGGACGATCGATCCGGCACATTCGACGGTGATCGCCACCGCGCGTCACCTGGGCATCGCCGGCATCAAGGCCCGATTCGCGCAGGTGAGCGGGCGACTCGATATCGCAGAGCCGTTCGAACGGTCCACCGGGCACGCCGAGATCGAGGCGGCGGCAATCGATACCGGCATCTCGATGCGCGACGATCATCTGCGCTCACCGGAATTCCTCGATGTCGACAGCTATCCGACGATCACGTTCACCGGTCTCGGGTTGCGCCGCACCGGTGCCGACACCTGGGTGATGCCCGGTGAACTGACCCTGCACGGGCAGCGCCGCCCGATCGATCTCGTGGTGACCTACGGTGGCTTCGGGCAGGATCCGTGGGGTGGGGTGCGGGCGGCGTTCCACGCCGAAACACTGTTGCACCGCAACGATTTCGCGATCGATTACAACGCGGTGGTACGCGCGGGAGTGGCCGCCGTCGGCACCACCGTCAAAATCGAACTCGACATCGAGGTCGTACAAGGCGAACGACTACAACCTCGCTGAACGGTGCGGTGGCCCCGGCAGGGTGGATCTATGGCCGCCTCGATCTTGCGTGACCAGCTGTCCTGCTCGGCCGGGTCGCGACCTCGATCGAAACAGCCACATCCGGTCCGCAGAAACTGCTGCCATCAGCAACACGAGGGTGGGCGCGCAGAGCGCATGGCGTTGATTTTGCGAGCACCCTTGGCGAGCGAAAATCGATTGTGGCGTAACGTGATTCGACAAATCAGCGGTATCTCCTTCGGATCCGGCGACCGTCCGGGTCCGGGAGGATCTGATGACAGCGTCACCTTCTCGGTTCGCCACGATGCACCGCCGGATCCTCGGCGCGGTAGCGGCTCTCGGGATCGTCGCCTCGCTACTGGCGCCGGGCCCGGCGCATGCTGCCACTGCGACGATCGATCATCGCGTCGCGCGCGACGATACCTGGGAGCAGCTCTACGTCTCTTCGCCGGCGATGGGACGTGTGGTCGGCCTGGACGTGCTGCGTCCACGGGGGTCGGCACCGCGTCCCACCCTGTATCTGCTCGATGGCACGGGTGCGCGGGATGATCAGGCGCAGAGCACTTGGACGATGCGCACCGATGCGCTTGCCTTCTTCGCGGACAAGAATGTCAACGTGGTGATGCCGATCGGTGGTGGCGGCACGTTCTACACCGATTGGCTCGAAGACGACGACGCGCTCGGTCACCTCCGGTGGGAGCAGTTCCTGACTCACGAGCTGCCGCCCTTGCTGAATCGGGAGCTCGCCGGGAACGGTGTGAACGCGGTCGCGGGGTTGTCGATGGGTGGGCAGGCCGCGGCCACACTCGCCTTCCGTAACCCTGGCCTCTATCAGGCGGTCGGTGTCTTCAGTGGTTGTCTGCTCACGGGCGGTGTCGGTCAGCCGATGGTCCGTGCTGCGGTGCATCACCGTGGGGGGAACCCGGACAAGATGTGGGGCGGCTCGCTGGCGCCCGGTTGGGCAGCGCATGACCCCACCAAACACTTGGGTGCCCTGCGCAATACCGCGTTGTTCATGTCTGTCGGGAGCGGCAAGCAGGGGCCGGCCGATGTCGACTTCGATCCCAGTTTCTCCTACCCGCTCGACCTCGCCGGGGCGATGAGTCTGGAGGAAGGCGCGCACGCCTGTACCCGGACCGTCGAAGGATTGATGCGGGGTGCGGGCCTGCGACCGACTGTGCGGTACACGGCGTTCGGCATCCACTCCTGGCCGTATTGGCAGCAGGCGCTACACGACTCGTGGCCCACTCTCCGCAGCGGGCTCGGCATCTGACGAGGCTGTTCGATCATCGCGCGGGCGGCGGGATCGAGCATGCCCGCCAAGCGCAAGGCGGCGACCGGCAGGGGGCTCACCCGGGCGGGTGCGGTGCCCGCCGGTTCCGCCAGGCGCTCGGCGAGTGCGCGCTACGACAGAACGGCGACCTCGGCCGGGGTAGCGTGCTCGCCCAGCTCGGTTTCCTCGTTCGGCGTCGAGGTGCGGATCAAATGGTCGAACGCGCCGAGGGCCGCTGTCGCACCGGCTCCGGCGGCGACGATGATCTGTTTGAACGGGGTCGTGGTGCAGTCGCCCGCCGCGAATACTCCGGGAGCGGACGTTCGCCCGTGGTCGTCGACGACGATCTCGCCGCGCGGGGTGAGATCGACGGCGCCGGTGAGCCATTCGGTGTTGGGCAGCAGGCCGATCTGGACGAAGACGCCGTCCACGGCGAGTGAATGCCACGCCTCGGTCGTGCGGTCGGAGTAGGTGAGGCCGGTGACTTTGGCACCGTCGCCGACGACCTCGGTCGTCATCGCATCGAGCAGGATCTCGACGTTGGACAGGCTGCGCAGCTTGCGCTGGAGGACCTCGTCGGCACGCAGCTCGGCGTCGAATTCGACCAGGGTCACGTGGGCGACGATCCCGGCGAGATCGATGGCGGCTTCGGCGCCGGAGTTGCCGCCACCGATCACCGCGACGCGTTTGCCCTTGAACAGGGGGCCGTCGCAATGCGGGCAATAGGTGACACCCTTG
The DNA here is from genome assembly GCF_042882065.1 of Nocardia sp. NPDC058244. NCBI lineage: Bacteria > Bacillati > Actinomycetota > Actinomycetes > Mycobacteriales > Nocardiaceae > Nocardia > Nocardia sp. NPDC058244. The sequence goes on along the minus strand of NZ_JBHVWX010000005.1, from coordinate 495,723 downwards.
TTCCGGTATTCGGATTCCCCGGGAACGTTCATCGACCGCCACCGCGCACCGGTCGCGACGATCACGCTGCGCGAGCGCAGACGCGCGCCGCTCGCGAGCTCCACCTCCGCCAAGCCACCTTCGGCGGTGGCGGGGGACAGCTTCGTCGCGTTCTGCGCGTTGATGATGTCGACGTCGTAGCGGCGGACGTGGTCTTCCAGCGCGGCGGCGAACCGCGGGCCCTCCGTGTAGGGCACCGACGCGAAGTTCTCGATTCCCATGGTGTCGAGCACCTGGCCGCCGAAGCGCTCCGAAACGACGCCGGTGCGAATTCCCTTCCGCGACGCGTAGATCGCGGCCGTGGCTCCCGCGGGTCCGCCGCCGACGACGAGCACGTCGAAGGGCTCCTTCGCCGAGAGGGCGGCTGCGGTGCGTTCGACCGACCCGGTGTCGAGCCGGTTGACGATCTGTTCGAGGCTCATCCGCCCGGAACCGAACGGTTCACCGTTGAGGAATACCGTCGGCACCGCCATGATCTGGCGGTTGTCGATTTCGTCCGGGAACAGGGCGCCGTCGATCGCGACGTGCTTGATACCGGTGTTCAGCACGCACATCAGGTTCAGGGCCTGAACGACGTCCGGGCAGTTCTGGCAGGACAGGGAGAAGTAGGTCTCGAAGTTCCATTGCCCCTCGAGATCTCGTACCTGCGCGAGCAGGTCCGCAGCCTCCTTGGAGGGGTGCCCGCCGACCTGCAACAGGGCCAGCACCAGGGAGGAGAACTCGTGTCCGAGCGGGATTCCGGCGAACCCCACCTCGATGTCGGAGCCGGTGCGACGGACGACGAACGACGGCCTGCGCGCGTCGATGCCGCTGCGGTGGTGGGTGACCAGATCCGACATGCCGGCGATCTCGTCCAGGAGCTCGGCCAGTTCGGTGGACTTGGGGCGATCGTCGAGGGTGGACACGAGCTCGATCGGCTGGGTCACCTTCTCGAGCAGGGTCGTCAATTGGCGTGCGAGCGAGGTCTCGAGCATGCGGGTCTACTCCGGACGTTGAGAGTTGAGGCGGGGCACGGGAGTCGGGTCCCGTGCCACCGGGGCAGCTGCGGTCGACGAATCAGATCTTGCCGACGAGTTCCAGCGACGGGGCGAGAGTGTCGTCGCCCTCTTCCCACTTGGCCGGGCAGACCTCGCCCGGGTGCGAGCGGACGTACTGCGCGGCCTTGACCTTGCGGAGCAGTTCGGCGGCATTGCGGCCGATGCCCTCGGCGGTGACCTCGGTGAACTGGACGACGCCGTCCGGGTCGACCAGGAAGGTGCCGCGGTCGGCGAGGCCCTCGTCGTCGCGGAGCACCTCGAAGGCGGTGCTGATCCGCAGGGTGGGGTCGCCGATCATCGCGTACTTGATCTTGCCGATGGTGTCGGACGACGCGTGCCACGCCTTGTGGGTGAAGTGGGTGTCGGTCGAGACGGAGAAGACCTCGACGCCCAGGCGCTGCAGCTCGTCGTAGTGATCGGCGAGATCACCGAGTTCGGTCGGGCAGACGAAGGTGAAGTCCGCCGGATAGAAGAAGAAGATCGCCCATTTGCCCTGGATGTCCTCGTCGGAAACGCTGACGAAGGCACCGTCTTTGAACGCCTCCGCCGCGAAGGGCTTGATCTTCTTGTTGATCAGCGACATGAAAGTGGCCTCATTCCAAACGGTAGTGGGATCTTCCGATTCCCGAAGCTATAGATCGCCGATTGATAGCACTAATCAAATCGTGCGAGCGTACTGATAGTCCGAGCCAATAAGGGCTGGCTGCGTAATCTTGAATCGATCCAGTTAGGGTGGAAGGTGTGACAGAGATCTCGCGTCGGCGGCGGTCGCGGCTCGCCGGGGTACGGATCAACCGGTGATGTCTCGGCCCAGGATGCTGCGCGCGATAACCCATCTCTGGATCTCGTTGGCGCCTTCGTAGATTTCGCCGATCTTGCTGTCGCGATAGATCGCCGACACCGGTGAGACGACGCCGTCCGCGCCGCGCTCTTGGACGAAGCCCATTCCGCCGAAGACCTGCACGGCGTCTCGGGCGATGTCGACCGACAGTTCGGTGCCGAGCAGTTTGGCCATCGCCGCTTCCGGCTCGGGAAATCCGATGCCGCTGTCGAGTCGCAGCGCGGCTTTGAGATAGGTGTTGCGGGCGACTTCGATCCGCGTCGCGTAGTCGGCGACGGCGAACTGCCAATGCTGGTTTGCGCCCAGCGGTTTGCCGAAGGCTTGGCGGGTGGTCAGATGATGCACCATGTGGTCGAACGCGGCTTGCGCCATCCCGACGCCCGCGGCACCGATCCCGATCCGCCCGTACACCAGTGTCTGCAACGCGATCCGCAGTCCTTGCCCGGGTTCGCCGAGGACATTCTCGTCCCCGAGAACGACGTCGTCGAATTCGACGTCGGCCGTCAGCTGGCCACGGTTTCCGATCTTGCGGTCCGGCACACCCACGGTGACCCCATCGGCGTCGGTGGGCACGATGAAGGTGGTGAGCCGGTCGTCGGTTCGCGCCAGGACCACGACGAAAGCCGCCACCGGGGAATTGGTGATCCAGCGCTTGCGTCCGTGCAGGAGCCAGCGGGAGCCGTCTCGCGTCGCGAGTGTCTGGACCGCCTGCGGGGAGAGGTCGCTGGATGCTCCCGGCTCGCTGGTCGCGAAGGAGCCGACGATGTCACCGGCGACCAGCGGTGCCAGCCACCGTTGTTGCTGATCGGCGGTGCCGTGGGTGAGGGCGTTGCCGGCCAGGATGCAATCGACGTCGAACACGGCCGCGATGCTGTTGGAGTGATAGGCCAGCTCCTCGACCGCTACGGCGGTCGCGGTCGCGGGGTGAGCCGCTCCGTCGCCGCCGACCTGCGCGCCGAAAGGAATCCGGAAGAGTCCTCCGGCGGCGAGTTCGTCGAAGACGCGGCGTGGGAACCCGTCCACTCGCTCGTCGCCGGTCGCGATCGAATGCGCGGCGGGCGCGACGATCTCGTCAGCCAGTGCTCGAACGCGTCGGCGCGTTTCCTGGACGTCCGACGGGCTCAGCAGATCGTGATAGATGCGATCCATCGTGCGGGCGACAGTGGCTGTGCTGTTCACGGGCGTGGTGGTCATGGATTCGATGGGGCCTTTCTCGGTGGGTAGTGCTGCGGTCAGCGTCGAGAGCGGTTCTGCCAGCGGTATTTCACGAGGGTGGTGACGACCGCGGGTGAGGTCGCCAGGAGCCGGAGGCCGGCCAGTGGCGAGGTCTTGGGGCGCACGTCGAGGTAGGAGTACATCTGCTGGCGGACGACCAGTCCGTCGCGGAAGGTCCAGATCTCGGTGCCGAACTGGCGGTTGCTCCGACCGAATCCACCGGTCCAGGTCAGCACGATGGTGTCGTCGTCGGCGCTCTGCACGGTCTTGCGGACGTGCAGACGCAGTGCCTTGCCGACGGCGACGAGCTCGGTGGTGGCCGCGCGGATGGCGTCGATGCCCTGATGGTGGTCGTGGGCGCCGTCCATGATCCAGTCGGCGACCGCGTCCGGCGCGAACAGGTCGAGCAGCTCCTCGACGAGCCCTTCGTTGGCGATTCGTTCGGCTTCCGCGGCGAAATGCGACACGTCCGCCGGTCGGTGCAGGTGGGGTGTGGTGTTGTCGGACACTGTCATGGTCTGTTCCTCGGTTCTCGGTTGGTTGTCAGGAGGGCGCTGGTGCGCCCGGGCCGGGAGGTCCGCGGTGAAGGGCGATGACCTCACGCGCTGCCCGCTCGCCCGGGTCGGTCGATGGGACCGTGTCGAGTCATGTCGTCTTACTCCAGAGGGCGAACCAAGGGCCCGTGGTGCCGGTATCTGTTCGCAAGGCCCGTCGAGGTCGAACCGACCGCGTCTCCCATCGAAGGGAACTCGAAGTAAGTCGGTCGGCTGTACGAGTTACGATAGAACGAATGCGGCCGTAGGTGCAATAGGAGATAAACGAGTGCTAGCGATAGAACCGCTCGAAACCTTTGGTATTGGTAATGGAGCGGCGGCTCTGCACCGCACTCGGAGGCCTCCGGGGCCCTTGTGGGGCACGGTGCGACGTGGCCTGGACTGAAGTCGTACAACCGACCAAGTATGGGGCTGAAGTCGGTCGATGGGGTGATCGTGGTGACGCGCGGCTGCCTGCTCGTGCGCCGTCCTGACCTCGAGGCTCTTGCTCGGGTGGGCAAGTGATTGATGCCACGCTTGCTATGCAACTGGTTGCATATCGGCCGGTGTGGCTCCTATCGTGCAGGAACTGACGTTCGCCCGGCGGCCCGCCCGCCGGTCCGTCCTGCCTTCGGAGGATTCAATGGCACTGCCCCCGCAGCTTTCCGGCCGCCTGTCCCTGCCCGTGGTCGCCTCGCCGATGTTCATCGCGTCGGGCCCCGAACTCGTCATCGCCCAGTGCCAGGCCGGGATCGTCGGATCGTTTCCGGCGCTGAACGCGCGGCCGGCGTCGCTGCTCGGTGACTGGCTCGATCGCATCGTCGAGGAGAACGCGGCGTTCGCGGCGGCGAATCCGGAGGCGGTGGTGGCGCCGTTCGCGGTGAACCAGATCGTGCACCGCTCCAACGATCGGCTCGAGCAGGATATGGCGGTCATCGTCGAGCACGAGGTGCCGATCGTGATCAGTTCGCTGGGCGCGCGGACCGAGATCAACGACGCGGTCCACTCCTACGGCGGGCTCGTGCTCCACGACGTGATCAACAACCAGTACGCGCGCAAGGCGATCGAGAAGGGCGCCGACGGACTCATCGCGGTCGCCGCGGGCGCGGGCGGGCACGCCGGGACCCAGTCGCCGTTCGCGCTGATCCAGGAGATCCGGACCTGGTTCGACGGTCCGCTGTTGCTGTCGGGTTCGATCGCGCACGGCCGGTCGATTCTGGCGGCGCAGGCCGCGGGCGCCGACCTGGCCTACATCGGCTCGGCGTTCCTGTCGACGGCCGAGGCCAATGTCGTGCCCGGCTACCGGCAGATGATCGTCGACTCCACCGCGGCCGACATCGTCTACAGCAATCTGTTCACCGGCGTGCACGGGAACTACCTGCGCGGCAGCATCGTCGCCGCGGGTCTGGACCCCGACAACCTGCCCGAGTCGGATCCCTCGCAGATGAACTTCGGTTCCTCCGGTACCGATGCCAAGGCTTGGCGTGATGTGTGGGGTGCGGGTCAGGGTATCGGTGCCGTCAGCGAGGCCGGGTCCACCGCCGAACTCGTGGCGACCCTGCGCCGCCAGTACGAGCAGGCCTGCGGCGATCTCGCGGCCACGGTCGATCACCTCGCCGGCGCGGTGGTGCCGGCCCGCTAGCGGCCCGCTGTCGCGAGTGTCCGCCGGCTCGGCATCGAGCCGGCGGACACTGGCCTCGTGGTCGGTCGCCCTTCAGGCCGTTGCCTGCGGGCGTGGCTCGGCGGATTCGATCTCGGCGCTGCCGGAAGTGCTCCAGCGCCGCGTATATTTCAGCCGATGCACGCGTCCGACGAGCGACAACCATTGATCTCGCGGTGGTCCGGCACAGGGCGTATGCGTCCCGGTGTGCTCGAGGTCGAGGGTCCGCTGGGAAGTCTGCCGCGACATTCGCACCACTCCGTGCAGGTGGCCGTCGCCCACGAGGGAACGTTCGTCATCGAGGATCGCCAAGGTAATCGGCGACGGACGAAGACGGCGATCGTTCCCGCCGATCAGCCGCACGCATTCAGCGCCGTCGGCGCCTTTGGCGTCGTGGCGCACGTCGAGCCCGAGTCGTCCCTGGGTGCCGAGCTGATCGAGCTGGTCGACGATCCATCCCACGTTCGCGCCTGGCACGACGCAGGACAGACCCTGACCCAGGGCCACAGTGCGTACGTGGAAGGGCGCCTGCGTTCTCCCGGAAACACCTCGCACCCACTGCATCCGGGCGTCGCCGCCGCGCGCACCCGCCTGCAGACCGAGCTGGACTCACGACCCATCCGGCTGCGCGACCTCGCCGCGGCCGTTCATCTGTCGGAGAGCAGGCTGTCCCATCTCTTCGCCGAGGAGCTCGGAATCACCTTCCGGGCGTATGTCCGATGGCTCCGGCTGCTCCGGGCGACCGTGGCGGTCGCGCAGGGCCGGACGCTGACCGAGGCGGCGCACCTGGCGGGATTCACCGACAGCTCCCACCTCACCAGGACGTGTCGCCGAACCTTCGGCGCTCCGCCCACCGCGTTCAGCACGATCCGTTGGGAGATCCTGCCGATGTAGCAGGTTGGTCCAATCCTGGACACCGGGGAAGCGGCGAGGCTCGAGCAGACCGGAAAGGAACTGCTCGTGAATTCATCACCCCTCGTCGACTCCTTCACACCGGATGGTGGCGGCCCCCGACTCACCTCACTGCACTGGGTCCCGCGCGGGCCCGCGCGGGCCAGTGTCGTCCTCCTGCATGGTCTCGGCGAGCACGCGGCCCGCTACGACAGCACGGCTCGGTTGTTCACCGCGGCCGGTTTCTCCGTGCTCGCGATGGACTACGAAGGATTCGGGCGATCCGAAGGGCGCCGCGGCGACGTCCGTTACGAGTCGACGGCACGGGCCGTGGACCATCTCATCTCCCACGAGCGTGCGCGAACGGGCGGCGCACCGGTCGTGCTGTACGGGCACAGCCTGGGCGGGCTCTACGCGTTCCTCTACGCGGCGGACCGGCCGGGGGCGGACGTGGCCGCGGTGGTGGCGACCGGACCCGCCTTCGACTCGGAGCTGCGGAACCAGCGTCTCAAGGTGGCCGTGGTCAGGAGCCTCGGCCGCGTCTTCGCCACCCTGACAGTGCCGAACGGACTGCGGTTCGAACGTATCAATCGCGACCCCGCCGTCGTCGCCGAACGGTACGCCGATCCCTTGGTCCACGGGCGAGCGACGGCCCGCTTCGCGATCGATGTTCTGGCACAGATGGATCGGGTGGCATCGGCTGCCACCCGAGTCGCCGCACCACTGCTCGTGGTGCACGGCGACGCCGATCTGATCAATCCGATCTCCGCCAGCCGCCGGGTGGTCGACCTCGTGCCGTCGGCGACACTGCGGACCTGTCCGGGTGTGTACCACGGGGTGGAGGACGAACCCGAGGGGCCGGTCGTCCTGGCCGACGTCATCGCATGGATCGACCGGACCCTGCGCGGCGAGGGGAGCCCGGGGTAATCACTCCGGAGAGTTCTGCTGCTTTCGCGACTTCATGCTCCTGAGGAAGTCGCGAAAGCCGTTGCGGCACTGAGGTATCTGCTTCCAGGTACGACGTGTACCGCTCTCGGTTCACGCTTACTGCCGCGCTCGAACGGTTTCAGCCGGGTTGGTCGCCGACAGTGCGGTGCGGGGCCAGGTCCAGGCGTACCGCAGGATGAGGACGAGAAGGACCACTTCCAAGACGACGCCGAGGCCGTAGAAGTACAGCCAGGACTCGCCCGTCACGTTGAACGCCGTGACGGGAACGTAGAGCGAAGCCACGACGAGGTTGGCGACGCGGCTCACCCCGGCGGGCAGCGTCATCGACAGGAAGATCATGAAGATCGGGACGGCCATGAGGGTCAGGGCCGTGGTCGAAAACGTCTGGGAGAGAGCGAATTCGAAGACCTTGCCGGCGAGGATCTCCTGGATGACGCCGGGCGTGAAGAAGTTGAGAATGTCCACGTAGGCGTAGAGGAACATGAAGCTCGTCCACGCTGCGGCGAGTTTGGCTCGCACCGGCATCGGCTGGTCGTCCAGAGTGGTGGGTTGACGTGTGCTCATCATGGGCTCCGTGGTCGGGCGGATCGGTAGGTCCACGATCGCGGAGCCCGACGCCGGGCACACCGGCCCGGAGGCCGGAGTTCGCCTGGCCGATGGCATGATCTCCCTCTCGTACTTTCGGCGGGTCCGCCGAGGCGCGCCGATCCCTATGCTGAAGCCGTGGTCACTGTCCGGCGCTCCCTCTGGCACGAGCCGCGGCCCGGTGACGCCCCACCCATCGGTCGGCTCGACTGGCTGCTGGTGGGCGTGTTCGCGGCCGCCGCCGCGGTCGAGAGCATCGTTCGGCCGGACCTGGCCTGGCGACCCCTGGTAGCGGTGCTCGCCGTGGCGCTGATACCCGCCCTGCTCTGGCGGCGAAACCACCCGCTGCCGGCCGCCCTGGTCGGCTGGGCTGCCGCCGGGCTGCTCTCGGTCCTGCAGCTGACCGCGCATGCCGGGGACCTCGGCCTCTACGCCATGATGGCCGACTTGATCCTGCTCTACGCCTTGGTGCGGTGGGGCTCGGGCCGGGAGATCGCCGTGGGGACGGCGTTCGTGGCCGTCGTCGTCGCGCTGGGGATGTACGCGTCCTCCGCGGGCTGGGCAGACGTTTTCGGCGGCACTGTCCTGCTGCTGTTGTTCGTCGCTCTGGCGGCGGTGTTCCGCTACCGCGCCGACCTCTGGCGTCGCCAACAGCGCGAGGTCCGTAATCAGGAACGGGTGGCGCTGGCGCGCGAGCTGCACGACACCGTGGCCCACCACGTCTCGGCCATCGCGGTGCAGGCGCAGGCCGGTCGCGTGGTGGCCGCCGTCCAGCCGGAGAAGGCTGTCGAGGTCCTGGCCGCGATCGAGTCCGAAGCGTCGCGAACCCTGGCGGAGATGAGGTCCATGGTGCGGGTGCTGCGCGCGGAGGAACCCGTCGCCTACGCACCGCAACCGGGTGTCGCGGACCTGCCCGCCCTGGCGCGCGCCGACGCGACGCCCACCGTCGAGGTCTCGCTGGACGGTTCGTTGACCCGGCTGGCACGACCCGTGGACGCCGCGCTCTACCGGCTCGCCCAGGAGTCGCTGACCAATGCCGTCCGGCACGCCCGCAGCGCGACCCGCGTCGCGATCGACGTGTATCGGGAGGGCGACACCGTCAGGCTGCGGGTCAGCGACGACGGACAGACCGCGCCGGGGCCGGTCCCGGAGCCCGGATTCGGCCTGCTCGGCATGGCCGAACGCGTGAAGCTCCTCGGCGGATCGCTCGCCGCGGGGCCGGGGCCCGAGGGCGGTTGGGTGGTCGAGGCGATGCTGCCCGTGGAGGCGCCGGCATGAGCATTCGTGTGGTCGTCGCCGACGACCAGGACCTGGTCCGCACCGGGCTGGTGATGATCCTCGGCGCGCACCCCGACTTCGAGGTCGTGGGGGAGGCGGCCGACGGGCTCACAGCGCTCGACCTGGCGACCCGGCTGCGTCCCGATGTGCTCCTGGTCGACATCCGGATGCCCGGGCTCGACGGCATCGAGGTGACGCGACGCCTCGCGGGGCCGGGCGTCACGGACCCGATGGCGGTCGTCGTGATCACCACCTTCGACCTCGACGAGTATGTCCTCGGCGCCCTGCGCGCGGGCGCCCGCGGCTTCCTGCTCAAGGACGCCGGGCCGGAGCTCCTCGTGCAGGCCATCCACGCGGCGGCCGACGGAGACGCGCTGATCGCCCCCAACATCACCCGCCGGCTGCTGGCGACCTTCGCCGACCAGACGCCGGTGGTACCCGTCCAGCCCATCGACCCGCTCACCGAGCGCGAGGAGGAGGTGCTCGCGCTGGTGGCACGCGGCCGGACGAACGCGGAGATCGCCACCGAGCTCTTCGTCGGCCTGAGCACGGTCAAGAGCCACGTCACATCGTTGATGGGCAAGCTCGGCGCCCGCAACCGCGTCGAGATCGCGATGTGGGCGTATGACACCAGGCGTGTGCGAGCCGATTAGCGGCCGAAGCCGGGTAGGGGCTTTTTCAGGGTGAATTTCCGGGTCTTTCCGGGATTCGGAGACCCGAAACAGATTGCTACGGTCCGTGCATGAACCGAGATTCCCGCTCTCCGGCAACGAATTCTGGTCTGCGTGGCCGGATGTCGGCGTGGCGATCGAAGCGAAAGTGGGTTGGCAGGGATTCTGTTGTCAGATGTGGTGGGCAGTCGTGACGACAGTCCGTGCGCGCCGCGGTTCTCCCGGATCGACTGGCACCGATGTCGCGTGGTTCTTCGCGATCGCCATCGCACTGTGTTACGCGCTGTCGATTCCGATGGTCTTTCGGCTCGTCTCCACGGATGTCGACAACCTGATCATTCCGATCCTGCAACTGACCCCGCTGCTCGCCGCGGTCATCATGTGGCGAGCCCGGCGACCCGGAACCTTCCGGGAGACCTTCGCCACCGGGTGGCGCGGCACACCCAGGTGGGCCGGTATCGGCATCGGCCTCATCACCGCGATCGCCGCGATCCAAACGGGCATCGCACTGGCAGTGGGGATCTGGCCGCTCAACCCGCTCGACCAGATCCTGATGGCGACGGTGTGGGTCGTTCCGGTCTTCGTCCTGCAGTCGGTCTTCGCGATCGGCGAAGAGTTCGGCTGGCGCGGCTGGCTGGTGACCCGCGCCGCGTCCTGGGGTTTCTGGCCACTGGCCCTGGCCAGCGGTGCGGTGTGGATCGTCTGGCACCTGCCGGTGCTCGCCGTCATCGGAGACCGCCCACCGTGGGACATCGTCATCTATTTCGCGGGCATGTTGCCGTGGGCGCCGCTGCTGCTCGCCCTTCGGTGGCGATCGGGCAGTGTCTGGCCGGCGGTCTTGACGCACGGCGCGATCAACAGCGTCCGGGTGTACCTGCTGCAATCGGTCCCCGATGCGACAGATCATCTGCTCATCGAAGTGATCGGCTGGGTGCTGACGCTCGCCGCCGCGGCGTGGCTGATGCGCACGAGCCCGGCACCGGTCGCCCAGGGATCTGCTGAAGCTCGCATCCTCCCAGAGCTCGGCAGCGAAGGGCGAGAACTCCCGCGACCCTGACCAAGCCTGCGGCGTGAGCGCCGTGTCCACGCGATGCCGAACGCTGGCGCCCTCACTGAAATCTGGTGGTCGGTCATGGATACGGTGAGAATTGAGCAATGGCCGGGAGGGTGAGCGCCGCTGGCGCGCAAGCACATACGAGACGAGCCGCGCTGCGCGCTCGGTTCAGCAGGAACTCCCGCGCGGCACTCGGGCGCCGCGCCGGAAGGATCCAGCTGTTCCCAGCGGTCACGCTCGCTTTGCTCGCCGGCCTAGGCATCGCGTTCGCCGCGTACGGGTTCCTGCGCAGGATCACCCCGGTCGACGCGAACAAGACCGCCGCGGAGATCGACGTCACCCGCGTCGACGACCAGGAACACCACCTCGAATATCGACACAACGATCGCGAGGTCCGCGCCACCATCGTCCGCGTCATCGCTGACCACCTGCGTCTCACCGCCGAATACAGCTGGTCCGCCAGCGACTTCGACTTCCGCACGGCACATCTCGAGGACGTCGACTTCAGTCGTGTGAAATTCTCGGGTGCTGCCAGGTTCGGCACGGCAACCTTCTCCGGACTCGCCATGTTCAGTGGCGCGACCTTCGCCGGAACCACCGATTTCGACGGCGCGATCTTCTCCGGAACCACCAGGTTCGGTGGCGCGACCTTCTCTGACACCGCCGCGTTCCATCGCGCGACCTTCTCCGGGCCCGCATGGCTCAGTGAGGCGATCTTCGTCGGCACCGCGGGGTTCGCCGACGCGATCTTCGCCGGCATCGCGAGGTTCGATGGCGCGGCCTTCTTCGGCATCGCCGAGTTCGATGGCGCGACGTTCTCCAGTCCGACCTCGTTCGAGGGTACGACCTTCTCCGGCACCGCCGGATTCGATGGCGCGACGTTCAACAGCACCACCGGATTCGACGGTGCGATCTTCTCGAGCATCGCTACGTTCAACCGCGCCACCTTCTCCGGCAGCACCACGTTCGACCGCGCCTCCTTCTCCAGCGCTATGTTCAGTAGGGCGACCTTCGCCGACATCGTCCGGTTCGTCAGCGCCTCGTTCTCCGGCGTCACGGGGTTCGATCGCGTGACCTTCGCCGGCGCGGCCTCGTTCGCCCAGGTCGATTTCGGTACTGAGACAGTCTCGTTCGTCCGCCCGGAACGGTGGGGTCCACCAGGTCCCGTCTTCGACTGGGACCAGGACGTCAGCGGAAAACCCGCCAACGTCGAGCCGGCGGAATGGCCTCCAGCTCTCCTGTCGGCTCGGTAGTCGGGGCGCCCGCATTCCGCACCGGGAGACGGCCTCGTCGGCGGGACAGACGCCGGGAGTCGCTCAGAGCCCCTGCACATCGAGTGTGAATCCCGGGTCTTGGGCCGAGCGCCCTGAGCGCCTCCGCCAACGGCAGGTGAATTGTGCACCATCGGCGGTTCGCACCCTGTGGGGGTTGTAGTAGAGCGTGAGTGACCTCGGTCACGAAGCTGGACTACGACATCCGGTCAGTGCAGTAGGAGGAACCCATGGAACACGAGAACACGATGGTCGATGTGATCGTTGTCGGTGCCGGCCTTTCGGGGCTGGTGGCCGCGCGACGCCTCGACCAGGCGGGTATCACGTCTCTGCGAGTCCTCGAAGCCCGTGACAGAGTCGGCGGGCGCACCAAGACCCACCAACTCGTCAACGGCAGATTCGCCGAAGAAGGCGGCCAGCTCGTCGGTCCGGAGTACAAGCGGCTCATCGCCTTGGGAGACGAGCTCGGGGTCTCGACCTGGCCGCACAACGAGGACGGCAAGTCGGTGTTCGAGCGGCGCGGTCGCGTCATCCGGTTCGACGGGTCGATGCCGTGGTCGGCGGATCCCCTGGGGTCGGCGGACTTCACGCAGTCGTTGATTCGGCTCGACCGCCTGTGCAAGCGCTGTCCGGACGGCGACGACGCACTCGCGACCCCGGAAGCCGCGGCACTGGATGCTCGCACCTTCGCCTCGTGGGTGAATCACACCACCAGGACCGCCACGGCACGCACGCTATGGGCCATTATCGGTGCCCTTACGCTGGGAACTCAGCCGGGTGACCTGTCCTTGTACTACGTCCTGCGCCACATTCGCGCGATCGGCGGCGTGGAAGCCCTGCTCGCCTCTCTGTCGGGTGGCTCCGAGCGTTCGTTCACCGGCGGTTCGGCCGAGCTGAGCATCAGAATGGCGGCCGCACTCGGCGACCGCCTCGTCCTCGGTGCGCCGACGCTCGCGATCAGGCAGTTCGACGACCACGTCGAGGTCGACACCGCGGGCGTCACCCACCGTGCCCGCCGCCTGGTGATCGCGATGAGCCCGGCCGACCGCGCCGCGATCAGTATCGATCCTCAGCTGCCGCTGCCGCAGCGGAACCTGGGTGAGCGACTCGCGATGGCGCACGCCTACAAGGTCCACGTGGTCTATTCGGAACCCTTCTGGCGCGCCAAGGGTCTCAGCGGCGCGAGCATGAGCGACTCCGCGCCGCTCATGCTGACCTTCGACGACACGGCGCCCGGCGAGAAGGAGGGTGTCCTCGTCGGGTTCGCGCGCGGGGACGGCGGGCGCAGCGCCGACCTGCCCGATCCCATGCCAGGCGACCCGTCGCGTCGCAGGGCGGCGGTCCTGGCCGGTATCGCCCGGGCATTCGGCGACGAGGCGCTCAATCCAGTCGAGTACCACGAGATGAACTGGTCCGAAGAGCGCTGGACAACGGGGTGCGTGCCGATCTGGTCGCCCGGGCTCCTCACCACGTGCGGCCCGGGGACCGCTGCGGTAGCCGGCCGAGTGCACTTCGCCGGCTCGGAGACCTCGCCCGTGTGGACGGGTTCGATGGAAGGTGCGGTGATCGCCGGTGAACGAGCGGCCGCCGAGGTGGTTGCGGCCTCGGCGGCCGAGCTCTCCGACCGGCGAGTTCCAGGGGCTACGGCGCCTTACGTGTGACAGGGAAGCTCGACCCGCCCGGTTCGCATGGCGGCCGGGCGATTCGGAAGCCGCACATTTCAGTATTTCGGCTCGAACGACGAAGGGGTGGCACCGGATCGCGGTGCCACCCCTTCGCGGCCGTCGGTCAGTCGGTGATCTCCTCGACGACGACCTCCACGACCTCGGCCGGGTGTTCCTCGGCGGAACCACGTCGGGCGTACCGCGCCAGGTCGTCGAAGAAGGTGGCGGCGTCGATGACCTCGGGGCCGTGCACGCCCGGCCGGTCGACCTTTCCGCGCACGGCCATGAGGGTCGCTACGGCCAGCGGGATACCGGTCATCGTGCCCATGTTGTCGTCGGGGACTACGAGCGGCCGGGCGCCGACGCGGATTCGTTTGCCTCCCTTGGTGCCTTCGGCGAGAGCGAAGAGCACCGGCAGCGACGGCGCGGGCCCCGCCGCGGAACCCATGGTGTTCGGCTCCAGGACCAGCGCCCGGCTCGCCCCGGCGACATCGAGCTCACCGGAGTGCACACGGCCCGCGGTGCGGATCAGCGCCTCCATCAGCAGCGGGCGTGAGGTCATGAGGTTGAGCGACTCCCGCACGCCGTCGTGGGACCGGGGGAGGGTCAGCGGCTCGGGGTGACCACACACCCAGACCGATGCCTCGCCACGACCCGGGTAGCTGATCGTGCGCTCCTCGAGCGGCCGTCCGTCGGCCAGCCCGCCGTCGCGCCAGACCTTGATCGTCGCGGTGCAGTTGTGCATCCAGTGTTCGATCGCGGCGGAGGACTGCACACCGGTGTCGACCTCGGCGCGCTGGAATCCGGAGGCGCGCCACGAGGTGTAGACGGTCTCCACCTCGTCGCACTCGTTCATCGCGAGGACGCCGAGGAGATTGCTGATACCGGGGCTCGCGCCGACGCCGATGACGGCCGTGATACCCGCCGCGCGGGCCTCCGCGTCGAGGTCGAGCATGTCCAGGGTGGGCTCGAAGTCGTCACAGATGTCGAGGTAGTGCGTGTGGGTCGAGATCGCGGCGCGCAGGACCAGCGGGCCGAAGCGGTAGAACGGTCCCGTCGTGTTGAGCACGAAGTCGACACCGGTGAGGGCGTCGGTGAGGGCCGCGGCGTCAGAGATGTCCAGCGTGAGGGGAGTCGCGCCGGCGCCGAGTTCATCGGCCAATGCCTTGGCGGCCTGCTCGTTTCGGTCGGCGATGAGGACCTCGGCGACCTCGTCCGCACCGACGAGCGCCCGGCATGCGTGGGCGCCCATCTCGCCGGCACCGCCGGTGACCAGGATTCGCTTTCCGGTGGTGTGTTCAGCAGTCATCGTTGATCTCGGTCTCCTGTGTGTCGGCGGGGCTCGGCCCCGGAACGGGTTGTGGGGGGATCGGTTTCGAGGTCGGCGGTGAGCGAAACGCGCTCGCCCGCAGTGAAAGGCCGCGCGGTGCGCGCCTCGGCATCCCACGCCACGAGGGTCGCCTCGGAGCGATTGCAGACGGTGCCTTCGGCGTCGAGGAGTAGTTCGGCGAGGTCGACGCTGGATCGGCCGACGCGCACCGGCTGGATCACGACCTGCAGTGGACCGGTTTCCTCGAGGATCTCCTTGCGGTATTGCATGTGGTGCGCGGCCACGACATAGGTGGGGTGGCGGGTGCGCCAGCGGTCGCGCAGGTACTCGACGCGCGCTTGCTCGAATGCCTTCGTGTAGGCAGCGGCGGTCAGATGGCCCAGGTAGTCGAAGTCGTACGACCACGGATGCACCGTCGTCGTCCAGCTCATGGCGCAATCACGATCATGGCATCTCCAGGTTGTCCTTGACAGATGTTGTTTCCCTATCGTTTTATATCATGTGTCCCAAATAAAAAACCCCAATCCATTCGAGGAGGGATCTCGTCGTGAATGAGGTCAGCAGGCTTCGACCACCTGCGGTCGAGTGCGTCAGTCCGGTTGACGACCTGCTGCGCGCGGTAGCGAGCGACCCCGCCCGCCCGCTACTGCGGTCACACAGCGATGTCCTCACCGTCGGCGAGCTGGCCGACCGGGCTCGCCGCGTGGCGGCGGCACTCGCTCGTCGTGGCGTGTCCACGGGGGACCGGGTGGCGCTGGTCAGCGGAAACTCGATCGATCGGGTCGTGTGGATGTTCGGCATCTGGTGGATCGGCGCGGTCGAGGTGTCGGTGAATGTCGAACTCCGGGGACCGATGTTGGCCCACGTCCTGACCGATTCCGACCCCGGCCTCATCGTCTGTCAGGACGTTCTGCTGGAACGGGTCCGCGAGACCGTGATCGGGGACGTCCTGGCGATGAGTGAATTGGCCGCCGAACCGATCGGCGAGGCCACGCGAGACGAACTCGACGCCGCGCAGGGTGGCTTCGGCCCCGGTGAACTCGCGACGATTCTCTACACCTCGGGAACGACGGGCCCGGCGAAGGGCGTGATGCTTCCACGCGCGTACTTCTCCACGCTCGCCGCGCGGGTGTGGATCGACCGGCTCGGTCTGCAGGCCGATGACATCGGCTACTTCCCGCTCCCGTTCTTCCACGTGGACTTCCACGTTCAGATCACGGCGTGCCTGCGGTCGGGCGGCTCGATGGCCTTCCGGGAGCGGTTCTCGGCGTCGGAGTACTTCGCCGATGTCCGCCGGTTCGACGCCAGCTGGGCGACAGGAGTCGGCGCGATGCTGTCGATCCTGGCCCAGGGCGCGCCGCCCGAACCCGGCACCCATCGCCTGACGCGACTGATCGGAGCACCGGTACCGCAGATCGCCTACGAGGTGTTCGAGGACAACCTCGGGATCCCCATCCTCACGCTGTTCGGCCAGACCGAATGCGACGGGATCGCCATGGACAGCGTGCACCAGCGACGCCGCGGCGCGGCGGGACACATGCACGACGCGATCGACGTCGCGGTGGTCGACGACGACGACCGACCGCTGCCCGCGGGCGAGACGGGGGAGATCGTCTTTCGCCCGCGGAGCCCGCATATGGCTGCTCTCGGATACTGGGGACGGCCCGAAGCGACAGTCGAGGCGTCGCGCAACCTGTGGTTCCACACCGGCGATTCCGGGCACGTCGACGACGAGGGCTTCCTGTACTTCGACGGGCGCCGGACCGACAGCTTCCGCCGCCGCGGCGAGAACATCTCGGTGTGGGAGCTCGAACACAGCCTCAACACCGCCGCCGGTGTCCGCGAATGTGTCGCCATCGCGGTTCGTGACGAGCACGGTGGCGAGGACGAGATCAAGGTCTTCGTCGTCCCGGACGGCGAGTCGGTGGTACTCGCGGATTTCATCGAGCACTGCCGCGCCGTACTGCCCCGATTCGCCATGCCGAGATACCTCACCGTCACCGACGGCTCCGAGTTCGTCCGCAGCGCGGGGACCGGCGTCGTTCAGAAACACCTGCTCTCTCGCGACATCACGTCGCCCGACGTCATGGAAGTGCCCCGATGACCACACCTGGTGGATTCAACTGGCCGGACGCCCTGGCCCAACTCGACCGCCGGCGTGCCCTGTCCCGCGAACTCGGCGGCGAGCGCCGGGTCACCCGGCAGAAGGCGCAGGGCCGGAACACGATTCGGGAACGGATCGCGGCCATCTCCGAGAGTTTCAGCGAGATCGGTGAATTCGCCGTTTTCGAGGAGCGTGATGCGCTGGGCAACCGGCTCGGGACCCTCCCGGCGAGCTACGTCTGCGGTCTGGCGAAGGTGGACGGCAGGCACGTCGCTCTGGGCGGGGAGGATTTCACCGTGCGGGCCGGCGCGCCGCAGAGCTATCTCGACCGGATGAAGGGCGGGATGGGTGGGTTCGTCGAGGACCTCGCCCACGAGTACAAGATCCCGCTGCTGATGTTCGTGGAGGGTATCGGTGGGGACGTCGCGGCGCAGGAGGAGAAGGGACACGCCTACCTCACCAGCTCCCTGAGCTGGGCACGATCGTTCGAGCTCCTCGACGAAGTGCCGGTGCTGACGATGCTGAGCGGTGCCGCCGTCGGTGCCAGCGCTGCGCGAGCCGTGGCCAGCCACTTCTCGGTGATGACCAAGGACTCCGTGATCTTCGCCGGTGGCCCGCCGCTGGTCCGGCGCGCACTCGGCCTCGATATCGACAAACACGAACTGGGCGGTGGCCCCGCCGCGACCGCCTCGGGCACCGTCGACAATCTCGCGCGCGACGAGGACGACGCGATCGCACAGATGCGCGCGGTACTGAGCTACCTGCCCCAGAACATCTGGGAGCTTCCGCAGCGCACGTCGTGCGACGATCCCGTCGATCGCCGCGCGCCGGAGCTCCTCGAGATCATCCCGGAGAATCGCAGGCAGGCCTATCGCGCGGCGAGGGTGGTCAAGGCCGTGGTCGACGAGGGGTCGTTCTTCGAGATCGGCGCTCGGTGGGGTAAGAGCCTGGTCACCGGGCTCGCCCGCATGAACGGGATGCCGATCGGTGTCCTGGCCAGCAACCCGCAGCACCTCGGCGGGGCCATGGACTCCGCCGCCGCCGAGAAGCAGGTGCGGCTGATGAATCTCTGCAACACCTTTCACCTGCCGGTCCTCTATTTCGTCGATGTCCCCGGCTTCATGGTCGGCCCGCAGGCCGAGCGCGCCAACGTCATGAGATGGGGCGTACGCGCGATCCGGTCGGTGGTCGAGGCGACCGTCCCCATCATCACGGTGCAGGTCCGCAAGGCATACGGCCTGGCGGTGTCGGCCACGGCCAATCCCGACCGGCTGGGACTGCGGCTGGCATGGCCCAGCGGCGAGTGGGGCGACCTTCCGATCGAGGGCGGTGTCGAGGCCGCCTACCGACGCGAGATCGAGGCTGCCGAGGATCCGGCCCGGATGCGGGCGGAGATCGAGGCCCGCATGGGTTCGCTCGTCGATCCGTGGCGCACCGTCGAGGCGTTCGGGGTGGAGCACATGATCGACCCCCGCGAGACCCGCGAAGTCGTGGCCGCGTTCCTCGAAGGCAGTCAGGGAGCGCTGGCCGCCGCCGTGAGCCAGGCCCGCGGGGCACGGCGCCGTCACTGATGACCATCACCCGGCGCGAAACCCGCACCATCGGAAAGGAAGAACAACCATGATCGAGATCGCAGCAGACTGTGCGGCGACAGTGTGGAAGGTCGTTGTAGCGCAAGGCGACCGGGTCGGGGAGGGCGATGTACTGCTCATCCTCGAGTCGATGAAGATGGAGATCCCGGTCGAGGCCGAGGACGACGGCGTCGTCGCGGAGGTACACGTCGAGGTCGGCTCCGTCGTCTCCGACGGCGATGTGCTCGTGACGCTGGAGGGCTGAGGTCGTGTTCGACAAGGTCCTCATCGCCAATCGCGGCGAGATCGCCGTGCGCGTCATCACGACGCTGCGGCGGCTCGGCATCGCCAGCGTCGCCGTTCACTCCGATGTCGACGCCGACAGCCTGCACGTGCGCCTGGCCGACGAAGCGGTGCCGATCGGTGCGGCACCGGTGTCGGAGAGCTATCTCTGCATCGATCGCATCATCGAGGCGGCGCTGGCCACCGGCGCCCAGGCCGTCCATCCCGGCTACGGGCTGCTGTCGGAGAACCCTGACTTCGCTCGCGCGTGCACGTCGGCGGGTTTGGTCTTCATCGGACCGAGTCCGGAGTCGATGGAGATGATGTCGTCGAAGATCCGGGCACGAGAAACCGTGGCGGCCGCCGGTGTCCCGGTCGTCCCCGGCTACACCGAGCCGGTAGTTTCCGGTCCCGAGGCGTACGCGATGGCGGAAGCCATCGGCTATCCCGTGGCCGTCAAGGCCGCGAGTGGCGGTGGCGGCAAGGGATTTCGGGTGGCCCATGGCCCCGACGAGCTCGCCGCCGCGATGGTGGGCGCGGCGGGGGAAGGTGAGCGCTTCTTCGGGGACGCCACCGTCTATCTGGAGCGCTACCTCGAGAATCCGCGGCACGTCGAGGTGCAGATCATCGCCGACACGTACGGCACCACGCTGCACCTGTTCGAACGCGACTGCTCGATCCAGCGGCGACACCAGAAACTGATCGAGGAGGCCCCCTGCCCCCTGCTCACCGATGCGCAGCGTCAGCGACTCGGTGACATCGCCGTGCTGGCGGCGAAGGCCGCGAACTACCACTCCGTCGGCACCGTCGAGGGTCTGCTTGCCGGCGACGACTTCTACTTCCTGGAGATGAACACCCGCATCCAGGTCGAGCACCCGGTCACCGAACTCGTCACGGGTCTGGACCTGGTCGCGGAACAGATCCGCATCGCCGCGGGCGAGCCGCTGTCCTTCGAGCAGTCCGATGTGCGGATCACCGGCCACGCGATCGAGTGCCGGATCAATGCGGAGTCGGCCGCCAAGGGCTTCCGGCCCGGCCCCGGCCGGATCGACCGCTTCGTCGCCCCGGCCGGAGACGGCGTCCGCGTCGACAGCGGTGTCGTCGACGGCGACACCGTGCAGCCCTACTACGACCCGATGATCGCCAAGGTGATCGCCTGGGGCGAGGATCGTCGCGCTGCCACCGACGCGATGCGCAAGGCGCTCGACGAGACCGTGATATCGGGTATCCCGACGCTGATCCCGTTCCACCGTGCCCTGCTCGCGAGTACGGAGTGGGAGAACGCCGGCACCTGCCGTGAGCTGATCGAGGACCGGACGTGGTTGAAGTCCACGGACTCCTGGGGCGACGGGTCCGAGTGACGGTGCACTCTGCACCGGCCGGCAGCCACGGACACACCAGATCTGTGTGGCGCGTGCCATAGGCGCTGGCGAAGTATTGCTACCGGGCCGGTGATCGGGCCCAGCGGATCGACCTCAGGAGCGACACCATGATCGGCATACTCGTTGCCCTCGCGACGCGGTGGCCGGCGGGCTCCGGCTCGACGGGTACGCCGGCCTCGGTGTGTGAGGCTCACTGATGTGCGGTGTCGAGGGTGCTCATCGCGAGGGCGGCGTCGACCCAGAGCCGTACCGGTGGCACGGCCGTGGGATCGTCGCCGTCCCAGAGCTTGGAGCCCAGCACCGCGTAGCTGCCGTAGCCGTCGATGAGCGCCACCAGATAATCGCCGATTTCCCGCGACCGCGCGGTGGGCAGGTCACGGAACACCAGCGCCGCGTGGACGTGTACCTGAACGGTCGAGCGCCACGACGTGAGGTAGTCGATCATCTCCTGCCCCAGCTTGTCCGGGGAGCTCGCCGCCTCGGCATAGAAGAACAGGGTGATCCGGCCGAACGCGATCGAGGGTCCGTCGAGAGGTATCTGCGCGGTCAGCACCCGAACCAGTCGCTCGATCGGATCCAGCCCCGTCTCTTCGGCGATCGCGGCCAAGCGCTTGCCGGACAGCCGGAACGCCTGATGAAAAGCGAGGTGCAGCAGGTCGTCCCGGCCGCCGACGTAGTGGTTGAGCACACCGGTGGACCACCCGCTGCGCGCTGCGACGTCGCGCAGGGTGACCGCTGAGACGCCTTCCTCGGCGACGATCGCGAGCACGGCGTCAGCGATCTCGGCACGGCGTTGGTGATGGTCGACGATCTTCGGCATCTCTCTATTCAAACACAAACAATCGATTTAAATAACAACCTCTAGGAGCATGTCATGACCACGACCGGCACCTCCGGCAGGAGGGACGACGTCGACGCGCTGATCATCGGCGCGGGTCCGTCCGGCGTCACCGCCGCCCGGCTGCTGGCCGAGAGCGGCTTCCGGGTCACTGTTCTGGAACAGGGTGACTGGCCCGACGTCGTCGACTACCCCAGCGAGAAGCTCGAACGTGACCTGCTCGTCGCCGGCCGCTGGAACCCGAATCCGAACCATCGCCGCCGCCCGAGCGACTACCCCGTCGACGACTCCGATTCCGACGTGCACCCGTTGATGTTCAACGGTGTCGGCGGGAGCAGCGTCCTGTTCTGGGCGGAATGGCCGCGGATGATTCCGTCCGACTTCCGGGTGCGCACCCTGGACGGCATCGCCGACGACTGGCCCATCACCTACGAGGACCTGCAGCCCTACTACGAGGCGATCGACGAGATGATCGGCGCCTCGGGTCTCGATGGCAACACCGCCTACCCGCCGGGCTACGTGCTTCCGCAACCACCGCTGCCCATCGGCCGAATCGGCCGTAAGGCGGCCGAGGGCATGAACAAACTGGGCATCGGATGGTGGCCCGGCACCTCGGCGATCCTGTCGCAGGGTCTCGGCTCGCGCGGAGCCTGCGCTCGCTGGGGTACCTGCGGCAGTGGTTGTCCCGAGGGCGCGAAGGCGTCCTTCGACGTCGCGATGTGGCCGGGTGCGCTGGCGGCAGGTGTCGAGTTGGTGGTCGGCGCGCGAGTCAGGGAGATCACCGTCTCCGAGAAGGGCTTGGCGACCGGCGCCACCTGGATCGACCGCGCAGGTGTCGAGCGGCACACCTCGGCACCGGTAGTGATCGTGTGCGCCAACGGAATCGGCACCCCGCGGCTGCTGCAGTTGTCCACCTCCTCGCTGTTCCCGGACGGGCTCGCGAATTCCTCGGGCTACGTCGGACGCAATCTGATGATGCATCCGGTGGCGACCGTGCTGGGGGAGTACGAGCAGGACCTCGAACCATGGATCGGGCCGGAGAGCCACCCGGTCTGGTCGATGCATTTCGCCGAGACCGATACCAGCCGCGGCTTCCATCGCGGCGCCAAATGGACGGCAGTGGTGCATCAGGGGCCGGTGAGCCTGCTCCAGCGGTTCACGGAGCTGCCGCTGGCCGAACGCAGCGGTCCGGCCGGGCATGCGTTGATCGAGCGCCTGCACGGCCGCTCGTACGAGCTCGCGGCGTCGATCGAGGATCTGCCCGTCTTCGACAACCGCGTGACCCTCGATCCCGATCTCGTCGACAGCGACGGGATCCCGGCACCGAAGATCCACTACCGGATGTCGGACGAGAGCAAACGCGCCCTCGACTGGCACCTGGACCGGCTCACCGAGGTCCACGAGGCCGCGGGCGCCGTCTCCACCAAGCGGGTGGACTTCGGGGGCGAGACCGGGTGGCATCTGCTCGGCACCGCCCGCTGCGGCGACGACCCCGCGACCTCCGTGGTCGACGGCTACGGGCGATCCCACGACGTGCCCAACCTCTACATCTTCGACGGCAGCGTCTTCGTGACGTCGTCCGCGGTGAATCCGACGCCGACGATCACCGCGTTCGCACTGCGCGCCGCCGAGCGTCTGATCGAGACCGCCGCCGACCAAAGGACTCCGCTGTGATCGAATTCCCCGACGACGAAACGCGTACCGGTGCCGCGCGTATCGCGGACCTGTGGTTCCCCGGCAGCGAGCGTTCGCCCCGGTTGACCGCGCTGCCCGGTTACGACGTTCTGCTCGACCGCGCCCTGCGCGTCGACCCCGAACTCTCCGGGGCGTTCCTCCATATCGCCCAGCTCGCCGCCCGGGTCGACGAGTTGTCACCGGAGATCGTCGCGGGCTGGCCCGCCGAGATCGTGGAAGCAGCTTTCTACTTCCTCAGCTGCGTCTACTACATGGCGCCCGAGGCACGGCAGGCGGTCGGCTATCCCGGCCAGACGCGGACACCTTCTGCGGAGGCCACCCCGGACCAGGTGGTCGACGACGATCTGTTCGCCCCGGTGCTCGCGCTCGGCCCCACCTACATCCCGACTCCCACCACCGACTGAAGGAACATGCCATGAGTCCCGAGAAGATCCTGGCCGACGCTCAGCAGCGCATCGACGACCTGGCGCCGGTCCACTACATCGGTGGCGCGTTCGTCGCGAGTACGGCCACCTCGACCGTCGAGGTGATCGGTCCCGGCACGGGCACCCGGCTGGGCGTCGCGGCGCGGGGCACCGTGGCCGATGTCGATGCCGCGGTGGCGGCAGCGCGCGCAGCGCTTCCCGGCTGGGCTCGGCTGACGCCGGGCGCGCGCGCCGAGGCGCTGTTCCGGTTCGCCGACGCCATCGATGAGCAGGCCGAGCTGTTGTCGGCGCTCGAGGCACTCAACGTCGGGAAGTCGTATGCCTATGCCGCGTACGAGATTCCGTTGATCTCCGACTGCTTCCGTTTCATGGCCGGTGCGGCGCGGACGGCCCAGGCGCCGGCTCCCGGCCAGTACGCCCAGGACCGGCTCTCCTACATCCGCCGCGAGCCTGTCGGCGTGGTCGGTGCCATCACACCATGGAACTTTCCCCTGCTGATGGCGGCCTGGAAGATCGCCCCTGCACTCGCGGCGGGAAACACCATGGTGCTCAAGCCTGCCGAGCTGACCCCTTTCAGCACCCTCATTCTCGCCGAGCTCGCCACGGGCATCCTGCCGCCTGGGGTGCTCAACATCGTCGTCGGCAAGGGCTCGACCGTCGGTGACGCGATGAGCCGTCACGACGACATCGACATGATGGCGCTGACCGGAAGCGTCCGGTCCGGACAGCTGGTCGCGGAGGGCGCCGCGACGACGATCAAACGTGTCCACCTCGAGCTCGGTGGCAAGGCACCCGTCATCGTTTTCCCGGACGCCGATCTGGACGACCTCGTCCCGACCCTGGTGGCCACCGGATACGGCAACGCAGGCCAGGACTGCGGCGCGGCCACCCGGGTGATCTGTCACGAGGACATCCGCGAACAGCTGGTGGCGGCGCTCACCGCGGCGGCGGGCGAGCTCCGCAGCGGAAACGCCGCATCGGGGGCGGAGTTCGAACTCGGTCCGTTGATCAGTGCGCAGCAGCGGGACAGCGTCGCGCACATGGTGGACCGGGCCTGTCGAGACGGCGCCCGCGTCGTGCTGGGAGGTGAGGTCCCCGACGGTCCCGGCTTCTTCTATCCGGCGACGATCCTCGTCGATGTCACCTTCGGCTCGGAGATGTCGCGCGAAGAGGTCTTCGGGCCGGTGATCTCGGTGGAGACCTTCACCAGCGACGCCGAGGCGCTCACCAAGGCCAACCATGTCGACTACGGCCTCGCGGCCTCGGTGTGGACCGCCGATACTGCCCGAGCGCTGCGTTTCACCGAGGAACTGAACTTCGGCTCGGTCTGGGTCAACACGCACCTCAACTTCACCAACGAGATGCCGTGGTCCGGATTCGGGAAGTCGGGCTACGGGCGAGACAACTCCACCTATGCCCTGGAGGACTACACCAGGACCAAGCACGTGATGCTGCCGATCGGAGCACTGCGCGGCGCCTGAGCGCGCGGTGTGCGGTGTTTCGCCGATGGTGCATTTTGCACCGGAATCGGGTTCAGAACACCACGGATCTGTGTGGCATGGGTCATACCCGCTGGCAGACGATGGCAACGGGTCGATGAACGGCCCGGCAATCCGAAAACAGGAGTTCACCATGGCCCGCAGCAGTGCCCCTCCCGAGTCCGCCGACATCGTCATCATCGGAGCCGGAGTCTCCGGTGTGGGGTCGGCGTGCTATCTCCGGCAGGCCTTTCCCGACAAGAAGATCGTCGTCCTCGAGGGACGCGGGCGGATCGGCGGCACCTGGGATCTCTTCCGGTACCCGGGCGTCCGCTCCGATTCCGAACTCCACACCTACGGTTACGAATTCAAGCCCTGGAGCCACGAGCACGCCATCGCCGACGGCCACCTCATCCGCGAGTACCTCGAGGAGACCGCGGCCGAAAACGGCGTCGACGCCCTGATCCGGTACCACCATCAGGTCGTGTCGGCGGACTGGTCCAGCGCCGAGGGCGCCTGGACGCTGCAGGTCGAGGTCGCGGTCCCGGGGGAGAAGAAGCGGACCGTCGCGATCAAGACCAACTGGGTGTACGGAGCCTCCGGGTACTACCGCTACGACGAGGGCCACACGCCGCAGTTCGAGGGCCGCGAGGACTTCGCCGGCGACATCCTGCACCCGCAGTTCTGGCCCGAGAACTACGACTACGCGGGCAAGCGCGTCGTGGTGATCGGCAGTGGCGCAACCGCCATCACCATGGTTCCGGCGATGACGACAGGTCCCGGAGCCGCCGCACACGTCACGATGCTGCAGCGCACTCCCACCTACGTCATGACGCTGCCGCGCGTCGACAAGGTCGCCAAGTTCCTCTACCGGACTCTCGGGCTGGAGCGCGGATACGCCGCGACCCGGATCAAGAACGTGTGGCGCGACTTCCTCTTCGTCGGCTACATGCTCAAGTTCCCGGACTCGGGACGCAAACTGATGCGCACCCAAACCAGCAAGGCCCTGCCCGATGGCTACGCCGTCGATACCCATTTCAACCCGCCGTACAAGCCGTGGGAACAGCGGCTGTGTATGACACCCGACGGAGACTTTTTCCAAGCGATCAGCGAGGGCAAGGCCTCGGTGGCCACCGACACGATCGATCGCTTCACCGAGACCGGGATCCGGCTGGCCTCGGGGGAGGAGATTCCGGCCGAGGTGATCGTCACCGCCACCGGACTCAACCTGCGAATGTTCGGCGGCATCCCGCAGACGGTCGACGGGCAGCAGTTCGACATCGGTGACAGCGTCACCTACCGCGGAATGCTGCTGTCCGGCCTGCCGAACTGGTCGTTCGCGTTCGGCTACACGAAGTACTCGTCGTGGACCATGAAGGTCGGCCTGACCGCGCAGTATGTCATTCAGCTGATCAGGCATATGGATGCGCACGGCTACGACAAGGTCGTGCCGGTCGCCGAGCCCGGGATGGCCACCGCGCCGTTGCTCGACCTCAGCGCAGGGTACGTCACCCGCACGGCGGACGCCCTGCCCAAGCAGGGCGTGCGACTGCCGTGGCGGATGCTGACCTCCTACCAGGCCGACAAGAAGCTGCTGAGAGGCCCGATCGGTGACGATCACCTGCGGTTCAGCTCCGCGAACGCCCGCCCGGTACCGCGGACGGCGATGCCCGCCGACGCGGCGAGCAAGGTGCGGATGCGATGAGCGCTTCCGCCACGACGACCCGCCTCTCGGTCGGCGAGCGCCTGCAGCGGCAACTCGCGATCGGCATGGGGAAACTGCCGGGACCGCTGCTCGAGCGCATGGTCAAGGCTCCCGCCAACTCCGACGGCGAGGTGATGGCGCCGGAGATCGCGATGCTCATGGCCTCCATCGCCAAAGGTCCCGATTTCAGTGATGTGGCGCCCGCGCAAGCCCGTGCCGCGGAGGCGAAGGACGTCGCCGTCTTCGGTGAACGACCTGTGCCGATGCGGGAGGTCGAGGAGCTCGAGCTGCCGGGCGGCCTCGTGGCGACGCGATATCGCGCAGGGACTTCCTCCGGTGGGCTTGTCGTGTTCTTCCACGGTGGCGGTTTCGTGCTCGGCAGCCGTGCCGCCTACGACGGACCGGTGCGTTTGCTCGCCGACCGGACGGGCATGGACATCCTGTCCGTGGAGTACCGCCTGGCACCGGAATTCCCGTATCCAGCACCTCACGACGATGCGATGGTCGCCTGGAAGTTCGCCCTTGCCCAGGCCGCCCGGTGGGGCATTCCGCAGGACCGTGTGGTCGTCGCGGGCGACAGCGCGGGGGCCAACATCGCCGCGGTCCTCGCTCAGCGGGTGCGTGATCCCGAGCGCCGCCCGGCTCTGCAGGTGTTGATCTACCCGGTCACCGACCTGGCCGGATCCCGGCCGTCGAGTCGGGAGTTCGCCGACTCACGGGCGCTGACCGCCAAGCAGATCGCCTGGTTCAAGGATCACTTCCTGCCTCCGGGCATCGACCGTCGCGATCCCCGCGTTTCGCCGCTGTTCGCCGAGGATCTGACCGGGGTCGCGCCAGCTCTGGTCACCGTCGCCGGTTTCGATCCGCTGCGCGACGACGGGTTGGCCTACGCGGCAAAGCTCGCCGACAGTGGGGTATCCACGGAGCTGATCAGGGAGCCGGGCCTCGTTCACGGCTATCTGTCGTTCACGGCGCTGAGCGCGACGAGCCGGGCCGGGGTCGAGCGAATCGCATCTGCGATCGTCCGGGCCTTGGGATGACACCGGCAGGGCAGTGACATCCTGGCTGGGCGGTGACACCGCCGCCCAGCCAGGCCGAGACCGCGATGATCGCGGGCGAAGCGAAAGTCGCATGCGCGCTGGACTATTCGCCGGTCTGCAACTGGACCAGTGCCAGCGCGGTGTCGACCGCGGCCGAATTCTGTGCGAGCGAACGAGGAAGCAGTTCGTCGACCCGGGCGAGGCGGCGATCGATCGTATTGCGGTGTGCGAACAGGCGGTCGGCTGTCTTCGAGATATTGAACTGCTCGGCGATGTAGACGCGCGCGGTCTCGCGCAACACCGGCTCGGCCGTCGCCAATCCTCCCAGCGTGTCGGCGATGAACTGCCGCGCTTCGGCCAGATCGTTCGTGAGCAGGCAGATGAGCTGCACGTCCTCGAATCGAACCGCGCGACATCGGGACCGAAGACGGGTGAGC
This sequence comes from Nocardia sp. NPDC058244, assembly GCF_042882065.1. Classification (NCBI taxonomy): domain Bacteria; kingdom Bacillati; phylum Actinomycetota; class Actinomycetes; order Mycobacteriales; family Nocardiaceae; genus Nocardia; species Nocardia sp. NPDC058244. Next base: position 467,749 of record NZ_JBHVWX010000005.1, on the reverse strand, counting down.
AGTCCTTGAGCTGTGGCCGCGTCGAGATGGCTACGCCGGAATCCGTTGACGTCGTGCGCCGGGCGCCCCACCGCGATCCGGACATTGGGGACCTGTGCGACGATCTCGTCGAGTTCGGTGCGAGACGGGACACGGTTGACCGGCATCCACGTCCACAATGTCGCGGTGCCCGCGACAAGTGTCAAGCGGCGGGGGGCACCCGAAGCTCGCATCACCAATTCGGCGGCTTGCTCCAGGCCCGCGGGCTGGTCGAAGGAATCGGCCCAGAGCACCGCCGCCAAATGGTGCCCGGTGAGTGCGTAACCGAGCTGAGCCTCGGCACGGGGACGCGTGATCGGCGCACCTCGGAGCAGCAATTGCAGCGTGGCCAGTCGTTCCACCTCCGGCCCCTCGTTGAGCTCGGCTCGCGCCTCCTCGATATAGGCGACGACCGTCGATCTGGAATCGTCGAGGGAGTCTCCCAACGAATTTCCGGAGACCTCGACCAATGCACGCAGCAGGTCTTTGTCGTCGGTGGTGTCGAAACAGAACCTCAACCAGGCCGACCAGCCGACCCGCTGCGCTGCACGCCACGGTCCGACGTCACTGACATCGAGGCCGCGAAACGCGAGATCGCGCGCGTAGTTCCGGACGTCGGCGATCATCTCCAGCTTCACCTGACAGCCCGGATCGTCGATGTTGGCCATCAGCCAATGGTTCAGTATCGAACGGGTGAAAAGGCGATCCATCTCGGAGAGGATCGGGTCCTCGGTCAGTGCCCGTTCACCCAGGCTCCGTTGGCCGGCCGCCCACATCTCCTGGGCGATCTCGACCGAATGCTCCTGCATCTTGATAGCCGCTGTGCGGAAGAGCTCACGCACGCGCTGCGATGGCTGTGGTTGTTCATCATCCTTGGCGTTCACCGTTTGCCTCCCGAAGCTTCTCCGAATAGACAGCATATTTCCAGTTATGGCGTGAGTCACAGTGCACCTTGCACCGAGAGGCTGCTCAGCGCGGTGACAGTTGGTGTAGGTCGTCGCATATTCCGGCGAGCAAGGTGTCACCCACGCCACTCACTCGATTGGCTCGGGCGATCGCCCGCTGCGACTGTGAAGGAGGACCCGTGTCCATTTCCAAACACGCCGTCTACACCGAAAAGCTGAACGAGATCTGCGCCGCGGTCACTGCCCGCGATCTCGAAACAGCTCTCGAATACTTCGACGACGAATGTGTGGTCATCAACGGCGCCGGCGGGATCGTGGGAGACAAATCGGCACTCGTTCCCGGATTCGAAGAGATGTTCGCGGCGTTTCCCGACTGGACCCCACGGGTGGCCGCGTCGTTCGTCGAAGGCGACACCATCGGCGTCCTGTTCGAAGTGACGGGTACGCCCGGTGGGGTTGGTCCCGGAGTCACCTGGATCGGGACCGGCTACTCGACGTTCGATCCCGAGACCCTCAAGATCGTCCGCGACGTGTACTTCATGGACGAGGCCGCGCTGGAGCAGAAGATCAGCGACTCGTCCGCGATCGGCTGACCACCTCCAGAGCGAATTCGCTCTTCGGCTGTCGGGCAACAGAATTCGGGGACGCCGGCGATGGTTGTCCGCGACAGCGTGGCGGGTGCCGCGGTAGGCATCTTGCCCCGGCACCCGCTCCAGCGTGCAGCACAATGCTGTAGAGACGCAGATCACTCCGAACTCAGAATGAGACATCGCACACAGTGCGATCCGAGGTGGTGGCAAGGCGAGCGCATCGACCCGTTCGATGCGCGGAACCTGCCGATTTCGATTCTTGTCTTCCTGCCGCATGACTCCCACCATGCGGCTGTTCGCAGCTATCGATGCTGAGTTTTCAGTGGTGCGCCAACCATTCGGGACAGCAAGTACATGGAAGGTGGACACCACTGATGAGTGGAACTGTGCCTGAACCAGCGGCCGCGCAGGCCGACAGCGTGGATTCGCAGGACACCGAGAGACCGGGGCAGCGGGGAATCAGCCGGACGACGCTGGTCTCACTGAGCCTGGCGTCATTCGTGCCCGCTGTCGCTTTCGCCACCGGCCCCCTGATCATCTTCTCCGCAGTGGGAGCGATGGCGTGGGTGTCCGCGGTGGTGTCGATGATCGCCACGATCTGCATCGGGGCTTCTGTCATTCACTTCGCACGTCGCTATGTGGCGTCGGGTTCGCTGTATTCCTATGTCGGCTACGTCTTCGCTCCGTGGTCGAAGAAGATCGTCGGGGCCTCGCTGCTGGGTGCTTACATCACGGGCGTCGCCGGTCTGATCGTCATCGTCGGCATGTATCTGGGGAGTTTTCTGCATTCGCTGGGCGTGGAGTCCGCGGCGCAACTCGGCTCCCTACTGATCATCGGCGCCGTCACGATCGTGGTCATCGCCGTCGTCGCGGTGCGCGGACTCGATACCTCGATCTGGGCGGCGATCGTGTTGACCGTCGTCTCGTTACCGCTGGTGCTGTTCATCGTGGGTGCCAGTGTCGTCCACACCGGGATCGACGTCGCGGCCCAGCTGGACTTCGCGAGCTTCGAGATCAGCGGCGCGCTGCGTGGTGCCGCGCTGGGCATGGTGGTGCTGGTCGGCTTCGAAAGCTGCGCCGCACTGGCGACCGAAACCGCGGATCCACGGCGCAACGTCCCGTGGGCGATCATCGCGCCGCCTGTGGTCATCGGCGGCGGGGTGCCGATCTTCATCATGCTGACGGTGCCCGGCCTGCTGGCGGCCGGTGACGACCTCGCGGCGGGTGTATCGGCGCCCGCCGCGCTCGCCGCCCAGGCTGGACTGCCCGCATGGATCGGGCAGTTCAGCGACCTGGTCCTCGCGATCGCCTCGATCGGTTCGGCGTTGGCGTTCTTGAACTACGGTGCGCGACTCGTGGTGAGGCTGGCCGAAGACGGCTTGCTTCCCCCGGCGTTCGCCCGTGTCGATACCCGCCGCGGCACTCCGGTCGCAGCGATTGTCGGCGTCGCGGTGGCGAGCCTGGGATGGCTCGTGGCCTCCGCGAGCCTGCTGCAGAACATCGTCGAGGTCTACACGATGACCGCCGCGCTCGTGATCGACCTCTGGGTGCTGCCCTACATCCTGATCGCGGTGGCCGCTGTCGTACAGACGGCGCGCGAAGGGCACGTCCGCCCCTGGTTGTGGGTCGCATCGGTGATCGGCGCCGTGTCGATGACGTGGGTATTGATCAGCGGTCTCGTCGATGCCGCGCCGGGAGCCGCCAGCAAGATGATCTACGTGATGATCGCGACGATCGCGGTCCTGCTCGGGGTCTTTCGCTACAGCCGGACACGATCGGGGAACTGACATGGCAGAAACGATTCGTACCCATGAGGTGGTCGTGATCGGGTGCGGACTGATGGGGTCCGCCATCGCGCGAGCGTTGGCCGCCACCGGGAGGTCCGTGGCCGCGTGGAACCGCACGCACAGCAAGGCAGCGGCGCTGGCCGCCGACGGAGTCACCGCCGTGCGCGACATCGGTGACGCGATCGCCGCAGCGCCACTCGTCATCGGTTGCACCACCGGCTACGACACTCTGTGGTCGGCGCTCGCCGATGTCGAGTCCGGCTGGGACGGTACGACTTTGGTCAACCTGACCGCCGGCACGCCCGCGGAAGCCGAGCAGATGGAAGCCAGGGTGGTCGCTGTCGGTGCGCGGTACCTGGACGGCATGATCGTCTGCTATCCCGACGCTATCGGGACACCGGATGGATTCCTCTGCTACGCGGGCCCGTCGTCGGTGTGGGCCGACCACGCGGAGCAACTGACCGCGCTCGGTGGTCGCACACGTTATCTGAGCGGCGGTATCGGGGCCGCGAAGGCGATGGCGGAGTGGTGCGGGGCGTTCTTCGTCCCGTCGCTGGTCAGCTACATCGAGGCGGTGGCCTTCGCCGCCGATCAGGGCGTCACCCGAGACGAGATCGATGCGCTCACGGCGATGATGATCGCGCTGCTGTCGCAAGCGGTACCCACGATCTCGGCGGCGGTGAGCAGTGGCGAGCACGGCACCGATCAGGCCACGATCAACACCTTCCACGACCCGAGCGTGGCAGTGGTGCAAGCCATGGAGGCGCACGGACACCGCGCGCTCATGTTTTCGGCGGCCATGGCGAGAATGCGCGCGGCCATCGACTCGGGCCTGGGTGAGCGTGGCATGTCGGCACTGGCGCTGGCCGGACGACAGGACGTGGCCGTATGAAGTCTCCTGGCACCATCGAAACAGGGCAGCTCACCGCCGGCCGGCAGCCGACCGGCCGATTGCCCCGGCAGTTCTGGGGACTGGCAGCCACCGAAGTCTGGGAACGGTTCAGCTTCTACGGATTGCAGGCCGTTCTGAGTTTCTATCTCTTCTACTCCATCACCGACGGCGGTCTCGGATTGCCGACGAACTCGGCCGTCGGGATCGTGGGTGCCTACGGTGCCTTCGTCTACATCATGCAGTTCGTCGGCGGCTGGCTCGGCGACCGGTTGATCCCACCGAGGGTTCTCGTCGCGGCCGGTGGCGTCGTCATCATGGTCGGCCACATCGCTCTCGCCGTGGTCCCCGGGCTATCGGGACTGGCGGTGGGGCTGGTGTGTATCGCTGTCGGTACCGGGGCGCTCAAGACGAACATCTCGGTGATCGTCGGGCGCCTGCTGCCCGCGGACGCGGCCTACCGTGACGCCGGTTTCTCCTACTTCCTGATGGCGATCAACACCGGTGCCCTGCTCGGTCCCCTCGCCGCCGGGTGGATGCAGTCGGTCCGAGGCTTCCACGCGGCCTTCGTGATCGCCGCGATCGGGATGGCTCTGGGCCTGGTCCAATACATCGTCGGCTATTCGCGACTGCCCGCGGAGTCGGCGATCGTCGCCGACCCGGTCCGCGGCCGCGCCCTGCTCGTTCCCGCGATGGTAGGGGCCGTGGCGGCGGTGCTGATCGTGGCGGTTGTCGCCTCCGGTGTCGTTCCACCGCAGGCGTTGACCTACCTGGCCGGCGGACTCATCGTCGTCTGCGCTGCGGCCTTGTTCGGCGTCGTGTTGCGAGCGCCGACGACGACCGCTGTGGAGCGACGCCGGGTTCTCGGGTTCTTGCCGCTGTGGGTCGCCGCCGTGCTGTACTACGGGATTCTGCTGCAGATCTTCACCACGATGGCCATCTTCATCGCGGACCGGGTCGATCTGCGCGTACTGGGCTGGGACATGCCCGGGGCGTGGTTGATCACTTCGTTCTCGGTATTCGGAGTCTCGCTGACGCCCGTCATCGCGCGGTTGTGGGCACGCGGTTGGTTTGCCCGGTTCGGCGCGGCGACAAAGGTGACGGTCGGACTCGTCCTGGTGTCCTGGTCCTACTTGATCCTGCTGCTGAGTGAGTTCAGCCCGGGCAAGACCGTCTCGCCGATCCTGGTCATGGCGACGATGGCGATCGCCGGAGTATCCGAGGTATTCGTCAACCCGGTGACGTTGTCGCTGGTGACGCGGATCGCTCCCGAGAACTTCCGGAGCCAGCTGACCGCGCTCGGCGTGATCGTCATCGGCGGCGGTGCGGCGCTGTCGGGGATACTCGGAATCCTGTTCACCGTGATCCCGACACTGACGTATCTGACTCTCGTCGGCGTCGGCGGACTGCTGATCGCCGCGACCCTGCGCGCTGCGGCACCGTGGATCCACCGGATGGTCTCGGAATGATCGGCGGGTAGTCGACGAGGACAGGGTTCGAGACGAACCCGGGGGTGGCACCGGAGCTACGGTGCCACCCCCGGTGCGTCTCGCGGAACTCGTGATCGCGGCGTCCAACGGAAACGGGATCCGGTACCCGTGCATCGGGCGCCGGATCCCGTTCGGGTCAGCTATTTTTCGTGCTCAGCCGCGGATTCGGTCGCGACAGCCCGCCCACTCACGGTCCTTCAGAACGAACTTCTGGATCTTGCCTGTCGAGGTCTTGGGCAGCTCGTCGACGATCTCGATGTCCCGTGGCGCCTTGTACCGCGCGAGCCGCGCGGTCACGTGCTCGCGCATCTCGGATGCGGTCGCGGTCTGCCCGGGCCGCGGGATGACGAATGCTTTCGGGCGCTCTTCCCACCGGTCGTCGGGAACGCCGACGACCGCGACCTCGTCGACGGCGGGATGTGACAGCAGTGCCTGCTCGATTCGACGGTGGAGATGTTCTCGCCGCCGGAGACGATGATGTCTTTTGCCCGATCGCGTAGCTCGAGGTAGCCATCCGGGTGCATGACACCGAGATCGCCGGAATGGAACCAGCCGCCGGTGAACGCCTTCGCGGTGCCGTCCGGGTCCTGGTAGTAGCCCTTCATCACGTTGTTGCCACGCATCTTGGTAACGCGGTCATCTCTTCGCCTTCTCCAGTGGATTCGGTCGGCTTACCAACATCAGTTCGGCGATGGCTTCGGCGAACCGCACGGTCGCCTCGCGGCTCGTCCGGCTGAACGCGGTGAAGGAGATGAATCCGTGTACCAGCTCTTCCTCGCACAACAGCCGCGTGGGCACGCCTTCCGCGGCGAGCCGCTCGGCGTAGTCGATGCCCTCATCGCGCAGCGGATCGAAACCTGCGACGGCGACCACCGCGGGCGGCAACCCGGACAGATCCTGGGCCTGCATGGGCGAAACCCGGGGATCGTGGCGTTCGATCCCCGGCGGGAGGTAGTGCTCGACAAACCACCCGATCTGTTTGACCGACAACGCCGGCGAAGTGGAGAACTCGCGATGCGAGTCGTAGAACACGGACAGATCGGTGACCGGGTACAGCAGTGCCTGGGCCGCCGGCACCACCGAGCGGCCACGTAGTCGGCGGGCGAGCACGGTGGCGATATTGGCCCCCGCGCTGTCGCCACCGACTGCGACCCGTGTCGCCGGAATCCCCCACACAGGTGCGAGCGCCACCGCGAAATCCCATGCGGTGAGGGCATCTTCGAGTGGAGCGGGAAAGGGATGCTCGGGCGCCAGCCGGTACTCCACCGACAGCACGTCGAGGCCACTGTGGATCGCGAGCAGACGAGCTGGTGCGTCATAGCCGGCACGGTTGCCGAGAACGAAGCCACCACCGTGGAAATACACCAGCAGACCGGCCGATTCCGCCGATGCGCGGTAGCGGGTCGCCGCGAGGCCGCCGGGCAGCTCGAGGTCCTCCACCAGGTGCAGTGGCGGCAGCACGTCGGCGAAGGTCGCACTGTCCGCGTCGGTCATCTCGCGTGCCCGGATCGGATCGTGATCGCTGTAGTCCGGCCCGGCGGCCATCGCCTTCATCAGCAGGGCGATCTCCGGTGCCATTCGACTGCCGGCCTTGTTGGTCGGCGCGTCCGCGAACAGATTCAGTATCGCCGCAGGAGTTCTACCGCAGAGGATGGTCGCGTACCGGATGAGCCGCTGCGACAAGGACAGCGCGCGCGTAGCCATCACACCACCTCGGCAGCGACTTGCGCAGTCGGCCGCAGACCGTGCCCGGCCGGCACAGGTCGGCCCCGTCGAGTCTTCGCAGCAACCATGATGCTGACTCCTCTACTACCTGATCGTCGAATTGGCGGTGCATCGATACTCGCTGCACAGGCATCCGGCAAACCATTGAGGAAGCATGCGGATTCCGACAGTTCTGTGTGCAAACTGCTGAATTCGCCGGGCGACGAACTGTCAGCCGTCGGCTGACTTCCTGTCGAGGCCGTGGGCGCAGGCGTCGTGGGTAGACCCCGCTACGTCGCTTCGACGTCTGATGATCCGAAGCGTCAGACCCAGCGCTACGACGGCGGCCACGGCAGCGTAGGTCATCGAATCGATGGGGGGAGCCGGAGGGTTGATGAAGCTGTTGACCCACGGCCAGACCATCCCCAACGCACCGATCGCCGCGCAGCAGACCACACCGATTCCCAGCGCGTTCTCGCGTACCAGGAGAACGACCGCTGCGGCACAGATCAGCACGTACGGCAGCACCCAGAGATAGACGGTCATCGTCGCCAGCGCCGAGTACATCGTGAGCAGACTGTCCGCGCTGACGACCACGGTGCCGATCAGGATCGATGTCGAGGCGCCTGCCGCGAACCCGATCGCGCGGCCCGGCGTGCCGAAATCGTGGTTTCGCCGAGCGAAGAGCTGCGGCAACAGACCGTCCTCGGCGGAGGCGGCGAGGATCCGCGAGAGGTAGTTCGTGTATCCGAGCAGGGCCGCGAAAACCGCTGCCGCCAGCAGCAGATCGGTGGCTCGGGCCACACCTTCGCCGAGCCCGGCCTCGACAGCCAGTGCCGCCGGTGCGGAGATCCCCGTGGCCAGCTGGTCACCGACCCGCAGCAGGCCGGGAATCTGCAGGACCGTCATCACGAAATAGCCGAAGACGAGGATCGGAACGACGAGAACGGCGAGCGGGACCGTATTCTTCGGTTCGGCGGTCTCCTCGGCCAGGGTCGCACCACTCTCGAAACTGACCAGCCATGCGGCCGCGGCACCGAGGCCGATGACGATGCCGGATATCGAAGCGCCCTCGAGCGAGAGTTGCCGGTCGAGTTCGAGCCCGGTGTGCCACGCACTGGCACCGCTGATGAACAGCAGGACCGGGACCGACACCGCGGTGAGCAGGATCGCGATCCGGGCGGACGCGTCGAGCCCACGCCGTGCGATCACCGCGGGTACCGCGCCAGAAACCAGGAACATCACGACCATCGACGTCGGCGATGTCGCGGCATCGACTCCGATGCCGGCCAGAAAACTCGACAGGTAGATCGCGAACAGCACTTGGATGCCGATCAGCTGCCCTAGGTAGCCCAGCATCAGTGCGGCCGCGACAACAGTTCGTGCCCACTGGCCGAAGACTTCGCCGGCGAACGACGCCAGTGAGCCCGAGGAGACATACCGGCGGGCGAACACGATGACGATCCGAGCCAGTGCGAAGCCGATGGCCGCGGTGAGCAGCGCGGCCACCCAGCTGCCGTAGCCGGCCGGTCCCACCAGCAACAGCGGGAACGAGGCGATGCCGACGGCCGGAATCGCGCCGGAAGCGCACAGAGCCAGGAGTCGGGCCTTGCTCAGCGGAGCCGACGTTCCGCCGTCTGCCTGGGTGGGGGCAACTGACATGACATACCTCGAAGAATGCGTGGGCGCTGGGTGATCACACTTCCGCTGGTCGAGATAGGCACGCCCAGAAGATCTCTCGCGTGGTCCGCCTGCGATGTGTATCCCGGCATTGTGCTTTCCCGCACCGTACGAGGAATAGGACAGTTTGCTGCGCGGTCGAGGCCGGGAAGGTGCACAACTACGTAGCCGGGTCACCCAGCCGAAGGGCAGTGTTTCGCATCACATCGCGAGAGTGATGTGCGCCACTCGGGGCCTCTCGGTCTGCCACCCGGAGATCGAGAATTCCCGGAATCAAGAGGAGATTCTGATCATCATGAGTTCTCGTTGGGCAAGGACACGGCCGTCCGCTGTACTGGGTGTCTCCGGTATCGCCGCGGTGTCCTTCGCTATGGCGACGTCGATCCCGGCGGCCGCCGATGTGTTCGTTCCTCTCCCGGACGGGGCCAAGTCAGGGCCGGGTGTCACCGTGACACGAACCGGTGAGCGTGCCGTGGTATCGCCATCGATGGCGGCCAACGGTGTGGGGCGGGTGGTGTGGGTATCCGGACGGGCGAGCGCGGATGTCGCGGTCACGCCGGAGGGAGAGGTCGGACCAACCAACGGTCCGGCCGGTCTGCCGGGTAGCAACAACTCGTCCACTCACGGTGCTTCGCAACTGAATACCGGCTACATCGTCGGCTGTCAGGTGAGCATCGCCGACGACGCGATCGGTGCGGGCGTATCCGGCGGGATCTCGACCGCCGGGGTCAGTGCGGGAGGCTCGATCGGCGTCAATCTCGGTCCCGGCGAGGTCAAGTTCGTACAGATCGACTACAAGGACATTCTGGCGCCCGGCGTGTACTCGGTGGAATACCGAGACGCCGAGATCGAGATCCAGGGCTGCGCGGGCTACGCGCAGGCACGCGCGTACACCGTGGTCGAGATCATCGGTGACCACTACTCCAAGACCTCGCTCTACGGTGCCCCCTTCAGCATCGGCTGAGCGGCCGGCAACCCTCCGAAACCAGCGTCCATCGCGTCGTATCGCGAAACTTGAACCCACCAAGGTGAATTCGATGTCCAACCGTAAGTATTTCGCTCGACTCGGCGTCGGCGCGGTCGCCTCCCTCGCGCTCGGCCTGGCCGGCGCGCCTGCCTCGACCGCCGACACCTTCGTTCCGCTGCCCGGGGGCGAACTCGTGGAAACCCTGTCCGACGGCACCGTGGTCACCGTCCGGCTGAACGGGGAGTCCGCGAACATCAACCCCTCGCTCGGCTCGACACCCGTGCACCGCAATGCGTGGGTCTCGGGCTCGGCGCATGTCGAAGTCGCCGGCACCGGTGCCGGGGCGGGCGGTCTCATCATCCCGGGCTACGTCGTCGGCTGCCAGGTGAACATCGCCGGCGGCGGTGTCGGAGGCGGCGTGGAAGGGGCCTCGGATTGGGAGGGCAACGCCAGCGCAGGCGCCGCCACCAGTGGGGAGCTGTCGCTCGGGCCGGGCCAGGCCACGTCGTTCTACATTCTCGACCGTGAGAAAGCGGACGACTTCGGCGCCGAGGACCACAAGGTCTACAACGTCTTCTCCGGCAGCGGCGGTTCGGTGACCTGGTCCGATCAGACGATCGGGTTGACCGGTTGTGGTGGCTACGCGCAAGCGCGCGCCTTCGTCAGCGTCGAGATCGTGACAGACCGTGTCACCAGCTGGGTGACACTGTGGGGCCAGCCATTCAGCCTCGGCTGAGTCGAGATCCCAGCTGCGCCCTGGCAGCGATCAGCGGGATCTGGTCCTGCACCGGGCGGGCGCCCGGTGCGGGATTCCCCGAACGAACGCGAATCCATCCTCATCCGTCGACGCCGCGGGATCGGGCATACCCCGTAGTTGTCGTCCCTCTCATCGATTGGGCCCACTATGTTCGAGCAGTGCACACCACGGTTTCCGGAGCCGGACGTCATCGTCCAGATCCACTGGTCAGAAATCGGGGGCGATTGCTTGGACCTGTTCTACGAGGCGTGCACGAGTGCCGCGCGCCGATTTGTGGCCTCTTTCAACGCTACTCACACCGATGCCATCGCCACGACGCTGGCCGATACGGCGGCGCTGTTGTTGCCGCGACTGCCGTGCGAACGGAACTGGATAATTCCGTAGTTGCCGTCACGGTGCCGGTGTTCCACCCGGCTTCCCGGTCGACATTTCGCCGGTGGCGATACGCTCCAACCGGCGCGTGGTGGCTAGGAGTTCGTCGATGAAGTGTCGACGCTCGGGGAGCGTGGCCTCGGTGCGCAGCGGGCCGATCTGGACTTCGAAGAGGGCGCGGTTGTCGGTGGTGAGGACGGGCGCGCTCAGGTAGCCGAGTGACAGCGACTCGGGGGAGTGCAGGTCGTGCTCGGTATGCGCGCTGCCGGTGACGTCGCCGAGCAGGCCAAGGACCCGCCCGCGCAGTTCATCGGTGGCGGGGCGGTCGCCGAGGTGGTCGACCACGTCGGAGAGGACCCGTAGCGCGGTGAGCGCGCCGGGCCGCAGGCTCCAGGCGCAGAAGCCGGTGGTGCGGATCGTTTCCAGAACACCACGGAACTCGGCGCGCCGTTCCGGGTCGCCGCGGTCGAGCCATCGGTTCTGCGCAGCGGTGGGGGCATGCGCGAGGAGGGTGGCGCCGGCGGGTGGGAGCAGCGGGATCCGGGTCCCGTTCTCGATGCCAGCGGGAATCAGCCCCTGGCCGCCGGTGACCGCGACGAAGGTGAGTTCGTCCCCGTTCAGCACGGTGAGCGCGGCGCCACAGCCGACGCGCGCGGCCAGGCGTTCGAGTTCCGCGCCGACCGCGGTGCTCTCGACGAGGGTCGCCGGTGCCGAGAGCCCGACCCGCGACAGTCCGGGGCCCAGCTGGTAGGCCAAGTCGGGCTGTCGCCGGACCCACCCGTGCCGGTCGAGCGTGGACAGGATGGCGCCCACCGTCGACCTGCTCAGTTCGAGCGACTGGGCGATCTCGGCCGCCGAGAGCGCGGTGCCGCGGGCGGCGAGGAGTTCCACGACCGCGACCACCCGGCTGGTGGGCGGTGAATCATCCTGGGGACGAGCCGAATCCGATCGCATCTCGCCCCCTCCCGGATCGCAGGTCACCGATCGACTCCGATGATCGCATACGCCCCTCAGCGTGGTGCTATGCGGAACAGGCCACTCATCGTGCCCTGGTAGAGGGTTCGATCGGGGGTGATGGTGCCGACCATCTGCAGGGTGTTGTGGACGGCCGTCGCGCCGATCAGCTTCTCGGTCTCGATGCGCCCGGAGGCGGCGTCGATGACGGTGTAGCGGAAGTTGTCGGTCACCCCGACGCTGCCGGTCGGGATGATGGTGTGCCGGGTGACGGTGTAGATCTTGCCGTCGGCCACCGAGAGCCGGGGAACCGCGGCCGAGAGCGCCTTGTTGGTCCACACCACCCGGCAGTCGGAGCCGATCACGTCGACCCGCACCATTCCACCGGTGAACGCGGCATCGGCCGGTTCGCTCGGCCCCGCGCCTTCCGGAACGGCCGGGTACGGGTAGCCGTAGGTCCCGGCGACGAACAGGCTGTTGCCTGCGCCGATGGGGGAGTTCTCGGTGCCGTCGACCGTCGGCACCGCGCAGACCCGGTGGCCGGTCGCGGTGTCGAAGACGAGCAGGTTCTCCTTCGGGACGGCGTTGTCGGTGATCGCCAGGTATTCGGTGCCGGTGCCGGGGCCGAAGAAGGTGGGGGTGGCGCCGGTGCCCCAGGACAGCTGGCCTGGTTTGCGGGCCGGGCCGCGGTCGTAGGCCTGCCGCCACACCACCCGGGGATTGCCGGAGCCGTCCACGTCGACGAGGTACAGCGCGTGTGTGGTGGCGATGGCCACGCCTTCCGGCGCGGTGGAGATGCTGTTGGCGACCTGCTCGCCGGGACCGAGCACGATCGAGCGGACCGCACCGGTCGCGGGGTCGGAGAAGCCCGCCGCGGCGTTGTCGGTGGCGAACCAGACCCGGCCGTCGAAGTCGGGCATGACCGAGCTGACCGCGTCGCAATCCCCGCCGCCGCAGTGCCCGGTCACGGCCTGGGAGATGTCGGCCGAGGATTCGATGAAGACCGTCCAGTCGTCGCCGTTCCTGCGGTGGCCGATGCGCAGCAGCTTGCCGCTGCCGTCGACGGTGACCATGCGGTCGCTGCTGTCCAGGTAGGCATAGACGCCGCCGAGGAGGCTGCCTTTGGTGAGGTCCAGCGACGCGAGCGGCTGACCGTTGGCCGGATCGAGCAGGAAGACCTTCGGGGCCCGGTCGATGATCTTGGTGCACAAGGCCTGCGGTAGTCCGTCGGCACCCTGGAGGATGGTCGGGCACGCTGCGGCGAGTTCCCGGAAATCGCTGTCGATGTTCCCGGCGCCGGGACCCGCGAACGGTGTGGCGTCGGAGGATTCGGCGTCGCCGTGCATCGTGGCCGTGCCCGGTGGGCCCAGGTGCGGGTTCGCCGGCGGCAGTGAACCGAAGCCCGCCGCGGCGGTGCCGGTGCTGACTGTCAACAGTGCTGTCATGCCGATCGCGGCCGCCGTGGCGGCGCGACCCATTCGCTCGAACACGGGCGACTCCCTGGTTGTGCAGTGCCGACGGGTTCACCCGATCGGGAGAACTCCGCCCTTCGACGAATATTCGGAGGCATTGGTTCGAATATTCGGATGGGAGTAGAGGTTAGGGGCCGGGGGAGCCGATCGCAAGAACGAATTCGCCCAGGCGATCAGGCAGCCCTGGGAAGCGGTGAGATCTTAGGATGGCGCGCGGGCCCGAGATGGTGGGCGCCGTCGAGATCGATGAGGAGCCGGTTGTGTCGGACACCTTTGTCGTTGCCGCCCGAATTCCTTTGGGGCGGGCAGCATTCGAGCAGTGGCTGGAGACCCCGGTGCCGGGCCCGGAGGTCATCGAGAACCGCGACGCGATGTATGACCGGTGGTTCTGGGACGGCAAGGCGCCGGAGTGGGGGCAGGCCGAGGAGGGGATGACACCTCGGGAGTATCTCGCCGACTGCTTCGGGGAGGACACCGGTGGGCTGACCTATGTCCTGAGGTATCGGGAGGGGGCGCTAGAGGCCTATCTGATGCACTTCGGGTTCTGCGAGTCGAACATCTATACCGCGCTGGTGATGCTCGCCGCGGCAGGGCGCTCGAGCTCTGCGGCGGTGCCGAGCGCGGTGTTGTTCTGGGCCGAGACCAGCGGGGCGATGTTCGCGGCCGATTCGGACGGCTGGCTGGCGACCTTGTCGGTAGGTGTCGACGGGGCGCGGTTCACCGCCGACATCGATCTCACGGCGACGATCGCGCAGTTGCGGCCGGCCGAGGCGAGTTATTTCGAATTGCTCGATCGGTTGGCCGAGGAAGAGGAATCCGCTGGCGCGGACGGCGATTCGAATATCGCCGCGATCGCCCGTGATCCACGATATGTGGATGCCGCGATCCTCGTCGAGACCTGAGCGGAAGGCATTGGGCGCCATAGGTGTGTGTAATTCGGCCTGGCCGCCTGGGGGCCCAGATGCGGCAACTGGAACGCGGGGCAGTGTTGTCGAGGGACCGGGAAGGCTGCGCTCAGCTGCCTGAGGAATCCTGGATCAGTGCGATGGATGCCGTGTAGAGATCCGGGAGCAGACGGGGGAGGCCCTCCGGGCCGTCTTCGATGAGACAGTCGCGGACCCGGTCGTCGATTCCACCGATCAGCAGGAGCATGATGCCCTCGGACGGGGTGGTGTGCAGTTCTCCCTGGGCGACACCGAGACGGTGTGCGCCGAGCATGCGGTGCGCGAAAACCTTCTTCATTCCCACGCGGTGCCGCGCGAGTGCTGGTCCCACCGACAGTGCCTCGACATGCAGGGCGCGCGCGATCTCCGGTTCGGCGGACAGCAGTGCCAGGTACTCCTCCAGCGACTTGCGCAGCAGTACCTTCCAGTCGGCGTCGCGATAGGTATCGAGTTTGGCGTCGAGGGTGTTGTCCACGATCTCGACCGCCATCTCGAACGCGGCGACATAGCAGTCCTCTTTGTCGCGGTGCAGTTCGTAGAACGTGCGCCGAGAGACCTTCGCGCGCTTGACGATCTCGCTCACCGTCGTCGCCGCGTAGCCCAGCTCCGAGACCGCCTCGAGCACTGCCCAGGAGACTCTGCCGCGCTGGGAGGCCAGTACCTCGTCGCGGCTCATCGCGCTGGGCCCCGGTGGCAGCGGGCCCGCGGACGCAGGCGAGGCAACACTCATTCGTACATCGTATCGAGGCCGCGACCGACCTGCTCGCGGTGTCCGACTCGCTGACACCACGCGCGACAGCGACTGTGATCTGCATCGCATATTGCGACCCAAAGTTAGGTACGTTACAGTTCCGATCTGATGGAAACGTTAGCGTACCTATCTCGGCGCGAAAGCGTTCACGAAGGGCTGGTTGGGATTCGATGAGGTTGTTCTCCAGAAGATGGTCGGTGGGGGTGGTGATCGCCGTGACCACCATCGCCGTGTCGGCGCTGGTGGTGCCCGCCACCCAGGCGCAACCCGATGGTGGCGCGCAGGGCGCGGCATGGACGGCCACCGCAGACGGGCCGTCGCTGTATCCCGGCATTCATATCGACTGGGATGTGCCGATCACGATGAGTGACGGCACGGTGATCAAGGCCAATGTCTACCGGCCGATGGATGCCTCCGGCCGCATCGTGGAAACCCCGACACCGACGATCCTCAACATGACGCCGTACACGAAACTGGCGTCGATGATCGCCGCCTCGGCGCTGTCCGTCCCGGTTCTCTACGACCTGTTCACCACGGTGATGAACCGGTTCGACCTGTTCAACCTCAGCGGAACGCCGTTCTCCGGTATCGGTGACCTGATCGGTGTGACCTCCGGCGGCGCGGCGCGGCTGTTCTCGGCCGACGACAAGCTGATCAAGAGTGGATACACCTATATCGTCGCCGACATCCGGGGCACCGGCTTCTCGCAGGGCACCTGGGACATGTTCGGCGAACGTGAAACTCAGGACACGCTGGAGATGATCGAGTGGGCCGCGAACCAACCGTGGTCCGACGGCAATATCGGCATGAGTGGGATCTCGCACTCGGGCATCAATCAGCTGCAAGCGGCCCAGCAGAATCCACCCGCGCTGAAGGCGATCTTCCCCGCAGTGGGCGCCAGCGATCTGGTTCGCTCGTTCGCGCTCCCGGGCGGTGCGGTCAATCCGGTGTTCACCCCGGCCTGGATGGCGGTGATCAATGCCGGGAAGTGGCTGCCCGACCTGGCATCGATCTTCAATGGCACGTTCGACTGGACATGGCTCGCCGATCGCGCGGCCAGTCCCGCCACCTGGCTGGTGGAATTGATCCAGGCCGTATTCGTGTTCTCGGTGGACGCGATTCCGCCGCATCTCGCCGAGCATCTGGCGCCGGACAGTGACCTGCGCGCGGGAATCGAGCGGTCGGCCGACAAGATCGAGGTGCCCACCTTCATCGTCGGCGGGTACCACGATCTCTTCGGCCAGTCGCAGATGAAGAGCTACGAGCAGATCCCGCTGCCGCCGGGACGCAAGCAGATCCTCATGAACGACGGCTACCACGCCTCGGTCGGGTCCGGCGCCGGCCGACCCGGCGGACCGCCGCGGCTGGATGTGTTGCAGCGCGCCTGGTACGACAAGTGGCTCAAGGGAATCGACAACGGCATCGACGAGTTCGGCCCGGCCACACTGTTTCAGCAGGGCGGCGGCTGGACCAGCGGCGAGTATCCACTGCCGGGTATGACACACACCCGGCAGTACCTGTCCGCGGCCCCCAGCGGCACCACCGGAATCGTCGCACACGACGGCTCCCTCACGCCGGAAATCCCCGCCGAGCAGGCTGACCTCATCGTCGCGCCGAGCCTTTCGACCCTGTGCTCGCGGGACGCGGCTCAGGCGACCGCGGGCGCGCTGGCGATCATCGACGGATGCGCGAAGGACTCCCGGATCTCCGAGGTCGCGGCGCTGACCTTCACCAGCAAGGCCGTCGACGCGCCGACTCTGCTCTCCGGGCCGGTGGCGGTGCATCTGAACACCGTCCACGATGTCACCGACGGCTACTGGAGTGTGACCCTCAACGATGTTGCCCCCGACGGCAATTCGAAGGTCCTCACCTCCGGTCAGCTGATGGCCTCACTGCGGGCGATCGACGAGGGCCGGAGCCGGAAGTCGGCCGACGGCGACTACACCGAGCCCTACCATGACCTGACTCTCGAATCTCGCCAGCCCACCGTCGCAGGCCAGGCGACAACCCTCGACATCGGCTTGACGGGCGTCCATGCCGTTCTGCAACCCGGGCATCGGCTCCGGGTCGATGTGTACGCGTCGAACCTGCCCAAGGGCTTTCCGATACCGGCACTGCTGATCGAAACCCAGTTGCGCCCACAGCATCTGCTTCTCGATCCGACCGCGCCGAGCTGGGTCAACGTCCCATTGAGTCGTCCGCTCTGACCGGTGCGGGCCGTGCCCGGAGAACGCCTCGAGCGCTTACCCGGGCACGGCCGGGCCGGTGTCGGACCACCCGATACCCGACCCGCTCGACCGTACCGGCGCTATCGTGGAGGCACCCGTGGGGGAGGAACACGATGGTATCGGTGACCCTGTACCGCTATTCGTTCGATTTCCACTATGCGCTGACCGACCGGCAGCTGGCGGGTTTCGACCCGAGCCGGGCATTCGCCGAGATCTATGCGGTCGAGACGCCGGAAGGCCGGGACGAGCGCGGCTGGACCTGCCTCGACCGGAGGATCGCGATACACAGTGTCGGGGTCGATGCCACCGCCGAGGACGGCGCGACGTGGATCCGGGCCCAGACCGCAGCACTGGATGCATTGTGGATCGCCGAGCAGCAGCTCGTCCACGATCTCGGCATGCGGATCGAGGGCGGCTTCTCGCCCGGACTGCGGCGAGGTTCCGGGTGGTCGGCGGCTCGCCGCCGCAGCAGGGCGGCGTCATGGCAGGCATTCGGCGGACTCGACCGGCGGCTGTACGACATCGCCGCGCGCTATCGCCCCGTCCGCGAGCAGATCGAAGTCCGCGTGCGGGAGGCCGAGGCACGTGCCAAGGAGGAACAGGCACGACGCTGGAAAGCCCAGCGCGAGCGGGAAGAACGGGATGACCGCTTCGCCGCGCTGGCCGCCCGGACCAGATGGAGCTACCGCGTGACCGAAGCCGAGCGAACCGTTCATGTCTTCCGTGCCGACGACTCGACCCTGACCACCGGTGAACTGATCGACGAGCTCCAGCGCCCCACCCACCACCTGACCGGCTACACCGTGCACTGGGCCGCTGGTGATCGTGCCGAGATCGAAGATGTCAGCGGCGCGGATTTCACCACCTGGTGGGCGGTGGTGGCTCCCCGTCACTGGAACGATTCCCGGCGCGTCCCCACCCGCCCGCCGACCCGGTCCGGCCCCTCCATCGGCGGCCATTCCAGCTACGGCGGCTTCGACAGCTTCTCCTCCTGCGGTGGCGGCTTCTGATCCGACGGCCCAGCACTTTCGTCGCCGCGCCGCGGCGGTTCCGAGATCATCGAGGTGCCCGGCGGGAGAATCCGGACCATGAGCACACCCGAGGACTGGAACACCAGGATCATCGCCGAGTTCCGTGCCAACCAGGGCCGCGTCGGCGGCAACTTCGAAGGCGCCCCGATGGTGCTGGTCCACCACCTCGGCCGCAAAACCGGCCGTGAACTCGTCACCCCGATGATGTATCTGCCGGACGAACGCGACCCCGACACCATCTACGTCTTCGCCAGCAAAGCCGGCGCACCCTCCAACCCCGCCTGGTACTACAACCTCACCACGGCAGGCGCCGGCGACATCGAGATCGGCACCGACACCTACCCGGTCACCGTCGCCGAGGTGACCGGCGCCGACCGTGACCGCGTCTACGCCGAACAAGCCCGCCGCTATCCGGGATTCGCGGGCTACGCGGAGAAGACCGCCGGGATCCGCACCATCCCTGTCCTGGCCCTGCACCGCGCCTGACCTGGACCCGCGCGTGCTCGAGCGCGTGCGCCGGTGCCCGAAATAGTGCGACGAGTTCCCTTTGACCGAATTTCTTCACAAATGGTATGCCGAGCGTTCATTTCGGCCGTTGACCGGGCTTCTGGCTTTTATCGACAGATTCCGGTTGTGTGCCGAGGGTCTTTGCGCGATTATGGTGGACGTAGATTTTCTCGCTACCGATCTACATTGCGGCGAGACCGAAAATGACGCCGTCCGCATCGGCCAGTGGAGGTCGACGATCTCTTGGACGCTCGGGATCGCTACGTCGCGCGGATCATATCCGCCAGTGAATAGACAACGCGCACATGATATTTGGAATGGAGACACGACCAGGGCTGTCCCGCGAGCGAGTGTCGGCAGGTGAGCCGCACCGGTCGGAGCCCCCGTGCGGACACCGACGGCAAGGATGCGTCGGCCGGACCCGAAAATGATGTGTCCGGTATCACAGTACGTTTCTTGCTGGTTTCCTACGGTTTCGTTGCCGTAGGTTTCTCGGGTTACGGTTGCGTAGCACCCGGCCGAAGGGGATCGTTTCGACACGTTCGTCTGATCCTCGGAAAGGGAGTCGGCACATGGGGCATTACATCGCGAACGTGCGAGATATCGAATTCAATCTGTTCGAAGTACTGCGGGTGGATTCCGTCTTGGATTCCGGTGCCTTTCCCGACCTCGATGCCGACACCGCACGGGTGATGCTGCGCGAGGCCTGCGCCTTGGCCGAAGGGCCGCTGGCCGAATCGTTCGCCGCCGCCGACCGCAACCCGCCGACATTCGCGCCCGAGGAGCATCGCCTCGTGGTGCCCGAGGCGCTGGCCGCGACCGTGCGGGTGGCCAAGGACGCCGGATGGTGGCGGGTCGGGATGGCCGAAGGCGCGGGCGGCCAGCCGGCACCGGCGGCCCTGACGTGGGCGCTCAACGAGATCCTGAGTTGCGCCAACCCCTCGGCGGCCTTCTTCTACAGCCTCGGCCCGGCTATGGCGGATGTCCTGTACTCGGTGGGCACCGAACAGCAGAAGCACTGGGCCGCAGGCGGAATCGCGCGCGGCTGGTCGGCGACGATGGTGCTGACCGAGCCGGACGCGGGATCCGATGTCGGCGCGGGACGGACCAAGGCGATCGCCCAGCCCGACGGCACCTGGCACATCGAGGGCGTCAAGCGGTTCATCTCCGGCGGCGACGTCGGCGACACCGCCGAGAACATCTTCCATCTGGTGCTGGCGCGCCCCGACGGCGCGGGACCGGGCACCAAGGGCCTGAGCCTGTTCTACGTGCCGAACCACCTGTTCGATCCCGACACGCTCGCACTGCGCGAGCGCAACGGTGTCTTCGTGACCGGGGTCGAGCACAAGATGGGGTTGAAGTCCTCGCCGACGTGCGAACTCACCTTCGGCGGGCACGGCATCCCGGCCGTGGGATATCTGGTCGGCGACGTGCACGACGGCATCGCCCAGATGTTCAAGGTGATCGAGCACGCCCGGATGACCGTCGGCGTCAAGTCGGCAGGCACGTTGTCCACCGGCTACCTCAACGCGCTGGCCTACGCCAAGACGCGGGTACAGGGCGCCGACATGACCGAGATGCAGGACAAGACCGCTACGCGGGTACCGATCATCGCCCACCCCGACGTGCGACGCAGCCTGATGCTGCAGAAGGCCTACGCCGAGGGTCTGCGCGCGGTCTACCTCTACACCGCCGCCCACCAGGATGCCGTCGTCGCCCGCGCGGTCTCCGGTGCCGACCCGCGCATGGCCCATCAGGTCGACGATCTGCTGCTGCCGATCGTCAAGGGTGTGGGTTCGGAACGCGCGTACGAGCTGCTGACCGAATCACTGCAGACCTTCGGCGGATCCGGATACCTGCAGGACTACCCGATCGAGCAGTACATCCGGGACGCCAAGATCGACTCGCTGTACGAGGGCACCACCGCCATCCAGGCCCTGGACTTCTTCTTCCGCAAGATCGTTCGCGGACAGGGTGCCGCGCTGGGGCACCTCGCCGAGCAGATCGACCGCACCGTGAACTCCGGCTGTGAGGCCGTGAAATCGGATCTGGAACTGCTGGCCACCGCGCTGGCCGACGTCCAGGCCATGGCGGCCACGCTCATCGGCTACACGATGGCCGCCGCGCAGGACCCGCGCGAACTGTACAAGGTGGGGCTCGGCTCGGTGCGTTTCCTGCTGGCCGTCGGTGACCTGCTGATCGGCTGGCGGCTGCTGGTGCAGGCCACCGTCGCCGACGCCGCGCTCACCACCGGCGCGACAGATCGTGATGTCGCCTTCTATCGCGGAAAGCTCGCCGTTGCCTCGTTCTTCGCCCGCAACGTGCTGCCCCGCCTCACCGCGACCCGCACCGTCCTGGCCGAGCTGGACCTGTCGGTGATGGACCTCGACGAAGCCGCCTTCTGAGGACCGGAACCGATGAGCGGCTACTCGATCCTGTGCCCCGAGGACGAAGCGATCATCGACTTCGCCCTGCGGCTGCAACCCCTCGGCGGACCATCGAACGAGGCGATCCGCAGCGCTTTCGCCCTCTCGCGCGGGCAATTCCGGGCCAGGGTGCGCGAGATCCTCGACGACGCGGGGCCCGGTCGAGGTGAGCCCGTGGTGTACGCCGCACGGGCTCTGCTGGACGAGTACTTCGAGCCCGACGAATCCCGTCCGCCCGAGGTACTCGCCGACGCGCGGCCGCGGTCGACCCGCTGATCCCTTCGGTGCGTATGCCGACACCGGCATACGCACCTGCGCGCAGTGAGCGCTCAGTCGAACAGATCGAGCAGCGAACCCTCGTTGGCCGTGCCGATGATGCCGACCGGCTTGCTGCTCGCGTCGTCGAGGATCGCCTCGAGGTTCGCCTGGATGTCCTCCGGGGTGGCCTCGGTGTCGGTGTACCCGGCGTTCATCGTGAGCGCGAAGCGCTGCATCAGGCCACCCTGGCTGAGCAGGGTCTCGCCGGTGATGGAACAGTCCTCGTGCGCGAGGTAGGCGACGGTCGGGGAGACCATCGCGGTGGTCATCGTCTTCTCGAGCATCTTCTTGAGGTCGTCGGGGATCTCCGCCTCCGCCGCCATGCGGGTGTAGGCGGTGGGGGCGATCGCGTTCACCCGGATGCCGACTTTGAGCGCTTCCATGGCGAGGGTGCGGGTGAAGGAGAAGACGGCGCCCTTGGACGCGACGTACGCGCTCTGCTGTTCGAAGCCGACCAGCGTCGGCGACGCGGTGTTGACGACCCGCCCGGCGCCGGAAGCGATGAGATGGGGCCAGGCGGCGGCCGTCACGGCGGCGGTCCCGAGGAAGTTGACCTCCATGTGCTGGCGGATGCCCTCGATCGCCTCCGGGCCGAAGGGCGTCATGTGATTGATGCCGGCGTTGTTGACGAGGATGTCGAGACGGCCGAAGGCGTCGATCGCGGTCTGCACGATCGCCTCGGCACCGGTCGACACGCTGTCGTAGTTCGCGACGGCCTTGCCGCCCGCCGCGATGATCTCGGCGACCACGTCGTCGGCCGGGGAGGTGTCGGACCCGTTGCCCGCGGCGGAGGATCCGAAGTCGTTGACTACCACCGATGCTCCTCGCGAAGCCAGCAGCAACGCGTGCGAGCGGCCGAGTCCCCGGCCGCCGCCCGTGACTATGGCGACCTTCCCGTCGAAACGCAACATGGTCTCTCACTTCCCTCCATGCGTGGCATGGACGACAGGTCGATGGGACGCAGAGGCAACCCACCGAGTTAAATATATTTAATAGTATATGTCGACCAGGTGTCGGTCGCGCAAGAGGGTGAAATCGGCGGCAGTGCGAGCCGGAGGGGAGAGCGCGCCCAGCAGCGCTAGCGTGTGAACCGGGACGCGAGGCGTTGTAAGTTACTCTGCGTTTCGGCAACTCGCGATGGTTGCGCAATGATGGGCGAACGGGCTGATGGGCGTTTCGCCAGAAAATCTCCGATTGTCACCTGGATGCATGGCAAGAGTTTGCCTGTTGAAGGGCGTGACCCGGAATCGTGCCCCGCCGCTCTCCGCAGTGTTAAGTTAATATTCATTCCGTCAGAATCGATGGGTTGAAGCTCATCGTGCTACGACGGTCGGGTTGCTTGATACTCAATGAGGAGTGGCGCCATGGATGCACTGAACAGGCGCGATGCAATGAAATTCGGCGGGATGCTGGGGGTGGCGGGCGCCTTCGCTCTGGCCACGCCCACACGCGCGGAGCCGTGGAGCTGGTCACCGGGAGGATCCATCGCGGGCTCCGGCTCCGGCGCGGATCCGATGACGGTGTGGGATCCCGAAGCCGATGCCCTGGTCCCCGGTCTGATCGAGCGGGGCGACGTCCCCCGCGTCAACGAACTGCTCCGGACCTGGAAGACCAACGGACAACCACTACCGGCCGGCTTGCCCGCCGACCTCCGGGATTTCATGGAGGACGCGCGCAGGCTGCCACCCTGGACCGACCCCGGCAAGCTCGACGCGGCGATCCAGTTCAACAAGAAGCGGGGCCTCTACCTCGGGGTGCTGTACGGATTCGCCAGCGGCATGATGAGCACCGTCATTCCCAAGGAGGCCAAGGCGGTCTACTACTCCAAGGGCGGGCACGATCTCAAGGACCGCATCACCAAGACCGCCAAGCTCGGCTACGACATCGGCACCGCGAATTCGTATGCCCCCGATGGGGAAATGATCGTCACGTGCGTCAAGACCCGGCTGGTGCACGCCGCGGTGCGGCACCTGCTGCCGCAATCGCCGCACTGGGTGCACTCCGCCGACGAAGACGTCCCGATCAGCCAGAACGACATCATGGTCACCTGGCACAGCCTGGCCACCACGGTGATGAAATACCTGCTCTCGTGGAACGTGCCGATGCCGGCGAGCGAGTCCGAGGGCTTCCTGCACTCCTGGCAGGTGGCCGCGCACCTGCTCGGTGTCAGGGACGAGTACATCCCGAACTCCTGGCCGGAGGCGAACGGTCAAGCCGCGCAGGTTCTCGACCCGATCCTCGCGGTGACGCCCGAAGGCGTCAAACTCGCCGACCGGCTGCTGGGACTGGGCGCCAACATCGACTTCGCCATCCTGAGCAAACCGATCCTCGGCGCGTTCACCCGCTTCCTGCTCGGTGACACCATCGCCGACGGCCTGGCCATCCCGCGCGAACCCGTCTGGGATCCGTTGCTGCGGGTCAGCTGGGGGCCGTTCATCGGGGTGCGCGAGGGCCTGCTCACCGTGGTCCCGCCGATCGGCGATCCGTACTGGCTGCTCGACGAGTTCCTGCGCAAGGCGGCCCTGATCTACCTGGCCGAACTGCGCATGCCGATCAGCATCGAGATCCCGACGATGAACCGCGACATGAGCAGGCCGCACCGCTGACTTGTGTCCTGTCCCGCTGTTCCCCTCCCTCGAAGTAAAGGAGACGCACGATGCGTCCATCGCTCCTTCTCGCCGCTGCCGCTCTCACCTCGGCAGCCGTTGTCGGCGCCGCACCGAACGCGGCAGCGCAACCGACCGGTCTCGTCGCGGACGCGGGCACCGGTTCGTCGGTCGTCGACTCTGCCTCCAGGGCAGCGCAATCCGCGGTCGAACTCGCTCAGCGGGGTGATCTCATCGGACTCGTCGTGCTGATGGCGATCACCCCGATCCAGATGGTCACCGGAGGTGTGTGCGACCTGGTCGTCGGCGCGGGGTCGTCCAATCCCTGCAGTCCCACCCGGTACTGAGGGCACGTCGGAATCCACCGCCGGGTCGACGAGTCGTCTATCCCGTCTGGGGCGACCGGGCCGGTGGGCGCGCGATGGACGGAATCGAGCGCGATGTCGTCGGAGGTGGCGTCTTCGGCGACAGTCGTGGCACGGTCGTCGTCGAGGGCTGTGCCGATGTGGTTGCCGGTGGCGGGGTGGAGAACGTCGGCGACGCGGACGTCGTGGTCGAACCGGCCGGGACCGTGGTCGTCGTGGTGCCGGTCGGCGTGGGTTTCGTGGTGGTCGGCGTCGCGGTGCTGGTCGATGGATCGGTCGTCACCGTGCTCAGACCAGGGGTGACCGTGTCCGTCGTTGTCAGGGGGACAGTCACCGTGGACGTCGAGGTCGTCGTTACCGTGCCCGGTTCCTGCGTAGTGGATGTGCTCTCGAGCGAAATGCTCGCCGTGGCGGAGAAACTCGCACTCACGGAGATCACGGTCGAGTTTTCCGGGGCGGTCCCGGTCGGTGCGACCGTCGGTGTTTCCGTCGAACTCTCCGCGCTTGTCGGGGCGGGATCGGTGGTCGGTGTGTCGCCGCCGATGTCGCCCGGGGTGACGTCCTCGCTCGGGAGGTCGTCGGCCGCGCTCGGGGGCGGCGCGGCGGCCGCACTTCCGGCCACGGTGGTATCGGGCGGGGTCACCGTGGAAGCGGACAGTCCTACGGCCGGTGCGCACGAGAAGGTCGTCGCCTCGTTCGCCCGGAGCGGCGCGTCCGAGTCCGCCCGGACGGCGAGCGTCGTCCCGATCGCGGTGGCGACCAATGCCGCCGCCACGCCCGCGCGCGTCAGTTGTCGACGAAAACGGTCGGCTGCTGATGTCGTGGCGGGTCGGTGATATCGCTGGAGAACTGTCGGTTCGCGGTCCGGCTCCGTCACCGGTTCTTCGGTGTTGTCGACGTGGGGCATCCAGCTCCTGCTTTCTCCGCGGAACTGTGCCGACCGTGATTATCGTGGTCGGCGTGGGTGAGTGTCAGGGATTCGAATAGGGATCGACCTCGCGCAGCCGTTGCCGGTGAATTCGCTGCAACTCGCCGGCGCGGGTGAGAAAGTCGGCGATTGTTTCGAGTTCGGCGGTGTCGTAATAGCTCAGCAGCATCTTGTAGCTCTCGACGATCATCGGAACGACGAGTTCCTGTACGCGATGGGCCGCGAGTTCGGTGGCCATCACGATCACGCGACGACGATCGGTCGGGTGCAGCGAGCGGGCGATATAGCCTTGCTTCTCCAGCCGGTTGAGCATGATCGTGACACCGGCGGAGGTGAGTCCGAGCCGTTCGGCCAGCATGCCGGGCGTTGTGGACTTCTCGTCTTCCAACAGCACGATCTCCAGGGCGCGCCTATCGGTCTCGTTCACGCCGAGAACTCTGATCACCTCGCGCATCAGGTCCTCGACGGATCCGTGGTAGAAATCCAGCGCTCGGGTGAGCTCGGCCGGGATCCTGGCGGGTTCGCTTGTTGTCTGGCACACAGGCTTTCCCATCGGCGATCAGAGTGTGCTCGATCGCCGGGCGCCCGATGCCGGCCGGGGATGTCGGGGTGTGAAATCGGGCATGGTGGCTCCTGTCAATCGATCGACCGGCAGCTCGGACCCGTGGCTGACGAACATCACGAAAAGCGGCACTTGCTCCGGCCGTCGGAGCGTTCGTGGCGGTGCCGGACATGCACTGTACGACATGGTCGCGGACGTGAACCCGCGCATCGAAATATTCGGTCGAAGTGGTCACAATGCACCAAACACGAAGTGGGGCAATCACTATCGGAATCCGGAGGCGCCGGGCACGGGTCGGGCGAGGTCGGACCGGGTCACTCGCGCGACCCGGTCCGGAGGTGTTCGCCGCAGGCCGGACGTGCCGACGCCTGCGTTCATGCGCGGGCTCAGGTCACATTGGTGGTGGTGAGGGTCGGGGACGGGTTCGGGTAGCACGCCGTCGCGACGTTGCCGACGAAGGAGACGTTGGTCGTCATCGTCATGCCGGGACTGGTGTAGCTGGTCCCCGCGTACTTACTGGTGATCGGCGTTCCCGCGGCGCCCGCGGTGACGTTGATGGTCACCGCGGGCGGAGTGAAACTGGTGCCGCCCGCGATCGGACCCGGCACGGTCAGCACGACATTCCCGCCCGACGTCGAGACCGAGCCGGCCACGGTACCCCCGGAGGCGGTCGCCGAGACCAATGTCGAATTCGCGGGCGTCGGAATGGTCATCTTCAGGTTGCTGATGTTGTTCACGGTGAAGCCGGACGCCGAACTGGGAACCGACGAGGCGCCCGGCGTGATCGTGATGGCCACCGCGGAACCCGACGCCGCCGAGCCCGGCGCCGTGCCGGTCACCGACGTGTTCATGCTCGAGGTCTGGCCGATGCCGAAGATGGTGCCGCGGCAGCTCCAATTCACGCTGACCGGGGCGGCATTCACCGGTGCGGCCAAGCAGAATACGGTGGCGACGGCCACCGGAGCGAGAAATCCGGCGCGAAAGAGGGAAGAGGTCGAGCTCATGGCGATCTCCAGAAATATCGAGCAGCGGTGTGACGGGTTGTCGGGCCGCAATTGGGTGTTCAAAAAATATAGCCCGCCGTGCTCTTTCTGTGGTCGAAATCGAGAATCCTAACATGTCGGAATTATTATTATTTGCAATTAGATATTTACTCTGAATAGTTAATTCCGGAAAGCTTTCGAATTGTTCGCCGGGGCCGGACCGGTAGGATCGCAGCGGTCGGCGTAGGTGCCAGGCCGCCGAGGCGCGACTGTCGCGGATCCCGAAGTGCCGCTACCGAACCGGAGGCCTTGCTGATGACCGAGCGTCCCGACGCCTTCCCGGCCATGGATCCGGTGACGAGAGCCGAGGGTGCGTCTCGACGCCCGCCTCGTCGGTGGTTCTGGCCGGTCCTGGCGCTCGTGACGTGCGGGGCTCTGCTGTGGGGCTGTGCCTACACGGTCGTCAGCCCGCGGCTGGACACCGACCTGACCGCCGCGGAGTCGCAACGGCTCATGGAACGGCGTGGGATACGGATACCCTACTTGTTCGAATTGGTCCGGATGCGCCGCTTCGGCTGTCCGCCGCTGGCCGGGATGTGCGGCTATGTCGGCAGCTATATCGCGCCGGCGGAACGATTTCCGAACTACCGATCGATATTCCCGGATCCGACCTACCACCAGCCGCTGCGCCCGGTGACCTGTGCCGAGCTGACGCGGCAGGTCGGTTTCGGGCCGGGCACGAGGACCGGCGACAACGACTGGAAGTTCGACTGCGCGAACGCGATCGAGCTGTTCGCCAGCACGCCCTACGGCAATCTGGTGAACGACTACCCCGAGATCACGATCGCTCGTGACGCACGATTCGCCGTCATCTACATCTACTCCCGCCCGAGCTAGCCGACCGTCTCGTCGACGCTCGCGGTCGCCTCGTGGAAGGCGACGACCGCTTCGCCGTTGGTTCTCGCCCACTCGGTGAGCTGTCTGATGGGCTCCTCCAGGGTGCGCCCGAGTTCGGTCAGGCCGTACTCCACGCGCGGCGGCGCTTCGGCGTACGCGCGCCGTTCGACGAGCCCGTTGACCTGGAGGCGGCGCAGGGTCTGCGTCAGCACCTTGCGTGAGACGCCGCCGATCAGTGCGGCCAGCTCGCCGTGGCGCAGGGGGCCGTCGCTCAGCGCGAAGAGCGTGACCACGGCCCACTTGCTGGCGATGATCTCGATGGCCATGCGGGCGGGGCAGTCTGCGAGGAACACGGTTCCGGGGCGGAGGCTCATCAGCCGAAGGGTACCTATTGGTACCTATCGGGTCCCTACCTTCGAACGCATGCTGCACGAAAGTTTCCCCCTGTTCATCGTCTACGCCGTCGTCGCTACCCTGATGGCGGTGGTGCTCCTGGCTTCCGCCGGAGCCAAATTCACTCGGCCTCGGCGACTCGTCGATCAGATGTCCACTCTCGGTCTGCCGTACCGCGTGTTGCCGTTCCTCGGCATCGCCCAGATCGCCGGGGCCGGTGGTCTCGTTGTCGGATTCTGGTGGTGGCCTGTCGGCGTCGCCGCTGCCGTCGGCTTGGTGCTGTATTTCCTCGGTGCCGTCGCCGCGCACTTGCGCGTCGGTGACTACCGGGGAGCTCTCCCCGCGACCGTCCTCACCGCCGTCGCCGTCGTTCTCGCCGCGGCATGTTCGGCAACCCTGTGACTGTGTCTGCGTCCGGTCCGGCAGCAGCGGACCTCCTGCGGGTGGACGAGGGGGTGCGCCGAGGAATGGGTGACTTCCCTGCGCGGCTCCACACGCGGTCGTGTGTGGCGTGCCAGGCTGGATACCAGCAGGCTCGGCAGATCGAGGGAGCGGCGAGATCATGCGTGCATGGCGAGTGGAACACCCCGGTCCGGTCGGTTCGGCGCCCTTGCGACTCGGACACGAACCGATTCCGGTCCCGGCCGCCGGTGAACTGCTGGTGCGGGTGCTGGCGTGCGGGGTGTGCCGGACCGATCTGCACGTCGTCGAAGGCGACTTGCCGGTGCATCGACGGCACGTGACACCGGGACACGAGGTGGTCGCCGAGGTCGTGTCGGTCCCGGACGGCGGGACGAGCTTCGCGGTCGGAGACCGAGTCGGCGTTCCCTGGCTGCGGTCGACCTGCGGCCGGTGCCGGTACTGCCTGCGTGGTGCGGAGAACCTGTGTCCGCGGTCGCTCTACACCGGCTGGGACGCCGACGGTGGATATGCCGAATTCGTCACCGTCCCGGTCGATTTCGCGCTGTCCTTGCCGACGGGCTACCGCGACGACGAACTGGCGCCGCTGCTGTGCGCCGGCATCATCGGCTACCACGCGCTGGTGCGGGCCGAAGTCCCGGCAGGGGGAGTGCTCGGCATCTACGGCTTCGGCGGCAGCGCGCATCTCACCGCGCAGGTCGCGCTCGCCCGGAGCGCGCGGGTGCATGTGATGACCAGGGACGCGGCGGCCCGGGAACTGGCGCTGAGCCTGGGGGTGGATTCGGTGCAGGGCGCCGCGGCCGCGCCGCCCGAGCCGCTGGATGCGGCGATTCTGTTCGCCCCGGTGGGCGACCTCGTGCTGCCCGCGATGGCGGCACTGGATGCCGGTGGCACGCTGGCCGTGGCCGGCATCCACCTCACCGATGTGCCGCCGCTGAACTATCAGCGACATCTGTTCCGGGAGCGCCAGATTCGCTCCGTCACCTCGAACACCCGGGCGCAGGCCGCGGAGTTCCTCACGCTGGCGCAGGAACGTCGGCTGGTCGTGACGACGCACCGCTACGCACTCGATCACGCCGACCGCGCGTTGAGCGATCTGTCCCTCGGCCGTTTCGACGGTGCGGCGGTCTTGGTGCCGTGATCGGATCCGTCGAGCACACCGATCAGCGGTGATCGTTGAGGCGGGCGATGATCAGCGGTTCTTCGGCGCCGTGCAGCACGGTCTGGGCAACCGAACCGAGGCTCATTCCGGCGAACCCGCCACGGCCGTGGCTGCCGACGACGATCAGCCCGGCGCCGGCGCCTGCCGCGAGT
The DNA here is from genome assembly GCF_042882065.1 of Nocardia sp. NPDC058244. Lineage (NCBI taxonomy): Bacteria > Bacillati > Actinomycetota > Actinomycetes > Mycobacteriales > Nocardiaceae > Nocardia > Nocardia sp. NPDC058244. The sequence goes on along the minus strand of NZ_JBHVWX010000005.1, from coordinate 437,491 downwards.
ATCGCTCGGGCCGGGCGATCCTCGACAACCAACCGTTCGACCACTACCTCGGGGTATTTCTCCGCGTATCCCGCGAGGTTTTCCGCGAGCACCGCTTCGGCCGCGGCCTGCATCGTCGAGCGTGCGTCGTACCGGTAGAACTCCGACCAGGCGTGCACGGCGACCAGGCGGACATTGCGGCGTGCTGCCTCGTCGAACGCGATCGCTACCGCGTCGACGCTGCACGGTGACCCGTCGACACCGACTACGACGGGACCGTCCACCGGCGCCGCCGATTCCGGGATCACGGCGACCGGGCATCGAGCGTGCCGGGCGATCGAAGTGCTGACCGATCCGAGCAAGGTGCGGCGAAAGGCGCCGAGCCCTCGGCTTCCGACGACCACCAGGCGCGCGGAGTCGCTGTGTCGCCGGAGCACTGTGACGGCCGAGGCCAACACGATCTCGGTGGAGATCGTGATATCCGCGATCGGTGCGGCGATGTCGGCTGCCTCCGCGAGGGCGCCGGCCACGACGGACTCGCCGTGCTTGCGCAGCGCGTCGAGGTCGTAGAGCGGGCCCGTCACGCCCGGCCCGTAGTCGACCGGGACGTCGGCCGCGTAGACGATCCGCAACGGCACGCGGTGGTGTGCGGCGTAGTAGGCGGCCCAGTGCAGCGCCTGGCGGGACTGTTCCGAGCCGTCGGCACCGACGACGACCGGCTGCTTCGGGCTTGCGGGAATGGTCATGACCTGTTCCTTTCCGTTTCTGCCACTGTGCGCCGAGTGCACCGCCGGGCGGCAGGGTCACAGGACCCACGCCGGTGGGTCCTTGGTCGTGGCGGTCGGCTACCGAGGTCGTGGATCTACGGGGCGAACGGCACTGGGGGGAGGAACCGGAGGGGTGAAGAGTGGAGACAGGTATCCACTCCGTACTTCGAGGCAGGTTCGACGATGAGCACCGAGACCCGAGCCGCCGACGGCGCGTCGGAACAATCGCGGGTGAGTCGGCTGCTGGCGCAGTACCTGCACACACAGCGGGAATCGATCATGAACGGGCAGATCACGATCGACCCCGACGACCCCGACGCCGTCGTCGAGCTGGTGATCGCCGCGCGGCGTGCGCGCGGCGCGCTCGGCGCGCACCGGCCCGCCGTCCGCCACCGGTCCGAAGTCCGCAGGCTGATCGAGGAGCTGCGCTGGTTCGGCATCAGCGTGGGCGCCGCGCACGAACTGCGGACCCAGTCCGCGCGCCTGCGCGCCGCGGTGGACGTGCTGCGGCCGCGCTACCTGCGCGGCCCGGTGCGGGCGAGAATGACGGAGTACTTCGATACGCGGACGAAGCCGGCCTGGACGGCCGCCCGCGACCTCCTCGCGTCGCCCCGCTTCCCGACCATGATCGAGGACCTGGCCGCGGCGGAGAGATTGCTGCGGGCGGGCGCGGTGCCGGGGATCGATGATCCGGACAATCCCGGGGTGCTGGCGGCCCTGCTGGAGCGGGTCCGGCTGCGGATGCGGGCGATCGAATCGGCCAGGGACGAGGATGCCGCCGACGCGGCGATGCACGCACTGCGCAAAGCCATCCGGCGCACCCGCTATTACCTGGAATCCGTGCACGATCTCGACCCGACGCGCAGTACGCAGGCCGCCGACGGGCTGATCGCCGTCCAGGACCTGCTCGGTGACCATCAGGACGCGGTGGTCGCCAAGCATCACCTGGTCCAGCTCACCAGAGAAGCGGAGAACGCGGGGGAGCCGACTTTCACCTACGGGTTGTTGCTGCAGCGCGAGATCGACCGCACCGCGGAGTGCGCGGCGGCCCTGCCCGACCTGTACTGGCGAGCGCTGCGCACGGTGCGGGTGATGGCCGACGTGCCCGCCGCGACCCACTGACGCCGACGTCGTCCCCTGCGCCCGGACCTTGTTCGGACCTGGCTCGACAGCGAACCGGCGCGGTCGGGTCGACCCGACGACGAAAGGAATGACGATGACCGACGAGAAGCCACGGTCCACCGACCATCGTGCCCGGCCCGTGCTGGCCGCGGTCGACGGGTCGGCGACCTCCTATCAGGCCGCCGTGTGGGCGGCAGCGGAGGCGGCGCTGCATCACCTGCCACTGCACATCCTGACCTCGGGGGCACTGCAGACCGGGTTCGGACCCGGCATGTCGCTGGGGGAGGCCGACCTCGAATGGCTGCGGGCCGACGCCGAGCGAGTGGTCGGTGAAGCCGAGCGGGTCGCCCGCGCCGCGGTCCCCGACGCGGACCTCGCGATCACCACCGAGGTCGCGTTCGAACTGGCGGCGCCGCTGCTGATCGACCGTTCGATGTCGGCGGAGATCCTGGTGGTCGGCAGTCGTGGCCTCGGTGCCCTTCAGCGCGGACTGCTCGGGTCGGTCGGTCGCGCGGCGGCTCAGCACGCGCACTGCCCGGTGGCCGTCATCCACGGCATCGCGGCGATCGATCCGGTCTCCGCCGCGCTGCCGGTGCTGGTCGGCGTGGACGGCACCGCCAACAGTGTGCCGGCGGTCGAGCTCGCGTTCGACGAGGCGGCGCGCCGCAAGGTCGCACTGGTCGCGCTTCACGCGTTCAGCGACTCCAGCGATCTGGATCTGCCCGCGTTCGGATGGGAAGTCGGCAGGCAGTCGGCCGAGGCGGACCTCGCCGAAACCCTCGCCGGCTACGCCGAACGTTACCCGGATGTGCCGGTGCGGCGGATCGTGGTCGCCGATCGTCCCGTGCGCTCGCTGGTCGACGAGGCGGCTTCGGCGCAACTGGTGGTCGTGGGCAGCCACGGCCGCGGTGGCTTCTCCAGCATGCTGCTCGGCTCCACCAGCAGCGCGCTGCTGCACTCGGTGGAGACCCCGACGATTGTCGTCCGCGCCCGACACTAGATCCGAATCGATGCTTGCGGGATTATCGCGAGACCGACCATCAGCGGCGCAAAGGGTTCGCCCGTCGCGGCAGCTATCTTGGTCATAGTTCCAGTTTGGGCGGGGTTTTGCCGCGCCATGCCGGTGGACCGAAGATGTGTTAGCTGAAAGTGTGCTGTATGTATTGTTTGCGCGTCCTGGTCGACAGGGGCGAGCGGGTGTCCGTTCGTCTCACGAGGGTCGGAGGTTCGCGCGCACATGGTTCGGTACACCTCGGTTCCGCGCCCGGCGGTTCTCACGCCCGGCGCCGCAACATCGCATTCCCGCCCGGTGCTGCTCGATGCGTCGAGTCCGGAGGGACTGCGAGACCTGGCAGCGTTGGCGGCGTCGAGTTCGGTCGGTGCCGTGCACGACACGATCGAAGATCAGCTCGATGAACTGATCCGCTGCGAGGACCCCGCCGTCGCGCATTCGGCGGACTCGCTGGCGGCGGCCCGTCAGCGGATCTGTGGCGGAACGCCGTTGTGGCGGTGGGGAATCTGGGTGTTCTATCCGTGGCACGGTCGGCTGGTGCATGTGCTGCCGCGCGACGAATTCCGGCGTGTGCGCACCGACCGGAATCGCAACAAGATCGACCGCGCGCAGCAGCGAGAGCTGCGCGAGCGGCGGATCGGTGTCGTCGGGCTGTCGGTGGGGAACAGCGCGGCGGTGACGCTGGCGATGGAAGGGGTCGGCGGATCGTTCCGGTTGGCCGACTTCGACACCGTCGGGCTGTCGAATCTGAACCGGCTGCGGGCCGGTGTCGATGATCTCGGGGTGCACAAGGCGGTACTGGCGGCGCGTCAGATGTTCGAGATCGACCCGTATCTCGACATCGAGGTGTTCCCGGACGGGCTGACCGAGGAATCGATCGGACCGTTCTTCGACGGCGTGGAAGGCACCGGGCCGCTGGATCTGTTGGTGGAGGAATGCGACACCGTGTGGGCGAAAGTCGCTGCCCGTGAATACGCGCGGCACCGCGCCGTGCCGGTATTGATGGACACCAACGATCGTGGCCTGTTGGACGTGGAACGCTTCGATCTCGAACCCCATCGCCCGCTGTTCCACGGCCGCACCGGTGGGTCGACCGCGTCCGATGTCGCGAGAATGACTCGGGGTGAACAACTGTCGCTGCTGCTGACCGTGGTCGACGAGCCGCGGCTGAGTCCGACGATGCGTGCCGCCGTCGGTGAGATCGGCCGGAGCCTGTCCAGCTGGCCGCAACTCGCCTCCGGCGTGATGCTCGGCGGCGCGCTGGTGGCCGATACGGCGCGCCGGATCCTGCTCGGCGAGCACGTCCCGTCGGGGCGAACCTATATCGACCTCGACGAGCTCATCCCCGCGGTGAGCCCGTGGACGGCTCCGGAATTCGCGCGCGTGATGGAGGAAGTCCGTTGACGATCGACCTGCGCGACGTGGAACTGGCCGGCCCGCGGCTGCGGCTGCGGGATCTGCGTGCCGGTGACCTGAGCGTCTATCAGCGGATCTTCACCGACCCGAACCTGACCCGATATATGGGCACCGACAGTATGGGTGTCCCGGCGGCGGCCGCGTCGTTCGACGCCGCGCTGCGCTCGCGCGGGGAGACCCCGCGGCGCAAGTACACCCTGGCGATCACGGCACCCGACGCGGACACCATGGTCGGCACCATCGGCCTGTTGGTCGAGGACTTCGGCAGCAACGCGATGATCGGCGGGCTGGTGGTGATCCCCGAAGGTGCGCTGCGGGCGGGTGGCATCGAGGCGGGACGGCTCATGGCGGCCTTCGCCTTCGGGCCGCTCGGGATCCACCGGGTCTGGGCGGGGCACCGGCACGATCACCCGGTGATGGACCAGGTGATGTCGGGAGTGGGCTTGACACCGGAAGCGCGGCTGCGACAGCTCTACCGAACCCAGGGCCGATGGCGTGACGTGTGCACCTATGCGGCCGTGCGGCCGGAATGGGCGGCGACAGCGACACCCGCCGAACGTCGAATCCTGGCATTACGGTCAACCGCGGCAAGGGGACACGCGGTCGCAGGTCGGTGAAGCCGGGGTGGAACCCTGCCGAATCGGGCTCCGGGCGCGTCATTGCGCGATAACATCGCCGACTACAGGCCGCGGGCAATCGCCTCGGTCCGATGTGCCACCACCCGAGACGCGTAACGGCCGGTGACGGGAGGGCCTCCACCGCCCGGCGAGAATCCGAAGTGGAGATCGTCCATGGCAGTGCTGATCGACTCCGACTATTTCGCTCCGGCGGACCGGCGGGAGGCGGTCACCGCCATCCTGCAGGAAGCCGATCTCGGGGCGAACCTGCAGATGTGGGACGCGCCGGCGGAGGTGGTCAGCCGGCACCAATCGTGGATGCTGGGTCCGATCGCGCTCACCCGCTCGGAGGTCTCCGGTCACCAGGTCCGCCGAACGAGCCGACACGAGCGATCCACGCCCAGCGACACTTTGACGGTGACCGTGCAGAGCGGACAGCTCCGCAGGCACGAACAATTCGGCGCGCAAACGCTGATCGAACCCGGCGCCTGCGAAGTGATCGACCTGGCCACCACCTTCGCCTCCGGCTGGTACGGCCTCGGCGGCACGTTGTGTTTGCAGCTGTCCCGGCAGCGCCTCGGCATCTCGGTGGAAACGGTCGCCGCGGCGCACGGGCGGCTGGCGGCGTCGCCGCTGTACCCGATGGTCACGGCGCAGATCGAGCATCTCGTCCGGGTCGCCGACCAGCTCGAGGCCGATCCGGCCGCCGCCTCGGTGGGCGAGTCGTGCCTGGAAATGGTTCGGGCGCTGTTGATCTCGGCGGCAGGCCGCGGTCCGGGTGACGGCGCCGCCATCCCGGACCAGCTGCTGATCGAGCAGATTCTCGGGTATGTGCGGACCCACCTGTCCGATTCGACCTTGAAGATCCCCGGGATCGCCGCCGCCAACAATATCTCCGTCCGGCACCTGTACAAGGTGTGCGCCCAGTCGGGAATCAGCCTCGAGCAGTGGATCATCGAACAACGCCTGGTCCGGGCCCGCGACATGCTGATCGACCGCGGTTACGCGCACCGATCCATCGCCGCGGTGGCCGGCGCCGTGGGCTTTCGCGACCCCGCCCACTTCGCCCGCCGATTCCGCGAAACATTCGGGATGACGCCGCGTGACTGGCGCCGCAGCGCCACCGCCGCGGACACCCCATCGGAATAGCCGACGTCTGGTGCGCGGCGGGCGCTCGAGTTTGTGCGTGCACAGTCAGTTGCCGTGCAGTCACAGTCTCTTTCGACAGTGGATTCGCCCTTATCGTTCGAATGTGGCTGCGCGAGACCGCTTCAGGAGTGCGAGTGTTCGCCGACGGACACCCGCCGCCGATGCGGTCCGCCGAGGGCATCGAGAGAGAGGGGAGACCATGTCCACGATCGGTAAAGCGATTCGGGCGGCGAGGATGGCCTCCGGGTTCACGCAGGCGGAACTGGCCGACTGGATCGGGATCAGGGACGGCAACCAGATCAGCCGGTGGGAGCGCGATGTGGTGACACCCAGCGCCGACAGTGTCGGCGAGTTGAAGAGGGTTCTGGGGGTGCGCCTGGACAGCTCGTCCGGCGATACGGTGTCGTGCTGATCCGCGCCGAGGCGCGACGGCGGGGTCGAATCCCGGCGCGCGGAAAGGACCGCGTGTTGGGTTCACGGTGAACGAAAGGCCTTGTCAGGGGCGGTGTCCGGCCTAGACTCGGGATTCGTGACCTCCAGTCTGCCGCTCGTGGACATCTCGCGGTTCCGTGGCCCGGACACCGATCGCGCCCTCTTTCTCGATGAGCTGCGCCGGGCAGCGAACGAGATCGGGTTCTTCTACGTGGTCGGACACGGTGTCGATCCGGTGCTCACCGACGGAGTGTTCGCGGTCGCGCGGGAGTTCTTCGCCCTGCCGGTCGAGCAGCGGCGGGAGATCGCCAACATCCACTCGCCGCAGTTCCGGGGTTACACCAGCACCGGGCACGAATACACGGCGGGCGCACCGGACCGGCGGGAACAGATCGACATCGGCCCCGAGCGGGCCGCGCGGCCGGCCGGGGGACCGGCCTGGGAGCGGCTGATCGGGCCGAACCAGTGGCCGGTCGCGGTGCCGCGCCTGCGTGCGGTCACCCTGGCGTGGCAGGCCGAGGCGTTGCGGGTCAGCCGGGAAGTGCTGCGCGCCCTGGCCGTCGCGCTCGGGCAGGACGAGGGCTACTTCGACCGGTGGTTCGACGAGGAGGCCTCGACCCACCTCAAGATCATCCACTACCCGGGCCGGGACACCACCGGCGACGACCAGGGCGTCGGCGCCCACAAGGACTACGGGTATCTGGCGCTGCTGCAACAGGACGAGGTCGGCGGGCTGCAGGTGCAGGGGCCCGCGGGCTGGATCGACGTGGTGCCGGTGCCGGGCAGTTTCGTCGTCAACATCGGCGAGATGCTCGAGATCGCCACCCGGGGCTATCTCACGGCCACCCGGCACCGCGTGGTCAGCCCGCCCGCCGGAGTCGACCGATACTCGGTGCCGTTCTTTCTCGGCCCCCGCCTCGACGCGATCGTCGAACCGCTCGACCTGCCCGCCGATCTCGCGGCCCTGGCCCGCGGCGTCAGCCAGGACGCCGACAACCCGCTGCTGGCGGCATTCGGGGAGAACGCGCTGGTCGGCTGGCTGCGATCCCATCCGGCGGTCGCGCAACGCTGGTGGTCCGACGTGCTCGCCGAACGGCGCCGCGAATGAGCGAGCGCTGGTCCTCCGACACCCGGTAGGTGCACGCGGGCGCCCGCCCCGATCTACCGGACCACCTCGTACACACTCGACGACGCCTTCGCCCTGCGTGACCTGGACACCCGCCGTGATCTCGCTCGCCCTGTCCGGCCACAGCACGGTCATCGGTGGGGCCGTGATCGACTCTCGCCGTGTCGAATTCGCCGCCGACCTGGCGCGGCGACCCCAACCAGCAGTGCGACAGCCGAGTCACCCCGGGCCTGGCGCGGCTGTCGGTCGTCGACGACTTGATTGCCGACCTCACGGCCCACTGACTGCGTGAGCGTTTGCCTTCCACGCAGGGATTCTGAAGCACTGCACGATGTTTCCTGCGGGCACGGGCGGAGACTGATCTGACCGATGTCGGTCGGGCGATCGGGAGCGCCCCACCGTTGTCAGCCGAGTACGCGCGATCGAATGTCGGCCGACCATTCCACGTATTCGACATGCGTACCGTCCGGGTGGCGCGCGTAGACCACCCGGCCTGTCGGTGAAACGATCGGCCCGCTGGTGATGTCGCCGCCGATCTCGGTGACGAACTGCTGGGCTGCGTCGAGATCGTCCACGATCACAGGTCCGATGGTGGTGCGGTAGGCACTGATCGATTCTTCCGGACCGGCGATGACGAGGAAATCCCCGACGGCGGCGATTTCGGCGTGCTCGAAACGGAAGCGGAGGTCTGCTGGTGTCCCGGCGAGCTTTTCGTACACGGGCAGCGCTCGGTCGAGATCGGCGACGAACAGGCGTGCGTAGGTCTCGAGGATCTTCACCTGCGCGACGGTACCGACGATGATTGTCGACGGTAAGTACGCACTTCCAGGTGAGAGGTTCCATGGCCGTCGGTGAAGCCGAGCAGCAGGTGCAGGCGGCGGCGGTCGCGCGTCGAATCTTCGCGACGCTGTCGACGAAGTGGGCATTGCCGGTCATCGAGGCGATCGGCACGCGGGAGCGGCGATTCGCCGAGTTGCATCGAGCAGTCGATGAATCCGGTACGAGACCGCGTTGACCGGATGTCGAATTGTGGTCGATTGCACTGTCACGGTTTGGCAACGGCCGTGGTGGTCAACCCTCTTGCTATGACCAACTCACGTAATCGCACAACGACTACGCCGAGCATGGATCTGGCCAACACCATCATCATGGTGGCCACCTGCGTGTTCTTCCTCTTCGGGCTGGTGACACTGAAATCGTCACTGCCGCTGGCACTTGCCGGCGCGACCGGCCTGGGCGCAGCGATGGTGTTCACCATGAAAACTCTCGGCCCGGCCCGACGTCTGGTCGGCAAACACGACAGATAGTTCACGGCACCGCTGAAGTCTCGAAGACCCGGATCCTGATCGAAATCGTGGACGGCGTGCACTGTGTGGGTGCAGGTCGTCGGCCACAACGGTCAACCCGGTGCCCTCGGTGGTCGACCGCATCATCTCCATCGCCGGTCTCACCGCATGGCTGCCGGTCCACGCCTACGTCGTCGACGCGATGGTCGCCCACACGCACACCCCGGCACGCACACCGATCCGCTAGCCCGGCTCGGCACGCCGGTTCCCGTCGCCTGGCATCGGACCTCTCCGCGCGGCATTCGCACAGGGAGACAAGCAGTCTCGAGGACTCACATGAACGGCGCCCACCCGAGCACCGTCACCAGGCCGGCGACCCGCTGAGCCGGTCAGGGCCGGTGACCGGCAGTCAGGTCGGCTACCGCGCTGTTGTGCAAAGCAGCGGCCACGGAGGTCGCCGGCGGCGCGGTGGCGGTGTCCGGATCGAGGACCAGTCCGACGTGGTCCCCGAGGTTGATCCGCTCGACGATGCGGGCAGTGAACCAGCCCGCCGCCGCGGTGAGAACGGGCAGTTGGTGTGGTCCGATGACCCAGTCGCATCGAGCGAACTTGTCGGTCCGGTCGCCGGAGGTGGTGGCGAACAGCCTGGCCACCTTGAAACGGTCCGCGGTGAGCAGGTGCACCGCGAGATGCGTCGCACCGCCCGCGATGACACCGGTGTGGTTGTTCTTCGACAACGCGGCCAGGAATCGGCGTGGGCTGATACCGACCTGCGTGGCGAAGCCGACGAGACAACCAGCACGGCGGCCGCGCGCGACGGTGGTGATCACCCAGACCGGAGCGTCGGCCGCGGCGATCACCGCGTCGAAGGACCGGCAGGTCGAGTCGTCGTCGGAGTCAGTCGACGGCGCGAACATCGGTCGCCTGCAGCCCCCGATCGCTGTGGCCCACCTCGAACTCGACCTTCTGGTTGTCGGCGAGCGTCCGGAATCCGTTGCCCCGGATCTCGGAGAAATGGACGAAGACGTCGGCGCTGCCCTCGTCGGGTCGGATGAAGCCGAAACCCTTCTCCGCGTTGAACCACTTCACAGTGCCCTGAGCCATTGCTACCCGCTCTCCTCGGTCGATACCTCTTGCTCGGAGGATGTCCCCCCACGGGATTCGTAAACAGCGGCGCGGCCTTCCCGCTCCGCCATCGACAGCAGCAACTCGAGCGCGTACCGCACCGACCGAACGAGGACCTCCGACGGGTCTCCGTCGAATCGGCGGTGGCTCGTGCGCACGTCACGGCGGGAAACGACGCAGAACCACACCGATCCGGCGGGTTCCCCATCCTGGGGTCCCGGCCCGCCGACACCGGTGGTGGCGACGGCGATATCGGCATCCATCAGGGCTCGCACCCCCTCGGCCATGGCCATCGCCGCGGTCTCGGAGACGACGGGAACGTCCGGAACGTCGAGCACGTGCCGTTTGACCTCGGTGGCATAGGCGATGACGCCGCCGCGAAACCACACCGCCGAATCCGGCGCGGCGCCGAGGGCGGCGGCGAGATTCCCCGCTGTCAACGACTCGGCGACGGCAACCGTCAGGCCGTGTCTCTCGGCGAGGTCGGCGAGCTGATCGGCGATCGCGTTCATGGTCTCCTCGATGATCGAGCGGGCCCGCGTCCGGGTGGCGCATCGCGAACGCCCCGCACTCGACACGAGCGCGGGGCATCCTCCCTGGGCCGACTCAGATCCCCGCGTCGGGACGGGGGATGTCGCCGCGCCAGGCGCCGGTCTCGAGTCCCTCGCTCTCGATGAACTGCTTGAAGCGCTTCATGTCACCGTTCACGCGGTGCTTCAGCACACCGAGTTTGTCGGCGGCGGTTTCGACGAAGCCGTCCGGGTCGACCTCCATCTGGGCGGTGATCCGGGTGTGGGTGTCGTCGAGGCGATGGAAGGTGATGACTCCGGCGTGGTCGGGTCCGCTGTCGGATCTCCAGGCGACGCGCTCGTCGGGGTGCTGTTCGGTGATGGTGGCGTCGAACTCCCGCGTCGACGGACCGACGTGGATCCGCCAGTGGGTGTGCCGGTCGTCGAGCTGGCTGACCTGCTCCACGCCCTCCATGAAATACGGGAACGTCTCGAACTGCGTCCACTGGTTGTAGGCGGTACGGATCGGGACATCCACATCGACAGTTGCGGCTACCGTGCTCACGAGTACTCCTTCCCCAGCCCGTCGGCGTGACCGCCGCGGGCCGGCTTCGGTCACAGCCGGCGGGCCTTCGAACGCTCGCCGGCTCGTACATCACGGGCCATACCCGGGGTCCGAAAGGGCAAACAGCAGTGGCGAACTCGGTCAGAAACCGGCCAGGCCGGAGGCGAGATCGGGGACGTCGAGTGCCTGGATCACCTGATCGCGCACGTCCGGGCATTGCTCGATGGTCACCGCGTCGACGACCTCGCGATGGCGGGCGACGGAGATGTTGATCGCGCCGTTGCGCAACGCCCAGTTGTGCACGGCGCCGTTGAACGTCGTGCGGGCCACCGCGGTGCCCTGCGACTGCCAGTTCCCGACATCGGCGCGCAGGGCCTCACACAGCTGTGTGCTCGCCTCCGCCCCGATCACCGGTGCTTCGGTGGGACCGGGATCCTGCCCCGGCCCCCGGGGTTCGGTCGTGGTGGCGCAGCCGAGCAGGGCCGCCGCGGCGAAGGCGATGAGCACTCCGACGCGGATCGGGCGGTGGTGGCGGGTCATGGGCTTCCTCCGATCGACAGCTCGGTAGCTGTTCATCGAGTCGCTTGCCCCCGATCGCCGGGGTCAATCAGACCGGGCAACAGGATCTTCATGTCGCCGGCGCGGCGGAGTGGGTATCCGGCGACAGACGGACCGAGTTGACGACGAGAGGAGTTCGATCTCGTGGAGGACATTGTTCGGCCGATGATCGTCGTGTTCGCGACGGTGGCGATCACGGTGTCGGCGGGGCTGGTGATCGACCGGCTGCTGCGCTACGGCGCGCGGCGCAGGCCGGGCACGCATCTGCCGCTGCTGCTGCGACGTACGCGACTTCCGCTGCAGGTACTGCTCGGCGTGCTGGTCCTGCGCGCCAGCTATCCGCTGGCGGCGCTGGACGTGCGCCACGACGCCGTGATCCGCAATATCCTGGCCGCGGCGGCGATTCTCGCCGCGGCGTGGCTGATGGCCCGCGTCGCCGACGCGGTCGCGGAGAACATGTTGCGCCGCTACGCCGAATGCACCAGCGAGATCTCGCGGGTGCGGCAATTGCGCACCCAGCTGGGTCTCGTGCGTCGCGTCGTCACCTCGGTGCTGGTGGTGACGACCGCGGCGGTGGCGATTCTGTTGTTGTTCCCGGGGCTGCGCACGCTGGGCACTTCGCTATTGGCCTCGGCCGGGGTGATCGGCATCATCGCCGGTGTCGCCGCGCAGTCGACGCTGAGCAATCTCATGGCCGGACTGCAGATCGCCTTCGGGGATTCGGTGAAGATCGGCGACACCGTGGTGGTGGAAGGGGAGTGGGGGACCGTGGAGGAGATCACCCTGGCCTTCCTGACGGTGCGGATCTGGGACGACCGCAGGCTGACGATGCCGGTCTCCTACTTCAACAGCAAGCCGTATGAGAACTGGTCACGCGGCGGCCCGGAGGTCACCGGCACGGTACTGCTGCACCTGGACCACAGCACACCGGTGCCGCTGCTGCGGGAGCATTTGCACGACTACCTGCGTGACCGCCCGGAATGGGACGGGCGCAGCTGGAGCCTGCTGGTCACCGACAGCACGCCGACGAACATCGTGGTGCGGGCGGCGATGTCGACCGCCGACGCCGACGACGCGTGGACCCTGCGGTGCGCGGTCCGCGAGGAACTCCTGGACTGGCTCGGCAGACGTCACCCGAACGCCCTGCCCAAGATCCCGACCTCGATCATCCCGGCAGGTGACGGCGCGGCGGCGGCCTAGCGCCGAAGGTTGGTAGCGTGGTCTGCGGGTGTGAGCACAGTGACGAGCAGCAACGGGTGGTCGGCCGAGGCCGGCTGCGTTGGTCGATGTGGAATCGGTGTCCCACCGGCGAGAGGCATCTTCGATGCGCGCGCAGATCAGTGTGACCGTCGACGGAACGGTCCGGACGGTGTCGGTCGACACCCGCGCCACGCTGCTGGACGTGCTGCGCGAACAGCTGGGCGTGACGACGCCGAAGAAGGGCTGCGATCACGGGCAGTGCGGCTCGTGCACCGTCCTGCTGGACGGCCGCCGGGCGATCCTGTGTCTGGCCCTGGCCGTCGCCCACGACGGCGCGACGATCGTCACCGCCGACGGCCTGGCCGACGGTGACCAGCTGCATCCCATCCAGCAGGCCTTCCTCGACCACGACGGTTTCCAGTGCGGGTTCTGCACGCCGGGGCAGATCTGCTCGGCGGTCGGCATGCTCGACGAGCTGCGGGCAGGCAGGCCGAGCCGGGTGAGCGACCCGCGCGCCGAGATCGCGCTGACCGCCGACGAGGTCCGGGAGCGGATGAGCGGCAATCTGTGCCGCTGTGGGGCGTACCCGAACATCGTCGCGGCGATCCTGGAGGCCGGACGATGAGGGAGTTCGACTACGAGCGCGCCGACGACGCCGCCCGGGCGGTGGCCGCGGTGGCCGCCCGGCCCGACGCCGTCTTCCTCGGCGCGGGAACCAATCTCGTCGATCACCTCCGGCTCGGCATCGCCGCGCCCGGCCTGCTGGTCGACGTCAGCAGGTTGCCGTTCGACGAGGTGACCGAGCGTCCGGACGGCGGTGTGCGCATCGGCGCGGCCGTGCGCAACGCCGATCTGGCCGCCCACCCCGTCATCCGCACCCGCTATCCGCTGTTGTCGGCGGCGCTGCTGGCGGGCGCCTCGGCCCAGCTGCGTAATCTGGCCACCACCGGCGGCAATCTGCTGCAGCGCACCCGATGCGCGTACTTCCAGGATCCGACCACGCCGTGCAACAAACGCGTGCCGGGCACCGGTTGCTCGGCGATCGGCGGATTCGACCGGGAACACGCCATCCTCGGCGCATCCGGCGACTGCACCGCCACCCACCCCTCGGACATGGCGGTGGCACTGGTCGCAGTGGACGCGGTGGTCCGCGTACTGGGCACGCACGGCGAACGGGCGATCCCCGTCGACGACCTGCACCGGCTGCCCGGCGACGCCCCCGACCGCGACACCGTGCTCGACCACGGCGACCTGATCACCGCGGTCGACCTGCCACCGCTGCCCATGGCCACCAGGTCCGCCTACCGCAAGGTGCGCGATCGCGCCTCCTTCACCTTCGCGGTGGTATCGGTGGCGGCGGCGCTCGATCTCGCCGACGGTGTCGTGCGAGAGGCGCGGATCGCGTTCGGCGGGGTCGCGCCCAAACCGTGGCGGGCTCGCGCCGCCGAAGCCGTACTGCGCGGCGCCGCCCCCACCGAGCGGAACTTCGCCGCCGCCGCGGACGCCGAACTCGCCGCGGCGAGACCGCAGCGCCAGAACGCTTTCAAGGTCCCGCTGACCCGCGCTGTCCTCGTCGCGACGCTGCGCGAGCTGACCGAACGGGAGGCGTGATGAGCGAGCCGCTGCGCCCACGCGCGATCGGCACCTCGCCCACCCGGATCGACGGACCGGCCAAACTGCGCGGTCTCGCGCCCTACGCGCTGGAACATCCCCAGCAGGACCCGCTGCACGCGTACGCGATCCAGGCCACGATCATCCGTGGTCGCGTGCGGGAGATCGACACCAGCGCGGCCGAGCGGATCGACGGCGTCGTGGCCGTGCTCACCCGGCACAACGCCCCATCGCTGGCCCACGACGACGACAACGAGCTGTTCATCCTGCAGGACGACGACATCCCCTTCCGCGGCAGGCTGATCGGCGCGGTGATCGCGACCAGCCCCGAGGTGGCCCGCGATGCCGCCGACCGGGTGCGGGTGACCTACGACGAGAGTCCTGCCGACGTCGTGCTGAGCGGCGACCGCCCCGATCTCTACGCTCCCGACGACGTCAGCGGCGGTTTCGCCACCGACACCGCGATCGGTGATGTCGACGCCGCGCTCACCCGGGCGCCGGTCGTGATCGACCGGACCTATACGACCTCGATGGTCCACAACAACGCGATGGAGCCGCACGCCACCATCGCGCAGTGGACCGGCGACGCGCTGGTGCTGTTCGACGCCACCCAGGGCCCGCACGTGGTGCGGTCCACGATCGCGTCGTTGTTCGGGCTCGACCCCGAGCGGGTGCGGGTCGTCGCACCGTACGTCGGCGGTGGTTTCGGCTCCAAAGGGGAACCGCACGCCAATATCGTGCTCGCGGCGATGGCGGCGAAGCTGGTCCCCGGCCGGCCGGTGAAACTGCCGCTCACCCGGCAGCAGCTGTACACCCTCACCGGCTACCGCACGCCCACCATCCAGCGGGTCAGGCTCGGTGCGCACCGCGACGGCACCCTGACCGCGATCGCCCACGACGTGATCGAACAGACCTCCACGGTCAAGGAATTCGCCGAGCAGTCCGCGATCGCCTCCCGGATCATGTACTCGGCGACCGACCGGTCCACCTCCCATCGACTCGCGGCCTTGGACGTCCCCGTCTCGTCGTGGATGCGCGCACCGGGACACTGCCCGGGGATGTACGCGGCCGAGACCGCGATCGACGAACTCGCGGTCGCCCTCGGTATGGACCCGATCGCGGTGCGCGTCCACAACGAACCGGAGGTGGATCCGGAGTCGGGGCGCCCGTTCTCCAGCCGCGGTCTCGTGGAGTGTCTGCGGGTGGGCGCCGAGCGATTCGGCTGGGCCGCACGCGATCCGGCACCGCGCGCCCGGCGGGAGGGGCGCTGGCTGGTCGGGTGGGGAGTCGCGGCGGCGACCTATCCAGCCGACGTGTCCGCGGGCAACAGCGCCCGGGTGCGGTACGACGGCGAGCGCTACGAAGTGGCCATCGACGCGATGGATCTCGGCACCGGCACCTGGACGACCCTCGGCCAGATCGCCGCCGACGCCCTCGGGGTCGACCCGCACCATGTCGAGCTGCGGATCGGCGATTCGTGTCTGCCCATCGGGACCGTCGCCGGCGGCTCGAGCGGCATGGCGTCCTGGGGGTCGGCCGTGGTGGCGGCGGCGCGGGCCTTCCGTGACCGGTATGGTCACGCACCCGCCGCCGGCGACGAGCTCACCCTGGCAGCACCCGCGGACCCTGCGCGCGAGAACTATTCGACCCACGCGTTCGGCGCGCACTTCGTCGAGGTGCGGGTCGACATCGACACCGCCGAGATCCGGGTGCCGCGGGCGGTCGGGGTCTTCGCCGTCGGCCGCATCATCAATCCCCGGACCGCGCGTTCCCAATTCCTCGGCGGCATCACCATGGGCCTGTCGATGGCGCTGCTCGAACAGAGCCAGTTCGACGAGCGTTTCGGCCAGGTGATCAACCACGACCTCGCCGCATACCACCTCCCGGTCAACGCCGACGTCGGCGATATCGACGTGAGCTGGATCGAGGAACACGATCCGCACGTCAACCCCATGGGCAGCAAGGGAATCGGCGAGATCGGCATCGTCGGCTCGGCCGCCGCGGTCGGCAACGCGATCTACCACGCCACCGGCGTGCGCGTGCGCCACCTGCCGATCCGCATCGAAGACCTGCTCGGTTCGGTCTGACGACGCCAGGCCGGGGAGTCGCACGCCGGAACGGGAGCTCGAAAGCGACCGCTCGGTTGTAAACCCGTGGCGTGGAAGGGATTCGGAGTGCAATCCATCCGGGGGACCACCGCGAATAACTCTGTGATCGCTTCCACCCCCGGCACGAACGGAGTCGCGGAATGCCAGGAATTCTGTTGCAGCCGGCGGTATTGGCGCTGTTCGTCGGCGTCGCGGTGGGAATCTTCGTGCTGGGAGATCGGGTGCGGCCTGCCTCGTGGCGCCACGACGACGATTCCGGCGCCGGCTCGATGATGCTGGACATGGTCAACATGTTCTTCGCCGCCATCGTGGCGTTCGTCGTGGTGATCCTGTGGCAGCAGTACGACACCTCGCACGCGCACACCGTCTCGGAGGGCAAAGCCCTGGTGAACGTGTATGAGGCCGCGAGCGACATGCCCGAGGCGGATCGCGAGAAGGTCCGCGCCCTGGTGACCGCCTACACCCGGCAGGTGATCGACGAAGAGTGGCAGGTCATGGACGAACAGCGCCGACTGAGCCCGTCTACCCAGGCGACGCTGGATGAACTGCGGGAGACGGTGAATTCGGTGCCCGCCGCCACCGTGGACGCGAAGGCGGACCAGGACGAGACCGCCGCTGCCGTCGCGGCGATCACCGAGGCCCGCTTCGATCGTGGGCTGGACGCCGGGTACCGGTTGCCCGGATTCCTCTACGTCGCCCTGTGGTTCGCCACGGCCATGCTGTTGTTCGGCACCGTCTTCTCCGGTGTCGTGGTCACCAAACGCAGCATCCTGATGACCGCGTTGTTCGGACTCGTGATCGGTGCGGTCATTCTGGCTGTCTACCAACTGGATCGGCCGTTCGCCGGCGGTACTCACGTCGCCAAGGACGCCTACGAGCTCGCCCTCACCCGCTTCCAGGATCTCGCCGCGGAACCGTCCGGCGGCGATCTTCCTCGATGACCGCGGCAAACAGCGATCCCTCGGAGGCATGGTGGACGGAATAGGAAGAGCAGTACGAGGATTCGCGGCAGTGGGGGCGGCTACGGCGCTGTTGGCCGTGCCCGCCCCGCTCGCCGCGGCTGCTCCCGGAATGCCGACGATCGATCAGATCATCAGCGGCAGTGCGGCTCCGGGCACCGCGGCCGCGCCGGATGACGGACAGTCCGGCGGGCAGGAGTTGGGTCTCGGCAGCGCGGCGAAACCGGGCTGGTCCGCGGCGCCGACCGGCAGCTCGGGGGGAGTGATCCCGAGCCCGGCGGCCGGGCGCGCCCTCGGGCTCGGTCCGAGCACGGCCGGCGGACCCGATTCCGGCGTGATGCTCGATCCGACCGCCGGCGGACCCGCGCCTGACGCGACTCCGATCGCCGCCCCGGACACTCTCGGCGGTCTGCTGTACCTCGACCCCGCCTATGTGCTTCCCGCCTGTGTCGGCAGCGCGGCAGTCGGCAGCGCCGCGCTGGGGTCCGGCATCGTCACCGGAAGCGGCATGGGCTCGAGCCTGGTCGGCGTCGGTTCCAGCGGCAGTGCCGGCACGGGCTCGGCCGGTGTGGGCAGCGTGGCGGTCGGCAGCGCCGCGGCGGGGAGTGCCCTGCTGACCTGCGCGCTGTTGCTACCGGCCCCGCACCTGCCGGAGCTCGGGATCCCCCTGGCCATTCCACCGGCACCGGCGGCGCCGGCCGTCGTGCCCGTCCCCGTGCGACTGCCCGAGCCGATCCCATCGATCCCCGCGGCTGCCCCGCCGCTGCCGGTACCGCCGCCGTCCTCGGTCGAATACGCCGCACCGGTTCAGCCACCCGCTTCACCGCCGCTCACTGCACTGCAGGTGATGACGGTCATGATCATTACGATCATCGCGGGCGCGCGTGCTCGCCTGCGCGGTCGCTGAGGTCGGGGGCTTTCTGCCCGGCTCCGGTTGGGGTCCGCGGAATCGGGTATATGCGCGGCGAGGCCACGACCGCTCAACGTCTGGTGGCAGGGCCCGAGGAATTCGCCGACAGCGCCCGAGGTGATCGCGTGGACGCCCGCCGTTTCGCCACGACCATTCCCGATGCCGCGACGCATTGGGCGGGGACCCGCTGGGCCTGGATCCTCGTGTTGGTCGCGGCGATCGCCACGGTAGTCGTCGGCGCCTGCACCCACTTCCCGAGCTGGTGGCAGACCACCGTGTACACCGGCGCGGGTCTGACCAGTGTCGTGATGCTCTTCCTGTTGCAGCACACCACCAATCGCGCCAATCACGCGGTGCTCATCAAGCTCGACGAACTCGTACGCGCCACCAGCGGTGCGCGCGCGGACTTCCTCGACCTCGAGGACCAGCAGGTGCACGAGCAGGAGGAACTGCACGACCGGCTCATCACGGCCGACGACAGCGTGGAGCGCGAGACCGACGATAGCCCCTGAGGGAAGCACACTCTCTATCGGTCAATTGTCCAATTTGCTGGGTGCCGGGGCGGCTCACCGACTACGGTGCCGCGCATGTCTCGCACTCACCGCATCCTCGCGGCCGCAGTTCTGGCCGCCGCCCCACTCGCCGTCGCGGCTCCGGCTCCGGCGGCTCCGATCGTGAACAAGGTCGTGGTCATCGGCATCGATGGCACGCTGTGGAGCGAGGTGTCCGCGGCCGATGCCCCGAATCTCGACCGCCTCGCCGCGCAGGGCACCCTGGCCCGCACCTCCATCGCCCCGCACACCACGATGTCGTGCGTCTCGTGGGCGACGGCGCTAACCGGCGTGTGGGATACCAAGCACGGCATCCAGGACAACGGATCCACCTGCAATGCCGGACCTTTCGCGCAGTACCCGACCGTGTTCACGCAGGTGGAGCGGGAGCGTCCGGCCTTGTCGACGGCGTCCATCGGCACGTGGGACACGATCGGCATGATCGCGCGCACCGGCAGTCCGCAGGCCGATCAGGTCACCGTCACCCAGATCGACCCCACCGGCGCGGGCGCCTGTGAGACCACCGCCGATGACAATGCGGCCGCGGGGGTCGTCTCGGCCATCACCGAGGACGGGACCGACCTGCTGTTCACCCACCTCGACCAGGTCGACATCGTGGGACACACGCTGCGCGGAGTCTGGCCGCAGGCGTATCGCGATGCCATCGCCCGCGTGGACGGTCTGGTCGGAAAGATCACCGCCGCGGTGGACGCGCGGGCGGCCGCGCACTCGAACGAGCGGTGGACGATCCTGGTCACGACCGACCACGGGCACAAGCCGGACGGCGGCCACGGCGGCCAGAGCGCCTACGAGACGGCCAGCTTCGTGATCGCCCGCGGGGCGGGTTTCGCGGCGGGCGCGCAGAACAACGGGTACACCCTCGCCGACATCACGCCGACCGTGCTGGACCTGCTCGATGTCGCGGCTCCGGCGAACCTCGACGGCGAGTCGATGCTGGCCGGCGGCTCGGGGAACCCGGCGGCACCGGTGCCGAATACACCGCCGGTCGATTCCGGCATCACCGGTTCGTCCTCGGGTTCGGCACAGGCGGCGATGGTGGCGAACCCGCTGTGTCTGCTGGGCAGTGGCTCGGCGAGCGGTTCCTCCGACAGGTGATCCAGTCGAGGTAGCGGAACCCGGCCCTGGAGCCCAGGGCCGTCCGCCACCTCGCACCATCTGTCGGCCGTCGACGAGGTGCCCCGGTGGGAAGCGTCCCACTCACCGCGCACCGCGACTACGCCGGCGGCCGCGGCGTATGCGAGCATTCCGCTGTGGCTGGTGGAACAGATAATTGGCCGGTCGTCGACCTGGCCGACCTCCTCGACGTGCTGGATCTCGCCGAGGTCGCGCCCGGACGGTTCCGGGCCAGGAATGTGACGTCGACGCTGCCGACGACGCTGGGCAGTCAGACGCTGGCCCAGGCGGTGGTCGCGGCCGAGCGCACGGTGCCGCACATGGCGGTGCAGTCGCTGCACGGCGTGTTCCCGCGCGGTGGGTACGCCGATCGGGAGGTCGACGTGGACGTCGAGGTCGTTCAGTCGGGGCGGTCGCTGGCCACCGCGCAGGTGTCATTCCGGCAGGACGGGCGTGAGCACGCTCGAGTGCTGGCCATGCTCAGCGTCGACGAGCCGGACTTCCTGGCACACCATGCCGCGCTTCCACCCGAGGTTCCCGGTCCGGACGACTGCGCCGACCTGCCGTGTGCCCTGCTGCCGTGGGAGGTCAGGACACCCGGCGGAGCCGACGCGCTGGCGCTCGACCTCGCGGGCCCACCGTCGCTGGATGTGTGGATGCGCTGCGACAAGGCACCCGATCTGCCGGTGTTCTCGCGGGCGCTGTTGGCCCACGGCAGCGAGGGCTTCCTCGGCCCGGTCGCCACGCGCCCCTACCCGCAGGCCGAGATCGCGCGCCGCGGCGGCCGCGGGAAGTCGGCCATGCTCACCCAGACCATCACCTTCCACCGGCCGTTCACGGTGCACGACTGGCTGCTACTGCGCTGCGAAAGCCCTTTCGCGGGTGCGGGCCGCATGTACGCACGCATCCAGATTTTCACGCGGACAGGGGAATTGGTGGCCTCCGTAGACGCGCAGGGCCTGATGCGCGCGTACGAATAGACCTCGCTGAGCGGCGGGACCCGGGGCATCCTTTCGGAAACCGCTGGATCAACGGGCCGACCGCAGGCGGGTCCGGGAGAAGGCGCCCTTTCTCGGGAGATCAGTCGAGGCAGAACTCGTTGCCCTCGATGTCCTGCATCACCAGGCACGACTCGTTGACTCCGTCGGCGCGCAGCAGACGTACGCGTACCGCGCCGAGGGCGACCAGTCGCGTGCATTCGGATTCGAGCGCTGCCACGCGCTCGTCACCCACGAGCCCGGTACCGACCCGCACGTCGATATGGACCCGGTTCTTCACGACCTTTCCCTCGGGCACACGCTGGAAGTGCAAGCGCGGACCCACGCCCGAGGGATCGGCACACGAGGAGCCCCGGTGCTCGTACCCCAGTACTTCGGACCAGAAACGGGCGACGCGCTCGGGTTCCGCGCAGTCGAAGGTGACCTGGATCTGCTTGACCGACGCCATGAGCTCACCCTAGAGGTGGCCTCTCGGGTCGTCGTCGCTTCGAATCGGCGCGCGCACAATGCTGCAGGGGAGGGCCGCTCGCCTATCATCGGCGAATATGCAGCTACAGGTGAACGACCTCTATGGCGGGGTGGTGGGCACGGTGCTCGCCAGTGTCATGCTGGCGGCTGTTCCGGCCGATCAGACGCCGAGGTATGCGGCGGAGTGGGTTGTGGTGAGCGTGGCCATCGCGGCGATCACGCGCAGCTACGGCCAGCACGTGTCGACGCACAAGGCGGGGGCGTCGTCGGGGTTCTGGACCGATCTCGGGCGCAACATGCTGACGGGGATACCGCTGGTCATCGCCTGCGTGCCGACGCTGATCGTGCTGTTGATCGCGCATCTCGCGGGGTGGAGCGACGACATCGTCCATCCCGACGGGTCGGTGACACCCGGCTACACGACGCTGGCACTGGGCATCAATGCCGCGATCCTGTTCGGCTGGGGTGTGGTGGCGGCCCGCGTGGGTGGCTATTCCAAGTGGGGCGCCTGTGGGGTCGGTATCGCCAACACCACCCTCGGGCTGATCATCATCGTGCTCAACGTCGTCCTCGATTAGCCTGTGCGCCAATGATTTTCGTGGCTAGACCCGTCTGAGGTGACGCGTTCGCGTGTTCGCTGCTCGCGCGTGACGATCAACTCCTCCTCGGTGCCGGTGTGGGTGACCACGTCCGAAGTGTGACGAGCCTGATGTTAACGACGCTTACATTGCTGCTATCGTGGAAGCCGGTCAACAGTCGGCAATCGAAAGGTTTCCTCCCGTGCAGACGATTCTCGGAGCAAACGGACAGATCGGGACCGAGCTCGCGCACGAGCTCCATCGGCGGTTCACCGAGGACATCAGGCTGGTCAGCCGCAACCCCCGGCGGCTGCACGACACCGACGAACTGGTCACGGCGGACCTGATGGACGCCGAGCAGACCGCGGTGGCGGTCGCGGGCAGCGAGATCGTGTACCTGACCGTCGGCCTGCCGCCGGACGCGAAGCTGTGGGCGGATCAGCTCCCGGTGATGATGGCGAACACCATCGCGGCGTGCGAGAAATACGGTGCCAAGCTCGTGTTCTTCGACAACACCTACATGTATCCGATGAACGGCGACCCGCAGACCGAGCAGACGCGATTCGCCCCGGCCGGGAGCAAGGCGCGCACCCGGGCGGCGATGGCGACGATGCTGCTGGACGCCATGGCCGCGGGTCGGGTCGAGGCGGTCATCTGTCGCGCACCGGAGTTCTACGGGCCGGGCAAGACGCAGAGCTTCACCAATGCGTTGGTGTTCGAGCCGATCGCGGTGGGCAAACGGCCACGCATTCCGTTGCGTGACGACACGCTGCGGACTCTGATCTGGACGCCGGACGCCAGCCGCGCCATGGCCCTGATCGGCAACACGCCGTCGGCGTACGGGCAGACCTGGCATCTGCCGTGCGACGACGATCGGGTGACGTACCGGGGACTGATCGAGCTGGCCTCCGCGTCATGGGGTCGCGACATCGATTACTCGGTGATGAAGCGGCCCGCGTTCTTCGTCGCTCGCCTGTTCAATCAGGGCGTGCGCGAATTGTGGGAACTGCTGCCGCGCTACGAGGCGAACAATCTCTTCGTCTCGGACAAGTTCAAACGGGCGTTTCCCGAGTTCCCTGTGACGACCTACGCCGAGGGGGTGGCCGCCATCAAGGCGGATTGAGTCGAGAGTGCCCGGCGGCGGAGATACTCGGCGGTCTGGGAATCGGCGGGGAAATAGGACTCGACGGCGATCTCCGCGAGGGTGATGTCGAAGGCGGCACCGAAGGTCGTGATCGTGTTGAAGAAGGACAGTTCGGTGTCGCTGTGCACCAGCCGGATCGGCAGGGCGACATCGGCGGGGTCGACCGGGCTGTCGTCGGCGGGAGCGAACGCGCGGAGTTCGGTGTGCAGCGCGACGAGACCGGGATCGCCGCTCTTTTCAGCCTGCCGGGCCAGCCGGGGGAGCAGGTAGGCGCTGACCTGGGCGTGGTTGGTCAGACGTGCCCCGAACCCGTCGGGGTGGAGACCGAGGCGCATCATGTTCACCGGCGGGGTCAGGAGCTCGGGTGACGCGCCGTCGAAGAAGATCTCGGCCGCGTCGTTGGCGAACAGCAGATTCCACCGCGCGTCCACGGCGACGGCGGGGTACGGCGCGTGGCAGGCGACGACCCGGCGGACCGCCGCTGTCGCCGCCGCGAGATCCGGGTCGTCGAGGGTGCGCTGCGGATGGATCGGCAGCGCACGGGCCGCCAGGTGCAGCTGATTGCGTTCGCGCAGTGGAATATTCAGATTGTCGGCGAGTCGCTCGATCATGGCGGTGCTGGGCACCGTCCGGCCGGTCTCGACAAAGCTGATGTGCCGGGTGGAGATGCCCGACTGCGCGGAGAGCGCGAGTTGGCTGAGCCCACTTCGCATCCGCCACGCACGGAGGAGCTCACCGACCGGACTGTTCATCACCCGAGTATCGCGGCCGGAACTGCGCCGCACCATTACCCGGCTGGTAATCGCCTCCGCGACGACGCGGGTGCCACAGTGCCACCATGACATCAGACACTGTGGCGCACCGTAACCGGGAACTGATCGTGCACGGGTTGGCGGAGTTCACCCGAGGAAATATCGGCGTCCTGCGTGAGCTCCTGCACGAAAACTTCGTCGAGCACAGCCCCGGCAATCCCTCCGGGCGCGACGCCTTCCTCGCGTTCATCGCGACCGCGCCGGTCGCACGCACACGCCTCGACATCAAACGCGTCATCGCCGATGACGACTACGCGGTCGTGCACTATCACATGATCGACGCGGGCGGCGGCCGCGGATCGGCCGTCATCGATGTCTGGCGGCTGGTGGACGGCCGGATCACCGAACACTGGGATGTGGTGCAGCCGGTCCCCGAACCGGCGAGCACCCCGCACGGCATGTTCTGAGGACCGCCGGCGGGACAAGCGTGCTAGCTCGCGACATCGAGGACGCGGACCGTGGCCGCGAGCGGCGCGCGGTGTTCGGTGAAGAGCCGGGCGACCAGCTCGCCTCGGCTGGTGACACCGACCTTGTCGAAGATCGACTTCAGATGGTCGCGCACGGTGTGCGGGGACAGGAACAATCGCGTGGCGATCTCTGCGGTGGGCAGACCGTGCGCGACGAGTTCGGTGACCTGGAGTTCTCGCGGCGTGAGCTCGTAGGCTGCCACGATCAGCTCGGCCACCTCCGCGGGCTCGGCCTGCTCGATCACCAGGGCGGTGGTGCCCGAACGGCCTTCGGCGTCGCGCAGGCAGGTGGCGTGGCACACCAGCCAGCGGCCCGCGGTGGTGCGCACCCGGATCCGCGACGCCACGCCGGTGAGCCGGGCGCGGCCAGCTGTGCTGAGGATCCAGACGGGCAGCGGCAGATCGATGCCGAGCGGGGTCTCGGTGCTGGGGCCGGGCGGCATCTCGGCCAGCAGCGCGCGGGCCTCGTCGTTGAGGGACAGCAGTTCCCCGCCCGCACCGAACAGCAGTAGCCCGGGGGCGGCGGCGAGCGCGGACGGCGGTGTCGCGCGGGGCCGGGCGAAGGCGCGCAAGCGCTGGGCCATCGGCGCGCAGATCGCGTGGACCCCGGCGATGTCCTCGGCCCGGAATGGTGGCCTGCCCCGCTCGCGGAACAGGCTCAGCTGTCCCCACGGCTGCCCGCCGATCCGGAACACCGCGCGCAACTCGTCGTCGAACCCGCGCGGGCGCATGAAGCCGCGGTACAGCGAACTCGAGGCGGGCCGGTCGCCGGTCACCTCGCGCAGCCCGGCGACCGGGACCTTCGCCAGTGCCAGGTCGCGGAACAGATTCACGTGTTCGGCGAAGAACTCCGACTCCCAATAGATTCCGCAGCCGCCCTCGTGCAGGTTCTCCACCCGCGCCGGTGCCGTGGTGAGCCCGTTGACCGGGTCGGTGGCCACCCACACCGCGGCGTCGAAGGGCGTGAAGCGCCGCAGGCGGGCTGAGGTGTCGGCGAACAGCGCGTGCGCGTCGGGCGCGGTGGCGATGCCTGCGAGTAGTGCGTCGAGTGCGGTCGTCGCGGTCATAGGTGTCATCTTCGACGGCCGGTCGAGCGTCGGCCACCCCACAACTGAGGGGGTGCCCACGGCGCCCGGTGCGAACCCCTCGATCGCGGGATGTTCCGTGCCGCGCGACTTCGCGACGCTGGTTCCGGCACACACGAAAACGAAGGAGCCCCATGCACATCGGAATCATCGGAGCGGGCGCGGCCGCCGTCGCACTGCTCGACGCGCTGGCCGATGCCGACCACCACCCGAGTGGCGTCACCGTCTTCGACGGCGCGCCCGCGCTCTGGCGTGGCCGCCCGTACCAGCCCGACCTCGACACCGTGCGGGTGAACGCGCCGCCGCCGATCATGTCGGTGCGGGCGGGCGACGCCGGGCACTACCAGCGCTGGCTGGCCGATCGCGACGTCACCGACTATCTCGACGAGCGGCTGGGGCAACCGCTCGTGCCGCGCGCTGTCTACGGCGAGTACCTGGAAGACACTGCACGCGAGGCGATCTCGCGGCTGGGTCGGGTCGGCTGTCGGGTCCGCGTGGTGCGCTCGACGGTCACCGGATTCTCCCGCGACGGCCAGGCGGTCCTGCACACCGCCGGCGGCGATCGTGTCCCGGTGGACCGGGCCGTCCTGGCGGTCGGCAGCGGCCGCCCACGCGACCACTACGGGCTCACCGGTGCACCCGGCTATGTCGACGAGCCCTATCCGCTCGCCCGGACCGTGACCGGACTGCCCGCGGACCATCATGTCGCCGTCATCGGCAGCGGTCTGACCGCGGTGGATGTCGCCGTCACGCTGGCGGCCAACGGGCACACCGGCCCGATCACCCTGGTTTCCCGCAGCGGGCAACTCCCGTTCGTGCAGCAGCGTCCGGTCCGGCTGGACCCCGTCCACATGACCCCGGCGGCGGTGCGCGCACTGGCCGCCGAGCACGGCGAACTCTCCTTCGCCCAGCTGGTTTCGCTCCTGCGCGCCGAACTCGCCGCACTGGGACAGGATTTCGAGACCCTGGCCACCGAGATCCGCGACGCCGAGGATCCGGTGACGCGCCTGCGCCGCCAGCTCGACGCGGTCGATTCGCCGCATCACGGGCGGCGTCTGCTGGCGATGGTCATCCGCACTGTCGGCCCCCTCGCGTGGCCAATGCTGGCGGACGGGGACCGAGCGATGCTGCGTACCGAGCACTTCCGCACCATCAACAGCCTGAGCTCGCCCATGGTGCCGCACAACGCCCGCATCGTGCTGCGGCTGCTGGATTCCGGCAGGCTGCGGCTGCGGGCGGGTGTCAGCAAGATCGAGGCGCGGCCCGGCGGCGGGTTCACCGTGCACGACGGCCGGAGCTGGTCCGCGGACACCGTGGTCAACGCGGTCAACCCGCCCGCCTACACGACGCCCCCGGACACCGAGTCGCTGATCGGCGCGCTGCTCACGGCGGGTGCGGCCGAGCCACACCCGTCGGGCGGCCTCCGGGTGGAGCCGGTGACCCGGCGTTCGGTGGTCGGCGGGACGCCGGATCGCAACTGGCATGTGCTCGGCAATCTCGCGGCCGATTCCCTGTTCATCGCCACCAACCCGCCCGGTCTCGCGGCCGAGGCGGCCGGACTGGCCGGAGGGTTGTTCGACGCGTGAAGAATGGGCGGGGAACCCCACGCTCCGCCGATGTGGATGCCGCTTACTTTCGTGGGTAATGTATCGCCTGCGACTGCGACAGTGTCCGAAAGGCAAGGGAGATTTCGATGATCGAGACCACGACGTTCGGTGCGATGTCGTGACGGCGAGCGCATCGGCGTGGGAGACGGTCGGCGCGTCGACCTACGTGTCGTTCACGAGCTACCGCAAGGACGGCACCCCGGTCTCCCTTCCGGTCTGGATCGCCCCCGCCGACGGCAAGCTCTACTTCCTGTCGGGGGTCGACGCGTACAAGGTCAAGCGGATCCGCCGCAATCCGGAGGTCACGGTGCAGCCGTGCAACCTGCGGGGCACGATCGATCCCGGCTCGCCCGTCGTCGCGGGCACCGCACGGGTGCTCGAGGCCGAGGACACGTCACGAGTCCGCAAGATCATGAACCGCAAGTACTGGCTCCTCGGCCCGTTGAGCGAGTTCGGGACCTGGATCACCCGCCGACAGAGCGCCTCGATCGGGATCGAGATCTCACCGCGCGGCTGATCCCGGCTGCGTGGGCGTAGTCGACTACGCGTGACAGGCGTGAGTTCGCGGGCGCAGGCTGGTCGAGAGCACAACATCATCTTTGGAGGTGCGCTCATGACATCGACCACGACACCGGCTCCCCGCACCGACTATGGCTCGCCGCAGATCCGTTATTCGCCGGGTTTCCCCGCCGAGCACCGTCGTTTCGTCGAGAAGTCGATCGACAGCATGATCGAACATTCGTCCGCGGAGACCGCGCGCAGGCGCGCCGACGCCGCCGAGCGGAACGCGATCACCCAGGCGCTCTACGCGCCCCTGATCCGTCTGGCACGACAGGATCCCGATACGGCGGACACGCTGCGAAAAGCGGACGATACTCCGGTACCGTTCGACGAGGACCTGGTACACCCGCGCGACACCGCACCGCACGGGATCCACCCGGACGCGACGGCAACGCTCGACATCCGGGCAGGCACCGAGATCTTCGCGATCCCGTACCACTTCGAATGGGCATGGCACGACCCGGCGGGCGGCAGGCCGTTCAAGCTCGTGGTCGATCGCGACAACGGACGTGTGGCCATCGACGGCCGCGCGGGGCCGAAGATCGGCGGCGCCGAGGAGTTCGTGTACGCGCGGGCCGGGTACGGTGTCACGCTGCACACCGATCACGAGGTGGCCGTGACGGGCCGCTCGTACCGGACCACCGACGACCACTACTCCGTCGGCTGCGGACTCGGCGGCTCCGCCATCGCCGAGGGCGGCACCGATCTCACGGTGTTCGAGAACGGCAACTTCGTCACCTCCGCCGTCGACAAGCGCTGGCGCAAGCGGGTCAGCCAGAACGAGACCGACGTCTACAGCAGCAACGGATTCGGCCCCGGCGCCACCATCGAGGTGTCCTGGACGATGCGTCCGGGAAACACGTACACGTTCAATGTCGGGGCGTTCGTCTATGCCTACCGGGACGACGGCCTCGGGAACACCTGGAGTCAATCCAGCATTGTCGCGAACATCATTTTCATGAGCATCTTCAGATAGCGGCAGCGGGTCAGTCGAGCACTTCGTTCAATTTCCCCGTCGCGACGTCGAAGACGAAGCCGCGCAGGGAGGTGGTGCGCGTGATGAAGGGGCTGCGGTCGATACGGCGCAGCGAATTGCGGACGTCCTCGTCGAGATCGCCGAAGGCCTCGGCGGACCAGGTCGGCTTGATGCCGATCTCGTCCTGGATGGCGCGTTTGAAATCGTCGTCGGTGAAGGTGAGCATGCCGCAGTCGGTGTGGTGGATCAGGATGATCTCCGTGGTGCCGAGCAGCCGCTGGCTGATGGCCAGCGAGCGGATCTCGTCGTCGGTGACCACGCCGCCGGCATTGCGGATGACGTGGGCTTCCCCGTCCTGCAGGCCCAGGATGCGGTAGACGTCGAGGCGGGCGTCCATGCACGCCACCACGGCGACGTGCTTACTGGGCGGCAGGGGCAGCGGGCCGCTGAACTGCGCCGCGTAGGCGGCGTTGTTGGTGAGGTATTCGTCTGTGACGGTCATGGCGGCGTCCTCCGGTCGATGGGTGGCGACATACGAATCTCCGCATCC
The DNA here is from genome assembly GCF_042882065.1 of Nocardia sp. NPDC058244. Classification (NCBI taxonomy): domain Bacteria; kingdom Bacillati; phylum Actinomycetota; class Actinomycetes; order Mycobacteriales; family Nocardiaceae; genus Nocardia; species Nocardia sp. NPDC058244. The sequence continues at coordinate 408,109 of NZ_JBHVWX010000005.1, read as the reverse complement.
ATCGTTCGTGCCGGCCGGGACGGCGGCCAGAGATTCGCGCACACCGAGGAGAAGGGTCGTTCGCGCCGGTGCGACAGAGTAGGAGCGCGCGGTTCGCGCTCACTCGATCCGCCGGTCAGTCCGTCGTGATATCGCGTCGGGACGGCCATATCGTCCACTGCGCGACGACGTTCCCGATCTTCACCGGCAGCATCGCGGAGTAGGTCTCGCGCTCATCGGCAGATTCGGATTCCACAGCGCGGCGAACTGCCCGGCGATGGCGTCGAGCGACGGGTCCGCGTCCCGGAGGTAGAGGTCGGCGACGGTCGCGTCGCGGACCGAGCGGTCGGCGAGCTCGAGGGAGGCGGTGCCCACGGTCAGCAGACCGGCGAGAACGAGGCCGGCCGAACCTCGGCCGAACGCCCGCTCAAACCTAGAACGCGTTCTAGAATCCGGCCATGGACCTTGTCGCGATCGAGGAGATCAAGCGTCTCAAGCACCGCTACTTCCGCACGCTCGACCTCAAGCTGTGGGACGAGTTCGCGGACTGCCTCGCCACGGACATCTCCGCGCGCTACGGCACCCAGGCCATGGCCGAGCCGCTGCACTTCGACTCCCGGGCCGACGTCGTGGCGTACATGAGCGGGAACCTCGGACCCGCGATCGTCACAGTCCACATCGCCAACCATCCCGAGATCGACGTCGACGGCGATACCGCGACGGGCTCCTGGGCGTTCGAGGACACGGTGCTCGTCCCGGGCGCGAAAGTGCAGATCCGTGGTGGCGGATACTATTCCGACACCTATCGGCGCGACTCGGACGGGGTGTGGCGGATCGCCTCGACCCGATACGAGCGCATCTACGAGGCGTTGACCTCGCTGGCGGATCTCCCGAGCTTCAAGCTGCTGGCCAACCGCTGGGATCCTTCGCTCGAGCACTGACCCGCTCGGCGTCGGTTCGAGCTAGCGCTGGTCGGTGAACGCCCGGCGTGACTCCTCGTGCAGGATCGTCAGGAGTTCCTCCTCCAGCGCGACGAATTCGGGGGCGGTGATCGTGGACAAGCCGCGCGGCCGCGGCAGGTCGACGCGGACTTCGTGACGCACGGTGGCCGGGCGCGCCGACAGGACGATCACCCGGTCGGACAGGTACACCGCCTCACGGACATCGTGGGTGATCATCAGGACCATCCAGCGGTAGCGCTGCCAGACCTCCTGCAACCACGACTGCATCTCGGTGCGGGTCAGGGAATCGAGCGCGCCGAAGGGTTCGTCGAGCAGCAGCAGTTCGCGATCCTGGACCACGGTCCGCAGCAGCGCCGCCCGCTGGCGCATCCCGCCCGACAGCTGGAACGGGCGGGCGTCCTCGAAACCGGACAGGCCGAAGACGGGGAACAGCTCGCGGGCACGGCGCCGCGCCTCTGCTGTCGGGACACCCTGGACGCGCAAGCCGAGGATGGTGTTGTCGAGGACGGTGCGCCAGGGGAACAGCAGGTCCTTTTGCGGCATGTAGGCGCAGTGCGACGCGGTGTCCTCGCCGTCGGCGGCGCGGAAGCCGACACTGCCGGAGTCGGGGGACTCCAGTCCGGCCAGCATGTTGAACACCGTGCTCTTGCCACACCCGCTCGGCCCGATGACCGAGACGAACTCGCCCGAGCGCACCGTGAACGACACCCCGCCCAGTACCTCGAGATCCGGGCTGCGCCGACCCTGCGGAAACGACTTGGTGAGATGGTCGACGACGATCCGGTCGTCCCCGGCGTCAGTCACGTCGGCTCCTGTTCTGCGCGCGTGCCCACGGTGCGACGAGGCGTTCGATCGCGAACGTCGACAGGTAGAGCGTGATGCTCAGCAGCGCCGTGACCAGCACCGCCGCCAGGACCAGGTCGGTGCGGAACGAATTCTTCTGCAGGCTCATGTAGATGCCGAGACCGGCGCTCGCACCGACATACTCGGCGAACACCGCGCCGACGACCGCGTAGGTGATCGCGATCCGCAGCGCCGTGAAGAACCGCGGCAGCGCGGACGGCAGCCGCACATAGCGGAACTCCTGCAGCCGCGAGGCGCCCATGCTGCGCAGCAGCGCGCCCGCCTCACGGTCGGCCGCGGCGAATCCCTCGATCAGGCCGATGGCCATGGGGAAGAAGGTGACCAGCGCGACCACCAGGATCTTCGGCAGCAGGCCGAAGCCGAACCAGATGATCATCAGCGGTGCGATCGCGACGATCGGCACGGTCTGCGACGCGACGAACAGCGGCACCAGCGCGCGCCGCAGCCAGGGCGAGAAGTCCACGATCACCGCCAGCACCCAGGCCAGCGTCAGCGACACCGCGAACCCGACCAGCGTCACCTGCAGGGTGGCGGCCGCGTGGGTGGCGATCTCGTCGCGGTGTGCCCACCCCTGCTGGACGACCCGCAGGGGAGAGGGCAGCACCTGCGGACGGACACCGCTGCTCGTGACGTAGACCTGCCAGAGCGCGACCAAGACCACCACCGTCACCAACGACGGCACCGCCCACCGGATTCCGGCCCAGCGAGCCGTGCCGCCGTCACCACCGGCGGGGACCGGCGGCGGCACGGCTACGGACCGCTCACGGGGTGGCGAGGTACTCATTGGTGAAGTAGGTCGACCAGTCGGGTTCGGTGGTCAGCGGCTTTCCGTCGGGTCCGGTCAGCAGGCCGCCCCGGTACAGGAAGCCGGAATTCGCCGTCCACTGCTCCACCGTCTGGGTGCCGACCTTGCCCGCGGCGTTCTTCATGAACTGCTCGGCCAGCATGCGCTGGCTCTCGAAGACCAGCTTCTCGTCGGTGAACGCACCCGGATTGGCGTCGATGAGATCCTGGGCCGCCGCGTCCGGGTTGTCCGCGGCGAACTGGTAGCCGCGCTGCAGCGCCTGCACGAATTTCGCGGCGCGGTCCGGGTTCTGGGCCAGCCAGCCCTCGTTGGCGTCGACCACGATCGCGTAGGCGTCCGGGAAACCGAAGTCGGTGTAACGGAAGTAGCGCATCGGGGTGCCGTGGTGTTCGGCCTCGATCCCTTCCCACGCCAGATACGAGACGGTGAAGTCGGCCTTGCCGGAGTAGACCGCTTCGTAGGCCGACGAACCCAGCATCACCGAGGTGAAATCGCCGGTGCCACCGTCGTTGCGGATGACCTGCTGGAGCGCTTCCTTCTCGCCCGGATCGCCGAAACCGGCGTAGGTCTTGCCGTCGAGATTCTTCGGGCTCGCGAGGTCGGCGCGATCGGCGCGCACGCCGATGCCCGTCGCCCAGTGCTGCAGCGGGGCGAGGACCGACTTCACCCGTGCGCCCGACGCGCGGGCGAAGGTCGACGAGTTGTGCGTGCTGATCCCGAATTCCGCGTTGCCCGCGTCGATCACCGTGTCGACGGAGGTGTTGTTGTACGGCAGGACCTGCACATCCAGGCCGGCGTCGGTGAAGTAGCCGCGCTGCAACGCGACATAGAGCCCGACGTGGTTGGTGTTCGGCGTCCAGTCCAGCGCGAACCGGATGGTGTTGTCCGAGCTGCCACCCGAACCGCAGGCGGTGAGCAGCGACAGGGTCGCGACGGTGGTGGCCAGGACCGCGAGCGCGCGGCGCAGACGCCCGGTCATGCGGCGGGCCAGGGCTGCGGATGCAGGGCGGTGTCCCAGAACAGCAATTCGTAGCGCGTCGCGACGACGAACGCCTGCTCCATCGCCGCCCGCTCCTGTTCGCTCGCCGACTCGGCGGCGGCGTCGACCAGTGCGCGCGCCGTGGCCGCGGACTGCTGGAACTCCGCCGCGCCGTAGGTGGTGACCCACTGGGCGTACGGGTGCGCGGGGTCCGCGGCGATCACCTTCGCGGCGCTCTCGGCCAGGTCGCGTCCCACTTCGGCGTAGATCCAGAAGCAGGGCAGTGCCGCCGCCGCGGCGACGGCGTAGGACTCGGTCGCGGCGGCCGCGATCAGGTAGGAGACGTAGGCCAGGCAGGTCTGCGAAGGCTCCGGTTCACCCTGGCGCGGGGGCAGCACGCCACCGGTGAGCAGCTGTTCGTGCATGGCCGATTCGACGGCGGCGGCGTTCGCGGACGAGGTCGCCCAGAAGGCCGCGGTCTGCGGGTCCGGCGACTTGGCCGCGAGCAGCGCCAGCGCCTTCGAGTACCCGGTGAGGTACAGCGAATCCTGCTCGATGTAGGTGCGGAACACCTCGAGCGGCAAGGTGCCCTCGCCGAGGTGGCGCAGGAACTCCAGCTCATCGATCGCCGTGCGCAGGACCTTGGTCCGGTCCCAGAGGTGATCGGTGAACAAGTCGGTATTCGTGGTGTGGGCGCGCAACACCGTGACATCCCTTCGTCAGCATTACCTGAACAGGTTCAGCGGGTCTGTTCTCAGCCTCGCGGTCGCGAGGCACCCCGTGTCGGAACTCGATCGAGACTAGCAGCGACCTCCGACACGCGGGCCGTGCCGGGTTCCGCCCGGAGCCCCGGTCACGGTGGTAGGTGTTCGGCGGCGGACCGGCACCCGGTAACTTCGCTGCCAAGAAGTCCGTCTTCCCGCGCCCATCGAACCGCCGAACGAAGAGAGCTGATCAATGTCGACCTCGACCGCGCGTGCACACATCGGTGTGACCGGCCTGGCCGTGATGGGCAGCAATATTGCCCGCAACTTCGCCAAGCACGGCTACACCGTGGCACTGCACAACCGTTCCGTGGCAAAGACCGACGCGCTGCTGGCCGAGCACGGCGGTGACGGCGATTTCGTCCGCACCGAGACCGTCGAGGAGTTCGTCGCGGCGCTGGAGAAGCCGCGGCGCGTGCTGATCATGGTCAAGGCAGGCGACGCGACCGACACCGTCATCGAGGAACTGGCTGCCGCGATGGAGCCGGGCGACATCATCATCGACGGCGGCAACGCCCTCTACACCGACACCATCCGGCGCGAGGCCGCCCTGCGCGAGCGTGGCCTGAACTTCGTCGGCGCCGGTATCTCCGGTGGCGAGGAGGGCGCGCTCAACGGCCCCGCGATCATGCCCGGCGGGCCCAAGGAGTCCTACGAGTCGCTCGGCCCGTTGCTGGAGTCGATCGCGGCGCAGGTCGACGGCACCCCGTGCTGCACCCACATCGGCCCCGACGGTTCCGGCCACTTCGTCAAGATGGTGCACAACGGCATCGAGTACGCCGACATGCAGCTGATCGGCGAGGCCTACCACCTGTTCCGGGACGCGCTCGGTTTCGACGCCAAGCAGATCGCGGACGTGTTCACGCAGTGGAACTCCGGCGACCTGGAGAGCTACCTGGTGGAGATCACCGCCGAGGTGCTCGCGCAGGTCGACGCGAAGACCGGCAGGCCGCTGGTCGACGTCATCGTCGACGCGGCCGAGCAGAAGGGCACCGGCCGCTGGACGGTCAAGTCCGCGCTGGATCTCGGTGTGCCGGTGACCGGCATCGCGGAGGCCGTCTTCGCCAGGGCGCTGTCGGGTTCCCGTGCGCAGCGCAAGGCCGCGGTGGGTCTCGCCGCGGGCACGCTCGCCGCCAAGCCGACCGATGTCGAGCAGTTCACCGAGGACATCCGGCAGGCGCTCTACGCGTCCAAGGTCGTCGCCTACGCACAGGGCTTCGACCAGATCGCCGCGGGTAGCGCCGAATACGGCTGGGATCTGCGCCCGGGCGACATGGCGACGATCTGGCGCGGTGGCTGCATCATCCGGGCCCGGTTCCTGAACCGGATCAAGGAAGCCTACGAGCAGGACCCCGCGCTGCCGAGCCTGATCCTGGCCCCGTATTTCCGCGAGGCGATCGAGACGGCGATCGACAGCTGGCGGCGCGTGGTGTCCACCGCCACCCTGCTCGGCATCCCGGTCCCGGCGTTCGCGTCCTCGCTGTCCTACTACGACGCGCTGCGCGCCGAGCGGCTGCCCGCCGCCCTGACCCAGGGCCAGCGCGACTTCTTCGGCGCGCACACCTACGAGCGCGTCGACGCCGAGGGCAAGTTCCACACCCTGTGGAGCGGTGACCGCAGCGAAGTCACCGCGGGCTGATCTCCGCGCACGGGACTGCTGGCGGTCGAATCCCGACGAACCCCCTCCGGCTCGGGTCGGAGGGGGTTCGTCTCTGGAGAGGTCGGGCGGCGGTCAGCGGGGAGCGGTCGAGCGAGGCAGCGTGGCGGGAGGGCGGAGCCGGGTGATGGCCCGGGTGGCCAGACCCGCCCCGCGCAGGAGCCACCGGAACGCGGTGGTGGACGGGCCCGGCACGATGCCGGCCAGCTGTACGCCGTCGAGCAGGTCGTAGAGCGTTTCGCCCTCATACATCAGGTGCTCGGCGTTGAAGTGATAGCGGTCGACGGCGGTGCATTGGATGAACGCGCCGTTGCCCGGGATCGCGGTGGCGTCCGCACCGTAGGGGTGCAGCTTCAATGGCCCGACGATGTGGCCACTTCCGTAGTAGCGCACCACCATTCGGACCTCGCCGGTCGGGGACAGGTCGATGTAGCACTGGCCGGGTATCGGGTCGTAGCGCCAGTCGGGGATGGCGTCGAAGAAGGCGAAGTTGTAGGCCACGAATTCGTCGAGTCCCACCATGGTCGCGCCGAGTGTCGTCACGTCCTTGTAGCGCAGGTCGTCGGTGTAGAGCTCGTGGTTGTAGCTCATGTCCCGGGTCTGCCAGCTCCACCAGTACTTCTTCGCCCAGTCGAGGGTCCAGGCGATATCGAGGCCGTGCCCGGCGTAGAACTCGATCTTCCTCTCGTAGTCGTCGAACCATGTGCGGGTCATGGCGGTCAGCGCGGCTTCGTCGAGGACGGCGACCGGCTCGGCGCGGTTGGTCAGCACCGCCGGGATCGGTTGCGCCAGGCGTGGCTGTCGCAGTGACAGCTGGAACTGTTCGTCGGTGAACATCGCTTTCTCCATCCGGAAGCACCTGCTTCCTGATGGGAAATGGTTCTTGTAAAGTGGTGCCGTGTCAAGGAGCTACGGCGGGCAGACCGCCGAGGGCCGCGCTGCCGACCGGCGGGCGCGCCTGATCGATGTCGGTGTCGATATGGTTGGCACGCAAGGTGTTTCCGCCCTGGGGATGCGCTCGGTGTGCCGTACGGCGGGGTTGAGTCAGCGGTTCTTCTACGAGAGCTTCGCCGATACGGAGGGGCTTTTGCACGCGGTGTACCAGGCGGCGCTGTCCCGCTTGGAGGAAGCCGTCGCGCCGGCGGCGGCATCCGGCGATCTGCACGCCGTGTTCGAGGCCGCGGCCCGCCTCATGGAGGCCGATCCACGGATCTGTCGCATTCTGCTGATCGAGCCGGTGGCGGACGCGCGGCTGCGGGGCTATGTGCGCGAGACCATTCCAGCGATCACACTGGCCGTCCTCGGCGATCGCGTCACCGGCTCGCCGGACGATCCCGGTGTGCGGATGCGCTTCTCCGCCCTCTTCGGCGCCCTGATCTCGCTGTTCGTCGAGTGGACGGAAGGCAGTCTCGGTACCGACCGAGACGCCTTCGCCACCCACGTGACGGCGGTCGCGACGCAACTCCTGAGCGAGATCAGCCCGGCAGGACCGAGTCGTCGATGACGAGGCGGGCTCGTGACTCGCCGGGTCCGCCATTGCTCGACCGGTCGGACTGAGTCACGGCCGCCATCACATTCCCGCATCTGTCGGGTTCGCTACCTGTCAACGCCGGTAGTGCGTCGGCCCGCTTGCTCGGCGTCGCCACCGTCGGGTCAGTGGCGCTCCTCGAGTCCGACCGACTCTCGCAGCCGTTCCGCCGCCGCGCGGAGTTCGGGATCGGTGGACGCCGACGAGGTCATGAGCGTGGCCAGTGCCTCGGCGATGACATTGAGTTTCTCCTGCGCGGCCTCGCTCGCGCGGCGGCCCGCGTTCTCGAGAAGGACTACCAGTAGCAGCGTGAAGACGCTCGCGACGGTGTGGATAGCGACCTGCCAGGTCTTGAGATCCGTCCACCACGGCAAGCTGATCAGCCACGCGGCGACGATTCCGACGCAGAGGAAGAAGAACGGAGCCTGGCTCACCCGCAGTTCGGCATGCTCGACGAACCGGTCGAAGGGCGAGCGGTGATCACCTCCGCCGCGGCTGCGCGCGGCTGTGCTGCGACGCTCCATCATCGGATTCTAGTCGCGTCCAACCCGGGTGGCATCCAGCCGATGTCGTGCCCGGACATCCCTTTATCTGTTCACATAGACAGATAAATGGCGTAGTGTTCTGACAGGTGAACGGCAATACCGTGGCAATGCACATGAGCGACGGGATCGTCGATGCGCCGACGTCGCTGATCTTCGTGGGGATCGCGGCAGTGGGGCTCGGGTTCGCGGGCTGGCGAGCACGGGCCGAGCTGGATGAGCGAGCGGCGCCGATGGCCGGACTCGTCGCCGCGTTCATCTTCGCGGTGCAGATGGTGAATTTCCCGATCCTGCCCGGCGTGAGCGGGCACCTGCTGGGCGGGGCGCTGGCCGCCATCCTGGTCGGGCCCTACCTCGGGGCGTTGTGCGTGGCGATCGTGCTGGTCGTCCAGGCATTGCTGTTCGCCGACGGTGGGCTGACCGCACTCGGTACGAACATCACCAATATGGCCCTCATCGGTGTCGGCGTGGGATATCTGGTCGCCCGCGCCGGGGTGTCACTGCTGCGCCGGCGCGCCGACACCGGCATCGGCATCGTGGCCTTCGTCGCCGCGCTCATCGGAACCCTCTGTGCCGCCATGGGTTTCGTCGTCGAATACGCGATCGGTGGTGCCGCGGGCTCCACGGTCGGCGCCGTCGCGGGCTACATGTTCGTCACGCACGCGCTGATCGGGATCGGCGAGGGCATCATCACCGCGATCACGGTGGTGGCGGTGTTCAACGCGCGGCCCGACCTGGTCTACGTGCTCCGCGCGGCGGAACCGGTGTCCGCCACGGCGTCTCCCGCTCGCGCGCGGCTGTCGTTCACCGGATTCCTGTGGGCGTTCGCCGCGGCTGCCGTACTCGTCGCGGGCGTGCTGTCCTACGCCGCGAGTTCCCATCCGGACGGGCTCGACGCCACCACCCAGCGTGGGTGCACCACGGTCGAGGTGGACGGTGGCGAGGAGCTGCGGGGTGAGTGCATCGCCCAGAGCGCCGAGGAACACCGGTTCGCCGGTTCACCGCTGGCCGACTACGCGATCGACGGCAACAGTGATCTGGCCGGTCTGGCGGGCATCGTCGGCGTCGCGGCGGCCTTCGCCGTGCTGTTCGCGGTGGTCCGCACGATCCGGATCGGGCGGCACGGGACGCGCCCGGCGGATCGTGCCGATGAGGCCGCGGCGCTGTCGGACGCGGAGCCGGAGTAGGTGAGCGGCCCGGTCCACCGGCTGTATCTGGCGGGGAACTCGCCCGCGCATCGTGCGCCGGCCGAGGTGAAGATCGTCTGCGCGGTGGTCGCGGTGTTCGCGGTCGTGGCGACCCCGCGGGAGTTGTTGTGGCCGTTCGGCTGTTATGCCGTGGGCCTGGTCGCGCTGTGGCGGTGGTGGGGAATCCCGCTGCGCTGGATCGCGCCTCGGCTGCTCATCGAGCTGCCCTTCGTCGTGCTGGCGGTCCTGCTGCCCTTCGCCGCCGGGGAACCCCGCACCGAGGTTCTCGGACTGTCGCTGTCGGTGACCGGCCTGTACGCCGCGTGGGGCATCATCGCGAAAGGCACGATCGGCGTGGGCATCTCACTGACCCTGGCCGCGACGACGAGCGTGCGTGCCCTGCCCGAAGGGCTGACGCGGCTGCGGGTGCCGGGCACGATCGTCATGATCGTGGTGCTGATGCTGCGCTATGTCGACGTGCTGGTCGCCGAGGCGGCGCGGATGCGGCTGGCGCGGATCTCGCGCGGCGACGATCCGCGCACCCTGCGCCATGCCGGAGCAACGGCGCGCGGTGCGGGCACCCTGTTCCTGCGGTCCTACGAACGCGGCGAGCGGGTCCACCTGGCGATGCTGTCGCGTGGGTTCGACGGCGCCGTGCCCGATGTCGGCACCCCGCACGCCACCGGCAGGCAGTGGCTGCTCGGCTGCCTGCCCGCGGCCGCCGCGATCGTCGTCTGCGCCGGTGCTTGGATGGTGCGGTGACCGAACCGACGACACCCGCGGTGCGCGTGGTCGACCTGACCTTCGCCTATCCCGACGGGACCGGCGCGCTGAACGGGGTGAACCTGCAGATCGCGCAGGGGGAGCGGGTAGCCGTCCTCGGGCCCAACGGGGCGGGCAAGTCCACCTTGATGCTGCACCTGAACGGGGTGCTCACCGCCACCTCGGGACAGGTGCACATCGGCGGTCTGCGGCTGGACCGCGACAGTGTGCGCGAGATCCGGGAACGGGTCGGGGTGGTGTTCCAGGACCCCGACGACCAGCTGTTCATGCCGACCGTCGAACAGGACGTCGCGTTCGGTCCCGCCAACTTCGGCGTCCGCGGCGAGGCTCTCGCCGATCGCGTCCGCGAGGCGCTCGCCGCGGTGGGGATGACGGATCGGGCCGGGCGGTCACCGGCGCACCTGTCGCTCGGGGAACGCCGTCGGGCCGCACTGGCGACGGTGCTGTCGTGCCGGCCCGAGGTTCTCGTGCTCGACGAGCCCGCCGCCAACCTCGATCCGGTGGCCCGCCGCGAGCTGGCCGAGATCCTGCTGTCGCTGCCGACCACCATGCTCGTGGTGACCCATGATCTGCCCTACGCGCAACGGATCTGCGACCGGGTCGTCATCCTCGACGGCGGCGAGGTCGTCGCCAACGGCCCCACCGCCGACATCCTCGGCGATGCCGCCCTGCTCGCCGCGCACCGCCTCAGCTGAACATTCGGCCATCGCGTCGGCGGGTTGCCGAGGAGTAGCCTCAGCAGTGGGTTCTCCCTCGACGAGCCGAGACTGCGATGCACGAAATGGCGATCACCCAGAGTGTCATCGACGCCGTCTGCGAACACGCGGCGGGAGCACGGGTGCACAGCGTGCTCCTGGAGGTCGGCGCGCTGTGCGCGGTCGTCCCGGAGGCGATGCAGTTCTGCTTCGAACTCGCCGCCGAGGGAACTCTCGCCGAGGGCGGGCGCCTCGAGATCGACGTGGTGCCCGGCCGTGCGGCCTGCCGACGCTGCGGCGCCGAGTTCACCGTGCTCGAACCGATCGTCCTGTGCGAATGCGGCAGCGCCGATGTGGCGATCAGCGCCGGGCACGAACTCCGAATCCGGTCGATGGAAGTGAGCCGAGAATGTGCGCAACCTGTGGATGTGGCGACGACGACGCCGCGGTGATCACCCTCCCGCACGAGCACGAGCACGAGCACCACGGGCACAGTCATGGTCACGGCGGTGATCACGTGCACCTGCCGGTGACCGAGACCATCACCCTCGAGCAGAAGGTCCTGGCCAAGAACGACCTCCTGGCCGAGCGCAACCGGGACTGGCTCACCGCCCGCGACATCCTGGCGCTGAACATGACCAGCTCACCCGGCGCGGGCAAGACCACGCTGCTCGAACGCACGATCCGCGAGTTCACCGAGATGCCGATCGCGGTGATCGAGGGTGACCAGGCGACCCTGCTCGACGCCGAGCGGATCGGGGCGACGGGCTGCCGGGTGGTGCAGATCAACACCGGCGCCGGCTGTCACCTCGACGCCGAGATGACCTACCGCGCGCTCGAGACGCTGGACCCCGCGCCCGGCACCCTGCTGTTCGTCGAGAACGTCGGCAACCTGGTGTGCCCGGCGTTGTTCGACCTCGGCGAGCGCGGCAAAGTCGTGGTGATCTCGGTGACCGAGGGCACCGACAAGCCGCTGAAGTACCCGCACATGTTCGCGGCGGCATCGCTGGTCCTGGTCAACAAGATCGATCTCCTGCCGTATGTCGACTTCGACCTGGACAGATGCCGGGAATACGCGACCGCGATCAACCCGCACGCGCAGATCCTGCCACTGTCGGTGACCAGCGGTTCCGGCATGACGCAGTGGTACGAGTGGCTGCGGCGGCAGCGCTCGGCAACTATTGAGGATCACTCACGGGAGACATAGACTGACGTGATCAGGATCACATCGTGGGCCACCACGAGCCTGCGATGCCCCGCTTCAGAAAGTGGCACAGCCCATGCCCACCCAGGAAGCAATCAAAGCAGAACAGGCCCTCATCCACGTGCTGTGGATCAACGCAGGCCTCAGTTGTGACGGTGATTCGGTCGCGCTGACCGCCGCGACCCAGCCCAGTATCGAGGAGATCGCCCTCGGCGCTCTTCCCGGGCTCCCGCAGATCGCGGTGCACTGGCCGTTGATCGATTTCGAATGCGGTCCCACCGGTGGTGCCGACGATTTCCTCGAATGGTTCTTCAAAGCCGACCGCGGTGAACTCGAACCGTTCGTGCTGGTCGTGGAGGGCTCCATTCCGAACGAACAACTCCACGAGGAGGGCTACTGGTGCGGCTTCGGCAACGATCCCGCGACCGGTCAGCCCATGACGACCAGCGAATGGCTCGACCGGCTGGCCCCGAAGGCCACCGCGGTGGTCGCGGTCGGTACCTGTGCCACCTACGGCGGCATCCACGCCATGGCGGGGAATCCCACCGGCGCGATGGGTGTGCCCGATTACCTCGGCTGGGACTGGAAATCCAAGGCGGGAATCCCGATCGTGTGCGTGCCGGGTTGCCCGGCCCACCCGGACAACATGTCCGAAACGCTGACCTATCTGCTCTACATGGCCACCGGACAGGCGCCGATGATTCCCCTCGACGAGGCGCTGCGGCCGAAATGGCTGTTCGGCGCCACCGTCCACGAAGGCTGCGATCGGGCGGGCTACTACGAGGAAGGCGACTTCGCCGACGAATACGGCTCACCGAAATGCATTGTGAAACTGGGCTGTTGGGGCCCGGTGGTCAAATGCAACGTCCCCAAGCGGGGCTGGATCAACGGCGTCGGTGGCTGCCCGAATGTGGGTGGCATCTGCATCGGCTGCACCATGCCGGGATTCCCGGACAAATTCATGCCGTTCATGGACGAGCCGCCGGGCGGGAAGATCTCCTCGACGGCATCAGGGCTGTACGGGTCGGTGATCCGCAGCCTGCGCCACATCACCGGACGCACGGTCGACAAGGAGCCGCGCTGGCGGCACAAGGGCGAGAAGCTGGAATCCGGCGCCACCCGCACCTGGTAGGAGGCGATTGGAATGACTGCCATCATCCCCGAGCCGTCGCACAAGAAGATCGAACCGGACAGTCTCGTCGAGATGGCCTGGGACCCGATCACCCGCATCGTCGGCAGCCTGGGAATCTATACCAAGATCGATTTCGAGAACCGGGAAGTGGTCGAGTGTCACAGCACCTCATCTATCTTCCGCGGCTACTCGATCTTCATGCGGGGCAAGGATCCGCGCGACGCGCACTTCATCACCAGCCGCATCTGCGGCATCTGCGGCGACAATCACGCCACCTGCTCGTGCTACACCCAGAACATGGCCTACGGGGTGAAGCCGCCGCACCTGGGCGAGTGGATCGTCAATCTCGGTGAGGCCGCGGAATACATGTTCGACCACAACATCTTCCAGGAGAATCTGGTCGGCGTGGATTTCTGCGAGAAGATGGTCGCCGAGACCAATCCCGGCGTCCTCGCCCAGGCCGAGAAGACCCCGGCCCCGCATTCGGCCGAGCACGGCTACCGCACGGTCGCCGACATCATGCGCGCGCTGAATCCGTTCACCGGCGAGTTCTATCGGGAAGCGCTGCAGGTGAGCCGCTACACCCGCGAGATGTTCTGCCTGATGGAAGGCAGACACGTGCACCCGTCGACGCTGTACCCCGGCGGCGTCGGCACCGTCGCGACGATCCAATTGATGACCGACTACATGACGCGCCTGATGCGCTACGTCGAATTCATGAAGAAGGTCGTGCCGATGCACGACGACCTCTTCGATTTCTTCTACGAGGCGCTACCCGGGTACGAACAGGTCGGCTTGCGGCGCACCCTGCTGGGCTGCTGGGGGTCCTTCCAGGACCCGGAGGTGTGCAATTTCGCGTACAAGGACATGGAGGAGTGGGGTCGGCGGATGTTCGTCACCCCCGGTGTGGTCGTCGACGGGAAACTGGTGACCACCTCCCTGGTCGACATCAATCTCGGCATCCGAATCCTGTTGGGCAGTTCGTATTACGACGACTGGACCGATCAGGAGATGTTCGTGAAGACCGACCCGCTCGGTAATCCGGTCGACCGGCGGCACCCCTGGAACCAGCACACCAATCCCAAGCCGCAGAAGCGCGACATGGACGACAAGTACAGCTGGGTGATGTCGCCGCGCTGGTTCGACGGCACCGACCATCTGGCGCTCGACACCGGTGGCGGACCGCTGGCCAGATTGTGGTCGACGGCGCTGGCCGGGCTGGTCGATATCGGCTATGTGAAGTCGACCGGGCACAGTGTGCAGATCAACCTGCCCAAGACCGCGTTGAAGGGACCGGTCAGCCTCGAATGGACGATCCCCGCGTTCGGCAGCAACACCATCGAACGCGATCGCGCCCGCACCTACTTCCAGGCCTACGCCGCGGCCTGTGCGCTGCATTTCGCGGAGCAGGCGCTCGTGGAGATCCGGGCGGGGCGGACCAAGACGTGGGAGCACTTCGAGGTGCCGGACGAGGGAATCGGCTGCGGATTCACCGAGGCGGTGCGCGGGGTGCTGTCGCATCACATGGTGATCAAGGACGGCAAGATCGCCAACTATCACCCGTATCCGCCGACGCCGTGGAATGCCAACCCCCGCGACAGCTTCGGCACGCCGGGCCCGTACGAGGACGCGGTGCAGGGCCAGCCGATCTTCGAGGAGAACGACCGCGAGAACTTCAAGGGCATCGACATCATGCGCACCGTGCGCAGCTTCGATCCGTGCCTGCCGTGCGGGGTGCACATGTACCTCGGCAACGGCAAGACGCTGGAGAAACTCCACTCGCCCACCCAGACTCTCACCGGGGAGTAACGGTGACGCCGGATCGGCAGGGGGAGCACGACGAGGCAGCGATCGACCGAGACCGATGGCGCGGCGCAGGCGAGCGGATCGAGACCCTGCTCGACGCCAGTTCGGCGGGTGGGGTCGTCGCCCGTGAGCGCGCCGAGCAACTGGTGCGCGAGGTCTCCGATCTCTACGGCGAGGGGCTGGCCCGGGTGCTCGCGGTCGTCGACGACGACATGCGCGACCGGCTCGCCGCCGACGACCTCGTCGCGAGCCTGCTGCTGGTGCACGGCCTGCATCCGCACGATGTGCACACCCGGGTCCGCGCGGCCCTCGACAGTGTGCGCCCGTACCTGGGGTCTCACGGTGGCGATGTCGAGCTGCTCGGCGTCGTCGACGGCGTCGTGCGCCTGGAACTGTCCGGAAGCTGCCGGACCTGCCCGTCGTCCTCGGTGACCCTGGAACTGGCCGTGGAGGACGCGGTGCGCGCCGCGGCGCCGGAGATCGAATCGATCGAAGTCGCTGCCGCGCAACCGGAGTCGACCGATGCCCTGATCTCGGCCGACTCGCTGTTCGCCCGGGTGCATGCCGAGCATCATCCGGTGGCCGAGCAGCACGGGAGCTGGATCGCGGTCCCCGAGCTGGGGGAGCTGGGCGCCGGCGAGGTCGGTGGCTTCGCCATCGGTGGGTACGCGGTGCTCGCCTGCCGGGTCGGCGACGACCTGTTCGTCTACCGCGATCACTGTCCGGCGTGTGACCACTCCCTGGCCGGCGCCGCGCTGCAGCGGCGGGTCGGATTCCCGGTCGGGGACGCGGTCCTGCGCTGTCCGACCTGCCGAGCGCACTACGACGCCGTCCACGCCGGTGCCAGGGTGGACGGCGACGGCCATCTCGAACCGCTGCCGCTGCTGGTGCGCGCCGGCGAGCTGTCGGTGGCCGTTCCGGTGGGGGTGGCCGGGTGAGTTCTCCGCTGGGGGTGCTGCGGCGCCTCACCGTCGACCGCAAGCCCGCCGTCGCGGCGGGCGAGCGGTGCGAGATGTGCGCGGAGTCCCTCACCGCCGAGCACCAGCACGTGGTGAATGTCGAAGGGCGCCAGCTGCTGTGCGTGTGCCGGGGGTGCTACCTGCTGTTCACCGATCAGAACGCCGCCCTGCGGTACCGGGCGGTGCCCGACCGGTACCTGAGCTTCCCGGAGTTCGCCCTCGGCCACGGCGAGTGGGACGCGCTCGAGATCCCGGTGGGCCTGGCGTTCTTCTTCGACAATTCCGCGCTGGGCCGCACCGTCGCGTTCTATCCGGGACCGACGGGCGCCACCGAATCCGAACTGCCCCTCGACGAGTGGCGCACCCTGCTCGACCGGCACCCGGAGATCGATGTGGCCGTCCCGGATGTCGAGGCGCTGATGATCCGGGTCCCCGAGCGCGGCACCGCCGAGGCCGTCTGTCTGCTGCTGCCGATCGACGCCTGCTACGAGTTCGTCGGCCGGATGCGGTTGCTGTGGCGCGGGTTCGACGGCGGCCAGGACGTGCACCGGTACCTCGACGAGTTCTTCGCCACGGTGTCGGCGCGGGCCCGGCCGGGGGGTGTGTGATGTGCCCGGCCTACTCGACGACCTTCGCGGTCCTCGGTATCGCGCCCGAGCCCTACGCCGCGACGCCGACCCTGACCGCGCGCGTCGGGATCGCCGCGCTCGGCGAGGAGCCGGTGCACGCCATCGCCTTGCGCGCGCAGGTGCGGATCGAACCGCACCGGCGCGGCTACACCGACGAGGAGAGCGCGGGCATGATCGACCTGTTCGGGCCGCGCGAACGCTGGCGCGACACCCAGCGTTCCTTCCTCTGGATGCACTGCGCCACCATGGTTCCCGGATTCCACGGCGGTGCCCAGGTCGACCTGCCGATGCCGTGCACCTACGACTTCGAAGTGAGCGGCACCAAGTATCTGCACGCGCTGCGCGAGGGGACCGTGCCGCTGATCTTCCTGTTCAGCGGCACCGTGTTCATCCGCGGCGCCACCGGTTTCGCGATCCAGCAGATCCCGTGGGACCGCGAGGACAAGTTCGAGATGCCGGTCTCGGTGTGGGACGACCTGATGGCCGCCCACTTCCCGAACTCGGGCTGGCTGCGGCTGCGCCGCGACACCCTCGACGCGATCGTCGCCTACAAGTCCGAGCACGGACTGCTCGGCTTCGACGATGCGGTCGCCCGGCTGCTCGACACCGCCGAGGACACCTCATGAGTGCCGACCCGACGAGATCACGAGCCAGGGCACGCGCGGTCGCCGACGCGGTGCTCTACGAGGGCTACCTGCTGTACCCGTACCGGGCGAACTCGGCGAAGAACCAGTCGCGCTGGCAGTTCGGCGTGCTCGGCCCGGTCGGTGCGGCCGCGGCGGGGCTGGGGGAGGAAGCGGAGCTGTCGGCCCAGTGCCTGCTCGACGCCGGTGCGCGCACTTCGATCACCCTGACCGTCCGGTTCCTGCAATTGCAGCGCCGCGCGGTCGAGGATGCCGGGGGAGTCCCGGTCGCTGAGCTGGCGATCGGCGGGCGATCGTGGATCAGCTGGGACGAGGCGGTCGAATGCGAGCAGCGGATCGGGCCGCTGCGCCCGGCCGATTCGACGGCACGCCTGTCGATTCCGGGTGGAACCGACGTCGAGGCGATCCCGGGACCCGACGGGACACCGGCAGGCCGGTTGGTCCGCACCCGCGAGCACCTCGACGGTGAGCTGCGGGTGGCGGTGGAACCCGACGGGCGCTGGACGCGGCTGAGCGTGACCCTGCGCAATATCGGTGCCCCGGCGGCCGACCAGCCCGCAGCGATGGCCCGCTCCCTCATCGGCGCGCACGTCATCGCCGAGGTCGACGACGGCTCGTTCGTCTCGCTGCTCGAACCCCCACCCGACGCCGAGGCCGCCGTGGCCCGCTGTGCCCAGCACCGCTGCTTCCCGGTGCTGGCCGGGCCGCCCGGCGACCACAGCATCGTGCTGATCTCCCCGATCATCCTCTACGACCACCCCGAGATCGCCGAGCAGAGCGAAGGACCGCTGTTCGACTCCACCGAGATCGACGAGATCCTGACCCTGCGGGTGATGACCATGACCGATCAGGAGAAAGCCGCCGCCCGCGCGACCGACCGGCGGGCCGCCGAGATCATCGACCGCTGCGACGCCATGACCCCGGAGGCCCTCCAGCAGCTGCACGGGGTGCTGCGCGATCCCCACGCCGACGCCGCCGCGCTGATCCCCGAGGTGCCCGACGGTGTCGACTGGTGGGACCCGGCGGCCGACAACGCCGTTCGGCCCGAGTCCGACGCGGTCATGGTCGGTGCGGTCCGGGTGCGCAGCGGCACCAGGGTCCGCCTGCATCCGTCGCGGCGCGCCGACGCGCACGACCTGTTCTACGACGGCCGGATCGCCCGGGTCGTCACGGTGCACGCCGATGTCGACGGGCAGGCGCATGTCGGCGTGGTCATCGAGGACGACCCCGCCGCCGAACTGCACGAATGGTACGGCCGCTACCTGTATTTCGCCCCGGAGGAGATCGAACCACTCGACAGCCGACGAGAATGAGAGAAGAGGTCAATCATGGCCACGATAGGAATGATCGCGGTGGCGTGTGCCGCGGTGGTGGCGACCGTCGCCGCGGTCCTCGGTGTCCGGTCGATCCCGGACCTGCAGCGCTACCTGAAGATGCGCCGGATGTGAGATGACGGCGCGGGTGCTCGTCGCCGGGATCGGGAACATCTTCCTCGGCGACGACGGTTTCGGGCCCGAAGTGGTGCGACGGCTCCCGCCGCACGGTGCGGACGTGCGCGTCGTCGACTACGGCATCCGCGGCATGCACCTGGCCTACGACCTGCTCGACCCCTGGGACGCGCTGGTCCTCGTCGACGCGATCCCCGACCGCGGCACCCCCGGCGCGCTGTCGGTCTTCCACGCCGAACCCGACGCCACCGGCGCCGCGCAGCTCGACGCGCACGCCATGAACCCCGACGCCGTGTTCGCGAGCGTGCGCGCGCTCGGCGGGACCCTGCCGCCGACCGTCGTCGTCGGCTGTCAGGTCCACTCGGTGGCGGAGGGCATCGGACTGTCCGCACCGGTCCTCGCGGCGGTCGACCCGGCCGTTGTCGCGGTGGCCGAGGTACTCACCCGACTGGCCTCGGCCGCGCGGGTACCCGACCCGAACCGATCGGAGGGATGAACCATGTGCCTCGGCATCCCCGGACAGGTCGTGGAGATCCTCGACGGCTATCACGGGCAGCTCGCCCTGGTCACGGTGTCCGGTGAGGACCGCAAGGTCAATATCGGTCTGCTGGACGAGGATCCGGTGCACCCCGGCGACTGGGTGATCATCCACATGGGGCTGGCGGTCGAGAAGACCGACGAGGCCGGTGCCGCCACCGCGCTGGCTGGGCTGAATCTGCTCGGCCGAGGCGAGCAGCCATGACCGCCGACCGGCAACGCCGTCGCCTCGTGGTTCGCGGGGTGGTGCAGGGCGTCGGCTTCCGGCCCTTCGTCTACACCACCGCCGCCGAACTGTCGCTGGCCGGATCGGTGTCCAACGACAGCTCGGGGGTGATCGTCGAGATCGAAGGCGCGCCCGCCGATCTGGACGAGTTCGCGCGGCGGCTGCGCGAGCGTCCGCCGCCGCTGGCGGTCGTGGAAGCGGTCGAGCAGCGCACCGTCGCGCTCCTCGGCGGCACCGGATTCCGCATCGCCGACACCACTCGCGACGGCGGCGGCCGCACCCTGGCCTCACCCGACGTCGCGATCTGCGCCGACTGCGCCGCCGAACTCACCGATCCCGCCGACCGCCGCTATCGGCACCCGTTCATCAACTGCACCAACTGCGGTCCGCGATTCACCATCATCGCCGCACTGCCCTACGATCGGCCGAGCACGTCGATGGCCGACTTCCCGATGTGCCCGCGCTGCGCCGCCGAGTACGCCGACCCGGCCGACCGGCGCTTCCACGCCCAGCCCATCGCCTGCCCCGACTGCGGCCCCCGGCTGACCTGGTCCGGGCCGGGTGACCCGGTGGAGTCGGCCCGAAACCTTTTGCGCGAGGGGGGAATCCTCGCCGTGAAGGGCATCGGCGGCTACCACCTCGCCTGTGACGCCGCCGACGAGTCCGCCGTGGCGACCCTGCGCCGCCGGAAACGGCGCGGCGACAAACCTTTCGCCGTCATGGTCGCCGACCTGGCCACCGCGCGCACGATCGCCGAGGTCGACGACAACGCCGCCGCACTGCTGGGCGGCCCGCAACGGCCGATCGTGCTGCTGCCGCGTCGCGGCGACGCGCTCGCCCCCTCGATCGCGCCACGCAACCCCGACCTGGGCGTGCTGCTGGCCTACACGCCACTACACCTGCTGCTGTTCGGGCTCCCCGGCGACCTGCCCGGCCCGCGGGTCCTGGTGATGACCTCGGGCAATCTCGGTGGCGAACCGATCTGCTTCGACGACGCCGACGCCCGCACCCGCCTCGCCGGCCTCGCCGACGGCTGGCTCGCCCACGATCGCCGCATCCTCACCCCGTGCGACGACTCGGTGGTGCGTGTCGTCGACGGCGCCGAACTGCCCCTGCGCCGCTCGCGTGGCTACGCCCCGCTCCCGCTGACCCTGCCCGTCCCGGTGCCGCCGACGCTCGCCGTCGGCGCTGACCTGAAGAACACCTGCGCGGTGGGCGAGGGCCGCTACGCGTGGCTCAGCCAGCACATCGGCGACATGGACGACCTGGCCACCCTGCGCGCCTTCGGCTTCGCCGCCGAACACCTCGCCGAACTGACCGGGGTCCACCCCACCCAGCTCGTCGCCGACGCGCACCCGCGCTACCGATCCACCGCCTGGGCGCGCACCCACGCCGACGGCCGTCCGGTGCACACCGTGCAGCATCATCACGCGCACATCGCCGCGGTCATGGGTGAACACGGACTCGGCGCGACGGACACGGTCACCGGGATCGCGTTCGACGGCACCGGATTCGGACCCGACGGCGCGATCTGGGGCGGCGAGGTCCTGTCCGCCGGCTACAAGGGCTACCGGCGGCTCGCGCACCTGAAGTACGTGCCGCTGGCGGGCGGGGACGTCAGCGTGCGCAGGCCCTACCGGATGGCGCTGGCGCACCTGTGGTCGGCGGGCCTGGACTGGTCGGACACGATCGCCTCGGTCGCCGCCTGCCCCGCCGACGAACGAGCCGTGCTGGCACACCAGTTCGGTTCCGGCTTCGGCTGCACCCCGACCTCGAGCATGGGACGGCTCTTCGACGCCGTGTCCTCGCTGGCCGGGGTCCGCCACACCGTCGACTATGAGGCCCAGGCCGCGATCGAACTGGAGGCCCTCGCGCGGGCCGTCGATCCCGGCGCCCGCGCCTACCGGTTCGGCCTCGATCACAGCGCCGACCCGGCCGTGATCGACCCGGGCCCGGTCGTGGCCGCCGTGGTCACCGACGCCGCGCACGGCGTCCCGGCCGCCGTGATTGCCGCGCGCTTCCACCTGGCCGTGGCCGCGCTGGTGCTCGACCTCGCCCGCGATTTCGCACCACGCCCGACGACCGTCGCGCTCTCGGGTGGGGTGTTCCAGAACGCGCTGCTGCTCTCGGCAGCACGCGCTGTGTTGCGCGACAACGGATTCCACGTCATCACCCATCGCCGACTGCCGCCCAACGACGGTGGTCTCGCGTTCGGGCAACTACTCGCCGCCGGTGCGGGTTGAGCGAAAGGAGAGCAGCGATGTGCCTGGCAGTCCCGGGAAAGGTGCTCAGCCTGCACGAACGCGACGGCACCATGATGTCGGTCGTCGACTTCGGCGGCGTGCACAAAGACGTGTGCCTGGAATACATTCCGGACGCGGCGATCGGCGATTACGTGGTGGTCCACGTCGGCTTCGCCATCCAGCGCCTCGACGAGGAATCGGCGTTGCGCACACTGGCCGAATTCGAGCACCTCGGTGTGCTCAACGAGGAGTTCGGCGACGGGTTCGCCCTCGCCGCCAAACAATCCGGGCTCCCCGATCCCACGGCAGAACCGGCAGCGACCGACGCCGGCGCCGGCGACGACACGGAGGTGACGTCATGAAGTATCTCGACGAATTCAGCAACCCCGACCTGGCGAAGAACTTGCTCGACCAGATCCGCGCGGCCACCTCCCAGCGGTGGGCCATCATGGAAGTCTGTGGCGGACAGACCCATTCGATCATCCGCCACGGCATCGACCAGCTGCTGCCGAACGAGATCGAGATGATCCACGGCCCCGGCTGCCCCGTGTGCGTCACCCCGCTCGAGGTGATCGACAAGGCGCTCGAGATCGCCGCCCAGCCCGGGGTGATCTTCTGCTCCTTCGGTGACATGCTGCGGGTGCCGGGCAGCGAACGTGACCTGTTCCGGGTCAAGAGCGAAGGCGGTGACGTCCGCGTGGTGTACTCGCCCCTGGACGCGCTGACCATCGCCCGGCAGAACCCGGACCGGCAGGTGGTGTTCTTCGGCATCGGCTTCGAGACCACCGCGCCCGCCAACGCGATGACCGTCTACCAGGCCAAGAAGCTCGGCATCGAGAACTTCTCGCTGCTGGTCTCGCACGTGCTCGTCCCGCCCGCCATCGCCGCGATCATGGAATCGCCGAGCTGCCGGGTGCAGGGCTTCCTGGCCGCCGGACACGTCTGCAGCGTGATGGGCACCGAGGAATACCCGCCGCTGGCCGACAAGTACGGGGTACCGATGGTGGTCACCGGCTTCGAGCCGCTCGACATCCTGGAAGGCATCCGGCGCACCGTCACCCAGCTCGAGAACGGCAGGCACGAACTCGAGAACGCCTATCCCCGCGCGGTCCGCGCCGAAGGCAACCCGGCCGCGAAGACGATGCTCGCCGATGTCTTCGAGGTCACCGACCGCGCCTGGCGCGGCATCGGCGTGATCCCCGACAGCGGCTGGCGCCTCTCCGAACGCTACCGCGCCTACGACGCCGAGGACCGGTTCGCGGTCACCGACCTGCACACCGCCGAATCCTCGATCTGCCGCTCCGGCGAGGTGCTGCAGGGGCTGATCAAGCCGCACGAGTGCGCCGCGTTCGGCAAGCAGTGCACCCCGCGGAACCCGTTGGGGGCCACCATGGTCTCCTCCGAAGGCGCCTGCGCGGCCTACTACCTGTACCGGCGCCTCGACCTGCCCGCGGAGGTGGCTCATGCGTGAGGACAACGCGGCCGCGCTCGACATGGACAGCTGGGTGTGTCCCATGCCGCTGCGCGACTCGCCGACCATCGTGATGGGCCACGGTGGCGGGGGAGCGATGTCGGGTGAGCTGATCGAGCACCTGTTCCTGCCCGCGTTCGGCGCCGCCGCCGACGCCGGGATGGGCGATTCTGCGGTGCTCACCCTCGGTGGGACGCGCCTGGCGTTCTCGACGGACTCCTTCGTCGTGAAACCACTGGTGTTCCCCGGCGGGTCGATCGGTGACCTGGCCGTCAACGGCACCGTCAACGACCTGGCCATGGCGGGCGCGCGGCCGATGGTGCTGTCCACGGCGTTCATCCTCGAGGAAGGCACCGCGCTCGCCGAGATCGCCCGGGTGGCCGAGGCCGTCGGCACCGCCGCGCTGGCGGCCGGGGTCACGCTGGTCACCGGTGACACCAAGGTGGTCGACTCCGGCCATGGCGACGGGATCTTCATCAACACCGCGGGCATCGGCATCGTCGACGAGGGTGTCGACATCCGTCCGCAGCGCGCCCGCCCCGGTGACGTCGTGCTCGTCAGCGGTGACATCGGAGTGCACGGCGTCGCGGTGATGAGCTGCCGTGAAGGCCTCGAATTCGGCACCACCGTCTGCAGCGACACCGCGCCGCTCAACGGCCTGGTCGCCGCGATGCTGGCCACCGGCGCCGATGTGCACGTGCTGCGCGACCCGACCCGCGGCGGAGTCGCGGCGACACTCAACGAGATCGCGGGCGTCGCGAAAGTCGGTGTGGCGCTGGATGAACGGAAGTTGCCCGTGCCCGACGCGGTCCGGGACGCGTGCGGCCTGCTCGGCCTCGATCCGATGTATGTCGCCAACGAGGGCAAGCTGATCGCCTTCGTCGCCCCCGAAGACGCCGACCGGGTGCTCGCGGCCCTGCGCGCGCACCCGCTGGGCGCTCGCGCCGAAGCCATCGGGGTGTGCGTCGAGGACCATCCGGGCATGGTGGTCGCCCGCACCGCCCTGGGCGGGACCAGGGTGGTGGATCTGCCCGCCGGAGAACAACTGCCACGGATCTGCTGACGGGAGGCGCGATCATCGACGGGACCGGGATGTTCGCCCGCTACGCCTACGCGCCCAACCGGCTCGGCTACTGCGGTCCCGCCGACGCGCGGGCGCTGCACCACGGCTCCGCCGCCGACATCCGCGTCCTGGCCCGGCAGTTCTCCGGCGCCTGGCCCTACCTGCGGGCCATGTCGAGACTGACCGGCATCAGCGATCCCCTCGACCAGCGCCTCGTCGAGTCCTACTGGCTCGGTGGCGGGATCGGCGCCGACCTCGACGCCGACGCCTTCACCACCGAACTGCTCGCGATCATCGCGCCGATGGCCGGGCACTACTGGTCGTACCTGAACGCCGACCTCGCCGCGGAAGCCGCCGCCAACCACGGCTTCCACGTCTTCGGCGTGTACCCCTGGACCCGGCTGCTCGGGCGCGGCGCCGACGAACACCCGATCCGCATCCTGGACAGCTGCCGCATCACCTGGGGCACCGTGACCGCCCGCGACGGAAGCACGGTCGCTGTCCGCTGTCAGCGGCTGGTCCTGGACGGTTCGCTGCTGCGGCTGTCCGTCCCGGCGCTCCAGCGCGCCGAAGTGGACGACGAGCACCTCGCGACCGACGTGGCTGTCGGTGATCAGGTCGCCGTCCACTGGGGGCGTGTCTGTGGCCGTCTCGATTCCGGGCAGACGCGCGCGTTGGTCACTAGCACCGCACGGCAGCTGCGGGTGACCAACCGCCGGTTGACCGGCACCGCGCGAACCGCTCGGCGCTAATCGTCCTCGGCGCGTCCGGCCTCAGGGATGAACGAGAGTCCGGTAGGTCTCGAGGATGCGGCGAATGGAGGAGGTCACCAGGAGCTCGCCGTCGAGTGGCGCCCAGACGTACCGGGCGTGGACGGTGAGGCGGATCGGATCGGTCGCCGCGACATCCACCGCGAAATGCAGGCGGCGCACCGGGTGCGCATCGGGGGACAGGTAGTCGAAATCCCCGACGTGGTGCCGAATCCCGGTGACGGTCAGGCCCGTTTCCTCGTACACGCCCCGGACGACCGCGTCGGCGAGGGGCTCGCGCGGCAGCACGGTGGTGCCGGGAAGCTTCAGCGTGGCCTTGATCGGGCCGGTGTCGTGGCGCGCGAGTAGGAGTACCTGTCCGCCGCGATCGATGATCGCACCGACTCGCGGTGCGGTACCGTCGACCTCGGCTCGACGCGACAGTTCTTCGAACTCCGACTCGGATACCACTAGTACTCACCAACTTTCGACTCCGCCACCGTTCACCACCGCGGCCGGATTCGACGACGGTGGTCGGTGATTACCGTACGTCTCGGGCACTACGGTCGTGGGCGAATCAGGACGCAAGATTGCGAAGCCGTGACCGAGCCCACGCACCCGATCCGGCCCGGATGAGATCCCGCGGACGAGCCCTCTCCGGTCCCGCGTCACCGGAGTTCTTCGGCGAGCCCGATGAGCAGGCCCTCGGGGCCACGGATGTAGCAGAGGCGGTAGACGTCCTCGTAGCGCACCACCTCGCTGCTGACGAGTTGCGCGCCGTATCTGCCCAGGCGAGCGAGCGTGTCGTCGATGTCGTCGACGGTGAACATGACGCGGAGGTAGCCCAACGTGTTCACCGGGGCCTCCCGGGGACCGTCGAGCACCTGCGGCACGAGGAAGCGCGACAGCTCGAGCCTGCTGTGCCCGTCCGGCGTGCGCATCATGGCGATCTCGACCCGCTGGTCGCCGAGGCCGGTCACGCGTCCGGCCCACTCGCCCGCCACCATGGCGCGGCCTTCGAGTTCTAGGCCGAGTTCGGTGAAGAACTCGATCGCCGCCGAAAGATCCTCGACGACGATGCCGACATTGTTCATCGTGACTGGCATGCGGTCATCCTAGGGACTCCGGGGTCGGGCGGTGGTCGTCGAGGAACAGCGGTGGCAGGAAGTGCAGCATCAGCGTCGACCACGTCAGGTGCGTGATCAGGGAGGCCTCGATCCCGCCCGTGTGCCGCCGCTGCAGGCCGAACAGAGTGCCCATGACCGCCGCGGCCAGCACCAGCGCCGGATTGCGCGTCGCGGTCGTGTTGAGAACGTAGGCGCCGGTGGATACGGCGACCGGCCGGCGGGGCGCGGCGTGGTAGACCGCACCGCGGAAGAAGACCTCCTCGGCCGCGCCGTTGGCCAGCGCGGTCAGCAGCACCGCCGGCGTCCTGCCACGATCGGCGTAACGCAGGAGCTCGGTGATCGCGCTGCGCAGCACCGGGATTCGTCGCACGATCAGGGCGCACCCGTAGAACGCACCGAAGGCCGCGATGCCGGTGATCGCGGGCACGAGGACCCGCCGGTCGCGCGGTCGCACCGGCGGCGGGGTGGTAGCCAGGCCACCGAAGGTCAGGGTGGCCGCCGTGGCGAGGGTGAGGCCGTAGAAGCGGGCACTCGCCGGCGGTGCGGCCAGCGAGGCGCCGAGCAGCGCCGCGCCGGTCAGGCCGACGACGGCGACCTCTCCTGGCCGTCGCTCGCCCCGCCTCGGCCGTCTCCTCCGCGGCCACGAGCCGGTCCTCATGCGTCGTGCCGCAGCCCGACGCGCTCGCCGAGCGCTCGCAGGACCGCCTCGTCGTAGCCGATCGTGTCGAACGGCAGGAGATCGCGGATGGTGGTGTCGTGGACGACGACCTCGTTGACCATCGAGTCGATGAGCGAGCGGCCGGTCTGCACATCGACATCGGTGACCAGCGCGAGCCACAGCGACGACAGTCGCGGGGAGAGGAGGGGAACGGGCACGATCGGTGTCGGCCGACCCTGGATCCGGGCCACGCGCCGCAGCATGTCGAGATAGGCGAGCACGTCCGGTCCGCCGATCTCATAGGTGTGGCCGGTCGTCCGTGGCTCGTCGAGCACGCCCGCCAGGTAGCGGATCACGTCGTCGACGGCGATCGGCTGGGTGCGGGTGCGGACCCAGCGCGGGGTGATCATCGCGGGCAGGTGCTCGACCAGCTGCCGGGTGATCTCCCAGGAGATGCCGCCGTGCCCGACGATGATCCCGGCACGCAATGTCGTGACCGGGACACCGGCCTCGCCGAGCAGCGTTTCGACCTGCCTGCGGCTCTGCAGATGCGCCGAGAGACGATCGGCGTCGTCTCCCAGCCCGCCGAGGTAGATGACGCGCTCGAGGCCGGCCGCGGCGGCCGCCTGCCCGAAGTTGCGCGCCGCCGCCGCGTCGCGCCGTGCGAAGTCCGCCTCGGTCAGCGAGTGCACGAGGTAGTAGGCGCAGTCGCAGTCACGCAGCGCGGGATACAGCGACTCCCGGTCGGCGACGTCGGCGCCGACCGGGGTGCCCGCCCCGCGATAGTTGCCCGGATGCCGGGTCATCGCCCGCACGGTGTGGCCCGACTCCTGCAGAACCGGGCAGAGCCGCCGTCCGATGAACCCGGTCGAACCGGCTACGAGAACGTCCACATCCGCTCCGTGTCGGTGCCGTCCGGCCTATCCGTCGACCACCGTGATCTTGGCCTGATCGGGATCGACCTGCGGGTCGGACGGATTCGCGTCGGACTTCACCGTGATGCGCGACTTGTCGATGCCGTCGGCCTCGAGCTCGGCCGCGATATTGTCACCGCGGGCCTCGGCCAGGGTCTTGGCCGTGGCCACATTCGAATCCTGGGCGTAGGTGGTGACCTCGATCTTGGTGTCGTTGCCCTGCAGGGCAGCCGCGACCGCTTTGAGGGTGACGGTGTCGGTCGTGCCGAGGTCCGAACTGCCCGGGTCGAAGGAGATCGGGGCGGCGACCAGGATTTTGTTGATCGCGTCCTGCACCGTCTGCTGCACGTTGTCGCGCACGGAGCTGACCGCCGAGGACGCCGTGGCGACGATGCTGCTCTGCAGGGTGTTGGCCGGCGGTGTCGAGGCGGTCGTCGTGGACGCGGTGTCGTCGGAGTTGCACGCGGCGGTCATCAGCACGACCGCCGCGATCGACGCTATCCCGTAGACACTGCTCGTGAGTTTCACTGGCATCTCCTGGTCTGTGAAGGTCGGACAGCGGGTCGTACACAGCTCGGTCGGTCCCATGTCGTCGAGATCGTCGTCGCTCTCGCGCCCGCTGCGTCGACCGACAGCACCGAGCCCAGAACTGGAGTCGATCCCATAGGCGAATCGTGCGCCGCCCGCCGTCCGCGCGCCTCACCCGAATCGGGTGAACCCAGCGGACGCGGTCTCAGTGCCTGCCGGCGAAGTCGATGACGCCGCGGATATTGCGGCCCGCGTGCATGTCCTCGTACGCCTCGTCGACCTGCTCGAGCTGATAGACGGTGGTGACCATCTCGTCGAGCCGCAGCGCACCGCGCCGGTACAGCTCGAGCAGCATCGGCACCTCGTTCCGCGGCCCCGCCATCCCGTACAGCGCGCCCTGGATGCGCTTCTCGCTCATGGTCAGGTCGAGTACCGGCACCGACATCTCCGTCAGCGTGTGCGGCGCCGCGCTGGTCACCACGAGGGTGCCCCGCTTGCCCAGCGCGTCGTAGGACTGCTTCAGCTGCTCCTGGGTGGGGACACCGATGCAGACCACGACCGAGTCCGCGCCCTGGCCGTTGGTGGCGGCGCGCGCCAGCTCCCCGGCCTCCTCGATCGTCTCGACCGCGTCGGTGGCGCCGAGGGTGAGCGACAAGTCGCGCTTCATCGGCACCGGATCCACCGCGATCACCCGGCCCGCGCCCCGGAAGGCCGCGCCCTGGACGGCGCTCATCCCGATTCCGCCGGTTCCGGCCACGACCACCACATCGCCCACATCGATACCGGCGGCGCGGGTCGACGACCCCCACCCGGTCGGCACCGCGCAGCCGACGATGGCGGCGGTCCGGAACGGGATGTCGTCGGGGATCACGACCACGCACTCCTGCGGGACGGTCGTCCACTCCGAGAACGTGGACAGACACGCGTTCTGCGCGACGCCGCGCCCGTCCGCGTGCATGCGGAAGGTGCCGTCGGGGCGCGTGCCGACGGTGATGAGATGGCCTGCGTCGCACAGGTTCTGGTGCCCGTTCACGCACATCCGGCAGTGTCCACAGGCGGCGATGAACGAGGTCACCACGTGATCACCGGGCCGTACCCGGGTCACGCCAGGCCCGACGGCCTCCACAATGCCCGCACCTTCGTGACCGCCGCACGCCGGGTAGGAGTGGAATCGCATGTCGCCCTTGGCGAAATGGTCGTCGGAATGGCACAGACCCGAGGCCATCACCTTGACCAGCACCTCGCCCTCGCCGGGCTCGTCCAGATCCACTGTCCGCACGTCCCAGGCGCCGGGGGCCTCCCACAGAATCGCGGCAGTCGTCTTCATGTCGTGCTTCCTCACTGTTGCTCATGGAGATGTGACAGGGCGGCTCGTCCCCGTACGGCTCGACGTTGCGGGAACGTCAGTGCTGGTGGACGATGACGCCGCGCAGGTTGCGGCCGGCCTTCATGTCCTCGAAGCCCTGGTTGATGTCCTCGAGCGGGTAGCGGGTGGTGACGAGTTCGTCGAGTTTCAAGCTGCCCTGCTGGTACATCGCCAGCTGGGCGGGAATGTCGGCGGTCGGCGCGCAGGCGCCGAACAGCGAGCCCTGCAACCGCTTCTGGAACAGGATGAGCTGGTGCAGGTCGATATCGCCGTCCTTGACGAAGGAGTCGCCCAGGCCGACGGCGACGCAGGTGCCCGCCTTGCGGACCGCTTGCAGCGCCTGACCGATGTGCTTGCCCGTGGTCACGCCGACAGTGACGATCGCCGAGTCCGCGCCCTGCCCGTTCGTCATCGAGCGGGCGAGTTCTTCGGCTTCCTCGATGGTGGAAACCGCGTGCGTGGCACCAAGTTTCAGGGCCGAGTCGCGCTTGAACGCGACGGGATCGACGGCGATCACCGCGCCGGCGCCCGCGTGCGCGGCACCCTGGACCGCGTTGATGCCGATCCCGCCGATCCCCATCACGATCGTGACGTCGCCGGGCCGCACCTGGGCGGAGTTGACGGCCGCGCCCCAGCCGGTACCGACACCGCAGCCGGCGAGGACCGCGACATCGAGGGGGATCGAGGGATCGATGCGGATGGCGGAGGACACCGAGACGGTGACGTACTCGCAGAACGTGCCCAGCCCGGCGAGCTGCCCGACCGGCGCGCCGTCGAGCGAGAGCCGGAACGAGGTGGGGTCGTCGAAGCGGGCGCCGGTGGCCAGGAACGCGCCGAGATCGCAGAGGTTCTGCAGACCCTTCGCGCACCAGCGGCAGCGGCCGCAGACCGGCAGGAACGAGAACACCACGTGGTCGCCCTCGGCGAAGCCGGTCGTGCCGGGCCCGACCGCTTCCACGATGCCCGCGCCCTCGTGGCCGCCCGTGAGGGGCAGAATTCCGGGGGTCTGGTCACCCGTGGCGAAATGATCGTCGGAATGGCACAGCCCGCTGGCCACCATCCTGACCCGGATTTCACCGGTCCGCGGATCGTCGAGTTCCATTTCGACAATTTCGTAGGTTCCCGGTGATTCGCGCAGCACTGCGCCCCGTGTCAACATCGATTACTCCCTCGGAAACGTGCCGGATCGTTGGCGTGACCCGGTGTGACGCCTGACACTGCGATGCTCGCACCGGAATCCGCCGAGGTCAATTTCCGATTCGTGAAGCGCGTATTCGAAATACTTCACTTGGTGGGTGACATTTCGGCCGATAGTCTCCGAATTGTCTGTGAAAGGGATCACATTGCGCACGGCGTGGTGTGCTCGTTGAAATTCGAGGAGAATTCATGGCCATCGATACCGTTCGCCGGGTCTGGGCGCTCGATGCCCCACGACTCACCGTCGACTGCGGCATCCTGATGCTCGGTACCGGCGGGGAGAGCGACACGATCCCGTCGCCCGCCTTCCTGATCGAGCACGACGAAGGGCTGATGCTGTTCGACACCAGCCTGGCGGGCGCCGGTGATCCGGCCGCCGCCTACGGCGACATGGCGGCCGCGTTCCAGATCGAGTTCCCCGAGTCCTACCGGTTGGACCGCCAGATCGAAGCCCTCGGCTACAAGACCACCGACGTCCGTCGGATCGTGCTCTCGCACATGCACTTCGACCACACCGGCGGGCTTGATCTGTTCCCGCACGCGCAGGGCTTCATCGGGGCGGGCGAACTGCGCTACGCGCGGACTCCGCGCACCCTGGACGCACCGTTCTTCCGCGCCGAGGACATCGAAGCCGCGGGCAGGATCAGCTGGAACGAGGTCCCGGCGGGCTATGACCACGACATGTTCGGCGACGGCAGCGTCGTCCTGCTGTCGCTGCCCGGCCACACCCCCGGCACCCTCGGGCTGAAGTTGCGCCTGCCGGACGAGAGCACCCTCGTGCTCACCAGCGACGCCGCCCACCAGCGGGCCAGCGTGGACCTCACCATCGGCATGCCCTTCGACGTCGACAGCCTGCACAAGCACAGCGCGCTGCAGAAGCTCAAACTGCTCGGCACCCAGCCTGGCACCACCGTCTGGATCAGTCACGACACGCAGGACTGGGAGAGTTTGCGGGCGGGCGGCGCCGAGATCACCAGCGCGGCTGAACTAGCGGCCGCGGGCTAGGCCGGGGAGCGGTCGGGATCGGTGGCACCGGTCCCGACTGGGAACGAACGTTCCTATGCACTGTTCCGCCCTTCTTCGGCCGTCGACGCGGTCATAGATTCGTGTCGTAGCCAAGAGATAGCCGACGAATGGGAGAGCAGGTCATGGCAGACAACATCACCACTGTGCGGGTCAGGGGCTGGGCCTGGGATATCGCGACCGACATCTACTTCCCGCCGGGGTTCGACGAGTCGAAGGTGTATCCCACCATCGTCTCCGGCCATCCGACCGGCAGTTGCAAGGCGCAGACGTCGGGCAATATCTACGGCAAGGCGCTGGCCGAAGCTGGTTTCGTGGTGGCGGCGTTCGACGCGAGCTTCCAGGGTGACAGCGGTGGCGATCCGCGCTCGGTCGAGGATCCCGGCTTCCGGACCAGCGACTTCAGCTTCGTGATCGATCACCTGGTCACCCTGCCGTATGTGGACGCGGACAAGATCGGTGTGCTCGCGATCTGCGGTGGCGCGGGGTACGCGGTGGCGGCCACCAAGATCGACCGCCGGATCAAGGCGCTGGGCACTGTCGTCGGCAGCAATGTCGGCCGGTTGATGCGAGAAGGCTTCTCGGAGTACAACGCGCTGGGCATGCTCGAGGCCATCGCCGCGCAACGCACCGCGGAGGCGCGCGGACAGGCGCAGGTGATCAATGATCTGCTGCCGCCGTCGGTCGAGGCGGCGAAACAGGCCGGTGTCACCGACATCGACATCGTCGAGGCCACCGAGTACTACAAGACCGATCGTGGCCAGACCCCCGGCGGCAAGACCAGCTTCAACTTCGCTCGTCAGGCCGCGCTGGCCGACTGGGACGCCTACGACCGCGTGGAGGTGTTCCTGACCCAGCCGCTGTGCGTCGTCATCGGCGACAAGGTGGGTGCCTTCGCCTCGCAGCGGCTGAGCATGGAGCTCTACGGTCGCGCCGCGTCGAAGGACAAGCAGCTCGTCGTGGTCGAGGGTGCCTCGCACTACGACCTGTACGACCAGCCGGGCCCGACCGGGGAAGCGCTGGCGAGCCTGGTGCCGTTCTACCGCAAGCACCTGGTCT
This sequence comes from Nocardia sp. NPDC058244, assembly GCF_042882065.1. NCBI lineage: Bacteria > Bacillati > Actinomycetota > Actinomycetes > Mycobacteriales > Nocardiaceae > Nocardia > Nocardia sp. NPDC058244. The sequence goes on along the minus strand of NZ_JBHVWX010000005.1, from coordinate 375,381 downwards.
GATCGTCATCCGTGCCAACGGCGGTACGCGGCGGCGGCGCCGGGATGCAGGGGAATGGTCCCGGTGCCGATGAGGAAGCGGCCGTCGAGGAACTGGGCGCCGGCGGCCTCGGCGGGGACGAGCGCGTCAGCGTGGTGGACCAGCAGGTCGACGATGGCGGCGGCGGTGTCGTCGGGCAGGTCCGCGGTGGCGAGCAGGAGGTTGGCGACGCCGATCGTGTGCACCGCGGGGCTGCCCGGGTAGGCGTCGGCCGGGATGGCGACGCGGTCGTAGACCGGGCCGTACTGCTCCCGCAGGGGAGCGGCCAGGCCACCGAGGTCGAGCAGTCGCATCGGGTCGGGGACGGTGAGCGCGGCGGTCGGCACGCCACCGGCCCACAACAGGGCGTCGATGGCGCCGTCAGTCAGCGCCTGGGCGGCCTCGCGCAGGGGACGGTGCTCGACCGCGACATCGGCGGGGTCGACACCGGCCGTGCGCAGCAGGCGCTCACCGGTGACCGCGGCGCCCGAACCCTCCGCGCCGAGGTTGACCCGGCGCCCGCGCAGGTCGGTGACCTGGGTGATCGGGCCGTCGGCGCGGACAGCCAATTGCAAGTAGTTCTCGTAGACCCGGCCCAGCGCCAGCACGCGGCCACCGAAGTCGCTCGCCGAGTCGGCCAGTGCGAGCGCGGTGTCGACCTCGCCGTCGGCGACCATGCGCAGATTCTGTTGGGAGCCGGCGGTTTCCACCGGTTCGATGCGGAGGTCGTCGGTGTTTCTGGCGGCGGCGGTGGCCAGCAGCCGGGCGAAGGCGAAGTAGAAGCCGCCGTCTTCGCCGGAGGCGAGCCGGATCGTCGCGGGGTCGTTCGTGGCGCAGCCGACCACGCCCGCCGACGCCAGCGCGGCCAGTGCCAGCAGCCGGCGACGGCTGATCGGCCTGCCGTTCATCGCGCCGCCGCCGGGACGCGGATCGCGACGGCGAGACCGTGTGGGTGTACCGCCTCGATCGTCAAGGTGCCGCCCCGGGCCTTGGTCAGCGCGTTGGCGATCGACAGTCCCAGACCGGTGCCACCGGCGGCCGCGGTCGAACCGCGGAAGAACCGGGCGGTGAGCCGGTCGAGTTCGTCGGGCGGGACGCCGGTTCCGTCGTCGGCGACGCGCACCGTCACCCAGTCCGGTCCGGCCGAGACGCCGACGGCCGTGTGCGCGCCGGATCCGGCGTATCGGCACGAATTGCTCAGGGCCACATCGAGAATCTGGGCGAGGGCGGCCGCGCTGATGGCGGCCGTCGGGCGCTCGTTGCGGTCGCCCGGCACGGGGGAGTGGCCGGTGGGTGTCGCCGTCAGCCGGATGCCCGCGTCGTCGAACGCCGAGGCCCACGCGTCGACGCGGTCGGCCGCGACCTGCGCCGGATCGCAGTGCTCCTCGGCGGAGGCCGCGGTCCCGAAGGACGCGGGCGCTTCGGCGACGGCCAGCTGGAGCAGGTCGTCCAGGAGCGCGGTCAGCCGTTCCACCTCGGTGGTGGCGGCACGGAAGGTCGCCGACGCGGTGGCGGGGACGGCGGCTTCGAGCGAGTCGAGCCGAATCGTCAAAGCGGCGAGCGGGTTCCGCATGGCATGGGCGGTGTCGGCGACGAGCTGATGTTGCGCGTCGGCGGAATCGCCGACGGCGGTGGCCATCGCGTCGACGGACTCGGCGAGGGCACGGACCTCGGGTGGGCCGCCGTATCGCCGGGTGATCGGGGCCCGCCCGCGCGGCTTCGGCAGCGTCGCGGTGAGTTCGGCGACCGCGTCGGACATGGCGGCCAGGGGGCGTAGCACCCAGCGGCTCAGCACGAGCGCCAACAGGACGAACACCACCATCGCGCCCAGCGCGCCGACCGCGATCAACGCCCACAGCCGGGCGATCGCCGAGCGGGCCGCCGCGGTCGACGCCTCGATCACGACGGCGCCGTTGACCTGCACCCCGGTGCCCACGGGACGCGCGATGAGCATCACCGGCCCGCTCCACGGCGTCAGCCGATCGACCTGCTGCGGGCGCTGGTTGCGCCGCGCGGCGGCCACCGCGGCCCGGATCCGCGGGTCGTCCACCGCGACCCCGGCATTGACGATCGGCGCCCCGCGCGCGTCCACGACCAGCACGTTCTCCCCGTAGAGCTCGTGGTAGCGGGTCACCTCGTCGGCGAGTGCCCGAACCCCGCCCGCCGACCCGGCCGCGTCGGCCAGGGTGGCGAAACGGTCGGCGTCGCCGGACCGGCCAAGCACCAACTGCTGGGTTCGGCTGGTGGCCGCGGTCAGCGACAGCGGCACCGCGAACGCCAGCACGGCGAGCGCGGCGAACACGGTGAGCGCGATCAGCAGCCGACGTCGCATGCGTATCCTCGGCGGGTCATTCGCCCCACCGGTAGCCGTAGCCGCGGATGGTGGTGATCAGGCCGGGCCGGTTCAGTTTCGCGCGCAGCCCGGTCATGTGGACATCGAGCGAGCGCGAGACCGCGACGAAGGCGTCGCCCCAGATACGGTCCATCAGCTGCTGCCTGCTCACGGCGGCGCCGGGCCGTTCCACCAGCGCCTCGACGAGCTCGAATTCCTTCTGGGTGAGCGAGATCGGGGTCCCGGCCACCTCGACCACCCGGGCGCGCAGGTCCACCCGGACATCCCCGGTGACCACCTCGGTCCTGGCGTGCTGGGCCACGGCCGCCGCCCGGCGCAGCACCGTCTCCAGCCGCGCCATCAGCTCGGCGATGCGGGGTGGTTTCACCACGTAGTCGTCGGCGCCGCCGCGCAGGCCGCGCACGATGGAACGTTCGTCGCTGCGGGCGGTCAGGATCAGCACCGGGATCGCGCTGACCTCGCGCAGTTGCCGCAGTATCTGCAGCCCGTCGGCGTCCGGCAGGCCGAGGTCGAGCAGGACCGCGTCGTAGCCGCGGTGGGCGATGAGCAGATCGGCACCCCGGCGCAGGCGCTCGGCCCGGTAGCCGCGCGCGGTGAGCGCCTCGACCAGGGCGTCACCCACTCCGTCGTCGTCCTCGACCACCGCAAGCCGCACGCGCCGATCCTCCCACAGGGGCAGGACCGGCGCGGTTGCCGGACGGTCAGCCACGCACGGTGGCCATCGCCCGCTCCGGCTCGACCGGCGCGGTCTCGACGGCGGCTTCGGCGTCGATGGTCGACTCGGCCGACGTCTCGCGCATGAAGTAGTAGGTGAGCAGCGAGATCGCCACACACCCGGCCACGTAGAAGAAGTACAGCGACTCGAGCCCGGCCTTCTTCAGCGCCAGGGCGATCATCTCGGCGGTGCCGCCGAACACCGCGACGGTCAGCGCGTACGGCAGGCCGACGCCGAGCGCGCGGATCTTGGTGGGGAACAGTTCGGCCTTCACGATCGAGTTGATCGAGGTGTAGCCGGTGACGATCACCAGCGCGGTCATCATCAGGCCGAAGGCCGCGAACGGGTTGGCGGTGTGGGCGAGAGCCGACATGATCGGCACCGTCAGCAGCGTGCCCGCCACCCCGAAGAAGATCAGCAACTTGCGGCGGCCGATCCGGTCCGAGAGTCCGCCCGCGATCGGCTGCAGCACCACGAAGAACAGCAGCGCGACGAAGTTGATCCAGGCCACGGTGTCCTTGGAGATGCCCGAGGTGTTGATCATGAACTTCTGCATGTAGGTCGTGTAGGTGTAGAACGCGACGGTGCCGCCCATGGTCAGGCCCACCACCAGCAGGCATTCCCTGGGGTACTGCAGCAGCACCCGCAGCGACCCGCGCGAGCTGCCCGCGGCCGCCGGGGTCTCCGCCGAGCCGGCGACGGCCTTGAACGAGTCGGATTCGTCCATGCCGCGACGCAGCAGCATCACCACGATCGCGCCGCCCGCACCGATCAGGAACGGAATGCGCCAGCCCCAGCTGTGCATCTGCTCGGAGGTGAGTACCTGCTGCAGGATGATCTGCACGCCGAGGGCGGTGAGCTGGCCCGCGACCAGGGTCACGTACTGGAAGCTGGAGTAGAAGCCGCGCCGGCCCGGCGACGCCACCTCCGACAGATAGGTGGCGCTGGTGGCGTACTCGCCGCCGACCGAGAGACCCTGGAGCAGCCGCGCCATGAGCAACAGGATGGGGGCCGCGATGCCGATGGTGCCGAATCCCGGTGTCACCGCGATCATCAGCGAGCCCGCGGCCATCACCGTCACCGACAGCGTCAGCGCCGAGCGGCGGCCGAACCGGTCGGCGTAGCGCCCGAGCGCCCAGCCGCCGATCGGGCGCATGATGAACCCGACCGCGAAAACCGCTGCGGTGGAGAGCAATTGCGCGGTGGGGTCGCCGTCGGGGAAGAACGCCTTCGCGAAGTAGACGCTGAACGCGGCGTAGACGTACCAGTCGTACCATTCGACGAGGTTGCCGATCGAGCCACGCAGCACGTTCGCCACGACTCGCCGTTCACCTCCGGCCCGTGTTGTCACTGTGCACCCTCCTCCATCGGCGCGGCCTTGCGCCGTCGGAGACCACTGTGTCGCCAGTCACAGACCGAACGGAAGCCGCGCGGGAGGTTCCTAACACTCCCTTAGGGTGATCCCAGTTCCGGCGGGTGTGCCGGGAACGGGCTACGCGTTGTCGTTGCGCAGGGACCGGATCATGCTCCGCAGGATCCGCAAGGCGTCCGACCGCTCGGTCTCGGTCAGGTCGGTCAGCATCCTGAGCTCGACGGACCGGACCGCGACGGTCGCCTGCTCGAGGCTGCGTCGGCCACTCGGCGTGAGCCGCGTCGGCAGCGCCTTCCCGACCGGTGCCTGCGCGGGCCTGGTGACGTAGCCGTCCCGTTCCAGGGTGTGGAGCAGCACGTTCATGGTCTGCCTGGTCACGAACGCGCCCCGGGCGAGCGCGGAGTTCGACAGACCCGGTCGCTGTGCCAGCAGCTCGAGGCAGGAGTAGTGCGTCACGTTCATCCCGAGCGGCCGCAGCACCTCCTCCATGGCGACGCGCAGGGCACTCGACGCCTCCTTCAGCAGGTAGCCGAGCGACGTTTCCAGGTCGACACCGTCTTGACTCATGTCAGTATTCTGACATAGATTGATGCGTGTCAGAAAGCTGACACGACCCTAGGAGAATGCGCATGCCCGTCACCGGACCCGATTTCCTCTCGCTCCAAGCACGCGATCTCGCAGCGTCGCAGGCGTTCTACGAGAACTATCTCGGCCTCGTCCGCTCGCAGACCGGACCGCCGCACGCCGTCGTCTTCGAGACGACACCGATCGCCTTCGCGCTGCGTGACATCGTGCCCGGCACCGATCTCGCCTCCGCCGCTCAGCCGGGTATCGGTGCCGCGATCTGGCTCCACGCCACCGACGTCCAGGCCATCCACGACGCGCTCGTCGCCGACGGTCACCCCATCGTTTCCGCGCCGATCGACGGACCGTTCGGCCGGACATTCACCTTCGCCGACCCCGACGGCTACCGGATCACGCTGCACGACCGCGCCTGATCGGGACTTACGGCAGATCCAGCACGCTCACCGGAACCCCGTACGGCAGAAATCGCACCCGACGGCGATCATCGGTGTTGTCGCGATGCGCGCGCAGCGCCTCGAGCTCGTTCGGGAACACCTGATCGACCCTGGCCTGGCCGTCGTCGTCGAGGGTGTACGCCGCCCACACGCCGCTGCCGGTCTCACCGGTCGTCGCGCCCTCGGGCGCCGCGGGGCGTGGCTGCTGAGTGAATTGGCCGAACAAGGATGTCAGGGCGCCGATGCCGCCCTGATCGACGCGACCCAGATAATCGCCCGCTTTTCCGAGCATGTCGCGAATATCGTTTCCGGTGTCACGGAGCGCACGTTCGAAATCCTCCGGGTCGATGTCGAAAGGCCCGAAATTTGCCATGGCAATTCCTCCTCGTGACGACACTGGACGAGCGAACGTCTACGTTCACAGTGTCCTCGGGAAAGGACGGCTCCGCTATATCCCGGGTCTGGTCTCGGCACGCCCTGTGGGGTGCGGGGTGCCGACCGGCGGACCGGGAACGCGGCGGGTGCTGGTCGATGTCGAAGCGGGCGACGCAAGGACGCGGCGACATCGTCGCCATCCCGGCATCACATCGACACGGGCGGCGAATCCCGCAGGGCGGCAGCGACTTCGGCGGCGGCACGCTGGCCGGACTCGATGGCGCCCTCGATGTATCCGGCGTGTTCGCGCGCGGTCTCCGAGCCTGCCCAGTGCAGATGGCCCAGCGGGGTCGTGTCGATGGGCAGATAGCCCTCGTCGGAGCCGATGATCGGCAGGGCCGTGTAGCCGCCACCGGCGTGCGGGTCCCGGTGCCAGGACTTCTCGTGCCAGCCGTGCGGCGCGAGGATCTCCGGGCCGAGGTGGGCGGCCAGCGGGCCGAGGATCGCCGCGCGACGGGCGTCGCTGTCGAGTTCGTCGAGGGCGCGAGCCTCGGGACCCGCGACGAGAACACACAGGTGACCGGGACCGCCAGGCGGTGAGGTGTCGAAGGTCGCCAGGCCCGGTTCGGTGAGCGCCAGCATCTCGGCGTCGGTGCGGTCGCGCCAGAACGGCTGGTCGTAGATCGCGATCGCCTTGTACACCGAGCCCATATAGGTGTTGTCCTGCAGGTGGATTCGGGCTGCGGGCAGAGCCGGCTGGTGTTCGATGCGCGCGGCCGTCGGCGGCGGCACGGTGACGATCACCTTCGCGGCACGGTAGGTGCCGGTGGCCGATCGGATCGTGACACCGTCGTCGTCGCGATGGATCGCGGTGACCGCGCTGTCGAGGATCACCCGGTCGCCGAGCTCGGCCGCGAGCCGTTCGGCCAGCGTCCCGGCCCCGGCGGTGACCAGGCTGTCCTGGGCGCCGCCCGCGGTGGACAGCATGGTCCGGAATCCGCCCTGGAAGCGGATCATGTCGAGAAACGCGTGCATCGAGTACCGGTCGAGGTCGGCGGTGGTGGACACCGAGGTGATCACGGTCAGCAGCCGCCGCGCTCGCCGGTTCGGCACATGGTCCAGCCAGGACCGCAGGCTGCGCGTCCGCCACGAGCGGGGAGCGCCGACCCGGGTGGCGATCTCCCACACCAGCAGGACCGCGTTCGCCACCACTGCCGTCATCCCCGCATTCGAGACGACCGTGTCGCCGTCGATGATCGAGGGCCTGCTGGGCGTCCGCATCGCGAAGACCGGGGCATCGAGGTCGGCGGCCAGCGTCGCCAAGCGGTGGTGCCCGTGGCCGATCCATTGGCCGCCGAGGTCGACCCGCGAGCCGAGCACGGTGGTCTCGGCCAGCACCCGCCCGCCCGGCCGGCCGGCGGACTCGAGGACGAGAACGTCGATGTCGCGGCGGCGCAACTCGCGGGCGGCGATCAGTCCGGCCATGCCGGCGCCGATCACGACGACTGTCGCGGCACGCGGTGCGCCCTCGCTATCGGGCTGGGTGGGGGAGTTCTGGTGGGCCATCGTCTCACTCCAGGGGTGCGTGGTGCCGACCGCACAGCGCCCGCTCCGATGCGGGCCTGCGGGGAATAAGTCGGTCATCCGTACGAATTACGATAGAGCGGAACTGACCGACGACGCAAGGGGTGATCCGGCGGCCACGACGTGGTGGCGCCGGGAGGTCATCGCCGGGTGGTGCTCCGGGCGACCGGCTGCGGATCGGCGAACAGCACCAGCATGTCGACCGCCCGGTTCAGGTCGCGCCGGGCGCGGTCGGGGTCGGGCTTGGACACGTACTGCAGGATCAGCCCGTCGATCTGGGCCAGTGCCAGCCGGCCGAGCGTGTCGAAGCCGACCGCGCAGCGTTCGCCCGCCGCCTCGGCGGCACGTTCGCAGAACTCGGTGACGACCGAGCTGTACCGCTCGTATTGCAGCTGGGCCAGGCTGCCGCCGGCATCGGTGCGCAGCGAGTAGGTCATCAGTTCGTACTGCATGATCTGCAGGCCGATCCGGTCGGTGACCAGGATCTCCCAGAAGCCGGTGACGCCGTGGCGCAGGGCGTGTTCGACGCCCTTGTCGACTTCGAGCTGGGTCCCGAGGGTCCGCGAGATGTCACCGATGACGGTGGTGATGACCGCCTGTAGCAGTTTGTCCTTGGTGGGAAAGACGTAGTGCAGCGTGCCGAGCGGGACCCCTGCCTCGGCGGCGACCGCGCGCAGCGTGGTGGCGGGCACTCCGACCCTGCTGAGCACGGTGACCGCCGCCGCGACGATCTGTTCCTCGCGCTCGGACGCTTTGACGTAGGCCACGGGTCTCTCCTCGCTCCACGGGCGGACGTAGGTCGCCACAACTCTCGCATACGTCACCCGGGTCGACTCGAATAAAGTCGGACAACCGTCCGAGAATCTGGCGGGTGATGCGCACGAGGGCGGAACCCCGTCGTGGCCGTCGGGGTTCCGCCGCGTGGTTCCGGGATCAGCTTCCGGTCGCGCCCTGGGTCGCGTTGCTGAACTGGGTCCGCAGGTCGTTCACCGGTCCGCGCGGGGTGTAGAAGGTCACCGTATTGCTCTTGTTTCCGCTCATGATCGGGCATTCCACCCGCACCGCGTACGAACCCGCCGCGATCGAGGGGCTCACGCCGGCCGTGAATACCGCCGGCGCGGGATTGGCGTCGGGATTGACGACATCGTTGACGAACAGGGAGCAGTTCGCGGCGGGGGATCCGTCCCAGGAAATGTTCCAGCTGTCGTCACCGGCGAGGGTGACCGAAATCGTCGGCGGTGTGGCCGCCGCCGCGGTCCCGGCCCCCATGCTCACTCCGACCGCGAGAAAGGGTGTGACAACGGCGGTGACGACGGCGATCCGTCCAGTGCTTGCGTGCATTTCCACTCCTTCCGGACAATCCGTGGCGGGCGAATTCCGGACCACGGCTACGGCGATGATGTGACGAACACCGCGATGGGTGCATCGATGTCGAGCGCAGGTCTCGGTTTCCGGGAGGTGGATACCGGCCCTCAGCTTCCGCTGATCGGTGGGGCCGGTCAAGGACCGCCGGTGGGTCAGGCGAGTGCGAGGAAGAGCTTTTCCAGTTCGGCTTCGGTCATCGGTTCCGAGCCGTCGGCGGTGTCGCCGGTGAGGCATTCCCGGAGGCCGGTCGCGACGATCTTGAATCCGGCGCGATCGAGCGCGCGGGAGACGGCGGCGAGCTGGGTGACGACCTCCTTGCAGTCGCGACCCTGCTCGATCATCGAGATGACCCCGGCGAGCTGTCCGTTCGCGCGCCGGAGGCGGTTGAGGACCTGGGCGATCGTCTCTTCGTTGCCGACCATGGCGGTGCCTTTCTCTCGGGGAAACCGTCGGGGAGTCGCATCTCACTGTCCCGCTGGATACCCCTGGGGGTATATTGGCTCTCGACCTCGAATATACCCCCAGGGGTATGAGAACCGGAAGTGCGGCACCCGCCGTGCCACGAGCGCAGGGAGGCAGAAGATGAGAGTGGTGATCGTCGGTGGAGTGGCCGGCGGGATGTCGGCAGCCACCCGATTGCGTCGGCTGGACGAATCAGCCGAGATCGTGGTGCTCGAGCGCGGTGATCACGTGTCCTTCGCGAACTGTGGCCTGCCCTATTACGTCGGCGGCGTGATCCCCAAGCGGGAATCACTGCTGCTGCAGACACCGGAGGCGCTGTCGGCGCGATTCCGGCTGGATGTGCGCGTGCGGCACGAGGCCGTCGCGGTGGACCCGGTCGCGCGGACGGTGACCGTTCGTACGCTGGAGTCGGGCCGCGAGTACGTGGAGTCCTTCGACGAGCTGGTGTTGAGCACCGGCGCGTCCGCCGTGGTGCCACCGGTGCCCGGTGTGGAACGCGCGCTGGTGCTGCGGGACGTCGCGGACGTGGACCGGATGGTCGAGGCAGCGGCCGACGTGCGGTCGGCCGTGGTCGTCGGCGCCGGATTCATCGGCGTGGAGCTGGCCGAGAACCTCGTGCGCCGGGGGATCGCGACCACCGTGATCGAACGGGGCACGCAGGTGCTGGCACCGCTGGACGTCGAGATGGCCGCGCCGGTCGCCGCCGAGCTGCGCAAGCACGGGATCCAAGTGGAGCTGGGCGCGGAGGTGACCGCCATCGACGCGGACACCGTGACGCTGTCCGACGGGCGCGCGGTGCCGGCGGAGCTGGTCGTGATGGCGATCGGGGTCCGGCCCGAAAGTGGTCTCGCCAGGGCCGCCGGGATCGACATCGGTCCGGGCGGCGGCATCGTGGTCGACGAGCGGTTGCGGGCCTCGGCGCCGGGGATCTACGCGGTCGGCGATGTGGTGGAGAAGAAGGACGCGGTGTCGGGGCAGTCCGGCCTGGTGCCCTTGGCGAATGCGGCGAACCGGCAGGGTCGGCTGGTGGCCGATGTCATCGCGGGCCTGCCCGCCGTGGATCCCCCGGCCCAGGGGACCGCGATCGTGGGCGTCTTCGATCTCACCGCGGCGATGACCGGCTGGAGCGAGAAACGGCTGCGCGCGGCGGGCCGCCCGTTCCGGGCGCTGCACACGCATCCGCTCTCGCACGCCGGGTACTACCCGGACGCGCGCGCCATGTCGGTGAAACTACTGGTCGACCCGGAATCCGATCGGATCCTTGGCGCCCAAGCGGTCGGCGGAGAAGGGGTCGACAAGCGCATCGACGTCCTGGCGACCGCGATGGCGGGCGGCATCACGGCATCACGGCTGATGGATCTGGAGTTGGCGTACGCGCCCGCCTACGGGTCCGCGAAGGATCCGGTGAACATGCTCGGCTACCTCGCCGACAACCTGCGCATCGGCGCGCTCCGCACGGCGCAGTGGTACGACCTCGGCGACCTGGTTGCCACGGGGGCGCAGGTCGTGGACGTCCGGTCGCCGGAGGAGTTCGCCGCGGGGTCGATCCCCGGCTCGCGCAATATCCCCCTCGATGTCCTGCGTGCCCGCGCCGACGAGATCCCGGACGGCCCGGTCCTGGTGTTCTGCCAGGTCGGGCAGCGTGGCAACAATGCGACGCGGCTGCTGACCCAGCTGGGGCGGGACGCGGTCAATCTCGACGGCGGGTATCGAACCTGGCGTGCGGCCACCGCCGAACTCCAGCGGTAGATCCGGCCGAGAGTTCTTCTCCACCCATCGAAAGGAACAACCTATGTGTCAGCGAATCACCTGTCGCACCTGCGGTAAGCCCGGCTACAGCGGATGCGGTAATCACGTCGAGCAGGTGCTCGGCGACGTCCCGGCGGCACAGCGCTGTTCGTGCGCGGACGAGCGTCCGGCGCGGCGGCGGTGGTTCCGGGCCGCCCGGTCCAGCTGACCGGTCCCGCCGAGCGGCCCGGCGCCGTTAGCCGAGGCCGCCTTCGGCGGTCAAGGAGACCACGAGTTCTCGGGGCAGACCGTGGGTGTCGTGGAGGTAGTGGTAGTCCTCGTCGGTCAGTGGTCGCGTGAATCGGTGATGGGACAACACCTTTCGCCCACGCTGGAGTAGCTGCCCGAATCCGCGTTCTTCGTCGAGGAGGATGGTGCGCACCTCGCGGGGCTCGACGGACTGCCGGAAGTGGTGGAGGGTGTGCTCGATCAGCTCGACGGGCAGATCGGACAGCGTGCGGGTCGGGTCGTCGCGCCACAGCGTGGTCAGCGTGCGGCGGATCAGGCGGCGCAGGATGTGACCGCGGCCGGACGGTGAGGGCGTGACCCCGTCGCCCAGGACGACGATGCCCGAGCGCAAGTGGTCCGACACCACTCGCAGTGACGGTTCCTCGAGTGGCCCCCAGAGCTGGGGCAGGGTGGTCAGCCAGGGCTGGAAGACGTCGATCTGGAACACCGACGGTGTGTTCTGCAGGATTCGCAGGAGCCTCTCCAGCCCCAGGCCGGTGTCGATGCTGGGCCTGGGCAGCGGTTCGAGGCTGCCGTCGGGATGGCGGAGATAGCGCATCATGACGTGATTCCACACCTCCACCCACCGGTCGTCGGAGGTCGGTGTGCCCCGCGGGTTTTCGTCGCCGGTCCAGAGGAAGATCTCCGAGTCGGGTCCGCAGAGTCCGGTCGGGCCGTTGGACCACCAGTTCTCGTCGGTGGTCGGTTCGACCGGCAGACCCAATTCGTCCCAGGTGCGCCAGGATTCGAGGTCCGGCCCGACCTGGTCGTCGCCGCCGAAGACGGTGCCGTGGATGCGGCCGGGATCGATGCCGAATCCGTCGCGCAGCAGTTCGAGGCCCCAGCGCAGACTCCGCGGGCCGCCGTAGTCGCCGAGTGACCAGGACCCGAGCATCTCGAAGACGGTGAGGTGGGTGTCGTCGCCGACCTCGTCGAGGTCGGTGGTGCGCAGGCAGCGTTGCAGGCCGGTGAGGCGACGGCCGAGGGGATGGGGTCGCCCCAGGAGGTACGGCGTCAACGGGTGCATTCCGGAGGTGGTGAACAGCACCGGATCTCCCGGCGAGGGCACGAGCGATTCGCCCGGCGTGAGTTCGTGCCCGCGTTCGCGGAAGAAGTCGAGGAAGGTGCGGACGGTCTGGTCGGTGGTGATCATGGTGGTTGCTCCATCGATGGGTATCGACCGGAAGCGACCACACCCGGCGATCGGGCACCGAGACCGACGCGCGCCGGCGGACCGTTTCCGGTCGCCGGCAGGGAGAAGGGGTCAGGCGGCAGCGACCGGCGAGCTGAGAGCTCGTGCGGCCGCGGCGGCGAAGTGTGGATCGACCTTCATGTCTGCACGGTAGCAACGCGGCCCCGTGGAGCACGACCGATTTTCGGCAGGCGGCCGCGGTGTCCGATGGCGCGGTGCGCTCACTCGGACCGACCGGCGGCGCGGTGGACGAAGGCGCGTTCGAGCAGGGCGTACAGCTGGTCGCGGTCGTCCTCGCTGAGCCGGTTCAGGCCGGCGTGGGTGACCCGCATCTTCGCCCGGATCGCGTCGGTGACCTGTTCGCCCTCGGGCGTGATGACGAGATAGGTGACGCGCCGGTCGGAGGGGCTCGCTTCGCGGCGCACGAGATTGCGCTTCTCCAGCCGGTTGATGATCCCGGTGACGTTGGAGGCGTCGCAGGACAGGATCTTGGCCAGGGCGCGCATCGCGACCGGCCCGCGGCGCAGCACCGTCAGCGTCTTGCCCTGGCTCGCGGTGAGGTTCTCACTCGCCGCCGCCACCGTGAAGTCCCCGTAGTAGACGCCGAGCGACACCGAGAGCAACTCCATGAGCTGGGTCGTGTCGACGCGGGGAGCTGCTGTCATGCGGTCAGTTTATCCCCAGAAACTTGACCATCTCAAATAGTTACCTCTACCGTGGCTGGCATTGCTTGAAGTTCTCAACCATCGACATTGTCAAGTGACATGAGGAGCACCCCGTGATCGTCACCGCCTCCGACGCCGCCCGCACGGCCGAGGTCCTGGCCCGGCCCATCACCCTGAACGGCCTGACCGTCCCGAACCGCATCGTGATGGCGCCGATGACGCGCATGTTCTCCCCGGGCGGTGTGCCCGGTGACGATGTGCGGTCCTACTACGCGCGCCGCGCCGCCGCCGGGGTGGGCCTCATCGTCACCGAGGGGACCTACGTCGGCCACGATTCGGCCGGGCAGAGCGATCGGGTGCCCCGGTTCGACGGCGAAGAGCAGCTGGCGGGGTGGGCGAAGGTCGCCGCGGACGTGCACGCGGCGGGCGGCACGATCGTGCCGCAGCTGTGGCACATCGGCATGGTGCGCAACCAGGGCGAACAGCCCTACCCCGACGCCCCGGCCATGGGCCCCTCCGGGATCGGCGCCGACGGCACCGAGGGCGCGGGCAAGGCGATGACCCAGGGTGATTTGGACGATGTCGTCGCCGCCTTCGCCGACGCCGCCGCGGCCGCGGAGCGCATCGGCTTCGACGGCGTCGAACTGCACGGCGCGCACGGCTATCTGCTCGACCAGTTCCTGTGGGCGCAGACCAACCGGCGCGCCGACGCCTACGGCGGCGACCCGGTGGCCCGCACCCGATTCGCCGCCGAGATCGTGGCCGCGGTGCGCGCGGTCGTGTCGCCCGAGTTCCCGGTGATCTTCCGCTACTCGCAGTGGAAGCAGCAGGACTACGGCGCCCGCCTGGCCGAGACCCCGCAGGAGCTCGAGGCGATCCTGGCCCCGCTCGCCGCGGCCGGCGTCGACGCCTTCCACGCCTCCACCCGCCGCTACTGGCTCCCGGAGTTCGACGACTCGGACCTGAATCTGGCCGGCTGGACCAAGAAGCTCACCGGCAGGCCGACCATCACCGTCGGTTCGGTCGGCCTCGACGGCGACTTCCTGCGCGCCTTCACCGGCGAGGGCGCCGCGCTCGGCACTATCGACAACCTCCTGGACCGCTTCGAGCGCGACGAATTCGACATGGTCGCCGTCGGCCGCGCCCTGCTCCAGGACCCGGAGTGGGCGGCCAAGATTCTGGCGGGCCGGACCGACGAGCTGAAGCCCTACGACGCGGCGGCGCTGAAGACCCTGAGCTGACCGAGGCATTCGATCGCCGGTACGCGCAGATTGGCGCGTTCGGTTCGGGAATGGCGCGTTCTGTCCTTGTCGCGGACCCGAGGGAATTCGAGACTTACGAATCAGACGGATCAGTGTGCGAACGAGGGGAGCGTGGTGTCGGTGACCAAGGAAAGTGCCACCGCCTACGTGATTTCCGCGCTGGAGGCGAAGGGGACGGCCACCCGGGACGACTTCGACGTCGCCGGCATCGTCACCGCGTTCCGGGACATCACCGACGGGTGGGACTTCCACCTGATGGAGCGGGAGACCTTCTGGCGGATCGCGTCGACCTACCTCAGGGTGTGACGCTGTCGGTCGGCGGGGACGCCGTCGACCAGCGCCGGGCGGCCCGGCGTAAGGAGCCCGCGTCGGAATAGCCGAGCAGTTCGGCCTGCTTGGCGCCGGTGAGCGAGCCCGTGGCGGCCAATCGGGCGCTGCGGGCTCGGTCCAGTTCGGCGCGCCAGGTCGTGCCCGCCTCGGTCAGCCGTCGCTGCAGCGTCCGCGGGCTGATCGTGAGGATCCGGGCGACGCTGTGCAACGAGACCTCCCCGGCGTCGATGGCCTGGTCCAGGGCGTCGGCCACCCGGCGGGGCCAGGCCGAGGCCAGTGTCGGCGGCGGTGGTAGCGCGGCGGCCAGCGGTTGCAGGACGCCGGCCAGGACCGGGTCGGCGGTGGTCAGTGGGAGATCCAGGTCCGCGGCGCGGAAGGTGATCGAATCGGTGGGCGCGTCGAATTCCACGGTGGCGGAACCGAACACTTCCCGGAAGCTGTCGATGTGCGGGGGAGCGGCCTGGCGCAGCGTGACGCGCACGGGGTTGAGCGGGTCGTCGACGACCCGGCGGGCGCGGCTCAGGACGGCCGACAGTCCCCAGAGCTGGGTGTGGTCCCTGCCCCGGCCGTCGCCGTCGAGCATCTCCAGATAGAGGGTGGACTCGTCCTCGTTCTCGGCGACCAGGTCGAACCGGTGATTGGTGGTGACCGCGGTGACGTAGGGCCCACAGGTGGCCAGCCCAGCGCCCAGCGTCGGCGCGGAGGCGAACAGGTAGTCGTAGAGGCCCAGGCTCGACAGCTGGTACCGGCGCGCGACCTGCAGGGCGACATCCGGACCGAGACGATGTTCGCCGATCTCCCACAGCCGGGAGAACACCGCGCTGGGCAGATGCACGTCCTGGCCGGTCATGGACCAATCCGGGACCCCGGCATCCCGGATCAGTTGCGCGCGATCGAGCCCGGCCGCGTCGAACTGCGCGATGACGAACCGGTGCAGCAAGCTCTGGTCGGTAGCCATGACGTCTCCTCGTGGCGGCAGGCCGATCCGCGGATCGGTCGCGGCTACGTCAGCCGTCGGCGTCGACCGATTCGGCGAATCCGAGCTGGGCAGGATTTCTCCATGGAGGACAATACGCTGACCGGCGGTCGCGGGCGGGCCAGGTTGCGATCAGCTCGAGCCGGATCGCTCTCCGGCGGGCGCGCGCTGGATAGCGTCGAGGCGTGGATCTGAGACTGCAGGGAAAGCGCGCGATCGTCACCGGCGCGAGCAAGGGAATCGGGCTCGCGATCGCGCGCGGGCTCGCGGCCGAAGGCGTCGATGTGGTGATCGCGGCGCGCTCGCGCGAACCGCTCGAGGCCGCCGCGGCCGATATCGCCGGGGAATCGGGACGACGGGTGATCGCGATACCGACCGACACCGGCGACGACGCGCAGGTCCAGCACCTCGTCGCGCGGACGGTGGACGAACTCGGTGGCGTCGACATCCTGGTGAACTCCGCCGCCACCCCGTGGAGCGCGGGCGCCAACACGGATCTTTCGGCCACCACCGACGACATCGTGCGCCGGGAGGTCGAGATCAAGGTGCTCGGCTATCTGCGCACCGCGCGGGCCGTCGCCCCGCACCTCGTCGAACAGGGCTGGGGGCGCATCATCAATATCAGCGGACTCGGTGCGCGGCAGGCGAATTCGATCGGCCAGACCATCCGCAACGTCAGCGTGTCGGCGCTGACCAAGAACCTCGCCGACGAACTCGGCCCGCACGGAGTCAACGTCACCGTCGTGCACCCCGGACTCACCCGCACCGAACGGCTCAGCGACCGGCTCCGCGCCCGGGCCGACGAGGACGGCGTCGATATCGCGACCCTGGAGGCCGAGCTGGCCAGGAACTCGATTCGCCGGGTGATCGATGCGAGCGAGGTCGCCGATGTGGTGACCTTCCTCGCCTCCCCGCGCAGCATCGCCATCACCGGTGACGCCGTCGCGGCGGGCGGCGGCGTGCCCGGCCCGATCTTCTACTGAGCCGGGCCATTTCCGGTCGATCAACCAGAATTCAAACGTTGACACGGAACCCGCACCGCGCGTTCGCGTGCGGGCCGATGACCGTCTGCCAGCGGTGATGGCGGGGCGAGCGCGACCGATCGCGCTCGCCTCGCTTCGCCATCGAGCTCGGTGTCCGTGCTCCGCAGTCCTGTCCAACGGAAACGGGCGTTGCACCCGGCACCGTTCCCGAACGACAGAAATGGCAGCTGATGGCATCGAACCCACTACACCTGGGCGTCGCGCTCGACGGCGCGGGCTGGCATCCGGCCGCCTGGCGCGCACCGAACTCACGTCCCACCGAGCTCTTCGACGCCGGCTACTGGACCGACCTGGTCACCACCGCCGAACGCGGGCTGCTCGATTTCGTCACCATCGAGGACAGCCTGCGCATCCCGAGCGGCCCGGACGGTCCGGCCGACGCCGTCGACCGGGTCCACGCCCGGCTCGACGCCCATCTCATCGCCGCCCGGGTCGCGCCGCGCACCCGGCACCTCGGCCTCATCCCGACCGTCACCGCCACCCACACCGAACCGTTCCACGTCGCCACCGCTCTCGCTACCCTCGACTACACCTCGCGGGGCCGGGCGGGCTGGCAGGTCAAGGTGTCGGGCACCGCTGAGGAAGCCGCTCACTTCGGGCGCCGCGTGATCCCCGAGCTCACCGCGGCCGAACGGGCCGAGGCCATCGCCACCGGCACCTACCCGCCGCACGTGCACGAACTGTTCGACGAGGCCACCGATGTGGTCGAGGTGGTCCGGCGGCTGTGGGACAGCTGGGAGGACGACGCCGAGATCCGCGATGTCGCGACCCGCCGGTTCATCGACCGCGACAAACTGCACTACGTCGACTTCGAGGGCAGGTTCTTCCGGGTCCGCGGTCCGTCGATCACCCCGCGGCCGCCGCAGGGACAACCGGTGGTGACCGCCCTCGCGCACAGCCGAAGGATCTACGAGTTCGCCGCCGCCGGAGCGGATCTCGTGTTCGTCACGCCGACCAGGGCGGACGGCCCGGCGCCGATCCTCGCGGAGGTCGCCGCGGCCGCGGCGAACCGGGTGGGCGAACCGCTGCGGGTGTACGCCGACCTGGTCGTCTTCCTCGACACCGACGACGCCACCGGTGCGCAGCGCCTGGCCGGGCTCGACGAGCTCGCCGGCACCGAGTTCACCTCCGACGCGGCCGTTTTCACCGGCAGCGCGGAAGACCTCGCCGACCTGCTCGTCGAGTGGACCGGACAGGGAATCGACGGTTTCCGGCTGCGTCCCGGTGTCGCCGTGGACGACCTCGACGCCATCGCGGGGCGGCTCGTACCCGCTCTGCAACATCGCGGCCTGTTCCGCACAGGCTACCCCGACGGCTCCCTGCGCGGGCTGCTCGGCCTGCCGACCACCGTCCCCAACCGCTACGCGAACGTGTGAGGTCCCCCCGATGAGTACACCCCGGAAGCAGGTCATCCTCGGCGCCTACCTCGGCGGCGTCAACCACCACACCGCCTGGTGGCATCCCGAGGCGGGCAGCCAGATCGACTTCAGCACCTTCGAACACACCGCGCGCACCGCCGAACGCGGCAAGTTCGACTTCTTCTTCCTCGCCGAGGGCCTCATCCTGCGCGAACGCGCGGGCCGGATCTTCGACCAGGACATCATCGGCCGACCCGACACCTTCGGCGTGCTGGCCGCGATCGCCGGAGTCACCGAACATCTCGGCCTCGCCGGCACCATCAACGCGACCTTCAACGAGCCCTACGAAGTGGCGCGCCAGTTCGCCAGCCTGGATCACCTGTCCGGCGGCCGGGCCGCGTGGAACGTAGTGACCTCCTTCGACGCGTTCACCGGGCAGAACTTCCGCCGCGGCGGCTTCCTCGACCCCGCCGACCGCTACGTGCGGGCCGAGGAGACCCTGAACGCCGTACGCGCCCTGTGGGATTCGTGGAACGCCGACGACATCGTCGCCGACAAGGAGACCGGCCGCTTCCTGGCCAGACCCGACACCGGCTCCTTCGCCTTCCACGGCGCCCAGTTCGACATCGCGGGCCGGTTCACCGTGCCCCGTAGCCCGCAGGGCAGGCCCGTGGTCCTGCAAGCCGGCGTCTCACCGCAGGGCCGCGATTTCGCCGCCGCCAACGCCGACGCCATCTTCTCGCCGTACGGCAAACTGCCCGAGGCCGCGGACTTCTACCGCGACATCAAGGCCAGAGCGGTCGCCGCGGGCCGCGCCCCGGGCGACATCAAGATCCTGCCCTCGGCGAGTTTCGTCCTCGGCGACACCGAATCCGAGGCGATCGAGAAGTACCACGCGATCCGCAACGAGCAGGTCACCGGCCAGACCGCCCTCATCCTGCTCGAACAGATCTGGAATCGCGACCTGTCCGGCTACGACCCGGAGGGCCCGATCCCGGCCGTCGACCCCGACCCCGAGGCCGCACCGATCATCCAGGGCCGCGCCTTCCTGCACCAGGACCGTTTCGCGACGGTCCGCCGCCTGCGCGAGGTCTCCGAAGCCAAGAAACTGTCCCTGCGCGAAACCGTGATCGACCAGTTCGAACGCGGCCCGATCGTCGGCACCCCCGCCCAAATCGCCGAGAAGATCGACAGTTTCGTCCAGAACGACGGCTCCGACGGCTTCATCCTCGGCTCCCACCTCGTCCCGACCGGCCTCGACGAGTTCGTCGACCGGGTGGTCCCGCTGCTCCAGGACCGTGGCGCCCTCCGCACCGAATACACGGGAAAGACCTTGCGCGACAACCTCGGTCTCCCCGCCGTCCACGCCACCCCGGCCCCGGCCGACGCCTGATCCCCGCGGTAGCCGCCGGACACCCCTGGCGGCTACCGCACCATGCCGGACGGATCATCGAAGCCTCCGCCCGGGCTGGCGCCGATCGGGTGCACCAGGTTGTATCGTCCGTGGTGAGGACATTTCGGCCGTAGGTTCGGTGCTTCGTTTCGCCTCTCGTGCGCGCTCTGCGCGCGAGGAGCAGGCACGGTGACTTTGGAGCTCTACGCCGCCGACGGCAATGGGGGCGGTACCGGCGGCCGGCGTCCTCTTTCGTCACCGTCGATGTGTTATCCGCGAGCGGGTGCGTTGTCGCGGATGTACTCGGCCGGTTCGCGGGCTCATCCCGCACCTGCGCTTCGCTATCTGCCGAGGTAGTAAGTGAGCACCGGCGCCGCGATCACTGCCATCAGGATCTTGATCGTTGCGATGAGCATGGTGATCACCCAACCCACGGCGCTACGCCCCGGTCGCCAGCCCAACTCCGACACCTCGGCCGCGATCAAGTCCCGCACCGGTTGCTCGCGATCTCGTTCCCGGCGCGGGGTTTCACCATCGTCGGGATCCCATACTTCCCAGGTCAGGGCATACTTCCGCTTCGGTTCGAGGAGTAGCCGGAAGCAACATGGAGTTCCCCGCAGGTCGCGACGGAAGGGGCGTTCGATACGGAATCGAGCATGATCACGGCGGTGCCGGACTCGCCGCACCTCATCCAACCGATCCACCGCTTCAGAATGCCGATCACGGGCCGTTGCGGCAGCTGTTCGGATGCGTCAACTGGGTCACGGAGGTGGCGGAGACCGCGGTGCCGTGCTGAGATGGGTTATCGGCTGGTCTTGATCTGCCAGGATCGGCTGTGCAGTGTCGAAGCGTGCTGATGCTTCGAGGATGCCGAGGGCTCCGATGAAGCCTCCCAGCGATCACCACGAACTTTT
This sequence comes from Nocardia sp. NPDC058244, assembly GCF_042882065.1. Lineage (NCBI taxonomy): Bacteria > Bacillati > Actinomycetota > Actinomycetes > Mycobacteriales > Nocardiaceae > Nocardia > Nocardia sp. NPDC058244. Next base: position 354,969 of record NZ_JBHVWX010000005.1, on the reverse strand, counting down.
CCCGCCCGCCGTAGGCGAACCCGCCGATCTGTGCGAGCGACTACACGCCGACCTCAACCACGTCACCGACGCCGCGATACTGCACGTCCTCGGCTATGCCGACGCCTACACTCGGCCCCGGTGGCAGCGCATCCTCGACACCGCCATCGGCGAGGCCGCCGACAGCGGCCACCTCGTCGTCGACCTGAGTGCGGCCCAGTTCATCGGCTGTGGACCGATCTTGGACCTGGCCGAGCGCGCCCAGCAGAGCCTGGCCCGTGGCGTGCAGGTCAGCGTGTTCAACCCGTTTCCCAACGTCGTCGACCGCGTGATCGCGCTCGCGGGTCTGACCGCGTGGCTGACCGTGCACACCACGTTGACTCGAGCCCTGGCCACGCGCAGGCCCCGCGCCGCCGCACCGACCAGTGTGGTCGTGCCGGTGCCGGGAGCCCGATGACACCCATCGAAGTGCCACTGGATCCTGAACGAGTTCAAGGCATTCGAGGTAGCAGCTCATGTATCACGATCTCGACCCCCGTCTGACCGACCCCCGAGAAGTCGACACCTCGCCGGTGTCCTGGCCCGACCCCAGCCCGCTGCAAGCCTGGTGGGACGACATCATGGCCGGAACCGATACAGACCGCTCCGCTCGTACCGCCGGTCGGCGGGCACCTCGGCTAGCGCGGCGAGCTGAACCGGCGACCGGGTGGCGCCGGTAGTGCCTATTCGAGTGGACCTGACAATGTCCTTTCGTTGTTCGGGAACGACGTGAAGGTGGGAGCATCGCGAAGACCCCGACCGGCGGGCGCAGCTGGCAGGCTCCAGCACCGACGCGGCGCACTCGATACTGTCGAAGTCCGGTTGTCGCCGTCGCGGCTGGCGGTGAACGCTCGGGCTAGCGGAAATGTGCCCGGAGATGAGCTCGTCGCGGTGAAATGATGGGGTGGTGACTGGACTCGACCCCGAGGATGCACGCCCAGGCGACGATGACGACCGATTCGCCAGCGCGTATCGGCCTGCCATGGTCGGGACGTTCACGTTCTGGTTCACCACGCGCCGGTGGGAGTGGTCGCCGGAGGTCTTCCGGATGCACGGCTACGCCCCGGGTGAGGTCGAGCCGACCACCGAGTTGCTGCTCTCGCACAAACATCCCGAGGACCGTGATGTCGTCGCCGAGCTGATCTCCCGCACCATCACCGAGGGCGAGCCGTTCTCGAGCCGTCACCGGTTCATCGATACCTCCGGGCGGGTGCACGCGGTCATGGTGGTCGCCGACCGCGTCCTCAACGACGACGGCGAGACTGTCGGCACCACCGGCTACTACCTGGATCTGACCGACACGGTCCATGCCGCGGCGGCCGCGGGTGGTGCCGCGGCGGTGACCGAGGTGGTCGGCGGTGTCGTCGCCGCCCGGGCGGTGATCGAACAAGCCAAGGGCGTGCTGATGCGCATGTACGGCATCGACGCCGATCAGGCGTTCAAGGTGCTGGTGTGGCGTTCCCAGGAAGCCAATCTCAAGCTGCGTGCCGTCGCCGCGCAGGTGATCGCCGATCTCGCTCTGGTCCCGCCACCGCCTCCGGAAACGATCACCGCGTTCGACCATCTGCTGCTGACCAGCCACGAGCGGATCGATCCGGCCGACGGCACCTGAGCGTCGCGGCAGTTCAGGATCGCCGCCGCCTCCGCGCGATCAACCAGACAACGACCCCGGCCAACACCGCCGCAGCCACCGGCAGCGCGGGCTTCGGTGTTCGATCGGCGGCCTGTTCGGTCTTGTCGAACGCTTGCCCCGCCACATCCCGTGCCTGGTCACGGTCCAAGTGCACGACGTCCGGGTCGTTGAGCTCGCTCAGTGCGGACTCCGTCGAGTCGACTTCGAGGGCCGAGCCGACTGCCTGGGGTGCGGAGCCGGGCACGATCTCGGGTTCCTCCCGCAACCCGTCGTCATCCGTGGCTTCGCCGGCGCCCTGCGCGTCGGTCTGGTCGGGGTCGGTCATCTTCGTCGCTCCTTCCGATCGGTGGACATCTCGTTCGCTTCGCCACTACCCCTACGGTGTCGTGGCAAACGATCTGGCGGAACAGTCGGTTTCCGGCGCAGATCTTCGGGTATGGCGGTGGACAGAACCTCGCCCCTACCTCAGGAGGTGTGTCATGCCGCAGCAATCGTGGAGTGCGAAACGCGAACGGCAGTACAAAGACATCAAGAATTCCGAGCGTGAACGCGGTCGAAGCGAGAAGCGTGCCGAGGAGATCGCCGCGGCGACGGTCAACAAGACGCGGTCTCGGCACGGGGAGACGAAGGGATCGGGCGGCAAGTCCACGGGTTCGTCTCAGAGCCGCGGTGGGCAGCGGGCGCAGGGGAGTGGCAAGACTCGCGATCAGCTCTACGCCGAGGCACGCCGACGCAATATCGACGGCCGTTCGAAGATGAACAAGCAGGAGTTGGCTCACGCCCTCGGCCGCCACTGACCTGGAGGGAAGGTTTCGGCTCTGGCGAACGTCTCAACGAGCACGTCGTCGGCGGGGACTTCCCGCCGGTGCGGGTGCGGCAACAGATGTTGCGCGAGGCGCTCGAGATCATCCGGTTGCTGTGGCGGGGCGGATATCACAGCTACGACGGGCGATACCTGTCGCTGTCGGACGCCCGGGTGTTCGACCTGCCCCGGAACCCGCCGCCGATCGCGGTGGCCGCTGGTGGTCCGCGCGCGGCCGAACTCGCCGCCGAGCTCGGTGACGCGCTGTTCGCCACCGAATCGAAACCCGAGCTGGTACGGGCTGATCGGCAGGCGGGCGGTGCGCTGAACGATCTGCTGCGCGGGGAGAACTGAGGCGACCGGTCACAGCGGATGCCCGCCGCGCTCTCGGTCGATCGGCTGTCGGTGTCTGTTTCGGCGTATCGGATCCGGGCATCACCCGATCAGATGTCGCCGGAAAGGAGCTCCTGATGAACACTCCGGAATCCCGCAATCCATCGCATTTCCCCGATGATCAGCGCACCACCCGGTCGCACGCGGGGGAGACGATCGAGGACACCCGGAATTGGCCGGGGCTGATCCTGATCGGGCTCGGTCTCGTCATGGTCGGCTTGGCGCTGACGGCCGCCGGGTACGGGTTCGCCGGCTGGGCGTTGATCGCGACCATGTTGTGCGTGGTCCTGCTCGTCGGCGGAATCGCGCTGGTGGTGCTCGAGCATCGACGGGTCAAGGCGGCGGAGGGTCTCGAACTCACCGATCCGCGGGGGCACTGACGTGCGCGTCTTGCGCGCGCCCGGCGTGTATCGACCCCAGGTCGACAGCTGGCTGGTGTGCCGGGCGCTGCGCGAGCTGCCCGCGCTGCGGGGCGGCCGCGTGCTCGACGCGTGCGCGGGCACCGGCGTGCTGACGTTGGCCGCCGCCGCGGCGGGCGCGCACAGCCTGACCGCGATCGACCTCTCGCGGGCCGCGCTGGTCTCGACGTGGCTGAACTGCCGGCTCCGCGGGATCGCGGTCGAGCTGTTGCACGGTGATTTCACCACCGCGCTGCGGCTGCCGCGTTTCGACGTCGTCCTGGCGAATCCGCCCTACGTGCCGACCGCCGCGGGTCGCGCTCACGGTGCGGCGCTGGCGTGGGACGCCGGTCCGGACGGGCGCAGCGTGCTCGACCGGCTGTGCGCGACGCTGCCCGATCTGCTCACCGACCACGGCGTCGGATTGATCGTGCAGTCGGTGATCAGCGACCCGGACCGCAGCGTGGCGCAGTTGCGCGACGGTGGGGCCGACGCGCGGGTGATCACCTCGGGGACGGTGCCTTTCGGCCCGGTCCTGCGGGCCCGCGCCGACTGGCTGACAAGCAACGGCTACCTCAGGCCGGGACAACACGACGAGGAATTGGTGGTGATCCGTGTCGACCGAACACCCAGCGCCGTTGTCGCCGACCGCGGGTGAGCTGCGTCGCGTCGTCCTCGTCGAGGGCGGCCCCGCCCTCATCGACGGCCCCGTCGACCTGGTTACCCCGGACGGAACGGTCCTGCACTGCGACCGCTTCCGGGTCGCGCTGTGCCTGTGCCGTCGCTCGACGACCTATCCGCTCTGCGACACCAGCCACCGGCGCAGGCGCCACGGCGAGCAATCCGGGCGATCGCGATGACCGTCGCGCGCCGGGCGCTGCCTGCCCCGCGCGGAGACCTCTCCGCGGCGGTCGTCGAAGTGCTCACGCGCCCACCCGGTGCCACGACACCGGTGGCCGGTGACGCCGACCCGTACGGTGACGATCTGCAGTTGGCCCTGCACACCTGCTACGAACTGCACTATCAGGGATTCGCCGGGGTCGACGACGGCTGGGAATGGGACCCCGGACTGCTGGGCTTGCGCGCGGTACTGGAACAGCGATTCCTCGCGGCCCTGCACGCCGAGGTGGCGGGCGGCGACGACGTGGGCGGAGAGCTCGATCGCCTGCTCGAACCGACGCGCGACGACGAGGGTATCCCCGGTTTCCTCGCGGAGCGCGGCACCGCCGATCAGCTGCGGGAGTACTTCGTCCATCGCTCGATCTACCACCATATCGAAGCCGATCCCTATGCCTGGGTGATCCCGCGGCTGCGCGGGGAGCCGAAGGCGGCGCTCGTCGCCGTCGAGTTCGACGAATTCGGTGGCGGGCGCGGCGATCGGATCCACGCCCAGCTCTTCGCCGACCTGCTGGCCGGCGCTGGGCTCGACCCGCGCTACCTGCACTACCTCGACATCGTGCCTGCGTCGATGCTGGCCCTGGTCGACATGATGTCGCTGTTCGGCCTGCACCGCGGCCTGCGCGCGGCCTCGATCGGGCACTTCGCCACGGCGGAGATCACCTCGTCACCGGCGTCGCGCCGCTTCGCCGAACTCGCCGATGCGCTGCTTCCGCATCCCGCGTGCGCCCATTTCTACCGCGAGCACGTCGAGGCCGACGCCGTTCACGAACAGGTGATGCGCCGCGACGTGATCGCCGGGCTGCTCGACGCCGAACCCGCCGCCGCGACCTCGATCGTATTCGGGATCCAGGCGACGAACCTGCTGGAGAGCCGTTTCGCCGAGCACGTCCTCGGCTGCTGGCGGGACGGGACGACGTCGCTGATCGAGCCGGTCGCGCCGCCGCTGTTTGCCGAGCCGATGACGCGGTAACCGCCCGGAGAGGGCAATCGAGCTTCCCCGAGGTCGACGAAGGGACGATCCATGACCGAGCAGGACATTCCCGCCGAGTACACCTGTCCACCGGCCCCACCGGACGAGGACCCGGACCGGCTGTGCGACGAGCCAGGACCCGCGGCCGACCAGCAGGGGCCCGCGCTGCGCGGACCCACCGGCGTGCCGATCCCCGGTGCCGCCGACGTGCGCGCCCAGCACGGCGGTGCCCTGACGACCGCCCAGGGCCTCGGTGTCGCCGATACCGACCACGCGCTGAAAGCAGGACCGCGCGGACCGGTGCTGCTACAGGACATCCACCTGCGGGAGAAGATCACCCACTTCGATCACGAACGCATTCCCGAACGGGTCGTCCACGCCCGCGGTGTCGGTGCCCACGGTGTGTTCGTGGCCAACGGCGCCGCCGAGTCGCTGACCCGCGCCCGGTTCCTCGCCGCCGACGTGCGCACCCCGGTATTCGTCCGGTTCTCCACGGTGCTCGGTTCGCGCGGATCGGCCGACACGGTGCGCGATACCCGGGGTTTCGCGGTGAAGTTCTACACCGACGAAGGGATCTACGACCTGGTCGGCAACAACATCCCGGTGTTCTTCATCCAGGAGGCGATCAAGTTCCCCGATGTCATCCACGCCGGAAAACCCCAGCCGGACCGGGAGATCCCGCAAGCACAGTCCGCGCACGACACCTTCTGGGACTTCGTCACCCTGCACACCGAGGCGACCGCGCACGCCTTCTGGAACATGTCCGACCGGGCGCTGCCGCGCTCGCTGCGAATGATGGAGGGCTTCGGGATCCACACGTTCCGGCTGGTGGCCGCCGACGGCACGACGAGCCTGGTGAAGTTCCACTGGAAGCCGCGACTGGGCGTGCACTCGATGCTGTGGGAGGAAACGCAGCTCACGGCGGGATTCGATCCCGATTTCCACCGCAGGGACCTGGCCGACGCGATCGCCTCGGGAGCGGCTCCCGAGTGGGATTTCGGGGTTCAGGTCTTCCCCGATACGCCGGACCATCTCTTCGACGGCATCGATCTGCTCGATCCGACCAAGATCGTGCCGGAGGAGGTGGCGCCGGTGCAGGTGATCGGGACGCTGCGGCTCACCGCGAACCCGGTGAACTTCTTCGCCGAGACCGAACAGGTCGCGTTCTGCCCCAGTCATCTGGTGCCCGGGATCGAAGTCACCGACGACCCGCTGCTGCAAGGCCGGTTGTTCTCCTACCTCGACACCCAGATCAGCAGACTCGGCGGACCGAATTTCGCGCAGTTGCCGATCAACACCCCGCACACCGGGGTCGACGATCTGTTCCGCGACGGCATGCACCAGAATGCGGTGCACCCCGGAATCGCGCCGTACAAACCGAATTCGCTCGGCGGCGGGTGCCCGTACGCGGCGAGTTCCGCCGATCGGGCGTACCGCGAGTCACCGACCCCGATCCCGCCGCCCACCGCGAAACTGCGGACCTCGGCGACGACCGCGGGCGCGATCTCCTTCGCCGACCACTACTCGCAGCCGCGGATGTTCTACCGCAGCCTCACGGCGGGGGAGCGGCGGCACCTGGCCGACGCCTTCGCCTTCGAGCTCGGCAAATGCACCTCCACCACCATCCAGCGGCGTGGGCTTCAGCTGCTGGTGAACGTCGACGGCGAGCTGGCCGGCTACGTCGCGGCCCAACTCGGGCTGGATACCCCCGCACCGAGCGCCGACGACCAGGTCGACCTCCCGCCGAGTCCCGCACTGTCGCAGCGGCGCGGCCCGTTCCCGGTCGACGGCCGCACCGTCGCCGTGCTGGTCGACGATACGGCCAGCGCCGCCGCGATCGAGGAGGTCCGCGCCGCGTTCACCCGGGCCGGGGTCAGACCGTTCGTGGTCGCCGAACACGGTGGTGACGTCGACGGCGTGCGGGTGGCGCGCACGTTCGCGACGATGCGATCGGTCGAATTCGACGGCGCCGTCCTGCTGGCAGGCCCGTTGGATCCGAGAGTCGACCTGCTCGTCGAGGAGATGTGGCGCCACGGCAAGGCGATCGCGGCCGTCGGGACGGCGGCGTCGATACTGTCGCGCACCGGTGTCGACCCCGACGCCCCCGGCGTGACCGTGGCCGAGGCGGCCCCGGCCACCGAAGCCCTGCTGGCCGATCTGGGCGAGCATCGGGCGTGGGCTCGGATCGACCCGCACGACTGACCGGTGCGCTCCGCGTCGCGCTCGTTTCGGCGGCACCGGCGCGGGCATCACCCGACTGTGGCGATCGATCGACCAGGTCGCCGCCACCGTCCGATCTCGGGAGGCCCAGATGGGCACAGAAATAGGCGACCACGTCCTCGCCCGATTACGGGAGTGGGGTGTCGAGCAGGTATTCGGCTATCCGGGCGACGGGATCAGCGGCCTGATCGCCGCGTTCGGCCGCGCCGAGGCACCGGCGTTCATCCAGACCAGACACGAGGAGATGGCGGCCTTCGCCGCCACCGGCTACGCGAAATTCGGCGACCGTCTCGGCGTCTGCGCGGCGACCTCCGGTCCCGGGGCCATCCACCTGCTCAACGGTTTGTACGACGCGAAACTCGACCATGTGCCGGTACTGGCGCTGGTCGGGCAGACCGCGCGTTCGGCGCGTGGGCTGGCACTACCAGCAGGAGGTCGACCTGCAGAGCCTCTACAAGGACGTCGCCTCGGCGTATCTGGTCGAGGTCGACGTCGTCGAGCAGCTGCCCGCCGCGCTGGATCGCGCGATCCGGGCGGCACTGGCCCGGCGCGGGCCCGCCGCGGTGATCATCCCGGCCGACATCCAGCACGAACAGTTCCGGCCGCCCGAGGCGGCGCCGGGGCAGGTGGTCTCCAGCCCACCGAGCCCCGAGTCCACCTCGCGGCTGCTGCCCGACGACGACCTGATCGACAGAGCCGCCGACGTCCTCGACTCGGCGCACCGGCCCGCGATCCTGATCGGCCAGGGCGCACGCGGGGCGGCCGACGAGGTCGTCGCGCTCGCCGATCGGCTGGGCGCCGGCGTCGCCAAGGCACTGCTCGGCAAGGATGTGCTGCCCGACGATCTGCCCTTCGTCACCGGCGCGGTCGGCCTGCTCGGCACCAGACCGAGCTACGAGATGATGCGTGACTGCGACGCCCTGCTGATCGTGGGATCGAACTTCCCCTACGCCCAGTTCCTCCCGGAGCCCGGATCGGCGCGCGCCGTGCAGATCGATAGCGACGGCACCCGGATCGGCATGCGATACCCCACCGAGGTCAACCTGGTCGGCGATGCCGCCGGCACCGTCGCGGCACTCACCGCGCGGGTCTCCGACCAGCGCGAGCCCGGCTGGCGGCAGCAGATCGAAACGAATGTCGCCGCCTGGTGGGACACCGTGCGCCGCCAGGCCATGCTCGACGCCGATCCGGTCAATCCGCTACGGGTGGTGTGGGAGCTGTCGAGCAGACTCCCGGAAGGCGCGATCGTGACCGCCGATTCGGGGTCGTCGACCACCTGGTACGCCCGCTGCCTCCAGTTGCGCCGTGGAATGCGGGCGTCGCTGTCGGGGACGCTGGCGTCGATGGGGTCGGCGGTGCCGTACGCGATCGGCGCCAAGTTCGCCCACCCCGATCGGCCCGTGATCGCCCTGGCAGGCGACGGCGCGATGCAGATGAACGGACTGGCCGAACTGCTCACCATCCGGCGCTACGCTCCGCGCTGGACCGATCGGCGCCTGGTCGTCTGCGTGTTCCACAACAACGACCTCAACCAGGTCACCTGGGAGCTACGTGCGCTGTCGGGCGCACCCAAATTTCCTGACTCACAACAACTTCCGGATGTTTCCTATGCCGCGATCGCCCGGGAAGCCGGCCTGGGCGCCGAAACCGTGGTCGACCCGGCCCGGCTCGGTCCGGCCTGGGACGCGGCGTTGCACGCCGACGGCCCGGTCCTGCTCGACGTGCACTGCGATCCTGATGTCGCGCCCATCCCGCCTCATGTCACCCGCGAACAGCTCGGCCACACCGCGCAGGCACTGCTACACGGTGATCCCGACGCCTGGCGTGTGATGGCCAAGGGGGTGCGAACCAAAGCGCAGGAGTTCCTGCGCTGATAGGGAGGTACTCGCGATGGACCACACCACCGCCCCGCTGCTCGCCGCCGTCGCCGACTACCACGGCCTGGGCCGCTACGGCTTCACCCCGCCGGGGCATCGGCAAGGTCGCGGGGTCGACGACCGGGTGCTGGCCGCGCTCGGCACCGATGCCTTCCACAGCGACATCCTCGCCTCGCCGGGGCTCGACGACCGGCTGGCCAGGCACGGTGTGCTGGCCGAGGCCGAGGAACTCATGGCCGACGCGGTCGGCGCCGACGCCGCGTTCTTCTCCACCTGCGGGAGCTCGCTGTCAGTGAAGGCGGCCATGATGGCTGTGGCAGGCGGCCGCGACGGCGGTCTGCTGGTGGCCCGCGACAGCCATAAATCCATCGTCGCCGGGCTGATCTTCTCCGGCGTGCAACCACACTGGATCACCCCGCGCTGGGACGCCGAGCGGCACCTCTCGCATCCACCCTCACCCGAGCAGGTCGAACAGACCTGGCGTGAGCATCCCGACGCGGCGGGCGCGTTGATCGTCAGCCCCAGCCCGTACGGCACCTGTGCCGACATCCGGGGCATCGCCCAGGTGTGTCACGCGCGTGGCAAGCCGCTGATCGTCGACGAGGCATGGGGCGCGCACCTGCCCTTCCACCCCGACCTGCCGACCTGGGCGATGGATGTCGGCGCGGATGTATGCGTGGTGAGCGTGCACAAGATGGGCATGGGGTTCGAGCAGGGTTCGGTGTTCCACCTGCAAGGCGACCTGGTCGATCCGGTGCGGCTGCGCGCGTGCGCCGACCTGCTGATGACCACCAGCCCCAACGTCCTGATCTACGCCGCGCTGGACGGATGGCGCAGGCAGATGGTCGAATTCGGCCACGACCTGCTCGACCGGGCCCTGACCTCGGCCCGCCGGGCGCGTACCGAGCTAGCCGAGATCAGCGGGCTCACCGTGATGCGCGACGAGTTGCTCGGGGCCGAGGCCTCGCACGATCTGGACCTGCTGCAGGTCCTCGTCGACGTCGCGGACACCGGCGCGAGCGGCTACGTCGCCGCCGACTGGTTACGCGCGCACCGCCGAATCGACCTCGGCCTCAGCGATCACCGCCGAGTCCTGGCCACCCTGTCGTCGGCCGACGACGCCGCCACCGTCGACGCGCTCGTCGACGGGCTCGCCCTGTGGCGGGCCGGGCTGAACCACCCCCAGCCACCGCGGATCCGTCTGCCCGCACCCGACGAGCTGGAACTGGAGACGGTGATGCTGCCGCGTGACGCGTTCTTCGCGCCCGCGGAGCCCGTTCCGGCCGAACAGGCCGCGGGCCGGATCGCCGCCGAACAGCTCACTCCGTATCCGCCCGGCATTCCCGCGGTCGTCCCGGGCGAACGCCTCGGCGCGGCGGTCGTCGACTACCTGCGGACCGGCGTCGCGGCGGGCTTGAACGTGCCCGATGCGGCCGACCCCCAGCTCGATACCCTTCGTGTCGTCCGCTCTGATCACGCCGGCGCACAGCGATCGGCCGCGGCAGGTGTGGGTGCGCGCGATGCGTGGAACACCTGGTGACCGCACAGCGAAGCCACCGGACCAGCCCGACTCGACCGGCAAAGACCCGACGAGAGGGTCGAGTGATTGCTTGCAGGTCAACGGGGTATGGCCCGAGTGAACGGATCCGACCGCGCGGACAGGAGGACCATCCGATGGACGACACTTCCTGGAATCACGGTGCGCGCGGCGAGACCGAAACACAACGGCTCGACCGGAATTGGTCGTCGTTGCTGCAGGAGCTCCGCGTGGTGCAGACCGGTGTCCAGTTGCTGACCGGCTTCCTGATCGTGCTGCCGTTCCAGCCCCGGTTCGACGCGATCGGCACGCCGGCCCGCGTGCTCTACCTGGTCATCGTGACGGCGTCGATCAGTGCCACGGTCCTGCTGGTCGCCCCCGTCGCGGGCCACCGCCTGCTGTTCCGCCGACATCGCAAGGACTGGCTGGTGGCCACCACCAACCAGCTCGCGTTGGGTGGGGTGATGCTGCTGGGGATCGCGCTGGTCGGCGTGGCCGTCCTGTTGTTCGATGTGGTGGTCGGCCCGGTCGCGGCGGTGACGGCGGGGTCGCTGTTCGGTGCGCTGTTCTTGGTCACCTGGCTGGTCCGGCCGCTGGCCGAGCGGGCCAGGCACCGCGACGGCACCGATCAGTCGGCCGGGTAGTTCTGCGCGCGCAGGAGCCCGGCGAGATGGGCAGCGTTGCGCGCCATGGTGGCGGTGGCCGCGCGTACCGCCTCGGGAGTGTCGGGGAGGTCGTTGTAGTCGACGCTGCCCATCGCCTCGCCGTTCCAGTAGGTGCAGCCCTGGGCGGGGATGGTGAAGCCGATGTCGTCGAGTGCTTGGAAGGTGTCGGCGGCGATCTTGTGCGCGCCATCCTCGTTGCCGACGATCGCGGCGATACCGACCTTGCCGAACATGGCGGGTCGGCCGAGGTCGTCGGTGCTGGACAGTTCGGCGTCGAGCCGCTCCAGGGTCCGCTGCGCGACCGAGGACGGGTGGCCGAGCCAGGTGGGGGTGGCGAGCAGGACGATGTCGGCCGCGACGACGCGGCGGCGGATCTGCGGCCATTCGTCGCCGTCCCCTTCGTCGGCGCTTACGCCCGCCCGGACGTCGAAATCGGCGATGCGCACCGATTCGCCGTCGACGCCGAGGATGGCCAGCTCGGCCAGCACCTGGTCGGCGATGTGCGCGCTGCTCGACGGGGCAGGTCCGGATTTGAGCGTGCAGACCAGCGCAAGCGCTCGCAAACTGGCGGTCATCGCAGTTCCTTTCGGCTATCGCGGCGCCGACGGGTCGGGCAGCGTGGGCTCCGGAGTGGGGATCGGGGGTATCGGTTCGCCGGGATGCGGCCGGGACGGTACCGGGTCGCCGGGGTCGGGCGGCAGGGGATCGGGGTCGGGACCGGGTGGGAAGGGTGCCGGCGGCGGGGGTTGAGTGAGTTCGAGTGGCGTCATGATCGCCTCCTGGGAGTGGTTACCTGGTCGCGGTGCGAGCTGAGCGCAGCGGCCGCGACAACGTCGCTCGGTGTCGACACCGTCTACCGAATACGTGAGCTGTCGGTGCCGTATGCATCCGGCCCACCGGAGGCTCACATGGTGGTGATGCCCGCACTTCCGGTCTCGAAACGGCCGGGCAGGCGCTACGCGATCACAGGATGGGCCTGCCACCGGTGACCGCGAGCCGAGCACCGGAGATGTAACTTCCTTCGTCGGCCGCGAGTCTCGTCCAGGCCGACGATGCCGCCGGAGAAGGTGGCCGAATTCGGCGACGACGTGCCGCTCGGCCGGGCGGGTCAGCCGGAATCGGGTCGGTAAACAGCGATTGGCTGCGGCAACGGTGGGTACGCGCGCCGCATGGAACTCCTGGTTATCGCAGCTCTGGTAGTCGTCGTCGCAGTGGTTGTGTTGACCCGCAAACGCGGGGAGAAGCCGCCGGATCAGCCCGAGTCGACCGGCAACGACCCGAAATGAGCTCTCCGCCGCAGTACGTGCGGGACGGTGCTTGTTCGGTTTCGGCACGGTGTTCGCCGTCCGCGGCATCGTCGACCTCGCCGGTTGATCACCTCGCGGGTGGGCCGCTCGCCGCGCGGCGGAACCTCGTCGCGAGGCGATCGAACGCCTCGGCGAGCTCGTCGCCGTCGATCACCTCGATATCGAGGTCGAGCTGGGTGACCCACAGCGCGAGCCGGTCCGGGTCGGTGGAACCCAGCTCGACCCGGCAGGTGGATTCGTCGACCACCTCGATATCGACCGGGATCCGGATCTTCGCGGCGACCTCGGCGGCGGGCGCATGCACGAGGACGCGGGCGCGGTACTGCCAGGCGGCCTTGCTGACGCGTCGGACGACGTAGTCGACGGCCTCGTCCGCCGGGATCACGCGCGGCGGGAATCGTGCGCCCGTCGGCGTGTGGGCGACCATGCGGTCGACCCGAAAGATCCGCCAGTCGCCACGATCGAGATCCCAGGCGAGCAGGTACCAGAGCGAACCCCAGCTCACCAGCCGCTGTGGCTCGGTGTGGCGGGCGCTTTCGCTGCCCCCGGGCTTGGTGTAGCCGAACCGGAGCCGCTCGTGACCGCGAATCGCGGTAGCGACCGCCGCGAGCACCGAGAGATCGAGCGGCGGCTCGGTTCCTGGAACGACGCTCGTCGCCTCGCGCACCGCCTCGACCCGCCGACGCAGGCGCGACGGCAGCACCTGCTCCAGCTTCGCGAGCGCGGTCAGCGATGTCTCCTCGACACCGAGCCGCTGGGTCGCGACCGCACCCAGTCCGACCGCGACGGCGACGGCCTCGTCGTCGTCGAGCAGCAGCGGTGGCATCGCCGTCCCGGCGACCAGCCGGTACCCACCCGCGACGCCGGGGCGCGCGTCCACGGGATAGCCGAGCGACCGCAACTTGCCGATGTCGGCGCGCACCGTCCGCGTGCTCACCGCGAGCCGGCCGGCGAGCTCGGCGCTCGTCCAGTCCCGTTTGAGCTGCAGCAACGACAGCAGTTCGAGCAGGCGGGCCGAGGTTTCCAACATATTCTCGATCATTCCAGCACTTGCGGAAGCTATCCTGCCGCATTACCCGGGAGCCTGGGCGTCATGAACGAGACCACCGCACTCACCCCCTTCCGCATCGACATCCCGCAGGCAGAGATCGAGGACCTTCGCGCCCGGCTGACCCACGCGCGCTGGCCGATCCCCGTGCCGGGCCGAGACGACCGCACGGACTTCAGCCGGGGCATCCCGCTGCCGTACCTGAAGGAACTCGCCGAGTACTGGCGCGACGGGTTCGACTGGCGTGCGCAGGAGGCGAAACTCGATGAGCACGAACAGTTCACGACGGTTGTCGACGGCCAGATCTTCCACATCGTCCACGTGCGATCGGCGAACCCGCAGGCCACGCCGCTGCTCCTCAGCCACGGCTGGCCCGGATCGTTCATCGAGTACCAGCGCCTCATCCCGCTGTTGACCGACGAGTTCCACCTCGTCGTCCCGTCGCTGCCCGGCTTCGGGTTCTCCACCCCGCTGTCGGGGACCGGCTGGGAGCTGGCACGGACCACGGAGGCCTACGCCGAGATCATGACGCGGCTGGGCTACGAGCGGTTCGCGGCCCACGGCACCGACATCGGATCGGGCGTCATCGGCCGCCTCGCGGCGCTGCACCCCGAACGGGTCATCGGCACGCACACCGGCGCCGACTCCCGGTTGCTCGCGTTCGTCGGCGACAAGCTCCCGCTCCCAGATGGTCTGTCCGAGGACGAGATCGCCCAGATCGAGGCGGTGCGCGCCGAGGTCGCCGCCGAGCGGGGATATCTCGAGATCCAGAACCACCGCCCCGACACGATCGGCGCGGCGCTCACCGACTCACCGGTCGGTCAGCTCGCGTGGATCGCCGAGAAATTCACGACCTGGTCCGGTGCCTCCCGGCCACCGGTCGACCGCGACCAGCTCCTCACCAACATCAGCCTGTACTGGTTCACCCGCAGCGGCGCGTCCAGCGCCCAGTTCTATTACGAGGGCGAGCACTCTGGACTCGACTGGATCATGGCCGCCGATGTGCCGTCCGCATGGGCCGTCTTCGACACCCACCCGCTCATGCGCCGCGCGGTGGACCCATGGAAGGCGATCACCCACTGGAGCGAGTTCACCGAAGGCGGCCATTTCCCCGCGATGGAGGAGCCGGAGCTACTCGCGGAAGACATCCGCACCTTCTTCCGCAGCATTTCCTGATCACAACGCTAGGCCGGCGGGCCGGGGAGAAACCCACGTTGGCAGGCCCGGCCATGTGTCGAGGTCGAAGACGACGTCGCCGAGGCTCCATTCTTCTCGGTAGTTCTCCTGATATCGGGTCTCTGTGAGCCCGATCGCGGCGAGGATCTCGGCCATCGAGTCCAGGTCGCCGACTGTGGTCTCGACCTCGGTGGTGCCGTCGATGGTTGTGGAGTCGGTGACGCGCTTGAGCGTCAATGTTGTTCGAGTGCCTTCGTCCCGGAGCCGGACCCAGGCTCCTTCGGGCACCGTCTCGCCGTCGAAGATCTTGCGGGTCAACAGGGTTCGAGGGAATCGCTGAGCGGCGCCGAGCGCCCCGAGCTTCGCCCTGATCACCTCGACGTCGATCGCCAAGAAGGTGGCTTCGTATTCGTGCTTCATCGAGCTCGCGACCCTTCGTCGAGGAGTTCGGACTGTGCCGCGAAAAGTACACCCATGCGGTGCGTGTGGTCGTGGAGTTGCCCGACGTGCGGCCGTTCGATGAACGGATCCGTTCTCAAGGTGAGCAACACTTCCCACGTCTCACCGGGCACGGGCGATCGACCTGGCCCTCTCGATATCAACAGCGCCACCCACAACGGGAAGCTATCGGAGAACAGATCAATCGCGCGACAGTTGACCGGCCTCGCCCGCGTTCCGCAGACCATTCCGGCGCGGCAGAGCCTGCCACCGATCAGGGACCGCTGTCCCTTTGCGGTCGAGTGTCTCGATCTGCCTGACCGTGTCCCTGCCGTGCGAAGCGGTGAGATACTCGGTGTGCCACCGTGACTGGCGGTTTCTGCGTCGAGGACGGTGACGTGTGATCGCGTCGAGGAGGACACCATGACCAACACAGTCGGCATCACACCCGCCGGAATCGGCCGTCGGGCCGCAGCTAGGTTCATCGACTGGATCATCGCCGGGCTGATCGGCGCGGTCTTGTTCTGGATACTGGAGCGGGTCGCCGATCTCCCCAGCTGGATCGCGATCCTGCCGGGTGCCGGATTCGGGTTCCTGTATTTCGTGGCCTTCGAAGTAGCGACGGGGTCGACGCCGGGCAAGAAGATCCTCGGGTTGCGTGTCAACGGTGGCGGTGGCGCGAGCAAACCGGACCTGGCCGAGTCCGCCAAGCGCAACGCGTACATGCTGCTGAACCTGATTCCCTGGGTCGGCGGCCTGCTGTGGTTCGTCGCGGCGATCGGTATCGCGGTGACGGTGAGTTCGAGTTCGACCAAGCAGGGCTGGCACGACAACTTCGCGGGCGGTACCCAAGTCGTCAAGGATTGATGCCCACGGTGTGCGGTCGTGTGTCGCGTTCGCCGGCGCTGTCGCGGGGAGTGATGGCCGCGGTGACGCGTTCCGCCAGGGCACGCAGGTGGTCGATGAGTTCGGGCGGTTCGTGAACCTGGAACCCGAAGCCGAAAAGTCCGGTGTAGACGGCTATTTCATCGAGCGAGTTCGAGCCGGTGTGCAGGAGGCAGTGTCCGTCGTCGATCGCCTCGATGACGCCGACGGTCGGCGGGATTCGGTCCGCCGCTACTGCGGCGGACACCTCGAGGGTGATGCGCGCCTGGTAGCGATAGGGGGCGGTGCTGACCCCGCGGGACACCCAGCCGGTCAGGTCGACCTCGGGTGCCTCGCGCGGGGTGAATCGAGGCCCGTTGGGGACGCGGAGGCGGAGGCGGTCGACGCGGTAGGTGCGCCAGTCCTGTTTCTCGACGTCCCAGCCGACCAGATACCAGTGCCGTCCGGTGTGCACGAGCCGATGCGGTTCGGCCGCCCGCCGGATCTCGGCACCGTCATGAGTGCGGTAGTCGAAGCGGAGCTGTTCGTGGTCGCGGATCGCGGCGGCGATCGCGGTGAGGACATCCGCGTCCACCGACGGCGTGCCCGCCGGCATGCTGACTGTCGCCGCCTGGAGCGCCGAGACTCGGTGACGTAACCGGGCCGGGAGGATCTGCTCCAGTTTGGCCAGGGCGCGCAGCGAGCTCTCCTCGATGCCGGTGATCGTTCCGCTTGCCGCGGTGCGCAATCCGACGACGACGGCAACCGCCTCCTCGTCGTTCAGGAGCAGCGGTGGCAGTTTGGTTCCAGCGCCCAGGCGATATCCGGCCGCACCGGAGACCGCGTGGACGGGATAGCCGAGGTTGCGGAGCTTGTCGATGTCGCGGCGGACGGTTCGGGTATCGACGTCGAGGCGCTCGGCCAGGTCGGCGCCGGTCCACACCCGGGGTGTTTGCAGGAGCGAAAGCAGTTCGAGGAGGCGAGCCGAAGTTTCCAACACCCCGCACATTCTTCCGCACAGCTAGGACGATATTTGTCCTAGCTGGTGGCTCGACGACCTCAGGAATCGCTGCGGAGTGGAGTCACTGCCTCACCGCAGGGAAACGTCACCCCGGTGAGCTCCTCGGAGACGCTCCACAGGCGCTGCTGGACGGCCTGATCGTGGGAATCCGCGCTGGAGGTGACCAGTTTCGGATAGCCACGGATCTCACCCAGTCCGCCGGGCCCGTAGTACTGGCCGCCGACGACGGCCGGATCGGTGGCGGCGCGCAGGGTGGGCAGGGCGCCCATCTCGGGCTTCTGGGTGAGCAGCGGCGCGAGCCAGGTGACCGGCACGCGGAACGCGGCGGGCGAGTTGCGCACGAGTTCGGTGTTGGACACGCCGGGATGGGCGGCGACCGCGACAGTGGTGCCGTGCGGGGCGAGCCGACGCTGCAATTCGTAGGTGAACATCAGGTTGGCGAGTTTGGACTGGCCGTAGGCGGCGACGCGGTTGTACGAGCGCTCCCACCGCAGGTCGTCGAAATGGATGCCGGCCAGGATGCGGTGGCCGGTGCTGCTGACCGTCACCACGCGGGAGCCGGGGACCGGCAGGAGTCGGTCGAGCAGCAGGCCGGTGAGGGCGAAATGGCCGAGGTGGTTGGTGCCGAACTGCAATTCGAAGCCGTCCGCGGTGGTCTGTCGCTGGGTGTACATCACGCCCGCGTTGTTGATCAGGAGGTCGATGCGAGGGTGGGCCTCGCGCAGGTCGGCCGCCGCGGACCGGATCGATTCCAGGGAGGTGAGGTCGAGTGCCTGGACGGTGACCTCGCCGGTCATGCGGGCGGCCGCTCGCCTGCCCTTCTCGACGTCGCGGACGGCCAGCACCACCGTCGCGCCGCGCGCGGCGAGCAGCCGAGCGGTCTCGAAGCCCAGTCCGGTGTTGGCTCCGGTCACGATCGCGACCCGGCCGTGCTGATCGGGGATGTGCTGCTCAGTCCAGTTGCTGCTCATGACTTCTCCTAAAGAACCGTCGGTCTGTTATGAATCCAACGTAAGAGACCGGTGGTCTGATGTCAAGAGACCGGCGGTCTCTAAGCTAGGATGACGGCGTGATGTTTCAGCGAGCGCGCAGTGCGGAGCAGCGAGAGATCCGCCGACAGGCGATACTGGACACGGCGGCGGAGATGCTCGCCGAGATGCCGGTAGCCGCGGTGAGCCTCAATGAGCTCAGCCGGCGGGTGGGCCTGGCCAAGTCGAATGTCCTGCGGTATTTCGAGTCGCGCGAGGCGGCGCTGCTCGAACTGCTGGACTTTTTCCTGGAGAACTGGCTTGCCGCGCTCGCCGACGAACTGGCTGCGGGCATCGACGCGCAGGAGCCGCCGGAAGTGCGGGCCGGCCAACTCGCCGAGATTCTCAGTCGTTCACTGGCGGACCGGGTCGTCCTGTGCGACCTCTTCGGCGCACAGGGTGGCGTCCTCGAGCACAACGTTTCGGTCGAGGTGGTCAAGCGGCACAAGCGGTCTTCCCTCGCGCGACTCGCGGCCATGACCGAGCTCGTGCGCCGTCACGTCCCCGAGCTCGGCGACGACCAGGCGCAGCTGTTCTGCTTGATGGGCCTCGTCTCGGCGGGCGCCCTGTCGGCGTACGCCTCGCCGCCGCCCAGCGTGCTCGCCGCCTACGCCGACGAGCCCGCCCTCGGTGTGCTCCACCGGGATCTGCGTGACGCTCTCCGAGCGTCCTTCACGTCGTCGTTGCTGGGAGTTCTGCCACGCGCCTGAGTCTTTCCGTTCTCGTCCTCGGGCCGGGAGCTTCTAGGATGGGTCGAGCATCACCAGGAGCACCTCGTCTCGTCGACGCGAAAGGTCGCGACCATGGGCAGCCCGGTATCGGATACTCCGGATCCTGAGTCGGCGCCGGTCGTGGTGGGTGTCGACGGGCACAGTGATTCGGCGGTGCGTTGGGCCGCCCGCGCGGCCGTGGCTCGGCGGCGTCCGCTCCATCTGCTCTGTGCTCTCGAAATCAGCTCCGTACAGTCGGTTTTCGGACGTTTCGACCTGTTCACGCCCTCATTGTCGGATACCGTCCGCGCGCAGGGCGAGGAACGTCTCGAGAATGCGCGTCGACTGGTCGGCACCATCGATCCCGGCTTGGCGGTGGCGGTCGAACTCACTGACGACGACGCCGCCGACGCGCTCGTCGCGCGATCGGGCGGCGCCCATCTCACGGTGATCGGCGCCGGGCGTGGGGGGAATCGGCTGGGTTCCACGCTGCTCGCGGTGTCCGCGTACGCGGCCGGCACCGTCGTCGCGGTGCGTGGCGATCTCGGCGCGCGCACCGACCTACCGGTCGTGGTCGGGGTGGACGGCAGCGATCTCAGTCGTGCCGCGGCGGCAGCGGCTTTCGCCGAGGCTGCGCTGCGCGGCGTGCGCCTGGTTGCCGTCCATACCTGGGACGACCTGCGCTACGAGAAGGCGGCCGCTCTGCCGGATCCGGTCGACGACGCCGACTCGATCGCGGAATCGCACCGGTTGCTGACCGAGGTGCTGGCGCCGGGCCGGGCCGCGCACCCCGCGGTCGACGTCGAGGAACGGGTCTATCGCTACAGCCCGGCCCATCATCTCCTCGAATGGTCCGTCGAGGCGCAGCTCGTGGTCACCGGGAGCCGCGGGCGCGGTAGTTTCCGGGGCTTGTTGCTGGGGTCGACGAGCAATGCGCTGGTCCAGCACGCGCGGTGCCCGGTCATGGTCGTTCATCGCGCGGCAGAGCACTGAACGTCCCGATCGAAGATCATCGTCGAGTGGTTCTCCGCTGTTCGGCGACTATCCAGCGACGCGGGAAATCGAGGTGGCCGTCTCGAATATCGGCCGTTCAGCCAGGACGAAACGGGGGAATCGGTACCAGTCAGGCATTCCGGACCCGATACTCGACAGTCCTGGCAACCACTTGGTAACAACTCGGTCTTCGGTAGCCCGAACGCCGGCACGGTCTGGACATACTGGTTATTCGACGACCTGTGCACCTGAAAGCGACACTATCGAGGAGTCCGCGTGCTGCACACCGATGTCCCCACCCGCCGTGAGATCGCTGTCCTCGCCGCGATGACCGCGCCCTGGTCGGTGTCGATCTACACACCCACCGAGGTCGATCCCGCCGAACCGGAGATCAGCCGGGTCGCCTTCTCCAATCAGGTGCGTGACGCGCTCGAGCGGGTCACCTCGGCGGGGGAGCGGGCGGCGCTGTCGGAGGAATTCGACGACCTGCTCGACGATCCCGAGTTCTGGCGGTTCCAGTCGCGCACGCTCGTCGTGCTGGCAACCCCCGAGCGGATCCGGATCTACCGTTTGCCGAATCGGCTGCCGGCGTCCACCACGGTCGCCGACCGATTCCTGCTCAAGCCGCTGCTGCGCACGGTGACTTTTCCGCAGTCGGCCTATGTTCTCGCCCTGTCGGAGGGCGCCGCCCGGTTGATCGATGTCGACGCCGAGGGCCCCGCGGTCGACGTCACCCCTCGCGAACTGCCGAGCAGCGCCTCCGACCATGCCGGGAAGTCCTCGCTGGGCGATCGGGCGCCGAAGGGGCGGGTCCAGGGATACGAGGGGCGCAAGATGCGGGTGCGGCAGTACGCGCGCGCCGTGGACCAGCAGCTGCGGACCACCCTGACCGGCCGTGACGTCCCGCTGGTGCTCGCCGCCACGGAGCCCACCGATGCACTGTTCCGGTCGGTGAACAGCTACCCGGATCTGCTCGACGAGAGCCTGGCGGGCAACCCCGAGCACCTCGGCCCGGACGAGCTCGCCGCCCAGGCGAGACCGATCCTGGACCGCTACTACGCCGGGCAGCTCGCCGACCTGAGGACGCTGTTCGACAAGCGGATGTCGGAGGGCCGTGCGCTGTCCGATATCGCCGACATCGCCCGCGCGGCGACGTTCGGCATCGTCGGCATCCTCTTCGTCGACATCGAGACCGCGCTACCGGGCACGCTGGCCGCCGACGACGGTGCGGTCGAGTTCGGTTCCGATGCAGAAGGTCTCGACGTGCTCGACGAGATCGCGCGCCGGGTGCTGCTCACGGACGGCCGGGTGCTCGCGGTGCGCGGGTCGGAGGTACCCGGTGGCGGTCCGGCCGCGGCGATCCTGCGCTACCCGATGTGACTGCCTGACAAGGGCACTCGTGGGGACTTTCGCGTGCTCGGCCGCCGGTGGCCCGCACCGCTGGCAGCCTTGCCGTCGGTGTGACGCCGTCGTCTACTGGCCGCCGGTCACCGACGAGTGCGATCACTCGCACCATAGGCGGCGGTGACCGCGCTACCGTCGAGGGCGTGAGCGACACACAGTGGAAGATCCTCGGCGAGACCCTGGTGGACGAGAACCGCCACATCCGCCTGACGACGGTGGACATCGAGTTGCCCGATGGCGTCCGATTCACGCAGTACACCGCAAAGTTGCCACGCTGCGCGATGACCCTGGTGCTCAACGGCTCCCGCGAGGTGCTGCTGATGAGGCGGCACCGGTTCCTGATCGACCAGTGGGTGTGGGAAGTCCCCGGTGGCTACGTCGACGGCGCCGAGGATGTCGCCGCAGCTGCCGCCCGTGAGGTCGAAGAGGAGACCGGCTGGCGGCCCACGTCGATGCAGCACCTGGTTACGTATCAGCCCGCGATCGGCACGCTGGATCAGCCGCAGGAAATCTACCTGGCGCGCGGTGCCGAGCCGACTGGTGCAGCACCGGACATCAACGAGGCCGAAGAGGTTCGCTGGGTGCCGCTCGACGAAGCGGTGCAGATGATCGACCGCAGTGAGATCGTCGGCGCGGCAACGGTAGTCGGGATCTACCGCGCGTTGTCGCTGACTTAGACGCTCGCCGTCACGCGCTGTCGAAAGTCGCCCGCAACGGGCAGCGCGTCATGCGGGGCCAGACGCGCCCGGACATCCCGGAGGTACGCGCCGGTCCGCGTGGGCGCCACTTCGCAGAGGCCGGCCGCTCGCCGCTGTCGCACCGGCTCGCCGTCAGGGCGCCACGGTGTACGAGCTCGCCGCTGCGCTGCGTCACGACACTCATCAGACGGGCGCCTACCTCGGCGAACTGCACCGCCTGCGCCTCGTCCAGTACCGCGAGTACGCGGGCGGGGTGCTCTGGTGGGTCAACGCCGCTGGTCTGGAGCTTCTGAAGCCTGCTCCATCCGAGCTCGACCGAGCAGTCCGATCGCGGCGGCGTCCAGGGGTACCTGTCGAACCATACGTCAACTAGTGGTTGACGATAGGTCGTGCGTCAACTACTAGTTGACGCACGGCGGAAGTTCGTGAGGGGTTTCGCCGACATCCCATCGAACCGAGGAGTCGTCATGGAAACCTTCGACAGCGCTGCGCGCAGGCAAGCCGAGCCATCGGGCAGGCGGGCGGTGATCGTCGGCGCGGGGATCGCAGGATTGGCGGCCGCGCTGCGATTGCGTCAGCAGGGCTGGGATGTCGTCGTGGTCGAGCGTGCGCCGAGTCGCCGCAGTAGTGGCTACCTGGTGAACCTGCACGGGCCCGGATATGACGCGGCCGAGCGGCTCGGGCTGCTCCCGGCGTTGAACCCGCGCGATATCGGATTCTTCACCTCGGTCCTCGTCCACGCCGACGGCCGGGAGAAACTCCGGATTCCCGCTGCCGTCGCCGAGGCCGCTGTCGGGGACCGGGCCTTGAGCTTGTTCCGTGGCGATCTGGAGTCGGCGCTGTACGACGCCGTCGCCGAGTTCGCCGATATTCGTTTCGGCACCACGGTGCTGGCCATCACCCAGACTCCGGGGGAGGTCGACGTCACCCTCAGCGACGACACCCACCTTCGCGCCGAACTTCTTATCGGTGCCGACGGCGTGCACTCGCGGGTTCGAGAGCTCGTCTTCGGTGCCGAGTCCGAGTACTTCGTGGACCTGGGCCATATGGTCGGTGCGTTTCCGCTGGACACACCACCCACCCGGATGCCCGATGGGGTGGGCACCACGTTCATCGGTCCCGGCCGCACGGCCGCGGTGATGAACCTGGGGCCGGGCAGGTCCTCGGCGTTCTTCGCCTACCGCTGCCCCGACGCCGACTCCGCCACCGAACTGGATCTCGGCGCCGCACCCGCGCTCACCCGGGCGTTCGGGGATCTCGGCGGCGGTGTCGCCGACGCACTCGGTCAGCTCGCCGCCGAGCCCGGCAACGCCTACTTCGATTCGGTCGGCCAGATCGTGATGGACCGCTGGAGCCAGGGCCGGATCGTGCTGCTCGGCGACGCGGCCTGGTGCGTCACGGTCTTCGCCGGTTACGGCGCCGCCCTCGCTCTCGACGGCGGCGACCGGCTCGGCACCGCGCTGGCCGAACACGGCGACGACATCCCCGCCGCGCTCGACGCCTGGGAGACAGCGTTGCGGCCGGAGGTGGACAAGCGACAGGCATTGGCGCGGAAGGGAATCGGCCGATTCGCCCCGCCGACGCGCACTCATGTCTGGGCGGGCGAAATGATGCTCCGCGCGATCCAGCTCCCCGGCATCCGCGGCCTGGTCCACCGTGCCATCCAACGCGCCAACAACTAGCCGCTGATCGGCGGTGGTGTCGCGATCACAGCTCGCCGCACAGCGCGTGATCGACCAGTGTGCTCGCCGCATTCTCCTGCGCCCGAATGTGTTCGGGGGTATCGCCCAACGCTTCGGACATGGACACGACGACGCTGCGTGCGCCGTCGGCGGTGACGCCGTTGTGGGTGATGTAGCCGCCGTCGCCACCCTCGTGGCCCCAGTAGCTGCCGCCGCAGCTCAGCGGGCGTTCGACCAGGCCGAGCCCGTACCGTCCACCGGGCCACAGCTGCTGCAGGTCCTCGCTCACCGGGACGGTCTGGCGCATGTGGGCCAGCTGTTCGGCGGGCAACAGGCGCCCCGTGAACAGAGCGCGCAGAAAGAGATTCACGTCGCGGGTGGTGGTGACGAACGACAGGATGTCCGGATCCACCGGGATCTGTTCGGTGACATCGACTTCCGCGTCGGGCCCGAACAGCTGATACGCCCTGGCATGCGGCACGGGCAGGGTGGGGGAGGTGCCCGCCCAGCTGGTCTGGTCGAGGCCGAGCGGGCGCAGGATGCGGTCCTCGATCTCCTGGTGCACCGGACGGCCGGTGACCTGGTCGATGATCATGCCGAGCAGAACATAGCCGGTGTTCGAGTACCCCCAGCCCGTGCCGGGCGCGAAGTCCGGCCGATGCGCCATGGCTCGGGCGACGAGCTGCTCGGGCGTGTACACGTCGTAACGCTGCTCGTAGTACTCCTGCGGCGTGGTGTATCCGGGCAGGTCGTCGTGCAGGCCGCTGGTGTGCTGGAGCAGGTGGCGCACGGTGATCCGCGAGCCCTCGTTGCCGTTGCCGCGCACCACCGCGGGTAGCCACCGGTCGACGGTGTCGTCCAGGGACACCCGGCCCTCGGCGGTCAGTTGCAGCACCGTCGTGGCGACGAACGCCTTGGCCGTGCTCGCCAGCCGGAAGTAGCCGTCCGCCGGGACCGGACGGCCGGTGGTGCGGTCGGCGGTGCCGCTGGTGGCGACGGTGTGCCGCCCGTCCGGTGCGATCATCCTGGCCTGGACGCCGCTGACGCCGAGGGCGTGGAGGGCCGCGGTGTCGCGGCGGAGCTGGTCGGCCGGTGTCGCGTGGGCGATGACCTGCCCGCCGCCCGCGAGCAGCGTCGCGACCCCGGCCACCAGCACGAACCTACGCAGATGCATGCTTGACACCCTTGCATCGCAAGGCCTTTGGGCACATCAGGGACAACCCGGACCCGAGTCCCCGAATCGCTGTGACCACGGTGCGGCCCCGGCGAACCGGAAAGATCGATGACCGAGGTCGAGCTCCGACCGCAGAAGGCTCCGGCCCGGTATTCTCGATCGAAACATCCTGTGTTCTAAGGACTCTCAATGGATGAACTGATCATCGCTGCCGGGTCCGCCTTGGTGACCGCGTTGACCACCCAGACTTGGACACAGGCGCGGGATGCGATCGTGGGCCTGTGGCGGCACGGTGATCCGGAGGAGGCCGAGGAGGTCGGGCGCGATCTCGAACGCCAGCGCCCCGGTCTGGAAGCAGCCCAGGCCGCGGGCGACACCACCATCGAGGCCGTGCTGGCCGAATCATGGCAGCACCGCCTCCGTCGACTGCTCCAGCACGACCCGGAACTGGCCGTCGAACTGCGGCGAGTCCTCGACGAGAACCTGCGGCCCGCAGCGCCGGGCGCGGTTCCGGTCGAGGACCATTCGGTGACGCTCAACGCGGAGGTCAGCGGCGGTATCAGCATCCAGGCCGGGCGTGACGCCCACCTCTCCGGTCCGCCACCACTGCTGTGACGGCCGAACCGCCCCGGGTCGAGCTCGTGGCCTCGGTGGACGGCGGCACCAGCATCCAAGCCGGCCGCGATGTCCACGCGACCATTGTCCAGGAGACGGCGCTCGCGCCACGGGGACCGGCCGTACATCTGTTGCCGCGGGACCTGCGCACGCTGGTCGATCGGGAAGAAGTCATCGCGTCCCTGGTGACCGGCGCGGCGAGTGGGCACACCGCCATCGGCACCATCAGCGGCACGGCGGGGATCGGCAAGACCGCGGTAGCCATCCGGGTAGCGCATGCTCTCGTACCGCACTACCCCGACGGCCAGTTCTTCGTCGACCTCCGCGGCCACCGGCCCGGAGCGACACCGGCCGAACCCGCCGACGTGCTCGCCACCCTCCTGATCGATCTGGGCATCCACCCGCGACACATTCCCGACGGCCTGGACGCCCGACGCGATCTGTGGCGGGATCGCGTCAGCCATCAGCGGATCCTGGTCGTCCTCGACGACGCGCGCGATCAAGGGCAGGTCGACCCCCTCCTGCCCAG
This sequence comes from Nocardia sp. NPDC058244, assembly GCF_042882065.1. Lineage (NCBI taxonomy): Bacteria > Bacillati > Actinomycetota > Actinomycetes > Mycobacteriales > Nocardiaceae > Nocardia > Nocardia sp. NPDC058244. The sequence goes on along the minus strand of NZ_JBHVWX010000005.1, from coordinate 328,869 downwards.
TGGCAGTCACTGCTTCACCCTCGTCACCAGCAGGCGCCGCTTCGTCGCCATGGACGACGCCGTCCCGACACCGCTGGACATGCTGCCCACGGAGGATGCCGCCCAGCTGTTCCGGAATCTGTCCGGACGCCGGACATGGCCGGCGGCGGATCTGGCCGCGGTCGTCCAGCTGGTCGAGTGCTGCGAGGGCCTGCCGCTGGCCCTGGTCCTGCTGGCCGGTCGCCTCGCCCATCATCCGAGCTGGTCGATCGCGGACTACGCCGCGGAATTCACCGGGGCCGAGGATCGTCTGGGTGAATTGACCTCCGGGACCCGCGCGGTCGGCGCGGCGTTCGAGATGTCGTATCGCGCCGTTCCCACCGGACGGCAACAGTTCTTCCGGCGGCTGGCCCTGCATCCTGGAACCGACATCGACGCGCACGCCGCGGCCGCTCTCCACGACTGCAGCGTCGCCACCGCGCGGCGCGAACTCGAAGCGCTCTACGAGGATCACTTCGTCGACGAGAAGTCACCTGGCCGCTTCCGCACCCACGATCTGCTGCGGGAATACGCGCGCACCCTGCTCGCGCGCGATCCCGCGCTCGAATCCGCCGAAGCGGTGCGCCGCCTCATCGCCCACTATGCCGACATCGCCGAACTCGCGGAGCAGTTTCTGGGCGCCACCACGCGCCCTACCCGCCGAGCGGGTGTCGGGACTGCCCCAACCGGCCGTTCCGGCCCCCGTGACTTCGCCGCCGCTCTCCGGTGGCTGCGCGCGGAACGCGCCAACCTGCTCGCTTGCGTCGAGTATGCTTGGGGCATCGAACATTTCGAGCACCTCTTCCGGTTGACCTCGTCCCTGGCGGGCCTGCTCCGGTTGGACGGTCCCTGGGAACAGGCGGCCCGTCTGCACAGCAGGGTCGCCGAATACGCGCGGACCGGCGGCGACCAGCTCGCCTACGGCAACGCCCTCAATGATCTGGCCGTCGTCCGTGATCTCACCGGTGCACACGCCGAGGCACGAGATCTGCTGACCGAAGCGCTCGAGACCTACCGTCGGATCGAACATCGGACCGGAGAGGGCAACGCCCTCAACAACATCGGTCACGTGCTGCACGAACTCGGCGAGTTCGACCACGCCCGAAGCCTGCTGCGAGCGGCGCTGGCGATCTTCGAGGAGTCCGGCGACCGGCTCGGCCGGGCCACCGCCGGATACAACCTCGGACTCGTCGCCATCATCACCGGCGACTATCGGACCGCTGCCGCCGAGCTGACCGCCGCCCGCGAGCTCTATGCGGCGATCGATCAGCCGCTGTGCCTGGCCGAGACGGTCAACGAACTCGGCACGCTGAGCAGACTGAGCGGCGACTACCCGGCCGCCGTCGCCTATCACGAGCAGGCACTCGACCTGTGCCGCACCATCGGCAACCCGCTCGGCGAGGCGCAGGCCCTGCACGCGATCGGCATCCTGCACCAGATCACCGGCGACTACCCGGCCGCGATCGAGGTGCACCGCAGCGCCGTGGCCGCGTTCCGGCAGTTGGGCAACCGCAGGGGCGAGGCCGACGCAGTCCACCACCTCGGCATCGGTCACCGGCTGGCCGCCGACTACCCCGCGGCTGTCGCCCAGCAGGATGTGGCGAGCGCGCTCGCCCGCGATACCGGGAATCCCGCCTTGCAGGCGAACTGCCGGGTCGAACAGGGTCGCGTCCACCGGCTGACCGGTGATTTCGCCGCCGCCACCGAGCTGCTGGCAGACGGAGCGCGGCTGCACGCGCAGGCCGGTGACCTGGTCGGCGAAGCCTACGCACTCGGTGAACTCGGACTCGTCCTGCGACGTCGCGGCGACTACCGACAGGCCCTCGACCTCCAGACCCGCTCGCTGACCATCGGACGCGAGGTCGGCCATCGCATCTGCGCGTCCAGCGCGCTCGTCGAGCTGGCCCATCTGCACTGCACGGCAGGCGATGCCGAGGCTGCCACCGCGCACGCCGATTCGGCACTGGCCGACTACCGTGCGGCGGGCGACCGTTTCGGTGAAGCGAACGCGTTGGTCGCGCTCGGTCGGATCCGCGATCTGGACGACGACCGCGACGAGGCGGGTCGACTGTTTTCCGAGGCACGCGACATCTACCGCTCGGTGGGCACGCGCGCCGGTGAGATCTACGCGGTCAACTTCCTGGCGGGGCTCGCCACACGCGGCGACGACCTCGACACCGCTGCCGAATTGTTCACCGGCACACTCGCCGACGCGGCCGGACTGCACGATACGTACGAGGAAGCGCACGCACTGGCCGGGCTCGCCGAGGTCGCGCGCCGGCGCGGGGCCATCGACGAAGCCCTCGCGCACCTCTCGGCCGCGGTCGCGCTCTACGACCGGCTCGGCGCCGCCGAACACGACGATGCCACCCGGCGCCTGGTCGCGTGGCGCGTCGCTGCCGCCCAGGACTGACGCCCAGGGGCCGGTCCCACAGGTGTTCGGCGAGCGCCGCGCTGTCGCCGGGCCAATCCGTCCCTCGGCGAGGGGAATTCAGTGTCGACCAGGCCGCCGTGTAGGAGTGCGTCAGTCGAGGACGGCGTAGGCCTCCACTTCGACGAGGACATCCGGTTCGAAGAGGTAGTCGACGCCGATGGCGGACACCGGGGGGAGGGGATCGGGGAGGGCGAGTTCGGTGGCGACCTGGTTGATGCCGTCGAGGAAGTCGGTGTATTTGTCGGGAGTCCAGTCGGTGACGAAGAACCTGAGACGGACGACGTCGGCGAAGGTGGCGCCCGCCCCGGCCAGGCCGCGGGCGGTGTTCCGCAGGGCATGGGCGAGCTGGCCCGCGAGGTCACCGGGGGCGACCGGGTTGCCGTCGGCGTCGCGGGCGATCTGACCGGCGACGTGGATGTGGCGGGTTCCGGTGCTGATCGAAACATGGTGGTACGGAACAGGACCGAACATCTTCGGCGGGGTGAGGAGCTGCACGGGCACGGTGGTTCCCTTCGCGGATCGACTAGGTATCCCTTGTATACGTGGTATTCGAAGGGCACTTCAACGAGACTAGGTGTCATGCAGGAAACCGACGAGGCCGCTCAGCTCACCGCGCAGCACCGTGAGTTGCTCGACCAGATGCTCGACAAATGGTCGTTGCAGATCATGGAGGCGCTGTGTGATCAGCCGTTGCGGTTCAACGAGCTCCGCCGGGCGATCCCGGAGGTGACACAGAAATCGCTCACCTCGGCGCTGCGTCGTCTCGAACGCAACGGCATGGTCGATCGAGTGATCACCCACACCCGGCCCATCGCTGTCGAGTACCGGATCTCGCCGATCGGCCGGACCCTGCAGGGACTCATCGACGCACTGCTGCTCTGGACCACCGACACCCTGCCCGCGGTCCAGCAGGCACGTGCGCGCTTCGACGATCACCAGGGCGAGAACGACCCCGGGACGCTGCGATAGCAGACCATCCCGCCGGGGTGCGACCGCGATGGCCGCACCCCGGGAACGGGCATCAGGCCTGGGCGTACTCGGTGGCGACGTCGAGGATCCAGGTCACGCCGAAGCGATCGCGCAGCATCCCGAACCCGGGCGCCCACTGCGCCGGGCCGAAGTCCTCGATGACGCTCGCTCCGTCGGCGAGGCGTTCCCACAGCGCGCCGACCTCCGCCACGGTGTCGCCGCGGACGGACAGGAAGAACCGCTCGGCGGTCAGGGTCGTGCCGTTCTCGCGGCGGGTGGTCGGCTGGTCGAGGGCGACCGGCGCGTCCGTGCCCGGCACGTCGTAGGCCATGACCCGGAACCCGGTGTCGGCGACGATCTGACCGAAGACCACCTTGGCGGCATCGGGCAGCGCCGCGGGCATCCCGAAGTCGCCGTAGGTGGCGACGGTGAGCTGCCCGCCGAACACCGACTGGTAGAACTCCAGGGCGGCACGGGCCTGACCGTGGAAGTTCAAGTGCGCGACAGTGTTTACCGACATGGTGAGCGGTCCCTTCGGAAGTGGTTTCGTCGCCGGAGGCTCCGGCGACAAGTCCACCGTGTCAGCAGTACCGGACAGGGAACGTCCGCTATTCGTGGCAGGCTGGTCAGCATGCCGATCGCGTCCTCGACCGTGACCTCTCGTCGCCTGCTCGCGCTGTTGTCCCTGTTGCAGGTCCACCGCGACTGGCCGGGTGCGGTGCTGGCCGAGCGGCTGGCCGTGAGTGAACGCACGGTGCGGCGCGACGTCGAGCGGCTGCGCGAACTCGGCTACCCGATTCACGCGGCGAAGGGCCCCGACGGTGGTTACCGGCTCGCGGCGGGGAGCGCAATGCCGCCGCTGCTGTTCGACGACGACCAGGTGGTCGCGCTCGCGGTGGCGCTGCGGGTCGCGGTCGGAACAGGCGCGGAGATCGAAGAGGCCGCCGCCCGTGCGCTGACGACCGTGCGGCAGGTCCTGCCAGCGCGCCTGCGTCACCGTGTCGACGCGCTCGACGTGACCGCGGTCGAATCGGCAGGACGCGGAACAGATCCGCAGGTCGACCCCACTGTTCTGCTCGTCCTGAGCGCCGCGGTGCGCGCCGCGGAGGAGGTCCGGTTCGACTACCGGTCCGCGGCGGGGACACCCGCGCAGTCGCCGCCGGCGCGGCGGGTGCAACCACACCACCTCGTGGCCCGCGGTGGTCGCTGGTATCTGATCGGCTGGGATCCCGAGCGGCAGGAGTGGCGAACCTACCGCGCCGATCGGATGGTGTTGCGCATCCCCAACGGCCCCCGCTTCACCCCACGCGAGGTGCCGGGTGGCGACATCGCCGCCTTCCTGTCCGCGCGGTTCAAAGGGTCCGGCACCGAGAACATCTGGCCGTGTCGCGGCGAGGTGATTCTCGACTTGCCCGCCGCCCGGGTGGCACCGTTCGCCGGCGACGGCACCGTCGAGGAACTCGACTCCGCGCGCACCAGGCTCCTGACGGGTTCCTGGTCCTGGGCCGCGCTCGCCGCGACCCTGGCCCGATTCGACACCGAGATCGAAGTCATCGGGCCCGACGAACTCCGCGACGCCTTCGCCACGCTCTCCCGGCGCGCCGCACGCGCCGCCCGCCCGAGGCCGTGACCCTATCCAAAGATGTTGGGTACTGGGAGAATTCATCGGGCGGGAGCGGTGGCGGAGTCGATGACCACCAGAATCGCGTCGCGGCGGTTGCCGGTCTCGCCGGGGAACCGGCCGACGCAGGCTGGCGGACAAGCGGACGGCGTGGGCCGCCGGACTATCGGAGGCAGCCGCGCGCATGCGGATCGTCGGGTAAACCTAATGCCTGAGTGGTTTCACCAACGCCGGGCAGTGGTGCTCATGCGACTTCAGCTCCTCGGGCAGTGGGGGCGGTGAAGGGGTCGATGCCTGCGCTGACCCGCTTGTTGTGGGCCGCGAACGCACCGTAAGACCGGTAGACGACGAGCATCGCCAGCCCCCAGGTGAACAGTGCGAGGGTGTAGAACAGGGTGTAGTGGGCGTCGTCGCCGGGGATCCGCCAGAAGTCATAGATCGAGGCGACGGCCACGTTCAATGTGGTAGCGCCGGCCACCGCCCCGGCGTGTGCGCGCTCTCCGATCTGCCAGAGTCTCCAGGCGAAGTAGCACAGGAAGCCGGAGGTCGCGAGCGCGGTGATCAGGAAGAACACCTTGCCGGGGGTGCCGATCTCCTGGGCGTATTCCGAGAGGAAGAACCCGAGAACGGCGGCGAGGGCGAAGGCGCTCACCTCGACGCGAGCAGAAGGCTGGTACCCGTGGGTGACGACGAGCAATCCGAGGACCAGGATCAGCGTGAACCCGATCGAGCGCGAGAACGCGTCCAGGAAGAAGGCGATGTGGAACATCGGGGAATCGGGGCCGGCCATCGTCAACCCGTAGATCAGGAAATTGACTCCCGACATGCCCATGATGATCCATTCGAGGCCGATCAAATAGTTGTGATGTCCCCGAATGAATTTCACGCCGCAGATGAGTCCGATGGCGAGCATCCAGATGTCCGCCGCCGCGAAGAGTACCTCGCGCATCCTCGCGCCTCCTTGAGTGTGACCGTGATCTCGTGCGGCTTCCACAGTGGCGGGCTTGCGGGGACTCCAGCTACGTCGACGTGCAACCACATATCGCGAGGGCTGCAACACACTGCACCACGGATCCCTGGCCTGGGAATGACGTATGAGCGGCGGCCTCAGGTCGCCAGCTGCGAACTCCCACGCTGAAGCTTCGACTGGAACGTCTCATCGTGGCGCTATAGAGGACACCACCCACTCGAGAAGGTCGATTCACGGGCCGCGGTGCAACTGGTCGTCGATGGCCTGCCGCCCAGTGCAGTGGCTCGGTGTCGACGACGTGGTTCGTTCGCGTGTGATGATCTCCCAGATCCATCCCGCGACATCGGGCGTCGGTGTCTGCGGCAGTTGATCGAGCCAGTAAGTGATGACAGCGAGCATCGCTCCGGCGAGTGCGGCGGCGTCGACGGCGGCGGGAACCGGGGCTGGGGTCGGTGCATGCTCGTCGAGGAGGCCGATCCCTTCGACGAGGATGGTGGCGAAGCTGCGGCCCAGCCGAGCGTGGACTGCGGCTGAACCGTGCGCTCCGAGCACATTGCGATAGAGCTGGGCGTGGTCGCTGATGTGCTGGAGGTAGTCGATCAGGAATTGTGGCGGCGTATCGGGTAGCCCGTCGTCGAGGCCTTCGGTGCGCAGGGAGACGCCGGCGTCGAGCGCCTGTCGCTCGATGGCATCGGCGAGCAGTGTCTCCTTGTCGGTGTAGTGGTCGTAGAAGGTGCTGCGGCTCACGCCCGCGCGTTGGGTGATGTCGGAGATCGAGATGCCGTCCACCGGGCCCTCGGTACCGAGTTTCAGGATCGCGCCTTGCAGCAGCCCGCGGCTGCGCAGCACACGCGCGTCATCGGGTGCGGGTTTGCGCTGGGCCGTCTGCTCTCGATTCACCTGTTCACCTTCCCATCTTTGGTTTCTGTGCTGCGCGACACGTTGACCTACCCTCACCTCTTCCTTCTATCCTACAACTGTAGGCAATCCTACAATTGTAGGTAAACGGACGTATGTAGGTTAATTCTTCTGGAGGGGTAGGCATGGCTCGTGCTCTCTATCGCCTGGGCGATCTGTGTTTCCGTAACCGGTGGTGGGTGATCGCGGCCTGGTCGCTGGTCACTGTCGTCATTGGCACGGTCGGGCTCACGCTGGGCGCCAAGGTGTCCGACAAGTTCGAGATTCCGGGTACCGAATCCGATCGCGCCCAGCAGGTGCTGACCGACAGCTTCGGAAAGGGCGCGCCGACGACACCGGGTGAGGCGGCCGCCCGCCTCGTCGTGCGGGCACCGGCGGGGCAAGGGCTGCCGCTGGAACGGATCGACGCTGAGTTGTCGACGCTGAACGGGGTCCGGGGCATCGAGTCGGTCAGCCCGGCTTCGCTCACCGTTGCCGAGCGCGGTGATGTCACCTTCACCGATATCAGCTTCGCCAGGCCGGTGGATCCGGCGGCGAAGGCCGCGGTCGACAAGGTGCACACGACGTTTCAGGCGATGGGTTTGCGGCCTTTGCTGACCGGCGGTCCGTACTACTCGGAGGCGTCGTTCGTCGGTCCGGCCGAAGCGGTCGGGGTCGCGATCGCGATGGGCGTGTTGCTGGTGACGTTCGGGTCGTTGCTGGCCGCGGGTCTGCCGATCCTGGTCGGACTGGTCGGTGTCGCTGTCGGTACCGGTGGGGTGGTGGCGTTCTCGACCTTGTTCGACGCGTCCTCGGCGACACTGGCGTTGTCGTTGATGCTGGGCCTGGCGGTCGGTATCGACTACACGCTGTTCATCGTTTCCCGCCACCGTCAGCAGCTCGCCGACGGCATGGCGGTGCGCGAGTCGGCGGCTCGCTCGATCGGTACCGCCGGCAGCGCAGTCGTCTTCGCCGGTGCGACAGTGCTCATCGCCCTGTGTGGTTTGTCGATCGCCGGAATCCCGTTCCTGACCGGCATGGGCTTGGCGGCGGCGGCCTGCGTCAGCGTCGTGGTGACGCTGGCGATCACTTTGCTGCCGGCGCTGCTCGGATTCGCCGGTGAGCGGCTGATTCCCCGCGGGCGCGGGCTGCGCGCGATCGAGGGGGCGCGGCGGCCCAATCGTTGGGGTCGGATAGTCACCGCACATCCGATCGCCACGCTCGTCACCGGGATCGCCGCGCTGGTGGTGCTCGCGCTGCCGGTGGCCGACTTGCGGCTGGGATTGCCGAATGCGGGTCAGGACCCCACGGGAACCGTGTCACGCACGTCCTACGACGTGCTCGCCACGGCCTATACCCCTGGGCTGAACGGGCCGTTCGTTGCCGTCGTCGAGGGGAAGAATGGCCGTATCCACGCCCAAGCCGAGGCCGCGGTACAGCGGATTACCGCATTGCCCGGGGTCGCGATGGTTCTGCCGCCGGAGATCAACCACACCGGCGACACGGCACAGTTCGTCGTCGTCCCCACTACCGCACCCGCTTCCGAACACACCGCCGACCTGGTGCGCGCCATCCGGGAAGCCGCAGGGACCCTACATGCCGAACAGGGGGCGGCTCTGCACCTGACGGGTGAGACCGTGATCGGTATCGATGTGGCCCGCAAGCTCTCCGATGCGTTGGCGCCCTTCTTGCTCGTGGTGGTCGGGCTGGCGCTGGCTCTGCTGATGCTGGCGTTCCGATCGGTGCTGGTTCCGCTGACCGCAGCACTGGGATTTCTGCTGTCGCTGGCGGTCGCCCTCGGCGCGACGACCGCGGTCTATCAATGGGGCTGGTTCGGCTCGATGCTGAACGTGCACCATCCCGCCCCGATCCTGGCCTTCCTACCCATCCTGCTCATCGGTGTGCTGTTCGGCCTGGCGATGGACTACCAGGTCTTCCTCATGTCCCGAATGCGGGAAACCTACGTCGGCGGCAAGAGCACGGCGCTGGAGGCGGTGCGCATCGGATACGCCGGCAGCGCCCGCGTCATCACCGCCGCGGCGGTGATCATGATCGCGGTCTTCGCAGGATTCCTGTTCAGCCACAACACGATGATCGGGCCGATCGGCTTCGCCATGGGCATCGGCGTGCTGTTCGACGCACTCGTCGTCCGCATGACACTCATCCCGGCGGTCATGGCCCTGCTCGGCCGCCACGCCTGGTGGCTACCCGCACCACTCGAACGCCTGATGCCCCACGTCGACATCGAAGGCGAAACCCTGCCCGCACCAGCTGCGGAGCCGGGTCGAAGTGAGGATGCACGGCGGCAGCCAGGCCGGCACCGGGGTGCTATCGGACTGTCGGAGACCGAGGTGTGCAACGTGCACCAGTCTCAGGTGCATCCTTGGGCACCACGCTGTATTGGGCACACGCCGCCGCAGGCAAAGTGGCATTACGCCGGCGGTCGCGAACCGCGGGTATTCCAGGAACCCACGTCGGACACAGAACTCCGTGGTGAACAACAACGTCCGACCTCATAGCTGTGTGGGTGAGTCCGTTCAGTCAAGACGAAGGTGAAACCATGGCATCGACGGCAAACAGCCGGTCACGGCTCTTGCGTAAGGTAACGCGGTCGACGGATGTGCGGGAGATCCTGCAGATCGTGGCCGAGGACGGGGCGGTGATCATCCGCGAATTCCTGTCGGCCGATCAGGTCCGCCGGTTCAACGCCGAACTCGACCCCGCACTGGGAGATGTCGCGGCCGGATCGCAGCATTGGAACCCGATCATGCAGGAGTTCCACGGCGCCAACACCAAACGCATGACCGGCCTGGTCGCGCAGAGTCCGACATTTCGCAGCGAAATCCTCGATGATGACCTCCTGCACGCCCTGGGTGAGGGAACATTCCGCGATCAACTGGGGGACTGGTGGCTCTCGACCGGGCAGGTCATTCAGATCGGTCCCGGTAACCGGGCCCAGTTCCTGCATCGCGATAACGAGAACTATCCCGCCTTCGCTGCCATGGGCAGGTACGCACCCGAGGTGAGCGCCAATCTCCTTGTCGCGCTGACCGATTTCACCGACGCCAATGGCGCGACCCGAGTGCTGCCGGGAACTCATCTGGCCGACGACTTCGGGATGCGCGGAGATCCCGAAGACACTGTCGCGGCCGAGATGAGCGCCGGTGACGCCTTGTACTTCTCCGGAAAGGTCTTGCACGGGGGCGGCGCGAACCAGACCCACGACCAGTGCCGACGGGCAGTGAGCATTGCCGTTCAGGCATCGTTTCTGACTCCAGAGGAGGCACACGCGCTGCTGATCGACCGAGACACGGTCCGCGAACTCTCCGTGCGGGTCCAGAAACTACTCGGCTTCCGCTCGCAGTATCCCGTGGGATCACCGGGCCTGTGGACAGCCGATGCCCACGAGATCGCTGATCGCCTGGGCCTCTGACACACCCGCTCGACGGGCCGCCACGGCAGTGCCACAAGCGCCGGCGCGGCCCACCACAGCTCAACGAATCAGGAACCACTACATGCCTACTCGCGACACCACCAATTCCCAGCTGACTCCCGTCCGCGCCGTCGTCCTCGACGACGACGGCAAGATCACGCTCAGGGACGTTGATCTGGCGCCCCCGGGTCCCGGCGAAGTACAGGTCCGGATCGTCGCGGCCGGGGTCTGTCATTCGGACCTCCACGTCACCACCGGCGCATGGCAGGTACCGCATCCGGTTGTCCTGGGGCACGAAGGATCAGGGATCGTGACCGCGATCGGCGACGCGGTCGATGACCTCGAGATCGGCGACCACGTCGTGCTGTCGTGGGTGCCCGGCTGCGGGGACTGCCGCACCTGCCGTGCCGGACGGCCCGCGCAGTGCGCACTGGTGGCCACTGTCGTCGCGCCCGGCGGGGTGCTCTACGACGGCACGACCCGCTTGTCGGACGCGACCGGCCCCATCCACCACTATCTCGGAGTGTCCTCGTTCGCCGAGGAAGTGGTGGTCCCGGCCTCCGGCGCCATCAAGATTCGCGACGACGCCCCACTCGAGGACGTCGCGATCATCGGCTGCGCCATCGCTACCGGTGTCGGTGCGGTCCGCAACACCGCGGCCGTCCGGCCGGAGTCCACCGTCGCTGTGATCGGCTGCGGCGGAGTCGGTCTGGCGTGTATCCAGGGCGCGAGACTCGCGGGGGCAACCCGCATCGTCGCGGTCGACGTCGTGGCCGACAAACTCGAGCTGGCCGTCACACTCGGAGCGACCGACACCGTCGATGCCGCCACGGTGCCCGACGTGGTCGCCGCACTCCGTTCGGCCGTCCCTGACGGCTACGACTACGTGTTCGATGCGATCGGCAAGATCCGCACCACCGAGCAGGCGATCGCCGCACTCGGGCTCGGCGGCGCGGCCGTGATCGTCGGCCTTCCCGCGCAAGGCGAATACGCGACCTTCGATCCACTCGCGCTCGCCGAAGCCGACCAGCGCATTCTCGGCTGCAATTACGGCTCGTCCATCCCGCACCGCGACATCCCGGAACTGGTGGACGAGATGATGGCAGGCCGCCTCGATCTAGCCTCGATGATCTCCGCCCGTCGGCCGTTGTCGGAAGCTGCCGACGCCCTCGCCGACCTGGCCGACGGCCACGCCCTGCGCCAACTCCTGCTGCCCGGCCGCGACGCCGGCGAGGGGCTGACGGACTAGTCCGGCGCCGACAATCGCCCGTTATTGCCGACAATCGCTACGGCGGGGGAGTTGAGGCCGTCGTGGCGGTTCTCGGAGAGTCGGGTGCAATCGAGCCACCGATGGTGAACAGTGCACCCATGGAGGAACTGTGGCCCATGCCGAGCGAGCGGGTGTGTGCGCTGATGCGCGGCGTTGCCGAACGAATCCTGCCCATCACCGAGGAGCTCGTCGACGAGGTCTTCTCCGCCTCCCAGCTCAGGACCCAATACCAGTTCGTCGTCGAGGATCCGGTGCTCGCAGCCGGGGACCGGCGCATGCACAAGACGTATCTCATCCACTGGCTCACCGCGACCATCCAGAATCCTGGTCGGCGCGTTCCGCCGTGCGAGGATCCCGAGACTCTGAGTTTCGCCCGTGACCTCGTGCGGCGAGGGTTGGACACCAGTGATCTGGGGTCGTGGCGTGCCGGCCAGCGGGTCTCGTGGCGACGGTGGACCGACGAGTGTTTCGCCGCGACCAGTGATCACGAACTGCTGCGTGAGACCTTGCAGGTATCGGGGTATTCGATCATCACCTTCGTCGATGATTCGATGGCGGCTCTGGCCGAATATGTCGAAGCCGAACGCACCGACCTCGCCCGCAGCGCCCACGCCGAACGGCACGCCACCGCGCAGCTGTTGATCGAGGGCGCCCCTATCAGTCGTGCGCGCGCTGAGGCGCGCCTAGGCTATGCCCTCACCGGCACCCATGTGGCCGCCATCGTCTGGGTGGACTCCAGTGAACGCTCCGAGTCCCTCGAGGCAGCAGCCGAGCACGTGATGCGGGCCTGCGGCGCCGGAAGACGTTTGACCTTGGTGGCGAGCTCGAATGCACTCTGGTTGTGGATTCCCACCGATCAGGTCCCATCGGCGTCGAAGCTGGAAACATTGTCGGGAGTACGGGTGGCGTTGGGCCGGCCCGGACGCGACATCGAGGGCTTTCGCCGCACCCACCTGGATGCGGCCACCGCACAGCGAGTCCTGGCACGGCTGGGTTCGGCGCGCCAGGTCGTACGCTACGAAGACATCCAGCTCGTCGCGGCCCTGTCTGCCGACCTGGCCCAAGCCGAACAGTTCGTCACCGACACCCTCGGCGAATTCGCGACCGCCGACACCGTGCTGCGGGAGACCGCCCTGACCTACGTGCAAGAGCGTTTCAACGCCACCAGCACTGCCGAGCGCCTGTTCACCCACCGCAACACCATCGAGCGCCGCCTGGCCCGCGTCGACCGGCTGTTGCCGAAACCACTGTTCGACAATGCGACCAGTGTGGTCGCCGCACTGATGTATCTGCAGCTGCGCGACGACCATTGACCATGTCGCCGCCGGATCTGGAAAAGACCGGCTTGGCAACCCGCGAGCCTTTCGAAGTTAGCCGGTGAGGTCGTAATTCGGTGGCGAGAATTCGCCGCAGCAGCCTTGCGGCGATCGGGATGAACCGACCTCAGGAAAGCTCGATCGATGACCCGTAGGTGACGGTGCTCGAGAAGGCGGTTACCGACCAAATTCGCAGTAACGGCCGATTTCGTCGCCATGCGCTGAACTAATGAAATTCTCGCATGCGCGCTGCCTGGCGACTCGGCTTCGCCGGCGGCCACACCGCGAAGCACCCTCGTCCATCGCCGATGTGACACACCGCATCACCCACTCGCGGCCTACTCCGCTCGGCGGCGGCCGACGACTCGGTCGTGACGCCCCCGGCTACGAGTTCCGTCCGGTGAGACCCAAAACGCACGGTGTGCACTGTGCACCTATCGAAGTCTCCGGTGGGGGCACAGCGCTGTAGTTGGCGACGCAGCGCCGAGGGGAAAGTGGGTTAACGCCTAACCAACGGAAAATGGGGTGAATGTGATGAACACGTCGACGATCGTCAACGAAGAGTTCGACATCGTGATCATCGGTGCCGGAATCTCGGGAATCGGCGCCGCCCGCTACGTCACGAAAGCCTTCCCGAACAAGCGCGTCCTCGTGCTGGAAAGTCGCGACAATATCGGTGGAACGTGGGATCTGTTCCGCTACCCCGGTATTCGATCCGATTCGGATCTGCACACCTTCGGCTACGAATTCAAGCCGTGGAAGGACAGGGCCGCGATCGCGGACGCCCCCCTCATCCGCGACTACCTGCGCGAAACCGTGCAGGAGAACGACCTCGAAAAGCTGATCCGCTTCCGGCACCGAGTGATCTCGGCCGACTGGTCCACGACCGAGGCGGCCTGGACACTGCGGGTCCGGATCGACAATGGCGGCGACTCGATCACCCACCAGCAGATCAAGGCGAACTGGGTCTTCGCCGCGACCGGCTACTACCGCTATGACGAAGGCTTCACCCCGCATTTCGACGGACGTGACGACTTCGGCGGCGACATCCTCCATCCCCAGCACTGGCCCGAAGACTACGACTACGCCGGCAAGAAAGTCGTGGTGATCGGTAGCGGCGCCACCGCGATCACGCTCGTTCCGTCGATGGCCGCTGGCCGGGGCGCGGCTGCGCACGTGACCATGCTCCAGCGCACACCGACCTATGTAATGTCGCTGCCCCGGGTGGACTCGCTGGCGCTGACACTGACGAAGCTATTCGGAGAAAAGCGCGGCTACGCGCTGACCCGGTTCAAGAACATCTGGCTCGACCGGAGCGTCGTGAAGGGCCTGCGCATGTTCCCCCGGGCCGGGCGTTCGCTGATTCGCCGCGTCAACAAACGCCTGCTGCCGAAGGGCTTCGACGTCGACACCCATTTCAACCCGCCCTACGATCCGTGGGACCAGCGGCTGTGCCTGGCACCCGACGGCGACTTCTTCGCCTCGATCCGCAACGGCGACGCCTCGGTGGTCACCGACAAGATCGTGCGATTCACCCAGACCGGCATCCTGCTCGAATCCGGTCGCGAGCTGCCCGCCGACGTCATCGTCACCGCCACGGGGCTGAACCTGCAGCTGCTCGGCGGCATGGACCTGCAAGTCGACGGCACTCCGGTCGACCTCGCCGAATCGATCGCCTACCGCGGCATGCTGCTCTCCGGCGTCCCCAACTGGGCGATCGCCGTCGGCTACACGACCTCGTCGTGGACGCTGAAGATCAGCCTCATGTGTCGCTACTTCTGTGACCTGCTCGCGCACATGGACCTCCACGGCTACGACACCGCGGTCGCGGTGGCCGAGCCCGGCATGCAGACCAGGCCCGTGCTCGACATCAACGCCGGGTACGTACTGCGGTCCCAGCACACCGTGCCCCGCCAAGGAACCGAACTGCCCTGGCGGATGGGACTGTCCTACCCCGAAGACGCCAAACTCCTGCGGGGCGCGCTGTTCGACGAAAGCCTGCACCTCAGCGCCAGCACCGACCAGCCCTTCACCGGCGACACCTCTACTTTCGGGCAACTGACCGGCGCGGCACAGGAATCCGGCAATGTCTGAGCGGTCCGAGGTGCGCACGGATCAGTTCACACGCCTGCCCAACGGCATCCGTGTCTGTTATCGCGTCGACGGTCGGCCGGGCCAACCCGCGGTGCTGCTCATCGGTGGTCTCGGTGAGGACCTGACCATGTGGTCCCAGCACTTCGTGACAGCACTCGTATCCCGCGGTTTCCTCGTCATCCGGATGGACAACCGCGACAGCGGCCGGTCGACCTTCGTCTCCGATCCCGCCCCGGGAGTACTACGGCTGGCCTCGTCGCGCCCCCGCTCGGATGCCTATACCCTCACCGACTGCGCCACCGACTGCGCATACCTGATCGCGCACCTCGGTATCGGTCCGGCTCATCTGGTCGGGCGATCGATGGGCGGCATGATCGCGCAGACGGTCGCCGCCGAATTCCCCACCCACGCAGCGTCATTGACCTCGATCTACTCGACAACGGGCAACCCGACGGTCGGGCGAGCATCGCTGAAGACGACCTGCATCCTTGCCACTCAGTCGCCCAGGACGAAACCGCAGGCGATCAAAGCGCACCTGCGCCTGACCGCCAACTTGGCAGGCGCGGGCTATCCCCTCGATGAGCTCGCCGAGGCCGAGCACGCAGCCACCCAATGGGACAGAACAGCCGGTGACGGCCCCGCAGGCATGCAACGTCAGCTACAAGCCATCCTGGCCTCCGGCGACCGCACCGCCGAGCTGCGCACGATCCAGGTCCCCACGCTCGTCATCAACGGTGAACGTGACCCCCTCGTCGACCCTTCCGGGGGCGAGGCCACCGTGGCCGCCATTCCCAACGCCCGCCACCTCGTCATCGCAGGAATGGGTCACCACATCCCTGACTCGCTGGTCGATCTGATCGTCGAACGCATCACCGCGCATATCGACAAGCAGCGCGCCACGCAGAAGCCGACCCGTCGTCGCGGACGCGCCACTGCCACAAGGCGATCTGGAGGAAACCGATGAACATGAGCACCGATACCGGCGCCGTCGACGAGATCGCAGTTTCCACGCAGTGTGGTGCCACCAGCCACGGTTCGCTTCCTCGCCCACTTCGGGCTCAAACGGCGGTCCACGCAGCGTAGCGACTCGATCGATTCTCCCACCATCTCGACCGCCGCATCGCTGACAGGAATCCCCGCCTGCCCAGAGTCCGGCGCTGTCCGCTTTCCGATAGACAAAGGAGTCACACCATGAGCGAGCAACTGACAGCCGACGTCGTCATCGTCGGTGCCGGAGTATCGGGTCTCACCGCAGCCCGCCGACTCGAGCAAGCCGGACATTCCGTCGTCGTGCTCGAAGCCGGCGACCGGGTCGGCGGCCGCACCCTCAACCTCGATGTCGCCCCCGGCGTGATCACCGAGGGCGGCGGGCAGTGGGTCGGACCCGGCCAGGACCACGTGCTGGCGCTGCTGGACGAACTCGGCCTCGACACGTTCAAGACCTACGTCGACGGCAAGTCGATCTATCTGCGCAAAGGCAAGAAGAAGCTGTACAAGGGCACGATCCCGCCGTTGAACCCGATGGTGCTGGCCGACTACGCCCAGATGCAGCTGCGGCTGGAGCGGATGGCGAAAACCGTCCCGCTCGACGCGCCATGGAACGCCCCCGAGGCCCGCCGCTGGGACAGCATCACCTTCGGCCAGTGGATCGACGCGAACTCCTTCACCAAGGAAGTCCGGCTGCTGTTCAAGCTGGCCTTCACCGTCACCGATGGCGAAGACCTGCACAGCACCTCGCTGCTGGTGCAACTGGCCCGCATCGCCGGCTGTGGCGGGATCGAACACCTGGTCAACGTCACCGGCGGTGCTCAGGAATCCCGGGTGGTGGGGGGCACCCAGCTGATCTCGACGCGCATGGCCGAAGCGCTGCGCGGAAACGTCTTGCTCGATTCGCCGGTCTCGAACATCACCCAGGACGAGACCGGGGTGCTGGTGTCCTCCGCCCGTGCCGATGTTCGCGCCGACCAGGTGATCGTCGCGATGGCCCCTTCGGACGCCAACCGCATCCGGTTCGCGCCGGACCTGCCCACCCGCCGGGCCATGCTGCAGCGCCGCTGGTGTAACGGCACCGAGAGCAAACTGTTCGCGATCTATGACCGACCGTTCTGGCGCGACAAGGGATTCAACGGCCAGGCCATCACCGACCTGCGAGTCGCCAACTACGTCGTCGACAACTCCCCGCCCGACGGCAGCGTCGGCATCCTGCTCACCTTCCTCGGCACCGCCGGATCCGGATACGGCCTGCACTGGAGCGATGAGATCCTCGACAACCCCGAGGTGCGCCGCGCGATGTTCCTGGCGGACCTCGAGACTCTTTTCGGTCCCGAGGCCGCCCACCCGCGGGCCTACCTGGAAAAGGACTGGACGCACGAACCGTGGATCAGCGGGTGCGTCAGTTCCCGCCCACCCGGTGTGATCACCCAGTACACCGACGCCGACCGCCGACCGGTCGGGCGCATCCACTGGGCAGGCACCGAGACCGCCACCGTCAACCAGGGCTACATCGACGGCGCGGTGAGCGCGGGACAGCGAGCAGCCGAAGACGCCGGCCGCGCACTGTCGCAGAACACGCCGACCTCGCCCGCCGTCCCCGTCACCACCGCACAACACTGAGAGGGAATCATGTCGATCGCGCTGTTGCGCAACTACATCGATGGCTTGTTCGTGGCCTCGGCATCCACCGAGGCCCTGGACCTGGTCAATCCGGTCAACGAGCGCGTGGTGGGCCGATCACCGATCTCGACTCGTGAGGACGTCGAGGCGGCGGTCGCTGCCGCGTCACGAGCGTTTGTCACCTGGGGTAAAACCACCCCGGCCTTCCGACAGACGGTGCTCTTGAAACTGGCCGACGCGATCGAGGCGCACAGCGACGACATCGTCGAAGCGCAGTGCCGCAACACCGGTCAGCCGCGGGCGGTCATCGCGACCGAGGAGGTGGCGGTGGCCGCCGACCAGCTGCGCTTCTTCGCCGGAGCCGCCAGATTGCTCGAGGGGAAGGCCGCGGGGGAGTACATGGAGGGATTCACCTCCTACGTGCGGCGGGAACCGATCGGGGTCGTCGGTCAGGTGACGCCGTGGAACTACCCGTTCATGATGGCGATCTGGAAGATCGGACCCGCCCTGGCCGCCGGTAACACCGTCGTCCTGAAACCGAGCGACACCACACCCGAAAGCACCCTGGTCCTTGCCCGGCTGAGCAAGAACATCCTGCCCGACGGGGTCTTCAACGTCGTACTCGGAGACAGCAGCACCGGCGCGGCGCTGGTGTCACGTCCCGCTCTCGGCCTGGTCTCGATCACCGGGTCGGTGCGGGCCGGGATCGCCGTCGCTGCCGCGGCAGCAGAGCAGGTCAAACGCGTACACCTCGAACTCGGCGGCAACGCGCCGGCGGTGGTGTTCGCCGACGCCGACATCGACAAGGCGGCCGCCGGCATCGCCGAGGCGGCCTTCTTCAATGCCGGACAGGACTGCACCGCCGCTGCCCGGGTCCTGGTCCACCACTCCGTCCACGATCAACTCGTCGAGACGCTGGTGAAAAAGGCGGAGGCCCTGCGGCCGGGACTGCCCGATGACCCGAATGCCTACTACGGCCCGTTGAACAACATCGACCACTTCACCACGGTGACCGACAGACTCGACGCGCTACCATCGCACGCCCGAATCGTCTTCGGTGGCAAACGGGTAGGAGACCTGGGCTACTTCCTCGAACCCACCATCATCAGCGGCGTCCATCAGCACGACGAGATCGTCCAGCAGGAGACCTTCGGGCCGGTGCTGACCGTGCAAGCCTTCACCAGCGAGTCCCAGGCCATCGACTACGCCAACGACGTGCACTACGGCTTGGCCTCGAGCGTGTGGACTCGCGACCACGGCACCGTCGAACGCCTCACCCGGGCACTGGACTTCGGCGCGGTATGGGTGAACTGCCACATCCCGCTGGTCGCCGAAATGCCACACGGTGGATTCAAATACTCCGGATACGGCAAAGACCTTTCCGCCTACAGCGTCGAGGAATACACCCGGATCAAGCATGTCATGAGCACCCTCCACTGACGGCTGGACAGCCCTGCCCCTGCGTAGGCGCCGCCCAGGCGGGGTTCTCGCCAGGATTTACTCGAATCACATCGGTGTGGAGCAGAGTTCGACCACTGGCACCTGAACGACATCCCTGCTCGCCGCCGGACCGTCCGCGCGAACCATTTGCCGATTCCGAGGCCGCGCGGCGCCCTCCGATCCATTCACCTGGAGTTCTCTGATGACCGATATCGCCTATCGTCTCGCGCAACAGCGCTCTCTTGTCACGGCGTTGCCTGGGCCGCGTTCAGCCGCACTGGCACACCGGCGCGGCCAGGCCGTCGCGGCCGGGGTCGGGTCCGCGGTACCGGTGTATGCCGCCGACGCCGATGGCGGGGTGATCGTCGACGTCGACGGTAACTCCTTCATCGATCTCGGCTCAGGGATCGCGGTGACCACCGTCGGCGCCGCCAACCCAGAGGTAGCCGCCGCCGTGGCCGAGCAAGCCCGCCGTTTCACTCACACCTGTTTCATGGTCACCCCCTACGAGGGATACATCGAGGTCGCCGAACACCTCGCGGCCTTGACCCCGGGCGCACACGACAAGCGCACGGTCCTGTTCAACTCCGGAGCCGAAGCCGTGGAAAACGCCGTCAAGGTGGCGCGGCTGGCCACCGGCAAGACCGCGGTCGTCGCCTTCGACCACGCCTACCACGGCCGCACCAACCTGACCATGGCACTGACCGCCAAGTCGATGCCCTACAAGGCCCAGTTCGGGCCGTTCGCGCCCGAGGTCTACCGGATGCCGACCTCCTACCCCTACCGCGATCGGCTGACCGGCGAACTCGCCGCACGCCGCGCCATCGAACAGATCGACAAGCAGATCGGCGCCCAATCACTGGCCGCGATCATCATCGAACCGATCCAGGGCGAAGGCGGCTTCATCACCCCGGCCCCGGGTTTTCTTCCCGCACTGGCGGACTGGGCCAAACAGCACGGTGTCGTGTTCATCGCCGACGAGGTGCAGACCGGTTTCGCCCGCACCGGCGCCTGGTTCGCCAGTGAACACGAGCAGATCGAGCCCGACATCATTACCATGGCCAAGGGCATCGCAGGCGGTATGCCCCTGGCCGCGATCACCGGCCGCGCCGAACTCCTGGACGCGGTGCATCCGGGCGGTCTCGGTGGCACCTACGGCGGCAACCCGGTGTCCTGCGCGGCCGCCCTGGCCACCTTGCGCACGATGCACGACCTCGACCTGCCGGCCCGGGCACGGGCCATCGAGCACGCGATCAAACCACGGCTGCAGGAAGCGGCCGATCGGACCGGAATCATCGGCGACGTTCGTGGCCGCGGCGCGATGCTGGCCATCGAGATCGTCCACCCAGACACCACCGATCCAGACCCCGACCTCACCAAATGGATCGCCGCCGAAGCCCTCGCCCAAGGTGTGGTTTTGCTGACCTGCGGCACCCACTCCAACGTGATCCGGTTGCTGCCGCCCCTGGTGATCAGCGACGCCCTGCTCGACGAGGCCATCACGGTGCTCGACGACGTCCTGCACGCCGCGGCAGGCAGCCGATGACCGACATCGACGCCTTCCTGGCCACGCTGCCGACCGACCTGTGGATCGGCGGGCACCAAGTTCCGGCGGCCGGCGGGTCGCGGTTCCCGGTCTACAACCCGGCCACCGGAAAGATCCTGGTCGAAGTGGCCGACGCCGACACCGCCGACGGTGCACAGGCCCTGTCCATTGCAGCCGCAACGCAACCGGCGTGGGCGGCGACAGCGCCACGACGGCGCGCGGAAATCCTGCACCGAGCATGGGAATTGGTGACCGTACGCCGACACGACTTCGCACTGCTCATGACCCTGGAAATGGGCAAGCCTCTACCCGACAGCTACGCCGAGGTCGGCTACGGCGGTGAATTCCTGCGCTGGTTCGCAGAGGAAGCCGTTCGGATCAACGGCCGCTACACGTCCTCGCCATCGGGGACCGGTCGAATCCTGGTGACCAAACAGCCCGTCGGTCCGACCTTGGCAATCACGCCGTGGAACTTCCCGCTGGCCATGGGCACCCGCAAGATCGGCCCCGCGCTCGCCGCCGGCTGCACGATGGTGGTCAAACCCGCCTCCGAAACGCCGTTGACCATGCTGCTGCTCGGCCAGATTCTCGCCGATGCCGGTCTGCCGGCCGGTGTCCTGTCGATCCTGCCGACCTCGCGATCAGCGCAACTGACCGACCCGATGCTGGCCGACCCGCGCCTGCGCAAGCTCACCTTCACCGGATCCACCGCGGTCGGTAAACACCTGCTCGCCCGCGCAGCCACCTCGGTGCTGCGCACCTCGATGGAACTCGGCGGCAATGCGCCGTTCGTTGTGTTCGCCGATGCTGATCTCGACGCCGCGGTCGAGGGGGCGATGGCCGCCAAGATGCGCAACACCGGCCAGGCATGTACCGCCGCGAACCGCTTCCATGTCGACAACACGGCCCGCGACGAATTCACTGCTCGGCTCACCGAACGCATGCGGGTGCTTACCATCGGCCCGGGCCACCTCGACGGCGTGCAGGTCGGCCCGCTGATCACCGACAAACAGCGACGTGCGGTCGACGAACTGGTGACCGATGCCGTCACCAGGGGTGCGCTAGTCACCACCGGCGGCGCCTACGCCGACGGCGACGGCGACGGCTACTTCTACGCCCCGACCGTGCTGACCGGCGTCAGCGCCGACGCACGCATTCTGCGTGAAGAGGTATTCGGGCCGGTCGCCGCGATTACCGGCTTCGATGGGGAGGAGCAGGGCATCGCCGCCGCCAACAACACCGAATACGGTTTGGCTGCCTACATTTACACCCGTGACCTGCACCGAGCACTGCGGGTATCGGATGCACTCGAAGCCGGGATGGTCGGTGTGAACCGCGGGATCATCTCCGACGTCGCTGCCCCGTTCGGTGGCATCAAGGAATCCGGCCTCGGCCGGGAAGCCGGTAGCGAAGGTATCGACGAATACCTCGATACCAAATACGTTGCACTGCAATAGGGTTTCCGGTTCCGGTCACGAACCGCGGTCCGCCCTCGCGGGCGAGCCGCCGCACGCTCGACGAGCCGGCCCGGCGACCGCACCTCCCCGGTAAGCGCCTGCGGACCACGACACCGATCGGACGAACCACATCGACAGCCCTGCCCGCTGGATCGGAACGTGGGATATCGAAGTCCGCTCTGCCGGAACCGATCCCGACTCCGGTGTCAACACTCTGTCGGTACACGACGAAGTCGGCGCCACCGCCGAGGAAGAACCGAGCCGATCGACCCGAACCTCTACGCCGGCCTCGATCTCGTCGTCCGCGGTAGCGAGGGGAACGTTCCACGCTGAGGACTCCGCGTTCCGACCTGGATAACCGACGAGCCCTCCGTCCGAGGCATCGACGGCATCGAACCCATCGCGGGAACAACCATCGCCACCACGGACCCGGCCACGGGGTCGACTGGTAGCGCCGCCTTCGCCCGGTCTGGTTGAGTGAAGGCCGTGGTTTCGACGAGCACCATCACCAGCGTTCGCACCTTCGACGGCCTGCACCTTGCTGCCACACTCGTCACCGCCGACCGGCCGAGTGGAAAAGCGGTCGTGATGGTGCACGGTGGTGGTGTCACCCGCGAGGAAGGAGGGTTCTTCACCCGGCTCGCAGAGGGCCTCGCCAGCGCGGGCATAGCCTCGCTGCGGTTCGACCTTCGCGGTCACGGAGACAGCGAAGGCCGACAGGAAGAACTGACCCTTTCCACCATCCTCAACGACATCCGCGCCGGCCTCTCCGCCGTCGAAGCCGCCACCGGTGCCGATGACCTCGCACTACTCGGCGCCAGCTTCGGTGGCGGTGTCTGCGGGTACTACGCCGCAAAACGGCCAGCAGACCTCAGTCGACTGGTGCTGCTGAATCCGCAGCTCGACTACAAGAAGCGCACCATCGACACTCGCGATTACTGGACCGACGAGGTCATCAACGACGAAAAGGCCGATGAGCTCAACGCGACCGGAGCCATTCAGTTCACCCCAACGCTGAAGCACGGTCGGCCGCTGCTCAACGAAGTCTTCTGGCTGAAGCCGAACGAAGTGCTCGGCGAGATCACGGTGGACACCCTTATCGTGCACGGCAATGCTGACACGTTGGTCCCGATCGACGGTTCCCGCGCCGCCGTCGCCCAGTTCACTGCGCCCGTCGAGCTGGTCGAAATCGACGGATCCCAACATGGATTCGCCGTCCACGACGACCCGCGATACCTCAACCCGAAAAGCCTGGAGTACCAGGCTGAAGTGATCCGGATCGTCGCGGATTGGCTGACAACCTAGCCGGACGCTTCCACAGCTTCGCGCAGCTGCTGCACTCCCGGCCGGTGATCCCACGGGGCCAGCGTCCGCAAGACGTCCACCACGACCTTGATCGTTCGCTCCGACCGGGTCTCGATCCCTACGGCGACCGACTTGGTTGCGACGGCAGCAGCCTCGTCCGGTTCACCGCTGAGTGCGAGCGCCTTGGCCTGTCGAGCGCTGAAGAAGCCGGCATCGCGCCGGGACAACCCTCCAGCCGTCAGCACCTGCCCGAACAGTTCCGTCGCCCGCTGCGGTTTGCCCGCCTCGGTGTAGCACACCGCAGCGCGCACCCGCAGCGTGCTCTCGTCGAAGTTGCTGACTAGCCCACGGTCATCGGCACCATCGGCCTGCTCGAGGAGTTGCTCTGCCAGACCGATGCATTCCTCGACCGCTGCGACTGGTTCACCAGTCATTGCGAGCCCTAGTGCTTCCTGCTGCACGGCTTGCGCCTGCACTCGACGGGGGAGCTGCCACGGCCCCTCTTTCGCAGCCCGTGCGAGTCCGAGCAGCGTCCCTGCGTCGCGTGAGTCGTATGCCATCTCGGACCTTTTGAGCAGAACGTATCCCTGCATGGGCAGGCTGCCCGCTGCCTGGGCCCATTCCATCGAGCGGTCGTACAGGAATGTGGCCGTCACGGGGTCGTTGAGGTCGCGGTACAGCCAGCCCGCGAACTCCGCGCCGTCGGATCCGATGGCTAGCAACTTCCGACGCAGTTCGGCGGGAACGTCATTGCTGTGCCGTCGAATTGCGCCGACAACGGCGAGCGTCAGCGGCAAGGCCTCCGCTGGACCGAGGGAACCGTCGTCGGCTTTGCAGCGTGCAAGCTGGGAACGGAAGAAATCCAGAACGGAGCCATCGAAGTATCGCCGGGCGCGGTCCATCGCCAGGCTCACTCGCTCCAGATCGTCACTTCGGCTGATCGGCGGGATACCGGTGCCGTCGCTCGTCAACCAATGTGCCAGCGCTAGCGCGTCAGTGGGTTTGAGCGCCGGGGGAGTCACACGTTTGGGCGACTGATGGCGGCTTCTCCATGTGTCCTCGCCTTCGGCCACGATCTCATTGAACCGCACCCGATCCTCTGGGGTCGCGTGGCGCAGATAGACCGTGTCCAGGATCGCCTGCTTTTCCGAGCGGAGTTTCACCCTGCTCAATCCCGAACGCCAGTTGTTGACCGTGGTTGTTTCGACGCCCAGCAACGCGGCGAACTCCCGGATCGACTTCCGCATCGCCTCCTGCAGCGCCGCCGCTTCAAACCCTGTCCAGCCCCGCCCTCGAATCATCGCCGCTACCTACGTCTCCAGCCTCTGACCTGGGAAATACACACGATACGCCTACGGTACCCCTCCGCTACGCGGTTCCTGGCGATGCCACCGAACACCCACGATGAAAGCAGAACCAACACGGGGGACCAGCGACGAATCAGCAGACGCAGCCCCATCCCCGCAGGACGCGCTATCAGGAGGCCCGAATGAGCTACCCCACCAGGCAGACTCCCGAACCCCGACCCGGCGGTAGCGACCTTTCACAAGTGCTCGCAAGTCTGGAGCGCCTCGGACTGATCCGGTTGCTGCCGCTGCCACTGCCGCAGCGCAGCCCCGGTCGGTACGTGCCCGGTTTCGGTTCCCTCCCAAACGATTACATCGGTGCTCCGCGGACAGAGGTGGCCCGGGTCACCGCCGCCGTCCGCGCATGGGCCTCACAATCGTCCCGGTGCCGGGATGAATCCGCTCCCGGCACCGGTGACCTCACGGACGGAACGTTCGGGAACCGTCGCCCCATCGCGTTCGGGCTCACCACCACGATCCTCGGCCACAAGTCATCGCGGGAGTGAATTCGTGACGCACGCGCACACATCCGCCGCCACACAGGATTCGCCGCAGACGCGAAGCCTGTTCTACCGCAAGTTCTGTGGCCTGCGTAGCCGTAGTCCGAGACAGCGAGATCGCATTGCCATCCCCGGGACCGGAGCACCACATCGCCCGCACCTGGGTAGCCCCCGCGACCACACCGTTCCGTCCCTCCGACACCACCGTTCTGGCCTGCGTGCGTGAACTATTGGACGCCGCCAAGCCCCGAAACCACGGCCCCTACTGATCACACCGCACACCGAAACCACCCGAATACCTCGAGGCCGTCAGCGATCCCAGCGCTGAGACCGAACGGCCTCGAGGGTGGGGAGACCGCCCGCCTGCACCGGCAAGCCCTACTCGACGCCCACGACCACCGCTTCCGGCTGCTGTTCAGCGAGGCCGCGTTGCTGCGCACGGTGGGCAGCCCGCTGGTGATGGCATCCCAGATCCGGTTCCTCCGCGAATTCCTCGCTGCCCGAACCAACGTGGAAATCGGGATCATTCCGATCCCCGCCACCTTCGTCACTCCCGCAACGCTTTTCGTCATCAACGACATGGCGGATCCGCTGCACATTCACCGGCTGCTCATCGCCCCGGGCGCCGTTCAACTGCGGGGCGGAGGCTAGAGGGGTGTCGCCGTACGGACGAGGTCGGCGACGGCTCGGGATGTGCTGTGTGGCGGCCAGGCGATGACGGTCGTGACGGTTGGCGCGTCCAGCACCGGCACGGTGGCGTGGTCGGCGCGGAGTTGGGCGCGCAGCGATTCGGGGACGATCGCGCAGGCCCGTCCGAGGGTGATCAGCTGGGCCAATTGGGTGTGGTCGCGAACCTGCGGGCCGGGGCCGTCCGGGTAGCTGCCGTCTCGTCGGGGCCAGCGCGGCAGGGGCAGGTCGGTCAGGGCATTGATTTCGGTCATCGAGAGGTGGGGCCGGTGGGCGAGGGGGTGTCCGGCGGGCAGGACCACGATCTGCGGTTCGGTGTGCAGGTCCTCGGTGTCGAATCCGGTCGTCGTGTCGTAGGGGCGGTGCAGCAGCGCGACGTCGGCACTTCCGTTGCGTAGCAGTCGTTCCGGTTCGCCGGGGCCACACAGCATCACCTCGACGGCGACGGCGCCGGGCTCGGCGGCGTAGGCGTCCAGCAGCTTCGACAGCAGCTCGCTGGCGGCTCCCGCCTTGGTGGCGAGCACGACACCGGGCAGGTCGGCGGCGGCGCGGCGGGTGCGGCGCTCGGCGGCGTCGACCGCGTCGAGCGCGAGCCGGGCCTCCCGCAGCAGCACCGCCCCGGCCTCGGTCAAGGTGATCGCGCGCGAACCACGGTGCAGCAGCACGACTCCGAGCCGTCGTTCGAGCTGCTGGATCGCCCTCGACAGCGGCGGTTGTGCCATCGCGAGCCGCTGGGCCGCCCGCCCGAAGTGCAACTCCTCGGCCACCGCGACGAAGTATCGCAACTCCCGCGTCTCCACCGGGTGATCGTATCCGGGCGTTCACCACCACCGATACCCGTGCGGTATCGGCGGCCACCCAGTCGGTCTTGGACGCGGCACCGAGCCCGCAACATGATCAACGGCATGAGTTTGCCCACGATCGCGCTGGTGACCGGCGCGAACAAAGGAATCGGATACGAGATCGCGGCGGGCCTTGGCGCTCTCGGCTGGCGAGTCGGGGTGGGCGCGCGGGATCGGCGACGCCGCGAGGCCGCGGTGGAGAAGTTGCGTGCGGCGGGGACCGACGCGTTCGCCGTCCCGCTCGACGTGGCCGACGACGCGAGTGTCGCGGCCGCGGCCGAGCTGATCGCCGATCAGGCCGGCGGGCTCGACGTGCTGGTCAACAATGCCGCGATCGGCGGTGCTCTGCCGCAGACTCCCACCACGGTCGATCCCGCGACGGTGCGAGCCGTGGTGGAGACCAATGTGATCGGCGTCCTCCGGGTCACCAACGCGATGCTGCCCCTGTTGCGCGGCTCGGCGTCACCGCGCATCGTCAACATGTCCAGCAGCGCGGGCTCGCTCGCCCTGCACACCACGCCCGGTATCGACATGGGCCCGATTCCCGTGGCGTACCTGGCGTCGAAGACCTTCCTGAACGCCGTCACCATCCAATACGGGAAGGAGCTGAGCGACACCAAGATCCTGATCAACTCCGCCTGCCCCGGTTTCACCGCCACCGACCTCACCGATTTCCGTGGCGTCCGCACACCCCGGCAGGGCGCGGCGATCGCGATTCACCTCGCGACCCTGCCCGACGACGGACCGACCGGTGGATTCTTCGACGACGCGGGACCAGTGCCCTGGTGAGGAAACGCCCGGCACCTCGGTCGGCAAGGGTGTCGATCTCCACGGCTCCTGTTCGACCTACGGATGAGAAGGCCGACAAAAGCCGGACGACCTACCCGAGGGAGGAAGCACATGACCGCGAACGATCTCGATGTACTGCTCGGCGCCTGGGAGCTCACCGGGCGCACCCACAAGTCCGACCACGACGACATCACCGGGGAACTCACCGCGACACGCATCCTGGACGGCGGGCTCCTACGGCTCGACGGCAGGATGCGGATCGGGGACACCGAGATCCACAGCCTGGAACTGATCTGGCCGGACGAGGCCGCCTCCGGCTTCGCCGCGCATGTGTATTCGGGTTCCGGCGCACCGTTGAACTACCGGTGGAGCCGTCAGGGAGACACTCTCGTGCATGCCGGTCTCGGAATGACCTACACCGGCACCATCAGCGCCGACGGTGCCACGATCACCGGTTCGTGGTTGCCCGACCCGGACCGTCCGGACATGGCCGAGGCGGCCTACGACGCCACCATGCGCCGGGTCTGACCAGGCGCGGGGTGTGGCGCGCCATCGGCGAAGGTGGTGCCTGGACAACAGGATTGACCCGTTGGTGGTAGGTCGCTGATGATCGTGGTGGGCACAGGGCGGCAACTCGTCCCCTGCTCCGACCCGTTCGGGACGGAGTATGCGGGTGTGTGTCGACCCGAAGTCCGTGACGGAACCCCGTCATTAGGTCGGCGAGGAGCATCGATGAATGCGGCTGATTCTGCTGTGCGCAAGGGCGATCCGAGGCTGTCCGGTGTCAGCGGTGACATCGAGCGATCGGATCGCCCGTGACCGCCGTCAGCTTCACCCTGGGTGGGGCCCTCCTGCGGGGCACCGTGACCGGCGCGGGCCCGACGGTCTTGTTTCTCCATGCCGGGGGTGAGCACCGCGGCGTGTGGGGTCCGGTCGCGTCGCGGGTCGCCGCGGCCGGATTCCGGGCGGTGGCCTTCGACCTGCGTGGTCATGGTGAGAGCACGGGGGAGGCGGTAGATCTTCGGGTGGTCGCTGAGGATGTGGCCGAGATGGTGCGGCGCGAGCCGCGGCCGGTCGTCGTGGTGGGGGCCTCGGTCGGCGGGCTCGCGGCCATCGCCGCTCTCGGCGAAGCGGATATCGCGCATCGGGTGGCCGGGCTGGTGCTGGTGGACGTGGTTCCGAGATCCGATCCGCATCGGGTGCGTGCCTGGCTCGGCGAGATCGGGCTGCGCGATCGGCACGCCGAGCTCGTGGACGACAGCCTCGCGGCGGGGTCCGCGCTGCACGCGACAGCCGTCGGATCGGACGTGCCCCTCCTGCTCGTGCGCGGTGGCCGGTCGCCGCTGACCGACGCGGAAGTGGACCGGTTTCTCGCCGACCGCGGTGTCCCGGTCTCTTGGGTGCCGGACGCCGGTCATCTCGTCGCGCGGGACGCCCCCACCGAGCTCGCGCGCATCGTCGCACGGCAGGCCGCCCGCTGGGTCGCGGCCGCCGGGGTGGTGCGGGACGCGTTCGACCTGCAGCGAGCCCTCGGCGCCGAGAAGATCGACCATCCCGGTGGTGCACTGCACGCACACTTGCATCGAGTGCACGACCTCGTGGTCGAGTGGAACGCCGCGCCGCGAACCCGATTGGCCGCGATCTGCCACGCGTCCTACGGCACGGACGGATTCGCGACCGCCCTCCTGCCGACCACCGATCGGGGGCGCCTCGCGGACGTGATCGGGCACGACGCGGAGGCTCTGGTGTACCTCTACGGCGGCTGCGACCGCGACCGGACCTACCGCGATCTCGGGCGACAGCCGCTGGCGGTAGCCGACCGATTCACCGGCGGTTCCCGGCTGGTCCAGGGCGCTGAACTGCATGACTTCGCCGTGCTGACGATGGCCAACGAGCTCGATGTGGCCCGTCACGCGCAGTTGCCGCGATCCACGCGGACGGGGATCAGGAGCCTCGTCGTCGCACTGGCGAGCTACGCGCCCGACGAGGCGGCCCGCGCCCTCGCCGACGAAGCGCTCACCTGAGCGACCCGCCGCTACAGGAGTGCGTGGGCGGCTAGGCGGGCCAGACAGGTGTCGACGACGTCGGCGGCCGAGCCGGGCTCCGCTTCGGCGGCCCACCGTTCGGTGCCGAGGCGCACGGCCGTATTGGCCATGGCGGCGGCGAGCGCGACGTCGAGGTCGTCGGGGGAGCGGCCGGTGCGGGCCGCGATGATGGGGATCAGGCTGGCTTCGCAGTCCTGCTGGACGCGCAGCCAGGTCGCCCGCAGGGCGGGGAGTTCGGTGGCGGCACGCAGCAGCGGGTGCAGGAGCTTGTCGGCGACGTCGGCGTCGACCAGGGCCGCGGTGGTAGCGGCACGGTAGGAGCGGCTCAGCGCCTCACGCAGCGACAACTCGGGCGGGCACGCGGCCAGCTCGTCGGCCCAGGCCTGGGTGCCGATGGCCAGCAGCGGGGCGACGACGTCCTCCTTGCCGGAGAAGTACCGGTAGAAGGTCCGCAACCCCATCCCCGCCGACGCGGCGATGTCCTCGACGGTCGTCGCGGCGTAGCCGTTCTCGGCGAAGAGATGGGCCGCGACCATGGCCACCTCGCGCCGGGTGGCCGCGCGGCGGATCTCGTTGAGCGCAGGCCGCCCCGGTGCGGTCGCTGCCTGGTTCCGTTGCCTGGTCACCGGCGCACTATACCCAGCATCGGCGACTTCCTTGCACGTCGTGTCATTTGTGGCATATTGTGCCAGAAACACCCTGAACGACGAGGAAGAGATCTCATGAACCGTCTCGAACAGCGCCGCATCCTGGTTACCGGAGCGGGATCCGGCATCGGCCAGGCCACCGTGCTCCGCCTGTTGTCCGAGGGTGCGGTCGTCGTCGGTGCCGATGTCAATGCCGAGGGCCTGCAGATGACCGGCAAGCGCGCCGCCGAAGCGGGCACCGACACCCGATTCACCGCGCTCGAGATGAACATCGGCGACGAGTCCGATGTCGTCGCCGGTGTCGCGAGCGCCGTCGAGACCCTCGGTGGGCTCGATGCTCTCGTCAACGCCGCGGGCGTGCTCCGCGCCGCGCATACCCACGAGACGTCCCTGGATCTGTGGAATCAGATCATCAACATCAACCTCACCGGCACCTTCCTGGTGACCCGCGAGGCCCTGCCCGCCCTGCTCGCCAACTCCAGCAGCACCATCGTCAACTTCAGCTCCACCTCGGCGACCTTCGCGCATCCGTACATGGCCGCGTACTCCGCGAGCAAGGGCGGCGTCCAATCCCTCACCCACGTGCTGGCCCTCGAGTACGGCAAGCAGGGCCTGCGCGCGGTCAGCGTGGCCCCCGGCGGCATCAAGTCGGGCATCACCGACGCCACGCCCGGCTACCTCCCGCAGGACTCCGACTGGTCGCTGTTCAGCCGCCTGATCGCCGTTGTCCCGCAGGACAACCCGGAGGAACTGGCCGGTCCGGAGAATGTCGCCGGCGTGATCGCCATGCTCGTTTCCGACGACGGCCGCTTCATCAGTGGCACCGAGATCCGGATCGACGGCGCCGCCCACACCTGACCACTCACCGCTGACGGCCCGCGCTACCCGGCGACCAGCGCCGGGGTGAGCTCCAGGCGTGGCCAGTCGGCCAGGTCGGCGCGGAGCTGCCGGTCGTGGGTCGCGATCACCACCGCCGCGCCCGTGTCGATGAGGGCGGCGGTGAGGTCGTCGACGAGCGTGGCCGACAGGTGATTGGTCGGCTCGTCGCACAGCAGCAGTTCCGGGCGGGCGGCGAGGTGCACGGCGAGCTGGAGTCGGCGCTGCTGCCCCTGCGAGAGCCTGCCCACCGGTGTGTGCCGTGCTTGCCGCTCGAGCAGTCCGGTGGCGGCGAGGGGCACCGGCTCGGCGTCGTCGAGCGCGCCGAGGTGGCGGTCGTAGAGCTGCTGGGCCGTCAGCGCGGGGTCCCATGCGGGAACCTCCTGGCCGATCAGCGCGATCCGGGCCGTCGGCCGCCGGTCGACGGCACCACCGGTCGGGTCGAGCCGACCGGCGAGGACGGCCAGCAGCGTCGATTTGCCTGCCCCGTTGGCCCCGGTCACCAGCAGCCGCTCGCCGGTCGCCACCGCCACCGTCGCGGGCACGTCGAGGCGGCCCGCCACCGTGACACCCCGCGCGTGCACCAGCGCGGCTCCCGGCCGCACCTCCGGTTCCGGAAAGCGCAGATGCAGTGGAGGTTCCGGCACGGTGACCGCGTGTGCCGCCAGCGCGTCCCTGCGCCGGTTCAGCGCCTGGACCAGGCCGGGCGCCCGGGACTGTCGCTCGTGCCTGCCGTGTCCCTTCTCCGGGCGCCACCCGGTGCTGAGCCGATCACGGGCCTCGGCGATCGCCTCGCGCAGGCGCGCGTGCTCGGCCGTCTGGTCGGCGTATTCCTGCTCCCAGTGCGCCCGTGCCCGATTCCTGCCGTCCTGCCAGCCGGCGTAGCCGCCGCTGAACAGCCGCGGTCGGCCGTCGAGGCTGGGGTCGAGGTCGAGGAACTCGGTGCCGACCTCGCGGAGCAGGGCCCGGTCGTGACTCACCACGGCCACCCCACCGGGATGGGTGCGCAGCCGTTCGGTGAGGAACTCGAGACCGGCGCGGTCGAGGTGGTTCGTCGGCTCGTCGAGCAGCATGATGTCCGGCGCCGCGCCGAGCAGACAGGCCAACCGGACGCGCGCGCGTTGGCCCACCGACAGCGTCGCGAGCGCGCGGACCCGGTCGGTGCACGCGCCGAGGGCGGCCAGGGCGATCTCGACCCGGCGTTCGGCGTCCCAGGCGTCGAGCCGGGTGGCGGCGTCGAGCGCGTCGGCGTAGGCGTCATCGGCGCCCGGCACACTCTCGGTGAGGGCGAGAGTCGCCGCGTCGAGGGCCCGCAGCGCCCGCAACGCGGGGCCGATCGTCTCCGCGACCAGCGTGCCGACGGTCTCCCCGGCTCGGCAGGGAATGGACTGGCGGGCGATCCCGAGGGTGCCCACCCGGGTGACGGATCCGGCGTCGGGCCGGATCAGCCCGGCCAGGACGTGCAGGAGGGTGGATTTGCCGCGACCGTTCTCGCCGACGATCGCCAGCCGTGACCGGGCGGCCACGGTGATCGAGGTATCGGTCAGGACCGCACGATCACCGAGGGTGTGATGGACACCGATCGCCCTGATGTGCGCGCTCGCGCCCGCGGGCAGGTCGTCGGCGGATCCGCGGCGTGGCGCGGGGGAATTCGACATGGAGGGCTCCGTCGTTCGAGGAAGGAGCCGGGCAGGGCACAGGAGACACCGCCCGGCGGGACTGCTCGGACGGCGGCGGAAGAAGGGGTGTCAGAAAGGTCCGGTCGCCGCCGTCAGCGGAACGACCAGGGCTTCATCATCGCGGTGCCACACATGGGATCGACCCTAGCGGCGGCCCTGCGGCGTCGGCAACGGAATATCGCCGACGCCCCGGTCACCGCGGAACCCGGGTGATGGCAACTTCTCGGCACCATCGAGCCGGGAGCGGCTGCCTCGGGGTTGACACGGTGACGACCACGGCTTTGACTGACCAGGAAGCTGGTTTCACCTCGTTCGACACTGTCTGAGGGGTAGAAATGCGCAGCACATCGTGGGCGGGCCCGGCGCGGCGGTCGGCTGTCGGGCACAGGTTCCACCTGATAGTGGCACTGATCGGTGCGTGCCTCCTCGCGGTCGTGGGGACTCAGACGGTCTCCGGCCACCCGGTGGCAAACGGCGACGGCACCGGCTTCTCGATTCCCTTCTCCGGAGCGCCCGCCTACGAATACGTCGCGCCGACGCAACTGACGAGTCCGGACCAGCTCAATCAGCCACTCGGTCAGGAGTGGGCCG
The DNA here is from genome assembly GCF_042882065.1 of Nocardia sp. NPDC058244. Taxonomy (NCBI): domain Bacteria; kingdom Bacillati; phylum Actinomycetota; class Actinomycetes; order Mycobacteriales; family Nocardiaceae; genus Nocardia; species Nocardia sp. NPDC058244. The sequence continues at coordinate 295,484 of NZ_JBHVWX010000005.1, read as the reverse complement.
ACACGATCGCGGGCCAGATCGGTCTCCACCGGGCCGACGCGCTGAGCGAGCAGCAGTATCTCGACCTCACCTCCGGGGGCGGCGTCGGCGGGAACCTCGACGCGGCCGCGGTGATCGTCGCCTGCGTCGAGATCCTCACCAATACGGTGGGCCGCCCCGTCTACTCCGAGGTCGACGGGCAGAGCGTGACCTCGGTGCTGGGCAGCTACGGGCTGTACGTGAACCCCAGTGGATTGCTGGAGAGCCCGGCCAATGCCGACGCACCGACCCGGCAGGTGAACACCCTCATCGCGCCCGGCGGTTTCGTCGGCAACTGGTTGCGGGACAACGGCGCGCTCCACAGCCTGACCGCGCTCTACCGCTCGGCCTACACGGTCCAGGCCGCGTATGGATTTGCGGCACAGCAGATGTCGGGTGCCGCGCAGCTGGTGACCAACACGAAGGGCGGTGTCAGCGTCGAGGTCGGCATGTCGATGGCGCCGCCGCTGTGGATCGTGAACTTCGCCCTGATCTACATCCTGAACCCCACGCTGGCGGCCGGGATGCCCGCCTACTGGGCCCCGATCCCGCCGCAGGTGGCCGAGGCGATCAAGGCGAGCCCCACCGGCCAGGTGCCGTACCGCGACTACGCGGGCTACTTCGGCTGACGGTCGGGTTCGCGCAGGGGCGCGCCGACGCGATGCAGGTGGACGAGCGCCTCCCGGTAGGACGCGACCAGCCCGGTCTCGTGATACGGGACGCCGATGTCCGCGCAGTAGTCCCGGACGATCACCTGGGCGCGACCCAGATTCGGGGTCGGCATACTCGGGAACAGATGATGCTCGATCTGATAGTTGAGCCCGCCGAGCGCGAGGTCGGTCACGAGGCCACCACGCACGTTGCGGGAGGTCAGGACCTGACGACGGAGAAAGTCGGGACGATCGTCGCCGGTCAGGGTCGGCATGCCCTTGTGGTTCGGGGCGAAGATGCACCCCATGTACAGGCCGAAAAGCCCCTGGTGCACGGCGATGAAGGCGATGGCTTTGTCGGCGGGCAGCACCGCGAAGACCGCGGTCGCGTACCCGGCGAAATGGCCGAACAGCAGCGCACCCTCCATCGCGCGGTGCTTCATCGATCGATTCGCGAGCGCGCGCACGCCGGCCACGTGAAGATTCAAGCCCTCCAGCAGGAGCAGCGGTAAGAACAGGAAGGCCTGCGCCCGGCCGATGAGGCGGGGCAGACCGCGGCTGGAGCGTGCCTGCTGTTGTGACCAGACCAGAATGTCGGGCGCGACATCGGGGTCGAGTTCCTCGTGATTGGGATTGGCGTGATGGCGGGTGTGCTTGTCCTGCCACCAGCCGTAGCCGAGACCGATACCGGCATTGCCGACGACGCGGCCCATCACTTCCGTGGGCTGCCGCAGCCGGAAGACCTGGCGATGGGCGACATCGTGCATGACCAACGCGATCTGCGCGAAGGCAACGGCCAGGAAGACGGCGACCAGCAGGGTCCACCAGGAATCACCGACGAGGAAGAACGCCGCCCACCCGCCGACGAACGCGGTCCCGACGAGGCCGAGCCGGACGGCGTAGTAACCGGGCCGACGGCGCATCAGCCCGGCCTCGGAAATGCGGCGCAGCAGGCGGGCGTAGTCACCGTCGGCGCCACGCCGCGGTGCCGGTGGAGAGGAGGCGGGAACCAGGGAGGACGTCGTCATGATCCCGAAGTTATCGGCGGAATTCTCGCCTCTCGTAATCCTGCGGTATGACAACGAATAGGACTGCGGAGTGATCTTTCGGCTCGTGCCGCAAAATTGCACAGTTCGACAACGTCGCCCCCGAATTTCCTCCCGGACGGGGGATCCGGGAGTAACTTTGCAGCTAACCTGCTTTTCCCTCGGCATGAGTGAGGTTCGATCATGAGGGCACCGCGCACTGTTCCCGCCGTCCTCGCGGCACTGCTGTCGGCGGCAGCCGTATCCGCCGGATGTTCGGTCTCGGTCGGCACCGCCACCGTCGACAAGGAGGCGGTGGCCGAGCAGATCAGCACCCAGCTCGCGAACCAGGTGGGCGAGACCCCGGACCAGGTCACCTGCCCCGAGGACCTGAAGGCCGAGAAGGGCGCGACGATGACCTGCACGCTCACCGAGCAGGGCGCCACCTACGACGTGAAGGTGACGGTCACCTCGGTCGAGGGCGACAACACGAAGTTCGACATCGAGGTCGCCGACACGCCCAACTAGCTCAGTCCGCCGCGTGGTCGGCGGCGCGCCCCGCGACGTAATCGGTCGCCCAGCGGTAGTCGGGTTTGCCGCTGGGGGAGCGGGAGATGGTCTCGGCGACCCAGATCCGTTTGGGCACCTTGTATCCCGCGAGGTGGGCGCGGATGTGGGCGCGCAGAGCGTCGAAGTCCATCGGCACGTCCGGGCCGGTGGCGATCACGGCGGCGACCTGCTGGCCCCACCGCTCGTGGGGGACTCCGACGACGACCGCGTCGTAGACGGCGTCGTGGGCTTTGACGACGGCCTCGACCTCCTCCGGGAACACCTTCTCGCCGCCGGTGTTGATCACCATGTTGCCGCGCCCGATCAGGGTGATCGAGCCGTCGGACTCCGCCCTGGCCCGATCGTCGGTGACCACGACGCGCGCGCCGTCGACCGTCTTGAACAGCCGCGCGGTGCGCTCCGGGTCCTTGTAGTAGCCGAGCGGCACGGCGCCCGTCTTGGCCAGCCAGCCTTCCTCGCCCGGTGCGACCGGTCGCCCGTCCGCGTCGACGACGACCGCGCCTCGGCCGGTCTGGACGCGGGGTCCCCGGGCGGGATTGTCGTCCTTCTGGGCGAAACCGATACCGCCGAAACCGGTTTCGGAGGACCCGATCGAATCCGAGACCATCGTCGACGGGAACTTCTCCAGCAGCGCGTTCTTCACCGGTTGCGACAGCAGCGCCGCGCCGGAGGCGATGACGAGCAGCGAGGACGCGTCCACCGGGGTGTCGTCGAAGGCGTCGATGAGCGGACGGGCCATGGCGTCGCCGGTGATCACCATGACGTGCGGGTGATGGGTGCCGACGGCCCGCCAGATCGCGGCCGGGTCGAAGCGCGGTTCGAACATCACCGCGTTGCCCGACCACAGGGCGGTGAAGGTCGGCATCATCGCCGCCGCGTGGATGAGCGGCGGGAGCACGAACCAGACGGCGGGCACACCCTGCGCGCCGGTTTCGGACTGCTGATACTCGTCGCGCACCGGCTCGCCGGTGTAGAAGTCGACGCCGCCGCCGAGCACCCGCCACATGTCCTCCTGACGCCACATGACGCCCTTGGGCAGGCCGGTGGTGCCGCCGGTGTACATCATGAACAGGTCGTCGCCGGTGCGATGCACCGTGGGGCGGAACGGTTTTCCGGTCTCGATGAGCGCCGTGTACGCGAGCGTGCCACCGGAGGGGGCGCCGACGACGCGGTCGTCGTCGACGCAGATCGACTGCCGGACGGTCGGTGTCCGGGCCAGCGCCGCCTCGACGGCGTCGGCATAGCTCGCGTGGTAGACCAGCACGTCGAGGTCGGCGTTGGCGTAGACGTAGGCCAGTTCGGCCGGCCCGTACCGGTAGTTGATGTTGATCGGGACGGCGCCGAGCTTGAAGCAGGCGATCAACGTCTCCATGGTCTCGATGCTGTTGTGCATCTGGAAGCCGACGTGCGTGCCGCGGCGCACACCTGTCGCGGTCAGCTGATCGGCCAAGCGGTTGGCCCGGATGTCGAGTTCGCGGTAGGTGAGCCGGCGATCGCCCTGGATCAGCGCGACCCGCTCGGGCATGGCGTCGGCGGCGTGCTCGAACAGGTCGGCGAAGTTGTTGGCCATCTCGGGCCCTCTCTGTGCGGTCCGCTCACACGACGGTGAGCGGCAACGGTTTCCCGCGGTCGGCGAAGGCGAAGCCGGCGCCGGTGCTGAAGCGGGTCACGGCCACCTCGGACGCTTCCCGGAACGGCTGCTCGGCCAGCTCGATCTCGGCGGTCCAGCCGTGCTCGTCCACCGCGCCGACCCGCGCGACGAACCGTGGATTGACGCCCCGGATCAGGGCATCGAGGGGGCGTAGATCCGCCGGAGTCAGCAGGGCGGGCCACGCGCCGTCGGCCATGGCCGGACTTGCCGACGGAAAGCGCACGCGCACACCGGAACCCGAGACGGTGATGTCGATGCCGGTGTAGCTCAGCGGGTTCAGGGCGGGATGGACCCGCATCACCGTGGCGAGCGCGTCCGGATCGTCGCCCGGTGCCAGGCAGCGGCCGATCCGTTCGGAGGTGAGTCCGGCGATCCCGGCGAGCTGTTTCCGTCCGATCTCGACCGCTGTCGCCGGGTCGGTGCGTTCCCGGATCGCGATCAGGAAGCCCAGCGTCAGCAGGTGCTGCTGCACGCAGATCTCGTCGGCCAGCCGGCGCAGCGCCGAAGGGGAGAAATCGGTGAAACGCAGATCGCTGAGCAGTGGTCCGGCGTAGTCGGACATGCCCTCCTCGGCCGGGTCGATCGGGGCCAGTTCCAGTCGCGCCGCCGCCGAGTTCGCCACGATCGCGGCATGGCGGGGGACGGCGGGCGGCACATGGGACGGATCGATGACGACCGTCCACGCGCAGACCGGCGTGCGGTCGGCGGGCACCCGGGGCGGCCGGTGGATCGGCCGCACCTGGGCGTGCGGATTGGTGGCCAGCGCCGTCGCGTCGAAGGTGGGGTCCTCGATGTCGTGGCACATGGCGACCACGAATTCCTCGCCCATCGGCTCGACATCGGCCAGCGCGCCACAGTGATCGAGCCAGAACTCCCCGTGATCGTGGTCGTCGACGCGGAAGCGGAAGTCCATGAACTGCGGTGGTGCGCCGATATCGAGTTGCAGCCCTTTGAAGATCGTCTCCACCCCGTCGCCGGTGATGCCCAGCGCGCGCCGCATGCGCCGGGTGTAGACGGGACTGGCCAGCTGCCACTCCTCGATCGCGACCTCGGTCATCCCGGCCCGGCCGAAGGCGGCGATGGTGTGCGCCATGCCGGAGCGGTCGATGAGATGACCGGTCAGCAGCAGCTCCGGGACCAGCGCGGCCAGCTGGTCCCGGGAGAGCTCGTCATATCTGCTCACGGGCGTCACCACAGGGAGGCGGGCGATTCGCCGACGCGGTACCAGCCCGGCAGCGGGTCACCCGACACCGAACGTTCGATGCGTTTCTGCATGCCGGGCGAGAGCGCCCGATCGGTGATCATGTCGAGGAACATCGCGGAGACATTGCCGAAGTCGAAGAAATCGCGCTGCCACGACCACTGGAAGTCGCCACCGTAGCGGAACCAGCTGCCGCCGATGCCCTCGGGCGAGTAGGGGCGCCCGTCGGCGCGGGTACCCTCGTTGATCTGCTTCCAGAACCCGATGACGGTGCCGCTGCGATCGTCGACGACGAACTCCTGATACGGATAGGTCCAGCCCTCGAGCCCGGCCATCTCCTGGCCGAGGGCCAGCTCGCGGATCTCCTCGCGGCCCACCGCCATGAATTCCTGTTTCGGGCCGTAGTTCCAGCCGTAGGTCGCGTCGATGGTGTACATGTCGGCGAGCGGCTTCCAGTCGCCCTTCTCCTCGCACCGCTGGTTCTCCACGACCCAGCGCCGCACCATCTCGTCGAGTTCGGTGCGCTCGAAACCTGCCATCAGTCCGTGCCTTTCGAGGGGGAGTCGGCGTCGTCGGTGATCGACAACGCCCGGGTGGGACACCAGCGGATCGCGGCCTGGACGGCACTGTGTTCCGACGGGGCGGGGGTGGGATCGGTGATCTGGACCGTGCCGCGCTTGGGCACGGTGAAGACCGCGGGTGCCTCGTCCTGGCATACGCCGTGCCCTTGGCACAGGTCCGCGTCGACCACGATTCTCATGACGGACTCCCGCCCTCGGCGGGCAGCGGGCGCAACGGCGCCTCCGGCTGCACCTCGACCAGCACCATGTGGGCGCCGCGCGGCACCGAGACCACCGTGGCGACCGCGTCGGCCAGGTGTTCGGGGCGCAGCATGTACGGATGCCGGGCGAAGCCCCAGTCCTTCCAGTCCTGTAGCAGCGGTCCGACGATTTCGGGGGTGGAGTCCATGCCCATCCCGGTCAGCGTCGGGCCGGGACGCACCAGCGAGGCCCGGATTCCGCTGCCTTCGAGCTCCATGCGCAGCTGTCCGACCATCGCCTCGAGGCCGTTCTTGGCCGCGCTGTACGCGCCGCTGCGGGGACGTGGGTTGTCCGCGCAGTCGGAACTGATCACCACGAGATCGCCGCGGCGCCGGGCCGTCATCCCGGGCAGCACCCGGTGGATCAGGCGTTGCGCGCCGACCAGATGCACCTGCACCTGGTGCAGGAAGCGTTCCGGGTCCATTTCGCCGACCAGCGCGAATTCGATGTCGCCCGCGCCGGAGACGAGGATCTCGGTCGGTCCGAGCGCGCTTTCGGCGGCGGTCACGAACGCGTCCACGGATCCGGGATCGGTGACGTCGAGAGGATGGGCGAAGGCTTCGCCACCGTCGGCGCGGATCTTGGCGGCGAGGTCTTCGCACCGCTGTACCCGGCGCGCGCCGAGGGCGACCGGATGGCCGAGCGCGGCCAGGGCGACGGCCGTCGCGGCGCCGATGCCGGAGGAGGCGCCCGCCACCAGCGCGGGCCTGCGTTCGGGGTTCGGTTCGAATCGGGGCACTAGCGGACCTCTACTGTGATGGGGAGTTTGGCGAAGCCACGGACATTGGTCGAATGCACGCGTTCGATGCCCTGCGGGTCGATCTCGTAGGCGGCCACCCGCCGCGCGAACTCGCCGAGCACGATGCTCGCCTCGAGCCGGGCCAGATGCGCGCCGAGGCAGAAGTGCACGCCCGCACCGAAACTCGCCAGCGTGCCGCCGTCGTTGCGGTCGATCCGGTAGTTGTCGCCGTCGGCGAAGGCCGCCGGATCCCGGTTGGCGGCGCCGATCAGCAACAGCACCTTGGCCCCGGCCGGGATGGTGGTGCCGTGGTACTCGAGGTCGACCGCCGCGGTGCGGGCGACGAGCTGGCTCGAGGTGTCGTAGCGCAGCGTCTCCTCCACCCAGTCCGTGACCAGGTCGGGGTCGGCGGCGACCTTGGCGTACTCGCCGGGGTCGACCCCGGCCCAGTAGAGGGCATTGCCCAGAAGCTTTGTGGTGGTTTCGTTTCCGGCGACGACCATCAGGAACATGAACCCGATGATCTCCTCGTCGGTGAGGGTGTCGTCGTCGATCTCGGCATCGAGCAGGGCCGAGGTGAGGTCGTCCCCGGGGGCGGCCCGGCGCTGGGCGACCAGGTCGGCGTAGTACCCGAACAGTCGGATCGAGGCGTCGATCGCGTCGGCGGGCACATCGAGGACGCCTTCCTCCCGGTGCACCACCAGATCGGCCAGCCGCCGGATCTCGGCGCGGTCCGGTTCCGGGACGCCCATGAGTTCGGAGATGACGTCCATCGGCAGCTTGCCCGCGACGTCGTCGATCCAGTCGAAGCGTCCCCGCGCGAGGGCGGGCTCGAGATGTTCGAGCGTGATCTGCCGGATCCGGTCCTCCATCTCGGCGACCCGTTTCGGCGTGAATCCCTTGTAGACGAGCCTGCGCATACGCATATGCCGGGGATCGTCCATGGCCAGGAACGACATCACCCGATGCGCGTGCGGTCCCCATGCCGCCGGGTCGAGGGAAACGCCGTTGGCGCTGGAGAGCCGAGTGTTGTCGCGGAAAGCCGCGATGACATCGGAATGCCGCGACAGCGCCCAGAAATCGAGATCCGGATTGTGGTAAAGCGGCGCCTCGGTACGCAATCGGTGATACGTCGGATACGGATCCTCGTGGAATCGATAGTCGTACGGATCGAAATACACGGGCTCCACAGCGGCGCTGGTCATCGCGAACACCCCGGTTCCGATCGGCGGTCTCCGACAGCGTCGGGACGGTTGCGACCCGAGAGAGACACGTAGCTGGACATGTGTCTGGACGGTATCACCGACGCGCACCCGGCACAACGGTTTCGCGGACGATCGGGTCTCGAGGGAGGGTGGTCCGCATCGGGGGAGAGTGCCAAAGGCGCTGGTAATGAACATTTTCGAATCAACAGGTCGAGTGCGGCAGCTGCCCGCTCGGCCTCGGCCGAGAGCTGGTCAGCAATCTGGAACAGTGTCTGGAATGTGGTCTAGATCATATGGTACGGTCACCCGCATGGCACGCGTAGACGGCGAAGTCGCACCGGCCGGCGGCGGTGCGATGGGGGCCGGTGGCCTGGAATTCCCCGAGCCGGAACAGGTGGGGGCCGGGCAGATCCTGCGGCGGAATTTCTCGCGCACCGTCCTTTCCAGCGTGGCCACCCTCGGACGCGCATTGCGTATCGGTGCGAGCGCGGTGGCCATCGGCACCGCGGACGCGCTCCGGTGGCGATTCCAGGTCCACGAAACGCTCGCCCAGGCTTGGTTTCTGATCCGGGTCACCGCGGTGCCGAGCATTTTGATGGCCATTCCGTTCGGCGTCATCGTTTCCGCGCAAGTCGGCAATATCGTCTCCGAACTCGGCGCCGATTCGATGATCGGCGCCGCGGGCGGGCTCGGCGTCATCAAGCAGGGCGCGCCGATGGCCACCGCCATGCTGCTCGGCGGGGCGGGCGCCGCCGCCATCGCCGCCGACCTGGGCGCCCGCACCATCCGCGAGGAGGTCGACGCGCTGCGGGTGATGGGGGTCGATCCGGTGCAGCGGCTGGTCGTGCCGCGCATCGCGGCGATGATGCTGGTGGCGCCGCTGCTCAATATCCTCATCATCTTCATCGGCGTCGCGTCCGGCTTCGTGGTCGCGGTGTCGGCGCTGAACGTGACGCCGGGCAGCTACTGGTCCTCGTTCGGCGCCTTCACGACACCGATCGACCTGTGGGTCTCGCTGGTCAAGGCGCTGATCTTCGGCTTCCTGGTCGTGGTCATCGCCTGTCAGCGCGGGCTCGAGGCCACGGGTGGGCCGCGTGGCGTGGCCGACGGTGTCAATGCCGCGGTCGTGATGTCCATCGCGGCGGCCGTCGTCCTGAACACCGTGATCACCCAGGTGGTCACCATGTTCTTCCCGGTCAGGATGGCGTGATGACGGCGGCTCCGTACCATCCCCCCGGGCTGCGCTGGGTCGGACGCCTGCGGCGCGGCCGATGGCACCCGCTCGGCCCGGTCGACGCCCTGGGGTTCGTCCTCGGATTCGCCTGGCAGGTCATCTCTTCGGTCCCGTACACCCTGCTGCGCTACCGCCGTCAGACCGTCACCATGGTGACGGATATGACCTGGGGCCGCGGCTCGGTGATCATCGGCGGCGGGGTGGTGCCGCTGATGCTGCTGCTCGGCGCGGCCATGGGCGCCTCCATCGGGATCGAGGCCTTCAGCGCGCTGAATCTGCTGTCGCTGGGCCAGCTCAGTGGCCTGATCTCGGCTTTCGGCGTGACCCGTGAACTCGCGCCGATCGCGGCCGGGATCGGCTTCGCGGCGCAGGCCGGGTGCCGGATGACCGCCGAGATCGGGTCCATGCGCATCGCCGAGGAGATCGACGCGCTCGAATCGCTCGGCATCCGGTCGGTGCCGTTCGTGGTGACCACCCGGGTGATCGCCGGGATCATCGCGGTGGCACCGGCTTTCGTCGTCGCGCTGATCCTGAGCTATACCTCGTGCGCGCTGATCGTCACCACGATCCACGGCACTCCGTCGGGGACCTACGACCACTACTTCGACCAATTCGTGGTGGGCTGGGACGTGTTCGCCGCGACCGTGAAGGTGATGGTGTTCGCCGTGGCTGTCGTGCTGATCCATTGCTACCAGGGCTATTTCGCCACCGGTGGCCCCGAGGGTGTCGGTATCGGCTCGGGTCGCGCGATTCGCGCCAGCCTGGTGGCGATCATCGCCCTCGACATGGTCGCGACCATTCTGCTGTGGGGATTCCAGTCTCCCGTGACCTTCACCGGGTGATGCGATGCCTGCCTACACACTGCCCGGAACCGACGTCGGGCCGCGGCGTGCTCGTCTGCTCGGCGCGCTCGCTGTCGTCGTCGCGCTGCTCGCCCTCGCCGCCTGGCAGGCCCTGCCCGGCGACCGGCCCGACGACGAGATCCGGGTGGCGCTGCTGGTCGGCCGGGTGGGTGCCGGTGTCGGACCGGGGACCGAGGTGCGGCTCGACGGTGTGCGGGTCGGGTCCGTCGAGGCGATCGACTTCGCGGGCTACGGACAGCAGCGAATCACGCTGGCTCTTCGGCATTCTCAGCTGTTCGGCCTCTCGGATGCGCTGAGCGTCGACTACGCGCCGGGCAATCTCTTCGGCATCAGCGCCCTGGAACTGCACTCCGGCACCGGCGGCGCCGCCCTGATCGAGGGCGCGACGGTCGACCTGACCGGCCGCGCGGCCGAGCGGGTCGTCGACGCCACCCTCTCGGCTCTGCTGACCGCCACCGGCACGCTCACCGACGAGGTGCTGACGTCCCGGCTCGCCGAGCTGCTCGCCACGATCTCCCGTGAACTCGCCGCGTTCAGCCCGCTGCTGGAGGCCATCGGCGCGACCGCGCGGTCCTTCGCCGACACCCAGCAGCTGCCACCGTCGCAGCTGTTCGCGCAGTTCGGCTCGGCACTCACCGGGCTCCCACCGATGCTGACCGGCAGCCTGACACTGCTCTACGCCGACTACACCAACGAATACCTCAGCACGCCGGACCATCTCGCGAAGTTCGGCCGGATGTTCTCCGACATCCAGTACCGGCTGCTGCCGACCGTCACCGAGTTGCTCGGTACCTCGCGGCAGTATTTCGGCGGGCTGCTGCCGATGCTCGGCCTCGTCCTGGACCAGCTGACCGGCTCGATCAGCGCGCCGGAACGATCCGGGCAGCAGTTGGGTGAGCTGCTCGACCGGCTCGGCGCCGCGTTCGTCGACACCCCGCAGGGGCCTGTGCTGCGCGCCGCGGTCGACCTCGACGTGGTGCCGGGGCTGGCCGGGCCGCTGGCCGCCCTGCTGCCGGGAGGCCGCTGATGACGACCCGGTCTCTGCTGCTGCGGGTGCTCCTGGCGACCATATCGATGGGCCTGGTGCTCGTCGGGGTGCTCCGGGTGATCGAGCGCCCGGTCGACGGCGAAACCTTCACCTACACAGCATTGTTCACCGACGCGAACGGGCTGCGCCACGGTGACGACGTGCGGCTGCACGGCGTGCAGGTCGGCAAGGTCGACGAGGTCGAGCTGGACGGCGCGCTGGCCCGGGTTCGGTTCACCGTCGTCCGGGACCACCTGCCCGACGCGGGCGCCACGATCGCGATCCGCTACCAGAATCTCACCGGATTCCGGTACCTGGAGGTCCGCCCACCCGAGGTCCCCGGCCGTCCGCGCGATCCGGGCGCGGTCTTCGGGACCGCGGAGACGGTGCCCGACTTCGACATCACCCGATTGTTCAAGGGCCTGCAACCCGTCCTGGCCGAGCTGTCGCCGGACGATCTGAACCGGTTCGCGACCAGCATTCTGGCCGTGATCCAGGGCGACGGCACGGGGGTGGGCCAGGCGCTGGGCGCCATCGACACCCTGAGCCGCTACGCCTCCGACCGGCAGGCCGTCCTGTCGACCCTGGCCGCGAACCTCGCGCAGGTCGCCGATCACCTCGGCGGGAAGTCGGGCAACGCGATGCGGCTGCTGACCAATCTGACCAACCTGTTCGTCACCATCACCGAGAAACTGCCCGGCCTGGTCGATTTCGCCGCCGGCATCCCGGTGGTGCTGCAGCCGCTGCGGAGCATGCTCACCGTGCTCGGGGTCACCGGCGAACGGGACCGCGATCTCGACGCCGCCCTGCGTCGTGCCTTCCCCGACCCGGACGACGCGGTGGCCGCGTTCGCGGACCTGCCCGGGCTGATCCAGGCGATGGCGCAGGCCGTTCCGCAGACCGGGCCCGGTCTGGTGTGCAGCCACGGCACCGCGGAGGTGCCGGAACCGCTGCGGGTGCTGCTGACCGGGCAGGGGGTGGTGTTGTGCCGTCGATGACGATGCGCCGGTTGGGTTTGCGGCGCCGCGCGCACGACGATCGAACCGCCGATCTGCGCTGGGGGATCGGCGGGCTGTGCGCGGCGGTGCTGCTGCTGATCGCGATCGGCGCGGTGTATGTCACCGGGACCTCGCCCGAGCGGACCTATACCGCCGAGCTGGCACAGGCGGGCGCGGTCCGGCCGGGCGACGATGTGCGCATCGCCGGCATCCCGGTCGGCAAGGTCAGCGCGCTGACCCTGCTCGCGGACCGGGTCCGGATGGATTTCACGGTCGACGCGGACGCGTTCCTCGGCGATCAGACCACCCTCGACATCCGCATGCTGACCTTCGTCGGCGGCTACTACGTCGCCGTCCTGCCCGCCGGAACGCGACCGCTCGGCGCGGCCGTCATCCCCCGGGAGCGAGTCATCGTGCCCTACAACCTGACCCAGGCGTTCCAGGACGCGATCGAGCCGGTGCGCCGGATCGACGGCGGCGTCGTCCGCCAGGACCTGGGGGCGTTGTCCACCGCGCTCGAGCGGAGCCCGGAGGCCGTGCGCGCGGCGGTGCGGGCCGCCGGTGATGTGGTCGAGATCCTGAACGAACAGAACGCCGACATCTCCCGGACCCTGGCCATCGCCGACGAGTACCTGACCGCGCTCGACACCAACGCCGACGTGCTGGCGCGACTGCTGACGACCCTGGGCACGCTCGAGCAGATCATCCAGACCAACAAGGTGCAGGTGGCCCAATCCCTGCGTGACCTCGCCGTGGTGCTGGGGGATCTGACTCCGTTGGGTCGTGCCTGGGACGCCTCGCTGAAGCAGCGCGCGCAACCGCTCGCCGACGCGATTCCCTCGCTCGAACAGCTCGGCGGGCGGCTCGGTGCGCTGCTGGATGCCGTGCGCTCGCTCCAGGAACTGCTGGCGCCACTGCTGCCCGAGGGCGGGGGGATCGCGATCGACCACTCCGGCGCCACCCTTCCGGCCGTGTGTATTCCGCTCCCGGGAGGCGCGTGTTGACGAAGTCGATCCTGGGGTCACGGGGACTGATGTCGGCCGCGGTGGTGGTCGTCGTGGTGCTGGCGGGCGCCCTCGGTCTGCGCCTGAGCACCCCGAACCCGCCGATGCGCGCCTATTGCGCCGACATGCCCGACAGCATCGGCCTCTACGAGGGCAGTGCCGTGACCGTTCTCGGTGTGCCCGTCGGTCGCGTCACCGGGATCAGTGTCGTCGGGGCGTCGGCACGGGTCGAGTTCACCGTGCGGGCCGATCGCAGGCTGCCGCTCGAGGTGGGGGCGGTGACGGTCAGCGACACCCTGATCGCCGACCGGCGGCTCGCCCTCATCGGCGACGAACCGGCAGGGCCCGGTCTGTCCCCGGGCACGTGCATCACGAAAACCCTGACACCCAAAAGCCTCTCGCAGACCTTCGACGCCCTGGCCGGTCTGGCCGATCAGCTCGACGGCGCCGGCGATCCCGCCCAGCGCACCGCGGTCGGCGCCGGACTCGACGCGCTCGATCGCGCCACCGCGGGTACCGGCGACCAGATCAACGACATGATCCTCGCGCTGAGCCGGGCGCTGTCGGCACCCGACGCCGCCATCGGGCACATCGGCGAGCTCCTCGACGCCCTCAGCGCCCTCGCCCAGCGCGCGCGGCACGGCTGGGCACAGGTGGAGACCACGGTGTCGGGCCTGCCGCAGACCTTCGACGACATCGTCACCATCGCCTTCCCGCCCATCATCCAGATCGTCGCCACGCTGGCCGAGCTGCTGCCCCAGCTCAACGATGTGGTCATGATGTTCGGCTCGCCCGCGCTGCGCGCGGTGGACTCCGTGCCCGAGCTGTCCCGGATGATCGCGGCGGGTGTCTCCTCGCTCGCCGACGTGATCGCGAAGACGCCCGTGCTCGCCACCGGATTCGCGGGCGCGATCGATCCGGTCAGCGGACAGCTCACCATCGGCTACGCGCCACCGAAACTCGCACTGGCCCAGCTGGACTCGGCGCGAATCTGCGCCGCGGTGCAGGCCGTCACCGGGCAGGTCTGTGCGACGTCGGCCGATGGCACGGTGACGATACCGGCACTGCCGGTCCTACTCGCGGGGGTGAGCACACGATGAGACGAGTTCTCGGCGGTCTGCTGGCAGTGGGGATGACCCTCGCCGGCACCGGATGCGGGTTCCAGCCCGCCGACCTGCCGGTGCCAGGCACCGGTGTCGGCGGCCCGGCCTATCACCTGCGGATCGAGTTCGCCGATGTGCTGAACCTGCCGCAGGGCGCCGAGGTGATCGCCGCCGGCGTCCGGGTCGGCAGGCTGACCGGGGTCACCCTGGTCGACCCGGTGGCCGTCGCCCCGGAGCGGCCGGCCCGGCCCGGGTACGCGGTCGCCGACGTCGAGATCCGCCGATCGGTGCGGCTGCCGGTGGGCACCACCGCCGTCCTGCGCCAGGAAACACCGCTCGGCGACGTCCACATCGCGCTGAGCGAGCCGAGCACCGGCACCGCGGGCACGCTGGCCGACGGTGCGACCATCCCGCTCGCCGATACCACCCAGTCGCCGCCGATCGAGGACATCCTGGCCGGACTGTCGAGCTTCCTCGGCAGCGGCGCGGTCACCGATTTCCAGACCATCCTGCGCACCGCCAACGGGCTCCTGCCCGAGAACCCGCGCGACACCGCCCGCATCGCCGGTGTCCTCGGTGCCGACCTGTCGGATCTGGGCGCGCACCTCGACTCGGTCGACGCCCTGCTCGACGGCATGGAAGCCACGGTCGAGGACGGCCTGCGCCAGAACCTGCCGATGCTCGACGAACTCCTCACGCCCTACGGCGTCGACCACACCACCGACGCGGTCAACGCCCAGATCGGCGTCATCTTCGTGCTCACCGCGCTCGGCCCGGTCGCCCCCAGCGCGCAATGGCTCGGGCCGCTGCTGTCCTCACTCGACGACACCACCAGGGCCGTGGTGCCCGTGCTGTTCGGTAGCAGCCCCCTCGATACCGCGGCACCGTCGAATATGAAGACCCTCGTCGACTTGATCAACACCGACCTGGCCCCGTTCGCGGCCCGCGGCCCGAAGGTGGACCTGGTCGAGGTCGGCCTCACCGGCCCGACCGCGATCCCGCAGGCGGAACGCACCGGGCGCATCGTCGACACCCTGCGGATGATCGGGGCGGTGCGATGAATCTCCGTGCGGCGGTGTCCCTGTCGGCGATCGCGGTGGTCCTGATCCTCGGCGTCGGCTACATGTCGGTGGGCGTGCTCGGTATCGACCCCCGGCGGGAGTTCCTCACCGCCGAGATGAACCTGGACAGCGCGAGTGGGCTGGCGACGAACGCGCCGGTGCTGTTGGCCGGTGTCCGGGTCGGCCGGGTCGAGTCGGTGCGCAAACAGGCCACCGGGGTGCGGGTGGGATTGCGGATCGACCGCAGCGCGCGGATCCCGCTGTCGAGTACCGTCCGGATCGAGCAGTTGTCGGCGCTGGGGGAGCCCTACCTGGCGTTCGTGCCGGAATCCGGTGCCGGGCCGTATCTCGAAGACGGACAGCAGATTCCGGCGCACCGGATCCACCTGCCGATGACCGTCACCGCCCTGTCCGCGAAGCTGGTCGAACTGCTCGCACAGATCCGGCCGGACGCGATCGCGCACCTGGTGGACACTGTCGAGCGCGCGCTCGCGGGCACCGAGGCGGCGCGGCAGACACTGCGACGATCCTCGAACCTGCTCGCCGCGACACTGCTCAGCCGCACCGACCTCATCCGGGCGCTGTTCGCCGACATCCAGGCGCTCGGCGGCGACATGGACTGGCTGGGGCCGTCCTTGGGCGCCGCGGGCCCGAAGTTCGGCGAGTTCGGCGTCACCCTGAGCGCCATCGTCGAGTCGGGATCGGCGCTCGTCGAGAGCCGTCCGCTGGACGACTACGTCACCGGAGACGGGCTGGTCCCGTTCCTCGCCCGGCTCACCGCGCTGATCACCGAGATCGGGCCGAGCATCGAACCCCTGGGGCAGATACTCGGCCCGGTGGTGACCGACGCCGTGCGGCGCGCGCCCGCGATCGACATCGGCACCCTGATCGACCAGGCCCTGCAGAGCGTGGGCCCCGACGGCACGGTGCACTTCCGCATCGCCGTCAAATAGCGACGAAGGACGGCACATGAGCACAGCGACAGCGGACGCCACCACGACCGACAGCGATCGGCCGGAGCCGCGCACGGTCTCGCTGCGGCTCTCGAGCGTCCTGGCCGCCGTCGCGATCGGGATCCTCGCCGTCGCGACGATCACCTTCGCCGCGCTGTACTTCGCCGCGAGGTCGACGATCGCCGACCGCGACGCCCGCGCGGCCGACGACCGGCACGCCGAACGGATCGCGACGGACTACGGCGCCGGCGCGTCGACGATCGACTATCGCGACGTCGCGGCCTGGTTCGGCCGGCTGCGCGCCGGCACCGCGCCCACGCTGAGCGCGAAGTTCGACGCCACCGCGCCGCAGCTCGAACAGATCCTGCTGCCGCTGCAATGGACCTCCACCGCGACCCCGCTCTCGGCGTCGGTGATCTCGGAATCCGGCGGAATCTACAAGGTGAACGCGTACTTCACGGTGGTCTCCACGAGCGCCCAGAATCCCGGCGGCGCGACGACCACCGTCACCTATTCGGTGACCATCGACCGGAACGCGGGCTGGACGATCACCGAGGTGGGCGGACTGCAGAACTCCCTGCCGACGAAGAAGTAGCGTGTTCAGTAGGCGATGAAGAGGATCTCGTCGCGCGTGTAGTCGTGATCGGGGTGGTTCGCGGCCAGGTGCGCCTGGGTCTGGGCGACCAGGTCGTCCTCGTTGTCGGCGTTGATCTGGGTACCGCAGGGGCAGTTGAGGCGAGTCTTCATCAGGGTGTCTCCTGTGCCGGTCACTGTCCGGCGATCTGCTGGACAGTAGTCCGGAGTGTATTCCAATCGCTGTGTTAGCGTGAGTCATGGGACCCGTAGACGAGATCTCCGCCGAGGCCGGTGCGCTGTTCGCGCTCGCCGAACAGGTCACCGGATTCATGCCGGCGGACGAGGGGCGTGCGCTTTACGCTGCCGCCCGCGACTACGCGGGGACGGGAACCATTCTGGAAATCGGTACCTATTGTGGCAAGTCGGCGATCTATCTGGGCGCCGCGGCCCGCGAAACCGGCGCGAGCGTCGTCACCGTCGACCACCACCGTGGCTCGGAAGAGCACCAGCCGGGCTGGGAGTACCACGACACGAGTCTGGTCGACCCGGAGACCGGTGTCTTCGACACCGTGACGGCCTTCCGGCGCACCATGATCCGAGCCGGCCTGACCGACACCGTCACCGCGATCATCGGGTCCTCCACCACCGCCGCGCGCCTCTGGCGCACTCCGCTGAGCATGCTCTTCATCGACGGCGGCCACACCGAGGAAGCCGCCCAGCGCGACTACGACAACTGGGTGCACTGGGTCGCCGGCGGCGGGCTCCTGGCGATCCACGACGTCTTCCCCGACCCCGCCGACGGCGGCCGGGCCCCGTTCGGCATCTACCGGAGGGCCCTCGACAGCGGCAAGTTCCGCGAGCTCTCGGTGACCGGATCGCTGCGCATCCTGCAGCGCATCGCCGCCTGCGGCTAGTGGTCGACGGCGTCGCGGAAGATGCCGTTGGCGGCGGTGGTGCGGGTCAGGGCGTCGGCGGCGAGGACGACGGCGGCCGCAGTCCAGGTGGTGCGTTCTTCCGGCCAGCGTTTGCCGTCGGTGAACACCAGGCCGGTCCAGTAGGAGCCGTCGGGATCGCGCAGGTGCTGCATCGCGGTGAAAAGCTGTGTCGCCCTGGAGGTGTCGCCGATCGCGTCGAGGGCGAGGACCAGTTCGCAGGTCTCGGCGCCGGTGACCCAGGGTGCGTCGGAGACACAGCGGATGCCGAGATCCGGGACGACGAACTCGTCCCAGTGCCGGGCGATCCGCGCGTGGGCGGCGGGACCGCGGAGCGCGCCGCCGAGGATCGGGTAGTACCAGTCCATGGAGTAGCGGCTCTTGTCCAGAAAGGCGTCGGGATGGTGGCGCAGGGCATGGCCGAGCCTGCGGCGAGCGAGGATCCAGTCCGGGCGCGGGTCGCCCACCCGCTCCGCGAGGGTCACCGCGCAGCCCAGGCTGTGATAGATGCTGGCGCACCCGGTCAGCAGTGCTTCGCCGGAGGTGCCCGATTCGTTCGCCGACCAATGGATCTCGCCGTGCGTGCCCAGCTGCAGACCGAGGACGAAATCGATACCGGCTCGGACAGTCGGCCACAGCTCGGCGGCGAAGCTCGCGTCGCCGGTGATCGTGAGCGCGTGCAGGACGCCGGTGGCGAGATAGGCGCAGAAGTTGGCATCGGCGTCGTGGTTCTCGATCACACCGCCGCGCGTCTGCATCGGCCACGACCCGTCCGAGCGCTGGGACTTGGCCGACCAGATGTAGGCCTCGCGCGCCTCGTCCCACAGCCCGGCCACGGTCAGCGCCATCGCGGATTCGACATGGTCCCACGGATCGGTGTGCCCGCCGGTGAACCAGGGGATCGCCCCGTCGGGTTCCTGTGCGGCGGCGATGGTGTCGGCCGTGCGGCGCAGTTCGCGCGCCGAGACGACGCCGGGGACGGCCGGGGTCATCGACGCACCGCCGGCTTGGTGAAATAGAGGGCGACGGACTTGCCGACGAGCGGGTTGAGCAGGCGTTCGGCGGTGCGGGTCAGCGCGGGCGCCGACATCATGTCCCACACCAGCAGCCGGTGATAGGCGCGGACCAGCGCGTGGTCGTCGTCGCGCACGCCGACCGCGCACTTGAGCCACCAGTACGGCGAATGCAGGGCGTGCGCGAATTCCTGGTGGACGTAGCGCAGCCCGCGCGCGGTCACCTTGTCGCGGAGTTCGTCGGCACGATAGATCCGCACATGACCGCCCTCGTTGGCGTGGTACTCGTCCGAGAGCGCCCAGCAGATCCGTTCGGGCAGCCAGCGCGGCACCGTGACCGCCAGCGCGCCACCGGGTTTCACGACGCGGGCCAGCTCGGCGATCGCCCGGTCGTCGGCGGGGACGTGCTCGAGGATCTCCGAGGCGATCACCACGTCGAACTCGCCGTCGCCGTAGGGCAGGTCGAGCGCGTCACCGCGCACGGTCTCGGCCTTGGCGTACCCCGGCGCCTCACCCACCGCGGCCATGGCCTCGAACAGGGCGTCCACCTGTGCCAGGTCGTCCGCGTTCTGGTCGAAGGCCACGACGTCGGCGCCGCGCCGGTAGGCCTGGAACGCGTGCCGTCCGGCCCCGCAGCCGACGTCGATCACCCGGGAACCGGGTCCGACGCCCAAGCGATCGAAGTCGACGGTCAGCATGGATCCTCCTGGTGGGAGCCGGAATCGGGGGAGTGGAAGCGGTCGATCGCCCGCTCGTAGACCGCGACGGTCTGCGCGGCGACGGCGGCCCAGCTGAACAGATCGACAGCGCGCTGACGGCCCCGCTCGCTCATCCGCCGGCGACGCCGCGGATCCGCGAGCAGTTCGCCCAGGACGTCGGTCAGCGCGTCGATATCGCCGGGCGCGACCAGTTCCGCGCAGTCGCCGACCACTTCGGGCAGCGCACCGGCCCGGCTGGCGACCAAGGGGGTGCCGCTGGCCATGGCCTCGACCGCGGGCAGCGAGAAGCCTTCGTACATCGACGGAATGCAGGCGATCTCGGCCGAGGCGAGCACCTCGGCCAGCTGTTCGTCGCTCAGTCCGCTGACCGGTGTCACGATGTCGGCGAGGCCGAGTTCGGCGATGAGTTTCTCGGTGGGCCCGTTCGGTTCCAGCTTGGCGACCAGGCGCAGCTCGACCTCGTGCTGATGGCGCAGCCGGGCCAGCGCGTTGAGCAGGTGCGCGATGCCCTTGAGGGGCTTGTCGGCGCTGGCGACCGCCACGATCCGCCCACGGACCCGGGGCGTCGGTCGAGGCCGGAACAGTGCCGTGTCGACCCCGAGCGGCACCGTGCGCACCTGCCCGGGCGCGACCCCGAAGTCCGCGGCGATATCGGCGGCCGACGACGCGGACACCGTGATCAGGTCCGGGATCCGGCGGGCCACCCGCTGTTGCATGCCGAGGAATCCGTACCAGCGCCGCACGAACGGCTTGCGCCGCCACGGCGCGGCGGCGAGGTCCACGGCGCGATCACGGGTGATCGGATGGTGGATCGTCGCCACGAGCGGCAGCACCCGCGCGATGTCGAGCAGCCCGTCGCCGAGGCACTGATTGTCGTGCACGACATCGAAATCCGATACCCGGGCGGCCAGCAGCCGGGCCGCGCGCAAGCTGAAGGTCCGGGGTTCCGGGAACCCCGCCGTCCACATGGTGGCGAGTTCGAGCAGGTCGATCCGGTCGCGGAGCTCGCGCGGATGCGGGGTGCGGAACGGGTCGTCGTCGCGGTAGAGGTCCAGGCTCGGCACCTCGGTCAGGCGCACCCGCGGATCGAGGTCCGTCGGATAGGGCTGGCCGGAGAACACCTCGACCCGGTGGCCCAGTTCGGCGAGCCCCTGACTCAGATACCGGACGTACACCCCCTGCCCACCGCAGTGGGCCTTGCTCCGATACGACAGCAGCGCGATCCGCATCAGCGCACCCCGGTCCCGTAGTCGACCTGCCAGTGCTTGATGCCGTTGATCCATCCCGAACGCAGCCGCTGCGGCTCGCTCACCTGCGACAGCCGCGGCATCACCTCGGCGATGGCGCCGAAGACGAGATCGATCTCGAGCCGGGCCAGATTCGCGCCGACGCAGAAGTGCGCGCCGGTGCCACCGAAGCCCAGATGCGGATTGGGGTCGCGCCGGATGTCGAACCGGAACGGCTGATCGAAGGCGTCGTCGTCGAAATTGGCCGAGCTGTAGAACAATCCGACGCGCTCACCCGCCCGGATGCGATGCCCGCCGAGTTCGGTGTCGGCGGTGGCGGTGCGCTGGAACACCGTCACCGGGGTCGCCCACCGGACGATCTCGTCGGGCGCGGTGGCCGGTCGCTGCTCCCGGTAGAGCTCCCACTGCTCCGGGTGGTCGACGAAGGCCTTCATGCCGTGGGTGATGGCATTGCGGGTGGTCTCGTTGCCCGCCACCGCGAGCAGGATGACGAAGAACCCGAACTCGTCGGAGCCGAGCGCCTCCCCGTCGAGGTCGGCGTGCACGAGCTTGCTGACGATGTCCTCCCGCGGGTCGGCGCGGCGTTGCTCGGCCAGGTCCCAGGCGTAGCCGAGGATGCCCGTCGCGGCGGCGGAGGAGGCGTCGGTGGTGGTGGCGTCGCCGTATTCCGGGTCGTCGTAGTTGAGCATCTGATTCGACCAGTCGAACAGCTTGCGCCGATCCGCCTGGGGGACCCCGACCAGTTCCGCGATCGCCTGCAGCGGCAGCTCGCACGCCACCTGCTCGACGAAATCGCCGCCACCGGTCTTCGCGGCCGCGTGCACGATGGCGGCCGCCCGCTCGGCCAGTGCCGCGCGCAACCCCTCGACCGCGCGCGGGGTGAACCCCTTGGCGATGATGCGCCGGATCTTGGTGTGCTTGGGCGGATCCATATTGAGCAGCAGCGCGCCGGTCAGCTCGATCTGCTCGGGGGTCACCTCACCGGGCAGCCGAATGACCGAGCCCTTGCGCTGTGAGGAGAACAGTTCGGGATTGCGCGAGATCTCCTTGATGTCCTCGTGTTTGGTGACGACCCAGTAGCCCCCGTCGCGGAAGCCACCCGACTGGGCGTCGGTCTGCGCGTTCCACCACACCTGCGCGGTCCGGCGCAGTTCGGCGAATTCCTGGACGGGGTTACGGTTCTGCCAGAGAGCGGGATCGGTGAAATCGAATCCGCTGGGCAGCGACGGCGCTGACACGGGTTTCCTCCTGGATGCCGACGGCGGTGTGGGCCCGGGGCGGTCAGCGATGCCGGCGACGGTAGCGGACGCGACAGGGCTGCTGCAGCTGAACGACCATCTTCGAATGGTCGTTGCGATAGGTGTGCGACGGCTGTGCGAGCTCGAACTCCCAGTCCCGCAACAGGATCGAGAAGATCGCCTTGAGCTGCATGAGCGCGAACGGCGCCCCGACGCAGCGATGCCTGCCCGCGCCGAACGGGATCCAGGTCCAGCGGTTGACGATGTCGTCCTGGCGCGGATCGAGATAGCGGGCGGGATCGAACGCGTCCGGGTCGGGGAAGTCCTCCGGAATGCGGTTGGAGACCGCGGGCGTGGCGGCCACCATGTCACCCGGTGCGATGCGGTGCCCGCACACCTCGAACTCGCCGCGCGCCAACCGCATCAACACGATCAGCGGCGGATGCAGGCGCAACGTCTCCTTGAGCGCGGCCTCGAGCTGCGGGATCTGGCGCAGCGCGTGATGACTGACCTCGGAGCCGTCGGCGTAGAGCTCGTCGAGCTCGGTGACCACGGTGCGCAGCGTCTCGGGGTGCCGGAGCAGTTCGATGATGGTCCAGGCCGCGGTGCCCGAGGTGGTGTGGTGACCGGCGAACATCATCGAGATGAAGATGCCGGTGATCTCGGTCGCGGGGAATCGCGGGGCGCCGTCCTCGTCCGGGACGGACATGAGGACGTCGAGCATGTCGCGATCGCCCTTGCCCGCGGGCGGATTCGCCGCGCGCTGATCCATGATCGCCTGCACCAGCTCGACCAGGGCGGCCCTGGCGGCGTCGCGCCGGGCGAAGCTCTCGATCGGCGCGTACGGGTCGACGTAGGCCAGCGCGTCGGTGCCCTGTTCGAGCTCGTGATAGAGGTGCGCGAAACGGGCGTCGAGCTGCTCGCGGAACTTCGCCCCGATCAGGCACGCCGAGGAGGTGTAGATGGTCAGCTCGGCGAAGAAGTCGAGCAGGTCGATCTCGCCCTCGTCGTCCCAGCTCGCGATCATCCGGTCGACCTCGCGGGCGATGGTGGCCGCGTGCCCGCGCATGTGGTCGGCCCGCAGCGCCTGGTTGTGCAGCATCTCCTTGCGGCGTTCCGGGGGCGCGTCGAAGACGACGCCCTCGCCGAAGATCGGCTTCATGAACGGGTAGGCGGCGCCCTGATCGAGGTCGTCGTCGGCGGCCCGGAAGAAGAACTCGTTGGCTTCGGCGCCGGACAGCAGGACGACGTTGCGGCCCGCCAGGTCGAAGGTCCCGACATCGCCGCACTCGGTGCGGACACGGCGCATCAAGGCGATCGGATCGGTGCGGAATTCGGTGAGGTGCCCGTGGCTCTCGTCGCCTCCGGACACGCGCCGCGGTATGGCCAGCGTCATGGGGAATCCTTCCCGGAATACTGTCCAGACATCAGATGGACATGTGTCTGGACAGTACTACGGTTACCGCGACGCGACAAGGAGAATGCGTCAGATGCCCGGGGCCGGATCGGCGAGCATGCGGCGTGCGCACACCTCGAGCAGGTCGGCGACCTCGGCATAGGACAGCAGGCCCATGCCGCCCTGGAGCAGGGCGCCGGAGTACAGGAGTTCCAGCGCCGCGAGCTGTTCGGGGTCCCTGGTGCCCAGGGCCTCGGCGAGCCGGTGGCGGATCTGCTTGCCGATCCGTAATCGCAGGTGCCGCACGTCGGGGTCGTCGCCGAGCAGGGCGCTGCTGACCGCGCCCGCGAGCGCGGGCTCGTCGGCCACCAGCATCGAGACCTGGCGCAGGACGGCGACCACCCGCGTGGTCGGGTCGGCGTCCTGGTCTTCCAGTGGGGGCAGGGCGGTCAGGCGCCGCCAGAAGACCTCCGAGATCAGGTGTTCCTTGGAGGAGAAGTACGTGTACGCGGTGGCGGTCCCGACGCCGGCCGCCGCGGCGACGAGACGGATGGTGGTCCCCGAGTAGCCCGCCCTGGACAGCACCTCGACCGCGGCCGCGGTCAGGCGGTCCACGGTGTCGGCCTGTTTTTCCGTCAAGCGTCGTCGAGTTGCTTCGATGCCGGTAGGCGCGGTTTCGGACATGTGTCTGGATGCTACTACAGCTAGCTGTATGGACGAATGACGTGCATTTCCTTGCGGCCGTTCCGGAATCCGAACTATATTCCGTACACCTGTCCAGACAAGTATCGGAGACCTGCCATGAACGGCCTCGTCCCTGCCGGCGGCACGCCCCTGCTGATCGGCGGCAAGCTGATCCCGGGCGGTTCCGGCGTCTTCGCGACGCTCAACCCGGCGACCGAGGAGGTGCTCGGTCACGCCGCCGACGCCTCGGCCGCCGATATGGACGCCGCCATCGGCGCGGCGCGCACCGCCTTCGACGAGACCGGGTGGTCGCGGGACCCGGCGTTCCGCGCGCACTGCCTGCGCCAGTTGCGTGATGTCCTCGGCGAACACCTCGAGGAGCTGCGCGCGATCACCATCGCCGAGGTCGGCACCCCGGTCATGCTCACCAGCGGCCCCCAGCTGGAGGGCCCGATCGCCGACCTGGCCTATGCCGCCGAGCTGGCCGAGAACTACGCGTGGGAAACGGATCTCGGCACCAGGGACCTGATGGGTGTCGCCTCCCGGCGGGTGATCCGGCGCGAGGCCGTCGGCGTCGTCGGCGCCATCACACCGTGGAATTTCCCGCACCAGATCAATCTGGCCAAGATCGGTCCCGCGCTGGCGGCCGGGAACACGGTCGTGCTCAAGCCCGCTCCGGACACCCCGTGGTGTGCCGCCGTGCTGGGCCCGCTCGTCGCCGAGCACACCGACATACCCGCGGGCGTGCTCAATATCGTCACCTCCGCCGATCACGGCATCGGCGCGCAACTGGTCGACGATCCGCGGGTCGACATGATCACCTTCACCGGATCGACGCGCACCGGACGCTCGGTGATGGCGGGGGCCTCGGCCACGCTCAAGCGCACATTCCTCGAGCTCGGCGGCAAGTCGGCGGCGGTCGTCCTCGACGACGCGGACATCGCGGCGGCCGCGAGCTACACCGCGTTCACCGTCGCCGTGCACGCGGGCCAGGGCTGCGCCCTCACCACCCGGTTGCTGGTGCCGCGCGCCGCCTACGACGCCGCGGTGACCGCGGCGGCAGGCACGCTGTCCGGGCTGGCGGCCGGTGATCCGACGAACGCCGGAACCGTCTGCGGGCCGGTCATTTCCGCGCAGCAGCGGGCCCGGGTGGAACGCTATCTCGAGCTCGCGAAGGCCGAGGGCGGGCAGATCCTGGTGGGCGGCGGCAGACCGGCGAACCAGGAGCGCGGCTTCTTCATCGAGCCGACGCTCATCGGCGGCCTCGGCAATTCCGCCACCGTCGCCCAGGAGGAGATCTTCGGACCGGTGCTCGTCGTGATTCCGCACGACGGTGACGACGACGCGATCCGGCTGGCCAACGACTCGCCCTACGGGCTGTCCGGCTCCGTCTGGGGCACGGACCCGGAGCGGGTGGAGCGGGTGGTCGCGGGCGTGCGGACCGGGACGCTGAGCGTCAACGGCGGGCTCTGGTACCACGCCGACGCCCCGTTCGGCGGCTACAAGCAGTCCGGCCTCGGCCGGGAGATGGGCGTCGCGGGATTCGAGGAATACCTCGAGACCAAGCTCGTCGCCACCCCCGCCTGACCGCATCACCACTCACAGGAGCTGAACCACCATGGCACGTTTCACCGGTCGCACCGCGATCGTCACCGGCGCGGCACAGGGCATCGGTGCCGTCTACGCCACCGCACTCGCCGCGGAAGGGGCCAATGTCGTCGTCGCCGACCTGAACGCCGAGCGCGGCGCCGAAGTCGCGGCGAAGATCGTCGCCGAGGGCGGCACCGCCGCCTTCCACCGGGTCGATGTCGCCGATCCCGACTCCGCCACCGCGCTGGCGGAATTCACCGTCGCCGAGTTCGGCGCCATCCATCACCTGGTGAACAACGCCGCGATCTACGGCGAGATGAAGCTCGACCTGCTGCTCACCGTGCCGTGGGACTACTACAAGAAGTTCATGGGCGTGAACTTCGACGGCGCGCTCAATGTGACCCGCGCGGTCTGGCAGCCGATGGTGGCGGCGGGCGGTGGTTCCATCGTCAACCAGTCCTCCACGGCCGCCTGGCTGTACTCCGGGTTCTACGGGCTGGCCAAGGTCGGGATCAACGGTCTCACCCAGCAGCTGGCGACCGAGCTCGGCGGCTCGAAGATCCGGGTGAACGCCATCGCGCCCGGCCCGATCGACACCGAGGCCACCCAGACCGTGACGCCGGGAAACCTGGTGAAGGACATGGTCTCCCGCATTCCGATCAAGCGGATGGGCACGCCGGAGGATCTGGTCGGCGCGTGCCTGTATCTGCTGTCCGACGACGCGAGCTGGGTCACCGGGCAGATCCTGAACGTCGACGGCGGGCAGATCATCCGATGACGACCGAGACGGACTGTCTCCCGGTCGGTTTCGTCGGGCTGGGCAATATGGGCACGCCGATGGCCCGGCGGCTGCTGGACTGGCCGGGCGGGCTCACCGTCTGCGATGTCCGCGCCGATGCCACCGCGCCGTTCGTCGAGGCGGGGGCGCGGGCGGTCGCCGATCCGGCGGAACTGGCCGCGGACGCGCGCGTCATCTGCGTGACCGTCGTCGACGACGCGCAGGTGACCGAGGTCCTCACCGGTCCGGCGGGCATCCTGCGCACCGCGGTTCCCGGCACCGTCGTCGCGGTGCATTCGACCATCGGTGACCGCACCGCCGTAGATCTCGCCGCGCGCTGCGCGGAGCACGGGGTCGAGTTCGTCGACGCGCCGGTCAGCGGCGGTGCGCCCGGCGCGACGCACGGCAGCCTGGCCGTGATGATCGGCGGCAGCGCGGCCGCGGTGGACCGGATCCGGGCGCCGTTCGGCTGTTTCGCCGATCTGATCGTGCATGCCGGCGAGGTCGGTGCGGGCACGCGAATGAAGCTGGCGCGCAATCTGTTGCACTTCATCTCGTTCACCGCCGCCACCGAGGCGCAGCGCCTGGCCGATGCCGCCGGGCTCAGCCTGACCGCGCTCGGCAAGGTGGTGCGCCACTCCGACGCGGTGACCGGTGGACCCGGCGCGATCATGCTGCGCGACACCACCGCGCCGCTGGATCCGGACGACTTCTGGTTCCCCATCCTCGGCCACGTGCGCGATCTCGGCGAGAAGGACCTCGCGCTGGCCCTGGAACTCGGCGATCGGCTCGGCGTTGATCTGCCGCTCGCGCACCTCGCCATCGACCGGCTGGCGGGCGGGCTCGGCGTCGCCGGTTCCGTTCTCGACAAGGAGACATCATGAGCACTGGTGACAACGACGTCAGGCAGCGCGGGCTGGCCAAGATGAGCGAGGTCTACGGCTGGGAGTTCGCCGACGGTCCCGGCGACCACTTCGCGGTCACCGCCGACCACCTGTTCGCCGAGATCTGGTCGCGGCCCGCGCTCACGGTGCGGGAACGGCGTCTGCTGCTGCTCGGCGCGCTGACCGCGCAGGGGCACCTCGACATCGCCGAGATCCAGATCGGGGCAGCGCTGCGCAACGGTGAGCTTTCCGAGGAGCAATTGCGCGAGATCGCGCTGTTCCTGTGCCACTACGTGGGCTGGCCCGCGGGTACGAAGCTCGACGGTGCGGTCGGCAAGGTGATCGCGCAGGAACGCCGCAAGAAGTAACGGACGGTGGCGGTACACGCCCACCGGGACGTGGTCGGCCGGTGGGCGGGGCTCGCAGAGTAGCATCCAGACGCATGTCCGAAAGCAATTCCATCAGCCTCGAGGCGACCCGGCGGCGGTTGACCGACAAGCAGGCCGACACGGTCGACCGGCTCACCAAGGCGGCACTGCGGGTGCTGGCCCGTGATGGCTTTTCCGGCATGACGATCCGTTTGGTCGCCGCCGAGGCCGGCGTCGGCACCGC
This sequence comes from Nocardia sp. NPDC058244, assembly GCF_042882065.1. Lineage (NCBI taxonomy): Bacteria > Bacillati > Actinomycetota > Actinomycetes > Mycobacteriales > Nocardiaceae > Nocardia > Nocardia sp. NPDC058244. The sequence goes on along the minus strand of NZ_JBHVWX010000005.1, from coordinate 267,692 downwards.
CACCGCCTACACCTACTTCTCGTCCAAGGAACACCTGGTCGCGGAGATCTTCTGGCGGCGGCTGCTCGCCTCGCCGTCGCCCGCCAGCGAGGACCCGGATCCGTCCGTCCGCGTGCTGGCCGAACTCCGCACCATCGCCCTGCTGGTGGCCGACGAGCAGGAGCTCTCCGGCGCGGTCACCAGCGCCCTGCTGGGCGGGGACCCGGACGTCGAACATCTGCGCACCCGCATCGGCATCGAGATCCGCGGCCGGATCTCGCGCGCCCTCGGCCCCGACGCCGATCCGGAAGTCATCGAATGGCTCGAACTGATCTACGCCGGGGCGCTGGTCCGCGCCGGAATGGGGTACGAGTCCTACGAGAAGATCGCCGACCGCATCGAACGCGCTGCCCTGCGCATCCTGCAGGTCCCGTAGGCGAGAGCCTCAGATGTGCGCGCCCCCGTCCACCTGGATGGTGGTGCCGGTGATGAACGCCGCGTCGTCGGAGGCCGCCATCGCCACCACACCCGCCACCATCTCGGGCGAGCCGAGCAGCGGTCCGATGGCCGGGGCCATCTTGCTCAGCAGCCCGGCGTCGATATCGGCCGGGACATCGGTGAGGCTGTAGGTCATCGGTGTCTCGATGCCGCCCGGCGAGACGCACACCGCGCGCAGGCCGTGCTTGCTGTACTCCAAAGCCAGTGTGCGGGTGAACGATTCCAGCCCGCCCTTGCTGGCGGCGTACGCGGCGCGGTAGGGCGCGGCATAGGTGGCCGCGCTGGAACTGATGTTGACGACCACCGCGTGCTCGCTCTCCAGCAGCGCGGGGAGCGCGGCACGGGTGACCAGGAAGGGGCCGGTGAGGTTGGTGCCGAGCACGGTGTTCCACAGCTCGATGCCGGTCTCGTGCAGATGCGACAGGCGGATGATCCCGGCCGCGTTGACGAGGACGTCGAGCCCATCGGCGGACAGTCTCGGCACCACCTCCGCGACCGCGACGTCGTCGGTGACGTCGAGGATCTCGTAGCTGAACCGTTCGGCCGCACCGTGATCGGCCGCCAGCTGCCGGGTCTTCGCCAGCGCCGCGGCGGTGCGCCCCACCCCGGTCACCACCGCGCCCTCCGCGAGCAGGCGCGCGACGATGGCCTGGCCGATACCCGAGCCTGCCCCGGTGACGAGCGCGCGGCGCCCGGCGAGGCGATTCACCGGGCCTCCACGATCGCGACCGGTCCGGACGCGGGCAGCCGGTCGAGATCGCCCGGTTCGGCGACCACGTCCACCGGGAACGGCTGGACGGCGGGCGGCGGCAGCCCCGGGCCGACCACCAGCCCGCCCCGGACGTCGAGCCGGTCCATTTCCTGGATGATCGGCTCGTAGCGGGCGGGCAGCAGATTGTTGTGCCACACGAAATCCCGCACCTCGGCCGCCGTGGTGAGACTGCGCTGCGACACCGGGGAGCACACCGGGATGCGCGGATCCCGAAAAGTCATACCGCTCACGAACTCCCGCATGAAATCGGCCGCGTATTGCTGCAAAGGGGAGTGGAACGCGCCCTGGTACGCGTCCAGCACGAACATGTGCCGGGCGTCGGCCGCGGCCTCGATCTCCGCGTGCAGCTCGCGCAGCGCCGCGGTGTATCCCGACAGCACGAAGGAGCGGTTCACGCCGTCGATGGGTCCGGTGTCGACGGCCAGGTACAGCCCGGGTCGTGCCTGCCCGTAGTAGCGCTCGGGCACGTCCTCGATCGGCACCGACAGCAGCGCCATGCCCTGGCCCGCGATATCGTCCGGTCTCGGCACCAGTCGCCGATGGCGCAGCATCCCGAACAGTTCGTGCCGCTGCACCGCCCCGGCCACACAGGTGCTGATCAACGCTCCCAAGCTCAGGCCGCCCGTCGCGACCACCTCCACGCCGCGGGCGGAGAGGTCGTCGGCCAGGCCCAGATTCAGCGCGGCCTGACGCAGGGCGCCGATGCTGTGCCGGTCCTCGGGCGTACCGAGCAGTTCCGTGTCCGGATGTCGGCCGCGCAGGATGTCCACGGACAATCCGGTGCACTCGGCCGCCTCGTCGTAGGCGTTCTCCACCGCCGGGCAGGTCCGGCAGAATTCGTCGATCGTCTCCGGCGTCATACTGACCTGACCGCCGAACAAGTAAGCAAACCTCATCACCCATCGAATACAGCAAGCGGGCCGGGGCACCGGCAAGAGCGCCGCCGGACCACCTCTCAGCCGCCTCCCGGCCGGTGGTACCCCTGGCGAGTAGTACTACCGCGCGGGTTCAGGGGCGCAGCTCGGCGAGGAAATCGCGGAGCAGTTCGTGGAATTCGTCCGCGTGGGTGAGGTTGACGGTGTGCTCCGCGCCCGCCACGGTGTGGAATCGCACCGGTCCGCCCAGGCCCTCGGCCAGGGCGGTCATCGCCTCCGCGGCGAACGCCGGGTCGGAGGCGCCGCGCACGAGCAGCGCGGGGCAGTCGATGTCGCCGAGCAGGTCCGCGATCGAGTCGACATTGACCAGGGCGTCGGCGGCGGGCGCGACCCGGCGGCGGTCACCACTGAGCCATTTGTCCAGCCACCGTTGATGATCGGCGCGATCGTTGCCGATCACCAGCCCCGCGATCATCTTCGCGATGGCCGCGAGCGGGCTCGACCCCACCCAGGCGTCGGTGACCTGCCGGAACCCGACCCGCTGCGGCTCGGAGAACTCCCGCGCCGAGGTGCCGACGAGGGCGAGCCCCGCCACCCGCGGCGGACTGAGCAACGCCATGCGCAGCGCGATGAAACCGCCCTGCCCCACGCCGCCCGCCACCACCCGGTCCAGCCCGAGATGGTCGGCGACCGCCCAGGCGTCGCGGGCCAGATCCCAGAAACTGAAGACGGTGTCGGGACTCTCGGTCAGCCCGTGGCAGCGCGCGTCCACCGCCACGACCCGGTACTCCGGCGCGAGCGCGGCCAGCTGGTCGTCGAACATCTCGTGGTCCATCAGGAAGGAATGGCCGAGGATCAGCGCGGGACCGTCGCCGCCGCTGTCGACGAAGTGGACTTTCGCGCCCGCGGAGATCGCGTACGGCACAACCGTGGCTCCTGTCAGTCGTGCGACCCCCTGGGGGTCGCAGCCTAACAAGAGCCCGGTCGGCCGCCGGTCACCACCGCACGGGTAACTCCCGCACGCCGCCGGTGAAAGTGGTTGTGCGCAACGCTATTTCGGACGGATCCACCGCCAGTTCCAGAGTCGGGAACCGGGTCACGAGCTGCCGGAAGACGGTCTGCAGTTCGATGCGGGCCAGCGGTGCGCCGACGCAGTGCCGCAGCCCGTGGCCGAAGGTGACGTGCGCCGCGCCGGTGCGGGTCACGTCGAACCGGTCCGGATCGGGGAAGACCGCCGGATCGTGATTGGCGGAGTCCAGGTCCAGCAGCACCAGGTCCCCCCTGCGGACCGGGCACCCGTCGAGTTCGGCATCGTCGCGGGCGTACCGGGGAATCCGGGGCATCGGCGCGACGCGCAGCAGTTCCTCGATCGCGGTCGGCACCAGGTCCGGATCGCGCACCAGCGCCTGCCATTGCTCCGGGTTCTCCAGCAGGCGCTTCACCCCGAGACCGATCTCCACGACGGTCGTCTCGTGCCCGCCGAACAACAGCCCCAGACCCAGCATCGCGATGCCGTGATCGCCCAGGTCGCCCCGGGCGCAGAGCCGGGCGAGGACGTCGTCGCCGCCGGTGGCCTTCTTCCGCTCGATCAAGGTCAGGAAGTAGGCGAACAGCCCGGCCACGCCCTCCTGCACCTTCACGGTCTCGACCTGCTCGGACAGGCCCTCGGTCCAGGCACGGAACTGGTCGCGATCCTCGTAGGGCACGCCGAGCAACTCGCAGATGACCAGCAGTGGCAGCGAAACCGCCACGGCGGTGTGCAGGTCGGCGGGTGAGCCGGTGGCGGCCATCTCGTCGAGCAGCGCGGTGGTGAGCTCCTCGATCCGGGGCGTGAGATCGCGCATGCGCCGCGGGGAGAAGTACGGCACCACCAGCTCTCGCAGGCGCGCTTGATCGGCCGGCTCGGTGTCGAAGTTGCCCATCGGTCCACCGAAGAACATCGAGTCCGAGGCGCGCGCGGCGGTCTCGGGAGTGGGATGGGCGCGGCCCAGCCGGGGGTCGGCGTAGAGCTTGCGGACCTGGGCGTGACCGGTGGCGACCCAGCCTTCATGGCCGAGCGCGGTGGTGGTCCGGTGCAGGGTCGTGGTGACGGGGCACCGGGCGGAGGTCGACTCCGTGGTCATCGCGGACTCCTTTCTCACCAGGCCACCGGCAGGGAGAGCAGGCCGCTGGTCGCGACGTCGTCGCGCCGGGGCAGGGTCGCCGGGTCCGCGTCCAAGCGGAGGGTCGGGAAGCGCTGCGTCAGTTGCCCGAACACCGCTTGCAGCTCGACCCGGGCCAGCGGCGCGCCCAGGCAGTAGCGCGGGCCGTAGCCGAAGCCGAGGTGCGCGCCCTGCTGGCGCAGGATGTCGACCTTGCGCGAATCGGTGTAGACGGTCGGATCGTGGTTGGCCGAATCCACGTCGAGCAGCAGGAGTTCCCCGGTCTTCACCTCGACGCCCTCGATCACCAGATCGGTGCGCGCGTAGCGGGCGAATCCGGTCGACTTGTGCACCCGGAGCAGTTCCTCGACCGCCTGGGGCACCAGCTCCGGTCGCCGCACCAGCAGCTGCCACTGATCCGGCTGGCGCAGCAGTGCCAGTGTCCCCAAACCGATCTCGACCACCGAGGTCTCGTGCCCGGCCAGCAGCAGGCCCAGCGCGAGGGTGGCGATCACGTCGTCGCTGATGTCCTCGACCTCGCACAGCTTCGACAGCACGCCCGGACCGGGCTCCTTGCGCTTGCGCTCGACGAGTTCCTTACAGTACAGGAACCAATCCGCGCCGGCCCGTGACGCCTTCGCGGCGTCGTACTTGTCGAACAGGCCGGCGGTCCACTCGCGGATCATGCCGCGGTCGTCGTAGGGCACGCCGAGCAGCTCGCTGATCACCAGCAGCGGCAGCGGTACCGCCAGCGCCTCGTGCAGATCGGCGGGCGAGCCGTTGGCCGCCATCTCGTCCAGCAGTTCGGCGGTGTAGGCCTCCACCTGGGGTTGCAGGGCGCGCATCGCGCGCGGGGCGAAGAACGGGTTGAGCAACTCCCGCATCCTGGCGTTGTCGGCGGGTTCGGTCTCGAAATTGCCCAGGGGAGCGCCGAAGAACGGTGAGGCGGTGGTGCGGGCGGCGGTCTCCGGCGTCGGATGCGAACGACCGAGCCGGGGGTCGGTGAACAGCTTCTTGACCCGGTCGTAGCCGCAGACCTGCCAGGCCGGATCACCGGTGAGGGTCTGGACCCGCTGGATCGGGCAGGCGAGCTGGGGTGCGTCGGTGGTCATCACTCACTCCTATATGTTCGCTTGTACAAGCGAAGTTAAACATAGGAAGTTGTACCATTCGACTTGAACAAGGAGGTAGGTCCGTGGCCGCCAGCAGCACACCCGCGCCGAGCCGTCGCATGCCGCGCGCCGAACGGCGTGAGCAGATCCTCGAAGCGGCCACGCGGGTGTTGGCGCGCAACGGATTCGGCGCGACCGGCCTCGAACAGATCGCGGCCGAGGCGGGCATCACCCACGTCATCCTGTATCGGCACTTCGCGTCCAAGGCCGACCTGTTCCGGGCGGTGCTCGAGCGGGCCTACACCCGGCTCGGCGACACCATGGGGACCGAGCACCCCGGCGGCTCCAGCCTGCCCGCGCTGCTCGCCGCCGCGACCGCCGATCCCGACGCCTTCCGGCTGCTGTTCCGGCATGCGGTGCAGGAGCCGGACTTTCGCGACATCACCGATCTGGTGCGCGGCTATTCGACCGTGGTGGCGCAGCGGTATCTCACCCAGGCGATCCCGGACGGGCCCTGGCAGGACTGGGCGACCCAGGTGATTCCCGGCTTCATCCTGGACGCCGTCATCGCCTGGCTGGACGTGGGCCGCCCCGATCCCGAGGGCGCCGCCGCGCGCATCGGGCGGGCCGCGCTGGCACTGATCGAGATTGCGAAAGACGGTGCGGCCGCGCAAGAGTGAGCCGGACCATCGAGGAGGATCATGCACGGGCCAGGGGTGCCGACACTCGCCGACTTCGTCCGCGCCCATCGGCGCGCGACCGGACCGGATCATCCGCGCGGCATGAGCCGCCAGCAGCTGGCCACGGCCATCCACTCGAGCGTCGGCTACATCGCCAAGATCGAACAGGGCGGCGCGAGCAATCCCAGCCCGTCGGTGCTCGACGCGCTCGCCGAGGTCTTCGCACTCGACGGCGATGAGCGCGCGCACCTGTATCACCTGGCGCAGCAACGGTTCCGGCGTCCCGCCGTCGCGCGTCCCCGGCATCTCGAGCCGGAACTGCGCACCACCGTGGACGCCATGAGCCCGCATCTGGCGGCCGTGCTGAACGGCGGCTGGGACGTGATCGGCGCCAATGCCGCCTTCGATGCGGCCCTCCCGGGGTTGCTGGCCAAAGGCAACCTGTTGCGCTGGCTGTTCACCGATCCGCGCGCACGCCTGGTGATCGAGGAGTGGGAACGCGAGGCCACCGTGATCACCGGCTGCTTCCGTGGCTACGCCGGGCGCGTCGGCGATCGCGACGACCTGCGGAACCTGCTGAGCGAGCTGGGCGGCCAGCCCGACTTCCAGCGGCTCTGGCGCGCCGGCCGGGTGTACCTGGACCGGCGCGACCCCACCGTCCGGCTGCGGAACCGAAAGACCGGACAGCCCTTCGGAATCCGGGTCCAGCAGTTCAGTACCCCACTGCCGGAACCGAATCGGCTGCTGCTGGTGGGTTTGGTCGACTTGTAGGTATCCATGACGATTTCCCGAGTTCTACGGAGAAAACCAAGAACTCCCGCGAAGTGAACCCGCCGCGATCTGTCTGTGATCTGATCGAGATGTCCCCGAGATGGGGGCGATCAGAAAGAATGCAATCGAGGTTGACTGTATGAATTCCAGAACTGCCCGTCCGCTCGCCGTCGCCGTGCTGGCGTTGTCCGCCTGCGCCCTGGGTGCGGGAACCGCCACCGCGGCGGCCCCGGCCCCGGTGGCGGGGTCGGTCGAGGTGTGCCTGCCCCTGCCGGTCGGTCCGCTCGAGGTGAGCTTGTGCCTGTGATCCGCTAGGCGGAATGCCTCCGGTGGTGGTGGAACCGTCCGTAAGGAGCGGGATTGCGCGGTCCCGTCAGGTTTCATCACCGCCGGACGGCGGGTTCGCGCGCCGGTGCCGTTGGGGGAATCCCTAAACATTCCGGTATTCCCTTACCGCCTGTCACAAGCGAACCCGACGTGGCGGTTTGTTCTACGCGGTAAGTTGGGAGCTTGCCCAGTTGTCTGGGTGGGAAGGATTCATCATGGCTGGCTCAGCATCCCTCACACCGTTCTTGACCGCAGCGGGCCGTCCGGTATCGACCCCGCTGAAGGATGTGCGGGCGATATCCCGCCAGATGGTGGGCCATTTCATCGAGAACGTGGCGCCCTGCGCGACGTTGCCCACCGAAGTCCTCGACGGTGACGTCACCACGGTGACGCGGGTATGCCTGGAACTGACCGGCGGTGTGCTCGACGGCCGCGACCTCCCCGGACGCCTGGAGCGGATCCAGGCGGCGGCCGCGGGCTGGGCGCGCGAGGGCATTCCGATCGACACCATTCACAACGCGGTGCACGAGGGCTTCAAACTCGGTTTCGACCTGGTGACCGCCAATGTGAACAACCACGACCACGCGACCGTCGTCGGCGTGGCCCGGCGGCTGACCGATGTCCAGAGCACGATCACCGCCGCCGTCTCGGCGGCCTATGTGCGGGAACTGCGGTCGGTCGTCAGCGAGCATCACACCGCCGTGCACACCCTGACCTCGGCCCTGCTCGGCGGGCAGAGCACCTCCACGATGGCCAGGGAATGCGGGATCGAGATCGCCGATCGATACCACGTGATCGCCCTGGCGCTGCCGCCGCACGCCGAGGAATTCGACCCGGCGCTCGATGCGAATGTGGTCGCCCGCCGCAAGTTGCGGCGCGTGCAGGCCGAGCTGGCCAATCGCTGCGTCGGCAAGGTGCTGTCGCTGCTCAGCGTCGACGGCGGCACGCTGCTGCTGCCCACGGCGGAATTCTCCGAACACGAGCTCGACGAGCTGGTCATCGGATTGTCCGCGGCGGCACAGGTGCCGGTGCGCGCGGTGACGACGCCCGCGGCGCCGGCCGACATTCCGCGCGCCGCCGAGCAGGTCCACGAACTGGTCGAAATAGTGCACCGGCTCGGCGGTCCGAGCAAGGTGTACCGCCCGCACGAATTGGCTTTCGAATATCAGCTGACGCGCGAGGGCGCGGCGCGTGATTATCTGAGTTCGGTCGTCGATTCCCTCGAGGCCCATCCGGAATTGCTCCGCACGCTCGAGGTGTACATCGCGTCGAATCTGCGCCGGACGAATACCGCGCGCGAGTTGTTCGTCCACACGAATACCGTCGACTATCGATTGAAGCGCATCGGGCAGCTGACCGGCTTCGACCTGAACGATGTCACGGGACTGTGCTACCTGCGCGCGGCCCTGCTGATCCGCGCGCACCGTGGAATGGGTAAGCCGGAAGACGGCCATCCCGACGACGAAACCCGCTCGCGCGCAGGGTGATCCACCCGGTTCCGGCGTCGGGACGGTGAGGCCGGGCGGCTAGGCGGCGTGGGTGAGTCGGGCGGCGGAGGCACCGATCGCCGGGCGGGCGCCGACCAGCGTGCGCATGAATCGATCCTGCTCCCGCGCACCGCGCGTCGCGGCCCGGTCCAGGCCGCCGGGCAGTACCCGGGTGGCCGAGCGGACGAGATTGGTGGGGATCCGGAGCGCCGGATACCAGGGAATCACCACCGTCGGCAGGCCCAGCGCGCGCATCGTGCGGCGGCCGAGGAAGGTCCCTGTCACCGACAGGTGCTGGGCGTAGGCGAGGCGGCGGCGCACGGCGGGCAGCCGGTCGTAGTTCCACGACAGCGGATCTCGCGACATCGGCACCGCCAGCTGGCGGGTCGACTCGTCCGGGTCGGCCAGGGCCGAGAGCGTGTGCACCAGGACGCGCACGCCGTCGCGGAACGAGTGCGGCAGCCACTGCTCCTCGACGCCGAGCAGGCTGCCGACATAGCGGACCAGGTGCGCGAGGTCGTCGGCTTCGGACGGTGTGAGCAGCACGCCCATCCCCAGCGCGCCGATCGCCGGCGCGATGAAGGCGCCGACCAGCGTGGCCGCCATATCGGTCTGATTGATCGGCAGCCCCCAGTCCTCGGCCTGCCAATCCGGCATCGCGGCCACGTGGCGCCGCACGAAGGCGTGGATGAGCCGCACCCGGATGGTGGAGCGATAGCCGAGGCCAAGCGGTGCGAGCCCGTCCTCGGACAGGACGTCCATCGCCCACTGCATCGTCTCGGCCCAGCGCTGATTGGAGCCCTTCTCCAGGGCGCCCGTGCGCAGCAGCGTCTTGTTGAAGCCGGAGAACTGGTAGCCGCCGAGCATGGCGACGTCGCGCGCGATGTACATACCGTCGGCCCCGCTGCTGAGCAGCACCTTGGCCCCGCGTACGAGCTTGTCGTGATCGACCCACGCCGGCACGGCTTCGACCTCGGCGAAGAACGCGCGCAGCGGTTCCGGCGCGTCCGGCACGGCGGCGATGCCGTGGGTGAGTGCCCGGTCGAACAGCGGGCGCATCTGCTTGCTGCCCGTGGTGACCATCCACTCCACCAGCTGATCCATCGGCTCGTCACCGACGAGCAGTCCCTCGCCGAGGCGGCGCCATTGGTCCGCGTCGGGGCCGTGGACACCCAGGGTGGCCGCGAACCCGCCGACGATCACCGGGGTGCGGTGGGGCCGGTCGGGGTGTCGGGTGGGAACGGTACGCATGGGCACTCCTCGTTGAGCGACGTAAACTGGATAACGACTGATATCCAAAGTAGGCCGCCTGCTAAAGTGCTGTCAATGGCGCGTGCGGAGGTGGTCCGGCCCTATCGGGGCATGAGCGCGGCGAATCGCCGGGACGAGCGCCGCGACAAGCTCCTCGCCGCGGGTCGGCAGGTCTGGGGTGAGGCCGGGCTGACCGAGGTCACGGTGCGCCGCGTCTGTGCCGCTTCCGGACTGACGCCGCGCTACTTCTACGAGCAGTTCGCCACCAGGGACGCGCTGGTGCTCGCCGTCGCCGAGCAGGTGCACGAAGAGCTGGCGGCCACCCTGGTCGAGGCCAGTCAGGCTCAGGCGGACGGCCTGCGGGACAAACTGCTGCGGGCGTTGACGGCGTTCCTCGACGCCATCGCCGACGACCCGCGGATCCACCGCATCCTCACCAGCGACACCCACGGCACCGCGGGCCTCGAAGAGCTTCGGGCCCGCTCCGTCGGCATCATCACCGATCTCGTCGTGCAGTACAGCGCGGAGTTCCTCGACGCGCCCGCGACTCCGGAGAGCCGGCGCCAGGAAGCGCTCTTCGTCGTCGGTGGGATCAATCAGCTCATCGATGCCTGGCTGCGCGACCCCCGTCAGTCGAGTGTCGAATTGGCCACGCTCTGTACCGAACTCGCCCTCGCGGTGGCGCGCAGAGGGCGCTGACAACAGCCCGTCAGGCGTCGGGCCGCGGGCGGCAGGACGGATCGTGCGCGGTGAACAGCTGGGTGAGCGCGGTGTCCATGGCCTGCTGTGTCGCCGGGCTGAGGGCGGCCAGGAAGTCGGCCTGCGCGCGCTCCAGGTCGGCGAAGGCCTCGGTGAGGGTGCGTAGGCCCTGCGCGGTCGGGACGACCACGTGCCTGCGCCGGTCGGCGCCGCGTTCGCGGGTGGCCATGCCGGTGCGCTCGAGGCGGTCGACGACGGCGACCATGGTCGTCCGGTCCAGGCCCGTCGATCGGGCCAGATCCTGCTGCGAGTGCGTGCCCGTCGCGGCATAGGCGAGCACGCGGAAGTCCTTGCCGCGCAGGTCGTAACGATCCAGCGCCTGCTCGACGGCCTCGCGCGCCGCGTCGCCGACCCGGAACAACAGGAACAGCGGCGCCTGGGTGATCCGTGCCACCGGATTCGTCTCTCGCATCAGCCCACTCTAGTCACGTACGCTGATCGTCAGTATCACTGATGATTGGAGCGTGTCGAATGCCCGATTCCCGTGCCGTCAAGATCGTCCTCGTAGTCCTCGGCCTGATCACGATGACGCCGGTGCTCGCCCTGGTGACACCGGTGGCCCTGGAGTACTACGGGCTCACCCAGCTGGCCCCGATGGAGGAAGCCCTGCTCCGGCACCGCGGCATGATGCAGCTGGTGCTGGGTGCCGCGCTGGTCTGGGCGGCGTTCGTGCCGTCGGTGCGGGTGCCTGTCGCCCTGGCTGCGATCGTCACGAAGGCGACGAATCTCGTGCTGACACTGTCGGATCCGGCGACCCGGCCGGACGCGCCGTTGTTCAGTACGGTCTTCGACACGCTCGCCGTGCTGATCCTGATCGGGGTGGTGGCGGTGCGCTGGCGTCCGGCCGCCACACGTCCGGCGATCTGACGGCCCGCGGTCAGCGGCGGTTGGGTTCCTCGGTGACGAGGCGATAGATCACGTAGCCCGCGAACCACGTGATCATGACGGCGCAGGCGATGACGAGGATCTCGATCGCGACAACCATTCCCTCACTCCTTCCGATGTTCGTCGACTTACGAACTCGATTCGATATCGAGTTTATCAGGTCCTCGCTGACTGCCGCCGGTCGGCCCGAGCGCGGACGAACCCGCGCTCGGGCCGGGGTGTTACCGGGCCATCACGTAGGTACCCGGCGCGACACCGAGCGGTGCGAACTCGGTGTTGCCGAGCAGCGGTGACGGGGAGATCCGTGGTCCGGAACGGTCGGCGAGCCAGGTGGCGTAGTCCGGCCACCACGACCCCTGTGCGGTGGTCGCGGCGCCGCGCCACTCGGCGGCATCGAGCGAAGTGTCGTCCGACACCTGGTAGCTCGACTTGCGGTTGCCGGGGGGATTGACCAGCGCGGCGATGTGGCCGTTGGTCGACAGGACGAAACGTACGTTCCCCCCGAGCAATTGGGAGCTGCGGTAGCAATTGGCCCAGGGACAGATGTGATCCGCCGAGCCCGCCACGACATAGGAGTCGACGGTGATGTCGCCGAGGTCGACGGGTGTGCCGAGCACGGTGACCGCCCCGGGGGTGGCGAGCTTGTTGTGCACCGCGGCTTCGATGAAGTCGCGATGCAGGGCGGCAGGCATGCGCGTGGTGTCGGCATTCCAGAACAGGATGTCGAATTTCGGCGGGGTCTTGCCCTGCAGATAGTTGTTGACCCAGTAGTTCCAGACCAGATCCGACGGGCGCAGCCAGGCGAAGACCTCCGCGAGATGGCGACCGTCGAGATAGCCCTTGCTCGCCGAGCGCGCGATCGCCGCTCGCGCGACGCCTTCGTCGACGAGTGATCCGGCGACGCCGGCCCGGCGCTGATCGATCATCGTGACCAGCAAGGTGAGGCCGGCGAGTGCGCCGATGGACCCCTTCGCCGCGCGGTGGGCCGCGGCGAGGCTGGTGATCAGGCCACCCGAGCACGCGGCCAGGACGTGCACTGAGCCGGCCCCGATGATCCGGTCGACCACCGAGAACGCCTCGATCGCCGCGGCGGCGTAGGCATCGATGCCCCACTCGCTGTGCCGCTCGTCGGGATTGAGCCAGGACACCACGAACACCTGGTGCCCTTGCTTGACCAGGTACTCGATCAGGCTGCGGCCGGGCGCGAGATCGAGCACGTAGTACTTGTTGATCGTCGGCGGGACGATCAGCAGCGGCACCGCGTGCACGGTCTCGGTCTGGGGCAGGTACTGGATCAGCTCGAACATCGGCGCGCGGTACACGACGGCGCCCGGCGTGACCGCGAGGTCGGCACCCACCCGGAACGCGTCCGGCTCGACCATCGACGGGATCCGCGGGGAACTCGCGATGTCACGCACGAGGTTGAGCGGGCCCGCGATCGTATTGGCGCCTCCGGACTCGAACAGCGCCTTCCACGCGACCGGGCTGATCAGCGGATTGTTGCTGGGCGACAGGGCTTCGGCGATGTTCGACATCACGAACTTCATCCGCTCGGCGTCCTGCCACTCCAGCGGCGCGTCCCGCAGCAGGCCCTCGGCGGTGTCGTTCGCGGCCAGATACGCCTGCACCACGCGTTTCAACAGCGGATTCTCCGACCATGCCGGGTCGGTGAAGCGGCGGTCGCCGCGCCGCGGTGCGATCTCGGAGGTGCCCTTCGCGATCCGGCCGAGTTCGTCGACCAGTCCGCCGATCCGGGCCTTGACCCGGTCCGGGTGCTGGGCCAGCGCGTCGAGAAAGCGCGCGCCCGAGCTGCCGGGCAGCCAGCGACCGGCCGACCCGAACGCGGCGCGGGCCAGTATCTGGTCGAGCGGAACCGTGGTGTCTTCCGGAGTGCTCGTCATCGGAGTCCCTCCGATCCAGCGTGGTCGCCGCCGACGACCCGATGAGCGGCATCCTGTGGATTCCTGCCGATGGTGATGATGTCGTCTCCACTCCTGGACGGCCGCGCGAATCGGTTCGCGCAGCATGTTGTCGATGGGTCCGCGTGGATCTCCCGCAGTGATCCGAGGGCGCGGCGGTTATCGATCGAGGAGTGGTGTGGCAGTCGGCTTCGGCGGCGAACGCATGATGTCCCACATCCCGGGGCGGCCACCGTGCCGAACGCGTGATCCCACAGTGGCGCACTGCGCCACGGCCGCCAATGTCGGCGCCGACAGGAAATCGGCGGGGGACGTGTCGGCGCCCACAGTCCGCCTTCTCGCTGCGGCGTCCGGGGGAAGTCGTCGATAGCCTGTCGTGGTGTCCACCCTCAGTCCCGCTCCCTCGGTGGCGACACTCGCCGTCGGCCTGCTGGAACGGATCGATGTGCTGGCCGACCAGCTCGCCGTCCGGATCGTCGATCGGATCGAGGTCTATCGCCTGGAGTGCATCGTCGATCGGCGTGAGCTGAAGAGCTCGCTGATAGCCAATATGAATCAGATCCTCGGTCGGCTGAGCGGCGATCGGGAGATCGAGCTGTCGGCGCCCCGGGAGACCGGCCGCGCCCGCGCGGAGCAGGACATGCCACTGCCGGAAGTCCTGCGGGCCTATCGTCTCGGCTTCGCGTTCCTGTGGCGTCGGCTGCTCGGCGCGGCACGGAGCTCCGGGCAGCGGACGGTCGACGCGCTCCTCGACACGGCCACGACGATCTGGGAGATCGCCGACGACGTCTCGCTGGCGGTGACCGAGGCGTACCGGGAAGCGATGAGCGAACGGATGATCACCGCCGACCGGCGGCGGTCCGGTCTCCTCTCGGCCATCCTCGACGGCCCCGGCTCGGGCTCACACAGCGCCTGGGAGGTCGCGCGGCTGCTCGATCTGCCCTACGAGGGGACGTTCCTCGTGCTCGTCGCGGAGGCGGTGGACGGCACCGCGGCGCCGCTGCCGCATCTCGAGGACCGCCTGCGCCAGCTCGATGTCGGTTCGGCGTGGCGTTCCCAACCGGATCACGAGATCGGCGTCCTCTCCCTGGGACGGCGCCGCGATCCGGAGGAGGTACTCGCCGCCGTGCGGAAGGCGGCCATCGGCCCGATCGGGGTGAGTCCGGTGTTCGCCCGGCTCGACGGCGCGGCCCGGGCACTGCGGCTCGCGCACGTCGCCCTCGAAACGCTGTCTCCCGGTGCGGCATCCGTTCGCCAGCTGGCCGACGAGCCGAATATCGATCTGCTCGTCCGCGACCGGGACACCACCCGGCGATTCGTCCTGCGGGTGCTGGGCGGTGTCCTCGCCTTGCCCGACTACGAACGGACCACGCTGCTGGCGACGGCGACCGCGTGGATCCAGGCGCGCGGCTCGGCCGCCGAGACGGGCCGTCTGCTCTACTGCCACGAGAACACCGTGCGCGGCCGCATCCATCGACTGGAACAGCATCTGGGCGGCTCGCTCGACGACCCACGGAATCTGGGTGACCTCACCACCGCGCTGCAAGCGATCCGGATGTTCCCCGAGTTCGGCCAGCCCATCCCGGCCACGGCCTGAAGGAGTGCGAGTGACCCCTGTCGACACCGTTCGTGAACTGCGGATCAACGGCCGGCGCGTCCGGGTCTCGGTGCGCGCGGGGGAGGGGCGGCCCCTGGTGCTGTGCAATGGGATCGGCGCGAATCTCGATCTGCTCCAGCCGTTCGTCGACGAGCTCGATCCGGCGATCCCCGTCGTCCGGTTCGATGTTCCCGGGATCGGCGGATCCGAACTGCCCAGGCTGCCTTACACTTTCGCGACGATGGCCTGCCTGCTCGGCACCGTGCTCGACGATATCGGGTGTCGTGAGGTGGACGTTCTCGGCATCTCCTGGGGCGGGGGCCTGGCCCAGCAGTTCGCTTTTCAGAATCCCCGGCGCTGCCGTCGCCTGGTGCTCGTCGCCACGGCGACCGGCATGGTGATGGTCCCGGCCCGGCCGCGGGTCCTGAGGAAGATGATCACCCCCCGCCGGTATCGCGACCCCGCCTACGCCGCGGCCATCGCCGCGCAGCTGTACGGCGGGCGCCTGCGCGACGAACCGGAGCTGGCGACGGAGATTCTGATCCGCCACGCCCGGGTGGCGCCCGGTCGTGGCTACGCCCTGCAGCTGATCGGTGGGGCGGGCTGGACCAGTCTGCCGTTCCTGCCGTTGATCCGGCAGCCCACGCTGATCCTGGCCGGCGCGGACGACCCGATCATTCCCCTCGTCAACGCGCGGATCATGCATCGGCTGCTGCCGCACTCGACCCTGCACGTCTATCCCGACGGCCACCTCGGCCTGATCACCCGTGCCGACGACCTCGCGCCCCGCGTCGCGGCCTTCCTGCGGCCGTCAGCCGTGTCCACCGGGGGCTGAGCCGACGGTCACCGCGTGCTGCGGTGGCCGGTCGTCGTCGAGGGTGGTCTCGCCGAGCCCGATCCGCTGCTGGATCCGCTTCATCCACTGCGGCGCCCACCAGCAGTCGTCGCCGAGCAGCTTCATGATCGCGGGGACCAGCAGCATGCGCAGCACGGTCGCGTCGATGATCAGGGCGGCGATCATGCCGTAGGCGATGTACTGCATCATCACCAGATCGGAGAACGCGAACGCGCCGGTGACGACGATCAGGATCAGCGCGGCCGCGGTGATGATGCGCCCGGTCTGGGCGGTGCCGATGCGGATCGCGTCGGTGGTGGACGCGCCCTGGGCACGCGCTTCCACCATCCGGGAGAGCAGGAAGACCTCGTAGTCGGTCGACAAGCCGTAGATCACCGCGATGATCAGCATCAGCACCGGAGCGCTGATCGGCTGTGGCGTGAAATTGAGGACCCCGGAACCGTGTCCGTCGATGAAGATCCAGGTGAGGATGCCCAGGGTCGCGCCGAGCCCGAGCACGTTCATCACCACGGCCTTGAGGGGGAGCACCAGTGAGCCGAAGGCCAGGAACATCAGCACCATGGTGGTCGCCAGCACCAGGATGATCATGAACGGCATCAGGTCGAGCAGCGTGTCGATGCTGTCGGCCATGATCGCGGGCTGGCCGGTGACGTACATCGTCACGCCGTCGGGCACCTCGATCGAGCGCAGGTAGTCGATCGTCGGCTCGGCGTTGCCGGTCGGGTCGACCAGGGTGGCGGAGGTCCGATACACCGTCGGGTCGGTGGACCCGGTATTGCTCGGGACCCCGAACGAGCTGACCAGCCCCGGCGCCTGGTTGGCCTCGCGCATGATCTGGCCGATCGCCGGGGTGTTGTCGGAGACGAAGACGAGCTGGATCGGGTCGGTCTTCTTCAGCGGGAAGATCTCGTAGAAGTGCTCGAGCGCGAGCCGGGTGCTGTTGTCCGGCGGCAGGTACTTCTCGTTGATGCCACCGAACGCCAGGTTCCCGACCGGGATGATCAGCAGCAGCAAGCCGATGACGATCGGGATGGCCACCTGGAGCGGACGCTTCATCACCCAGCGGGTGAGTCTGCCCCAGAAGCCGTTCTCGATCTCCTCCGATGTCCTGGTCTTGCGGAACCGCTTGAGTCCGAGCATGTCGACGCGCGGGCCGAGCACCGCCAGCATCGCGGGCAGCAGGGTCACCGCGGTCAGCGCGGCGAGCGAGACCGTGGCGATGGTGCCGTAGGCGACCGAGCGCAGGAAGCCCTGCGGGAACAGCAGGATGCCACCGAGGCTGGCGATGATCATCGTCGCGGAGAACACGACCGTGCGTCCCGCCGTCATCACCGTGCGCCGCACCGCGGCTCGCGTGTCGTAGCCGTCGGCCAGTTCCTCGCGGAACCGGCTGACGATGAACAACCCGAAGTCGATGGCCAGGCCGAGTCCGATCATCGACACGACGGCGGACACGAACGAGTTGACGTCGGTGACGTGGGTGATGCCCATGACGATGCCGTTGGCGCCGAGAATGGTGAGCCCGCCGATGATCAGCGGCAGCGCGGCCGCGACCACGCCACCGAAGATGAAGAACAGCAGCACCGCGACCGCGGGGATGGCCAGCATCTCCATCCGCTGCACGTCGTGGGCGATGGTGTCGTTGAGGGTGCCGCCGACGGCCTGCAATCCGGACACTTCCACCTGGACGCCGTCGATGGCGAACGCGTCGCTCACTTCCCGGTAGTTGTGCAGCACCTCGGTGTCGTTGTCGCCGCCGATCGCGATCGACGCGAAGGCGTGCTCCTTGTCCTTGGACCCGAACACCGACGGCACGCCGGGGGTGGCGCCCACTGTCCAATAGGCGCCGTTGATCTTGTCGACCGCGGTCGGATGCTCGGAGACCACCCGGGAGAGGCTGTCGACGACCTCGGCGCTGAACTCCGGATCGTCGATGGTCGTCCCCGCGGGGGCGGTGTACAGCACGATGACGTCCGCGGTGTGGTCGCGTCCGAACGCGCGGTCGGCGATCTTCGCGCCCTGCGACGACTCCGAACCAGGGTCGTCCCACCCGCCGGAGGTGAGCTGGTTCTCCAGGCCGAGCCCGAAGCCGCCCAGTGCCAGCAGTGCGGCGCCGACGACGGCGAGCACCGCGAAACGGAACCGATAGACCAGGTCGCCCCAACGGGTGAACACAAGCGACTCCTCGACAGCAGGGGCAACGGGCATCGGCGACTGCCCCACACCGCTGTGGCAGAGGTCGAGGTGTCGACGGTGTCGCCGATGGTGGCACGCGAAACTGAGGAATAGCTGACAGCGGCGCTGTTCTGGAGTGTGATCTCGTCGAGCCTGCCGGTTCTCAGCGGGTGCGCGAGTTCCGCGCGCGCCGACCGAACTGCGCGGCGACGAGCGGTGCGCCGATGCCGTGCAGGACGATGCTGCCGCAGACGACGACCAGCGTGGCTCCGACGACGAGATTCGCGTCCGATGTGCCCGCCAGGCTGTTCACGGCGAGCAGGCCGAACACGATGGAGGCGACGCCGCGCGGGCCCAGACAGCACAGCAGGATTCGCTCGGGCGCGGTGAATCGGGAACCGATCAGGGCGAGCGCCGCGGGCACGATCCGGAAGACCGTCAGCGCGAGCAGTCCGTAGACGATGACCTGCCAGTCCAGCCCGGGAATGGCGACCGCGATCGCGCCGACCACGAACCACAGGCCCAGGCCGAGGAATTGGGCGAGACCCTCGGTCAGTTCCAGGGGTTCGCCGGGGATGTCTCGGTGGGTGGCCCGGTAGGCGAGCCCGGCCAGGAAGGCCGCCACGAACCCGTTGCCGTCGATTTGGATGGCCAGCGCGAAGGTGAGCACCGGGATGGCCAGAATGCCGCAGCGCACGGTCCTGGGATCGGTCCAGCCGCGGGCCGCGGCCGCCGACAGCGCGAGGCCGGCGGCCGCGCCGATGGGAAGGCCGACCAGTACGGACTTCACCACGGCCTGCAGCGCGTGGCCGAATGCTCCCAGCACCTCGTCGGAGTCGGTGCTGCGCCGATACGCCTCGAGGGCGAAGAGCATGACCGGGGCGACGAGTCCGTCGTTGAGTCCGCTCTCGACATTGAGGGTGTCGCGGACCCGCTTGGTGATCCGGTTGTCCCGGAGGATGGACTGTGCGGGCACCAGATCGGTCGGCATCACGATGCAGGCGAGGATCAGCAACAGCGGCCACGAATCCACCGACAGCACGTATTTCCCGGCGACCGCGGCGATCACGAGGCTGACCGCGAACGCCACCAGCATGCGGGTCACCCCGGTGTTCTTGGCGATCCGGTCCCGGATCTCGGTGGCATCGGTGAACAGGAACAGCGCGAGCAGGAATTCGACGATCCGCAGCGCGGCGGTGGTGTCGATCGAGGGCAGCAACCACTCGTCGTCGGTAAGCCCGACGGCGGCGCCCGCCACGATCATGGCCACCGGCTCGGTGACGCTCCAGCGCGCGAAGGCGCGGGAGTAGCAGGCCCACACCAGGATGATGGCCATCGTCACCGCTATCGCGACGAACATGCTTCTCCCGCCGGTGGGTCGAGACGATTGCTATCGGAAAACCAATGCTAGGAGACCTTCGCCCGCTCCGGCGGTACCGCTGGCGTGTCGGCGGCACCGCCGGAGCGGAGGTGCTGGTGCGGCTCGTCCGTCAGCGGAGCTCGCGCTTGAGGATCTTGCCGGTCGCCGTCATGGGGAGGGTGTCGACGAGTTCCACGATGCGCGGGTACTTGTAGGCGGCCATCTGTTCCCGGCTCCAGGCCACGAGCTCCTCCGGGGTGGCGGTCGTCCCGGGTTCGAGAATCACGAAGGCCTTGACCTCTTCGCCGTGACTGTCGTGCGGCACGCCGATCACCGCGGTCAGGCTGACCGCCGGGTGGGTCAGCAGCACTTCCTCGATCTCGCGCGGATAGACGTTGAATCCACCGCGGATGATGAGGTCCTTGGTGCGGTCGACGATGTAGTAGAAGCCGTCCTGGTCCCGGCGGGCCAGGTCGCCGGTGCGGAACCAGCCGTCGCGGATGACCTCGGCCGTGGCTTCCGGGCGGCCGTGATAGCCCTTCATCACGTTGGGTCCGCGGACCGCCATTTCGCCCACGGCCCCCACTTCGGTGATCTCCGACCCGTCGTCGTCGATGAGCTTGATCTCGACACCCCAGATCGGCAGCCCGATCGAGCCGGGACGGAGACCGCGATCGGGGTCGCTGAACGACACCACCGGGGAGGTCTCGGACAGGCCGTACCCCTCGAGCACGGTGACCCCGAGGCGATCTTTCACCTGATGCAGGATCTCCAAGGGCAGGGCGGCGCCGCCGGAGATACCGATGCGCAGGTTGCGGGCGATTCGCTCGACGTCGATCTCGGCGGTCAAGGCGTTGAGCAGGCCCCACCACATCGTCGGCACGCCGGCGAAGAAGGTGATGTCCTCGGTGTTCATCAGCGCGACGACCTGCGCGGCATCGAAACGGGGCACCAGATGCAGGGTGGCCGCCGTCGCGAAGCCCGCGTGCATCTGCACGGTGGCGCCGAAGGTGTGGAACAGCGGCAGGCAGACGATGTGGCTGTCGGCCGCGGGGCGATTGCGCAGCAACTGGTTCAGGGTCAGCGCGTTGATCAGGGTGTTGGAATGGGAGAGCTCCGCGCCCTTGGGCTGCCCGGTCGTGCCGGAGGTGTAGAGAACGATCGCGGTGTCGGTGGCCTCGGTGCCGACCGCCTCGAAGGCCGGGCTGACACCGGCCACCGCCGTACCCAGCGTCTCCGCACCCGAGAGCGGGCTGGGCGCCGCGGGGTCGGCGGTGATGAGGAAGAAGTGCTCGACCTCGGCGACCCCAGCGGCGGCGAAACCCTCGCTGCCCATCGGAAGCTCGGCGCTGCCTTCGAAGCAGAAATACGCCACCGCGCCGGAATCGCGTAGGTGATAGGCGATCTCGCGGCTCTTGAGCAGCACATTGAGGGGCACGACCACCGCGCCCGCCTTGAGAATGCCGTAGTAGATGATCGGGAAGTGCGGCAGATTCGGGCAGCTGAGCGCGACCTTGTCGCCGGGCCGGATCCCGCGCGCGACCAGGAGGTTGGCCACCTGATTGGCCGCGGCGTCCACCTGGGCATAGGTCAGCCGGGTCCCACCGAGGACGAGAGCGTCGCGGTGTGGATGGCGACGGGCGGAGTCCTCCAGGAGGACCGACAGGTTCAGCACGGGGTACGTCCTTGCGCGAATGAGGGAGCCTAGAGAATTCGAAGTCGAATCGAGATTGACGTTAGGGGCGGAATCCTGACCCTGTCAAGGCACGCCACCGGTGACGGGGAGTGGGGTCGCGCCCCCGCGGTGGTCGACCGTCGACGATGCCGTCGGCTGTTACGATGTCAAGTCGTGTTCGAGAACAAGGTGGCCCCGCAGGCCTCGGCCCGCCCCGCTCCCGTGCAGCGTCGCGGTATCGAGCGCGTGCAGGCGATTCTCGAGGCCGCCGATTCCTTGCTGCGGGAGCAGGGCTACGACGCGGCGACGCTGAAGGCGATCGGGGACCGGACCGGCATTCCGCTGGCGTCGATCTATCACTACTTCGCCGACCGCTATCAGGTCGATGTCGAGCTGGCGCATCGCCATGTCCGCGAACTGGACGCGCGCATCACCGCGGCGCTGGAGCGTCCGGTGGCGCGGAATCTGCGCCAGGCCACCGATGTGATCATCGATCTGCTCCTCGCCTACTACCGGGAGTTTCCCGGCTTCATCGAACTCTGGTTCGTGGGGCGCCCCCCGGCGATCGCCGAGGTGGCGCGGGTGTTCGACGAGGCGCAGTCCGAACGCTTCTGGCGGTACCTCATCGACCGGGAGTTCGTCGACGCCGAGACGCCGCTGCTCCCCGTCGAGCTCGCTTTCGAGGCGGGCAACCGGCTGTTCGACATCGCCTTCCGGCGGTCGTCTTCCGGTGACGAGGCCGTGATCGCCGAAGCGCGACGGCTCGTCGCCGCCTATCTCGAGACCTACGCACCGAGGGTCTGACCCCTCCTTCGGGGGCGAGCGGAGACGCCGGACCATCGGCCGATTGTTTGACAGGGTTCCGCGGGGTCCATAAACTCGAAATAGATTCGATATCGAGTATTGGTGGCGTGTTCGGGGAACACCTGGCCATCATGCTCACCCACCATTCCATCGAGCGTTCGGAGTTGCCGCGTGACCACCGCTGTCATCGAAGTCACGCGTGCGCGCAATCCCTTTCCGCAGTCGGAGGTGACGCGCGACAGCACGGGAACCCCGCGCTACGCCTCGGTCCCGGAGACGCTGATCGATGTCCTGCGCACCCACGTCGAGCAGCGACCGGACGCCGAAGCCGTCGCGGAAGTCGGCGGCGACCGGCTGACCTACCGGCAGCTCTGGGAGCGCGCCGCGCGGACGGCCGGTGGGTTGCGTGCCGCCGGAGTGCGGCGCGGGGATCGGGTGGCGCTGCGCTACCCGTCGGGGACGACCTGGGCGCTCGCCTTCTGGGGCACGATCATGGCCGGCGGTATCGCCGTGGCGGTGAATACCCGGTCGGCGGACTCGGAGGTGGAATTCGTCCTCACCGACGCCGACATCGCGGTCGATCTCACCGCGGACACCCCGCTGCCGGACAGCGACCCCTATGTGTCGGAGGGGCTCTGCGCCGACGACCTGGCCGCGCTGTTCTACACCTCGGGCGGCGCCGGGCGCCCGAAGGGCGTGCCCACCACCCACGGGGCCTTCGTCACCAATGCCGAGAACATGATCCGCAGCTGCACGTTGCCCCGCGAGGTGGGCTCGGATCTGCGGACCCTGATCTCGATGCCGCTGTTCCAGGTGACGGCCTGCCATTCGCAACTGGTGGTCGCCGCCTACGTCGGTGGAACCGCGGTGATCCAGGCCGCGCCCGATCTCGCGCTGCTGATCGAAACGCTGGCGGTGGAACGGATCTCCTTCGTCGTGACGGTGCCGTCGGTCTACTCGGCGCTGCTGCGGCACCCGGACTTCGCCACCGCGGACGTGTCCGGAGTGCGCATGGTCGGCTACGGCGGTGCCCCGATCGCGCCGTCGCTGGTGCGCGAGTTGCTCGTGGCTTTTCCGCGCGCGACGGTGACCAACGGGTACGGCACGACCGAGACGGCGTCGCTGATCACCGTGCTGCCCGATCGGGACGCGGTCACGCACGCGGACTCTGTCGGCTACGCGGTGCCGTCGGTGGACATCGGGATCGTCCCGATCGGCGATGTCCCGCACATCGGTGAGCTGGTCGTCCGTGGCGCCAACGTCACTGCCGGATACTGGTACCGCCCGGCGGCGACCGCCGAGACGATCGTCGGCGGCTGGCTCCGCACCGGTGACGTGGTGCGCGTCGACGACGCGGGGCGGGTCTACCTCATCGACCGCCTCGCCGACACCGCCGGAACCCGGCGCCGGACACCCGATGCTGATGGCGGACCGACATGACCGGACTCGATCTGACCGGACGCACCGCGATCGTCACCGGGGGCTCGGAGGGGATCGGCGCGGCCGCCGCGCGGGCCATCGTGGCCGCGGGCGGCAATGTCGTCCTCACCGCACGCCGACAGGAGGCCGCCGATGCCGCTGCGGCCGAATTACGGGGCGCAGCGATCGGTTTCGCCGCCGGCGGTATCGACGAGTCGGCGGCCCGGCGGTGTGTCGAAGCCACGATGAGCCGCTTCGGCAGCATCGACATCCTGGTCAACGCCGCGGACCGCAACCCGTCGGCCGGGCCGGTCCTCGACCAGGACTACCTGCGCTTCACCAAGACCTTCGGGGTGAACGTCTGGGGGCCGATCCTGTGGACCTCGCTGGTGACGCGGGCGTGGATGGGTGAGCACGGCGGGGTCGTGATCAATACCGTGTCGGTCGGCGGCACGACACCCGAGCCCGACCTCGGGCTCTACCACGCCGCGAAGGCCGCACTGATCCACGTCACCGAACAGCTGGCGCTGGAACTCTCGCCCGGCGTGCGGGTCAACGCTGTCGTGCCGGGGACCGTCCGCACGCCGCCGGACCAGCCGCAGTCGGCCGTCGCGGCGGCGGACCACGCTGTGCCCGAGGACATCGGTGCCGCCATCGCTTTCCTCGCCTCCGACGCGGCGGGCCGGATCACCGGCGAGACCTTCGTGATCGACGGCGGACAGTGGCTGGGTGACGCGGCCTCGTTCCGCGGCGGCGAGTTCGGCCATGTGTGAAGGGATTCCGCACCGGGCGTGGCGTGCGCCGAGGCCGGGCGCGCCGACCGGCACGGATGTGGCCTGATGGGTGACCGGCCGACGGTGCTGAGCGCCGCCGATATCGAGCTGCTCGAATTCGCCACCGCGTGGGCGCCCTATGGCGGCAACGATGCCGAGGCCTTCGTCCGATTCGGGCTCGGCGCCGACGAATTCCACCGCCGACTGCACCGGTTGCTCGGGTCGCGCGCCGCGCGCACGCTCACCAACACCACTGTCGTCACACTGCGGGAACAGTGCCGGAATCGGTTGTGGCGGTAGCCCGGTGCGGCCGGTCTCCGTGGTGGCCGAGTCGGCGTTCGCTGTCCCTCAGCGGACGCGGGAGCGCCGGTAGGCCGACGGCGTGGTCCCGGTCCAGCGTTTGAAGGCGTGGATGAACGGCGTCGCCTCGGCGTAGCCCAGCCGGATGGCGATGTCGTCGATCGAGAGCGGAGTGCCGGTGAGCATCTCCTCGGCCAGCGTGCAGCGGACCTCGTCGACCAGCGCGCGAAAGCCGGTACCCGCCTCGGTGAGACGCCGCCGGAGCGTGCGCGGGCTCGTGCCCAATTCGCGCGCGACCACCTCGATGGTCGGCGGGGACGCGATGCCCGCGGACTCGCCGCCGGGCAGGATCAGCTCGCGGACCTCCGCCGTGATGCCGGTGCGGGCGCTGCGCCGTTGCAGGAGATCGGCGCACTGCGCGACACACAGGCTCCAGGTCTGGGCGTTCGCCTGGGGCAGGGTCTGGGCCAGCACCGCCGGGTCGAGGGTGAACACCGTCTGCGCGCGGCCGAATTCCGGCGGGGCGCCGAGCACCTCGGCCAGGCGCTCGGCGCTGTCGCCCGCGTCGAAGTCGAACTCGATGCGCGACACGGCGAGTTCGTGGCCGAGCAGGTCACCCATCACCCGATGCATGGCGACGATGTCGCGTTCGACGAGGAAGCGCGCCACGTCGGGGGGAACGAGCTCGTGGTGGATCCGGGCCAGCACCCCGCCGTCGCCGGATTCGACGACCGGCGTGCAGAATCCGTAGCCCAGGTGGTAGTAGCGCAGCGCCAGCGAAATCGCCTCGCGCAGTGTGGGACTGGTGACGCAGGCGAAGCCGAAGATGCCGAAGGTGGAGAGCCGGTAGCGGCGCCCCACCTCGACGCCGAGCGCGGGAACGTGGGCGAGCTCGCGCACGAGATTGCGCACGACGACGAGCTCGGTCGTGGCGGGCACCTGCAGATCGGGCGAGGTCAGGGCCGTCTCGGCGAGGCCGGTGCCGGCCAGCACGCGATCGGCGGTGACGCCGTGATCGGCCGCGAAGGCCGCCATCACCGCGATGCTGGCGATGCCGCGCGGAAAGTCCCAGGTCCGGACTTCCGGCTCTTCGACGGTACGCATCCGCCCAGTATGGCCGAAAATATTGATTTGCTGGCCGTCGTTGTTTGTCCCCGGTGTTCGCGCAGGTCGTAGCGTTGACAGCGACAGCAGCGACAGAGGAGTCCTGGGATGAGCGCGCGCACCACCCCGTCGATCGTCATCATCGGCACCGGCTTCGGCGGCCTCGGCATGGCGATGGAACTGCAGAAGGCCGGATTCGACCGGGTGACGCTGCTGGAACGGGCCGCCGACGTCGGCGGTGTGTGGCGGGAGAACACCTACCCCGGGGCGGGCTGCGACATCCCCTCGCCGCTGTACTCGTACTCCTACGAACCCCGGACCGACTGGCCCAAACGGTTCTCCGAGCAGCCCGACATCCACGCCTACCTGCGCGGGGTCGCCGAGAAACGCGGTCTGATCCCGAAGATCCGGTTCGGGGCCGAGGTCACGGCGGCCGAGTTCGACGACGCCACCGGCACCTGGACGGTGCGCACGGCGGACGGCGCGACGATCACCGCCGACATCCTCATCCCGGCCGTGGGACAGCTGTCGCGTCCAGCGCTGCCGGATATCCCGGGAATCGACGATTTCCAGGGGGAGTCGTTCCACTCGGCCGAGTGGAATCACGAGGTGGATCTCACCGGCAAACGGGTCGCGGTGATCGGTACCGGCGCCAGCGCGATCCAGTTCGTGCCCGCCATCCAGCCGAAGGTGGAGCGGCTGACCCTGTTCCAGCGGTCGGCCGCCTGGGTGCTGCCCAAGCCGGACATCGAGTACCGGCCCTGGCACCACACCGTGTTCGCCTCCGTGCCACCGATCCGGCTGGCGGAACGGTTCGCGGTCTGGGCCCTGTGCGAATTCCTGTCGCTGGGCATCGTCGATGTCCCCGCGATCCGGCCGCTGGTGACCG
This sequence comes from Nocardia sp. NPDC058244, assembly GCF_042882065.1. Lineage (NCBI taxonomy): Bacteria > Bacillati > Actinomycetota > Actinomycetes > Mycobacteriales > Nocardiaceae > Nocardia > Nocardia sp. NPDC058244. Next base: position 241,284 of record NZ_JBHVWX010000005.1, on the reverse strand, counting down.
GCATCGCCACCCGGCATCTCGAGAACCAGGTCCAGGACCCGCGGCTGCGAGCCGCGCTGCTGCCGGACTATCCGGCCGGCTGCAAGCGAGGCCTGTTCTCCAACAACTACTTTCCGGCCCTCACCCAGCCGAACGCACACGTCGAGACCAGCGCGATCAGCGAGATCCTGCCCGACGGTCTGCGCACCGCCGACGGTGCCGTCCACAGCGCGGACGTGATCATCTACGGCACGGGATTCAAGGGCACCGAATTCCTGTGGCCCATGCGGATCACCGGGCGCGCCGGACGCGAGCTGACCGACGCGTGGGACGGCGGCGCCCGCGCCTACCAGGGCATGACCGTGCCCGGCTTCCCGAACATGTTCCTGATCTACGGCCCGAACACCAATCTCGGCGTGGGGTCGATCGTCTACATGATCGAATCCCAGGCCCGCTACATCCGCCAGGCCGTCCAGCAGATCGCCCGGCATTCGGGACGGGTGCTCGATGTGCGGGCCGAGGTGGCCGAGGCATACGACACCCGGGTGCAGCGGCGGCTGGAACGGACCCCGTGGACCCGGTGCACGAGCTGGTACCGCACCGCCGCCGGGCGCATCACCAACAACTGGCCGGGCACCGTGTCCAGCTATCGCCGCGGCACGCGCACCTTCGCGCTGTCGGACTACCAGGTGGTCCCCGCCACGGCCGACCGACCCGGGCTGTGAACAGCGCCCGATCGACCCCCTTCCCGACGAGACCTGCCGGAGCCGACCGATGACCGTTGCCCTGCCGACCACCCTGTGCGAAGCGTTCCAGCGCACCGCCGCCCGCATGCCCGACGCCGTCGCCCTGCGCACACCCGGCGACACCACCCGCATCACCTGGGGCGAATACGCGCGCCGGGTGGAGCGGATCGCCGCTGGCCTGGCGAATCTGGGTGTCGCCCCCGGTGACGCCGTGGCGCTGATGCTGACCAACCGGCCCGAATTCCATCTCGTCGACACCGCCGCGATGCACCTGGGCGCGGTGCCCTTCTCGATCTACAACACCAACCCGGTCGAGACGATCGCCTATCAGCTGGCGAAGACCGGGAGCCGGGTGATCCTGTGCGAGAAGCAGTTCCTGCCGCAGATCGCCGCAGCCCGCGCCGTCGACCGCACCGTCGACACGGTCGTGGTCGTCGACGAGGGCGGGGCCGACACGGTGTCGCTGGCCGAGCTCGAGTCGAACCCGCTGCCCGGCTTCGACTTCCGGGCCGCCTGGGAGCGAGTCGGCGCCGAGGACGTCCTGACGATCATCTTCACCTCCGGCACCACCGGAACCCCCAAGGGCGTCGAGCTCACCCACGCCAACATCCTGAGCAATATCGACGGCGTCCGCGACATGCTCGATCCCTGGTTCGAACATCGGACGGTGTCCTACCTGCCGGACGCGCACATCGTGAATCGCTGGACGTGCCACTACTTCCCGATGATCGGCGGGGGACCGGTCACCGACCTGGCCGACCCGAAGCAGATCGTGACCGCGCTGTCGGACACCCGGCCGACGGCGTTCGTCGGCGTGCCTCAGGTCTGGTACAAGATCAAGGGCGCGCTGGAGGCGCAGCTCGCCGCCGAGACCAGTCCGGTCAAGCGGAATCTCGCGACCTGGGCCATCGACATCGGGCGGCAGCGGGTTCGTGCCGAGCTCGGCGGGTCCGGCGGCGGGGTCTCGCCGTGGCTGGCCGCGCGGCATCGGGTGGCGGATCGACTGGTCCTGCAGAAGATCCGGCACCGGCTCGGGCTCGACGAGCTGCTCGTCGGTGCGACCGGCGCGGCGCCGATCGCACCGGAAGCGCTCGAGTTCGTCCTCGGACTCGGTCTGCCGGTCGGTGAGGTGTACGGCATGTCGGAACTGTCGGCCATCGCCACCCTGAACCGGCCGGGCCGGATGCGGCTCGGCACGGTCGGTGTCGCCGCGCGTGGGGTCGAGGTGTCGATCGCCGAGGACGGCGAGATCCTGGTCCGCGGCCCGATCGTGATGAAGGGATACCTGGGCGACCCCGAGCAGACCGCCGAGGCGATCGACGCGGATGGCTGGGTGCACACCGGCGATATCGGCACCGTCGACGCCGACGGCTTCGTCTCGATCATCGACCGCAAGAAGGAGCTGATCGTCAACTCCGGCGGAAAGAACATGTCGCCCAGCAAGATCGAGGGCTACGTGAAGGTCGCCTGCCCGCTCGCCGGGTCGGTGGTGGCCATCGGCGACGCGCGGCCGTATGTCACCGCGCTGATCGCCCTCGACCCCGATGCCGCCGCCGCGTACGCCCTCGCCAACGGCCTGACCCCGAACCCGGCCGAGCTGGCCACCGATCCGGGGATCCGCGACCTCGTCGACGCCGGCATCCGCGACGCCAACGCGAAGCTGGCCCGGGTGGAGCAGATCAAGAAATTCGTTGTCGCGCCGGTCTTCTGGCAGCCCGGCGGTGACGAACTGACGCCGACGGGAAAGCTGAAGCGCAAGCCCATCACGGCCAAGTACGCCACCGAGATCGACACCATGTACAGCGCCGCGCGCTGACCCACCCGAATCGAAGACGAGGAAGCAGAGATGAGTACCACCGAGCAGACGCTGGTCACGGCGGAAGTACTGGTGTCGTTCGATCCCGCGACCGGTGAACCGATCGGCGAGTACCCGATCGACACGCCGGAACAGGTCCAGCGCGTGGTCGGCACGGCGCGCGTCGCCGCGGAATTCTGGGCGGCGCAGCCGTTCTCGGCGCGGCGCACGGCGCTGCTGCGCTGGGCGTCGTACCTGACCGGGCACGCCGAGGAGTTCACCGCCCTGATCCAGCGGGAGAACGGCAAACCGGTCGACGACGCCTTCCTCGAACTCACCCTGGCGCTGGGCCACATCGACTGGGCCGCTCGCCACGGGGAACGGGCGCTGGCCTCGCGGCGGGAGCGCCCCGGCCTGCTGATGGCGAACTTCGCCGCCACGGTCGAGTGGCGGCCACTCGGTGTGGTCGGGGTGATCGGGCCGTGGAACTACCCGGTCTACACCCCGACCGGCTCGATCGCCTACGCCCTCATCGCCGGGAACACCGTGGTGTTCAAGCCGAGTGAGTACACCACCGGCGTCGGCAACTACTTCGCGGCGGCCTTCGCCCTGGCGAATCCCGAGCTGCCGCAGGGCATTCTGGAGACCGTCAACGGGTACGGCGCCACCGGTGCCGCGCTGGTGACCGCCGGGGTGGACAAGGTCGCCTTCACCGGGTCGACCGCGACCGGGAAGAAGATCATGGCCGCGGCCGCCGATTCCCTGACACCCGTGCTGCTCGAATGCGGTGGCAAGGACGCCGCGATCGTCGCCGATGACGCCGATATCGCGGCCGCCGCCCGCGATATCGCCTGGGGTGCCTTCGCCAACAGCGGCCAGACCTGTGTCGGCATCGAACGGGTCTATGTCGTGAAATCCGTACGCGACCAGTTCGTCTCGGAGCTGCGCAAGAACCTCGACGGTGTGCGCGCCGGCAGCGATCCCGGGGCCGACTACGGCCCGATGACCATGCCGGGCCAGATCGAGGTGGTCCGTCGCCATATCGAGGACGCGCTGCGCGACGGCGGCACCGCCGTGGTCGGTGGGCCCGAATCGGTGCGGGCGCCCTTCATCGACCCGGTCGTACTGCTCGATGTCGACGAACACTCACCCGCGGTGCAGGAGGAGACCTTCGGGCCCACCCTGACCGTGCGGTCGGTCGCCGATGTGGACGAGGCGGTGGCGCTGGCCAACGGCACCCGCTTCGGGCTGGCCTCCACGGTCTACTCGAAGCGGCACGGGGTCGAGATCGCCCGTCGGCTGCGCGCGGGGGCCACCTCGATCAACGCGGTCCTCGCCTTCGGCGCCATCTCCTCCCTGCCGTTCGGCGGGGTAGGCGAGTCCGGCATCGGGCGCATCCACGGTCAGGAGGGGCTGCGCGAGTTCGCCCGCCCGCATGCGCTGGCCCGGCAACGGTTCGCGATCCCGGGCATGGCGTTGCTGACCTTCGAGCGGACGGCGGCGACCATGGCCATCGTCCGGCGCGCGGTACGCACCCTGTACGGCAACAAGCACTGACCCCCGGACGAGCGCGCCCGCGTTCGGCTACGAACCGGGGCGCTGTGCGGCGGGCTGGAACAGCTCGATGAGATTGCCCGCGGGGTCGGCGATCAGGACCTGCCGTCCGCCCGGGCCGGACACCGGGTCGCTGCGGAAGTCGACGCTCGCGCTACGGAGCCGGCCGATCTCGGCATCGAGGTCGGCGACGAGGAGGTGGATCCGGTTGCCGCCCGGCCCGGCCAGCTCGGCCGGGGTGGCGCGGGCACCGGAACTCGCCGGACCGGACAGCAGGAGCCGCAGGGGACCTCGCACGACATCGGCGAAGGCGGGCGCGGCATCGGTGTGCAGGGTGAAGCCGAAGTGCCCGGTGTAGAAGTCGATCGCTGCCGCGACGTCGTCGACGAGGTAGCGGACGGCGGCCAGGTCGGTGGATGTGGTCATGGCGCACTGCCTTTCGGGTTGGCGGTGAGGGTGGGCAGGAGATGGCGGACCCGGGTGTCGATCTCGGTCGCGGTGGCCCGGAACAGGGGATAGGGGTCCTCGTCGGCGCGGTGCCGCGCGGCCGGGTCCGGAATGCTCCAGTGGATGTGTCGCGGGTGGTCCGGGAAATCGGGGCAGTTCTCGCGAGCCTTGTCGCACAGGGTGATCACGACATCGAAGCGCTGATCACGCAGTTCTTCGAGCGGCCGGGGTACCCGGCCGCCGATATCGATGCCGAACTCGTCGCGCAGCACGCGCACGGTGTCGGGATGCAGCGCCGGTTTCGGCCGGGTTCCGGCGCTGAGCGCCGTCACGCGGTTCTCGCCGCGGTGCCGAAGCAGGGCTTCGGCGATCACCGAGCGCGCGCTGTTGCCGGTGCAGACGAACAGCACCGTCGCCGCCGCCCGCGGTTCGACCGACGGCGCGCCCGGGTGCATCCGGAGCGCCGGATGCAGCGCGGGGCCCGCGCCGGCGATCAGGTCGGCGCAGCGGTCCAGATCCAGGTGGTTGTAGCTATCGCGGCCGTCGTGGCTGCTGCGCGTCGTCGTGACCAGCCCGCCGTCGCGGAGCAATCGCAGGTGGTAGGACACCAGGTTCTGCGGTTCGCCGAGCCGCGTCACCAGTTCGCGCACGCGCAGATCGCCGCCGGCCAGCTCGGTGAGCAACTGCCATCGCAGGGGATGAGCGGCCAGCTGAACGAACGGGGGAACCGTTCGGCGGGGCGAGGTCACCACTCCAGGCTAGCATCGAATAAATCAAATGAGTTTGATGGAATTGCGTCCGGTCTCGGCGTCGCGATCCGGCCCGGCGTGGAAGACTGGCGGCGTGAGCGGGCCGGTGAAGGAACCTTCGGTGCAAGAACCCAGCGCGGCGGCATCGAACGGAAAGTCGTTGCGCGACCGAGGCGAGGTGATCGGCGGCGGGCTGCTGTGGCTGGCCAAGTGGTCGCTGTGCATCGTGGCGATCGCGGCGGGGGCGTGGGTGCTCGGTTCGGTCGCCGCCCGGCTGTGGGTGGTGATTCTGCCCGTCGCGCTGGCGATCGTGGTCGCCACGATCCTGTGGCCGCTCACCCGGTGGCTGACCCGGCACCGGTGGCCGCCCGCGCTGGCCGCGTCGACGACCCTGCTGGGGTTTCTCGCGCTGGTCGCCGGCGTCGTCGCGCTGATCGTGCCGTCGGTGGCCGATCAGGCCCCCGAACTCGTCGACAAGTCCACCGAGGGCGTCAATCAGGTCCGCGACTGGATCCAGGGCCCGCCGTTGCAGATCCGCGACGAACAACTCGATTCCGCGGTCGAAGCCATCGTGGCGCGGCTGCAGTCCAGCGGCGCGCAGATCGCCAACGGGGTGTTCACCGGCGTCTCCACCGCGACCTCGCTCCTGATCACCGTGTTCCTGGTGCTGGTATTGGTGTTCTTCTTCCTGAAGGACGGGCCCCGGCTGCTGCCGTGGATGCACGGGGTGTTCGGCAGCCGCAGCGGCCGCCACGTCGAAGCCGTCCTGGAACGGGTGTGGGCGACCCTGGGTGGATTCATCCGGACTCAGGCCGTCGTCAGCATGGTCGACGCCCTCTGCATCGGTACCGCGCTGTTCATCCTCGATGTCCCGCTCGCGCTGGTGCTGTCGGTGATCACCTTCATCGGCGGATTCGTGCCCATGGTCGGCGCGTTCGTCGCCGGTGCGCTCGCGGTCCTCGTCGCGCTGGTCGGCAACGGGTTCACCACCGCGGTGATCGTCCTCGGCATCGTCATCGCGGTGCAGCAGCTGGAAGGCAATGTGCTGCAACCGGTGCTGCAGAGCCGCAGCATGGAGCTGCACGCCGTGATCGTGCTGCTCGCGGTGACCGCGGGCGGCTCGCTCTACGGCATCACCGGCGCGTTCCTCGCGGTGCCGGTCGTGGCGATGGTCGCGGTGGTCATCCGCTACATCGGCGAGCAGATCGACGCGGCCACCGGAAAGACACCGGCGGAGCCCGACGAATCGGACAGCGACGAGCGCGTGGTGCCCGCGCCGTCGCCCGACCCGGCTCCCTGACCCGTACCGGTCGACGATTCGCGCCGGTGGTCGGGCCGTGACCCCGACACGGTGCCGACAGGGTTCACCTCGGCGACCACCTGGTCTACGGTGAAAGTGTCGCCGCTGTGCCGTGGTCGCGGCGGGAAGAACCTCGTCGAATCCCTGCGAAGGAGGCGGGCGGTGGGCAGGCACGCGGACGTACTCACGGTCGGTGTCGAAGAGGAATTCCTGTTGACCGACCCCGGTACCGGGGCTCCGGCCCCGAAGAACCGTCAGGTCGCCGCCACCGCGCGGCAGGCCGGCATCGATCTGCAGCTGGAGCTGACGCGCTGCCAGGTGGAAACCAGCAGCCGGGTGCACTCCGACATCGGCGAACTGCTGGCGGAGCTGCGCACCTCCCGGCGCCGGATCGCCGAGTGCGCGGCCGACCATGACGTGCGGATGCTCGCGGTCGCGATCCCGCCGACCGTGCCCGACCGGTTCCCGGTGACCGACACCCCACGCTATGAGCGGATCGCGCACACGTTCGGGATGCTCGCCCACGAGCAGGGGCTGTGCGGATGCCACGTCCACGTCGGCGTACCGGACCGCGAGACCGCGGTCCTCGTCGGCAACTATGTCCGGCCATGGCTGCCGGTCCTGCTCGCCACGACGGCGAACTCGGCGATCTATCGCGGTAGTGAGACCGGCTACGCGAGCTGGCGCAGCATCCTGTGGCGGCGCTGGCCCAGCGCCGGTCCGCCGCCGTACTTCACCTCGCTCGACCAGTACGAGGCGATCGTGGCGATGATGCGGGCCAGCGGCAGCATCCTGGACAACAAGATGGTCTACTGGGACATCCGGCCCTCCGAATCGTTCCCCACCGTGGAAATACGGGTCAGCGACATCCCGGCCACCGCGGCGGAATCCGCGCTGCTGGCCGCGTTGATCCGGGGGATCGTGAGCTCCGGGCTGCGCTCGATCGCGAGGGGGGAATCGGCGCTGGCGGTGTCGGGCGAGGTGCTGCGGGCCGCCTACTGGAACGCCGCGCATTCGGGCCTGGACGGCGACGGTCTCGACATGGCCGACAACCGGGTGATCCCGCATCGGGACCTGCTCGCCCGGCTCGTCACGTACATCGAGCCCGCCCTCGTCGAGAGCGGTGACCACGATTTCGTCGTCGCGGCGATCGACGCGCTGCTCAGCCGGGGAAACGGCGCGCGCCGCCAGCTCCAGGCGTTCCGCGCTCGGCGCGACGTCGCCGACGTCGTGGCCGAATCCGCGCGGGCCACGCTGGACGGGTGCTGACGACCCGTCGGCGCACCGTTGTTTGTCCCGGCGCGACCCGGGTACCGCCGGAGTGGGTCCCCAAGACGGCCCACGGTCACCGTGGTGGCCGAGCGAACGTCTGAAAGGAATGCCGCGATGAGCTTTGCGGACAAGGCGAAGAACAAGGCCGAGGAATTGGCGGGTAAGGCCAAGGAGGCCACCGGCAAGGCCACCGACGACCGGGACCTGGAGAACGAGGGTCGTGCGGATCAGGCCAAGTCCAACCTGAAGGACGCCGGCGAGAAGGTGAAGGACGCCTTCCGGAACTGACTCCCGGCCGCGGGGCACCGAGCACGATCGCCGGTGCCCCGCGGGCACTCGCCGGTTTGCCGAAACCGCAATTTCGCGTGCCGGATCGTGGCGAACGTGGGGAGACTGAGGGCCTCGCGGGCCGACGCTCGCGACGGAAGGAGACCGTCGTGTCCGCGACGCCGCGCCGTCCCCGCCGCAGGGATACCCCACCGCCCCGGACCGGCAGCGGCGAGGCCGAGGTGCTGCGCGGCTTCCTCGACTATCTGCGGACGTCGATCGCCGCGAAGGTCGAGGGCGCGCCGGAGCCGCAGGTGCGCACCGCCGCCGTGCCCTCGGGCACGAATCTGCTCGGCTTGCTCGCGCACCTGACCTTCGTCGAACGGTCGATGTTCCTCGGTGACACCGTGACCGACTGGCAGGCCACGTTCCGGGTCGCTCCCGGGGACGGTGTGGGCGACGTCCTCGCCCGCTACCGGTCCGCGGTCGAGCAGACGAACGAAAGCCTGGACGGCTGTACCGATCTCGGCGCACCGCTGCCGCGCCCGCGGCCGGGCCGCCCCGCGCCCAGTGTCCGATGGGCGCTCACCCACATGATCGAGGAGACCGGCAGGCACGCGGGCCACGCCGACATCCTGCGCGAACTGATCGACGGCAGCACCGGCCGCTGACCTGCTTCCGGAATTCCGCATCGATGGGATTTTATGTCGGATAGCCGCTGGTCATAGCCGCAATCTCGCACGTGAGACGCGGGTGGACAGCGGCTTTCGCGTGCGCGGCGGGTCGACAATTCCCAGAGGAACCAGGGCCGAGCTCCGCTCGCGGAGTGCTCCGGCTCAGGTGTGGAACCTCGGAAGGGACGTGATGACCGCGCGCGACAGCTCGGACGACGACGCGTTCGTCGCCCGGGTAGAGCAGTACGCCGACCAGGTGTTGCGGCCCGCGGCCCTGACCACCGACCGCGACGGCGTTCCCGCGGAGCGGATCGGCGAACTGCGGGCGCTGGGTCTGCTGAACCACCTGGCGCCGCCGGAATACGGTGGTCTCGCGATCGATCGGGACACCGATCGGCGGGTACACGAGATCATCGCGGGCGCCTGCTTCAACACCTGGCTGGTCTGGGCGCAGCACGCGCCGCTGGCGGGCAGGATCACGGCCGGTCGCGCCGACGGTACGCCGATATCAGTGTTCGCGGAACGGATCCTGCGCGGCGAACTGCTGCTCGGCGCGGGCGTCAGCGATGTGCGCAGGTTCCCCGAGCACTACATCGAGGCGCGCAAGGCCGACGGCGGCTGGGTGTTCGACGGCACCGTCTCGTGGGTCAGTGGGTGGGGACTCAACGCGGCGCTCGCCGTGGCGGCGGTGGAACCGGGCAGCGAGACCGTGGTGACCGCGCTGGTGCCGGTGAGCGAGCGCACGCACAGCGCCGGCCCGCTCGCGCTCGGCGCGGTGGCGGGCAGCCGGACCGCGCGAGTCCGGCTCGACACGGTGTTCGTGCCCGACGAGAACGTCCTCGGCACGCAGAGCCTCGAGGCGGCCCGTTTCGCCGACATCGGCACCGCCAGTGATGCCAGGGCACACCACTTCGGCCTGGCGGACACGGTGCTCACCGAGCTCGAACAGACCGCGGAACCGCTCGCCCACGCGGTCGCGGCCCGCTGGCGGCCCCGCGTCGCCGAGATCCGCGCCACCGCCTACGCGCTCGCCGACGAGGCCACCGCCGCGGGCGGCGGCCCGCACCGGCTCGACGACCGGCTGGCCACCAAAGTCGCCAGCGGCGAGGCCCTCTCGGCCCTCACTCGCGCGCTGCTCGTCGCCAGGGCCGGGCGCGGCCTCAGCGGCGAGGACACCGCGCAACTGCACGCGCGCTCGGCCCTGTTCGTCCTGGTCCAGGGACAGACCGCCGACGTCCGGCGTGCCCAGCTCACCCACCTCGCCCGCTGATCATCGAACGGAACCACCCCGCATGAGTCTCGAATTCCTCTGGTACATCCCGAATCAGGTCGTTCCCGGCCACCGGGGTGAGCCGGTCACCGCCGACCACAACAGTCTCGACACGCTGACCGCCCACGCCGAGGCGCTGGAGGCCAACGGCTGGAAGGGCGCGCTGCTCGGCACCGGCTGGGGCCGCCCCGACACCCTCACCGTGGCCGCGGCGCTGGCCGCGCGGACCCGCACCTTCGAACCGCTCATCGCGATCCGTCCCGGCTACTGGCGACCCGCGAACTTCGCCTCCGCCGCAGCAACTCTCGACCATCTCAGCGGTGGCCGGGTGCGGGTCAACATCGTCTCCGGGCAGGACGACCTGGCCGCCTACGGCGACAGCGAGGGCGATCAGGCGCACCGCTACGCCCGCACCAAGGAGTTCCTGCAGCTGGTCCGCAAACTCTGGACCGAGGAGAACGTCACCTATCGGGGTGAGCACTTCCAGGTCACCGATTCCACGGTGACCCCGCGCATCGTGCCCCGTGGCGAGCGCCGCCATCCGACGCTGTACTTCGGCGGCGCCTCCGCGGCCGCCGAACGGGTCGCGGCCACCGAAGCCGACGTGCAGCTGTTCTGGGGCGAACCACTCGAAGGCGTCCGGGAACGGATCGAACGCCTGCGCGCGTTGAGCGCCGAACTCGGCCGCGAGCACGCGCCGCTGGAATTCGGGCTGCGGATCACCACCTTCGTCCGCGACACCACCGAGCAGGCCTGGGCCGACGCCGAGGCCAGGGTCGCCGAGATGGCGGCGAATCACGGTGGCGCACCACAGGATCCGCGGCGCCGAACCGCCGTCGGGCAACAGCGGCTGCTCGACCTGGCTGCCCGGGGCGACGTGCTCGACGACAACCTCTACACCGCACCGGGTAAGTACGGTGGCGGCGGCGCCGGCACCACCTGGCTCGTCGGCTCCGCCGAGGATGTCGCCAAATCGCTGCGCAAGTACCGCGATCTGGGCATCACCCACTTCGTGCTGTCGGACACCCCGTACCTGCGCGAGATCGAACGCCAGGGCGAACAGCTGCTGCCGTTGCTCGGAGAGTGAGCACCGACAGCGCCGTCCCGGTCCTGACCGCCGCGCCGGACGCGGGTCACCGGTTCCGGCTGATCGCGGTCTTCGCGGTGACCCAGACCGTCGGCTACGGCGCGATGATCCAGGCCTTCACCGTGCTGCTGCTGCCGATGTCGCAGGCGCTGGCCGTCTCGCGCACCGAGATCGCCGCCGCGGCCACCCTTTCCACGCTCGTCGGCGCCGCGGCGGCCGTCCCGGTGGGCAACCTGCTCGACCGCTACGGTGGCCGGGCCCTGATGACCACGGGCTCGGCGGTGGGGGTCGGCGCGATCGTGCTGTGGTCGCAGGTGCAGAGCCTGGCACAGCTGTATCTGGCGTTCGTCCTGATCGGCCTGGCGCTGGCCACGTCCACCTACGAGGCGGCCTTCGCGGTGCTCGTGGTGGCCACCGAACCGCGGCATCGTGATTCCGCCATCATCGCGGTGACCACCATCGTCGGGCTGGCGACCAGCCTGTACTACTTCTTCGCCGGCTGGCTCGAGACGGAGATCGGCTGGCGGGCAACGCTGCTGGTGCTCGCCGTCGGTTCGGCGGCGATCGTGGTCCCGGCCCATCTGTGGGCCGTGCCGGGGCGGGCCGCGCACGTCAGCCGGGTCGAGCAGCGGGCGGGTGTCCCGCTCGGGGACGCGCTGCGTGACCGCAAGTTCTGGCTGCTGGTGCTGTCGTTCGTGGCGCAGAGCGGTGCGACCTCGGCCTTCCTGCTGATGATGGTCACCTACTTCCGTGACATCGGGCATTCACCCGTCACCGCGGCCGCCCTGCCGATCGCCGTCGGGGTGACCCAGATCGGGTCGCGGCTGGCGCTGGGACCCTTGGCCCGCCGCTTCGGGATGACCGCCGTGACCGGTGCCTCCTTCGCGGTGCAGGGTCTCGGGCTGCTGGCGCTGCCGCTGGCCGGGACCTCGCTCCCGCTGACCCTGGCCTGCATCGTGGCCTTCAGTACGGGTTACGGCACCAGTGTGATCGCCCGGCCGTCGATCGTCGCCGACAATTTCGGCGTGCCGCAGTTCGCCGGCATCCTCGCGGTGATGACGGTGCCGATCGCCCTGTCCAGGGCGGGCGCGCCCCTGGCCGCCACCTGGCTCGGTGACTGGCGCTTCCTGGTCGCCGTCGGGGTGGCCGCGCTGCTGGCGGCCGTGGCCCTGATCCCGTTGTCCCGCACCGTGTCCGAGGACCGCGTCGCCGCTGTTCCGGCAGCGGACTGCGCGGTGACCGGACACAATTGCGCTACGCCGCCCTGACGGCGGAAAACACGGTGGGCCGCCTCTCGGACGAGGGCGGCCCACCGTGTTTCGGGGGCGCTACGCGGGCAGGCTCGCGTAGGCCCGGCGCTCACCCGGAAGGGGCAGCCCGAAGCGTTCGCGCAGGGTCGGCGCCACGTAGTCCCGCTGGAAGAGTCCGCGCTCCTGCAGGATCGGGACCACCAGGGTGGCGAAATTCTCCAGATCCACTGCCGTTTCGGCGGGCATCACGGTGAAACCGTCGGCGGTGCCCGCCGCGTACCAGTCGGCCAGATCGTCGGCGACCTGTTCGGCCGAACCGACGAGCAGCCGATGACCGGAACCGCCCGCGCCCCGCTGGATCAGCTCCCGCGGCGTGCGCGGGCCCTCCGCGATGAGTGCCCGCGTGGAGACGCCGAATCCGGTCGAGAACGCGCCGGCCGGGACGGTGTCGGGCAGGTCGGCGGCGCTGATCGGGTCGTCGGGGCCGAACGCGTCGGCGGGCAGGCCGAGATTCCCCAGCAGCGCGGTGGTGAGCCGTTCGATCGGCAGCTGCGCGTAGAGCTCGCGCTCGCGGCGCCGCGCCTCCTGCTCGGTGGCCGCGACCAGCACCACCACGCCGAGGGAGAGCTTCACGTCGTCGGGATGCCTGCCCGCCGCCGCAGCCCGCTGCCGGATGTCGTTGCGGAACGCGATCGCCTTGGCTCGGGTCTGGGCCACGGTGAACACCACGTCGGCGAAGTCGCCCGCGAGTTTCAGGCCGCCTTCCGACCCGCCCGCCTGGACCACCACCGGCCTGCCCTGCGGTCCGGGCGCCACCGGCAGCGGTCCGGCCACCGAGAAGAACTCGCCGTCGTGGTCGATGCGGTGGATCTTGCCGGTGTCGGCGTAGTGGCCCGTCGCCTTGTCCGCGATCAGCCAGTCGGCCTCCCAGCTGTCCCACAGCCGGGTGACGACATCGAGGAACTCCCAGGCTCGCCGGTAGCGGGTCTCCTTGTCCGGATGGTCGGTCAGCCCGAAGTTGGCGGCGGCGGCCGGAGTTCCGGTGGTGACGATATTGACCGCCGCCCGTCCCTTCGTCACGTGATCGAGTGCCTGGAACCGGCGGGCCAGGTTATAGGGCGAGTTGTAGGTCGTCGACGAGGTGATCACCACGCCGAGGTGCTCGGTGACCGCCGCCAGATTGCCGAGCAGCACGAGCGGATCGATCCCGGTGCCGGGCGCCTCCTCGATCTCCCCGCGCAGCGCGGGCCCGTCCCCGAGGAAGACCGCGTCGATCTTGGCGGCCTCGGCGATCCGCGCCAGCCGCTGGAAGTGATCGATGTCGAGGTAGGCGAGCGGATCGGCGTGCTCGAGCCGCCAGGCGTTCCGGAAGTGGCCCGGCGTCATCAGCGACAGATTGAGATGGAATCCGGTCATCGCTACAGCTTCAGTCCGGTTCCGTGTACACCGTGCTCCTCGATCAGCGCCAGTTCCTCGGCGGTGAAGTCGGGGAAGTCCAGGGCCGCGGTGTTGTGGTCGAGCTGGGCCACCGAGCTGGCGCCGATCAGCGCCGAGGTCACCTCGGGCCTGCGCAGCACCCACTGCAGCGCCAGCTGGGCCAGCGACTGGCCGCGGGCCGCGGCGATCTTGTTCAGCTCGGCGGTGCGCTGCCGGTAGGTCTCGTCGATCACGTCCGGCGACAGGAAGGTGCTGTTCTGCGCGCGGGCGCCCTCGGGGATGGACTCGAGGTACTTGTCGGTGAGCAGGCCCTGTGCCAAGGGCGAGTAGACGATGACGCCGAAGCCGTCGCGCGTCGCGGTGTCGAGCAGCCCGTTGCGTTCCGGGCGGCGATCGTAGATCGAGTACCTGGCCTGGTGGATCAGCAGCGGCACCCCGGCCGCGCGCAACTGCTCGGCGATCTCGTGGGTGCGGTCGGGCTGGTAGTTGGAGATACCGACGTAGAGCGCCTTGCCCTGCTGCACCGCGCTCACCAGCGCGCCGACGGTCTCCTCCAGCGGGGTCTCCAGGTCGGGGCTGTGGTGGTAGAAGATGTCGACGTAGTCGGTGCCGAGGTCGCGCAGGCTGTGGTCGAGCGAGGCCAGCAGGGATTTGCGGGAGCCGCCGCGCAGGTAGGGGCTGGGGCCGATCGGGTTGCCCGCCTTGGTGGACAGGATGATCTCGTCGCGGTACGGCGCGAGGTCCCTGGCCAGCACCCGGCCGAAGTTCTGCTGGGCCGCGCGGTGCGGCGGACCGTAGCGGTCGGCGTTGTCGAAGTGGGTGATGCCCAGATCGAAGGCGTGCAGGATGATCTCGCGCTGGGTGGCGAAGGCGTAGTCGCCGCCGAACTTCTGCCACAGGCCGAAGGAGAAGGCGGGCAGGTCCAGACCGGAGCTCCCGGTGCGGCGGAAGGACGCGTTCTCGTAGCGGTCTTCCGCGGCGGCGTAGGTGGTTTCGAAGGGGCCGTAGCTCATCAGGTGTTCTTTTCTCTCTCGTGTCGGTTCAGAAGAGGCCGGTGGTGGGCGGGTCCTCGCCCGTCAAGTGAAACGCGCCCGCGACGGCCAGCTTCCACTGGCGGGGGTTGTGATTGGCGGCGGTGCGGGCATTGCGCCAGTGCCGGTCGAAGCCCAGACCCCGGTCGGTGATCGACCCGCCGCCCACGTCGAAGACGAGTTCGGCGGCGGCGAGGGCGGATTCGATCGCGATCACCCCGGCCTCGGCCACCTCGACGGCGGCCGCCGCGCCCGCCGCTCTGGCCGCGTCGCCGGTGTGGCGACGCACGTCCTCGAGGGTCTCGGCGGCCAGCAGCACCACCGCTTCGGCGGCGAGCGCGCGGGCCGCGATCTCGCCGACGGTCTGGCGCACGTACGGGTCGTCGACGCTGTCGGTCGCGGTGCTGTGCTTGATCGGGCGGGCCCGCTCGCGCACGTAGCCGACGGCGTCGTCGCGGGCCCGCGCCGCGATGCCCGCCTGCACGGCGGCCAGATACAGCTGGGCATAGGAGCCCTGCCACGGGTTGTCCGGTTCGGTCTCCGGCGCGGGCGTCACCTCGTCGGCCGACACCCGCACCCCGGTGAACCGGGTGGTGCCGCTGGCGGTGAGGCGCTGCCCGATGGCGTCGAAGTCGTCGAGCCGCTCGACCCCGGCGCGATCCACCGGCACGGTGAATCGCAGGATCTCGTCGTCCTCGGTGCGCGCCTGGGTGCCGAACCACTGCGCGTAGAGTCCGCCGGTCGAGTAGAACTTCTCGCCGTCGATCACCCACTCGGTCCCGTCGCGGCGGGCGGTGGCGTTGACCTGTCCGCTGGCACCGCCGGTGCGTTCGTTCACGGTGCCCGCGAACAGGTCCCGGTGCCGTAACCGCTCCAGGAGGGGTTCGCGGTGCGGCAGATCCGGCCTGGCGGCCACCTGGTAGGCGATCAGGAAACTGCTCCGCAGTGCCTGCGCCACACTGGAATCGGCGCGCGCGATCGCGATCACCAGCTCGGTCACCTCGCGCAGCGAGCCGCCCGCCCCGCCGTCGGCCACCGCGATCCCGGTCAGCGTGATGCCCGCGTCGGCGAGCGCGCGGACCTCGTCGAAGGCGTAGTCGCGGGTCTGCTCACGCTGTCGCGCGGTCTCGGCCAGCCGACGCAGGACCGGTGCCGCCGCGGACCGGATCCCGGCCACGGTGAGAGCTGGAACAGACGGGGACACGGGGGCATCGGGCCGGGTGACCGACGACGGGTCGACGGGTGCGGTGGTCATCGCGAACCGCCCGCGTCGGCCGCCGCGTCCCCGTCCGGCTCCACCGGGTCGGCCACCGACGGCCGTTGCCGGTAGTAGCCGGGCACCGGCGTGGTCCCGTTGACCACGAAATTCCCGAGCACCCGTGGCTTGTAGACCACCGGGTTGTGCGAGGCGAGGGTCCTGGCATTGCGCCAGTGCCGGTCCAGGTGGGCGCTGTTGCGCACCGTCGAGGAACCACCCGCGTCGAAAGCCCGTGTCGCGGCGTCGAGAACGGCTTCGATGACGGCGATCTGGGCGGCGGAGGTGTCGAGGTAGGCGCGGGCGTAGGCCGCCTCGTCGCCCGCGGCGTGCGCCGCCTCGAGCTGCTCGGCGGCGTGGCGCAGCAGGGTCTCCGCCGTGAGCCGCCGGGTCTCCAGGGTGCCGACGACGGACAGGATGTCGGGGTCTTCGGTGGCGTGCTGGGTGAGCGCGTGCAGGCTCGTGCGGGTGCGGGCACGCACGATGTCGGCGGTCTCGGCGACGATGCTGCGCGCGATCCCGGTGAGGTTGGCCAGGTGCACGATCTGGACGAAGGAGTCCAGGCCGCGCAGTGATTCCTGGTAGCGCCCGATGTCGCCGTGCTCCTCGACCGGGACGTCCACGAAATAGGTGGTGCCGCTGCCGGTCTGGCGTTGACCGATCCCGTCCCAGTCGTCGGCGTGGGTGACACCGGGATGCCGGGCGGGGATCACCACGAACCCGCGGGTGCCCTCGTCGTCGACCACCGCGGCGC
The DNA here is from genome assembly GCF_042882065.1 of Nocardia sp. NPDC058244. Classification (NCBI taxonomy): domain Bacteria; kingdom Bacillati; phylum Actinomycetota; class Actinomycetes; order Mycobacteriales; family Nocardiaceae; genus Nocardia; species Nocardia sp. NPDC058244. The sequence continues at coordinate 224,417 of NZ_JBHVWX010000005.1, read as the reverse complement.
GGATGAAGTCGGCGAACCGCGCGCCGGTGGAGTAGAACTTGGTGCCCGACACCACCCGCACGCCGTCGGCGCCGACGCGGGCCTTGGTGGTGGTGACGCCCCAGCCGGTCGACTCACCCTCGGCGAACGCGGCCTCGGCCACCAGGGCGGAGGGCTCGGACTGCGCGTTGCCGAAGACCGCGCCCGCGCCGACCCGGCGCAACCAGTGCTCGCGGACCACGGGATCGGTTTCGGCGCGCAGGATCTCGGTGGTGGTGAAATGCCCGCGCCAGATCTGCGGGATATTGGAATCGGCCTGCCCCGCCTCGGCGAGCAGCGCGAACAGCGTCGGCAGGTCGACGTCGAACCCGCCGAATTCCACCGGCACCCGCAGCCGGCCGAACCCCGCGTCGGCCAGGGCGCGGATGAGCTCGTCGGGATGCTCGAAGGCCAGATCGCGCTCGCCGGTACCCGGCACGAACTCGGCCAGGACCGCCCGGATGCGGGGGAGTGCTTCGGTCAGGGTCGCGGGTGCGGTGGTGGCGGTGGTCATGACAGTCCTCCGATGAGGTCGCGGCCGGCGATCGCGTCGAGCAGTCGAACGGTGTAATCGTCGGTGGGGGAGGTGAAGACCTGGTCGGCGGTGCCCTGCTCGACGATGCGGCCCTGCCGCATCACCGCCACGTGGTCGGAGATCGCCCGCACCACGGCCAGATCGTGGGAGATGAACAGATAGGTGAGGCCACGGTCCTGCTGCAGTCCCCGCAGCAGATCGAGGATCTGCGCGGCGACCGACACGTCCAGCGCCGAAAGGGGTTCGTCGAGGACGATCACCTTCGGTTCGAGCACCAGCGCGCGGGCGATGGCCACCCGCTGCCGCTGCCCGCCGGACAGCTCCCGTGGGTGCCGGTCGACGAAATCGGCGGGCAGAGCGGCCGCTTCGAGCGCGGCCACCACCCGGTCGCGGTGGGGTCTGCCGCGGCGCAGCCCGCGACGTGGTGCGAACGAGCGCAGCGGTTCGTCGACCACGTCGTAGACGTCGAACCGGGGGTCGAAGGAGGAGAACGGGTTCTGGTAGACGATCTGCACATCGCGCCGCAGCGGCCGGAACTCGCGGCGGCCCAGCCGGGTGACATCGGTACCGAACAGCGACACCTCGCCGGAGTCGGCCTGGGTGAGACCGGTGAGCACGCGCGCGGTGGTCGACTTGCCGCTGCCGGACTCGCCGACGATCGAGAACGTCTCGCCCCGCCGGACCCGGAACGAGATGCCGTCCACCGCCGGAACTCCCGCGTAGTCCTTGCGTAGATCCCGCACCTCGACGACGGTCTCGGCGCCCGCGGCCGGTGCGGGACTGGCTCGCGTCCACGGCCGCCGCGAGGGCACGCAGTCGAGCAGGCGCCGGGTATAGGGGTGCTGAGGATCGGCGACCAGCGGTGCGGTGGGCCCGAATTCGACCAGCCTGCCCTGGCTCATCACCCCGATCAGATCGGCGCGATCGGCGGCAACCCCAAGGTCGTGCGTCACCAGCACCACGCTGGTGCCGGTGCGCCGCCGCACCGCGTCGAGCAGGTCGAGCACCTGCTTCTGGACTGTCGCGTCCAGCGCCGAGGTCGGCTCGTCGGCGATGATCAGGTCGGGCTCCGCCGCGACGGCGGCGGCGATGAGCACCCGCTGCCGCATCCCGCCCGACAGCTCGTGCGGAAACTGCCGGTAGCGGCGCTCGACCTCGGTGAAGCCGACCAGGTCGAACAGCTCGTACACTCGCTCGCGGCGGGCAGTGGCGTCGAGGTCGGTGTGCAGGCGCAGCACGTCCTCGACCTGGTGGCCCACCCGGCGTACGGGATCGAGCGAGACCGTCGGATCCTGCGGGATCAGGCTGATCGCCCGGCCCCGGATCGCCCGCCAGCCCTTCGCGCCGAGCTCGGTGAGGGCCTGGCCACGGAAGGTGATGCTGCCGCCGGTCACCGCGCCGTTGCCGGGGAGCAGGCCGAGCACGGCGTGCGCGGTGGTCGTCTTGCCCGACCCGGACTCACCGACGAGGGCGAGTACCTGTCCGGCGGGCACCGCGAAGGAGACATCGTGCACGGCCGGGACCACCCGGTCACGGACGCGGTAGCCGACGTCGAGGTTCGCGACTGTCAGGACCGGGGTGGCGGCGGATTCGACCGCTGGATCGGCTGTTTCGTGGACGACACTCATGCGGAGGTCCTCCTGGTCAGGTGGCGGGACAGGTGATTGGTCGCCAGCACCACCACGACGATGGTGAGGCCGGGCCACAGCGTGAGCCAGCCACGGGTGGCGATGTAGTTGCGGCCGTCGGAGACCAGCCGCCCCCATTCCGGGTCCGGCGGCTGCGCCCCGAGGCCGAGGAAACTCAGCGAGGCGATCCAGATGATCGCGATCCCGAACTGTACGGTGACCAGCGCGATCGTCGGCCCGATCGAATTGGGGATCACGTGCCGCCACAGGATGGCCGCCGTCGACGCGCCACTGGTGGTGGCGGCCTCGACATAGGTGCTGGAGCGGGCCTTGACGACTTCGGACCGGATGAGCCGGGCGAAGGTCGCGGCCGAGGTGAGGCCGACCGCGATGCCCGCCTGCCACACCCCGAAACCGAGCAGCACCACGATGGTGATCGCCAGCAGGAAGCCGGGGATCGACAGCACGACGTCGATCAGGCGCATGACCAGGCTGTCCGGGAACCCGGCGAACCAGCCCGCGACCGCGCCGAGCAACGATCCGACGAGCACGCCGACCAGGACGGCGATGGCCGAACCCAGCAGCGAGGCCCGCGCCCCGTAGACGATGCGGGCGTACAGATCCCGGCCGAGCTGATCGGTGCCGAACCAGTGCTCGGCCGACGGTGGCTTCAGCTTCTGCGCCGGATTCACCGCCAACGGATCGATACTCGTGAACAACTGGGGGACGACGGCCCACAGCAGCACGGTGCCGACGACGACCGCGGCCAGCACCACCGTCGGGTGCTTGCCGGTCCAGCGCAGCGCCGACCACACCGACCGGCTCGGCCGTCGTGTATCGGACTGCACGGCAGGGGATTCGGCGACTTCGACGGCGGTCATGGCACCACCACCTCGGCGGGCAGACGCCGCGGCACCGGCGCGATGACCGGCACCGGCACGGCGGCGTCGGCGCGCTTGGCGACGCGCGAACCGGAGACCCGGCGGGTCGTCGGGTCCACGAGCACGCGCGGATCGAGGAACGGGTAGGCCAGGTCCACCGCGAGATTCACCAGCACGTAGGCCACCGTCGACAACAGCACGACTCCCTGGACCACGGGCAGGTCCTGGGTGTCGACCGCGCCGACGGTCAACTGGCCGATGCCCTGACGCGCGTACACGGACTCGGTCACGACCGCGCCGGCGATGAGCTCCCCGAACGCGAGCCCGAGCAGCGTGAGCACCGGCAGCGAGGAATTACGGAGCACCGCCTTGCGGAACAGATAACCCTCACCCGCGCCCCTGGCCGCCGCCACGTGCACGAACGGGCGCTGCCGCGTCGCGCGCACCGAGGTGGCGAAGACCTGGGCCAAGGGGGCCGCCACGATCAGCCCCAGCGTCGCCGCGGGCGCGACCAGCGCCAGCGGTGTGCCGTTGTCGACCGACGGGATCAGATGCCAGCGGAACGACAGATACTGCAGCGCGACGACACCCACCACGAAGGTCGGGACCGAGGCGAACACCGCGGGCGCGGAATCGAAGACGCCGCGTAGCCAGGCCCACGGCGCGTAGTTGGCGGCCAGCGCGACCACGACCGCGAACACCACCCCGAAGACCAGGCCGAGCCCGGTCAGCGCCAGTGTGGACGGCAGGACATCGAGGACGGTCTGCGCCACCGGCTTGCCGGTGCTGAGCGAGAACCCGAGGTCACCGTGCAGCAGGCTCCACAGCGCGCGCAGGTATTGCTCCCACACCGGCCGGTCGAGCCCGTAGAACGCGAGCATCTGCCTGCCGGCCTCGGGGGTGATCTGCGCTTCCGGATTCTGGATCCGGTTGGTCACCGAATCGCCCGGCAGTGCGCTGAGCAGCAGGAACGACAGGGTGTAGGCGGCCAACAGCACCAGTACCGCCTGCACAAGCCGTCGCACGACATAGGTGCGCATCCGTCCTCCTACCCGGCGATCCAGGTGTCATAGAGCCAGGTCCTGGCCGTGGACTCGGTGCTGAATCCGTGCACGCTCGGCGCGAGGCCGAACACCTGGGTCTCGTCGTAGAGCGGGATCGCGTAGCCCTCGCCGAAGACCCGGTCCTCGATGGCCTGCACCGCCTTGTTCCGTGCGGCCGGATCGAATTCGAAGGCCTGCGCGCGGACCAGTGCGTCGAGGACCTGATCGGGTGCGGGCGCGAAGAACTCGTTCTGCGCGGTGCTGTCGAACGCGGTGCGCAGCACGTCGGCCTCCGCGCGCGAGGTCTGGCCCTGCACCAGCGACCAGTTGTCCGGGCGGGAGTTACGAATCGACTCGTACTCGGTCTGCGACGCGCTCCGGATCAGCAGCTCGACGCCCGCCTTCTTCCACTGCGACTGCAGCAGTTCGAGCACCGGCTGCGACACCTGGTAGAACGGGGCCACCCAGACCTCGAACTGCAGCCGCTTGCCGTCCTTGGACCGGATGCCGTCACCGCCCTTCTTCCAGCCGGCGTTCTCCAGCAGCGAATTCGCCTTGGCCAGGTCGTAGTTCAGGTACTTGCTCGCGTCACCGCGATGCGGTGTCCCCGCCACCAGGATGGAGGTCGGCACCGGATAGCTGGGGGACAGGACCGTCTGGTTGATCTCGGCGCGGTCGGTGGCCGCCTGCAACGCCAGGCGGACTTCGCGCTCCCGGATCGGCGTCTCCGAATCCAGTTGCGCCGACAGTTTGTTCGTCTGCCCCTGGACCGGGAAGGCCAGGATGCGGCCGCCGTTGGCGGTCACCGTGTCCTCGTCGTACGGGGTGATGTTGCGGGCGATGTGCGCTTCCCCGGATTGCAGCGCGCCGACGCGGGTCCCCGCCTCGGGCACCGTCTTGAACACCACCCGCTCCAGATAGGCTTTGCCCTGATGGCCAGACCCCGCGGGGGCCCAGTTGTAGTCCTCGCGCCGGGTGAGCGTGATACCGGTGTTGCCCTCGACCGACGCGACGACGAAGGGACCGGAGCCGATCCAGTTCTTCGCCTGCCCTTGGCCGTTGAGATCCTTCTCCAGGAACGGCTTGGCCAGGATGGAACCGGCCCGGTAGAACGAGGCGACCTGCAGGAAACCGGCGTTCGGTTTGGTGAAGGCGACCTCGATGGTCAGCGGGTCGATCACGATGGCCGACTGATAGTCGGAGAAGAACCTGTCCGGGGGAATGCCCAATGCCTTGTCGCCCAGCGCGTGCTGGTCGTAGTTGGCCTTCACGATCGCGGCGTCGACCGGGTCACCGTTGCTGAAGGTGACGCCCTTGCGCAGGCGGAAGGTGTACTTCAGCTTGTCGGGACTGATCTCCCAGGACTCGGCCAGCCAGGGCTTGATCTCGCCGGACGCGGGATCCTGCCAGGTGAGCCGCTCGGCGAGATTGTTGGCGACCTGGCTGTTGGACCAGATCGAGTTCGTCGGCAACCAGGCCGTGTACTCGATCGGATCGTAGAAGGTGAGCGTGCCGCCGAACACGGGGTCGCCCGCGGCCTCGCCCGGCGCCGACGAGCTGCCACCGCAGGCGGCCAGCGCCGACGCGAGGGCGATGGCCGCGGTGCCGGAGGCCAGGAGTCTGCGGAATCGAATATTCCTCATTGCGGTGGTGGATCTTTCGTCGAGGAGGATGGTGCTGCGTGCACTCCGGAGATTAAGTCCGGACGCCGCGCATTCCGCGATTTCGGATCGCCAAGAATGGCTACACCGACTTTGTAGTTCGCCTTCACGATCCGGAGTGTCCGGACATTCACGAAAACTGAACAAATCTCGAAGTACAGCTTGGTTGTTCACGGAGTTGCCGTTGTGCAGACTTCGTGAATCCTCGCCCCCCAGGAGTACTTCAGAATGTCATCGAAAAGATTCTCGACGGCGACGCTGCTCGTCGCCACCGCGCTCGTCGCCTCGGTGCTCACCGGGTGCGCCGCCTCCGGTCCCCGGGTCGCGGGCAGTGACGACGCGGGCCCGCCGGTCGCGGGCGGCACCCTGCGTTTCGCGGTGCTCGACGCACCGGCCAATCTCGATCCGCACTCCGGCAGTTCGTACCCGGAGTCACTGATCACCAGCAATATCGCCGACAAATTGACCTACCAGAACCCGGCGACCGGTGCCATCGAACCGTGGCTGGCGACCTCCTGGGAGATCGATCCGGAGCTGACCGCACTCACTTTCCATCTACGCGACGACGTCACTTTCAGCGACGGCTCGAAATTCACCGCGGATTCGGTGAAGGAGAACTTCGATCTGCTCGGCCGTGGCGACAAGGCGCTGGGTATCGTGCCGGTCACCGCGTACTGGGTCGGCTACACCGGCACCACGGTCGTCGATCCGAACACCGTGCGCGTGACCTTCGACCGGCCGAACGCCGGCTTCCTGCAGGCACTCTCGCTCTACTTCTCCGGCATCGTCGGGCATTCGACGCTGCAACTGCCCAAGGAACAGCGTGGTCTGGCCCAGAACCTGGTCACCACCGGACCGTTCGTCGTCGCCGAACACGTCTACCAGCAGAAGACCGTGCTGAAGAAGCGCCCCGGCTACCAGTGGGCGCCCGCGAGCCGCAAACACAACGGCGAGGCGTACCTGGACGCGGTGGAGATCTCGGTGATCCCCGAGGCCGCGGTGCGCACCGGTGCGCTGCGCGCCGGTCAGGTGGACGCGATCCTGGACGTGAACAACACCGACGAGGCGCCGCTGACCGCGGAGGGCTACCGGATCATTCCGCAGCTCATCCCCGGTCGCGACATCGCCTTCGACTTCAAGACCGATCTGTTCCCGACCGACGACCGCGCCGTGCGCGAGGCCGTGAAGCTGGGCTGGAATCGCGACGCGCTCGCCAAGACCGTGCTCACGCCCAGCTACCAGGTGTCGAGCTCGGTGATCTCGGCTCGGGTGCCCGGATACGTCGACTTCTCCAAGGATCTGAAGCAGGACCAGGCGAGGGCCGAGCAGATCCTGGATGCGGCCGGCTGGAAGAAGGGCGCCGACGGCATCCGCGTCGACAAGGACGGCCGCAGGCTGGAGCTCGCGCTGCTCGGTATCAACAACCTGGTCAACAACAAGCCCGCCTACGAGCTGATCCAGCAGGATCTGCGCAAGATCGGTATCGACCTGAAACTCAACGTCCTGCCGATCCCGGACTACACCGCGGCCGCCACCCAGCAGAAGCGCTGGAACATCCAGGTGGCCAACCAGAGTCGCGCCGACGTCGCGGTGCTCGAACAGGTGTACTCGCCGCAGTACACCAATACGCCCAAGCTGTCGCCGGAGAACCCGCTCTACCAGCAGGCGATCGACAAGCTCTCCGCGGTGAGCAAGACGCTCGACCCCGGCAATCGCGCGGCGGCGGCCGAGGCGGCCCAGCGGTTCCTGCTCGACGAGCAGGTGCTCACCGTCCCGGTCTACAACCCGGCCCAGGTGACCGCCGCCGGTCCGCGGGTGCACAACGTGGGGTACGAGGCGCAGTCCCGCAACGTCTTCTACGACACCTGGCTCGAGCCGAGGTAGCCGATGTCACGCTATGTGCTCGCCAAACTCGGGCAGGCGGCGTTCGTGGTGTGGGGCGCCTACACGCTCACCTTCGTGCTGCTCTACGTGCTGCCCTACGACGCGGTCGACATGCTGTTCGACCCCTCGCAGGGCGACCTGGTCACCGAGCAGGACAAGCAGAACTCCCGGGTGTATTACGGCCTCGACCAGCACCTGCTCGGTCAGTACGCCGACCGGCTGCTCGACGCGGTGCGCGGGGACTTCGGGGTGTCCACCAGGACGGGTGAGCAGGTCTGGCCGCTGATCGTGTCGGTGCTGCCGCAGACCGCGCTGCTGGCGGGCACGGCGCTGGCGCTGGCGGTGGTGCTGGCCTTCGCCGTGGCCGCCACGGCGGGCTACACCCGCTCCCGGTGGCTGGCCGACCTGGTCGCGACCCTGCCCGCGGCGGGGGTATCGGTGCCGGTGTTCCTCGTCGGACTCGCACTGCTGCAGGTGTTCTCGTTCCAGCTCGGCTGGTTCCCGCCGATCGGCAACGCGGGCGTCACCGCGCTGGTGCTGCCCGCGGTGACGCTGGCGATCCCGGTCTCGGCGCCGATCGCGCAGCTGCTGATCGAGAACTTCGACGCGGAACTGCGCGCCGGGTATGTCACCGTGTCGGTGGCCAAGGGCGCCACTCGCCTGTGGGTGCTGGTGCGCGAGGTGGTGAAGAACGCCGCACTGCCCGCCCTCACCATCGCGGGGGTGACCTTCGGCAACCTCCTCGCGGGCGCGGTGATCGTCGAAACCGTGTTCTCCCGTGCGGGATTGGGCAGGCTCACCGAGACCGCGGTGCGGACCCAGGACGTGCCGTTGGTGCAGGCGGTGGTGGTGTTCGCCGCGCTGGTCTTCGTCTCGGTGAACTTCGTCGTCGATCTCGTCTATCCGCTGGTGGACCCGCGCCTGCGGTCCCGTGTACAGGCAGGGACTCCGGCATGACCGTCCTCGACCCCGAACGTCTCGTTCTCGCGGCACCCCGCCGGGGCCGGACGCTGATCCGCGCGCTGACGGCCGCACCGGGACTCACCCTGGCCTGGCTCGTGATCGCGACCGTGCTGGCGTGGGCGCTGGTGCCGTCGTGGTTCACGAAGTACTCACCGCTGGAGGGAGATTCGGCGGCCAGTTTCCACCCGCCGAGCCTCGAGCATCCGTTCGGCACCGACCGGCTCGGTCGGGACCTGCTGGCCCGCGCCATCTACGGCACCTCGACGACACTCACCGCGACCCTGCTCGCGGTGGCCATCGGCTTCGTCCTCGGATCGGCGATCGGACTGCTCAGTGGCTTCCTCGGTGGGCGCGCCGACGCGGTGATCATGCGCTTCGTCGACGTGCTGCTGGCCGTGCCCGGCCTGCTGCTGGCGATGACCGTGGTCACCGCGCTGGGCTACGGCACCGTGAACATCGCGGTGGCGGTGGGCATCTCGGCCGTGGCGGCCTTCGCCCGGGTGATGCGGTCGGAGGTGCTCCAGGTCGCGGGCACCGACTACGTCGAGGCCGCGTACGGCTCCGGTGGCGGCTTCGGCCGCGTCGTGCTCCGGCATGTCCTTCCGAATTCGCTCGCGGCGGTGCTCTCGCTGGCCGCGCTCGAATGCGGCACGGCGGTCCTTGCTGTCGCCGCCCTCGGCTTCCTCGGCTACGGCGCGCCGCCGCCGGAGCCGGAGTGGGGGCTGGCGGTGGCCGAGGGCAGGGACTACCTGGCCACCTATCCCTGGATCGCACTGCTGCCCGGCCTGCTGATCGCCGTGGTCGTGCTGTCCACCAACCGAATCGGCCGATCGCTGGGAGGCACCCGATGAGTGAGCAACACCCGCTGCTGCGGATCGAGAACCTGTCCGTGCGCTACCGCACCCGAGGCACCGACGGCGGGCACGCCGCCGTCGAGGGCGTCTCGCTGACCGTGCGCCGGGGCGAATTCGTCTCGATCGTCGGCGAATCCGGTTCGGGTAAGAGCACCACCATCCACGCGGCGCTGCACCTGCTGCCCGCCACGGCACGGGTCACCGCGAGCGCGCTGGCTCTGGACGGCCACGACATCGCGGGCTGGACCGATCGCCGGCTCGCCCGGCTGCGCGGCCCGTTCGTCGGGTTCGTGCCGCAGGACCCCGGCACGTCGCTGAACCCGGTCAAGCGTGTCGGCGTCCAGGTACTGGAGGCGCTGCGGCTGCACCGGCGGGTCGACTCGGGTACCGGCCGGGAACTGGCTGTGGCCAAGCTCGCCGCGGCCGGGCTGCGCGACCCGGACCGCGTATACCGGCAGTACCCGCACGAGCTGTCGGGCGGGATGAAGCAGCGCGTGCTCATCGCCATCGCGCTGGCCAACGATCCCGCGCTGCTGGTGGCCGACGAACCGACCTCGGCACTGGACGTCACCGTGCAGAAGGTGATCCTCGACCACTTGGCCCACCTGCGCGACACCCTCGGTCTCGGTGTCCTGCTGGTCACCCACGACCTCGGTGTCGCCGCCGAGCGGTCCGATCGGCTGATCGTGATGCAGCACGGCCGCGTCGTCGAGGAGGGCAGGGCGCGGAGCGTGCTCAACGACCCGCGGCAGGAGTACACGCGTGAGCTCGTCGCGGCCGCGCCGAGCCGGGACAGCCGCAGACTCACCGGCACCGGCAGCGCGGCGACGGTCGCACCCACCGCGCTGCTGCGGCTGCGCGGTCTGCGCAAGACCTTCCCGCGCGGTGTGGTGCGCGCGGTCGACGATGTCTCGCTCACCGTGCGGGCGGGGACCACCCACGCCCTGGTCGGCGAATCCGGCGCGGGCAAGTCGACCGTGGCCAGGATCGCGGCCGGGTTCGCCGCGCCCGACGCGGGGGAGGTGTGGTTCGACGGTGACCGCATCGACGGCCTTTCCCGCGCGCGGTTGCGCCCGATCCGCCGCGAGATCCAATTCGTCCACCAGAATCCGTACTCCTCGCTGGACCCGAAGTTCACGGTGGCCGAGATCGTCGGCGAACCCCTGGCCGCGCTGCGCCTGCTCCCGCGAGGTCCCCAGCGGCAGGCGCGGGTGCGCGCCCTGCTCGACGAGGTCGCGCTCTCGCGGGAGCAGCTGCGGCGCCGACCGGCCGAACTCTCCGGCGGTCAGCGTCAGCGCGTGGCCATCGCCCGCGCGCTCGCGGCCGGACCGCGCCTGCTGGTCCTCGACGAGGCCGTCTCGGCTCTCGACGTGTCGGTGCAGGCGCAGATCCTGCGGCTGCTGGCCGACCTGCAGCACGAACAGGGGCTGACCTATCTGTTCATCACCCACGATCTCGGCGTCGTGCGGCTGATCGCCGACGAGGTCACCGTCCTGCGGGCCGGTGCCGTCGTCGAATCCGGTCCGGTGACACAGGTTTTCGACGCGCCCTCGCGGGACTACACCCGGCGGCTGCTCGACGCCGTCCCCGCCGGCACGCCGGAACCGCGGGAGGCGGCCGTTGCCCGAACGGCGTAGCGCCGCTGCACAGAATCGCTCTGATCGTAAGGATTTCCTGGAATGTCACCGATACGGATCATTGGGATATCCGGATGACAACCGGTCGAAGCGAGGAATGCATGTACGACATCCGACGCCTTGTCCTGTTGCGTGATCTCGCGGAACGAACCACCATGACCGCGGTCTCGGAACTGCACGGAATCACCACCTCCGCGGTGTCGCAGCAATTGCGCATTCTGGAAGAGGAAGTGGGCACCGTGCTCACCCGGCGCGAGGGCCGGGTGCTGCGCCTGACCCACGCGGGCCGGGTGCTCGTCGATTACACCTCGCGCATCATCGCCGCCCTGGAGGAGGCCGAGAGCGCGGTGGCCGCGACGGCGGAGGCGATCACCGGGGTACTCACCCTGGCCACCTTCCGCACCGCGCAGACCCGGCTCGCGTTGCCCGCGGCCGCGAAGCTGATGAACGAGCACCCGGGTCTGCGGGTGCGGGTGGTGGACATGATGCCGGTGGACTCGGTGCCCGCGGTGCGGCAGCAGGAGGTCGACATCGCGATCACCTACTCGTACTCCTTCCGGTCCCGTGACCTGCCGCTCGGACTGTCCTCGGAGTTCCTCTTCGGCGACCCGCTGGTGCTGCTCGCCCCGCCCGGCCTGCGGGAACGGGCGCGCCAGTCGGGGCTGGCCGCCGTGCGCGATGCCGACTGGATCACCGCCCGCGACGGCGCGCCCTCGATCGTGTCGGTGATGTACGCCTGCCGTGAGGCGGGATTCGCCCCGCGGATCGAGCACCGCAGCGGCAGCTTCGCCGGCATGGCCGAGATCGTCGCGCACGGGCTCGGGGTCGCGGTGGTACCGGAGATGTCGGTGCCGCCGGAGTACCGGTCGCTGATCGCCTGCACCATTACCGACGGGTCGCGTCAGGTCGGCGTGACCTACCGGCAGGCCTCGCTGGAACGGCCCGCCATCGGGGCGGCCATCCGCGCGTTGCGCAGCATCGATATTCCCGAACAATTGGCGTCGTGATATCGGCCGATATTCGAGAAAAACTGAACGAATCTCGTAGGCCGCCTGTCTTGTTCGGCGACGCGGCCTGTTCCGATACTGAATCGCGACTATTCGTTCAGCGTGCCCCGGCCGCCATTTCCGGCGAATTCCGGTGGGCCGCACAGAGCTGCGTTCGATCACCGCCAGGTGGTCGGGCGCGACCAGGAGAGTGACACCCCCATGACTTCCGTGGCACCGGCACCGACCGCGCACGGTCTGGACGAGGACGCGTTCGCCGCCGCGCTGGCCGCGATCGCCCGCCGCGCCGAGGAGCACGATCGCGCGGGCGAATTCCCGTTCGCGGCCTTCGAGGAATTGCGGGCCATCGACGCGCCCGCGCTGACGGTGCCGGTCGAATTCGGTGGGCTGGGCGCGGGCCTGGCCGAGGCGGTCGAGGTCATCGAACGCGTGGGTGCCGCCGATCCGTCGGTCGGGCTGATCCTGCAGTGGAACTACACCAACCACCTGAGCCTGCTGCGTGCGGACAGTCCCTGGCCCGCCGCCCTGGCCGAACGCGTGCTGCGGTCGGCGGCCACCGACGGCGCGCTGATCAACGGGCTGGCGGTGGAACGCGAACTCGGCAGCCTCTCCCGCGGCGGGCTCCCGGCCACCACCGCGACCCGGCTGCCGTCCGGCGACTGGCGCATCGACGGCGAAAAAGCCTACGCCACGGGAATTTCCGGGCTGAGCTGGTTCACCGTCACCACCAGCACCGCCGAACCGAGCCCGCGCCTGGCGACCTTCCTGCTCGATCGCGCCGCCACCGGCTGGCACGTCGAGCAGACCTGGAACCACCTGGGCCTGCGCGCCTCCGACACCCAGTCGGTGGTATTCGACGGCACCGTGGTGCCGCACGAACGACTGGTGGACCTGCGTGACCCCAACGACGGCACGACCAAGGTCCGGCGCGCGGGACGGCAGGCGCTGCCGCTGCTGCTGGCCGCCAACTACACCGGTGTCGCGATCGCGGCCAGAGACTGGCTGGCGCGGTATCTGCACACCAGAGTGCCGACCGCCCTGGGGGATTCGCTGGCCACCGTGCCCCGGTTCCACGACCGGGTCGGCGAGATCGAGGCGTGGATCCAGACAAGCCGTGCCCTCGTCCGCCAGGGGGTGGCGAGCCTGGCCGACGACGAACACAGCCGCCTGCCCGCCCTGGCCAAACACGTGGCCACCACCACGGCGATCCGGGTCACCGAGTCCGCGCTCGACCTCACCGGCAATCCGGGCCTGGACCGGCGGCATCCGCTCGAGCGGCATCACCGCGACGCCATGGTGGGCCGCATCCACTTCCCGCAGAGCGATTTCGTGCTCGCCGACCTCGGCCGTGCCGCGCTCGCGGCGGGCCGCATCGAGGAGGAACAGCAGTGACCCGACGACAGGTGCACCTCAACGTCAACATCCTCAACGCGGGCGTGTTCGGCGGATCGTGGCGCTTCCCCGGCACGGACCCGGCCGGGAGCTTCACCCTCGACCACTATGTGCGGATCGCACGGCGCGCCGAGGAGGCCGCCTTCGACGCGATCTTCCTCGCCGACGGCCCCGCGATCCGGGAGGACATCCGCTACCGGCCGTTCAACAGTCTCGAACCGACCGTGATCCTGGCCGCCGTCGCCGCGGCGACCGAGCGGATCGGCCTGATCGCCACGTTGTCGTCGAGCTACAACGACCCCTACGACGTCGCCCGCCGATTCGCCTCGCTCGACCTGCTCAGCGGGGGCCGGACCGGCTGGAACGTGGTCACCACCGCGGGCGCCGACGCGGCCCGCAACTTCGGCTTCGACGCCGAACCGGCCCATGCCGCCCGCTACGAGCGCGCCGCCGAATTCGTCGAAGTGGTGCGCGCACTGTGGAACAGCTGGGAACCCGGCGCGTTGATCGGGGACAAGGCCACCCATCGCTTCGCCGACCCGGCCCGCATCCACGCCGCCGACCACCGTGGCGCGCATTTCGACGTGGCCGGACCGCTGAACGTGCCGCGCTCGCCACAGGGCGAACCGGTGGTGGTGCAGGCGGGCGCGTCGAAGGACGGGCGGGCCCTCGCCGCCCGGGTCGGCGAGGTGATCTTCACCGCCGCCCAGACCGAGGACGAGGCGGGGGAGTACTACCGTGACGTCAAAGCGCGTGCCGTCGGCTACGGCCGCCGGGCCGAGGACGTCCTGGTGCTGCCGGGGCTGTCGACCGTGATCGGGTCCACCGAGGCCGAGGCGGCGCGCCGCCGGGAACTGCTGGCCGAACTGGTGCCGCCGGAATACGCGCTGGACCGGCTGGCGACCCAGCTCGGCGTGCGTCGTGACGATCTCGCCCTCGACGATCCGCTGCCGTGGCACCTGCTCGCCGATCCCGACGAGGCGGGCGGCTCGCAGACCTTCTACAGGATCGCCCTCGGGCTGGCCCGGCGCGAGAACCTCACCGTGCGCCAGCTCCTGCGGCGGCTCGGCGGCGGCGCCGGGCACCGGATCGTCACCGGCACACCGGAACAGATCGCCGACGCGATCGTCGACTGGGTCGACAAGGGGATCGCCGACGGCTTCAACCTGATGCCCGACGTCCTGCCCGGCGGTTTCGACGACTTCGTCGACGGCGTCGTGCCGATCCTGCGCGAGCGCGGGGTGTTCCGCACCGACTACGAGGCGACGACCCTGCGCGGTCACCTCGGCCTGCCCGTCCCGGCCTACCGGGGCACCATCGCGGAAGGAGCTGCCTGATGGCACGCGGACTGCGTTTCCTCGTCAACGTCGGCAGCGCGGGCTACCACCCGGCCGCCTGGCTGGAGCCGGGCCTGCCCGCGGACGCGTTCATCCAGCTGCCGCACTATCAGCGGGTGGCCGCCGAAGCCGAACGCGGGGCGCTGGACGGGCTGCTGTTCCCCGACATCCCGGTACAGCAGCCGGGCATCGCCCGCGCGCCCGCCGCCACTCTCGATCCGATCCTGCTCACCTCGGCGCTGGCCGTGTCGACGGAGCGGATCGGGTTGATCCCCACCGCCACCACCTCGCTCAACCTGCCCTACAACCTGGCCCGGCGCATCCTGTCGCTCGACCATGTCAGCGGCGGCCGGGCCGGCTGGAACGTGGTCACCACCTTCGAGCCGAACGCGGCGCGCAACTTCGGCATCCGCGAGCTGCCCGAGCGCGCCGAACGTTACCGGCGTGCAGGCGAATACGTCGGCCTCACCGAGAAGCTGTGGGACAGCTGGGAATCCGACGCGCTGATCGGAGACCAGGATGCCGGTGTGTTCGCCGATCCGGACCGGGTACACGCGGTGGATCATCGTGGCGAGTTCTACTCGGTCGCAGGCCCGCTGAACGTGCTGCGCTCACCCCAGGGTCGGCCCGTGCTGGTCCAGGCCGGTGCGTCGCCGCAGGGTCGGGCATTCGCGGCGAATCACGCCGAGGCCATCTACACGACACAACTGAGCCTGTCGGCATCGCGGACGTTCTCCGACGAGATCCGGTCGGCCGCCGCCGCTTCCGGCCGCGACGGCGCGGCGATCCGGATCCTGCCCGGTCTGGTCCCGGTGCTGGGTGCGACCGAGGCCGAGGCCCGCGCGCGCTTCGACGAGTTGCAGGGCCGCCTGCACCCCGACAGCGCGCCGGTGCGTCAGCTCGCCCGCTGGCTCGGCTATCCGGACACCGACCTCGACCTCGACGCGCCACTGCCGCACCGGCTCACGGTCCTGCCCGAGGGGCGCATCGGCCCCCAGGGCTTCTTCGCCACGATCACCGGCTACGCGCTCGAGACCGGCCACACCGTGCGACAGCTGCTCACCGAGTTCCTCGGCGGGCACCGGGTGGTGATCGGGACCCCGGGCACGGTCGCCGACCACATCGAGTTGTGGTTCCGCAACGGCGGCGTCGACGGGTTCACCATCATTCCGGCGGTCCTGCCCGACTACCTCACCGATTTCGTCGACCAAGTCGTGCCCGAATTGCGCCGACGCGGCCTGTTCCGCCACGGCTACGAGCACAGCACCCTGCGCGGCCACCTCGGGCTCCCCGTTCCCGCCAACTCCTTCGCCACTGTCTCCGCTACCGGAAAGTGACCACCACACCGTGACAACCCGCTATCTAGGCCGCACCGGCGTGCTGGTGAGCCCACTCACCCTGGGCGCCATGAACTTCGGCGCCTGGGCCAATCCTGACCACGACGACGCGGCGACGATTATCCATCGCGCGCTCGACGCGGGCATCACCGTCGTCGACACCGCCGACGTCTACTCCCAGGGCGAGAACGAGGAGATCGTCGGCAAGGCCCTGCGCGGACGCCGCGACGACGTGGTGCTCGCGAGCAAGTTCCACGGACAGATCGGCACCGACCCCAACCATCGCGGCAACTCCCGCCGCTGGATCATCCGGGCCGTGGAGGACTCGCTGCGCCGCCTCGGTACCGACCACCTCGACCTCTACCAGGTGCACCGCCCCGACCCGGACGTGCCGATCGAGGAGACGCTGCGCGCCCTCGACGATCTGGTGCGCGCCGGCAAGATCCGCTACTACGGCACCACCACGTTCGAACCGCACCAGCTGGTGCAGGCCCAGTGGGTGGCGCAGGATCGCAACCTGCAGCGCCCGGTCACCGAGCAGCCGCCGTACTCGATCCTCGCCCGCGGCGCCGAGCGGGCCACCCTGCCCATCGCCGAGCGCTATGGCCTGGGCGTCCTCACCTGGAGCCCGCTGGCCGGCGGCTGGCTCTCCGGTCGCTACCGTGCAGGCGAGCAGGCTCCGGTGTCGAGCCGGTTGGAGCGCCAACCCCACCGGCACGATCCCGAACTGGCCGCCAACAAGCGCAAGCGGGCCGCCGCCGAGGAACTGGCCGAGCTGGCCGACGACGCGGGGCTCTCGCTCGTGCACCTGTCGCTGGCGTTCGTGCTGCAGCACCCGGCGGTGAGCACCGTCATCATCGGCCCGCGGACCCTCGCGCAGCTCGAGACCCAGCTCGGCGCCGTCGACGTGCGCCTGAGCACCGACGTGCTCGACCGGATCGACGAGATCGTCTCGCCGGGAACCACTCTCAGCCCCGCCGACGAGGGCTACCTGCCGCCGTCGCTCACCGACGCGGCCACCCGCCGGCGCCCCACGATCGGAGCCACCCGATGAGCCTGTCCGACCTGCGCGTGCTCGGCCGCACCGGCGTCCGGGTGAGCCCGTTCGTCCTGGGCACCATGAACTTCGGCCGCCGGGGCGGCACCACCCACGAGGACTCCGTGGCGCTGATCCACCGCGCGCTCGACGCCGGGATCACCGTCGTCGACACCGCCGACACCTACTCGCGGGGGGAGTCCGAGATCATCGTCGGCAAGGCCTTGCGCGAGCGCCGCGACGAGGTGGTCCTGGCCGGCAAGTTCCACAATGCCGTCGACGACGACCCGACCCACCGCGGCAACTCCCGGCGCTGGATCGTCCGGGCCGTGGAGGACTCGCTGCGCCGCCTCGGCACCGACCACCTCGACCTCTACCAGGTGCACCGCCCCGAATCGGTGACCGCGCTCGAGGAGACCGTCGCCGCGCTCGACGATCTGGTCCGGGCGGGCAAGATCCGCTACTACGGCACCTCGGTGTTCTCGCCCGGCGAATTGATCGAGGCGCAGTGGATCGCCGATCGGACGAAGGCGAATCGTCCGGCCACCGAACAGGTTCCGTACTCGCCGCTGATCCGCGGCGTCGAACGCGAGACCTTGCCGATCGCCCGTGCCTACGGGCTGGGCGTGCTCACCTACGGACCGCTCGCGGCCGGGTGGCTGTCGGGCGGCTACCGCCTCGGCGCGAGCCAGCCGTCGTCGCACCGGGCCGAGCTGATCCC
The DNA here is from genome assembly GCF_042882065.1 of Nocardia sp. NPDC058244. Classification (NCBI taxonomy): domain Bacteria; kingdom Bacillati; phylum Actinomycetota; class Actinomycetes; order Mycobacteriales; family Nocardiaceae; genus Nocardia; species Nocardia sp. NPDC058244. Next base: position 206,483 of record NZ_JBHVWX010000005.1, on the reverse strand, counting down.
GGGCCGATTCGACATCGAGGCGCCCGCCAACGCCGACAAGCTCGCCGCGGCCGACGCCCTGGCCGTTCTCGCCGAGGAATCCGGGCTGACCCTCATCCAGCTCGCGCTCGGGTTCGTCCTGGCCCATCCCGACGTGACCGCGACGATCATCGGCCCCCGCACCGGCGCCCATTTGGACGCCTACCTCGGCGCGGCCGACATCACCCTCACCCACGACATCCTGGACCGCATCGACGAGATCGTCCCGCCGGGAACGGTTTTCGCCGAGCGCGACACCGGCAAGATCCCCGACGCGCTGGCCGACCCGGCGCTGCGTCGCAGGCGGCCCGCAGAGGGCCCGGCCGCCGTGCTCAGCGGGTCGGCCGTGGACCGGTGATGGAGGCACGCTCGACGACGCGGCGCTGGGGCCAGTAGTCGCTGGCGGCGTAGTGCTGCACGGCGCGGTTGTCCCAGAACGCGACCGTGTCGGGACGCCACGTCAACCGGACCTGGTGCTCGGGGTAGTCGGCCTGGCGGGCGAGGCGGTCGATCAGGGCGCGGCCGCGGTCTTCGTCGTAGCCGACGATGCGATCGGTGAAGATGCGGTTCACGTACAGGTGCTTGCGGCCGGTCGCGGCGTGGGTGGCGACCACCGGGTGCCGCACCGACGGATTCCGCTCGCGCATCTCGGCCTGCTGCTCGGGGGTGGCGCGGAAGCCGAAGGCGCGGGTGAAGTCGTGGATCGCGTCGAGGCCGTCGATCTCGGCGCGGGTGTCGGCGTCGAGCGACTCGTAGGCGGCGTACATGTCGGCGAACAGGGTGTCGCCGCCGATCGGTGGTACCTCGACCGCGTGCAGGACCGCGCCGAGCGAGGGGCGTTCGCGCCAGGTGACGTCGTGGTGCCAGGCGTTCTCGACGCCGACCATCTGGGAGTCCTTCTCGAAGCGGACCAGCTCGGGCTGGTCGGCGCTGGCCGCCAGCGCGGGATGGATCTCCAGCTCGCCGAAGCTCCGCGCGAACGCGACGTGCTGGGCGGGAGTCAGCGGCTGGTCGCGGAGGAACAGCACCTTGTAGTCGTGCAGCGCCCGGCGCAGTTCGTCGACGACCTCGGCAGGCTGGGCGACGGTGAGATCGATACCGCTGATCTCCGCGCCGAGGGTCGCGCCGACCTGCTCGGCGTCGAAGTGCCGCCACCGCAGGGCCGAGAGCCGCTCGCGTTCGGCCCGCAGGTGGGAGAAGGGCCCGACGGTGATCGAATACCCCGGCAGGGGGAACGGCCGCACGGCCGGCTCGTCGTGGTTCTGCGGCGCCGCGACGGCGGTGACTTCGGACATCCGGATCTCCCTTGCTCGTGTAGTCGACCGACTACAGTGCGGATACGGCTACCGTAGTCGCATGACTACAGGGCCGAGGACGGATCGGATCGCGGAGATTCCAACTCCCACCGGCCGAGAGGCCGTGCGCGCGGCCGTCATCGAGCACGCGGCCGAACTGTTCGCCGAGCGCGGCCCCGCCGCCACCTCGGTGCGCGATATCGCCGAACGCGCCGGGGTCAACCACGGGCTGGTGTTCCGGCACTTCGGTGCCAAGGAGAATCTCGTCGCCGCCGTGCTCGACCACCTGGGTGACCTGCACGGACCCGCCGCCGACCTCAGTGGAACGGTTCCGGTCGATCCGGCCACCCGCCTGCACCTGACCGTGCTGGCGCGCTGCCTCCTGGACGGCTATCCGGTCGGACGCCTCCAGCAGCGCTTCCCGATCATGGCGGCCCTCGTCGACCGGGCCGCAGCCGCGGGCGCCGACGACCGGGCCGCCGCCCTCGCCGCCGCCAACGCGGCCGCCCTGCTGGTCGGCTGGGAACTGTTCGGGCCGTTCCTGCGCGCCGCGACCGGCCTGCAGGACGTGCCGGACGCCGAGTTGCGCCGCGACGCCACCGCGCGGGCCACCCGGATCCTCGACGGCGACGCTTGACCGCGAACGACCTGTGGCCGGACCGCTACCGGTCGCTCACTCGGGCCACCGCCCGGACCGGGGCACCGTCGGCCCCGCTGAGCCGCAGTGGGAACAGCGAGATCTCGATCGAGCCGCCCACGGTCAGTAGTCGGTCCAGTCCGGTGAGGTTCTCGGCGATGACGGCGTGCGCGCCGCACAGGATCCGGTGCGCGGGAAGGGTGAGATCGTCGGCCTCGGACGGGTCGATGCTGGGCGCGTCGATCCCGACGGTCCGGATTCCCTTGTCCACCAACCACTGTGCGGCATCCGGGTGCAGGTAGGGGTGGCCGAGATAGTCGGCGGTGCCCCAGCGGGACGACCAGCCGGTGACTATCAGCATCACCGCACCCGGGACTGGATCGATGGCGAACAGCTCGACCCCGATCGCGCCGCGCGCGGGCACGGAACGCGCATCTACGAGGTGCGCTGGCCCGGTGAATCGTTCCAGCGGCAGCTCGTCCAGGGTGGGCAGGCTGTCGTCGAGGTGAGCCGGTGCGTCGACGTGGGTCCCGGATTGCGATCCGAGGTGCACGCGCAGCACGTTCACTCCGTCGTCGGCGACACGGAGGGCCGGTTCCAGCAGGACTTCCGGGTCGCCGGGGAACACCGGCATGCCGGTGTGGATCGGCTGGGTCAGGTCGATCAGGCGCACATCCGCAGCTTACGAACCGGTCCGGCGCCGCGCGGATGCGGCGCGCGCGGCGAATAATCGTTAGCCCTCCACATCATCGCCGGATAGCCTGGTGAGACCACCGAGGAGCTCTGGGGAGGAGCGAAACGATGTGGAACTGGGGAAGATCCATCGCTGAACACGCGGCCGCGGCCGCCTGGACGACCTGGCCGCCCGCCGACATCCGACCGACCGTGGTGGACCCGCCGGCGTGGGGACGGGAGGCCGGTGTCGCCGGACCGAACGCGGACGGGTGAACGGCCGACCCTCGGGTCGGCCGTCTTCACCTGCGCTGTCCGGGCTTTCGGCCCGGATCGGCCAGGCCCGCACCGGTGACGAGGGGAAGGTCCAGCGTGGTGCGGATGCCCGGCGGCGCGGCGATGACGGCGGGGATCGCGTTGACCACCCGCATCGCCGTGCCGACGAGACTGGCGTGGTTGTGGTCGCCGTGGTCGCTGAACATGGCCAGATCCAGGGTGTAGTGCGGCTCGCCGGTGATCTCGACGCGGTAGGACCCGCCGGTACGGGCGGGCTGCGGCCATTCGGGTGCGAGGTCGGCCCGCAGCCGGGTGACGTGCTCGAGCACGGTGACGGGCCGGTCCCCGACCATGCCGCGGACCTCGAATCGCAGGGCCGCCGCGGTACCGGCGGGGATGGTGCCCGACGAGATCTCGAAGGTCTCCGGCGCGGGCAGTCGCTCGTAATGCTCGGTGACGCTGTCGAGTTCGAGGTCCAGACCGGCGGCGAGCTGGCGCACCACGCTGCCCCAGGCCAGCGAGAGCACGCCGGGCTGCAACAGCAGGGGCGTCTGGTGCATGGGCCTGCCGAAGCCCATGATGTCGAACATGACCGCGGGATTGTCGTAGGTCGAGTAGTCGACGATCTCGAGGCAGCGCACCTGTTCGACGTAGTGGCAGGTGCCCAGCAGGGCCAGCGGCAGCAGGTCGTTGGCGAAACCCGGGTCGATGCCGTTGACGAACAGACTGGAATTGCCCTGCGCCGCCGCCTGTTCCACCGGGTCGAGCAGATCCGCGGGCAGCACCTGCCACGGGTACTGGAGGAAGACCGGCGCGCTGGCCACCACATTGATCCCGGCGGCGAGCAGCTCGCGCAGGTCGGCCAGCGCCTCCATCAGCCGGTTGTCGGTCATGGCGGTGTAGACGACACAGTCGGGCCGCAGCGCCAGGATGTCGGCGGTGTCGGCGGTGGCGAGTACGCCGGTGGGCGTGGGTGATCCGGCGAGCTCGGCAGCGTCGCGACCGGCCTTGTCGGGACCGGAGACGCGCACGCCGACCAGGTCGAAGCGGGGGTCGGCCAGCACGCCCGCCAGGGCGTGCCGCCCGACATTGCCGGTGCCCCAATGGACTACGCGGTGAACCATGCTGTCGTCCTCACAGATCCGGCAGGGGGATGGTCAGGTTCGGCGCGATGAGCCCGCCGTCGACCTCGAGCACCTTCCCGGTGAGGAAGGCGCCCGCGGGCGAGGCGAGGAACAGCGCGGCCGCGGCGATGTCGGTGGGCTCGCCGAGGCGCCCCAGCGGTGTCGCCTGTTCCATCGCCGTGCGCATCTGGTCGTTGCCCGCGACGATGTCGAGCGCCGAGGTGAGGATCGAGCCGGGGGCGATCGCGTTGACCCGGATCCGTGGGCTGAGATCCATGGCGGCACTGCGGGTGTAGTGCGCCAGGGCGGCTTTGGCGGTGGCGTAGGCGGCGAACGCGCGGCCCGGCAGCCTGCCCATGGTCGAGGTGATGTTGACGATCGATCCGCCGCCCGCGGTCTCGAGCATCGTCGGCACCGCGGCCCGCACCAGGGCGTGCGCCGTTCCGACATTGAAGGCGAAGGCCTCGGTGAGATCGTCGGGGGAGGTGTCGAGCAATGGTCGCGGCAGTGCCCCGCCCACATTGTTGACGACGATGTCCAGGCGGCCGAACCGCGCGGTCGCGGCGTCGGCCAGCGCGGTGACGGCGTCCGGGTCGGCCAGGTCGGCGACCACGACGTGCGCGCGCCGACCCGCCGCCTCGACCTGATCGGCGACCCGCCGCAGGTCGGCCTCGGTGCGCGCGGCGATCACCACGTCGGCACCGGCCTCGGCGAATCCGGTGGCGATCGCGGCGCCGAGGCCGCGTCCCGCTCCCGTGACAACGGCTACCCGGTCGTCCAGACGGAACTGGTCGAGGATCATGTGCACCTCTCGTGCGTCGAATATTCGACTAATATGTGGCGAATAGTCGAAGCAGTGTAGGGCGGGTCACATCCGCAGACAAGGGGCGTCATGCCGGAATCCGCGTCGCCGCCGACCCGCCGGGTCATCGAGGTGATGGAACTGCTGACGCGCGGCGACCGGGCGTTGACCGCCTCGGAGATCGCGTCGGCGCTCTCGCTCGCCCGTGCCACGGTCACCGCGGTACTCACCGAACTCACCGACGCGGGATGGGTACGCCGCGACCGCGACCGGCGCTTCGGCCCCGGCCCCGCGCTCGCCGCGCTGTCCGTCGCGGACGCCGAGATCCCGGCCGCGACGGTGAGCGCCGAGCTGCGGGCGATGGCGGTGGCCGCGCAGTGCGGCGTGACACTGAGCCGCATCGCCGACGGACGGCTCACCGTGGTGGCCAAGGAGTACGCGCGGGGCGCGCGCATCGTGCCGGGACTGGCGGTCGGACAATCCATTCCGCTGTCCTACCCGGCGGGCGCGGCGGTGATGCCGTGGCGCGGGGACGCCGAACGCCGCGCGTGGTCGGCGGCGGTGACCGGTCCGGCCCGGCGGGGCGCGCCCGCGCTGCTGCGGTTCGTCACCACCCACGGCTGCGCGATCTTCGGGCCGGACTCCGCGGACGCGGGTCTGGTGGAGGTGCTCGCCGAGCTGCTCGGCGCGGTCGGTGGCGAGGTGGTCCAGCCGGAACTCCGCGCCCGGGTGCTGCGGCAGCTGGCCCGCCTGACCGCGCGCCCCTACCGGGACGCCGACCTCGCCGACGAGCGCCCGCTGCCCGTCAGCTATCTGTCGGCGCCGGTGCTCACCGGCGCCGGTGCGCCCTACGAGGTCCAGATCGGCCCGCTGCGATCGACGGTGCGCCGGGCCGAGCGCGAACGGTACGTCGACACGATCCGCGCGGGCGCCGAGGCGCTGTCGGTGGCGCTCGCGCGAGGCGGATGACGGCCGCGCGGGTGTATTCGTCCCGCTGAGGCCCGGCGCGGCTGATTACCGTCGCCGATCGTGGCTATGCCCCCTGTGTAGGGCCTTCGCGGCGCACGGATGCGACAGGAACGAGAGTGATCATGGACCTGCGAACGACGATCGTGACGACCGCGCTGATCCTGGCCGCGCTGGGCGGGGCGACGGGATGCGCGGAGCTGGAGAAAGCGGTCAACAAGGGCGGTGACACCCGGTGCAGTGAGTACCTCGCCCAGGACTCCGCGAAAAAGCACACCACGGTGACGAAGCTGCTCGAGGAAGAGGGCCGCGGGAACGCGGCGGCGGACCAGAACGATGTCGACCTGGCGGTCGCCGCGATCAACCTGATGTGCGGCGGGCAGGCGAATCCGGACACGCCGATCCGGGACGCGGATCTGTCCGGAGTGCTGGTCCCGAAGTGAGGACCGCGCGAACAGTCCCACTCGGCGGTCACCCGATGTCGTCCCGGCGCGGTTCCATGGGACGGTGAGGGGTCGAGAACAGTCCACCCAGGAGGTCACCGGGCATGCGGGGAATCAACCACATCGTCTTGTTCGTCGCGGATCTGCCGCGCAGCATCGCGTTCTACGAGGACGTGCTCGGATTCGAGCGGCTCGCCGAAGGGTTCCCCGGTGGCGCCTTCCTGCGTCACCCCGGCTCGGCCAACGACCACGATCTCGGGCTCTTCCAGGCCAGGACGCGCGGTGCGGGACAGGGCTCGGTCGGGCTCTATCACGTCGCGTGGGAAGTGGATACGTTGGCGGAGCTGGCCACGGTCCGCGCCGCCCTGGCCGCCGCGGACGCGCTGACCGGCGCGAGCGACCACGGGTCGACCAAGGCGCTCTACGCGCGTGACCCCGACGGCATCGAGTTCGAGGTGTGCTGGCTGGTGCCCGACGCGCACGTGGAAGACGCGCTGGCGCCCGGCACCTCCCTGACCGCGCCGCTGGATATCGACGCCCAGATCCGCCGATACGGCGCCGACACCCCGGGCGGTCCGCGCACCGACCCACAGGTGTGGGCCAGGGTCGCGGCGCGGCGGGCGGCCCTGTCCTGATCGGATTCGGCCCACTGAGTGGGAGGAATTTCTTACACCGTCAGGTCGAACGTGGTTACTGTCGAAGCGATTCGACGACGTGAGGGACCCATGACACAGACGACCGGGGACATCGGCGCACTGCTGCGACGCGTGCAGGTGATGGAGGACAAATGGCAGATCCTCGAGCTGATCGCCGCCTACGGTCCCGCCGTGGACAGCGGAGCCGCCGACGCCACGGCCGCACTGTGGTCCGAGGACGGTGAGTACGACGTCGATTCGGGGATGCTGCGCGGGCGCGCGGAACTGCGCGCGATGGTCGGCGGCGCACCGCATCAGGGCTTCATCACCAACGGCTCGGCGCACCTGCTCGGCCTGCCGCACATCGAGGTCGACGGGGACCGCGCGGTGGCCATCGGCCATTCGCAGCTGGTGCTGAAAGTGCCGGGCACGACCGCGGACTTCCGGGTCGCCCGGATCACCGCGAACCGCTGGGAACTGGTCAAAGCCGACGGGCGCTGGCAGGTCGAGCGCCGGGTGGCCCGGCTGCTGGACGGCAGGCCGGAGGCGCGCGAGCTGCTCGGCGGTGTCGGCACCGGATCCGAACGGAGCTGAGCATCATGGATCTCGACAAGTACGGCCCCTGGGCGGTGATCGCGGGCGGGTCGGAAGGAGTCGGCGCCGAATTCGCCGAGCAGCTCGCCCGCGCCGGCACGCATCTGGTGCTGCTGGCACGCAAGGAAGAGCCGCTGCTGGCGACCGCCGAGGTCTGCCGCGCCCACGGCGTCGAGGTGCGCACCCTGTCGGTCGATCTGCTCGCCCCCGACGCGCTCGACCGCATCGCGGCCCTCACCGAGGACCTGACGGTGGGCCTGCTCGTCTACAACGCGGGCGCCAACACCTACGGCCACGAGTTCGTGACCGGTGACCTCGACCGATTCCGCGCGGTGATCGACCTCAACATCACCGCCCAGCTGCGGCTGGTCCAGCACTTCGGCGCGCCCATGCGCGAGCGGCGTCGCGGCGGGATCCTGCTGGTCGGCTCGCTCAGCGGCTATCTGGGGTCGGCGCAGATCAGCGTCTACGCGGCCGCCAAGGCGTTCCTGCGGACCTTCGCCGAGGGGCTGTGGCTGGAGATGCGCGACTACGACGTCGACGTCCTGCACTTGGTACTCGGCGTGACCCGCACCCCGGCCATGGCCCGGGCCGGCCTGCGGATGGACCGCCCCGGCCTGCGGGTCTCCGAACCACGCGAGGTCGCCGCGCAGGGGCTGGCGAGCCTGCCGAACGGACCCGTGGTCGTGGTGGCGGAGTTCGCCGCGATCGCCGAACGCAACAGCGGAACCGACCGGGCCGAGCTGCTGCTGGCGGCGAGCGCCGGGGCGCGCAAGCTCCTGCCGCCGCCGGGTGCTCGGGAGGCGGCGCGATGAGGATCGGGATCGACACCCCGGTGGTCACGCGGGTGCCCGGCGCGCACAGCCCGTGGGAGGAGTCGGCGGGCATCGCCGAACTGGCGCGGATCGCCGTCGCCGCCGACCGGCTCGGTTTCCATCACCTCACGTGCAGCGAACACGTCGCGGTGCCGACCGCCGTCGCGGCGGTGCGTGGCGCGACGTACTGGGATCCGCTGGCCACCCTGGGCTACCTGGCCGCGCGCACCGAACGGATCCGGCTGGCCACCAAGGTGCTCGTCCTCGGCTATCACCATCCGCTCGAGATCGCCAAGCGCTACGGCACCCTCGATGTCGTGAGCGGTGGACGGCTGGTCCTCGGCCTGGGGGTCGGCTCGCTCCAGGAGGAATTCGAGCTCCTCGACGTGCCGTTCGACGACCGCGGCGCCCGTGCCGACGCCGCCCTGATCGCGCTGCGAGCCGCGCTGTCGCAGCGCGTCCCGCACCACGACGGCCCGTATCACCGGTTCTCGGACCTGGTGGTCGAACCGCACGCCGTGCAGGAATCGGTCCCGCTGTGGATCGGTGGCCGCACGGCCCGGTCGCTGCGGCGCGCGGTGGACCTCGCCGACGGCTGGGTCCCGTTCGGGCTGACCTTCGACGAGATCGGCACACTGCTCGCCCGCCGCGAGCCGCCCGCCGGCTTCGAGGTCGTGCTCTCGGCCGGATCCCTGGACCCGCTCGGAAACCCCACGGGGACAAGGAAGAAGCTCGCGGCGGCGACCCGCGCGGGCGCGACGGTGATCGGCGCCGCGCTATCGGCGACCTCGGCCGAGCACTACTGCGATCAGCTCGGCGCGCTGGCCGAGATCCGCGACGAGGAGTCCGGGGCGGTGCCGGTTCCCGGCAGGTGACCGTCCATCCACCGCAGCATTCGATCGACCGAGTCGGCGCAGTCGTCACCCGCGCCGGACTCGGCCCACTCGATCAGCGCGGCGAAGGTCGCCGACTGGTAGGCGGTCGCGAGCGCCCGGCAGATGGCGGCGGGGGAGCCGGGTAGCCGGCGGGCGAGATAGCCCGACAGCGTGTCGATCCAGGGCTGGTAGATCCGGGGCGCGGTCGCGGCGAGCTCGGGTTCGGAGGAGATCAGCCGCAGCCAATCCGGCGCGAGCTCGTGGATCCGCGGGTCGCGCGACACCGATTCGACGATCGCCGTGCGGACCACCAGCGCGGGCGGCGCGTCCTGGGCTGCGCCGGTGAGCGCGTCGCGCAGCCGGTCCGTGGCAGGCGCGACCCCCAGCCAGGCGATCTCGGCCCGGGAGGAGAAGTGCCGCAACAGGGTTCGCGCGCTGATCCCGGTGGCCTCGGCGAGGTCGTTCCAGCTCGTCGTGGCGAAACCGCGTTCGGTCCACAGGCGCAGCGCGCCCACGGAGACGGCCCGGGTGTCCAGCACCGACGGGCGGCCGGGGCGGCGGGCAGCGGGCGGCGTCACGGCGAAAGCCAACCAGTTTTGGCGAGGTGTGTCAATATTGCGGTCGACCACGAGTCACCTCATCGAACAGGAGTAACTGGTATGGAATTCGTCAATGCGTCCGCGATCGTCACCGGCGGCGCGTCGGGTCTGGGCTTGGCGACCGTGCGGGAACTGCACGCGCAGGGCGCCAAGGTCGTCATCGTCGACCTGCCGTCGTCCAACGGTGCGACCATCGCCAAGGAGCTGGGCGAGGGCGCGGCCTTCGCGGCAGCGGACGTGACCGACGAATCGGCGGTGTCCGCGGCCCTCGACGTCGCCGAATCGCTGGCGCCGCTGCGGATCGCGGTGAACTGCGCGGGCATCGGCAACGCGATCAAGACGGTCGGCAAGAAGGGCGCGTTCCCGCTCGCCGACTTCACCAAGGTGATCAACGTCAACCTGGTCGGCACGTTCAACGTGATCCGGCTGGCCGCCGAGCGCATGGCGGCCACCGAGCCGGTCGGCGAGGAGCGGGGCGTCATCGTCAACACCGCCTCCGTCGCCGCCTACGACGGCCAGATCGGCCAGGCCGCCTACTCGGCGTCCAAGGGCGGCATCGTCGGCCTGACCCTGCCGGTCGCGCGTGACCTGGCGGGCTTCAAGATCCGGGTCGTCACCATCGCGCCCGGTCTGTTCCGCACCCCGCTGTTCGAGACGCTGCCCGAGGAGGCGCTGCAGTCGCTCGGCGCGCAGGTGCCGCACCCCTCGCGCCTTGGCCAGCCCACCGAGTTCGCCGCGCTGGCCCGGCACATCGTGGAGAACCCCATGCTCAACGGCGAGACCATCCGCCTCGACGGCGCGATCCGCATGGCGCCGCGCTGATCCGATCGGCACCACGACCACCGGCCGGGCACTGTGCCCGGCCGGTGGTCGTCTGTCCGGGTCCGGTGCCGTGACCGGCTACCGCATTCCGCCCCGGCCATCCGGGACAATTGGGACATTTCACTCGTCCCATCGGTGCTACTCGTTCGTCCTCCCCGCCGCCGCAGGCCCTTGATTTGATACTGGCGCCCGACGCGCAGACCAGCGTCGGCAGCGCACAGCTCGACATCGTGGCGACACGATCCGGGGAGCGGAGGACGGCTTGCTGGAAATACGGAACATCACCGTCCGATTCGGTGGCGTGACTGCCCTGGACGGAGTGAGCTTCGACGTCGGGGAGTCGGAGATGCTCGGGTTGATCGGCCCGAACGGCGCCGGCAAGACCACACTGTTCAACTGCCTGACCGGCCGCGGCAAGCCCGACGCCGGCACGGTCACCTTTCGCGGAATCGATCTGCTGCGGAAGCGTCCCGACGAGCTGACCGGGCTGGGAATCGCCCGCACGTTCCAGAATCTCGGCCTGTTCGAGCACATGACGGTGCGCGAGAACGTCCTGGTCGGCGCGCACCACCGGGCGACGTCGGGCTTCGGCGCGGCGGCCCTGTGGCTGCCCGGGGTCCGGCGCGAGGAGACCCGGCTCGTCGCCGACGTGCACGAGGTCCTCGAACGCCTGGATCTGCTGGAGGTCGCCGACCATCCGGCGGCCGGACTCCCGTTCGGCACACTCAAACGGATCGAACTGGCCAGGGCGCTCGCGTGCCGACCGCGGCTGCTGATGTTGGACGAGCCGGTCAACGGCCTCAGTCACGGCGAGGTCTTCGAGTTCGCCGCGCTCGTTCGCGCCGTGCACGCCGAGTTCGCCCTGACCGTCATCGTGGTCGAGCACCACATGGGATTCGTGATGGGCCTGTGCGATCGGGTGGTGTGCCTGGACTTCGGCCGGGTGATCGCCGAGGGCACGCCCGCGCAGGTGCAACGGCATCCCGAGGTCGTCGCCGCCTATCTGGGGACCCCGGCATGAGCGAGTTCCTCGTCGTCGACGGCGTGTGCGCCGGATACGGTGCGGCGCAGGTGCTGCACGAGGTGAGTGTGTCGGTGGCCCAGGGCGAGGTGTGCGCGATCCTCGGCCCCAACGGCGCGGGCAAGACCACCCTGCTGCGGACCGCGAGCGGCATGGTGCGGGCGCGCGCGGGCAGCGTGCGCGTGGACGGCGTGGTGCTGGGCCGATCGACGCCGGAATCGGTGGCGCGGCTCGGTGTCGCGCACGTGCCGCAGGGGCGGGGCACCTTCGCGCCGCTGACGGTCGCCGAGAATCTGCGCGCCGGGGCGTTCACCCGCCGGGACACCGCCGCGATCCGCGCCGACCTGGACAAGGTCTTCGGCTACTTCCCGATCCTGAAAGACAAACTGCGGCAGCAGGCGGGCAGCCTGTCCGGTGGCCAGCAGCAGATGCTGGCGCTCGGCCGCGCGCTGATGATGCGGCCGCGCCTGCTGCTCCTCGACGAGCCCTCACTCGGGTTGTCGCCGTTGGTGACCCAGGAGCTGTTCGCCATCATCGCCGCCGTCAACGAAGCCGACGGCACCACCGTCGTGGTGGTCGAACAGAACGCGCATCTCGCGCTGGCCATCGCCGATCGGGCCCATGTGCTGGAGACCGGCCGGGTGGTGCTGTCGGGCACTCCGGCCCAGATCGACGCCGACGACCACATCGCTCGTTCCTACCTCGGATATCAGGCCTGACCCATGCATGCATTTCTCGAACAACTCCTCGGCGGTCTCACCGCGGGCGCGATCTACGCGAGCCTGGCGCTGGGACTGGTCCTCATCTACCGATTCACCGGCGTGGCGAACTTCGCCCAGGGCGAGCTGGCCATGTTCTCGGCGTTTCTCGCCTGGCAGTTCGGCCAGAGCGGAATGCCGTTGTGGCTGGCCATGCTCACCGCCCTCGCGGTCTCCTTCGCCGGCGGCCTGCTCATCGAACGGGTGGTGATCCGCCCGGTCGAGGGCGCACCCGAACTGACGCTGGTGATCGTCACCGTCGGCCTGTACTTCTTCGTCAATGCCGCCGCGGGCTGGATCTGGTCGTTCCAGCTGCACACCTTTCCGAGCCCGTTCCCCGCGGGCGCGATCGGCACCGGCGGGGTGAGCGCGAGCTATCAGAGTCTCGGCGTGCTCGCGGTGGTCGGACTGGTGATGGTGGCGCTGTTCGCGCTGTTCCGGTTCACCAAGATCGGGCTGGCGATGCGGGCGGTGGCCGCGAACCCGGAATCGGCCCGGCTGAACGGGATTCGCGTCGGCGTCGTACTCGCCCTCGGCTGGGGCCTGGCGGCCCTGGTCGGCGCGGTCTCGGGCATCCTCGCCGCACCGATGCTGTTCCTGGAACCGAACATGATGGGCGGGGTCCTCATCTACGCCTTCGCCGCGGCGACGCTGGGTGGTTTCGACTCCCCGGTCGGCGCGGTCGCCGGTGGCCTGATCGTCGGGGTCAGCGAGACACTGGCGGGCGCCTATATCGACGCGATCGGCACCGAGCTCAAGATCGCCGTGCCGCTGCTGATCATCATCACCGTCCTGCTGGTGCGCCCGCAGGGTCTCTTCGGAACCCCGGCGGTGCAGCGAGTATGAGCGACACCGCACTGCACAACCCCGCGCCCGCCGCCGAACCCGGTGGGACGCCACCCGCACCGCGTGCGCGCCTGGTCGCCTTCGTGACCGCGCACCGGACCGCGCTCGTCCACACGGCACTGGCCGTGGCGGTCTGCGTGGCACCGTTCCAGCTGGCGCCGTTCTACACCTTCCAGCTCTCGATGGTGATGGTCTACGCGATCGCCCTGCTCGGGCTGAACCTCCTCGTCGGTTACACCGGGCAGATCTCACTGGGGCACGGCGCCTTCTTCGGCGCCGGTGCGTATGTGGCCGCCGGGATGATGTACCACTGGGACGCACCGTATCTCGCCGCTCTGCCGGCGGCCGCCGCGGTGACCTTCCTGTTCGGTGTCGCGGTGGGCATCCCGGCGCTGCGCTTGCACGGGCTGTACCTGGCCCTGGTGACGCTCGCGATCGCGGTCTTCCTGGTGCCGCTGCTGAAGCGATTCGATGCGGTCACCGGCGGATCCATGGGCTTGACCGTCACCAAGCCGAGCGCCCCGGCGTGGACGGGTCTGGCCGAGGACCAGTGGCTGTACTTCCTGGCGGCGGCCACGGCGGCACTGAGCTTCGCGGCGGTGGCCGGGCTGCTGCGATCACGCGTCGGCCGGGCGCTGCGGGCGATCCGCGACAACGAGATCGTCGCCGAGATGATGGGCGTCCGGCTCGCGGTCTACAAGACCCTCGCCTTCGCCTGGAGCGCCATGCTGGCCGGGATCGCGGGCTGCGTCTACACCTGGGTGATCGCCTACGTGTCACCGGATTCGTTCACCGTCGCCCTGTCGATCACGCTGCTCGCCGGCATCGTCGTCGGCGGTCTCGGGTCGCTGTGGGGCGCGGTGCTCGGTGCCGCGTTCGTCATGTTCGTGCCGAGCCTGGCCCAGGACGTCAACGACGCCGCACCCGGGGTGATCTTCGGCATCGTCGTCATCGGCCTGATGTATCTCGCACCCACTGGACTGGCCGGACTCCTCGCCCGGCTCCCTCGTCACCTCCTCACCCTGCTTGTTCGGAAAGGCGCACGACAATGAGAACCAAGGTATTCCGGGTCGCCGGTGTCACGGCGGCGGCGATGCTCGCCCTCACCGCGTGTGGTGGTCGCGGCGACACGGCGACGACGGCGGGCGGTGACTGCCAGGGGCAGCAGACCGTCGGCATCACCGACACCACCATCACACTCGGCGGGGTGTACCCGCTGTCGGGGCCCGCGTCGGCCTACGGCGAGGCGGGCAAGGCAGGCAAGGCCTACTTCGACTATCTCAACGCCGAGAAGGGCGGCATCAACGGCCGCAAGGTGGAATACCTGGTGCGCGACGACGGCTACCAGCCGCCCAAGACCGTGGAGGAGACCCGAAGGCTGGTCGAGCAGGATCAGGTGTTCGCGATCTTCCCGACGCTGGGCACGGCCACCTCGTCCGCGGTGTGGGACTACCTGAACCAGCGCAAGGTCCCGCAGGTGTTCGTCGCCGGCGGCGCCACGAAGTGGGGCTCGGATACCGCGCATCCGTGGACCATCGGCTGGCAGCCGAGCTACCGGTCCGAGGCGCGGGCCTACGCGAAGTACGTCCGGCAGGAACGGCCCGACGCGACCGTCGCGGTGCTCTATCAGAACGACGACTTCGGCAAGGACCTGCTCGACAACTTCCGCGCGGCGGTGGCCGGCAGCGGTGTGCGAATCGTGGCCGAGCAGAGCTACGAGGTCACCGACCCGACGGTGGAACCGCAGGTGCGCAACCTGGCCGCCTCGAAAGCCGATGTGCTGCTGAACTTCTCGACCCCGAAGTTCACCGCGCAGGCCCTCGCCGCCGACGCGCGCACCGGCGACTGGAACCCGCTGCATGTCATCACCACCGTCTCCAACTCGGTGACCACGCTGAAGCCGGTCGGCGTCGAGAACATCCAGGGCGTGGTGTCGGCCGCCTACACCAAGGACCCCGCCGACCCCGCCCGCGACGCCGACCCGGCGATGCGCGACTACAAGGACAAGCTGGCCCGCTACGGCCAGGGCATCGACCCGACCAGCAACTACGCGATCATCGGCTGGACCAGCGCCGACAGCTTCGCCAAGACCATGGCCGCCGCCACCTGCCCGACCCGCGAGGGCCTGCGTGACTCTATGCGCAACCTGAACAACATCCCGATCGATCTGCTGCTCCCAGGAGTATCGCTGAAGACCGGCAACGGCGACGCGTTCCCCATCGAGGCCCTGCAGATCCAGCGCCTGACCGGTGACCGCTGGAGCCTGGTTGGCTCCATCATCGACACCACCGGCTAGCACACCCCGACTGCTGGTCCCGTGCCGAGGCGCGGGACCAGCAGTCGTTTCCGCCCCGCACCGACGGGCCTGCGCTCGGCTATCTCGGTGACCGAAAGGGGTTGTCCGAGTGCGGCGGCGAGCACCTCGACCGGCCTGCGGGCGGTGACCGGGTGTGGTCCGGTCAGGGCGTAGGTGCGTCCGCGATGGCCGGGCTCGGTCGCGGCCGGCGCCGCCACCGCGGCGATGCCGTTCCGCTGTCCACGAACCTTCCGTTGTGTGCGGGAGTCAGTCGTGGCGCACGGTTGGTCGGTCGAGGGGGATAGGGCCGCGGAACTGGCGGGCGACCGCGGTGAACCAGCCGAGGTGGTAGTGGGCGCCGTCGTCGCGGAATCGGGTGGGGAGTTCGTGCCAGCGCAGGCCGGGGTGGCGGTGGTGGACGTCGTGGAGGGTGAAGTTGAGGGTGCAGCGTTCGAGCAGGCGGGGCAGGCGCAGGTTCATCGCCTCGCGGGGTGCGTCGAGGTCGGTGCCGTAGTGGTAGGCGTTGTCCGAGAGCGAGATGACCAGGGCGCGAGCGGCGATCGCGGCGAGCAGCATCCAGCCGTGCGCGCCGTAGGCCAGGAAGGCTACCGCGTGGACGGCGACGATCGCGGCGGCGTCGGTGCGGAACTTGTCGAGCACGGCGGGCTGGGCGACCCGCTCGAGCAGGAGGCCACCGACCGACTCGGGGGTCTCCACCCGGCGGGCCAGCGCCCGGATGGTCCGCGCCGGCAGCACGGCGAGGAGCAGGGCGATCAGCTCGAGCAGATACAGACCGCCGAGGAGTTGCAGGTAGTGGGACCGCGTGGCCCGGAACCGGCTGGTCGTGGCGGGATCGTAGATCTCGGCGCGTTCGCGGACCCGGCTGTAGCGATGATGCAGCAGGTGACCGGCTTTCAGCAGCGCGAACGGTGAGCCGTACACGGTGGCCAGCACCCGGCCCGCGCGATCGTTGCGTGCGCGGTCCCGCAGCAGTGTGCCGTGGATGGACTCGTGGATCAGCGACCAGAACGGGGTGGTGGTCAGTGCCAGCGGCACCAGGATCCAGCCCCAGGCCACGTTCCGTGGAAGCAGCAGCAGCGGGAGGATGAACAGCTGGGTCGAGCCGATGGCCATCGCCAGGGCGATGAGCCGGACGTTCACGAGGTCGCCGTCGGTGGATCTCGACGGGCGAGCCGGGCCGGGGGTGCGGGTTTCGGTCATGATGCAGCGTCACTCCGGGTAGATCAGGCAACTCCCGCAGCTGATCCTGCCACCGACGCGCAGTCCGCGACAGGGTGAAAGTACCGAGCGTCACACCTGTGTGATCGCCGTACCGGGAATCCGGGCGATCGCCGACGGGACGCCGACGCCCGCTGTCCGAGGACCAGCGGGCGTCGACGCTTGGTCTCAGGCGTACGCGCCGTTCGCGATGTCCGCGAGCAAGGCGGGACCGGAACTAGTCCACGACAGCAGTTCCCGGGTGTGCGCGCTCGACGCCGACATGTCCATGCCGAAGAACCGGCCGACGAATCCGAAGTGCTCGGTGGCGTCCTCGGGTGGGATGGACACGACCGGCACATCGAGCATCCGCCCGATGGCGTCGGCGATGGCGCGGGTGGAGATCGCCTCCTCGGTGACGGCGTGCAGGACGGATCCGGCCGGTGCCGCTTCGAGCGCGAGCCGGACGAGCCGGGCGGCATCGCCGCGATGCACGGCCGCCCAGGCCGTGTCACCGTCACCGAGGTAGCCGGAGCGGCCGTGCCGCCGGGCCGCCGCGACCAGACTCGCCACGAATCCGGTGTCGCCACGCCCGTGGACCGAGGGCGCGAATCGGCTGCTGATCACTCGCACGCCCCTGTCGGCGTACGCGAGCAGGAGGTTCTCGCTGCCACCGCGGGGTGAATCCGGGCCGACGGCGGGGGAGGGATCGCGCTCGACGGCGGGGCGGCCCCGGGTCAAGCCGGAGAGTGCGGCGGCGAGGACGAACGGCCGGTCACTGCCGGTCAGTGCCTCGGCCATCGCGGTGACCGCGGCGCGTTCGGTGCGGTTGGTTCCGGCCGGGTCGGCCCAGTCGTGCTTGTTGGCGAGATGGACGACGGCGTCCGCGGCCGCGGCGGCGGCGCGCAGGCCGTCGACGTCGTCGAGGTCGCCGCGCTGCGGCCGGGCGCCCTTGCGTGCGAGCACCTCCGCGGCGGTCTCGGAGCGGGCGAGGCCGCTGACGGCGTGTCCGGTGGCGAGCAGGTGATCGACGACGGCCGAGCCGATCCATCCGGTCGCTCCGGTGATGAAGACATGCATGGTGAAACTCCTCGAGGGGTGCCCGCGGCTCGCGCGGACGGGGTGGAGGCGGTCGACTCGCGGCCGCCGAAGGGTGAAATCCAGAGCAGGAGGGTGGGTTTCGCCGGTCCTACCGCTGCCCTCGGCGCCCGGAGACCAGGGACTGCGCGACCACCGAGCCGCCGAGAACCAGCACCGCCACGCCGATCGTCCGGAGCCCGGACTGCGTGCCCGAGACGAACGCGGTGAGGATGTCGTCGGCGCGATCGGGGGCGACGGCGAGCGCCTGGGCGACGGTGTGCGGTGCGTGCGCGGCGCGCAGGTCCGCGGGCAGCAGGTCGGAGAATCGTGCGGTGAGCACGGTGCCCACCGCGGCCACCCCGAGCGCGCTGCCGAATTCCCGGGTGGTGGCCTGGAGTCCGGCGCCGACACCGGCCTGCGCGGGCGGCAGCGATCCGGCGATGGCGGCCGAGAGCGTCGGAAGGGCCAGTGTCACACCGATTCCGGTGACGACGAGCCAGGCGGCATAGGCCGGATAGGGCGTGCTCGCGGCACAGGTCGACAACCCGAGCAGGCCACCACCGACGAACACGAACGCGAGCGCGATCGTCGCGTCCGCGCCGATGCGCCGCACCAGCCCGCCGACCCGGCGTGCGCCGACGATGATCGGCACGGTCAGCGCGACGATGCCCAGCCCGGTCCGCAGCACCCCGAACCCCTTGCCGTACTGCAGGAACGAGGCGTTCACATAGAACAGCGCGAACATGCCGAAGAAGATCGTCGTCATCCCCAGGCACGCGCTGCGCAGCTCGGGCGAGCGGAACACACGCGGATCCAGCAGTGGATGCTCGACCGACAGCTCGACGAACACCCACAGCGCGAACAGCACCACGGCACAGCCGAATCCGGCGATCACGACCGTGCTGCCCCACCCCGCCTCGGGCCCTTCGACGATGCCGACGAGTAGTGCCACCGAGGCTCCGACGAGCAAGGCCGTTCCCAGCGGATCGAGTCGCCGGTCGTGCCGCGGTGACACCGGCGCGAACAGGGCCACCAGCACCACGAGAACCAGCGCGATCGGCACCACCGCCACGAACAACCACCGCCACGACCCCCCGGACAGGATCGCCCCGCCGCCGACATTGCCGACGACACCACCGATGCCGGTCATCGACGCCCAGGTCGCGACGGTCGGGCCCCGGTGCTCGGCGGCGACGGCGTGCAGCAGCACCGCCAGCGTATTGGGCAGCACGGCGGCGGCGCCCACTCCCGTGAGCGCCCGGCCGAGGAACAGGACCGCGATGCTCGGCGCGACGGCGGACAGCAGCGCCCCGCTCGCGAACACCACCAGACCGGCGATCAGCACGCCCTTGCGCCCGAACCGATCTCCCGTCGCCCCACCGGGAATCACCAGGCAGGCGAACACGATCACATACGAGTCGACGATCCAGACCAGTGCCGACGCGGACGGGCGGAGGCCGCTCGACGCCAGCATCGGGACGGCGAGGTTGATCGCGGCCACCATGCCGACGACGAGGACGACGCAGGCACACATGATCGCGAGAAGGGCGGGGCCAGAGGCCGGCGCCGATGACGATTCCCGCGGCGTCCGCTCGCGGGTGAGCACATTCCATTGCATGGGAAAAACGCTATGTGCCTGCTGTTACTTCCTGCCACGCAACTTTGGCAAGAATACTTTGCGTACGATGCAACTATGGCGGAGCAGCTCGATCTGAACCTGCTGCGGGTGTTCGACGCGCTGTTGCAGGACCACAGCGTCACCGTGGCGGCCGAACGGCTGCACCTGTCGATTCCCGCGACGAGCCGTGCGCTGAGCCGGTTGCGGCGAGCGATGAACGATCCGATCCTGGTCCGGGCAGGCCGGGGGATGACGCCGACCCCGTTCGCGCTGCGCACGGCGCCCCGCGTGCGCTCGCTGCTCGAGGAGGCGTCGGCGCTGATCAGCGCCGAGCGCGATATCGCCGCGGCGGATCTGCAGCGCACCTTCACGATTCGCATCAACGACGGCGTGGCCGCCACCCTGGCGACCACCGTGGTGGAGGCCACCGCGGCGCTGGCTCCGGGGGTGATCCTGCGGTTCGTCACCGAGGGCACCGAGAGCGTGGAGGCGTTGCGCGACGGCTCCGTCGACCTGGATATCGGCGCCGGTGACGGCGCCGCACCCGATATCCGGACAGCGTCGCTGTACCGGGAACGACTCGTCGGCATCGTCCGCGCCGACAGCCCGCTGGGCAGGCACCGGCGCCCGACCCTGGCGCAGCTGTGTCGTCATCCGCACGTGTCGGCGTCCCGGCGCGGACGGACCAGGGGTCCGCTCGACGAGGTGCTCGAGGCCGCCGGACTGCGCCGTCAGGTCGCCGCCGTGGTGCCCACCTCGGCGGTCGCCGCCCTGCTGGTGTCGTCGAGTCGCTACGTCGGCCTCGTTCCGCAGCGCCTCGCCGAGCAATACGGTCCGGCCCTCGGCATCCGCTGGTTCACGATGCCCGCGCCGCTGCCCGCGGTCGAGGTGCGGTTGTCGTGGCACGCCCGGCTCGACACCGATCCGGCGCAGCGCTGGCTGCGTGACACCATCCTCGGTGCCTTCGCGAGTGAGCCGGACTAGCGGCTCAGACGCACTGGGGGACCTCGGTGGCGAGGAAGTCGCTGATCGCGGCCCAGCTGGAGTCGCGGGCACCGGGACCGGCGATGATGCCCAGGTGACTGCCGTCGACCTCGGCGAAGCGCACTGGCGCGCCGGTGAGCACCTCGGTCCCCGCGGCGACGGACGCGGCCGAGGCGAGTTTGTCGCGGCGGCCGCCGATCAGCAGGACCGGGACCGTGATCGCGGCCAGCTCGATCGCGTGATAGGGGCTCAGATGCACGGTGCCCTTCCACATCTCGTTGCGCACGATCAGCTGGCGATAGACCTGCCGGTAGAACCGGCCGGGATAGCCGGGCATCTCGTCCATGAACCGGTCGACGGCCTGCATGCGCGCCAGCGCCTCCACATCACCGGCATTGCGGGCGATGTACCACGGTTTGGTGAGTTCACGATCGAGCGCCTGGGCCCGGAAGCCCAGCCGCACAGCCTGTTTCGGTATGCCGCCGACGAGCCGGACCGGCTCGGTGACGATCCGGCCCGAGGTCAGGCGGCCGACCGAGCGCGCGAGCGCCATCGGGCCGTTGCGGCGCTGATCGAACGGTGTGCCGACCGCGGTGAGCGAGGCGAGTGGCAGCCGGGGGTCGGCGGCCGCGGTGAGCAGGCTGATCGTGCCGCCGAAGGACCAGCCGATCACGTCGACCGGGGCGTGCGCGTGCGCCGCGCTGACCCGGCGGACGGCGGTGGGCACGATGTCGTCGACCCATTCCTCGAAACCCAGGTTCCGGTCGGCATAGCCGATCTCGCCGTAGTCCAGGACATAGACGTCGCGCCCCATCTCCAGCAGATACTCGACCAGGCTCTGGCCGGGCCGCAGGTCGTAGCAGGAAATGGTCACCGCCAGCGGCGGGACCAGCAGAACGGGGTTGCCGGTGCTCTCGGTGCTGCGGCGATAGCGCCGCAACCGCCGATGCGGATGGTCGTAGACGACCTCCGACGGCGTCGGAACATACGGCTCGATTCCGGGGCCGAGCAGCGCGCCCACATTGCGCACGGCATTGTCCCAGCTGACCATCACATACCTCCACGACCGTGCCCGCCGCACAGTTTACCTGGACATCGTGTCCGACTTATCTCGGGGAGGCGAATTCGCCCGGCGCGTAGATCTGCGCCGGGCCCGGCGCGCTCGGCTATCTTGGGCCGATGTGCTCGCCGGAGATCGTTCGTCTCGCCCATGATGGTGCGCCGCGTCCCAGCCGGCGGGCCCTGTTCGGTCTCGCGGGCCTGACCGCGCTCGCCGCGGCGGTACCCGCACCCGCTGCCGCCGCACCGCGTGCCGGGGGCGTGATCGACCTGACCCACACGCTCACACCGGAATTGCCGGTGTGGCCGGGCAATCCGCCGATCGCCCTGGTGCCGGTGGCGTGGCACGCCTCCGGTGGCTTCGGGCAGTTCGCCCTCGGCTACTGGGAACACACCGGCACACACCTCGACGCGCCCGCGCATCGGATCGTCGGCGGCGCGACGACGGATGCGCTGGTCGTCGACGATCTGGTCGCCCCGCTCGTGGTCATCGACATCAGCGCGAAGGCCGCCACCGAGGCCGACGCGGTGGTCACCGTCGCCGATATCGACCGATGGCGAGCACAGTTCGGGGAGATCCCCGAGCGGGCCTTCGTCGCGATGTATTCCGGCTGGGAGCGGCGCCTGGCCGAACCGTCGACCTTTCTCAATCTGGACGGTCAGGGCAGGCCGCACGCGCCGGGATTCTCGGCCGATGCCGCGGAATACCTTGTCGCGCAGTGCGGGATCGTCGGGGCGGGCGTCGATACGCTCAGCCTGGACTGCGGCGCGGACCCGGACTTCGGCGCGCACACCACGCTGCTCGGCGCAGGCCGCTACGGCGTGGAGATGCTCGCGAACCTCGCGACGGTTCCGCCGTTCGGGGCGAAGGTCGTCGTTGGCGCGCCGAAACACGCGGGCGGCACGGGTGGACCGTGCCGGGTACTCGCCCTCACCTGAGCGGTCCCCACTCGGGCCTGCCGATCGAGAGCTGGTGCGCGAAAACGTTTCCCGGATCGCGGTCGGTCTTGATCCGGTGCAGCCGGGGATAGTTGTCGCGGTAGTAGAACGTATGCCAGGGCAGGCCAGAGGTGTTCCACGCCGGGTCGGCCAGATCCGGGTCCGGGTAGTTGATGTAGCTGCCGCCGTAGGTGTCGCCGGGGACCGGGACCCCGCCGGTGTCGGCGTGCACATCGCGGTACATCTCGCGGGCCCAGCGCAGGAAGCGGTCGTCACCGGCAGGCTGGCGCCAGGCGGCGTGGATGAGCATCGTCATGAACGAATCGCGCGCGGGCATGGCGGTCGCGTCGGCGGAGACGGCGTTGATCGCGCCGCCGAACGGCAGGAATTCGAGCTGGGACTCGCCGAGGAAACGGGGATTGGTGAGGTAGCGGTAGAAGACCCGGAGCTGGTCGGGGGAGTACGCCGTGCGCAGGTAGGCGGCTTTCACCTTGACCCGGAGCGCACTCGGGCCCTTCGCGTAGTACACCTGGCGCACGGTGTCGGGGTAGGACAGCTGGGCGACCGGCGTCGGGATCGCCGGGGGAAAGACACCGTCGGTCACCGTCGCGACGAAGGTGTCCAGTCGTGCGCGCGCGTCGGGTGCGTCGGCGTCGAGCAGCACGAGCAGCTCCGCGGCGGCGGTGCCGGTCGTCCTGATCATGAGCGGGGCGTACAGGCCGGTGAACTCGTCGCCGGGCGCGCTGTGCCGTTGGAAGAAGGCGAGGTAGTTGCCGACGAAGCGGACGAACGACTCCTCCGTCGTGACCGGCACGATCAGTCGCGTGCTGAGCATGCTGCCCGGCGGCTTCGGCAGGGCCGCGGCGGGATCGGTGCCGTCGGCGCCGGGGGAGCGGAGCAGGAACCGCGTCACCACACCGAAATTGCTGCCGCCACCACCGGTGTGGGCCCACCACAGATCGCGGTCGGGTCCGTCGGGGGTCGCGAGCACCACCTTCGCCGCGCCGTCGGCGTCGACCGTCACCACCTCCACTCCGGCCAGGTGGTCGGCCACGAGCCCGTGCCGCCGCGACAGTGGGCCGTACCCGCCACCGCAGAGATGGCCGCCCATGCCGACGCCGAGGCAGATCCCGCCCGGCACGGTGACGCCGCCATTGCGGAGCAGTGCCTCGTAGACGGTGCCGATGTCGGCGCCGGCGCCGACCGAGAACGCGCGCAGGCGCTCGTCCCAGTACACGGCGTCGATCCTGCTCAGATCGATGAGCGACCGGGTGGCGGCGTGGTCGACGAAGTTGTCGAAGCAGTGGCCGCCCGAGCGTGCGGCGATCCGCGTCCCCTCGGCGACGGATCTCGCGACCGCGGTGCGGACCTCCTCGGTCGTCGTGGGCAGATAGATCTTCGCCGGTCGGGCCTGGAACCGGCGGTTGTAGCCGCGCCGGGTGAGCTCTTCGTACTCGTGGTCGCCTGCACCGAGCACCCGCCCCTCGGCCCTGGCGGTGGGAAGGCCCAATGTGGTGACGGCGCCGCCGAGCGCGGCCGCGGCGAGCAACTGCCGACGGGAGAGCATCGTGCTCCTTTCGCTCGGCGCGGGTCGATCTGCTCGGACCCTAGCCGAACCGGGGTGCCGCGGATGCCCGATGCGAGTGGTCACCACATCGGGCGCGCCGCGGGCTCGCTAGCCGCGATAGACCTCGACGTACGCGTTGGTGGCGGCCGCGACGACACCCGGGCCCATGCCGGTGCACGCGGCCGAGATGCGCTGGCCCGAGGGCTCGAACGGGTAGCTGAGCACGGTGTAGGAGCCGATCGTGTACATCGGGAACGGGCCGTTGGCGTAGAAGCCGAAGCAGTCGAGGTGCAGGACGTAGTTGCTTCCGCCGTCGGGCTGACAGGTGGCCGACGCGCCGAAGAAATCCCGTTCGACCCGGCAGTCCTGTGGTGCCGCCTGCGCGGTGCCGGAACCGACGACGGCGACGAACGCCAGGCCGCAAACCCCGGCGGCCGCGACGCGGGCGACGGCGGTGAATGTCTTGTTCATGGAACTCCTCTGTTCGGGACGATCTTCGGTGGAAGCGCTGAGTCCTGGCCATGGGGACGCTCGTGGCGCCGGTGGTGGCCGTGGCCCACCGGGCGCGGTCCCCGGCCGTGCGGCGGGCGATCTGCGGGTCGGCAGCAGATTCGTGGTGAGCGCCTCGGTGACCACGGTGGCGACGAGACCGGTGAGTTCGGTGGCGCGCGTGGGGTTTTCGTCGAGCATGATCAGCCAGGAGTAGAGCGGGCCGAGCAGCAGCGCCTGGACCACGGCCGGGTCCGGTGCGCGGGTCAGTTCACCGCGGGCGATCGCGCGGTCCAGCACCGTCGTGATGATGCGCCGTTCCACGGGCAGGAAGGTCGTCGCGAAACGGATGCGCAGGCGGGGGTCGGCGCGGATGTCGGCGAGCAGGCCGGTGAGGTTGCCCGCGCCGGCGTCGCGCACCTGTGTCGCGATCTGGGTGGTGAGCGCGCGCAGATCGGCGGACAGGCTGCCGGTGTCGGCGGGCGCCGCCGCGCGCAGATCGTGGAGCAGGACGGCGAAGGTCATCTCCTGTTTGGTCGCGTAGCGGCGGTAGATGGTCGCCTTGCTCACGCCCGCGCGGGTCGCGACCGCGTCCACGGTCGACCCCGCGTACCCGCGCTCGTCGAGCACCGCACGCACCGCCGCCGCGATCGACGCGTCCACGCGTTCCTCGCGCGGTCGGCCGGCCCCTCGTTGCCCTGTCGCCACCAGGGCAGCATACGAAACTATTAGTTTCGGTATCAAGCATCCGGCGATTCCGGCGTGGTCTCAGGGCGCGGGTGGGAAGAAGTCGCGCAGCAGCGGTGTCACCGGGTTCGGGGGCAGGAGGTCGTCGAGATTGGCCAGGGCCGCGGCCGGGGGCAGGGTCCGGTCCGGCGTGCGTGCCGGGTCCTCGATTTCCGCGAGGGCGTCGGCGATGCCCTCGTCGATGGCGGCGGGCAGGTCCACCGGCAGGGTGGCGGTCTTACTCGGGTTCAGTGGCTGGTCGAACCGCAACGGCGTCGGCTCCGCGTAGTCGGTGCGGTCGTATCCCGTCTCGATCAGGACCCGCAGCGCCGGTTCCAGCAGGACCGCGGCGGGCTCGGTGACATTCGTGGTGTTCGTGTGCTGTCCGACCGCGCGCAAGGGGTACAGCAGGGGCAAGGTGCCCTCGGGACTGGGGATCGTCTTGTAGACGGTGTCACCGTGGCTCTGGCAATTCTCGGGATGCGCAGCGCAGTTCTGCTGGGCGACGAAGTCGGCGGGATCGCGGTAGCCGTAGATCGCCGCGCCCGCCTTGGGTTCGCTGCCCGCGCCGTCGCCCTTCGGCTGCAGGTAGGAGGGGTGGATCAGCAGGGTGCCCAGCAGGGCGTTCGCATCGGCGAGCACATTGAGTGGATAGGCGGGGAAATCCGAGATGCCGTCGTACTGCATGGCGATATCCGTGGTCGCGATGCCCGTGTCGGTCGGGGTGGGCGGTCCGAAACTGATGTCGGCGACCGGGATCTCACCGAAACGCACCGGCCGTTCGATGATGCCGCCGTTGGGACGGTTCGGATTCGCGATGAGGACGAAGGTGAGCCGGTTCTTCTCCGCCGGCGTCAGCCCCGCCAGAGCGGCCTTCTCCGCACTGGCCACCGTCGCACCCTGCGAATAGCCGAAGATCACGATGCCGCCGTTCCCCGGCGCACCCAGCTGACGCGCGGCCAGCGCGCCGAGAGTGGCGACGCCGTCGGCGACCGAGGGATCCCACTTCGCCGACGACGCCCCGGGGCCCTTCGACGAGATGACCGGCCACAGCGACGCGTCGTAGGGAACGGGAACGAAGGTGACGCCGGGACAAGCGTTGTCGGTACAACCGTGTGCGCCGGGAACGACGAAGTTCTGGTAGGCGTTGCTCTCGAAATCGTGGGCCACCGACGGGTCGCTGGTACCCGTGCCGGGCACGATCAGCACCGTCGTCGCCGCCAGCGCGACCGCACCGACACTCTGTATCTCCAGCCATGCCACACCCAGTGCCGTGAGAAGCGCGGCGGATGTACTCCCGTGTGCCGTTGAACGTCGCTTGCCGGTCCCCGATCGATGGGTCTTTCGCGTCTTCGATGTCTGCGGCATGGGCTACCCCTTCAGCGGGAGGGAAGAGCGAGACCTCGGCAATTTCCGAGCAATTGTGCCAGCGGGGGTGCGGGGCGACAAGGTCGCAACGCGGATCCCGGATCGCGTGTCGGCCTCGGGATAGGGTTTCGTGGTGGTGTTCCTGCGGGCACTGGGCGCGATCGAGGTCGAGGTGGACGGGCACGTCGTGGATCTGGGCGGCCCGGTGCCGCGACGGTTCCTCGCGGCGCTGTCGACCGGCGCGGGCTCGCCGCTGTCCGATGCCGCCCTCGCCGACCTCGTGTGGGGTGCCGAGCAGCCACGGCAGGCATCGGCGACCTTGCGGGTCGTCGCTTCCCGGCTCCGGTCCGCACTGGGCCCCGCCGGGCGAGAGCTGGTGCGCCGCAGGGGGTCCGGTTACCTGCTGGCGCTCCCGGCCGAGCACACCGATCTCGGCAGGTTCGCCGACCTGGTCGCCGCCGGACTGCGCGAGTTCGCCGTCGACGATCCCGTGTCCGCCGAGCGGGTACTGAGCGACGCGCTCGCGCTGTGGCGGGGTGACCCGTGGCCGGAGCTGGAGCAGGCCGACGGTCCGCTGGCGGAGCGCATCCGGCTCAGGGAGTTGTACGAGGTCGCGATCGAGGAGCGGGCGGCGGCGCGGCTGGCGTGCGGTGAGCTCGCGACGGCGGTGGCCGATCTCGGCGAGGCGGTGACGGCCGCACCGTTCCGGGAGCGGCGCTGGGAGCTGCTGGCCTCGGCGCTGTACCGCAGCGGTCGTCAGGCGCAGGCACTGGCCGAACTGCGCCGGGTGCGCGAGCTGCTGGTGGCGGAACTGGGGGTGGAACCCGGGCCCGCGCTGCGGTCGCTCGAGCGCCGGATGCTCGAGCAGGATCCGGGTCTGCTGGTGGAATCGCCTGGCGCGCGGCCGGATTCCCCGCCCTGCCGCCGCCCACCGCACCGGCGGCCGCTGTCGGCGTTCCTCGGCCGCGACGACGAGCTGCGCGTGCTGGGCGAGCTGCTCACCACCGAGCGACTGGTCAGCGTCGTCGGACCCGCCGGCGTGGGCAAGACCCGGTTGGCGATCGAACACTGGACCGCGGCGGAGGCGCCCGTCGACCGATGGTTCGTGCGCCTGGGTGACGTCGACGACGGCGACGCCGTGCCGACCGCGATCGCGACGACGCTGTCGCTGGTCCAGCGCACCGGCGACCCCGTGACCCAGATCTGCCGGGCGCTGGCGGCGACGCCCGGCCTGCTGGTGCTCGACAACTGCGAGCACCTGATCGAACCGGCTGCCCGCGTCGTGGTGACGGTGCTGGCCGCCTGCCCGCACCTGCGGATCCTGGCCACCAGCCGACAGCCGCTCGGTGTCGACGGCGAGCATGTGCTGGCCCTGTCGCCGCTGCCGGTGTTCGACGAACTCGGCGACGACGGTGCCGCGGTGCGCCTGCTGTTCGACAGGGTGCGCGCCGGCCGGGCGGGCTGGCGACCCGATTCCGCGGATCGGACGGCCGCGCACGAGATCTGCGCGATGCTGGACGGCCTGCCCCTGGCCATCGAACTGGCGGCCGCGCGCGAACGCGCGTTCGGGCTATCCGAGATCGCGACCCATCTGCGCGACCGGCGAGACGTGCTCGGTCCGACCCCGCACGGATCGCTGTCGCGGCACGCCGACTTGTCCGCGGCGATCGGGTGGAGCGTCGACGATCTGGCCCCCGGCGATCGGGCTCTGCTGGTGCGGTTGTGGCCGTTCGAGGGCGGATTCACCTGGCAGGCGGCCGCGGCGACACACCCCGATGCGGGTGTGCTCGCCCCGCTGGCCTCGCTTGTCGACCGGTCCGTGCTCACCCTCGAGCACACGCCCTCCGGCACCCGCTACCGCCTGCTGGAGACTGTCCGTGGCTACTGCCGCGGCGTCGACCCCGACCCGGGGGCCAGCCGGGCCGAGCACGCGCGCTGGGTCCGCACCTTCGCCGCCGAGAAATCGGCCCTGCTGACCGGCCATCACGCCGCGGGCGCCTATCGGTCGCTGGCCGCGGAGCTGCCGAATCTCCGGGCCGGGATCGCCTACGATCTCGAGCACCATCCGGTGGTGGCACTGCGGACCGTGGCGGCCCTGCAGTTCGCGTGGAGTGTGCTCGGCATCGTGGCGGTCGGCCGCACGCTGCTGCGTGACGCGTTGGCGGCCGCGGCCGATGCCCCCGCCGCCGACCGCGCCTTCGGGCTGCTCGGTCTGTCGATCGTGTCGTTCCACGCCGGGGAGCCCGCCGAAGCGCTCGCGAGTGCCGATGCCGCCATGGCCATCCTGGGCGGACCGGAGACCGCGCGGGAATTGTGGTTGTCCGCCTTGATGTATCGGGCGCTGGCGTGGACCGCGCTCGGTGACCCGGCGACCGCGCGGGTGGCGGTCGACGCGCTCGTCGCAGAGGTCGACCGGCTGCCGACGCCGGAGTGGATCCGCGGCTGCGCGGAGTTCGGCACGGGCACCGTGCTGCTGCTGGAGGGCCGTCGGACCGAGGCCGTGCGCCTGCTGCGGGTGGCCCGCGAACGCAGCGCCGACTGCGGTCACCTGTGGTGTGAAGGCATGGCCGATGTGGTGCTGGCCTGGGCGATCCTGGCCGACCCGGACGACACCGACGGCGCCGCCGCAGCGCTCACCGCCCTCGATCGCGCGCTGGGGGTCTTCGCCCGGCAGTCGAACATCGCCGACGCGCTGGGGGCGGTGTACGCCGCGTCGTACGCGCTCATGGCGCGGGGCCGACCGGAGCAGGCGCTGCGGGTGCGCGCGGCGGCACTGCACCACTCCGCGCGGGTCGGCGCCGACCCGCGCCGCTACGCCCAGTTCGCCCATCCCGCGATCGTCGCGCGGATGGACCGGCTGCTGGCCGCCCACTCGCGACCGGACGAGCTGACCGACGGGGCGGCGCTGAGCTGGCCCGCGGTGATCGACCTGGTCGGTGCGCTGGCCAGGGCCGACCGGCCGGAGCTCGGGCCGCCGTCGCTGTAGCGGGACTGAAACACCCGGGCGCGACAGTCGAGAGGAGCCGCCGACCGGCCGCTCGCACCGACACCGTGAGGGCCGAACCATGTCTGATCCCCAGCACGCGCGCACCTTCGAACTCTGTGCCGCGACGACCGTCTTCCGGCCCGCCGCGCAGGTCTGGGCGGTCCTCGCCGACTACGCCAACGACCCGCGGTGGCGCACCGGCGTGGTCGCCATGACCGCCGACCCACCCGGCATCGCCACCACCGCGACCCGCACCACCGAGGAACTCCGCTTCGCCGGGCGTACCTGGCGGACCCGGGTCGAGGTCGGCACCGTCGTCCCCGGCACCCGCCTGACCTGGCGCACCGTCAGCGGAGCGGACGCGGACGGCGCGCGCACCGTCACCGCGCTCGCGCCCGGCCGCTGCGCGGTCCGCCTCGACCTGCGGGTGCGACCGCACGGACTGCAACGGCCCTTCGGTGCGCTCCTGGCACGCATGCTGCAACACAACCTCACCCGCGACGTCGAGGCACTCCGCGAACTGGTCGAAGCCACACCATCCCGGCCCGCTGACGAGCGGACATCCGGGTCGCAGGTCAGTGGGCCAGTTTGAGTCCGACGACGCCGGTCACGATCATGGTCAGGAACACCAGCTTGACGATCGTGATCGGTTCCTCGCCGGTGGCCATGGCGTAGGTGACGGTGAGGACCGCGCCGATGCCCACCCAGACCGCGTAGGCGGTGCCGACGGGTAGTTCGCGCAGGGCGACGGCCAATCCGGCCATACTCGCGATGAGCGCGACGAAGAACACCACCGACGGCACCAGCCGGGTGAAGCCTTCGGATTTGCCCAGCGCGGTCGCCCACACGGCTTCCAGGAATCCGGACACGACGAGCAGAATCCACGACATCACAGCCCTCCTCGGGCCGTCTTGTCGCACTCCGGGTACGGCACCCCTCGTCCGGAAGCCCGAAGTCCGGGCTCTTCTCCACCATGGCACGCCGGTTACCGGGCGGCAAGCGTTGGTGGTCGGGCTCACCGGGAGTGTCGGTGGCTCGCCGTAAACTCGCGTGCGTGGGGAGGATTCGCGCGTTCGCCGGGGGATTCGTGTTGACGCTGCCGAGCGTGGCGCTCAACGGTGTGCTGGTCTACGTCGTCGGCATCGCCGTCGGTCGCTGGGCGGCGGCGATCGTGCTCGCGCTGTGGTTCGTGATCGGGTGCGGGGTGGCCAGTGCCGCGTGGTTCCACCCGAACCGGGGCCAGGCGGCCGCCGCCTACGGCTTCCGCAAGCCGGTCGGCGCGGAACCGGACCTGCTCGCGACCGCCTGGTCCGACGTCACCCGGACCGCCGGCGTCGACGGCTGGCCCTATTCGCTGTGGGTGCAGCAATCGGGCACGCTCAACGCGTTCGCCGCGCCCGCGCGGATGGTCGCGGTGACGAGCTGGGCGATCGGGTCGCTGCGGCCACGGCAATTGGCGGCGGTGCTCGCCCATGAACTCGCCCATCACCTGATGCTCGATCCACGGTTGCGGCTGCTCGAGGAGTGGGTCGCGCTCCCGGCCCGCATGGTGCGCGCGATCGGCAAGATCCCGGTCCGCGCGGCACGGGGGCCCGGGGTCGTCCGGTTCCTGATCCGGTCGGCGATCTCGGCCGCGCTGCTCGTGGTCGCGGCGGTCGTGCTGACGCCGCGCGTCGGCGTGCCGGTCGTGGTCGTGCTGATCGGCCTGCTCGTCCTGGAACCGCTGACGGCGGCGGCGCGCTCGCGGCGCGCGGAGTTCGCCGCCGACCGGATGGCGGTCGAGTTCGGGTACGGCCGCGATCTCCATGGCGCACTGCGGAAGTGGCTGCCGTACGAGACGTCGCCGGAGTCGGCCTTGCTCGCGGCCAGGACCCGCTGGCTGGGCACCCATCCGCCGACAACGGAACGGCTGCAGGCGATTCGACGCACCGCCGCGGCCTGATCGCGCCGACGACAGGGGAAGAGGCGCACCCGCCGGAGGAACAGTCGGCGGGTGCGCCGGATCAGTGGCGGCCACGAAGCGATCCGCACCGCGAGGGCAGCTCGGGGTGCGGGTCCGCGGGGCGCGAGGTGCCGCCGCGGGCGTCGGGTTCGCTCGGTCGGCGTGGCCGGGCACCTGATCCGGCACCGATACTGCCGCCGCCCTCGTGAGGATTTCGTGAGCGGCCGGGCGGGTGGCGCACCCTCCTCGCCGGAGCTGTCGGTGGGCATCGGTAGCGTCGCGTGCTGTGGAAACAGGGGAACGTATCCAGGAACTCGCCGATCGCATCGTGGCGCTGCGCGACGCCTACTACCAGGGCTCGCCACTGGTCGCCGATGCCGAGTACGACACGATCGAGGACGAGTTGCGCGCGCTGATCGCGGCGCACCCCGAACTCACGCCCGACCCGAACCCGCTCGACCAGGTCGGCGCGCCCGCGGTGCTGCACGCGCCGGTCCGGCACGCGCGGCCCATGCTGTCGCTCGAGAAGGCCACGAAACCCGAGCAGGTCGAGGCGTTCTTCCAGCGTTTCCCCGGGCAGCCGGTGGTGGTGATGCCGAAACTGGACGGCCTGTCGCTGTCGCTGGTCTTCGAGGACGGGCGCCTGGTGCGGGCGGTGACGCGCGGCGACGGCACCACCGGTGACGACGTGACCATGCTGGTCCGCGCCCTGGTCGACGGCGTTCCCGAGCGGATCGAGCTCCCCGGGCGCGTGGAGGTGCGCGGCGAGGCGGTGATGCTGCGGTCGACCTTCGCCGCCTACAACGCCGCCCACCCGGACAAACCGCTGATCAACCCGCGCAATGCCGCGGCGGGCACGCTGCGGGCCAAGGACCCGGCCACGGTCGCCGAACGCCGCCTGCAGTTCTTCGGCTTCGACCTCGACACCGACGACGGTGGTGCCGCCCACGATCTCGGCGCGGGGTTGCTGGCGCTGGGCGTGGAGGGTGCGCGGATGCGAGTGTGCGCCGACGCCACCGCGGCGCAGGCGGCGATCACCGAGATCGAGCAGGGCCGCAACGACCTGGACTACGACATCGACGGCGCGGTGCTGCGCCTGGCCGACCGGGACGCGTACTCGGCGGCCGGAACCCGGTCCAATTCGCCGCGCGGTGCGCTCGCGTTCAAGTTCGCGGCCGAGGAGAAGACCACGCTGCTGGCCGACGTCGTGTGGGATGTCGGCAAGACCGGCAAGATCGTCCCGGTCGCCTGGCTGGAACCGGTGTTCGTCGGCGGCACCACCGTCACCAAGGCCACACTGGCCAACCAGGAGGTGATCCGTGCCCGCGACATCAAGATCGGTGACACCGTGCTGGTGCGCCGCGCCGGTGACGTGATCCCGTTCGTGGCCGGCGTGCTCGACGCGGCGAAGCGCACCGGCGCGGAGCGCGAGATCGTGCCACCCACCGTGTGTCCGTCGTGCGGGCAGCCGGTGACCGAACAGGGCAACAGCCGAGAGCTGTTCTGTACCAACGTCGCCTGTCCCGCTCAGACGGTGCGCAGGCTCATCCACTGGGCCTCGCGCGCGGCGGCGGATATCGACGCCATCGGTCAGGTGTGGATCGAACGCCTCGCCGAGGCGGGCATCCTGGAGCACCCGTCGGACTTCTACACCCTCACCCAGGAGCGCCTGCTCGAATTCGATCGGATCGGCGAGGTGTCGGCCGCGCGGATGATCGAATCCATCGACGCGAGCCGCCGGGTCGGCCTGCGCCGCGCGTTGATCGGGCTGGCCATCCCGATGGCCTCCGACGGCACCGCCGCCAGGTTGGCCAGGGCGGGATTCGGCTCGCTGGAGGAGGTCGCCGACGCGGGCGAGGAACGGCTCGTCGCGGTGGACGACATCGGCCCGAAGGTCGCCGCCTCCCTGGTCGCGCACCTCACCCGGCTACGTCCGGAGCTGGACCGGTTGCGGGCGGCCGGTGTCGACCTGGACGTGCGCGAGGAAGACCTCGCCCCGGTCGTCGCGGCAGGCGCGCCGCTGGCGGGCAAGACGGTCGTCATCACCGGCGCCATCAGCGACCCGCGGTCGGGGGAGAAGGTCGCCCGCCCGACCTTCCAGCGGCTGTGCGAGCAGGCGGGCGCGACCGCGGCCTCCTCGGTCTCGGCCAACACCGATCTGCTCATCACCGGCGCCGGTGTCGGTGACAGCAAGCTGGCCAAGGCGGAGAAGCTCGGCGTGGAGGTCGTCGACCAGGGCGAGATCTGGAACCTGCTGATCGACGCCAAGGTCGTCTAGACCAGGCGCTCGGCGGCCCGGAGGTGGGCCGCCGAGCGCCGGTGCCGGCGTCACTCGTCCCGCGTCAGGATCTCGACGTAGCCGTCGGTGCCGTGCACGCGGATGCGCTGCCCGTCACGGATCAGCGTGGTGGCGTGCTCCACGCCGACGACGGCGGGCAGGCCGTACTCGCGGGCGATCACCGCGCCGTGGGTCATCAGCCCGCCGACCTCGGTCACCAGGCCGCGGATCGCGACGAACAGCGGAGTCCAGCTGGGGTCGGTATAGGCGGTCACCAGGATGTCGCCCGGGTCGAGGTCGGCCTGCCCGATATCGGACACGACGCGCGCGCGGCCCTCGATCGTCCCGGCGGAGACCGCCATCCCGGGCAGCGCGCCCGGCGGCAGGTCCGCGCGTCGATAGGCGCCGGTGAGCGCCTCGCCGTCGGAGGTGAGCACTCGGGGCGCTGTGAGCGACTGATACGAGCGGAACGCCTCCTTGCGCTCGTCGATGAGTTCGGCGTCGGCCCGCTGGGTGCGGACCACCTCGCCGAGCTCGTCGAACCGGAGGTAGTAGATGTCCTCGGGGTCGCGCAGCACGCCGTCGCGCACGAGCCGGTCGGCTTCGCGCAGCAGCGCCTGCTTGTAGACGAAGTAGCGGCTCACCATGCCGTATTTCGGATACTCCCGATACCCGGAGTACGTGCGGAGGCGATCGATCATCGCCGCGGTCTCCGTGGCTTTCGCTGCCCCGTCCGGGAGGGTGCGCACGCGCTCGAGGAGCCGGTGCTTCGCGTGCTCGGCTTCGCGCAGGCCGTCGTCGAAGCGCTGCTTGCCCGCGCCGGGCCCGAAGTTCTTGATATTGCCCAGGATCGTGGGTACGAGCGTGGTGGGGCTTTCGCTCCAGCGAGGCCGGGTGATGTCGATCTCGCCGACACAGCGCATGCCGTACCGGTCGAGGAACCCCTCCAGCGCGGCCCGGGCCGCAGCCCCACCGGCGCGTGCGCCCAGCTGATCGAGGAAGTCGTCGCGCTCCGCACCCGTCTGCTCCACCTCGCGCAGGTAGGCCACGACGTCCGGGTGTGGCCGGATCGTATCGGCGACGTCCAGCAGAGCCAGGCCCATCTCCGAGGTCACATTGCCCGGAACCGACTGCAGCAGTACGTCGGCGGCGTTCTTCTCGCCGAGCCAGTCCGACAGCCGGTCGTTGAGCCACTCGGTGGACTCCATCGCGGACATGATGGCCTGCAGGCTGCGCGGCGCGAACACCGTCCGCTGCAACTCCTGGATATCGGCCAGGAGGAAGTCGATCAGCGCCGGACCCGCGTAGGCCGGGATCTCGCGCCGCAGCGTGGCGATGGAGCCGTCGATATCGGCGACCAGTGCGGTGACGAGGGCGGGATCGGCCTCGATCGGCGCGCGGACCGCGCCCGGTGCGGGGACACCGGCGGGCGCGCGGACCCCGGTGTCCTCGGTCGCCGGGCGCAGGAAGTCATCGCGCTCGACCACGGACCGCAGCGCGTCCCCGATCAGCGGATCGGACTTGCCCAGCCCGTCGATGAGACCGGTGCGGATCGCCGGTGCCGCCAGCATCTCGGTGACATCGACGAACAGCCGACCGCCCGCGTCCCGCATCGGCGCGCGACTCGTCAACTGCCACAGCGAGATTCCCAGCGGCTTCATCGCGTCGGTCATCATCTGCTGGTGGCCCACCGACACGTAGACGCGGTTCTCCGCGTCGGCGGCCACCGGAACGGGGAACAGCGTGGTGATCGGCCTGCTCTGCACGATCCGCGGGTCCGGACCGTCCAGGCACCATTCGATGTCCTGCGGACTGCCGAAATGCGCTTCGATCCGGCGGCCGAGCCGGGCCAGCCGCAGCACCTCGGCCTCCGACAGCACGGGGTCGGTGCGGTGCTCCTCGGGAATCTCGCGCACCCGGGTGCCGCCCTCCGGCGCCGGCTCGACGGCGAGTTTCTTGGTGGCGATCGTCCGGTCGGTGACGGTGTCGTCGCGGACCCGGTAGATGTCGGCGTTGACGAGACCTGAGACGAGTGCTTCGCCGAGACCGAAGCCGGCATCGATGGAGACCACGGTCCGGTCGGAGGTGACGGGGTCGGCCGTGACCAGAATGCCCGAGGCACGCGGAAACACCATCCGCTGCACGACCACTGCCATCCGCACCGGCTGCTCGCCGAGGTCGTTGCGCAGTCGGTAGGTGACGGCCCGTTCGGTGAACAGCGAACCCCAGCACCGGCTGACGTGCGTGAGGATCGCCGCAGGTCCAACGACGTTCAGGAACGTGTCCTGCTGACCCGCGAACGACGCGGTCGGCAGGTCCTCGGCCGTTGCGCTGGACCGCACCGCGTAGGCGCCGTCGACCCCGAGCCGGGCGTGCGCGCCGAGGATCTCGGCCGCGATGTGCTCGGGCACGACGAGGTCTTCGAGCGCGCGGCGAACACGGGCGCTGGCGGTGGCGATACCCGCCCGGTCGTCGGCCGTGAGCCGCGACACCTCCTCGAACAGACCCTCGATCGAGGGTGCGCCCGCCACCGCCTCGGCGAAGGCTTCGGTCGTGACGCAGAAGCCCGCAGGCACGTCGACTCCGTCGATCCGGGCCAGTTCACCGAGGTTCGCGCCCTTGCCGCCGACGATCGCGACCCGGGTGCGATCGATCTCCCCGAAATCCAGTACATAGGCCATCCCCGCTACTCCTCACCTGGTGGTTTCGGTATTTCGCGAGCGATTATGGACCACGATTGCGCGCCTCATGAGGACCCGGATTCGTGTATACAGTAGAAGGGGGAGGCAAGCAGCCGATCGTTCAGCGGACTCCCGGGCGATCGGTGCGCAGCCGGGCATGCAGGTGCATGTCGTGATAGCCGTCGCGGTGGCGCCCAGCCCCGCGCAGCGTTCCTTCCAGGACGAATCCGCATTTGGCCGCCACCCGGCACGACGGCGGGTTGTGGACCGAATGCGTGAGCTGGATGCGGTCGAAACCGATGTCCTCGAACGCCCACCGGGTGAGGATGCGGGCGGCGCGGGGCGCTATCGCGTGACCGCGCCAGGCGGGCAGCGTCCAGTACGCGAGTTCGGTGTGGCCTTCGCCGAGGTCGCTGCGGCGCAAGCCGATCCGCCCCGCCACCTCGTCGTCGACGGTGACGGCCCACTGCCCGTTACCGGCCGACCACGCCGTGCGCCACCGCTCGATCCACCGGCGCACCTGGCCGACGGATTCGGCGGTGCGAACGTGCCAGCGGCTGATGGCCGCGTCCTGGAACGCCCGGTACACGATGGGCGCGTCGTCCTCGGCCCACGGCCGCAGGGTCAGGCCGTCGACGCCGGAGAGATGCGGTTGCGGTGTCGCGGCGAATCGATCGAGATCCACCACGGGCGGCAGCAGTTCGGGCATACCCCCAGTGTCCACGCGCCCCGGCGTCGATGTGGGACAGTCGATCTCAGATAATCGGCGGAACCTGCTCGGCGGGCAGGGGCGGCGGCGGTGGGGTGCCGTCGCCGAACGGGCGACCGCCCAGTTCCTCGCGGTGGTGCGGCGTCAGCCAGTTCGACAGCTCCGGCCCCGCCGGGATGATGCCGGTGGGGTTGATGTCGCGGTGGACGACGTAGTAGTGCTCCTTGATCTGACCGAAATCGATGGTGTCGCCGAAGCCGGGAGTCTGGAACAGATCGCGCGCGTAGGCCCACAGCACCGGCATCTCGGTGAGTTTGCTCCGGTTGCATTTGAAATGGCCGTGATAGACGGGATCGAAGCGGGCGAGTGTGGTGAACAGGCGCACGTCGGCCTCGGTGATGGTGTCGCCGACCAGGTAGCGCTGGGTGCTCAGCCGCTCGGTGAGCCGGTCGAGGGCGTCGAACAGGCGCGTGTAGGCGGTATCGTAGGCGTCCTGGGCGCCGGCGAATCCGCAGCGGTAGACGCCGTTGTTGACGTTGCGGAACACGTCGAGGTTGATCTCGTCGATCTCGTCCCGCAGCGGCTCCGGATACAGCTGTGGGGCGCCCTGGCGGTGGAATGCGGTCCACTCGGTGGAGAAGTCGAGGGTGATCTGGGCGTAGTCGTTGGTGGCCACCTGCCCGGTCGGGATGTCGACCACCGCGGGCACGGTGATCCCGCGCGGATAGTCGGGGAACCGGGCCAGATACGCGTCGCGCAGCCGGTGGATGCCCAGGACCGGATCGAACCCGCCCGGGTCCAGATCGAAGGTCCAGCTGAGCTTGTCGTGCGTGGGCCCGCACAGGCCCAGGGAGAGCACCGGCTCGAGGCCGAGCAACCGGCGCACGATCAGCGTGCGGTTGGCCCAGGGGCAGGCCCTGGCCGCGACGAGCCGGTAGCGCCCCGGTTCGACGGGGTAACCGTCGCGACCGTCGGCGGTGATCCGCGTCGTGATGTAGTTCGTATCGCGACGGAATTCGCCCGGCTCGACGTAGGTACCCGCATCGGCATCGCTCACCGGCCCAGTCTGGCAGACTCCTCGGCCGCCGGTTCCCGGACCGGACGCGCGGCCGCGTCGGTGTCCGCCAGCGCCCGGCGTACGCCGGTGGGCCCGAGCCCGCGCGACAGCCCGAGAATCAGTGCGGCACAACCGAGTCCGGACAGGACGAGGCTCGTCGCGAACAGGGCGGGATAGCCGGCGAGGTCGCCGATCACCCCGGCCGCCAGCCCCGCCACCCCTTGGACGACGACGATGGCGCAGGCGAGCAGGGTGTAGTCGCTGCCCGCGTGGTCGGTGTCGGCGGCGTCCATCATCAGCGCGAACACCGCGACGGTGGCGGCGCCGCCGAAGACGTGCTCGGCCAGGCTCGCGGTGACGAGCAGTTCGAATCCGCCGACGCCGAGGGCCGCGAACAGATACAGCGCGATGCTCGCGGTCTGGGTGACCCCGCCGATCAGCAGCGCGTGCCTGCGGCCGAAGCGGTAGGCGAGCCAGCCGCCGATGGCCGCGCCCGCCAGGGCGCCCGCCGAGGAGAGCACTCCCTTGATCAGCGCGATCTGGCCGAGATCGAGCCCGGCGTCGGACAGGAACGGGCCGGTCAGCGCCGAGGCCATCGAATCACCGAATTTGAACGCGCCGATCAGCGCGATGAACGCGAGGACGCCCGGCCTGCGCAGCCGGGTCCACCAGGTGCCGAGCAGGCGGGCCGGATGCGGGCGCGGCGGGCGGTCGGCGACCGGTTCGCGCAGCAGCCACACCGGCACCGTGGTCGCCACGATCAGCACCGCCATGGCGAGGAACAGCACCCGCCACCCGGCCAGAGCGAACAACCACAGCAGCGCCCCGCCGCCGACGATCATGCCGACGCGGTACGCGCCGACCTGGATGCCGTTGCCCAGTCCACGCTGGCGCGGACCGAGCAGACGCACGGCGAGCCCGTCGGTGGCCACGTCTTGGGTCGCCGACAGCAGATTCACCACCACGATGCCGACGAACAGCCACCGCAGCGACGACGACAGATCCAGGCAGGCCAGCAGCATCGCCACCGCGGCCGCGGACAGCTGCAACACCAGCAGCCACGTCCGCCGGGTGCCGTACCGGTCGACGTAGGGCGCCCAGAGGAACTTCAGCGCCCAGGGCAGGAACAGCACACCCGACGCGCTGATCGCCACCAGCGAATAGCCCGATTCGCGCAGCACCACCGGCAGCGCCTGGGTGAAGAAGCCGAACGGCAGACCCTGCGCGAAGTACAGCGCGGACAGCAGAACCAGCGTGCCGGTCGTGAAGTCACCCGGTCGGGTGGCGGTGCTCATGCCGACATCGTCGCAGAGACCCCGCCGGGGCACAGGTTCCCGGCTCGGCCTGATCGCAACGTGGCCCGGCCCGCTTTGCGATCCTGATGCGCGCAACCCGTGAGCGCGCGGGCCCGCGGCGTCATGGTGGGGGAATGACTTCCACAGAGACGAAACGCGTGGCCGATTCCGAACTGGACGACGTCTTCCGTCCCCTCTTCGACCGTATCGCCGAGGGCGCTGTCGCCCGCGAGACCGACCGTGCACTGGCGCATGCCGAGATCGCGGACCTGCGCGCGGCCCGCTTCGGCGCGCTGCGGGTGCCGGTGGAGTTCGGTGGCTACGGCGCGAGCGTGCGCCAGCTGTTCCGGCTGCTCATCGACCTCGCCGCCGCCGAATCGAATCTGCCGCAGGCCCTACGCGTGCACTTCTCCTTCGTCGAGGACCAACTGCTGGCGGACGCCGGACCGGCGCGCGAGCGGTGGCTGCGCGCGGTCACCGAGGGCACCCTGGTCGGCAACGCCATCACCGAACCCGGTGTCGGCGCGGTCGACCGGTATCGCACCCGGCTCACTCGCGACGGCGAGCACTGGCGGCTCGACGGCACCAAGTACTACAGCACCGGTTCGCTCTACGCCGACCACATCCTCGTCGCCGCCGACCGTGACGGCGAACGGGTCGGCGTGCTGGTCGGCGCGCAGGCCGACGGGGTGCGTCAACACGACGACTGGGACGGCTTCGGGCAGCGGCTCACCGCCAGCGGCACCACCGAATTCACCGCGGTGCGGGTCACCGAGGACCAGATCCTCGGCCCCGGCTACGGCGTGCCCGGACCCACCTACGCGACCGCCTACCTGCAGCTGGTCCAGCTCGCGGTGCTCGCGGGGATCGCCCAGCGCGCGGAAAGCGATGTGCGCGAGTGGGTCTCGCGACGCACGCGTGGCTACACCCATTCCGCCGCCGACCTGCCCCGGCACGATCCGCTGGTGCAGCAGGTGATCGGCACCCTGTCGGCGGCCGCGTTCTCGGCCCGCGCGAACGTGCTCGCGGTGGCCGAGCTGCTCGACGAGGTCCTCGCCGCCGGGGCGAAGGACGAGACCGCGCTCGTCGCGGTCGAACTCGCCGCGGCGCGAGCCCAGCTCGCGGTGATCGACACCGTGCTGCCCGCCACGAGCCTGCTGTTCGAGGTGGGTGGCGCGTCGATCGTGTCCGAGGGGCTGCGCCTGGACCGGCACTGGCGCAACGCGCGCACCATCTCCGTGCACAACCCCGCCATCCAGAAGGCAAGGGCGGTGGGCGATCACCTGCTCAACGGCACCGACCTGCCCTTCGGCTGGAGTGCGGGCGAGCGGGTCGCGGCCGACGGGCAGACGCGATGACCCGCCGGATCCGGTTCAACGCCTTCGACATGAACTGTGTGGCCCATCAGTCGCCCGGCCTGTGGCGCCACCCCGACGACCAGTCGCACCGCTACAAGGAGCTGAGCTACTGGACCGAGCTCGCCCAGCTGCTCGAACGCGGCCGCTTCGACGGCATCTTCATCGCCGACGTGCTCGGCGTCTACGACGTCTACGGCGGCAACGACCTCGCCGCGCTGCGGGAGGGCGCCCAGGTGCCGGTGGCCGATCCGCTGCTGCTGGTGACGGCGATGGCCGCGGTCACCGAGCATCTCGGCTTCGGCATCACCACCGGCACCGGCTTCGAGCACCCCTTCCCGTTCGCCCGGCGGCTGTCCACGCTGGACCACCTCACCGGCGGCCGGATCGGCTGGAACGTGGTCACCGGCTATCTGCCCTCGGCCGCCCGCAATCTCGGCGCCGACGACCAGCTCGACCACGACGACCGCTACGACCAGGCCGACGAGTATCTCGAGGTGCTCTACAAGCTCTGGGAGGGTTCCTGGGAAGACGACGCGGTGGTCCGCGATGTCGACCGCGGTATCTACGTGGACCCGGCGAAGGTGCACCACATCGGTCATCGCGGACGGCATTTCACCGTGCCCGGCATCCATCTGTCCGAGCCGTCACCGCAGCGCACCCCGGTGATCTACCAGGCGGGCGCGTCCCCGCGCGGGGTGCGTTTCGCCGCGGAGAACGCCGAGGCCGTGTTCGTGGCCGCACCGTCGAAACGGGTACTCGCCCAAACGGTGTCGCGGGTCAGGGACGCACTCGAGGCGGCGGGCCGTGACCGCTACGCGGCCCGGATCTACGCGCTGGCCACCATCGTCACCGATGCCACCGACGAGGCCGCCCACGCCAAGCACGCGGAGTACCTGTCCTACGCGAGTGTGGAAGGCGGGCTGGTGTTCATGTCCGGCTGGCTGGGGATCGACCTGTCGCGCTACGACCTCGACGACCCCATCGGCGACGTGCGGAGCAACGCCATCCAGTCGGCGGTCGCCGCGTTCCAGGAATTCGACGACGACGGCCGCGCGTGGACCGTGCGCGACATCGGCCGCTGGGCGGGTATCGGCGGCATGGGCCCGGTGTTCGTCGGGTCGGGGGAGACCGTCGCCGATCAGCTCCAGGACTGGGTGGCCGAGACCGACCTGGACGGGTTCAACCTGGCCTACGCGATCACCCCCGGCACCTTCGAGGACATCGTGCGGCACGTGGTCCCGGTACTGACCCAACGCGGCGCCTACGCCACCGAGTACGCGCCCGGCACCCTGCGGCAGGCGCTGTTCGGCGCGGGCGACCGGCTCCCGGCCGACCATCGCGGCGCGAGTTACCGGGTGGGCGGCCGGAATTCGACCGTCCTGCCCGACGCGGAGTCGCGACCGGGCTCGGTCGCCGCGGCCATCGATTCCCGCTGATCGCAACCCTGCTGCGGCGGAAGGGAATCGAGAACCATGTCGATATGACATCGCAGAATCCCGCTTCACGTTCCACGCGTTCGGCCGCGATCGTCGGCGCCGGACAGACCGGCGTCTCCGCGGCGCTAGGTTTGCTCGACGCCGGCTTCGAGGTCACGCTCTACAGCGACCGCGACCAACCGGCCCTCCGCGACGACGTCCCCGCCACCGGCACCGCCCTGGAATTCGGGGTGACCCAGCAGGCCGAATTGGCACTCGGCCTGGACACCTATACCGCCAGGGCGCCCCGGCACACCGGGCTCAGCGTCCGGATCGCCGACCCCGACCGCGCCGAGCTGATCGCCTTCGACGGCGTGTTCGACGGCTACGTCGGGGTCGCGGTCGACACCAGGCTCAAAGCCGACGAGCGGCTCACCGCGTTCCGCGAACGCGGTGGGCGCTTCGTCGTGGAGCAGGTCACCCCGGAATCCCTCGACGGAATCGCCGCCCGGCACGACCTGACTCTCGTGGCGACCGGCCGCGGTGGCCTGTCCGACCTGTTCCCCGTCGACACCGAACGGACCGTCTACGACGCGCCCCAGCGTTCGCTGCTCACGGTCACCGTCACCGGCCTCGGCCACGACCCGGGCGTGTTCGCCCATCGCAGTCCGGCGGGCGGCGGGCACAGCGGGTTCTCCATCTTCGCCGACCAGGGCGAGGGCTGGTGGGGGCCCTACCTGCACAAGGACGCCGGTCCGAGCTGGGCGTTCCTGGGCTGGGCCAGGCCGGGCAGCGACTGGGCGGCGCGGTTCGGGGCGGCCGATTCGGCGGCGTCGGCGCACCGGATCGTCACCGAGCTGTACCGCGACTACATCGACTGGGACCTGCCCGAGGTCCTGGCCACCCGGGTGATCGAGGACGACCCGCACTCGTGGCTGAAGGGCGCTGTCCGGCCGGTGGTCCGGGCCGGTGTCGGCCGGACCGCGAGCGGTCATCCGGTGGCATCGCTGGGCGACACCTCCGTCGCCTACGACCCGATCGCCGGGCAGGGCGCGCAGAGCGGACTGATCCAGGCGCAACGCCTGGTCGCCGCGGCCGCCGTACACGACGGTGCCTTCGACGAGGCTTGGATCGCCGCCCGCTATGGCGAGTTCCTCGCCGCGCGCAGCGATGCCGCCGCCAAGGTGACCCGGTTGTTCCTCAGCGACCCGGACTTCGCCGACATCGGCGGCCAGTTCTTCGCCGCCGCGGCGGTGGAGCCCCGATTCGCGAGCGCACTGGTCGGCCTGCTGCACCAGCCGCAGCCGTTCCTCGGCATCGACACCGCCGAGCAGGCGGGCGCCTACATCGAGGAGATCACCGGGGTGCCCGCGGCCGACGTGCTCGCCCGGTTCCAGCCCGCGGGCAGATTCGCCCGGTCCGAGTACGCGGGCGCGCTCACCCGCGCCTGAGCGTCACCCCGATTCCGCCGCGACCGGTCACCCTCCGGTCGCGGCGGATCACGGTGCGGTGCGCTGGAATTCGAAGGTGCCCGGCTTGTGCGGCGCGTCGGTGGTGAGCGTGCCGGTGATCCGCCCCGGCCCGGGATCGAACGAGATCTGGGTGCCGCCGGTCCCGTAGACCTGCTGCCGCACCGTACCGGTGGCGCCGGTGTCGAGATTGCGCCAGTTCACCGCTACCTCCACCGAGCATGGGCCGATCCCGTGCAGCGCGCTGACCAGGCCGAAATACGGGGTGTCCGGTCCGAAGACCGTCGCGAAATGGACATGCCCGACACACAGGCCGCCGCTGGTGAGGGTGATCGCGTCGTCGAGCAGGCCGCGGTCGGCCGCGGCGACGGGCGCGAGCGCGCCCACAGGTACCGCGACGACAGCCGCCGCGATCAGGGCCCGGATGGTCGTACCGCCGAGGTGCATGACATGCCTCTTCGTGTCGGTTGGCTGGAGAACCCGCCCGCGGTCACGGACGGCCACGCCGTTCGACCTTAGCGCGGCAGCGGCGGGAGACGACGAGGCGAAATCGGCGGGCCGTGGCCCGGCCTGCCGATAGCATCGGCCTCGCCGTCACGTTCCG
Organism: Nocardia sp. NPDC058244; assembly: GCF_042882065.1. Lineage (NCBI taxonomy): Bacteria > Bacillati > Actinomycetota > Actinomycetes > Mycobacteriales > Nocardiaceae > Nocardia > Nocardia sp. NPDC058244. Next base: position 162,147 of record NZ_JBHVWX010000005.1, on the reverse strand, counting down.
TGTACCCAGGAGGCAGCCACATGTCGGACTACGAATCGCATGCGGGACAGCGGCCCGCGGCGTGGTATGAGAACTGGACCGAAGGGCCCGAGTCCCCGTGGCGCGACCGGCCCGACCCGAGCACCGAGCGGGAATACCGGACGCTGACCTACGAGCGGGACGGGCGCATCGCCCGGATCACCTTCGACCGGCCCGACAAGGGCAACGCGATCACCCCGGATACGCCGGTGGATCTCGCGCACGCGGTCGAGCGGGCCGATCTCGATCCGCGCGTGCACGTCATCCTGGTCTCGGGGCGCGGCAAGGGTTTCTGCGGCGGCTACGACCTGGACCTGTTCGCCGAGCGGGGTTTCGCGAGCGCGGGCGGTGCCGGCGAGGTCACCGGCACCGCGGTCGACCCGATCGCGCAGGCGGTCAACCACAATCCCTGGGGCACCTGGGATCCGATGCTCGACTACGCCATGATGAGCCGGTTCAATCGTGGCTTCGCCAGCCTGCTGCACGCGAACAAGCCGACCGTCGCCAAACTGCACGGCTTCGCGGTGGCGGGCGGGACCGATATCGCCCTCTACAGCGACCAGATCATCTGCGCCGACGACACCAAGATCGGCTATCCACCCACCCGGGTCTGGGGCATCCCGGCGGCGGGCATGTGGGCGCACCGCCTCGGTGACCAGCGCGCCAAGCGCCTGCTGTTCACCGGCGACTGCCTGACCGGCAAGCAGGCCGCCGAGTGGGGTCTGGCGGTGGAGTCCTGGCCCGCCGACGAACTCGACGCGCGGACCGAAGCCTTGGTGGAGCGGATCGCGCGGATGCCGGTCAATCAGCTCATGATGGCGAAACTGGCGCTGAACTCGAGCCTGCTGGCCCAGGGTGTCGCCAACTCTGGCATGGTCAGCACCGTCTTCGACGGTATCTCCCGGCACACCCGCGAGGGCTACGCTTTCCAACTCCGTTCGGCCACTGTGGGATTCCGGGAGGCGGTGCGGGAACGCGACGAACCGTTCGGCGACCACAAACGTGGTGCGGCGGGAGATCGGGACTGAGCCGCCGCCTGGTCCACGACACTCTGCACCGCGGCCATGGGTGCCGGCGGCGAGATAAAATTGGCACACGGTCGAGTCCGGGAATTCACCGAGGACACGGTGATCCTGGACGACGGCACCGAACTGCCCGCCGATCTCGTCGGCCGCGCCGATCGCCCCGCCCGGACCGCCCGGCCGACACCCGCCGGACAGCCTCCGGCTCCGCCGAACGTTCTCGCGGTACACCGGAACAGTTCAAGTTCCGGCCACCGCGGACCGACGCCCCAGCGGTACGGTTCCCGGCTCGGGCGTCGTCGTGCGGAAGGAGAGTCCGAGCGGATGGTTCGCCGGAACGAGGGGATCAGCCGGCGTGGTGCGCTGATCGCGGCGGGTGCCGCGATCGGTATCGGGGTGCTGGGGCAACCACCGCGAGCGGGCACGATCCGGCGCCCGCCGGCCGCCGATGCGCTGACCTCCGGGCAGCGGGCGGAGCTGGCGGAACGGGCGATCGTCTCCCGGCACGTGCGCGCGCTGTGGGGCCTGCCGCAGCGGAGTCTGGGCGCGCTGGTCTGGCCCGCGTCGCCGGTGGAACAGTCGTTCGGGCGCTGGTGCTACTGGTGGCAGGCCCACCTGGTGGACTGCGCGGTCGACGCCGCCCACCGCGACCCCACGCCCGCCCGTAAGGACCGGGTCGCCGCGCTCGCGCTCGGCATCCGCACCCGCAACATCACCGGCTGGACCAACCGGTACTACGACGACATGGCGTGGCTGGCGCTGGCGCTCGAACGCGCCGATCGGCTGCTGGGCATCCGGTTCGGTGACGCGATCGGTGACCTGCGGTCGGACCTGCTCGACGGCTGGAACGCGCAGGTCGGCGCGGTGCCGTGGCGGTCGGGCGACCCCTACTTCAACACCCCGGCGGTGGGGCCGACCGGGATCGCGCTGGCCCGGCTCGGCGATCTCGGCCGGGCACGGCAACTCGCCGAGTTCCTGCACACCCGCTTGCGCGACCCCGTCACCGGACTGACCCTCGACGGTGTCCACGAGCCCGACGGACAGGTGAACCGGACCATCCACACCTACTGCCAGGGCGTGGCGATCGGGCTGGAGACCGAACTGGCGGTGCGCACCGGCGACGCCGTCCACCGGGACCGCGCGGCGGCACTCGTCGCGGCGACGGCCACCGCGCTGACGAACGGGGGCGTGATCATCGCGGCCACCGCGAACGACTCCGGGCTGTTCATGGGCATCCTCGCCCGGTATCTGGCCGAAACCGCGCTGGCGCTGGGCGATGCCACCGCCGCGGCCATCGTGCGCGCCTCGGCGCGGGCCGCGTGGGAGCATCGCGCCGAGGTCGACGGGCTGCCGCTGTTCGGCATGGACTGGACCCGCCCGATCGCCGCGCCGGAGTATCCGAGCTCACTGCTCCATCTCGCCGGCACCGACGCGGCGTCGGCGGCGAACCTGAGCCGCGATCTGTCGGTGCAGCTGAGCGGGTGGATGCTGCTCGAGGCGGATCACCAGCTCACGGCCGCGGGACGATGAGCGGGGCCGTGGCGTGTCGGACCCCGATGCCACACTCGGCGGGTGCGATGGGCGGTGGCGGAGACGGGTGACGGTGGCGCCCGGCTGTGCCCGCTGGACCCCGACGGCAGGCCCGCGGGACCGATCCTCGACGAACCGTCGCTGGCCGAGGCCGTCCGCGCGCGTCCCGAGGTCGAGCGGTGGGTGTGGCGATCGACCGCCGAGATCTACCGGACCCTGCTGGCCGCCGGGGTGCGGGTCGAGCGCTGCTACGACGTCGAGGCCGCCGAGGCGCTGCTGATCGGACACGAGGAAGGTCAGTCCGGCCAGGCCAGGTCGCTGGCCGCCGCCTGGGCACGCCTGCACGGCCTGGCCGTCCCGCCGGACGCTCCCGTGCGCGCCGCCGAGACCCAGCCCTCCCTGTTCGACTCGGGCCCGGTGCCGCTGCCGCCGGGCACCGACGAATTCACCGCGCTGGTGGCGGTCTACGAGCGACAGGTCGCCCGGACCGCGCGGACCGAACGCCCGGAACGGATGCGACTGCTCCTGGCCGCCGAGTCCGCGGGCATGCTCGTCGCGGCCGAGATGGCCCGGTCCGGGATCCCGTGGCGCGCCGACATCCACCGCGCGCTGCTGGACACCATGCTGGGCGAACGCTTCCCGGGCACGCTGGAACCGCGCCGGATGGCGGAACTGGCCGACGAGGTGTCACGGGCCTTCGGCGGCGGGGTGCGGGTGCGGCCCGATCTGCCCAACGACATCGTCAAGGCCTTCTCCCGGGCCGGGATCATGGTGTCCTCCACCCGGAAATGGGAACTGCAGCAGATCGATCACCCGGCGGTCGCGCCACTGCTGGCCTACAAATCCCTGTACCGCGTGCACACCGCGCACGGGTGGTCCTGGCTCGAACAGTGGGTGCACGGCGGCCGCTTCCGCCCCGAATACCTGCCCGGGGGAACGGTGTCGGGCCGCTGGACGACCAATGGCGGTGGCGCCCTGCAGATTCCGAAGGTGATCCGGCAGGCGATCCGCGCCGACCCCGGTTGGTCGCTGGTCGTGGCCGACGCCGCGCAGATGGAACCGCGGATCCTGGCCGCGATCTCGCGCGACCCGGCTCTGATGGAGGTGACCGGTCGCGGCGAGGACCTCTACGCCGACCTGGCGACCCGGGGCTTCGGCGGCGATCGCGCGCAGGCCAAACTCGCGCTGCTCGGCGCCATCTACGGGCAGACCTCGGGCGACGCCCTCACCCATCTGGCGGGCCTGCGCAGGCAGTATCCCGCCGCGGTGGCCTATGTCGACGACGCGGCGCACGCGGGGGAGGAAGGCCGGCTGGTGCGCACCTGGCTGGGCCGCACCTGCCCGCCGGTGACGGCGACGTCCCCGGATCTCGCCGAGGAGAACGGCGCGGTCTTTACCGGGACGCCGGCGGCGCGAGCACGTGGCCGGTTCACCCGGAACTTCGTGGTCCAGGGCAGCGCCGCCGACTGGGCGCTGCTCGTCCTGGCGGCGATCCGCCAGGCGATCGCGAGCGCGGGACTGCGCGCCGAGATGGTCTTCTTCCAGCACGACGAGGTGATCGTGCACTGCCCGGAGGAGGAGGCCGCGACGATCGTCGACGTGATCGCCACCGCCGCCGACACCGCGGGCCGGCTCGCCTTCGGGCCCACCCCGGTGCGGTTCCCGTTCACCACCGCGGTGGTGCAGTGCTACGGCGACGCGAAATGAGCTGTCGCCGAGCCGTTCCGGCTACCCGGTGCTGAACCATCCGCCGATGGCCGGGGCGGTGTTGTGCCAGAGGTGCTTGGTCTCCTGGTATTCGGCAAGTCCCGTCGGCCCGAGTTCGCGGCCGATGCCGGAGCGGCCGAACCCGCCCCATTCGGCGGCGGGCGTGTAGACACCGAAGTCGTTGAGCCACACCGTGCCGTGCCGCAGGGCGCGCAGCACCCGTTCGCCGCGCGCCGGGTCGGCGGTGCGGACACCGGCGGCCAGGCCGTAGGCGGTGTCGTTGCCCAGCGCGACGGCCTGGGCCTCGGTGGTGAAGCGTTCCACCGTGAGGATCGGGCCGAAGGTCTCCTCCTGGACGATGCGCATCGAGCGGTCGCAGTCGTCGAAGATGGTGGGCAGGTAGTAGCTGCCCGCCGCCAGCGCGGGGTCGTCGGGGCGGCGGCCACCCGCGACCAGCCGTGCACCTTCCGAAAGTCCCAGCGCGACATACGCTTCCACCTTCGCGCGATGCTCGGGGGAGACCAGCGGGCCGGTCTGCGACGACGGGTCCCGGCCCGGACCCACCCGGATCGCGGCCGCGCGGCGCGCGAGCTCGGCTACGAGCTCGTCGGCGATCGAGGCGTGCACGATGAGCCGGGTGCCCGCCGAGCACACCTGCCCGGAATGCAGGAAGGCACCGGTGAGCACCGCGTCGACGGCGCTGTCGGGGTCGGCGTCGGCGAAGACGAGATGTGGGTTCTTGCCGCCGAGTTCGAGGGCGACGCGGGTGACGTGCCGGGCCGCCCGGCTCGCGATCTCCGCCCCGGTGCTCGCGCCGCCGGTGAACGAGATCAGGTCGACGTCCGGGCTGTCGGTGAGCGCCGCACCCACCACCTCGCCGCTGCCCGGCACGAGATTCACCACGCCGGCGGGCACCCCGGCCCGGTCGATCAACCGCACCAGCGCGATCGTCGACAGCGGCGTGACCTCACTGGGCTTGACCACCACGGTGCACCCGGCCGCCAGCGCGGGCGCGATCTTCCACGACATCTGCAGCAGCGGATAGTTCCACGGCGCGATGAGCGCGCACACCCCGACCGGTTCGTGCACGACGCGGCTGATCACCGCCGGGTTCCCGGTGTCGACGAGCCGGTCGGTGTCGAGGGTGACCAGGTGCGCGTAGTAGCGGAACACCGCGATCACGTCGTCGATGTCGAGGTGGCTCTCGCGCAGGGTCTTGCCGGTGTCGGCCGTCTCGATCCGGGCCAGGTCGTCACGATGGGCGTCGAGCAGCTCGGCGATCCGGAGCAGCAGGGCCGATCGTTCGGCCTTCGGTGTCGCGGGCCAGTCACCGGTCGCGAAGGCGGCGCGCGCGGCCGCGATCGCCGCCGACACGTCGGCGGGGCCCGCCTCGTCGACGATGGTGAGGACGCCACCGTCGGCCGGATCGTGGACGGCTCTGGTGCCGCCGTCGACCGGCCGCACCCAGCGCCCGTCCAGGTAGAGACCTGGGGAGCGCAGGAGCGGCTCGTCGGTGAGGACCATCGGGGAATCTGCCTCTCGCTCGAGCCGGGTGTGCGCCGACCAACGTACGCGACGCCGCGCAGTAGCAGGTCCACGGCGTCGGACGGGGGTTCCGCTCGCAGTGAGTCCAATCCTGTTCCCGCCGTGGCACGGATGGTTTCGTAGGACCGGATCGTCCCGGTTCGAGCGAGAGGCCCCGTATGTCCGTCGATGACGCCACCGTCCCCGCGACCGGTGTGCGGGTGGTCAAGCTCGGCGCGCACCTCGGTGCGCGGATCGAGGGCGTGCGGCTCGGCGGTGCGCTCGACGCGCGGACCGTCGCCACGGTGCGGGCCGCGCTGCACGAGCACAAGGTGATCTTCTTCCGCGATCAGCACCACCTCACCGAGGACGGGCAGTACGAGTTCGCGCGGCTGCTCGGTACCCCGACCACGCCACACCCCACCGTCACCTCGGCGGGGGCGAAGAGCCTGGCCATCGACTCGCACCAGACCCGCTCCAATGTCTGGCACACCGATGTCACCTTCGTCGACCGGGTGCCCAGCGCCTCGATCCTGCGCGCCGTCGCGCTGCCCAGCTACGGCGGCTCGACCACCTGGGCCTCGACCGTCGCCGCCTACGACGCGCTGCCCGCACCGTTGAAACTGCTGGCCGAGAACCTGCGCGCCCGGCACACCAACCGCTACGACTACGCCGCCGACATCGAGGACCGGCCCGACGACAAGGACCGCGCCTACCGCGGCGAGTTCGAGTCGACCTACTTCGAGACCGAGCATCCCGTCGTCGAGGTGCATCCCGAGACCGGTGAGCGCGCCCTGCTGCTCGGCTGCTTCGTGAAGGAGATCGTCGGGCTGTCGAGCTCGGAATCGCGGGCGCTGTTCCGGCTGCTCCAGGATCGGGTGACCCGGCTCGAGCACACCACCCGCTGGGACTGGTCGCTCGGTGACGTCGCCGTCTGGGACAACCGCGCCACCCAGCACTACGCCGTCGACGACTACGACGGCCGCGAGCACCGCAGGCTGACCCGCATCACCCTGGCCGGCGCGGTCCCGGTGGGCGTCGACGGCACGCCGAGCACGGTGATCGCGGGCGACGCCGCCGGCTACGCGAGTGCCCCGCACCGGCGCGCGGCGTAGGAATCGACCGGCATCGCAACACCTCCAGAACTTCGGGTCCCCGGCCGAACGCACGTCATGGACTACCCTTCGACGACACGTACGTCCGGTGATCACGCGCGCACAGGTCCTGACCGGCCCGGCTCGACGATGGGATTCCCGTGAACTTGTGGAACTATGTCCGGGGTCGGGGGGAGCTGCTGACCTTCCTGACCTACCAGCACGCCTCGCTGGCCTTCCAGACCGTGCTGGTCGGCACCCTCGTCGCCGTCCTCGTCGCGGTGGCCGTCTACCGCCTGCCGCTGGCCTCGGCGCTGACCCTCACCTCGAGCCGGGTCGCGTTGACCATTCCCTCGCTGGCCCTGCTGGCGCTGCTGCTGGTGCCGTTCGGGCTCGGCGTGGTGCCGTCGTTCATCATGCTGGCCTTCTTCGCGGCGCTCCCGGTGATCGGCAACGCCATCGTGGGACTGCGGTCGGTGCCGCCCTCGGTGATCGAATCCGCGCGCGGCATCGGATTGTCGCGATGGCGGATCCTGCTGACGGTCGAGTTCCCGATCGCGTGGCCGGTGATCCTCACCGGTATCCGCGTATCCACCCAGATGATCGTCGGCGTGGCGGCCATCGTCGCCTATGTGCTCGGCCCCGGACTGGGCTCGCTGATCTTCAACGGCCTGTCCCGCCTCGGCGGCGCCAACGCCCTCGAGATGGCGCTGACCGGCACCATCCTCATCGTCGCGATCGCGTTGGTGTTCGACGCGCTGCTCGTCCTGCTCGGACGGCTCACGATTGCCGAAGGACTGACATGACCGAAGTGACCAGCCAGCCCGCCCCTGCCACGCCGGAGCGCACCGTGACCGGGGCGTCGATCACGCTCGACGGTGTCGTCAAGCGGTACAAGGGGCAGGAGGTGCCCGCGGTGCGGCGGCTCGACCTGGAGATCGACGCCGGCGACATCGTCGCCTTCGTCGGGCCTTCGGGCTGTGGCAAGACCACCACGCTGAAGATGATCAACCGGCTGATCGAGCCGTCCGAGGGCCGGATCTTCATCGGCGGCCGCGACGTCACCAGGGAAGACCCCGACAAGCTGCGCCAGTCGATCGGCTATGTGATCCAGTCCGGCGGCCTGTTCCCGCACTGGTCGGTGGCCAAGAACATCGGCGCCATTCCGCGGGTGCTCGGCTGGGACAAGAAGCGCATCGCCGAACGCACCGAGTACCTGCTGGATCTGGTCGGTCTCGATCCCGCCACCTTCGCCGACCGGCTGCCCAAGGACATGTCCGGCGGCCAGCAGCAGCGCGTCGGCGTGGCCCGCGCGCTCGCCGCCGACCCGCCCGTCCTGCTGATGGACGAACCGTTCGGCGCGGTCGACCCGATCACCCGGGTTCGCCTGCAGGACAGCCTGATCGCGATCCAGCACGAACTCGGCAAGACCATCGTGATCGTCACCCACGACTTCGAGGAAGCCACCAAGCTCGGCGACAAGGTGCTCATCCTGTCCGAGGGTGGGCACGTCGAGCAGTACGCGCGCCCGGAGGAGATCCTCACCGATCCCGCGACACCGTTCGTGGAGGAATTCGTCGGCTCCGGCGCGAAACTGGCGTATCTGACGGTCTCGCGGGTGCGCGATGTCGCCTACGACCCGGTGACCACGGCGCGCATCGGCGAACCGGCGCAGGCGGTGATCCAGCGGGCCAGGGCGGCCGGGCACACCTGGGTCGTGGTCGTCGACGCGGCGGGCAGGCCGCGCTCGTGGCCCTCGCTCACCGAAGTCGCCAGCAAGCCCGAGGTCTCCGACTATCTGGACCGCAGGCTGCCGGTGGTCGCGCAGTCCTCCACGCTCAACGACGCGCTCGACGCGATGCTGGCCGCCAGTCAGGGCGCCACCCTCGTCACCGACGGGCGCGGCGCGGTCGTCGGCTCGCTGAGCATCGGGTCGGTGACCGAGGTGATCCAGACGAAGCTGGCCGAGAATCACGCCACCGAGCCCGCGTCCTCGTACGAGACCTATGTCGACGGGTCCGACCCGACCCCGACCCCGGTCGTCGCCGCCGACGACGGCACCGCACCGGCCGAACCGTCATGAGCAGGCTGCGTCGGGTGCCGATCGACGTGTGGTTCGAGCCGATCATCATCGTGGTGGTCGGCCTGGGCTACCTGCTCTGGTACCGGTCGACGACCTTCACCGCGACCGAGCAGGCCTCCCTCGGCTGGGACAACCTGCAGACCACTATCGCCGAACACATCCGGCTGACGGTGGTCGCCACGCTGATCGTGGTGCTGGTGGCGATTCCGCTCGGTATCGCGCTGACCAGGCCCGCGCTGAAGCGATTCGAGCCGATCGCGGTCAATATCGCCAATATCGGGCAGGCCGCGCCCGCGGTGGGCCTGCTGGTGCTGTTCACGTTCTGGCTCGGCACCGGATTCCGCACCGCGATCGTGGGTTTGGTCGTGTACGCGGTGCTGCCGATCCTGCAGAACACGATCGTCGGCCTGCGGCAGGTGGATCAGCGCACCATCGAAGCGGCGCGCGGCATCGGCTTCTCCGCCGCGCGCACGCTGGTGCAGGTCGAGCTGCCGCTGGCGGTGCCGGTGATCCTCAACGGGGTGCGCACGGCGCTGGTCATCCTGGTCGGCACCGCGACGCTGAGCACGTTCATCGGCGCGACCAGCCTGGGCACCCTGATCACCACCGGCGTCACGCTGTTCCTGCCCAAGCTGCTGATCTCCGGTGCTGTCCTGGTCGGGCTGCTGGCGTTGATCATCGACTGGCTCGGCCGACTCGTCGAACTGGCCGCGACCCCGCGAGGTGTCTCATGAGACGACGGCTGGTTCCGGTGCTCGTGGCCGGTCTGACCCTGCTCACCGGATGCGGATTGGTGAGCTCGTCGGGCACCTTCCACGACGCGAGCCTGCCCGGCGGCGACCGCCCGCTCGACGGCGCGGACATCGTGGTGACGTCGAAGAGCTTCACCGAGGGTGTGCTGCTCGGCAAGATCACCGCGACCTATCTGGCCGCGGCGGGTGCCTCGGTCACCGACCTGACCGGCGCGCCGGGCTCGGCCTCCTCCCGCCAGGCCCAGCTCAACGGCGACGCGGACGTGCTCTGGGAGTACACCGGCACCGGGTGGGTGAACTACCACAACGAGACCGAGACGATCGCCGACCCGCAGGAACTGTGGCAGCGCGTCCACGACGTCGAGAAGCGCGACTACGACCTGGAATGGCTCCCACCGGCCAACTTCAACGACACCTACGCCTTCGCCGCGTCGGCGCCGACCGCCCAGCGACTGGGCGTGCGGTCGCTGACCGAGGCCGCCGCCCTGCCGGTGGCCGAGCGCACCTTCTGCGTCGACGACGAATTCTTCAGCCGCTCCGACGGTTTCCTGCCGATGCTGGAGAAGTACGGCATCCCGTACAACGATCCGAACGGCGTGCCCTCGGGCAATGTCACCCGGATGGACGCCGGCGTCGTCTACACCGCGACCGCCAAGAGCCAGCCCTGCAATTTCGGCATGGTCTACACGACGGACGGCCGTGTCAAGAACCTGAACCTGACCGTCCTCGACGACGACAAGAAGTTCTTCCTGCCCTACAGCGGCACGGCCGTGGTCCGCGGCGTGGTCATCGAGCAGCACCCCGAGCTCCGGGCCCTGCTCGGCACCATCTCCGAGCGGCTGACCGACGAACTGATGCAGGACCTCAACGGCCGCGTCGACATCGACGGCGAGGACCCGTCCGATGTCGCCTACGACTGGTTGAAGAGCGAGCGTCTGATCGAGTAGCGGGGTCACCGGTTACGAGACGCTTGATATCGAAACTAACAGTTTCGTATGCTGCCCTCATGGTGACGGTGAAACGCGGGGATGTCCGTACGCGCGAGCGGCGGATCGACGAACGCAGTGACTGCACGCTGAGCGCCCGGTTCGCGTCGACCTGCCCGGCGACGGAGCGCGCGGTGGTCGCACTCTGCTCGACCGCGCGATCCGCCGTGGCGAGCTGCGTTGCCGCCCCGATCCAGCGATCACCAGGTCGCTGCTCCTCGCGCCGCTGTTCGCGTGGCTGAGCGTGCTCGACGAGGCGCCGTCGTACGCAACCGAACTCGCGTGCATAGTTGCACTCGCTGCTTCGGAAGCCTTGGTTGCCAACGACCGCCTGTCGACCCGGTGAGGTGCCGTCGACGATTTCTCGGTCGAGTGTGGGGCGGCGCTGCTTCCCGGGCGTTCCGGCACACCCGCGACCTGGATGCGGCACCGACGCGGACCGAGATGTTGTGCCTCATCGCCCTCGCCCAGGTCGTCTGCGCACCGCTCGCCACGATGAACTTCGGTCCGGCGGACGGGGTCGTCTGTCCCGCATCGGCATCCGAGGTGACGAGGCCGATGTCCGGGTTCCCGCCGCGACCGCTCGAGGCGTCCGAGGCGAGGCGGCCGATCGGCCAGTCACGCTGTCCGGCGACGCGATGAACAGCTCGGTCCCGCGACATTCGATGAGGTACTGATAACTGTACCCAATGGTATGGTCGCACGGCGGTGCGTGCGACGGTGCAGCCCGGGAAGGGCTCGGCCATGGGATATCCGATCGAACGTCGTGGGTTTCTGCGTGCCGCCGGGGCTGGCCTGCTCGGCGCGGCGCTGTTCGAGACGTCGGCCGCCGCGGCGCCGCCGCGAGCGCGCAGTCCGCTGCTGTTTCCTTCCCCGAAGGTCGAGCCGTTCGTGGACGAGCTGCCCCGATTGCCGGTGGTGCGCGGAGACCGGCTCGATCTGGTCGCGGCGACGACCTCCCATCGCTTCCACCGCGATCTGCCGGAATCACCGGCGCTGGGCTACAACGGGTCGACCTACCTGGGACCGACCGTCGAGCATCGGGCGGGCACGCCGCTGCGCCTGCGTTTCGCGAACCGGATGAGCGCCCATCCGCTGGCCGCCGACATGGACACCACTCTGCACGGCGTCGCCGAGAGCTTCCGGTCCGCGCCGCCGTCCTCGCTGCACCTGCACGGGGGAGTGACGCCGCCGGACAGCGACGGGCATCCGGAACAACTGGTGTATCCCGGCGGCGATATCGACCACGACTTCCCGCTGGCGCAGGACGCGGGACACCTCTGGTATCACGACCACGCGATGGGGATCACCCGCGTGAACGTCTACGCCGGACTCGCCGGAATGCTGCTCCTCCGCGACGACGTCGATACGGGTGCCCCCGGCAACCCGCTGGGTCTGCCCGCCGGGGAGTTCGAAGTGCCACTGGTCTTGCAGGAGAAGCTGTTCACCGCCGACGGACGGCAATCGGTGCGCTCGACGCCGGTCGTTCCACAGGGGCGCTGGGAGGGTGGGGCCGTCGGTGACGTCGGGGTGGTCAACGGCAAGATCTGGCCCTACCTGCCGGTCGCGCGCGGTCTCTACCGCTTCCGAATGCTCAACGCGGCCTCGTTCAGTGTGTGGAATCTGTTCTTCGGCAACCGGATGCGGTTCTGGGTGATCGGCACCGAGCACGGACTGCTGGACGCACCGGTCCCGGTACACGAGCTGCGGCTGGCGCCGGGGGAACGGGTGGACGTGCTGGTCGATTTCGCCGGACTGGCGCCGGGGGGGACCGTCGAGTTGTGCAATGACGAGGCGCCGGTCTTCCAGGCGGCGGTGCTCGGTGAGGTGGCGATGCCGGTGTTCTGCCAGTTCCGGGTACAGGATCGGCCCGGATTCGCGGGTGCAGTGCCGGAACGGTTGCGCGGCGGCGGATCTCGTCCCGCGGTGCTCCCGGCGCTCGCGACCCCGACGGTGGTCCGCCAGGTGACGGTGAGTCAGCCCTACGAGCTGCGGGTGCCGCCCGCGATCATGTCTCTGAACAATCTCACCTTCGCCAGCCCGGACATCGAGCGGCCGCGACAGGGCACCGTCGAGCAGTGGAACATCATCAACATCACGCCCGACCCGCACCCGATCCACCTGCACCTGGTCACCTTCCGGATTCTCGGCCGGACACCGCTGCGCACGGTCGACTACCAGCTGGCGCACCCGCAGCCGCCGATCGGGCAGAGGTGGGCGCCCTCGGCCGAGGGATTCCTGGCCGGTCCGATGGTGCCGCCGCAGCCGTGGGAAGCCGGCTGGAAGGACATCGTGCGGGTCGACGGCGGCACCGTCACCAGCATCATCGTCCGATTCCCCACCGCGGACGAACTCGGCTTCGACCCCGACGCGACCTTCCCCCGTCGGAACGCGACCGAACTCGACGCCACGGATTCCCACGGCGCGCACCGCACCGCCGACCACGGGGGCCGCTCGCATGACGATCTACAGGGCTACGTGTGGCACTGTCACCTGCTCGACCACGAGGATCACGACATGATGCTGAAGTACCGCATCGTGCCCTGATGCCTGCTTCCATACTTTCAGGTACGGATGTATGTTCTCCGTAGTATGGTCGGCTTATCGCGACAGCCGGGGAGCGAATTTCACGTCAGGAGCACGGCATTGGCCGAATTCGTCGACAGTCAGGTCCGATCCGACCCACCCCGGTCGGCGGTCGAGCGGCCACCGGTGCGGTGCCCCACCGCCTTCCGCTACTGGGAGGCACGCGGTACCGCGCGGGTGCGCCGGATCGAGCGCCTGTTCGCCACGGTGACCCGGCAGCGGTTGTTTCCCAGCGACGAACAAGCCATGGCGCTGTGTGCGGACCTGTTCACCGGCGACCCGGTGGCCGAACGGTTCGTCGCCGAGGTGAGTCACGGTGCGATCGGCGCGAAGGCCGGACGCCGCCTGCTGGACCGCGCGCTGGCCGAGGGCATCGACGCGGTGCCCGACGCCCCCGAATCCATGCGCGCGCTGTTCGCCGAGTTCGAGACCGTGCCCGAATGGGTGGTGCCGGAGCTGGTGGAACAGGGCGCGGCCATCTGGCGGCGCTGGGGCACCATGCTATTCAGCTTCGCCGGCGCCGAGACGCTCGAGATGTACACCGAGGCGGCGGTCGCTACTCCGCTGTCACTCGCGGGCGGCTACGCCGGGGACAGCGCCCTGCGCCGGTTCCTGGAGACCACCCGCTTCTGGATGGACGTCTCGGCCCCCGACGCATTGCTCACGCCGGGCTCGGCCGGTCGCGCCACCGCGCTGAAGGTGCGGGTCATGCACGTCTCGGTGCGGGCGAAGGTCGCCGGTCACCCCGAATGGGACATCGAACGGTGGGGTCTGCCGATCAGCCAGACCTACCAGATGCTGACGCTGCTCGGCGGCAGCGTGACGCCCGGCCTGGGACTGTGGGTACTGGGTTACCAGACCACGCCGTCGGAAATCCGTGCGCTGCTGCACTTCCAGAAGTACCTGGGGCACCTGCTCGGCGTGCGGTTGCGCTGGTACCCGGAGACCGTCCTGGACGCGCTGCGGGTGCTGGCCATGACGATCGTGTCGCGCTCCTACGACGCGGGACAGCACGGCACGGAACTGATCGAGTCCTACCCGGCGGCCTTCGCGCCCCGCGACGGTCACCGTGGCCTGACCCGGCTGCGCGAGAAGTACAACTACCGCATCAATTCCGTGTACTCCGCGATGTACATGGCGCCCGGCACCCGCCGGCGCTACACGATGCCGCCCGCGTTCCCGTGGATCGTCGTCCCGATCGTCCGGTTCCCGCTGATCACCGCCATGGAGGTCGCCCGCCGGATCTGCCCGCCGTTCGCGCGGGCGCACGAGAAGCTGATGCTGTGGCATCGCGAGAACTGGTATCGCGCCCAGATGCAGGGCCGGGAAGCGGCCTTCGACGCCAGCGGCGCCCTGCGCCGATGAACCGACCGGAAGCAGTCATGACCAGCGACATCGTCGAAGTGTGGAACGGACCAGGACGCCGCGACGGCGTCCTGACAGCGGTCGAGCCACGGCACAACGGACTCCATCCCTCGCCGAGCAGGCTCGCCTTCGAACACTGGTATTTCGACGCCCACCTCGACACCGGCCACGTGGTGATCGGCTTCCTCACCAAGCGCAGGCCCGAGGATCTGCCCACCGCGCGCCCCTGGGTCGAGATGATGGTCTACGCGCCCGACGGCACCCGCCGTCAGGTGTCGCGGCGCTATCCCCGCGCCGACACGTCGTTCTCGGCCGAGGCGTGCGATGTCCGCGTCGGCCACAACACCGCCCGCACCCAAACCGGATCCGACGGCCTCCCGGTCCATCACCTGTGGATGGCCGAGGACGGCATCGTCTTCGACCTGCGCTTCCACAACGAAGTGCCCAGCTGGATGCCCGGCAAGGGCGAAACCCGTTTCGGCACCAGGGATTCCTTCGGCTGGATGGTGGGCGCGCCCCGGGCCCGGGTGACCGGGGCGATCGAACTCGACGGCGTGCGTCACGAGGTCACCGGGCGTGGGTATCACGACCACAACTGGGGCGTCGGCGACATGAAGAAGATCATCGAGCGCTGGCACTGGGGACGGCTCTACGTCGAGGACTACTCCCTGCTGTTCGCCTCCGTCCTGACCCAGCAGCGCCGGGGCGGGCACGAGATCAGCCCGCTGATGCTGGCCCACCACGAGCAGATCGTGCTGTCCACCGGCGAAACCGTCCTCACCGAGGGGCCCGCGCGCTTCGACGCCACCGCCGGACGGACCTACCCCGAATGGGTGGAACTGACCGTGCCCGGCAGCCTCGAGCTGCGCCTGGACGTCGTGCGCGTCATCCACGCCCACGACCTGCTCGACGACGTCCCGGTGGCCCGGTCCCGGCTGATCAAACCGCTCGTGCACCGGCTGGTGGGGCATCCGGGTTACTTCCGGTTCGAGTCCACCTTCACGCTGGCCGTGCGCACCGGCGCGGGCACCGAGCACCGCACCGGGACGACCCTGCACGAACTGGTCGCACTGACCTGACCAGCCGTCAGTCCGCGGACTCCGTGCTGGTGATGAACCGGAAGAACTCCCGGCGCTGATCCTCGGTCGGCACCGGGAGATTCTGGTTGCCGTGGACGAAGCCGATCCCGGCGAAACACATCAGGCCCGCCCGCATCTCGGCCTGATCGGCGGCGAAGCCCATCTCGACGAGCGTGTCGGACAGCGCGTGGAAGATCCGCTGATCGAGCGCCTTGACGGCCGCGGCCACCTCGGCGTTGGTGCGCGCCCAGTCCCGCACCGCGAGCTCGATCTGCCACACCCGCTCCGCGGTGAGCAGTTCGCCCATGCGGGCCAGCCGCTCGCGGGGCGGCAGTTCCTCGAGGCCCTGGAAGCCGCGCGCGGCATCGTTCTGATCGGCGCACCAGAACTGGGCCGTGGTCTGCAACAGCTGATCGATACCGTCGAAGTGCCAGTAGAAACTGCCCTTGGTCACCCCGAGCTCATCGCACAGCTTGGCGATCGTGATGCCGGCGACCCCATCGCGCAGCAGGACCCGCAGCGCCGCGTTCGTCCAGTCCTCGACCCCGAGCCTGCGTGCCGCGCGTCCGGCCGACGCCGCTTTGCGCTTGGACACCGGCGCGGTGGGTCGCGGGTCCTCGGCCCTGGGGGTCATCGTCGCCTTCCTGTCGCCATCACGGGTCAGCTTATCGCCCCGCTGGCCGGGCAGAGGGTGTCGTCCCTGGCCGCGGCTGCCGCTCGCGCGTAGGGTCGCCGGCATGGCCTGCCGGATCACCGAACTCGTCCTCGACTGCGCCGATCCGCAACGGCTGGCGGACTTCTGGTGCGAGATCCTCGGCTACGTCGAACTCGACCGGGACGAGGGCGACATCCAGATCGGCCCGCCCGGAACGGCATTCGGCGGCCCGCAGCCCACCCTGCTGTTCAGCCGCAGCACGGAACCGAAGCGCGAGAAATTACGCCTGCACCTGGACGTGAATCCCACCGACCGCGATCAGGACGCGGAACTGCGGCGGCTGCTCGCCGCCGGGGCGCGACCGGTCGAGATCGGGCAGACCGGCGCCGAATCGTGGCACGTCCTGGCCGACCCGGAGGGCAACGAGTTCTGTCTGCTGCGGCGTCGGATCGAGGACGGGGAGCACTGACCCACGCTCAGGCGGTCCCGGCGACACCCTCCGGCACGGGGGCGAAGATCGCGCCGAAGTAGCGGGTGAGGTCGTGCGCGGAGGCAGGGCAGGCCGCGTACCCGAGATAGCCGTCGGGCCGGACGACGTACACCGCGCCGGGTCCGGCGTGGTACTGCCGGGCGAAGTCACCGTCGCGATCTTGGATCACCGGCAGCACGGCCGCCGCCACGGCGGTGGCGCCCGGCGCGGCGACGAGATAGGCGTCGAGCCGGTCGTCGGCCAGTTCCCGGAGCAGCTCGACACGGCTCTCGATCTCGTCGAGCGTCGCGGCGTCGCAGGTGCTGTCCACGTAGCAGAGCACGGTGTGGTCCGGGCCGGTGAGCAAGGGGAACAACCGGAACGGCGAGGCCACCGCGTCGCGGGCCAGCCCGGTCGCGTCCGGGGCGCGGCTGCCCGCCGTCGGCGCCGGTGCGCCGACCGGGGAGTCGAAGACGATGGGACTGTCGCGGTAGTCGATGAGCAGCTGGGCTTCGCGCAGCAGTACGTGTGCCGGGTCGGGGTCGCCCGCGCCGATGCCGTCCCTGGCATGGCGCACGGTGCGGCCGACGACCTCTTCGCCCACCGGCCTGCGCTCGGCGTCGTAGCTGGCCAGCAGCTGCGGCGCGGCCAGATCCGCGACCGCCAGCGCCAGTTTCCAGGCCAGGTTGTGCGAGTCCTGGATGCCGGTGTTCATGCCCTGCGCGCCCGTGGGCGGATGGATGTGGGCGGCGTCGCCCGCGACGAAAACCCGGCCGCGCCCATAGGAGTCGACGATGCGGTGGCTGATCCGGAACACCGAGGACCAGCGCAGGTGTGACGCGCGCACCGGCTCGGGCGACAACCGGTCCAGCACCGCCTGGATATCGGCCAACTCGGGTGCCGGACCACTGCCGAAGCCGTGCGCGACACCGTCGGCGCCCGCGCCGATCTCGAGTTCCGGGGGCACCCGCATCGAGACGCGGTAGCGGTGGCGGCCGGGCAGTGGGATGCACACCAGGACGTCGTCGGTGACGCCGTCGGTCTGGTGCATCGCCCGGACGCCGTAGCCGCGCGGTTGCGACCAGTCCAATTCGACATCGCCGAGCATGTACTGCTCCGTGAACGCCGCGCCCTCGAAGGTGAGCCCGAGGGTCTTGCGGACGATGCTGTGCGCGCCGTCGCAGCCCACCAGGTATCGCGTCCGCACCGTGTGCTCACCGTCGGGTCCGGCCAGCACGGCGTCGACGCCGTCGTCGTCCTGGGTGAACCCGGTCAGCGTCACCCCGCGTTCCACGTGCGTGCCCAGCGCGGCCAGTCGCTGCCAGAGAATGCGCTCGGTCTCGTACTGGGGCAGCCCGACGAAGGCGAACGGCACCTCGGGTGGCAGCGCCAGGTCGAGCCGCCCCGACTCGACGCCGTTGACGAAGACGAGCTGGCCGCGGATCAGGATCGCGGCGTCGAGGACGTCGCGGAGAACGCCCATCTCCTCGAACAGCTCCAGCGTGCGCGGCTGGATGCCGACCGCTTTGGCGTATCTGGGTGGGTGGGCCTGCGTGTCGACGATCCGGCAGCGCACCCCGCGCCGGACGAGTTCGACAGCGGCGGCCGTGCCCACCGGCCCGGCACCGACGACCAGCACATCCGTCTCGACCATGCGACATCACCTCGTTGGACTACCCCGCCTCAGTGTGTTCGCTGATCGTACGCCGGGGCGTCCCGCGGCAGATTCGCCGGTGGTGACACGCACCGGCGCGGGAGGAGTGACGGGTGACTCAGAAGTCGTCGGTCGGCTCGGGGTCGTCGATCGGCCGGGTCAGCAGCTGTTCGACGAGGATCTTCGTGGCGGGGCTGAACTCGCGGCCGCGGGCGGTGGCGAGGTGGATCCGGCGCTCGGCCCACGGCTCGGCCAGCTCGAGCACGGCGACCCGGCCGGTCCATTCGTGCCCCACCAGGCACTCCGGCTGCACGGTGACCCCGAGTCCGGCGTTGACCAGGCTGATGGCGGCACCGCCGCTGCGCAGCACGTGCTTGGGCGCGTAGTCCAGGCCGATACGGTGCGCCGCCGCGCGCAACGCGCCGACCAGCGCGCGCGGGGCGATCAGGTTCTCCGGCAGCAGATCGCCGATGGTGACGCTGCCCGCCTCGCTGAGCCGGTGGCCCAGCGGCACCACCGCGACGAGCCGGTCACGCCGGTACGGGGTCACGTCGACGCCGTCCAGGTCGAGTCCGTAGGCGGAGGCGAAGACGCCGAGGTCGGCCTCGCCGCGCGCGACCTCCTGCACGATGTCGGCGTTCTCCACCTCGTGCACGACCAGATCCACCAGCGGGTACTCGCGACCGAACTCGCCGAGTTCACGGGCCAGGAAGGGCACGAGCACCGACCGCGCCGAGACGATCCGCAGCTCGCCCTGGACACCCTCGGTGAGCGAGGCGAACTCGGTGCGCATGTCGTCGAGACTGTCGAAGATCATCCGCGCGTGCCGGGCCAGAATGGCGCCCGCCGCGCTCGGGACGACGCCCTTGGGGGTGCGCTCGAGCAGCTTGACGCCGGCGATGTTCTCGAGCACCTGGATGCGTTTGGTGGCGGTGGAGGCCGCGATGTTCTCCCTGATCGCGGCCAAGCCGATCTGCTGCTCCTCGATCGCCGAGAGGAACAGCCGCAGGGTGAACAGGTCCACCTGCCGGATCAGATGCAGCCGGTTGAGCGTGCCCATTCCACCTCCGTGTGCGCCGTATCGGTGAGCTCGATCATACGCCGTCATCAAATGCTATATATCGTATATGTTGCATTCAGAGTGCCGGGACGCGCTCGATCAGGGCGACCTTCACGTGGTCGGGGCGCTGCAGGGTGCCGTCGGGCACGAGCTCGACGATCGCCTTCACATTGAGCGCCGAGCGCACCCGCTGTTCGATGGTGGCACGCAGGTCGCTCTGCTGCTCGACGCTCAGGTGCGGCGCGAACTCGACGACCAGCGGCAGCGGTCGCTGGGTGGAGTGGCCCTCGAAGTCGGCGCGGATGCGCATCTCGCCCGTCGTGGCGGGCGCCAGTTCCATGACGAGTTCCTTGACCGCCGAAGGGAACAGATTGATGCCGCGCACGATGAGCATGTCGTCGGTGCGGCCGACGCAGCGCACCTTGTACCCCGTCCGTCCGCACGCGCAGTCGGTGCCGGTGACCACCACGTGGTCGCGGGTGCGGAAGCGCAGCAGGGGCGAGGCCTGGCGGCGCAGCGCGGTGTAGACGAGCTCGCCGGTGGCCCCCGCCACCGGCGCGACCTGGTCGCCGGTCTCGGGGTCGACGAGTTCGGCGATCATCAGGTCCGGCGACAGGAAGTGCATGCCGTCGCCGACCTCGCACTCGCCCCAGTAGGTGCACGCGATGTCGGTGCCGCCCAGCATTTCCCGTGCCGTGGCGCCCCAGAGGGATTCGAGCTTCTCGCGGACCGCGGGCAGTCCGCCGCCCGGCTCGCCGCCGACGCTGATCGCCCGCACGCCGAGCTCGGCGGCGGCACGGCCGACGATCCGCGGTGCCTGTTCGGCGAGGTGGGTGAGGAAGTACGGGGTGCCGATCAGGGCATTCGGTCGCTGGTCGGCCTGGACGCGCAGCAGCCGCTCGGCGCCGGCTTCGGCGCCGATGGGGATGTCGACGATGCCCATGTACTGCAGGATCTGCACGATCGGCAGTCCGCCGACGAAGCCCTTGCTCATGCCGAACCCGTGCAGCAACCGGTCACCGGGGCGGAAGCCGTTGGCGTAGAGGGCGCGGGCGCCCAGCTCGCTCCAGGTGCGGATGTCGCGCTCGGTGAGGCCGACGTAGGAGGGCGAGCCGGTGGTCCCCGAGGAGGCCTGGATCTGCACGATGTCGGCGGCGTCGGCCGCGACGTGCGCGCCCAGCGGTGGGGTCGAGGCCAGGCTGTCGCGCAGCTCCTGCTTCTCAGTGAACGGCAGTCCGGCCAGGTCGGCGACCGTCCGGACCTTGTCCACGGCCACCCCGTGCTCGGCGAACTTCGCCCGGTAGAACGCGCTGTGCGCGGCCAGGTAGGTGAGCTGCTCCCGGAGCCGCTCGTCCTGGACCCGGCGCGATTCTGTCGCGGACAGGGTCTCGACGGCACTCCAGTACTGCGCCGAGAATGGAACTTTTCTCATGATGATGAACTCCCGAATGGCCGATGCAATGCCGCCGCGCTACCGTTGAAGTCCGGCGGCGATTGTTTCCCCGACCATAGTTCGGCAATTACCGCTATTCAATTCGCTGTCTTCGAATCGCGACTTCGAAATTCTTCACTTGCCAACGGGGGAAGGGGATTCGAAACTGTCGAATGATGAATTCGAAGATCATCACTTGGCGCGCGGCCGGAGCGGGAATACCGTAATGCTCGGCGAACAATTATCCGAAACCATCGCATTACGGGGCACAAAGAATGAATTCGAACTTCCTGGACGAGGCGCAGTCCGCCTGGCTCGATGTCGTGAACAAGTTCATGGACGACGAGATCACCGTCGAGTACGTGCGCAAGTGCGATGTGGGCCGTGAGTACCCGTACGAGGCGTACGAGAAGATCGCCGCCCAGGGCTGGCTCGGCATCCTGATCGACGAGGCCGACGGTGGCTCGGGCGGCGACATCTTCGACTACTCGCTGATGGCCGAGGGACTGGGCAAGTTCGGCTTCGACTTCGCCTGCTCGGTGCTGGTGCCCACCTTCACCGCCATGAACATCCTCAAGTACGGCACCGACGAGCAGAAGGCGCGCTACGTCAAGCCGTTCATCGACGGCCAGATCCGCTTCTCGGTCTCGATCTCCGAGCCCGACGCCGGCTCGGACGCCTCCAACACCAAGACCCGCGCCCGGCGCGACGAGAACGGTGACTGGATCGTCTCCGGCCAGAAGCTGTGGTGCTCGGGTGCCGCCGCGAAGGACACCGTCATCGCGATGCTGGTGCGCACCGACGTCGACGACAAGCACGGCGGCCTGTCGGTCCTGCTGATCCCCAACGACACCCCCGGCCTGGACATCCGCAAGCTGCCGACCCTGTCGCGGCACGCCACCGGCACCACCGAGATCTTCCTCGACGAGGTCCGCGTCCCCGCCGACGCGCTGCTGGGCGAGGTCGGCCAGGGCTGGAAGATCATCACCGACCACCTCGAGCTCGAGCGCTGCGCGGTCGCCGCCGCCTACGTCGGCAATGCCCAGGAGGCCGTCAAGGCCGCCAACAAGTACGCCCACGAGCGCATCCAGTTCGGCAAGCCGATCTACGAGTTCCAGGTGCTCAAGCACATGCTGGCCGAGAACCAGACCCGGGTCGACGCCGCGCGGCTGCTCTGCTACCGCGCCGCCAAGATGAAAGCTGCCGGGCTGCCCGCCGCCCGCGAGACCTCGATGGCCAAGCTCTACGGCTCCGAGACCCTCAAGCAGTGCGCGCTCGACGGCATGCAGATCCTCGGCGGCTACGCCAACCTGCCCGAGGCCGATATGGAGCGCTACCTGCGCGAGAGTGTGCAGTCCACCATCGGCGGTGGCACCTCGCAGATCCAGCGCACCATCATCGCCAAGTCGATGCGCCTCTGATCCCGCACGCCCGCAACAACGTCGAGGAGAACCCTGCGATGGCCACCATCAACAACCGTATCGACATGCCGCTCGACGAGATCGAGGTCGGCACCGTCTTCCGCTCGGGCGGACGTACCATCACCGAAGCCGACGTGGTGAACTACTGTGCGCTGACCGGCAATTGGATCGAGATCCACTCCAATGTCCACTACGCCGCGCAGACCCGCTTCGGTGAGCGCCTGGTGCAGGGATCGCTGACCTATTCGCTGATGACCGGCCTGATCCAGTTCGGCCCGTCGATCCAGGCGAACTACGGCATCGACAATCTGCGCTACCTGAAGCCGGTGCTGATCAACGACACCATCTACGTCACCGCCGAGGTCGTGGCGAAGCAGGACAAGGACGAGAAGTTCGGTGTCATCACGTTCCTGATGAAGGCGCTCAACCAGCACGGCGACGTGGTCCAGCGCAGCGAGTGGAGCCTGCTCATGCTGCGCAAGCGCGCGGATCTCGACGCCCTCGTCGGCGCCTCGCTGCCGACCGAAAAGGTGCGGGGCTGACCTGATGACCGCACAACCCGTCGCCGCGATCGTAGGCATGGGCGACGCCTATGCCACGCGCGCGAATCGCCAGGACCCGCTGCAGCTGGCCGTCGCGGCCACCGTGGCGGCGCTCGCCGACGCGGGGATCACGAAGAACCAGGTGGACGCCCTGTTCACCGGTCGTTCCCCGTGGGCCGACAAGCGCTCGCAGTGGAACAACATCTTCGCCTCGCACATGCAGATGCCGTTGACGTTCACCAGTGAACTCACCCTGCACGGCGCCGGCCTCACCGCCACGCTCGCGCAGGCCGCGCAGATGATCGCCGCGGGTAAGGCGGAGTACGTGCTGTGCCTGCAGAGCGATGCGACGGAGTTGTTCGTCGACGCCGTGGCCATGGGCGCGGAGGCCGACGCGGATCCGCAGTACGAAGTGATGTACGGACCGACGATCCCGTCCCTCTACGCCCAGGCCGCGCGCCGGTACTTCCACGAATTCGGGATCACCGAAACAGATCTCGCCGAAGTAGCCGTCGCCAACCAGCGCTGGGGCGCGCACCATCCGCACGCGGCCAAGGCCCGGCACGGCGAGATCGATGTCGCCACGGTGCTCGCCTCGCCGTATGTGGCCACCCCGCTGCGCCGGTGGATGTGTTCCACCTGGGGCGGCGGCACCGGCGGCGCGCTGGTCGTCACCGCGCCCGACAATGTGCGGGCGCATCAGCAACCGGTCTACCTGCACGGGTACGGCTCGGCCACCACGCACGAATACCTGTCGGACCGGATGAACATGCGCGCCTGCAAGTTTCCCGGCTTCGGCACGCTGCCCAATCTCACCCACACGGCCACCATCGAGGCCGCGCGGCAGGCCTATGCGATGTCGGGGCTCGGCCCGTCCGACATCGACATGGTGCAGATGTCGGTGAACTTCGCGCACATGGGCCCCATCGCCATGGAGGACCTGGGCTTCGCGAAGAAGGGACACGGCATCGACATCTATCGCGAAGGCCGCACCGGGATCGACGGAGACCTGCCGACCGACACCAACGGCGGCTGGCTGTCCTTCGGCCAGCCCGGCATCTCCTGCAACATGGACACCATCGTCGAGACCGTGCGCCAGCTGCGCGGGCAGCCGCTGGGCCTGGCGCCGACCCGCAGGCCGGAAACCGCGCTGGTCCAGGGGGCGGGCGGCATGCTGGCCGCGGGCAGTGTCCTCGTGCTGGCGGCCTGAGCGGAATCGGAGAACATCATGAGCGAAGCAACCGCACCGACCGAGTGGCCGCAGCCCTACCAGCTGCTCGACGCCGCGCCCTATTGGGCGGCCCTGGACGAACAGCGGCTGACCTACCAGCGCTGCGCCGACTGCGCCGAAGCCGTGTGGCCGGCGCACTCGTCCTGCCCCTACTGCTCCTCGGCCGCGCTGGCCTGGGCGGAGTCGGCCGGGCGCGGCACGGTCTATTCCTTCAGCACGGTCATGCGTGGTCCGACCCCGGTGTGGGCGTCGATCACCCCGTACACGGTCGGATTCGTACAGATGGCCGAGGGCTATGTGCTCTTCGCCCAGATCGAGGGCGAGCCGGAGTCCATCGCGATCGACCAGGACGTCACCGTCCGGTTCGTCGAACGCGGCGCCCAGACCATCCCGGTTTTCACTGCCACGAGCCCCGGGTAGAGGTGCACGATGACAGGACATGATCGATCACGACCAGGACAGGAGCAGCCGATGCAGAACGAACTTCCACTGTCCGGAATCGTCGTGGTCGAACTGGGCGACAGTGCCTCGGCGCCGTTCACCGGCAAGATCCTCGCCGAACTCGGCGCCGAGGTTTGGAAGGTCGAGCGGCCCACCGGCGACTCCTCGCGCGGCTGGGGCCCGAGCATGTGGCAGGGCAGCGGCGCGGCCTTCCACGCGCTCAACCGCGGCAAACGCTCCATCAAGATCGACATCAAAGATCGCGATCAGCTCGCGTTGCTGCATCAGCTGATCGCCGAACGCGCCGATGTGTTCCTGCACAATCTGCGGCCGGGTTCCGCGGCGAAGTACGGTCTCGACGCCGAAAGCCTGCGGGTGACCAAGCCCGAACTCGTGCACTGCGAGGTCGGCGCCTTCGGCCACACCGGGCCGATGAACACCCTGCCCGGCTACGACCCGCTGATGCAGGCCTTCTCCGGCATCATGAGCATCACCGGCGAACACGACGGCGCGCCCGTGCGCGCGGGAGTGTCGATCATCGACTTCGGCACCGGCATGTGGGCCGCCATCGGCATCCTCGCCGCGCTGCACCGGCGCCGGTCCAAGCTCGACGGGGCCGCGGTGAACGCCTCCCTGCTGGAAACGGCGATCGCGTGGATGTCGGTCGGCGTGGCCGGCTACAACACCGACGGCGCGCCCGGCGAACGGCACGGCTCCGGCGTCGCGTTCATCGTGCCGCACCGCGCGTACTCGGCCGCCGACGGCGATCTGATCGTCAGCTGCGGCAACGACGGCCTGTTCGCGCGTTTGAGCGAGGCGCTGGACCGGCCGGAATGGGCGAGCGACGACCGGTTCGCCACGAACGCCGGACGGCTGGCCAACCGCGCCGAGATCGACCGCCTGATCGGTGAACGGCTGGCCGGGCAGCCGCGCGAGTTCTGGCAGAAGCGGCTGCAGGACTTCGGTGTTCCGGTCGCGCCGGTGCAGACGACCGCCGAGATGGTCGCCCACGAACAGACCAGGGCACTGGGCATCATCGGCGCGCCGTCCGCGGACGAGATCGGGGTGGTCGGGTTGCCGTTGTCCTTCGACGGCCGCCGCCCGCCGCCGCTGCCCGCGGCGCAGGATATCGGGGCCTCCGACGGCGCGCTGCGGGACAGCCTGGGGCAGCGTCCGGCCGGGCTCGGCCATGGGTGACGCGCGCGGGCCACTGGCGGGCGTTCGTGTCGTCGAACTCGGCGGGGTCGGGCCGACCCCGTTCTGCGCCATGCTGCTGGCGGACCTGGGCGCCGACGTCATCCGGCTGGACCGGCCACCCGGCTACGACGGCGGCGCCCCGATCGACGCCCGATTCGATCTGCTCAACCGCGGCAGGCGCAGCGCTGTCGTCGATCTGAAGAAGCCCGCCGCCGTGGCGGCCGTGCTGAAACTGGTCGTCGAGGCCGACATCCTGCTCGAGGGATTCCGTCCTGGCGTCGCGGAGAAGCTGGGACTGGGACCAGAGCAGTGCCTCGCGGCCAACCCGGCGCTGGTGTACGGCCGGATGACGGGCTGGGGCCAAGGCGGACCGCTGGCCCAGGATCCCGGCCACGACATCAACTACATCTCGCTCACCGGCGTCCTGCACGCCGTGGGTCGCGCGGGCGAACCGCCCGCGATTCCGCTCAACCTGGCAGGCGACTTCGGTGGCGGCTCACTGTATCTGGCGCTCGGCCTCGTCTCCGCGCTCCTGGAGCGCACGACGTCGGGCCGTGGCCAGGTGGTCGACGCCGCCATGGTCGACGGCTCGGCCTCCCTGATGACCCTGTTCTACGGCCTGTTCGCCGCCGGCTACTGGAGCGACGAACGCGGCGTGAACCGGCTCGACTCGGGCGCGCCCTGGTACAACGTCTACGAAACGGCCGACGGCGGCTGGATCAGCGTGGGCGCCAACGAATCCCGATTCTGGCGCAACCTGCTGCGCATCATGGGCATCGACGAATCCGAGATGCCCGACCAGCACGACAGATCGCAGTGGCCGTCGGTGCACCAACGATTCACGGCGATCTTCCTGACGAGGACTCGCGACGAATGGTGTGCCCTCGCCGATGGCCAGGAGGCGTGCCTGGCTCCGGTGCTCTCGCTCGCCGAAGCACCGCGACACGCACACCTCCGTGCTCGCGGCACCTTCGTCGACGTCGACGGAGTGGTCCAACCCGCCCCCGCGCCGCGCTTCAGCCGCACGCCGGGCATGATCCAGCGCCCACCGCCTGAACCCGGTGAGCACACCGACGAGGTGCTGGGCGACTGGGGTTTCCTTCCGGCCGAGCTCGCCGCCCTGCGTGAACAGGGCGCGATCGGCTGACGATGCTCTGCCGTAGCGCACATCGTTGACACCGAGGAGACCGCGGCGTTGACTTGGTTCTCAGACAGCGAGGAAACCGCCATGAGTATGAGCAAGAAGATCGCGAATTCCGTCGAGGCCACCAGGGGCCGGATCAAGAAGGTGTTCGGTCGCGCCACCGGTAATCGAAGCCTCGAGGCCGAAGGCCGGATCGAACAAGCCAAAGGCAACCTGAAACAGTCCGCCGCAAAGTTCAAAGACGCCTTCAAGAACTAGCTGCGCCGAATGCGGTCGCGCAGCGACCGCACCGCCACCACTCGCCACGGGTCAGACGCCGAGGAAATCGTGGTAGCGGAAGGTGATGTCGCCGTCGAGCATCTCGACGAGCTCGGCGATGACCCCGGACTCTTCGCGCCAGGCGAGGTAGGCCTCGAAATCCGCGCGGGCGTCCCACTTCTCGACGAACAGGACCCGGTCGGGTTCGTCCTGGTCGCGCGCGACCTCCACGCTGATGTTGCCCGCGAAGCTGCGGGTGCCGGGCAGGTTCTTGATGAACCACTCGCGCAGATCGTCGAGGCGGCCGGCCTTGGCGGTCATATCGATCGTCACCTGAATTGCCATGGAATGCGTACTCCTGTCGGTGGAAAGGGATGAAACGACCGTAACCCGCAGCACATTCCGAGCCAATTGGTGATTCGGAAAGCGGTGGTTCGTCGAACGGCAATCTGCATCGAACCGACTGTCCAACAACTTGGACAGTCGTGTGCTGCGGACCTCTCTACTGTTGATTTCGAGGCCCGGACGTGCCGAGGGCCGGTAGACCCGGCCGCGTGATCCATTCTCGAATTCGACCCCGCCGCCCATTGCGTGCACCAGGAATAAAAGTGAGAAATGACTGCCACTCTGCCTGAAATTGGCCGTCGCGGATGAAACCGACGTTGCTGGTGGCGATCTCGCTGATCTCGCCGGCCGAGGCGGTGAATACGACGTCATCGAAGCCTGCACGTTGGGCAGCCGCGCGCTGGTGCATGGCCCCGAAGAGCCCGTTGTGCTTGACCCGCGGCAGGTCACGGGCGTAGACCGCCGACCGCAACCTCGACGGGCCCATAGGTGTGGCGGAGGCTTTGCGGTGGGTGACAAGGATCTGTGGGTCGGCCGCGGCGCCTGGCTTGCCGAGTTCGAGTCGTGGATCGAAGACGGTCACCCGGGCGACCACCGGCTCGTCGACCTGGCCGATCGCGTTGCGGACGAGGTGCCGACCAGGTCGGTGTCGAGCTCGGCAGCGAACACTTCCCGACAGTCGCGGGCCAGCCGCGCCAGATGAAGTGCCAGGCCGCGCACGCCGCGGCCGCGTTCGATCCTCATCGAAGTGAAGTGTCCGTACCCAACCAGCCCGAGCGCTAACAGCTCCTCCAGCGCCACCGGCCTGCCGTTCAGTTCCATGCGCCCAGTGTTCCAATGCGGGCACGCAGTGGCGCCTCGCGCATCGCGAAGTTCGGTGAAAGGGCGGTGGGAGGAGACCCGCGCCAATCGTCGGTCGAGGTTCGCGCAGCCCGAGCTATCCGCTCCCCGGTCGTAGGATCTTGCGAGCTGACCTAGGAGTTCCGATGTCCGTTTTAGGACGAAACGCCGATCCAGAAGTCGTTCGTGAGCTGCTGGCACGCATACGCGACCCGCATGTCGCTCCGATCAACGCGCTCTCGGACAAGATCGCCCTCGCCGAGGGGCTGGAGCAAGGCGTCGTGCCGTATGTCGACCCCGACATGGGCGGCATCCGTGCTCGCGCGCTCGTCCTGCTCGACAACCCGAGCACCATGGCTGAGTCCGGCACCGGATCAGGCCTGCTGAGCTTGGACAACAACGACTGGACCGCCCGAAATTGCCGCGAAGCCTACGCCGTCTACGGCGTGGAATGGCACGACGTAGTGCACTGGAACGTATGCCCCTTTCCCACATCGAACATCAAGAACGGCAGGTCGAAGGCGGGTGAGCGCCATCGGGCTGTGCGGTGGACACGGGAGCTCGTCGCACTACTGCCCCGCCTCGAGATCGTGCTGCCTCTCGGCGGCTCGGCCCGCGATGGGTGGCGCCGAGCAGATCAACGCCCCATTGGCGTGTACGACTTCGCCGGTCGCGAGATACCGCATTGTGGCCATCGAGGGCTCAACCGAACCCCGGACTCCCGTCGGATCTTTCACGAGGCGATCCGCGACATGGCGCAGCTGCTCGGATGAGGTAGTTCGCTGAAGCGATGGCGGACTTAGTGGTGCGCCCAGGCGGCGGCAGTTGTTCCACTGTCCCTACTGGCCGGTACGTGGTCGAATACTGTCCGGCAGTTGTCGAATGTGCTTGTGCGGGTGGTGTTGCCGAGGGCCAGGTCGGGGGCCGGTGGGCGATGACTCGCTGCGGTGATCGTTGGAGGAACCTCGGATGCCAGGTCTGAAGTGTGTGCTTGCTACCTGTGTTGTGCTCCTCGCAGGCAGCGTCTCCGCGTGTTCCCCGCCGGAGCACGCCTCGGGGTTCTCCCTGGACTCCGTGAGGGAAGTCCAACAGTTCCCACGCACCCAGCCGCCCGGCCCCAATCCGCGGGATGCAGCTCGCGCCTGCATGTTCGACGCGGTACGTTCCGTGCTGATCGCGATGGCGGACTCTCCGGTCGGAGCCATTACCGACACTGCACTGGTGTACTCGCCAGAACAGTCGTCGGCGATGCGCTACACCGACGGGCGGGACCGCCTGGAACTTGAGATCCACGTCAATACACGCTCGGCGCCTGGGTTCAGCATGCGAGGCGACCTTGTGGGTGGCGGCGATCCCGAAACTGTCGTCGGCAAGCTACGCACTGGCGATATCTCTGACTTTCCACCCGACGTCGTCGATGACATCGCGTTGTTCGACTTCTGGCGGACAGGCGCTGCCGCCGTACCTTCTGCTGTGACTTCGCAGAAGGACGCCGACGACATTTGCGCTGTCGTCTTCGGAAGCACTGGCGAGGGATCGCCGCACGCCGGTGGATTCGTCGACTTTGTACGTGCCACATACGGTTTGGACCGCACGGGGATACCAGCCGAATCGCCGACCTTCAACTGCCCCGGCGATGTCAGTGACTACCGCGATGTGAATCACCCAGCCTTGGGTGCGCTCAGAGTGTCGCTGGTTGGCTTTAGATCCAATACGAGTATGTCCGACGGAAATGCCTGCATCGCAGTCACAAAGCCTGACGGCGTCGAGGTGAAGACCATTCCGATGAGCGCCTATAAAGGGGCGATGTACTTTCACCCGACATCGCTGGACGCGACGGGAAATCTATTTGTTGTCTACAACCCAGGCCGTTACGACGGAATTCTCGTGATTGTGCCGACCGATGACGGTGTCACTACTGTCGACCGGTACAACGCGCGGCTTATCGGGCCGGGGACGAACGGTCAATTCACCATCGAGTCCAAGCATCACGATTGCACGCCCGACTGTGCCCACGGCCCGACCACAACTGAGATCCAGCATTGGAACGGCACCGACTATGTG
Source organism: Nocardia sp. NPDC058244 (assembly GCF_042882065.1). NCBI lineage: Bacteria > Bacillati > Actinomycetota > Actinomycetes > Mycobacteriales > Nocardiaceae > Nocardia > Nocardia sp. NPDC058244. The sequence goes on along the minus strand of NZ_JBHVWX010000005.1, from coordinate 131,648 downwards.
CCATGACGAAAAGAAGCCGGGCGACTCCTGTGGAGCCGCCCGGCCTTGGCGATCAACAAACTCGAACTGTAGCTATCCCCGCACGTCCCGGCGCACCGGCTGCGGTCCGCGCTGGCTACCGCCGCCGGAACTCCTTGACGAAATCCACCGCGATGCGGAGGACCTTCACCAAGGGGCTGGTGGCGCGGCGGGCATCTCGGCGACGTTCCTTGTCCGGGTGCGCGGCCGCCATGATGCAGATCCCCACGATGGTCCCCACGACGATCGCCACGCATCCCGCGAAGACCAGCATGAGGACCGCGCCGACCCAGGGGTAGGCCGACATGGTCTGGACCAGAAGCTCGTTCACTGTTGTGCCTTTCGTGTCCGCGGCCAGCCGGCCGCAACACGAGTGCACGCTGAAGAGCAAATCGGTTTGCGTATCCGCCGTATCGGAAACGCCAGCTCAGAGCTGGTTTCCGCCGTGAGCAGCGGGTCACGTTCAACGACCGCGACCCTTTCCGATACACGTGGAAACATCGTTTGGGAGGACGGAATGGTCCCGAAGGGACAAGATCAACGCGCACGCGACGAGATCAGGTCGCGGCTTGAGCAACTTCGCGAGGAAGCCGAACAGTTTCGCGGCCGCAACTACACATGGGGCGACCTCGCGGACGCGGTCAACAAGACGATCCTCAGCCACGACCAGACCATGGCCGACGCGCGAGGTGAGCTTCCGTCGGAGTCCAGCGTGAATGATCGAGAGCTGGTGAGTGGACAACAGATCGGATTCTGGGTCCGCAGTGGCAAAGTCGCCAAGCACTTCTACCAGCTCTGGGCGCTCGTGCTGGTGCTCAGCAGGGACGCCGGACTACCTGGTCCGAAGGCGGCGGAGTGGAAAAAGCTCTGGAAGCAAGCCCGAGGTGAGCCTGCTGCGGCAGAGCAGACCGCCGCGGCAGTTGTACCCGCCGAGATTGCCGCGGCCACCACGAACCGTTCTGGCCGCAACGCGGGACGGCTGTGGCCGTTAGGAGCCATGGTAGGGGTAGTCCTCATCGGTAGCGTCGCCACGATCGGGGTCGCGAATCCGTGGGATTGGCAATGGTTGGAAGGCGGCCCGAACGCCACCGCGTCCGAGTTGGCGCGCACCTACGATCCCAACTCGCCAGTCACTGTTGAGGGTGTGCACGCCGATCGCGAGGGACTCAACTTCGTGGTGGAAGACCAGCTGACGCTCACGAAGGACGACCTGCGAACGCTTAGCCAGGAGGCAACTCGCAGCCCCGGATCGAATCAAAAGCGATTCGAGACGCAATACCGTGGAATTCCACAGGATTTCGCCAACCTTACAATGACGGTCAGCACCAATCTCGACCGGCCTGTGACTATCACCGGCATGAGGGCGCTCAAAGAATGCGCCGAGCCATTCAATGGTTCCTACTTCGAGGAGTACACCCAAGGCAGCTCGTCCCCGAACGTCGAGATGGGTATCAACCTCGACGATCCCGATGCGCAAGCCCGACAACTCGACGCGCAGGGGAAACCGACGGGCCCTGCCTTCTTTCAAAAGGCGAATGTCCAACTCAAACCAGGAGACTCGACAACACTGAGCATCGCAGCGTTCACTGCGAAGTACGGATGCTCCTTCAAGATCGAAATCACGGTGGACGCGCCCACCGGCTCGGCGACCCAGGTAATCGACAACAACGGCGAGCCGTTCAAGGTCACTGCGAAGGCACCGCCGACGAAGGACAGCTTCCCGCTGTCCGGCTACCGAGCCGCCTATGTTCAGCAGGTCGGATACGTCTGGCAACGAGTAGACCCGCCGACCTACCGCGGGCGGTAACTCAGTTCCCGGGCGCGAGAGAATTAGTCGCTATCGACGCGACTTGGCGTCGACTAATTTCACGGCGACAGCCGCTGTGAAGCGCAGGAGGACGTCGACGTCGACGGGCCGGTCTGGGGCCAGCCTTGTATATGTCGGTGTCGAAGTCCTCCTGCCATTAGCGCCAAGCCGGATCGCGATGGGCCGAGGGGAGTTGCCCTGGCGAGCCCTACACCTGGCGGTGGGCTATGGAGCCGGGTCGAAAATGCCGAGCGGATACACCGGGACGGACAGGTTGTCCTTGTGCTCGTCGTGCGTGCACGCGTGGAATGGTGCGGTGGGGTCGCCGATCAGCCGCAGCGCGGGGTAGCAGCAGTCCCGGAAGTAGGCGAACAGAGCGGCGCCGGGCTGGGTGACCGCTTCGAGCCACGCGCGGCGCAGCAACCACAAGATCGTCACCGCTTCGGGGTGCTCGAACCACTGCGAGCACCACAGCCAGCCTGTCACCGAACCCGATGTCCGGGCCAGCTTGCGCTGCGCCCACTTCCCGATGTGCTCGACCACCCATGCGAAGAGCACGTTCGTGTCGAGCTCGTCGATCTCGGCGGTCGTCGCGGCGGGCGCCCCGGGAGCGGGCTGCTCGCCGGCGGTCTGACTTGCAGCCGACACGCTGGGCGCGCCTTCGGCGTCGGCGGCCAGGCGGGCGCTGATCTCGCTCAGCGAGGCCTCGAATTCGTCGAGGCCTTGGGCAGATCGGGCCGCGGTGCCCGCGACCCGCTCAACCGTCGTCGACAGCAGACGACCTTCCTTGCGGAGGGTGACGACCTCCTCCGGCAACGCTGCGACCTGCTCGACGAGCGCCGCGACCGCAGCCGGGTCGATCCCGCTCGCTTCCGGGGCATGGTCGGTCACGGCAGTTCCACGGGCGTCTTGGCGCCATCAGCTTCAGCGCGACCGGGTTGGTCGGGCCGAGATGCTCCACCGCGGCCTTGCGGACCTCGGCCACCGCCGCGTCGCGGACCGCCTCGATGCTGCCCTTCTCGGGTTCGGTGTACCAGGGGATCAGATCGATGAGCACCGGCTTGCTCTCCGGGCGGATCAGCAAGGCGTTGCGCTTCTTCATGGCGGCGATCTCCTCGATGGGCATGATCGGCTCGTGACTGCCGAGATCCCGCGACCAGGTCGTGCCGCCGGGACCGTGGGACGGCGCGACTCGCGCGGCCGGTGCGTGCCGACGAGCGCGGAGATCTTCTTCAGGATCGGCTCGTCCTGGAGACCGGCGCCGAGGATGCGCACAGTGGTCGCGCCCACAGCGCCGCCGCCTTGTCGCTGCCCCACACCGAGTTCATCTGGGCTTCGGACTGGAAGATCGCGCACACGCAGATCGACTTCGACCCCAGGTGGGAGGCGAGTTCGGGTAGCCGCTTGATCTTGCAGATGTTGGCGCACTCGTCGAGCACGAACGTCGGTGGCGGGTCGATCCGCCCGCCCTGCGCGGAGGCGACCAGGTCACCGAGCCCGCTGTCGGCCGTCACAAGCCCCGACCGTGCTGCGCACGACACGGACAGGCCGGTAGGCGCGTGCGGCGGTCACGACCAACCACGCACAAAAGACGTTGGCCACCAACGCTATCGACGATCGATGGTCGGCGACGAGGGTGATCGCCTCCACCAGGTCTGGCACTCGAGTAGGCGAACCGCGCGACCAGCGGGGACTCGTCCCGGGTGAACCCGTGCACGGGATGCTCGCCGAGGGCCCGCAGCGCGGCCGGGCTGTCCAGCGGCAGCATCACCTGCCGCACGACCGCCCCAGATCGCGGCCTGCTCGCCGGGCGAGGACGCGGCGAAGGCCTCCAGATCCTCGACGGCACCGAGCTCGCCGACGGACTTGAGCAGGCCGGCTGCCGGTGCCAGCTGCCCACCGCGTACCCAGGCGATCACTTCGCCCAATGCCCGGCCACCGCGTGCTGCGGCGAGCAGTAGGTTCGCGGTGAGCAGGCTGGCTTCGGGCACGAAGAACGCGGCCGCGTCGTCGACCACGACCGCGAACAGTTGCTCGCAGATGCTGTCGGCCTCGGCCGCCGAGGTGATGGCGGCCAGCAGGTTCCAGCTGCAGGTGCCCGTCGCCGTCGATACCGGGCACCAGATCAGCCTGTCGGCTCCCGCACCGGGCAGTGCGGACGGCTGGTCGAGGACGGTGAGCACCAGCTCACCGTTGATGGTGTTCGCCCCGGCGATGGGCAGGATGACCTCGCGCATGACAATCCTCTCTCGGGTCGGCCGCTGGGCGCTCATCGTTCGGCCTTGACGGTGTCGAACGCGCCGTCGGTGTTGTAGAGCTGCATTTCCTCGGGAGTCAGGTCGATCGAGACCAGCAGGCCCATACGGCTGCCGGACTCGTGCAGGCCAGCCCGGTGTTCGCGGAGAACACCAGGTTCTGAGGCCGGCACTCACCTGGTACGGCGGATGACCGCGCGGCAGCGCCGTTCCAGCAGACGCACGGCGAGACCGAAGGAGCGGAAGGCCGGGTTGGTGGTCTGGCGGTGGTAGTAGCGGTAGTAGATCTGCTGGCAGATCACCGCCAGGCGGAACAGCCCGAAGACCTCGTAGAAGGCCCATTCGCGATCCGTGAGCCCGATTCCGGTCCGGCGAGAGTAGTATTCGACCACCTCGTCGCGGGTCAGCATGCCGCGGGTGTGGGTGGGCTGGCGCCGGAAGAACTTGAAGGCGAGGTTGTCGTCGGCCTGGACCCAGTAGGCCAGGGCACTGCCGAGGTCCATCAGCGGGTCGCCGATGGTGGCCATCTCCCAGTCGAGCAACCCGATCGGCCGGATCGGGTCGGCGGGGTCGAGCACGATGTTGTCGAAGCGGAAGTCGTTGTGGATCAGGGCCGTCGCGCGATCGGGCGGCTGGTGGGCGGCCAGCCACGACATGACGGACTCGAACGAACCGACATTGCGGGTGCGGGCTCGGCGATAGCGGTCCGACCAGCCGGACACCTGCCGGGCGACATAGCCGGGGCCCTTGGACATCCAGTCCAGGCCCGCGGCGGTCGGATCGATGGTGTGCAGGTCGACCAGGACATCGAGCACATTGGTGCACAGTGCGCGCACCCGCGGCGCCGTCCAGGTGGGTTCGGGCGGGAGCTCCTTGCGCGGGATGAGGCCGTCTAGCCGTTCCATGAGGTAGAACGGCGAGCCGAGCACGCTGTCGTCCTCGCACAGCGCCACCGTCGGCGGTGCGTAGTCGAACACCGGGCCGAGGGCGGTTTGCACGCGGTACTCGCGCGCCATGTCGTGCGCGCCGTCGGCGCGGTGCCCGCCGGGCGGCCTGCGCAGGATCAGATCCCGCTCGGGGTACTGCACGAGATAGGTGAGATTGGAAGCGCCACCGGAGAATTGACGCACCTGCGGGAGCCCGGTGAGGGTTTCGGAGGTCTCGGTGCGCAGCCACGACGTCAGGGCGGCGACATCGAAGGCGTCCTCGGCGCGCACGGCGCGGGCGTCGGAGCGGGTGGGGGACCGGGTCATGTCAGCCGCCGCAGCAGCGACACCGGCAGCCGCTTCACCACGACCGACAGCGGAACCCACGGCCACGCCGGGACGTAGGCGACGGATTTACGCGCCTCGATCGCCCGCACCATCGCGGCGACGCCGGGCTCGGTGTCGACCATGAAAGTGGTGCGGCCCTCCTTGCGGTCGGTCATCTCCGATCGGATGTAGCCGGGGCAGATCAGCGAGATGTCCACGCCGGGAATGCGTTCCGAGCGCAGGCCTTCGGCGAGGGCGGCGACACCGGCCTTGCTCGCGGCGTAGACCGTCATCGACCGGCGCATGCCGCGCAGCGCGGAGAACGACGAGATGAGGACCAGGTGACCGCGACCCTGCGCCCGGAACGCCGCCAGCGCGTGCTCGCTCTGGGAGAGCGCGCCCACGAAATTGGTGAGTGCGGTCCGCCGGTTGGCCGCGTGCCCGCCGGTGCCCAGGGCAGCCCCGTGGCCGAGGCCCGCGTTGACCACGACCCGGTCGAGCACGCCGAATTCGGCCCGGAACTTCTCGAACACCGTCTGTACGGCGGCGTCGTCGGTGACATCGAGGGCGGCGGTGTGTACGAGGATGCCGGGATGGGCGGCGACGAGTTCGTCGCGCAGGTCGTCGAGGCGGTCTACCCGGCGGGCGCAGAGGCCGAGATCGTAACCGCGCGCGGCGAATTGCCGCGCCATCTCGGCGCCGAGCCCGGCGCTGGCGCCGGTGATGACGATGGTGCCGGTACTCATCGGGAAGTCTCCTTGTTCTCGGCCGCCGTGATGCGACGGCCCATCGTGGTCAGCTGCCGGTCGTAGAGCGGGCGCAGCAGGCGTTTCGTCCAGAAGGCCACGCGCCCGGACCGGTCGGTCAGGACGAGGAAGCGGCGGGCGTCGATGCCGGCGAGCGCGGCGGTGGCGATGGCGTCGGCGTCGGTGGTCGCGCCGTCGATCAGGCGGCGGGCGATCTCGGACATCAGCGGGTCGGCGTCGCTCAGCGACGACGCCAGGTCGGTGCGGAAGAACGACGGGCACACCACCGAGACGGCGATGCCGTGTGGCGCCAGCTCATAGCGCAGGCTCTCGCTGAGGGCGACGACCGCGGCCTTGGCGGCGGTGTAGGGCGCCATGGCCGGTGGGTGCACGAGACCGGCCATTGAGGCGATAGTGACGAGGTGACCGCTGCCTTGCGCCACGAACACCGGGGTGAAGGTGCGGCACCCGGTCGCGGCACCGAGGACATTGACCGACATGACCCTGGCCCACTCCTCGGCGGGCACCCGGTCGATGCGCCCGCCCGCGGCGATGCCCGCGTTGTTGATCAGGATGTCGAGGCCGCCCAGGGTGGAGAGCACGGTGTCGCGGGCGCGGTCCCAGTCCTGCTCGGAGGTGATGTCCAGGCGCAGGTACGAGGCGCCCGCGGGGACCGGGGCGTCGTCGGCGAGATCGGTGACCACGACCCGGTCACCGCGGGCGGCGAAGAGCCGGGCCAAGGCGGCGCCCAGGCCGGACGCGCCGCCGGTGATCAGCACTCTGGCCATGTCAGCGCCCCTGTCCGTACTTGGCGAGCTCGAGCCGCCCGACCATGTCCAGGTGCACCTCGTCGGGACCGTCGGCCAGGCGGATCGCCCGCGCGGTCGTCCAGGCGGCCGACAGCGGCACATCGTCGGACAGCCCGGCACCACCGTGGATCTGCATGGCGAAGTCGATGACGTGCTGCGCCATCGACGGCACGTGCGCCTTGATCTGGCTGATCTCGCTGAGCGCGCCGAACGCGCCGACGGTGTCGAGCTTCCAGGCCGCGTTGAGGACGAGCAGACGCGCGGCGTCGATCGCGATGCGCGCCTGCGCGATCCGTTCCCGGTTGCCGCCGAGCCGGGCCAGCGGCTTGCCGAACGCGGTGCGGGTCGTCGCCCGCTCGCAGGCCGCGGCGAGCGCGGCCTCGGCCAGGCCGATCAGCCGCATACAGTGGTGGACGCGGCCGGGACCCAAACGGCCCTGGGCGATCTCGAAGGCACGACCGGGGCCGAGCACGATGTTCGCGGCGGGCACGCGCACGTCGGTGAACGACACCTCACCGTGGCCGAACGGCTCGTCGTAGCGGCCCATCGCGGGCAGCATCCGCTCGACCCGCACCCCGGGAGTGTCGACGGGGACCAGCACCATCGTGTGCCTGCGATGCTTCTCGGCCTCGGGGTAGGTCAGGCCCATGAAGATGATGAGCGCGCAGTCGCGATGGCCGATGCCGGTGGTCCACCATTTGCGGCCGTTCACGACGACGTCCTCGCCGTCGAGGACGGCGGTGGCGGCCATATTGGTGGCGTCGGAGGACGCGACGTCGGGTTCGGTCATCCCGAAGGCGGACCGGATGTCGCCGTCGAGCAGCGGTTCGAGCCACCGCTGCCGTTGCGCGGTGTCGCCGTATTGGAGCAGGACCTCCATGTTCCCGGAATCCGGTGCGTTGCAGTTGAAGACGTAGGGCGCCAGGAACGAGCGCCCGGTCTCCTCGGCGATCGGGGCGTAGTCGACATTGGTGAGGCCGGTGCCGCCGTCGGTGCCGAAGCGGGCGGCGTACTCGCCGGCGTGGGCGGCGGGCAGGAACAGATTCCACAGTCCGGCCGCGCGGGCCCTGGCGCGCAGGTCGGCGAGCACGGGCAGCGGATCCCACGGGTCGGCGCCGGTCTCGCGCAGCGCGGCTACCCGGCGGTGATAGTCCGCCTCGATCGGGGCGATCTCCTCGGCGATGAAGCCGCGGACGCGGCCGGCGAGATCGGTGGCGCGGGCACTGGGTGCGAAGTCCATGTCTCTGCTTTCGGGAAAGGGGAACGGGTGGTGATCTCGCCGGTGGTCAGGCGGGGAGGTGGGTGATCGCGAGGGCGGTTTCGTCCAGGCTGCCGAGCACGAGCGTGCCGTGCGCCTCGGCGACGCCGGTGACCATCGCGTAGTCCGCGCCGTCGCGCTGCAGGTCGTGGACGATGGTCCCGTCCGGATCGACCGCGATCACCCAGGCGGTGCGGACCGGGCGCGGCTTGAGCCGATCGGGCACCTGCCACAACAGTTGTCGCACGAGGGGCGGGGTCGGCAGCAGCCGATCGAGCAGGGGATTGCGGGGCGAGGCCAGGGTGACCCAGATCAGTCCGTCGGAGCCGAGGGCGATGTTGTCGGGGAAACCGGGCAGATTGTCGACCAGTACCTCGCGGGTTCCGGCCTTCGGGCCGCGCAGCCAGTAGCGGTTGAGCCGGTAGGCCGCCGTCTCGGCGACGATCAGCGCGTCCTGATCGGGGGTGAAGGCGACGCCGTTGGCGTACTGGAGACCGTCGAGCAGGGTCTCGGTGGTTCCGTCGGGGGAGTACCGGAACAGGCGGCCGGTGCCGGAGTGCTCCATGAGATCGCCCATCCACAGGTCCAGCGGCCAGCGGCGGGAGGACGCGGTGAAATAGACGGTGCCGTCGCGAGGGTCCCGCACGACATTGCTGGCCATGTTCACCGGCCCGTCGTCGACGGCAGCCACCAGGACCTCGAGTTCGGTCCCGGTCCAGCGCAGCAGACCGCGGTGGGCGTCGCAGACGAGCAGGGTCCCGTCGGCGACCGCGCACAGGCCCAGCGGACGCCCGCCGGTGTGCGTGACCGTCTCGACGGTCCCGGTGGCGAGGTCCACGCGCAGGATCCGGCCGTCGGCGATGCCGGTGTAGACGAGGCCGTCGGCACCGATCACTACGTCTTCGGGGCCCGCGCCGGGGAGCTCGATCCGCCGGATCGCGGGCATCGGCGGCGTACTCCGGCGCTGCCCGGCCCTGCGTGTCGCCGTCGGCGGCGACCAGCGCACCGGCGTCATCCGAGGTCCCGACCGAGCACCGACGACCATGCGTGCCTCCCCTGTGATCGAGCGCCGCCCACTGCCGCGCTCTGTGCACATGCCATTCTGGGCCCCGGTCAGCGACGTTGAAATAGGCGCGCCACCCGAGTTGACTGTGCATATGCACACCACTCCGCCGATGCCCGCGCTCGAGCTGGGACCACGGCGGCGCAAAGCCGCGGCCCGGGTCGCCGCGCTGATCGCGGAGGTCGATCCGGAACTCAACGAGATGGCCGCCGACCTGACGCGGCTCTACCGCGACAGCATCCCGGTCTACGACCAGGTCGACGCGGGCTCGGTCGAGACCAATACCCGGGCCGTGCTGCGCATCGTCGTCGCGCAATTGGGCGAGGACGCCGCGGAGGCGGGGTTCGACGAGCTCACCACCCTGGCCAGATCCTGGGCCGACCAGCAGATCCCGCTGGATCTGGTGGCGCACAGCCTGCAGATCGGCGCGCGCCGGATCTTCGAGCTGATCCGGCGCCGGGCCGCCGCGCACGGGGTGCCCGCCGCCGAGATCGACGAGATGCAGGACCTCACCTGGGAATGGGCGACCGCGTCCGCCACCGCGATCCACCGGGTGCTGCGGGAACGGGCGGTGACCGGGGCCGCGCGGCGGGCCGACTTCCTGCGCAGCCTCGTCGACGGCACGGTCGCCCCGGCGGTCCTGCGTGCCGAGGCGCGCGAGCACCGGCTCGATCCCGCGCACCGGTACCGGATCGCCTGCGCCGCGTGGAACGGCACGGCCGCGGCCACGGACCTGCTCGCCGCCCTGCGGGCGCGCGGTTCGACGACGCGACTGCCGGTCGTGGACACGGTCGTGGATCAGCACCTGGTCGCCCTGCTGCCGCGGACCCCGGACACGCTGCCGGAGGGCAGCCTGGTCGCCGTGGGATCCGCGGTACCGCTCGGTGACGCCGCGACGTCCTACCGGGAGGCGCGTCGCGCGTTCGATCTCGCGATGCGGCACGGCAGGAGCGGCGTGGTCGATCTCGGATCGCTGGGGCCGCTCCCGCTGCTCGGGGAGGCCGAGGACATCGCGCGGCTGCTCGCGGACAAGCACCTGGCGCCGCTGCGCCGCCACGGCGGAGCCGACGAGATCCTCGGCACGGTCGGGACCTACCTCGACTGCGACCAGCGCATCGACGACACGGCCGCCCGGCTGTACCTGCACCGCAATACCGTCCGCAATCGGCTCACCCGCTTCGCCGAGTTCACCGGCCTCGATCTCGGCCGGACCGACGATCTCATCGTCGCGTGGTGGCTGCTGCACCGCGATTCCGGCGCGCACCCGCCGTCGCGCTGACCGGCGAAGCGGCGCCGCCGCCGGGCCGGTGCGCGCATGATGGACAGATGGACGAGGCAGCGGAGCAGCGCGCCCGGCGAGCGGCGGCGCAGGCGGAAGTCGGCAAGCACGGTCGGCTGATCCGCGGTCCGCGCGACGGCAAGCTGCTCAGTGCCGGGATGCTGCCGTGGTTCCGGCTGCGCGTTCCCCGCGGCTACGGCATCCTCACGACCACCGGACGCAAGACCGGCCTGCCCCGCCCGAAGTGCGTGCGGGTGATGCGGGCCGGTGATCGGGCGTATCTGGTGCAGCTGATGCCGCCCCAGGTCACTCTCGACCGGCCGCGGGCGGTCAACGCGTGGCTGCGCAATGTTCGCGCCGATCCTCGCGTCACCCTGGAACTGCGCGACGGCACCCACCACGGCACGGCCAGGGAGATCACCGATCCGGCGGAGCTCGAGGTCGCCCGCGCGCTGCTGTGCGACACCGTGGTCCCGGTCGATGTCGGTGAGTGCGCGCTCCACCTGCGCGGGTTGCCTTCGCGCGCGAAGATCCGTGCGCTGCACGAGTACTGGTTCCGCACCGGGCGCGCCGTCGCCATCGACCTGGCGACCTGAGCGCGCGCGGAACGGTCCCCGCTCCGGTCCGGATACGCTGAGGGACACCGACTCCCGAGGCGAAGGTAGCGATGGCCGACACCACGACTCCGATCATCCGCTGCGGCGACCGGGTGCGTGCCCAGCCCGACGCGCACGACCGGGCAGGTCGCCTGGCCGCGGCACTGCTCGCCGCCGGCGTCGGGCGTGGGGACCGGGTCGCGGTGCTGGCCCGCAACGACATCGAATTCCTCGAGGTGTCGCTGGCCATCGCGTCGGCGGGCGGGAACCCGGTGCCGATCAATACCCGCTGGCGGGCGGGCGAGGTCGCCCATGTGCTCGCCGACTGCGCGCCGCGCGTGATCTTCGCGCACACCGAGTTCGTCGCCACGGTCGAGGACGCCCGCGACCGCACGGGCAGCACGGCCCGGATCGTCGAGATCGCCATGCCTGCGACGACACTGTCGGAGGCCGGGCTCGACCCCGCGCTGTCGGTGCCGACGGGCAGGCATCCGCTCCTGACGGAGTGGATCGCCGACCACCCCGAGCCGGTCGGCTATCTCGACGGCGCCGTGGCCGATTCGATGGGACTGATCTACACCTCCGGCACCACCGGAACTCCGAAGGGCGTCCTGCGGGAACGGATGACGCCGCACCAGCTGCTGTCCATCGCGGGCGGCATCGCGCAGCGGATGGGGGTGACGCCCGGCGGCCGGATCCTGGTGGCCGGGCCGATGTATCACACCTCGCCGAACGCAGTGGCCGTGCTCGCGCTGCGGATGGGCACCGACATCACCATCATGCCGCGCTGGGACAGCGAACGATTCCTGCGGCTGGTGCAGCGGCATCGCATCCAGCAGGCCAAGATCGTGCCGACGATGCTGTCCCGGCTGTTGTCGTTACCCGCCGAGGTGCGTGAGCGCTACGACACCAGCAGCCTCACCCACCTGATCCATTCGGCGGCGCCGTGCCCACCCGCGATCAAGCGGGCGGCGATCGACTGGTTCGGCGATGCGGTGATCGAGTACTTCGGCAGCACGGAGACCGGCACCATCACCTGGATCGGCGCCACGGAATGGCTGGCGCGGCCCGGCAGCGTGGGTCGCCCCGCCGACGGGTCGGCGGTCGCGATCCTGGACGAGGACGGCGCGGAACTGCCCGCCGGGCAGCCGGGGCGGGTCTTCGTCCGTGGCGCCGACTACTGGCCGCGTTTCGACTACCTGCACCGGGCCGGATCGGCGGTCACCCACGGCGATCTGCTGTGGGTCGGCGACACCGGATATCTCGATGCCGACGGCTACCTGTTCCTGACCGGACGATCCAGCGAGGTGGTGATCCGGGGCGGGGTGAACATCTACCCGGCCGAGATCGAGAACGCGGCCATGGCACTGCCCGGCGTGGAGGATGCCGCCGCGGTCGGCGTGCCGTCCGGCGACGACCTCGGCGAGGCGCTGGTGCTGTACCTCGTCGCCCGTCCCGGCCACGATCTCGATCCCGACGAGGTCGCGGCGGCGCTGTCCGGAGAGCTGGCGGCCTACAAGCTGCCCTCGCGGATCAGCGTCGTCGCCGAACTCCCGCGCGACGATTCCGGCAAGCTCTACAAGCGGGAACTGCGCGCGGCGCCGTGATCAGCCCGCCTCGGCGGCCCCGGCCCGCGCCAGCGTCCCGATGACGCTCAGATCGGCGGCACCGCGTGCGTTGGCGAGGGAGCTGACCGTCGTGGTGCCGAACACCCCCTTGCGGTCGTAGACCGCGGCCGTGCCGATCACGATGCCGTCCTCGGCCAGCCGGTCGAGGCAGAGCAGCCCGGCCTCGTTGCCCTCCGGCAGGCGGGTCAGCGTGAGTGTGGCGTCGGCATTGATGTATTCGAGGCCGTTGCTGCCGAGATTGGCGATCACATTGGTCACATCGGCCAGTCCGGCGACGAACTGGAACGGCGTCGGCTCCTCGCCGGCGACCACCGCGATGGGCTGGTGCCAGATTCCGGTCCGGCCCACATTGTGGTGGGTGCGCGGGTCCGGTCCCCAGCCCGCGTCCTCGCTGAAGTAGACCCGATTCCGGCCGGGTTCGGGGAGCCGATCGGTGGGCGGGGGATCGGCGATGGTGCCGGGTGACCAGCAGACGCCCTGCGGATCGACCCCGGGCCGCAGGTACAGCGCGCCGGCGCGGGCGACCGGTCGGTCGTCCTGGATCAGCACGGCGTCGAAGAGCGAGAGCCTGCGGCCGTCGCGCACCACGGTGACGCGAATGCGGCAGGGGCGCAGGAAGACCGGGCGGAACAGGTCGAGGGTCCATCGGACCGGCCGCAGATCGGTCCGGCCCTTGGCCGCGACCTCGCGTTCGACCGCGCGGGCCAGTGCCGCGCCGACGGCCATGCCGCGGAGTTGTCCACCCTCCCAGCCGGCGACTGCCTCGGGCTCCGGGAGCAGGATCTCGGTCTGCGTGCGGACCTCGGTCGTCACGCGAAAGAATGCTTGGCTCACCGGCGGGCTCCCTTGCGGCATAGGCGATCTCGCTCCACACGCGGCATCGGTGGCGCTCGACTCACAGATGGTCCCCGGGGCGAGTCGGCGGTCTCCTCATCTTTGCTTCCGCTCTTCGCCGTTCGCTACCCCGACCATCGGATGTCACATGAATGTTTCTGTGCTGAAACATCATTCGCCGGACAAGCGGTCCCGGGCACCACCGGCAGGGCGGCTGGTGGTGGCGCGCTGCCGGTGGTGGCCGGTGGTGTTCAGGGTTTGCGTGCCACCGCGCCGTAGGCCGAGATCGGCAGCACCTCGCCCACCTCGACGGTGTCGTGGCGCCACTGGGTGATCGACACGAAGCCGGGGTCCACCAGTTCCAGGCCGTCGAACACCGCGCGGATCTGCGCCTGCGGCCGGGGAATGTAGGGGGTGCCGCCGGTGCCGGTGTAGTTCTCGCACAGCGTGACATAGGCCTCGCTGTCGTCGGTGCCGTCCCACATGATCAGGTGGCTGCCCGACGGCACCTCGCCGACCACGGTCCGCACGATCCGCAGCAGGTCCTCGTAGGTCCGGGCATGGCCGAGCACGCCCATGAACATCACCGCGATCGGCTCGTTGAAGTTGAGGACGTTGCGCGCGTCGGCGACGATCTGCTCGGGGTTGTGGAAGTCGGCGTCGATGTAGGTGGTGACGCCTTCGGGGGTGGTGCTGCGCAGCAGGGCCCGGGCGTGGGTCAGCACCAGCGGGTCGTTGTCGACGTAGACGATGCGCGCGTCGGCGGTGATGCTCTGGGCGACCTCGTGGGTGTTCTGCATGGTCGGCAGGCCGGTGCCGATGTCGAGGAACTGGCGGATGCCGCGCTCGCGGGCGAGGAAGCCGACGGCGCGGATCAGGAACTGACGCGACTGCACGGCCATGGTGGAGATGTCGGGGTCGACGGCCAGTCCGGCGTCGCCGGCGATCTGGTCGATCTCGTAGTTGTCCTGGCCACCCATCCAGTAGTTCCAGATCCGGGCGGAGTGGGGGATGTCGGTCCGGATCACCGGGGTATCGGTTTCGGTCATGAACCTGGCTCCTCAGCAGAGTTCGACGGCGTCAGTCACCCGGACGAGCAGTGCTGACGGTAGGCAGCTTCTGATCTGTTGTGACAGTACAAGATTCACACCGGCCGGTGGCCCCTACCGTCGGGTAGATCAGCGGCGATCAGACCTACTCCGTGTCCTGATCGGGCTGCGGGGCCGGTGCGCTCTTGGCGCGCTTGCGGCGCGACGCCGTCTGCTCGATGCGCGGATCCTCGCTCACCGCATAGTGTTTGACGTATTCGGACAGGAACGCCTGCACCGTCGCGGTGGCCGGGATCGCCAGCAGCGCCCCCACCGCGCCGAGCAGCGCGCCGCCCGCCAGGACCGCGAGCAGCGCGATCGCGGCATTGACGTCGACGGTGCGCGCGGTGATCCGGGGCTGCAGCAGATAGTCCTGGAACCACTGGTACAGCACCGCGAACAGGATGACCCAGACCGCGTCGAGGGGGTCCACCGTCAAGGCGACGAGCACCGGGAGGATCGCGGCGATGTAGGTGCCGATCGTCGGGATGAACGCGGAGATCACGCCGAACCAGACACCGAGGGCGACGGGATTGGGGATCCCGAGGATCGCCAGGAAGACCCCGTGCGCGATCGCCGAGACGATGGCCAGCAGGACCCGCGAATACAGGTAGCCGCCGGTCTTGTCGATCGCGAGATCCCACGCGTGCAGGAAGGTCTGCTGACGCGACGGCGGGAGCAGCGAGCACACGGTGCGCCGCACCCGGGGCCCGCCCGCGGTCAGGTAGATGCTGAACAACGCGATGGTGAGGATCTGGACGAGCCCGCCGAGCACCGTGGTCGACACGCCCCAGACGTTGTCCGCCGCGGTGCGGGCGTAGCCCTCGATCAGATCGGACTCGCGCAGCAGCCGCTGGCTGAGGTCGTGCGTGGTGACGTGCTGGTCGAAGGTCCGGTTGAACCGGTCGATGCCTTCGTCGAGCAGCCGGGGGGATTCGCGGGCGAGATTCGTCGTGGTCTCCACGAGCAGCGTCACCAGCGCCGCGAGGAAGGCCAGCACACAGGCGAAGGTGCCGAGGAAGACGAGCGCGGTGGCGAGTCCGCGCGGTACGCCGCGGCGGGCCAGCACCCCGACGGCCGGTTCCATCGCCAGCGAGACGAAGAACGCGACCAGCAGCACGATCAGCAGCCCGAGCAGCCGGCGGAACGCCCAGTCGGCGAGCAGGAACAACCCGAACAGGACCAGGGCCAGCACCATCGCCCGCGGGAGCCACTCGGGCATCCTCGCCCGTGCGATCGGTCGCGCGGTGTTGTCCGGGGAGTCGGTGTCCACGGATCCCAGTGTCGCCCCGGAGGAGCCCACATTTCGGCACCGACGCGGCCTGTCTCGCGTCCGTTCCGGCTGCGCTGCCGGCGATGCCGGTGGGCCCGCGGCTGTCGGTGTGGCCTGTTACGTTGCGCGCCATGACAGTAGAGGTCCAGCACGGTGCCGGCCTGACCCGGAGGGTGCTCGCCGCGGCGCGGGCCGATCCCGGCCGGTCGATGTTCGAGCCCGCCGCGTGGGTCGGCCACACGCCGTGGGTCGACGGCGCGCCGCGGCCGATGTCCGCGGACGAGGTGGCGGGCGCGGTGTTCCCGTCGGGGCGCCCGCTGTCGCCGAGCCTGCGGGAATGGCTGGCCTTCGACCAGGGCCTGTTCGAGCGCCACGGCTGGTTCGCGGACGACGGTGGCTTCGCGCCCCGCGCCCTGGACGAACTGGTCGACGACGAGCTGGGCGCACCGTGGGGGGAGATCTACGCGCCGCTGGCCGACCGGTTCCCGGAGTGCTTCCTGCTACCCGGTGGCTCGGACTCCCGGCGGGTGCTGGCGGTCGGCGAGCCGGATTCGGCGGGGGAGTACCCGGTGCTGGCCCTCGACGTGGACGACATGCCCTATGTCGGCCTGATGTACCCGGGGTTCGACGTCTACGCGGCGGAGGCGGCGGGGTTGGTGCACTGCGTGTTCGAGACCTACACCGCCCTGGCCGCCGACCCGGTGTACGGGCGGCGCATGCGCGAGCACGCGGCCCGCGGTTTCGCGGGCGAGCTGTGCCTGGAGTACCCGTTCTGATCCGAACCGGCGGTCAGTCCCGATTCGGGTCGGCGAACTCCGGCAACCGGGGAACCGAGGCGATCAGGCGGCGGGTGTAGTCGTGCCGCGGTGCGCGCAGGACGTCGTCGACCGCACCCGACTCGACCACGCGCCCGTCCTTCATCACCAGCACGCGGTCCGCGACGTGCTGGACCACGCCGAGATCGTGCGAGATGAGCAGCAGCGCGGTGCCGAACTCGGCCTGCAATTCGGCCAGCAGGTCCAGGATCTGGGCCTGCACGGAGACGTCGAGGGCCGAGACCGGTTCGTCGGCGACGAGCAGCGCCGGGCTGGGTGCCAGGGCGCGCGCGATCGCGACCCGCTGCCGTTGCCCGCCGGACAGCGTGCGCGGATGACGCTCGAGCAGGTCGCGGCCCAGGCCGACCGCGTCGAGGAGCTCGCGCACCCGGCGGGCGCGCGCCGCCCCGCGTACCCCGACGGTGTCCAGGCTCTCGCCGATGACGCGCTCGACGGTGTAGCGCGGATCGAAGGAGCTGAGCGGATCCTGCGCGATGAGCTGGGCGGCGCCGCGCAACGGGCGCAGCTCGCGCTCGGAGTAGTCGGTCCACGGTTTCCCGTCGACCACGACGCGCCCGGACGACGGCGCCACCAACCGCAGCGCGAGCCGGGCGGTCGTAGTCTTCCCCGAGCCCGATTCGCCCACGATGCCGAGGGTTTCGCCCGCGAACAGGTCGAAGTCGACATCGTCGACCACCGTGCGTGCGCCGTAGGTCTTGCGCAGCGCGCGCACCGACAGCACGACCCGGGTCTCGTCGACCACGCGTGGCGGCAGGGCCGGACGCTCGGGTGCGGCCGGGTGGTCCGGCGAGGGTTCGGCGGGCACCGTCAATCGCGACCCGCGTGACGCCGCGGACGGCACGGCGGCCAGCAGCTTCCTCGTGTAGGGGTGCGCCGGACGGGTCAGGACATCGATCGTGCCGCCCTGCTCGACGACCTCCCCGTCGCGCATGACCAGCACCCGGTCGGCCACCTCGGCCACGACCGCGAGATCATGGCTGATCAGCAGCAGCGCGGTGCCGTCGGCCTTGCGCTGCCGGAGCAGGTCCAGGATCTGCTGCTGCACGGTCACATCGAGTGCCGTGGTCGGCTCGTCGGCGATGATCAGGCGCGGGTCACCGGCGATCGCCGTGGCGATCAGCACCCGCTGCCGCAGGCCGCCGGACAGTTCGTGCGGGTACTGGCGCAGGCGCAGTTCGGGTTCGGGCACGCCGACCTCGGTGAGCAGCCGCACGCTGCGCTCGGCGAGTGCCCGGCCGCGCAGATCGGTCAGTGCGCGTTGCGCTTCGGCCAGCTGAGCGCCGATCGAGCACAGCGGGTCCAGCGAGACGAGGGCGTCCTGCAGCACGAAACCGATGTCGCTGCCGCGGATCGTGCGCCACTGCCGGTCTCGGTGTTGCCGCGCGTCCTGTCCGAAGAGCGCCAGCCGGCCCGCGCGGACCGTCGCGCCCGGCCCGGCCAAGCCGACCAGCGCGCGGGCCGTCACCGACTTGCCCGAGCCGGATTCACCCACCAGGGCGACGGCCTCGCCCGGTGCGATCCGCAGATCGATGCCGTGCACCACCTCGCCCTGCCCCGGAAATCCGATGCGCAGGTTCGCGATGTCGATCAGGCTCATGCTCGCGGCCTTCCGTCGTAGTGCCGTTGCCAGTGCCGTCCCAGCGAGCTCACCGCGATCACCGTCGCGGTGACGGCCACGCCCGGGAGCACGGCGATCCACCAGGCATTGCGCAGATAGTTGCGGCCCTCGGCGAGCATGGCGCCCCATTCCGGTTCCGGCGGTTGCGGACCCATGCCGAGGAAGCTCAGGCCCGCCGCGCCGAGAATCGCGGTGCCGAGGCCGATGGTCGCCAGGATCGGCACCTGCGCCACCGCGTGCGGCAGCACATGACGCCACACCAGCGTGGCCCGGGTGAGCCCGAAGGTGCGGGCCTGTTCGACATATCCGGACTCCTGCACGACCAGTGTCTGGGCGCGCACGACCCGGGCGAACCGGGGGATCGAGGCGATGCCGAGGGCGACGATCAGATTCGTGGTGCCCGGCCCGGTGAACGAGATCAGCACCAGGGCGAGCAGCAGATCGGGGAACGCGGAGACCACGTCGAGGAAGCGGGTGATCAGCTCGTCGAGCGGTCCCCGCGCCAGCCCGGACAGCAGGCCGAGCAGCGTGCCCGCCACGACCGCGATCGCCACGGCGGTGACGCCGATGAGCAGTGAGTAGCGCGCGCCGTGGACCACCCGGGTGAAGACGTCGCGGCCCAGATGATCGGTGCCGAACCAGTGGGAGCCGCTGGGCGCCAGCTGCGCCGACAGCGGATCGGCGGCGAGCGGGTCGGCGCCGGCCAGGACGGTGGGCGCCAGCACCGCGACGGCGACGAGTCCCACCGTCACCGCCGCGACGGCGACCCCGGGCGCGGGAGTGAAACGTCGTGCGCGCGGGAGTTCGATCGTGGTCATCGCGCACCGCCCCGTCGCAGCCGCGGGTCGAGCACCAGATACAGCAGATCGACCAGCGTGCTGATCACCACGTAGACGAAGGCCGACAGGATGGCCACGGCCAGCACGACCGGAAGATCCTGGGCGAGCACGGCGTCCACCGTCACCCGGCCCAGCCCCGGCCTGCCGAAGACCTCCTCGATGATCACCGCCCCGCCCAGCAGTCCGCCGACCAGCCAGCCGGTCAGGGTCACCGCGGGCAGGGCTGCGTGGCGCAGGCCGTGCCGCAGCCGGAGCTCGGTCTCGCTGACCGACCAGGAGCGCACCGTCACCGCGAACGGCTCGTCCAGGGCACGCTCGAGCCCGTCGCGCAGCACCTGGGAGATGACCGCCCCGAGCGACAGTCCGAGCGCGAGCGCGGGCAGGACCAGCGCTGCGAGCCCCTTGTTCGCCGCCACCGGAAAGATCTTCAGCTGGAAGCTGAACACCGACAGCAGCACGATGCCGAGCCAGAACGACGGTGTCGAGACCAGCGCCAGTTCCACGGCGTTCGCCACCGCGGCGGCGCGCCGCCGCCGGGCCGTGGTGGTCGCGACGACGACCGCGAACACCAGCGCGACGAGCAGTGCCGCCCCGGTGAGGGCCAGCGTCGGCCCGGCCTGCGAGCCGATCACCTCCGACACCGGCCGCTGCAGCACATAGGAGCGCCCGAAATCGCCGTGCGCCACATTCCACAGATAGCGCGCGTACTGGACCACGGTGGGGCTGTCGAGACCCCATTCGGCGCGGATGGCGGCCTCCACCTCCGGGGTGCGCGGCTGCTCGCCGATCAGGACGTCGACCGTGTCGCCCGGCGCGAGCCGCACGCCGAGGAAGGACAGGGTGGCCGCGCCCCACAGCACGCCGAGGCCCGAAAGCACCCGCAGCGCGACCCGTCCCGCCACCCCGGCGCGAGCGCCGGGCGCGGAGTCGGCCGCGGGCGCCACCGGGGTGGGCGCGGTGACGTCGAGCGTCACCGGCACCACCTCGCGGCGGTGGGTGCGGGCGCCGGGTCAGCCACGATCGACCCAGATGTCGTAGGCGCTCTCCGGCAGCTGCTTGTACGGACGGAAGCCCGCGCCGTGCACGTGGGCCGCGGCCGCGATCTGGTTCTCGGGGATGTACAGCGGCAGCCCGTAGGCCTTGTCGACGAGCGCGAAGCGCTGCAGCTGGGCGTACTGTTTCGCGCGCTCGGCGGTGTCGATCGTGGCCGCGGCGGCCCGCAGCCAGCCGGACAGCTCGGGATCGCCCGCGCGGCTGTAGTTCAGCGTGCCCTTGGCGGTGGGCGGGTACCAGTGGTTCTCGATGTCGATGCCGCCGGTCAGGGTGTCGGAATTGGCGATCGAGCCGAAGGTGTTGTTCTTGCGCAGCTCGGCGTAGGTGCCCAGATCGACATAGGACAGTTTCAGGTCGATGCCCGCGTTCTGCTTGGCCTGGGCCTGCACGGCCTGCAGCAGCACCTCACGCTGGTCGCGGACCGTGGACTGGGCCTGCACCAGTTCGATGGTCAGGCGCTGACCGTCCTTGGTCCGGAACCCGTCGGCGTCCTTGGCGGTCCAGCCCGCCTCGTCGAGCAGGCGGTTGGCGGCGTTCTTGTCGGCACCGTAGGCGCGCTCGATGCTCTTGTCGTAGAACAGCGTGTCGACGGTGGAGACGATGCCCCAGCCGCGTGTGCGCTGGCCGCGATAGATCGACTGCAGCACCGCGTCGACGTCGACGGCGTTGTTGAGCGCCTTGCGCACCTTCTCGTCGGTGGCCGCGCCGAAGGTGGCGTTCCAGTACAGCGTGTACGGGCTGCCGTTGTTGAGCGCGGTGCGATAGGTGAAGTCGGGATTGTCCCGGAACAGCGACGCGTCGTTGCCGGAGACACCCTCGATGAGGTCGACCTGGCCGGAGGTGAGCGCGCCGGTGCGGACCGAGGATTCGGGCAGGAAGCGGTAGGTGAGCTCGTCGAGATAGGCCGGGCCCTGGTGCGCCGCGTTCTGCGGGGCCCAGTTGTAGTCGGGGTTCTTCCGGAAGTGCAGTTCCTGGCCCTTGACGTAGCGGTCCAGGATGAACGGACCGGTGCCCGCGATCTCGGGTCCACCGGCCTTGAGCTGCGGCTTGTCGAACGCGGCGGGGGAGATGATGTCGAAACCGGAGGCGAAGTCCAGGAACGGCGCGTACGGGTTCTTCAGGGTGAAGACCACCGTGCGGTCGTCGCGCGCGGTCACGCCGGCGAGGTTCGACAGCGGGCCGGAGGAGAATCCGCCGGAGTAGGCGACGTCCTGCATGGTGGTGAAGTTGCGGGCCACCCCGGCCGCGGTGAGCGGGGTGCCGTCGGTGAACTTCACGCCATCGCGCAGGGTGAAGGTGTAGGTGAGCCCGTCGGCAGACACCTCGTGGCCGGTCGCCAGCCACGGCACGAAGCCGCCGTCGGCGGTGCGTGCGAGCAGCGTCTCGTAGGTGTTGCGCAGCAGCATCTTGGTGTTGCTCTGGCCGTTGAGGTGCGGGTTGAGCGTGGTCGGCTCGGTCTCCACCCCCCAGGTCAACGAGCCGCCGCTCGTCGGTTGGGCCGATTCGCTTGCGGCGGTGTCGGTTCCGCTGCACGCGGAGACCAGCACGGCCGTGGCCGCGATCAGAGCTGTCGCAAGTCGGCGTGTCCGCATCACAGCGCGGCGCCCCTCTCCTCGATGAGAAACAGTGATTGATCCGTCGTGACCACTGCGCCTTCGGCGGCGGTCACCGTGACGATTCCGGCGTGGGTCGCCGTGAGTTCGTGCTCGAGTTTCATGGCCTCGACCACCCCGAGCAGCTGGCCCTGCTCGACCGCAGCGCCCGATGCGACATGCAGCCGGACGAGCGTTCCGGGCATGGGAGAACGGATTTCGGGGTCGGCGTCGGCCCCGGCGAGCGCGCGGTATTCGGCGAACCGGACCGCCCGGGTGACCCCGGAGATCTGGCACTCCCATCCGTCGCCGCGGCGCCGGACGGTGCCGGGCACCGAGTCCACCGTGACCGTCTCGCCGGTGCGCACGGCGGGGACGGCGGGTGCGGTGGCGTCGGCGCGCAGCAGGACCGCCTCGCCGGTGTAGCCGCCGACCCGCACGGTGAACGGCCTGCCGTCGACGGTGAGGTCGACGGTGCCCAGGTCGCCGTCGGCGGGATCGAGCCAGACGCGGTCACCGCCCGGTGCGCCCGCCGACCACGGCGTCGCCCGGTCGGGCGCGGCGAGGGTCGCCGCGACCGCGAGGGCGGCGAGCTCGTCGGGGTCGCCGAACTCGGTGACGGGGTCGATGCGGTCCAGGTAGGCCGTGTCGTGGCCGGCCGCCGCGACGATCGGGGCGTCGAGCACCTGTGCGGCGAAGCCGAGATTGGTCGAGATGCCGGTCCAGCGCAGCGCCAGGGCGGCGTCGCGGGCGGCGGCCAGGGCCGCGGCCCTGGTGGTCCCGGTCGCGACGAGCTTGGCGATCATCGGGTCGAAGCCGCCGGTGACGCGCAGCCGTCGCGTGAACGCCCGCTCCACCCGCACCGGCGGCCAGTGGGTGACCTCGAGCTCGCCGGGGCACGGCAGGAACGACCGGAACGGATCCTCGGCGTACATCCGCACCTGCACCGCGGCGCCCGATGCCGTGATCTCGGCCTGATCGGCGGGCAGTGGTTCGCCCGCGGCGACCCGCAGCTGCCACTCCACCAGGTCGACGCCGGTGATCTCCTCGGTGACGGTGTGTTCCACCTGCAGCCGGGTGTTCATCTCGATGAAGAAGAACTCGTCGCCGACCAGCAGGAATTCGAAGGTGCCCGCGCCGACGTACTGCAGCGCCCGCGTGCCCTGCACCGCGGCGGCGAGCATCGCCTCGCGCACCTGCACCGGAATCCCGGGTGCGGGCGCTTCCTCGATCACCTTCTGATGCCGTCGTTGCAGCGAGCAGTCGCGGTCGAAAAGGTGTACAGCGCTGCCGAATTCGTCACCGAACACCTGGACCTCGATGTGGCGCGCCCGCTCGGCGTAGCGTTCCAGGTGCAGGCGGCCGTCGGCGAAGGCCGCGGTCGCGGTGCGTGCGGCCGAGGCCAGTGCCGCGGGCAGCCCGGCCGCCGAGCGCAGGACCGACATGCCTTTGCCGCCACCGCCTCCCGCGGGTTTGACGATGAGCGGATAGCCGATGGCGGCGGCCGCGTCGACCAGCACGTCGATGTCCTCGGTCGCCTCGGCCGTGCCCGGCAGGACCGGCACCCCGGCGGCCGCCATGACGCGACGGGCCGAGGCCTTGTCGGCCATGGTCTCGATCACCCGCGAACTCGGCCCGACGAACACCAGCCCGGCCGCCCGCACCGCGCGGGCGAAACCAGCGTTCTCGGAGAGGAATCCGTAGCCGGGATGGACGGCGTCACAGCCGGTGTCGGTGGCCGCGCGGATCAACGCCGCCGCGTCGAGGTAGCCGCCGGTGGGCAGCGGGACCGTGGTCACCGCGCCGGCGTGGCCGGTCAGGTCGCGGTCCTCGTCGACGGCGACCGTCACGTACTCGATGCCGAGACGGTCACAGGTGCGCGCGATCCGGGCGGCGATCTCGCCCCGGTTCGCGATGAGCAGTCGGGTGATCACAGCCGGAACACCCCGAAGTTCGCGGGCGCGGGCTCGGCCCGGTCCCACCGTTCGTGCGCCAGTGAGAGGCACTGGGCCAGCCACGATCGCGTGTCCTCCGGCTCCACCACCGCGTCGATCCACATGCGGGCGGCGATATAGGTGGGCAGCGACTGGCGTTCGAAACTGTCGATGATCGGCTGCTTGATGGCGGCCTCTTCGGCCGCACCCAGTTCCTTGCCCTCGCGGCGCAGCCGGTCGCGCTTGAGGATCGCCATCACCGCGGCGGCCTGTTCGCCGCCGACGCCGGTGGAGCGGGCATTGGGCCACATCGCCATGAACTGCCCGCCCATCGAGCGGCCCGACATCGCGAAGTTGGCGGCGCCGAAACTGCCGCCGATCACCAGCGAGATCTTCGGTACCGTCGCGCAGGACACGGCATTGACCATCTTCGCGCCGTGCTTGGCGATCCCCGCCCGCTCGTACTCCTCGCCGACCATGAACCCACTCACGTTGTGCACGAACAACAGGGGGATGCGGCGCTGGTGGCAGATCTGGATGAAGTTGGTGGCCTTGAGCGCGCTGTCGGGGAAGATCACGCCCTGGTTGGCGACGATGCCGACCTCGTAGCCGGCGATCCGCGCGGTCGCGCACACCATGGTGATGCCGTAGTCCTTGCGGTACTCGACCCAGGATCCGGCATCGACGACGCAGCGCAGGATCGCGCGCACGTCCATCTCCTTCTTGGTGCTGGCCGGAATCAGTTCCGGCAGCCGGGCCGGATCGTCGAGGGGTTCGCGTACCTCGAAGGCCGGGGGATGCACCCGGTCACCCGGGGTGCGCGCGACGATGTCACGGATCATCGCCAGTGCCTCGACCTCGTTCACCGCGAGATGGTCGGCGACCGCGGTCTCGCGCACGTGCAGGTCGGCGCCACCGAGGGCCTGGGCGTCGACGACCACGCCGGTGGCGGCCTCGACCAGCTGGGGCCCGCCGAGGAAGACGGTGCTGAGGTCCTTGACCATCACCGTCTCGTCGCTCATGGCGGGGATGTAGGCGCCGCCCGCAGTGCAGATGCCCAGCACCGCCGAGATCTGCGGCAGTCCCAGCGCCGACATCTCCGCGATATTGCGGAACATCTTCCCGAGGTGTTCCTCGTCGGGGAAGATCTCCTCCTGCAGCGGCAGGTAGATCCCGCCCGAGTCGGCCAGGTAGACACACGGCAGCTTGTACTCGCGGGCCAGTTTCTGGCCGCGCAGCTGCTTCTTGATGGTGAGCGGGTAGTACGTGCCGCCTTTGACGTGCGGGTCGTTGGCGAAGATCATGCACGGGCGGCCGTGGATGGTGCCGATCCCGACGATCAGCGCCGCGGCGGGCAGATCGGTGTCGTACACCTCGTGCGCGGCCAGGCGGCCGATCTCCAGGAACGGCGTGCCGGGGTCGAGGACGCGGTTGACCCGTTCGCGCACCGGCAGTTTGGCGTCGCCCGGACGTCGGCGGGGCGCGACGATCTCGGCGGTGTGCTCGCGCAGCAGCGTGCGCTGACCCTCGAAGCCGAGGGTGTTCTCCACGGTGACGGTCATGCGGGCTGCTCCGCCCGCTGCTGATGCTCGGCCAGGCTCGCGCTCAAGGTGTCGGCGAAGCGGTGGATCGTCTCGGGCGCGAGATCGGCCCGCAGCATCAGGCGCAGGCCCGCGCTGCCGCGCCGGATGATCGGGAAGAACACGGGGGAGGTGTAGAAACCGGCCTCGAGCATGTCCCTGGCGACGGCGACGGTGACGTCCTCGCTGCCGATGGAGACGAACCGGATAGGGAGCCCGTCGCCGGCGAGTTCGGTGTCGACCAGGGAGTCGAACAGGCGCACCCGCTCGCGCAGCGCGCGCTGGAGGGTGTCGACGGTGCCGTCGTCGTGCAGATCGCAGGCGGCCACGATGGCGCCGAGCCCGGCGGTGTTCACCCGCTGCGACCACATCAGCGGCCCGCTCGTGCGCAGCAGGGTCGGCGTGCGGGAGTGATCGCCCTCGGCGCCGTGGAAGATGACGCCGCCGCTGGCGCCGAAACCCTTGTTGAGCGAGGCGATCACGAGCGTGCGCTCGCGCCAGCCCTCGTACGCGCCGAGGACGTACCCGCGCCCGCCTGGCCCGATCGTCGAGATGCCGTGCGCCTCATCGAAATACAGGAACAGCCCGTACCGGTCCTGCAGGCGGTGCAGTTCCCGCAGCGGCGCACCGCCGCCGGTGCTGTAGACGCCGTCGGCGACATAGGCGACCGTGGCATGGGTGCGGCACAGTTCTTCCAGGGCGGCGATGTCGTTGTGCTCGATGGTGACCAACTCGGTCTCGTCGGCCACCAGCGGTTTCATGGCGTTGAGGCAGAAGTGGGCGTTCTTGTCGAACACCACCAGCGGTGGACGGCCGTCGGTGAGTTCGCCCGAGGCCAGCAGCGGCAGGGTGGCCCAGGCCGCCGCGGCACACGAGGACACGGTCACCGCCTGGGCGCCGAAGGTGCGCGACAGGCGCTGTTCGGCCTCCTCCAGCAGCGACAACCGGATCCGCATCCGGGAGATGGAGGAGTTGATGGTCGCGGTCTCGTCGAGGCCGCGGTGCGCGCCGGCGACGATGCGCGGGTCGCTGTCGAGACCGAGATAGGAGTACGAGGAGAAGTTCACGATCGTACGACCGTCGCGGTCGTTGACCAGGCCGTCGCGCATGTCGGTCGCGA
The DNA here is from genome assembly GCF_042882065.1 of Nocardia sp. NPDC058244. Lineage (NCBI taxonomy): Bacteria > Bacillati > Actinomycetota > Actinomycetes > Mycobacteriales > Nocardiaceae > Nocardia > Nocardia sp. NPDC058244. Next base: position 105,169 of record NZ_JBHVWX010000005.1, on the reverse strand, counting down.
CGATGTCGACCAGTCCGTTGGCCGTGCTGTCGTCCCAGAAGGTGTTGCTCAGGTGCAGCTGCCTACGGATGTTGGCGAACTGGTGGGTAACCATTCGGTAGTCCTTCGTTGGCGGTCGAGCGTCGATGAGGGCGTTCAGGTTCGGTTGTCGGGGGTCGCGACCAGCGCGACATTGGCCGCGGCGAGCACGGTGAGCACGAGTGACCAGGCGAGCAGCCCGGTGAGCGCGGGGCCCGCCAGCGAGGCGAGGCCGGCCAGGCCCTGCTGGATCAGGGCGCACCAGGAGACGGCGATGGCCGCGCCGGTGGCCAGGTGACTGACGGCGTGCGCTGCGCTGTTGGGGAACAGCGTCGCCTGGCCGAAGGTGGTGGTCACGTAGCCGGCCAGGAAGATCGGCAGCGCGACCGCGCGCGGCAGGTCCACCGCCCAGACGACGGTGACCAGCACACATCCGGCCAGCATGATCCAGGCGCCGCGGCGCATCATGGTGCGCGCGCCGACCCCGCGCACGGCCCGGCGCACATAGGTGGCGCCCCCGAGGTAGGCGGCGCCGTACAGCACACCGAACAGGCCGAAGACCCAGGGCGGCAACGCGAATCGATCGGTGAAGATGAACGCGGACTTCTGCTGGATCATCACGATCACGGCGAAGCCGATGCCACCGGCGACCGCGCTGGCGACGAAGGTCCGGTCGCCGAACAGGCGCCGCGCCACGCCGCGCCCGGTCGCGGTCTCCGCCGGTCTCGGCAGTGTGACGCGCAGCGCGAACACCACCGGGATCGCCGCGAGGATCGCCAGGACGACGAATCCGTACCGCCAGCCGACCGTGGAGGTGACGATGCCGCCGATCACCTGGCCACCACCGAGCGCGACCACGAACGCCATCGACAGCAGCGCGAGCTGACGGGCCAGGTCGGCGCCGGTGAACAGGTCCTTGATCATCATCCGCCCGACCACCGCGATGCCGCCCGCGCCGATCGCCTGGAGCACGCGCAGCCCCAATAGTTCCGGGGCATTGCTGATCAGTGCCAGCGCCGCGCTGGCGAGTACGAAGAGCACCCCGGCCGCGACGAACGCGGGCACCCGGCCGTAGCGTTCGGCCGCGCGGCCCCACGCGACGACGGGCAGCGCCGCGAACACCACGAACACGGCCACCGACAGTTGCAGGACGCCTTCGCTCGCGCCGATGTCGGCGCCCAGCGCGGGCATCCCGGGAAGGTAGATCGTGGTGGCCATCTGGGCGGCGGTGACAGCGCCGCAGGCGGTGGCGACGACGGCCCGCTGCGTCGCCGGTGACACGGTCTCGGCGCCCTCGCGCACGAACAATGTTCTCCCCCTGAACTATTCGGATCATCCGGTTCGGGGTACAGGTATACGGCGTCAGGACACGGCGGGGCCATGGTTCGAATCGCCGTGATTCTCGTTAGGAGAACGAACGGATAATGGCGTGCCGGTGAACCGGCGGTGCTACCGGAGTGCGGTCGTCGCCGAGGGCAATTCGCCGAACCGCTCGCGGTATTGCCGCGCGAAGCGGCCGAGGTGGAAGAAGCCCCAGCGCATCGCGGTGTCGCTCACCGACAGCGCGCGGCCCGAGGTCAGTTCGTCGCGGACACGATCCAGGCGGACCGCGCGGACGTAGGCGCTGGGCGACATGCCGACCGCGTCGCGGAATCCCAGTTGCAGCGCGCGAGCCGAGACCCCGGCGCGGGCGGCGAGCTCGGCGGTGGAGACGTCGGCGTCGGGATGGGCGTGGATGTAGGCGACGGCGTCGCGGATCCGCGACGAGCCGATCGTGGGCGCGGATCCGGTGAGGGCGGGCGTGAGCTGGCTCGGCGCGGTGAGCAGGACCTGCGTCATCAGGGTCGACTCGAGGTCGCGGCAGGCCAGCGGCATCGTCGAGAGGCCGCCTTCGCGGGCGAGTTCGGTGTAGACGAAACGGGTGGCGGCCACCAGGGCGAGACCGGCGGGCGAGTCGGTCGGGAAGGTGAGATCGAAGCGGACCGGCTCGGGGTCGCGGCGACCGAGCAGGTGCGCGGCGTGGCGTTCGAGTGGGTCTCGGCGCAGGTTGATGTGGAAGTGCTCGGCGTCGGCGCTCCAGCGGATGGACAGCGGCGCGTCGTGGACGAAGGCCACGCCCGCCTGGCCCGCGCCGAACGATCGGCGCTCACCGTGCTGCTGCACCGTGCTGTTCCCGGTGACCACCAGGTTCACGTGATAGCAGGACTGCATCGGCGGCCCGTCCAGGCGTGCCGTGGTGCCGTAGGTCATCCGGCCGACGGTGAGGCGTTCGGTACGGACCGACTCGAGCGCGAAGTCGATGCCGGTGCGCTCGTCGAGGCGGAGTTCGTGGTGGGCGAACGTGGCGGCCACGTGCGCGTGGGCGGCGGCCGGGTCCGCGGTGCGGAAGGCGTTCGCGCACGTCACCGGTGCTGCGGGCAACGATCCACCCTCCTTTCGTGCGTGATGGGTGTCACATCAATCTGAATATAATATAAACATTACGCGAGAATGACCAGCTTCGGTCCGCGGCTATCCGCCCTTCGCTGTGCGGATTGTGACCTGGGTCTCCCACTCCTAGCGTCGTCGGCACGGCATTCGGCCGTACATCTCAGCCGCAGGAGGACCAGCAATGCCCGACGCATCGACACCGCCCGAGCTGATCCGGGAACCCCGGGACGGGGCCTGTCCCCGGTGCGGAGCCGCCGAGCTGCGCGCCTATCCCGTTGTCGCGGAACAGGGCTGGGTGCGGGTGATCAAGTGCCAGCGCTGCCTGCACTCGGTGTCGCGCGAACCCTGGCACCGGCTCGGCCCCATCCAGCTGCTCGCCGACCTCGTCTGAGCGCGAAACACCTGAGGAGACAACCATGATCGCAGTCGATGTGGGCGGCACGTTCACCGATGTCGTCGCCTGGCGCGACGGCCGGATCCACACCGCCAAGATCTCCACCGACTACGCGGAGGTCGCGGGCCCGGTGCTGCGCGGCGCCGAAGTGCTCGGCGTCGCCGATGCCGCCGTGTTCAACCACGCCAGCACGCACGGCCTGAACGCGGTGATCACCCGGCGGCTGCCCAAGATCGGGTTCCTGACCACGGAAGGGCACCGCGACATCCTCGACATGGGCCGGGTCTGGCGCCCGGCCGAGGCCATCCTCGATCCGCACTGGCGGCGCAGCTTCGGCGACGCGTCCCGGCCGCTGGTGCCGCGCTACCTGCGCCGGGGCATCCGCGAGCGGATCACCGCCGACGGCGGCGTGCTGTTCGCCCTCGACGAGGACCAGGCCAGGGCCGAACTCGCGGTGCTGCGGCGGTGCGAGGTCACCGGGGTGGCCATCTGCCTGATCAACGCCTACGTCACGCCGGTGCACGAACTGCGGCTGCGCGAACTGGTGCGCGAGGTGCTCGGCGACGTGCCGTGCTCGATCTCGAGCGAGGTCTCCCCGCTGGCCAAGGAGTACGCGCGGGCCTCGACCACGGTGGTCGACACCCTGATGAAGATCATCTACACCGACTACACCGCGGGCCTGGAGAAGGGACTCGGCGAACTCGGCTTCACCGGGCAGCTCAACTTCGCCGACTGCGCGGCCACCCTGGTCCCCGCGGCCCGCGCGATGGAACAGCCGTTCCGGATCGTGTTCTCCGGACCCGCCGCGGGCACCGTCGCGTGCGCGCACTTCGGCGCGCTGATCGGCGAGAACGACCTGCTGTGCGCCGATGTCGGTGGCACCTCGTGCGATATCAGCGTGGTCAGCGACGGCGAGCCGTTCGTCGACACCACCTTCGAGCTCGAGCACGACCTCGTGGTCAACGCCCTCGCCAACGCGATCTCCAGTATCGGCGCCGGTGGCGGGAGCATCGTGGCGATCGGTCCGGCCGGTGAGATCCAGGTGGGCCCCGACAGCGCGCGCGCCCAGCCGGGACCGGCCTGCTACGGCCGCGGCGGCACCCAGCCGACGACCACCGACACCTGCCTGCTGATCGGCATCCTCGACGAGGCGGACTTCGCCGGCGGCGAGCTCCAGCTCGACGCCGCGGCGGCCAGGCGGGCCTTCGAGAGCCTCGACACCGAGCTCGACCTGGCCCATCGCGTGCGCTACGCCTACGAGATGGCCGTGCACAACATGGCCGAGGGTGTGTTCAACGTCGCCATCAAGAACGGCGTCGATCCCCGCGACTACAGCCTGGTCGCCTTCGGTGCGGCGGGTCCGATGCTGCTGCCCGCCGTGCTCGACACGGTGCAGTGCAAGCAGGTGATCGTGCCGCCCAACCCCGGGCTGTTCTCGGCTGTCGGCTTGCTCTCGGCCGACCAGGTCTTCACCGTCAACCGCAGCGCGTACCTGATGCTCACCGGCGACGCGGCGCCCGCCATCGACGCGCTGTTCGTCGAGATGGAGGAGCAGCTGCGCGCCCAGACGGGTGACGGGTCGGTGACCCTGCTGCGCAGCATGGACGCGCACCTGGCCGGACAGAGCTGGGAGACACCGTTCGTGCCGGTGCCCGGCGGACTCGTCGACGAATCCGCGGTCGAGCTCATGGTGTCGGCCTTCCACGACACCTACGAGGCCCGCTCGGGCAACCGGTTCGAGGCGATGTCGGTGGAGGGGGTGACCTTCCGGGTCCGCGCGATCCTGGACACCCCGAAGGTCGAGTACGCGCGCATCGAGGCCAGGGGCGCGCAGGACGGACCCCTCACCCCGGTGCGGACCGTCACGCTGCGCTACCTCGGTGACCTCGACGCGGACGGCGTCGGGGCCCAGCGGGCCCACGTCTACGACCGCGCGACCCTGCGCGCGGGTGACCGGCTCGACGGTCCCGCGGTCGTCGAGGAAGGCCTGTCCACCACTCACGTCGGCGCGGGGCAGCAGGCCACCGTCGGCGCCTACGGCGAGATCGTCATCCGGAGGAAGTGACCATGTCCAGCACCACCATTCCCGCCGCGCCCCGGCTGCGCGAACTCTCCGACGCGCAGTTCCGCGAGCGCTACGGGTGCGATCGGTTCAGTGCCACCGTGCTCACCAACCGGCTGCGCTACGCGGTCGAGCACATGTCGACCGGGTTCATGCGCGAGGCGTTCTCGCCCATCATCCGCGACTGGTACGACTTCGCCTGCACGATCAGCGGTCCCGCGGACCAGGGCTATCCGATGGCCGTCGTCAGCAACAGCCTCGTCGTGTTCCTGGGCACCATGGGCGACGCCGTCCGCAATGCCGTGGAGGAGTACGGGCCGCAGAACCTGCGTCCCGGTGACGTTCTCATCTGCAACGACCCGTATCGCGGTGGCAGGCATGTCAACGACGTGGCCTTCACCCGGCCGGTGTTCGTCGACGGCGCGATCGTCTCCTTCGTCACCCTGTGCGCGCACCAGCTCGACATGGGCGGCACCGTGCCGGGCGGGTTCTCGGCGACCAAGGCCAATGTCTACGAGAACGGGCTGGTGATCCCGCCCATGCTGCTGTGGTCGGGCGACGAGCCGGTCCGGTCGACCTTCAGCCTGATCTTCGACAACACCCGCTGGGGCGGCATGCTGCTGCCCGACTTCAAGAGCATCTTCCAGCAGCTGAGGCTGGGGGAGCGGCTCGTCCTCGAGAACATCGAGCGCTACGGGCTCGCCGCCTATCTCGGCACGCTGGACTACGCCTGCGACACCTCCGCCGAGCGGATGCGCGACGCCATCGCGGCGGTCCCCGACGGTGACTACGCCGGCTCGGCGCTGATCGACGCCGACGGCCTCGACGACAGCGTCGACTACACCGTGCGGGTGCTCGTCCGCAAACGCGGCGAGGACATGGAGATCGACCTGTCCGGCACCTCGCCGCAGGCGCGCACCTGCATCAACTGCGGTGTCCTCGACACGAAAACCGCGGTGGGCGTTGCCTTGACGATGCTCCTGGATCCGAAGGTGCCGTTCACCTCGGGCACCTGGCGCAATGTCGACCTCGCGGTGCCGCCGGGCACCATCGTCTCCTCGCTCCCGCCCGACGGCGGCATCATGATGTTCTGGGAGGCCTCGGGCGCGGTCGCGTCGGCCATCTTCGACGCGCTCAATCCGGTGCTGGGACCGCAGGGTGTCGGCGGCGACTACGGGTCGACCAACACCCACAACGCCTCCGGCGTGCGCGCCGACGGCACGCCGTGGACCTCGGCCACCCAGTGCGGTGGCGAGCACGGGCCGTGGGGCGCCACCCGGGCCGGCGACGGTGACAGCTACACCGTGCTGTTCACCCTCAACAACCTCGATCCGGCGACCGAGACGATCGAACGCGACGCGCCGGTGGTGTTGTTGCGCAAGGAACATGCCATCGATACCGGCGGCGCCGGTCTGTTCCGCGGCGGCGCAGCGAATCTGAAGGACGCGTTGTGGCTCACCGCCGGTGAGCACCATCTGTCGCCGTTCCGCACCAAGCAGGCCACGGGGGTGGGGGCCGACGGTGGCGGGTCCGGCGCCACCGGCGCGATGTGGCTGTTCCCGCCGAGCGGGGACGGGACGGCGCCGGGCATCCTCGGCACCGGCCCGGAGGTGTACGCCGACAGCGTTCCCGTCGCCGGCGTGCTCGACCCCGAGACCAAAGCACTCGACCCGGTCGACGGCACCTACCACTACTTCGCCGCCCAGCCGGTGTGGTCGACCGTGCCGAACACCGTCCTGCGCTGCCTCACGAACGGTGGTGGCGGCTGGGGTGATCCGCTGCGCCGCGATCCCGACCACGTCCTCGCCGACGTCCGCAACGAGTACGTGAGCATCGCGGGCGCCGCGCGCGACTACGGCGTCGTCGTCGAGGGCGACCCGCGGACCGACCCCGAGGGACTGCGCGTCGACCACGAGGCGACGGCGCGCCTGCGGGCCGGGCGGTCGGCATGAGCGACCGCGAGATATCAGCCAGCCAGAGGAGATCGTGATGAAGGGTGTCGTGTTCCCGGGTGACGGGACCATCGTGCTGCGGGAATTCCCTGAGCCCACACCGGGTTACGGCGAGGTCGTGGTGAAGATCCGCGCCTCCGGGATGTGCGGTTCGGACCTGCACTTCTACCACGGTGCGTTCGACTTCGACCACGCCGTGATCCAGGGACACGAACCGTGCGGTGAGGTGTTCGCGGTCGGTCCCGGTGTCGACCCGGCGCGGATCGGCGAACGGGTGATGATCCACCACTACATCGGCTGCGGCAGCTGTCGCCGCTGCCGGGCGGGCTGGCCACAGATGTGTGAGACCGCGCCCGGCAAGACCATGGCGGTCCACGTCGACGGCGGCCACGCCCCGTTCGCGCTGGTGCCGGTGGGCTCGCTGCTGCCGATGCCCGACGGGCTCTCGTTCGAGGCGGGCGCGGCGATCGGCTGCGGAACCGGTACGGCGTGGGGCGCGATCAAACGCCTCGGCGGTGTCGCGGACACCACGACCGTCGTGATCGGGCAGGGGCCGGTGGGGCTGTCGGCGACCATGTTCGCGGCGTCGATGGGCGCCAGGGTGATCGCCGTCGACGTCGACGACCGGCGCCTGGCCCACAGCGCGACCTTCGGCGCCGACCTGGTGGTGAACTCGCGGACACAGTCGCTCGCCGACGTGGTCGCGGAGTTCACCGGCGGGCGCCTGGCCGATGTCGTCCTGGAGACCTCCGGGCGGGCGAGCGAGGATGCCCTGGCGGTGCTCGGCACCTTCGGCCGGGCCGTGTTCACGGGACTGCCCGGGGACGTGACGTTCACGACGCAGGCCGTCTACAAGAAGCAGTGGACGCTGCTGACGTCCTGGACGATGTCGTCGATCGAGCAGGCGCGCTGCGCCGATTACGTGGTCGCCCAGGACCTTCCGGTCGACGAGTTGTACTCGCACACCTGGACCATCGAGCAGGCCGACGAGGCCTACCGGTGGTTCGACAAGCAGGACGCGGGCAAGGGCGTGTTCCTGTTCGACTGACCGGCGCGGCACTGCCCGACCGGCGATTTCAGCAACGCCCCCGGCACGGCCGGGGCAATGGGAGAAGCTTTCATGACCACCACACATCCGGTTCCCGCCTTCATCGGAGCCGCCCAGCAGAACCTGATCGGGGGTCGCTGGGTGCCCGCCGCGTCGGGCGAGACCATCGACGTGATCAACCCCGCCACCGGTACCACCCTCGGCACCATCGCCGCCGGCGGCGCGGCCGACGTGGACGCCGCCGTGGCAGCGGCGCGGGCCGCGTTCGAGGGCGAATGGAGCCGCTGGACCCCACACCAGCGGCGCGCGCTGATCCTGCGCGTCCACGACCTGGTGCTGGCCAACTTCGACGAGCTCGCCACGATCGAGACCCTGGACATGGGCGCGCCGCTGACCCGGACCCAGGGACTGCGCGAGTGGACCTCACAGGTACTGCAGTTCTTCGCCTCGCAGGTCGACGCGGGCAGCGTGGCGACCGCACCGAACTCGCTGCCCGGCGACGTCCTGACCCTGCGCTCGCTCGAACCGGTCGGCGTGGTCGGCGGCATCATCCCGTGGAACGGGCCGCTCATCGGCCTGTGGTGGATCTTCGGACCGGCGCTGGCGACCGGCTGCACGGCGGTGCTCAAGCCGGCCGAGGACGCGTCGCTGTCGGTGCTGCGGGTGGCGCAGCTGCTGACCGAGGCAGGCGTGCCCGACGGTGTGGTCAATGTGGTCACCGGGTACGGCAAGGAGGCGGGCGCCGCGCTGGCCGAGCATCCCGGCGTCGACCGGATCGCGTTCACCGGCTCGGTCGGTACCGCGCAGACGATCGTGCGGGCCTCGGCGGGGAATATGAAGCGGCTGCAGCTCGAGCTGGGCGGGAAGTCGCCCGACATCGTCTTCGCCGACGCCGATCTCGACCGTGCCGTCCGCGGTGCGGCGATGGGCGTTTACACCAACAGCGGACAGGTCTGCGTGGCGGGCTCGCGGATCTTCGTCCAGCGTTCGATCCACGACGAATTCGTCGCGCGGATGGCCGAATTCACCCGGACCCTCCGGGTCGGCGACGGCCTCGACCCCGACACCCACCTGGGTCCGCTGATCTCGCAACGCCAGCTCGACCGGGTGCTGAACTACATCGACATCGGGTCCGGCGAGGCCGAGCTGGTCAGCGGCGGCCGACGGGTCGACGGTGACCGCGCCGCGGGCTACTTCGTCGAGCCCACCGTCTTCGCCGCCGCCACCAACGACATGACCATCGCGCAGGAGGAGATCTTCGGCCCGGTGGCCACCGTGATCCCGTTCGACGATGTCGACGAGGCGCTGACCCTGGCGAACGCGACGCCCTACGGCCTGGCCGGCGGCGTCTGGACCACGGATCTGGCCACCGCGCACCGGGTGTCGCGCGGCATCACCGCGGGCACCGTCTGGGTGAACTGCTACGGCGTCCTCGACCCGGCCGTCGGCTTCGGCGGCACCAAGATGAGCGGCTACGGCTGGAAGGGCGGCCGCGACCACGTCGAGAGCTATCTCTACCCCAAGGCGGTCTACCTGAACCTGAGCTGACCCGGGACCGGCCGTCCCTGTCGTCGCATCGACGGACGGCCGGTGGCTCACGCCGCGGGGACCGGGGTCTCCTTCTCGCCGGCGCCGCGGCGGGGGTGTGAGAGCAGGGCGGCGACCGGGGCGATCACCGCGGCGACGAAACCGGCGGCGAAACCGTTGCCGTAGAGGTTGAGTCCGGCGACCAGCGCGCCGGTGACCTGGGCGACCGAGGCGTGGAAGAACCCGGCGACCACACCCCAGTGCGGGCCGAAGCGTCCCGCGATCGGGGCCAGGCAGGTGCCGTACAGCGCGGCCCAGATCAGGCCGGGGTCGGTGAGTTCGTAGGGCTTGAGCAGGCCCGCGATCGCCACCCCGGCGACGACGGGCACGATGTTGGCGGCGTTCTTCCCGCAGGCGCCGAAACCGATGACGCTGAGAATGCCCGCGATGACCGGTCCGTTCAGGTGCGCGCCGATCACCAGCACGTACCCGGAGACGAGCGTGCCGATCACCGCCATATTGAGCAGGACCGCGGCCGCGCCGTCGTCGGTGATGAAATCGCACGGGGCCCGGCCGTCGCGGCGGGTCAGCCGGACGTAGGCGCGCCACGGCGCGCGGTCGAGCGCGAACGCGGTGCCGACCAGGCCGACGAGCAGGACCGCCAGCAGGATCGACAGCGGCCCGTCGTCGCCGGAGGTCCACACCATCTCCGGTGGCGCGGTGAGCCCGAACGCGCGGTACACCGCGACGACCACCGCACCGACCACACCGGCGACGAAACCCATGTTGTACAGGGTGAATCCGTCGTGCGCGCGGAACAGCTGACGCGCCACCGGCGGCAGGACGAAACCGATCAGCACCGAGGTGACCCCGCCGAGCAGTGCGCCCGCCCACACCGGCAGCGCGGTGTTGAAGGCCAGCTCGACGAAGATCGGTGACAGCGCCGTCCCGAACCAGGCGGTCGAGACATGGGCGGACAGCGGCTCGCGACGCAACGTTGCATACAGTGCCACTCCGGCCAGGATCGGCCAGACATTGAGCAGGGTCTTGCCGTAGAGCGCGGTGCCGAGCACCAGCAGCAGAGCGGCCACCGCCGGTCCGTCGACGGCGGCGCCGGTGAGCCGGTAGGTCGCGCAGGCGACCAGGGTGAGCAGCCCGGCCTGCACGAACGCCCCGCCGAGCCCCCCGACCCCGACGAAGTCGGTGACGAGATTGTCGCGCGCGCTGAGAATGTCGACGACACCGCGCAGCACGGCGCCGGGGGAGTCGACCACGAACCCGAACACCACGAACGCCACCGACATCGCGACGACGACCCGGAACAGCACCTGCTGATCACCCACACCGCGCACGCGGGCCTTCGTTCGTCTCGGCACGAGCCGGTCAGCGGGTCTCGGTGGGCGGGCTCGTGAATTCGACCGTGCCCGAAGCGTCGACGGCCAGCGTGCCCGCCGCGTCGGCCCGGGCGATCAACTGGTCGAGCAGGGACCGGGCGACCTCGTCGGCGCGTGGCTCCCGTGCGGTGGTCCAGACGGTCCGCGACAGTGCGCGCCCGGCGGTCGGCGACCCCCGGAACGACCGCACCACCACCGCGAACTGCTCACGCCCGACCCGGCCACCCACCACCCGGCCGGTCTTGACGACCGCGATCTCGGACACCTCGTCGGCGCGAATCGCACCCGAGCCGAGCAGAATCCACAGCGAACCCATGCACCCAGTGTGCGCGACGGACAGCGAACTCCGGGCTACGACGCGCCATGACCGGGTCCGCCCACAGCCCGGTGGCCCCGGCCGGGACCGGATCACGATTCGGAGCAGCGTCGCAGCGGATCCGGCGGCGAGGCCGTGACCGGTCGTACAGTGCACCTGTCCGTGCGGAGAACGGCGTCTGCTCCGTACCGGTGAACGTGCAGCACCGGGGGCGCGCCCCGGGTGGTCGCTGATCGAACCGTAGGGGCACAGATGAATTCCACACCACGCGGACACGGGTTCGGCGGGCTCACCGGAGCGCTGATCCTGGTGTGGTTGTCGCTGACTCCCTCCCTGCTGCCGCGCGGACCGCTGTTCCAGGGCGTCGTGTCCGGCGCGGCGGCGGCCGTCGGCTACGGCCTGGGTGCCGCGATCGCCGCGCTGGTGTGGTGGGTGCTCGAACGGGAACCGATCCCGATGCCGCCCGTCCTGCGCTGGGGACTGGGCGTCGTGGCGATCGCGGGCACCGTCGTGGCGCTGATCTGGTACGCGGGCTGGCAGCGGGAGCTGCGCGAGCTGATGGGCGTGGCGGGACTGTCGTGGTCGGCGTATCCGATCATGGTGCTGATCGGCCTGATCGTGTTCGGGGTGCTGATGGGACTCGTCCGGGTGGGGCGGGCGCTGGTGGGCTGGGTGGGCGGGCTGCTCGGGCGGGTCCTGCCACGGCGGGTGTCGGTGCTGTTGGGCGGTGTCGTCGTCGTGGCGGTGGTGATCGCGCTGCTCAACGGCGTGGTGGCGAGCGCGGCGATGTCGCTGCTGAATTCGACGTTCAAGGCGGTCAACCAGGAGACGTCGGCGGACACCCCGCAGCCCGTCTCCCCGGAGCGTTCCGGCGGGCCGGGCTCACTGGTGACCTGGGACTCGCTGGGCAGGCAGGGCCGGATCTTCGTGTCCAACGGACCGACCGAGGTCGACCTGGCCGCGTTCAACGGCCGCCCGGCGCGGCCACCGATCCGGGTCTACACGGGCCTCGATTCGGCCGAGAGCGTCGAGGCCGAAGCCGATCTCGCGGTCGCCGAGTTGCGGCGGGCGGGCGGCTTCGAGCGGGCCGTGCTCGGCGTGGCGACCACGACCGGCACCGGCTGGATCAACGAATCCACCGCGTCGGCCGTGGAGTACCTGGCCAACGGCGACAGCGCCCTGGTGAGCATGCAGTACTCGTTCCTGCCGAGCTGGCTGTCGTTCCTCGTCGACCAGGAACGGGCACGCCACGCCGGACAGGCCCTGTTCGAGGCGGTACACGCGGAGTGGGCGACGTTGCCGCCGGACCGGCGGCCGAAGCTGGTGGTCTTCGGCGAGAGCCTCGGATCCTTCGGCGGCGAAGCGGCATTCTCGAGTGTGCAGGACATGGCCGCCCGCACCGACGGCGTGCTGTTCGTCGGCCCGACCGCCACCAACCCGGTCTGGCGCGACGCCACGATGCGCCGGGACCCGGGCTCGCCGGAATGGCTGCCGATCTACCGCGACGGGCAGACCGCGCGGTTCGTCGCGAGTGCCGCCGATCTGGCCCGCCCCGACGCGCCGTGGCCGTCCCCGCGGGCCGTCTACCTCCAGCACGCCTCCGACCCGATCACCTGGTGGACGCCGAAACTGCTGTTCCAGCAACCGGATTGGCTGCGCGAGCCGCGCGGTCCCGACGTCCTGCCCAGTACCCGGTGGATCCCGGTGGTGACATTCCTGCAGGTGTCGGCCGACATGGCGGTCTCCACCGATGTGCCCGACGGACACGGGCACACCTTTCAAGCCGACATCGCCGACGCTTGGGCGGCGATCCTGTCACCGCCCGGCTGGACCGCGGCCGACACCGAGCGGCTGCGGTCGGTCATGCGGGACGGGAAGTGACGGTGCGGGCGGCCAGGCGCCCGCACCGGATCACAGCGGCAGCAGGTGGTGCTTGCGCGGGTAGCGCACGACCTGCTTGTCCCGCAGCAGGTGCAGGGCGCGACGGATCTCGAGGCGGGTGGTCGACGGCTCGATGACGCGGTCGATGTAGCCCCGCTCGGCCGCGATCCACGGCGTCGCGATCGTCGCGTTGTAGAAGTCGATCATCTGCTGGCGGATGGCGCCGCGCTGCTCCTCGGGCGTCGCTTCCAGGATCTTGCGCTGGGTCAGGCCGACGGCACTCTCGGCGCCCATCACCGCGATCCGGGCGGTCGGCCACGCCAGGTAGGCGTCGCAGCCCAGCGCCTTGGCGCCCATCACGGCCCAGCCGCCGCCGTAGGCCTTACGGATCACCACGGTCACCTTCGGCACGGTGGCCTCGACGTAGGCGAACAGGAACCGGCCACCGCGCTTGATGACGCCCGCCTTCTCCTGCTCCACGCCGGGCAGGAAGCCCGGGGTGTCGACGACGAGCACCAGCGGGATCTCGAAGGCGTTGCAGATGTGGATGAAGTGCGAGGCCTTGTCGCTGGCCTTGGCGTCGAGCGCGCCGGCCAGCACCGTCGGCTGGTTGGCGACCACGCCGACCGGCCTGCCGTCGACCCGGGCGAAGCCGGTGATGATGTTCTCGGTCGCGGCCGCGCCGATCTCGTGGAACTCACCGTCGTCGAAGATCCGCAGCAGCACGTCGTGCATGTCGTAGACCATGTTGTCGGAGTCGGGGACCAGCTTGTCCAGCATGAGGTCGGACTCGGTGATCTCCGGCTCCAGGCCGGGGTTGACGACCGGCGGGAGTTCCGTGGAGCTCGACGGCAGATAGCTCAGGTAGGTGCGCACCCACTCGAAGGCGGCGGGCTCGTCCTTGGCGACGTGGTGGATGTTGCCGTAGGCGGCCTGGTTGTAGACGCCGCCCAGCTCCTCCATGTCGACCTTCTCACCGATGGCGTCCTCGATGATCTTGGGGCCGGTGACGAACATGTGCGCGCTCTCGGTCGCGACCACGACATCGGTGCAGATCGGCTGGTACACCGCACCGGCGGCGCAGTTGCCGAGGATGAGCGAGACCATCGGCACCGCACCCGAGAGCGGCTCCATCATGGTCGCCAGCTCGCCGTACCAGCGCAGCGAGGACACCGCCTCCTGCACGCGCGCGCCGCCCGAGTCGTTGATGCCGACGAGCGGGCAGCCCATCTTGCCCGCGAGGGCCATGATCGCGGCGACCTTGCGGCCGAACATCTCGCCGATGGTGCCGCCGTAGACGGTCTGATCGTGCGAGAACACCGCCACCGGCCTGCCGTCGACCAGACCGTGTCCGGTCACCACGCCGTCGCCGTAGAGGGCGTTCTTGTCGGTGGGATTGCGCACGAGGGCGCCGATCTCGACGAAAGTGCCCGGGTCCATGAGCATGTTGATGCGGTCGCGGGCCGAGGGTATGCCCTTGCGCGCTCTCTTGGCGGCTCCCGCCTCTCCGGCCGGTTCCTGCGCGAGCTCCAGCTTCTCTCGCAGGTCGGCAAGCTTTTCGGCAGTAGCACTCATCGATTACATCCAGGTTGTCGCAGTGGAACGCCGACACCGCGTCCGGTGGGCGCTAGCCACAGTACCGGTGCCCACCACCCCCCGGTGCCGTCCGGGTTTGTGATCGACCACGAAATGCCCTCCGACCGTTGGGCAGGCGGGTCGCCGAGCCGATATGTGGCAGTGACTGCATGGTGGCAGCGCGTGCAAAGACGTCGTGCCGTCGAGAACACCGGTAGCGTGCGCGGGATGGAAAAGGCCGGGGGCACGAAAGGGCTGCGGACCGCCGTGTGCATCCTGGATCAGCCCGTCGCGGCGATCGATCACGTCGCCGCGCGACTGACCGGCGGGCGGGTACGCGTCCACGGATAGCGGGTCACGCCGGTCCGGCTGCCAGATTTCTAGAACACGTTATAGTTGGGGTCGGACGGCGACGACGGGGTCGGCGTCCGCTCGGAAGGTGGACTGGTGCGGGCTTGGGGCAGTGCGGCCGACGTCGTGGTCGTCGGGTACGGCGGAGCGGGCGTGACCGCCGCGCTGACCGCGCGGGAGGCGGGCGCGGACGTGCTCGCGATCGACCGGTACCTCGGTGGCGGGGCGACGGCGCTGTCCGGCGGCATCGTGTACGCCGGTGGTGGGACCTGGGTCCAGCGGGACGCGGGCATCGACGACGACGTCGACACCATGCTCGCCTACTTGGAGGCCGAGGTCGGTGACGCGGTGAGCGCCGCGACCCTGCGCCGGTTCTGCGAGCAGTCCCCGGCGATGATCGACTGGTTGACCGAGCGCGGCGTGCCCTTCCAGGCGTCGCTCTGCCCTTACAAGACCTCGTACCCGTCCGACGACTACTACCTGTACTACTCCGGCAGCGAGAACTCCGGCGGGTACCGGGATCTCGCGAAGCCACGGCAGCGCGGGCACCGTGCGCACGGCCCCGGTGTGTCCGGCAAGGCGCTGTTCGGGCCGCTGGCCGCCACGGCGGCCGACCGCGGCGTGCGGGTCCGCACCGGCACCAGAGCCACTCGGCTGGTCGTCGAGGACGGGCGCGTCACCGGGGTCGAGGCGATCACGATCGCCGACGCGCCCGCGTCCGTGCGCCGCCGCTTCGCCGCACTGGCCCGGATCTCGGCGAAGCCGGGCGTGTACCACCCGGGTCTCCGCGCGGCGATGGAAGCGCTGCTGACCCGGATCGAACGCAAGCACGGCACGCCGGTCCGGATCCAGGCGAAGTCCGGCGTGGTCCTCACGACCGGCGGATTCATCGCCAACGGCGCGATGGTCGCCCGCCATGCCCCCGACTATCCGTGGTCGCAGGGCCTGCCCCTGGGCACTGCGGGCGACGATGGCAGCGGCATCACCATGGCGCAGGACATCGGCGCCGCGAGCGGCAAGCTGGACGCGCTGTCGACCTGGCGTTTCATCGCGCCCCCCAGCGCCATGTTCGGCGCGATCGCGGTGAACTCCCTGGGGCAGCGGATGATCGACGAATCCCGCTACGGCGCCGCGCTCGGCGCGGCGATCGCGTCCAGCCCCGGTAACCGGGCGTGGCTGCTGGTCGACGCCGAACTCGACCGGGACGCCCGCGAACAGCTGGGCCCGCAGTCGGTGTGGTTCCAGCGGATGCAGACCGAGCGCCTGCTGCGGATCGGGACTTCGCGCGGTCGCACGGTCGAGGAGGCCGCCACCCGCGCGGGCATCGACCCGGCCACCCTGCGCGACACCGTCGACGCGCACAACCGGGCCATCGAGCACAACCTGCCCGACCCGTTCGGCAAGCCCGACGACATCCGCCGTCCGCTGCGCACGGGACCCTTCACGCTGCTGGACATCTCGTTCACCGCCCGGCTGACCTACCCGATGCCGATGCTCACCCTCGGCGGCCTGCTGGTCGACGAGGACACCGGCGCGGTCCGCGCCGAAGCGGGCGGCGTCGTCCCCGGCCTCTTCGCGGCGGGCCGCGCGGCCGTCGGCATCTGCTCGAACTCCTATGTCAGCGGGCTGTCCCTGGCCGACTGCGTCTTCTCCGGCCGCCGCGCGGGAACGCACGCCGTGGCCTGACGCGGCGCGGTCAGTCCTTCCCGAGTGCGTGGGCCAGCTGCTTCTTGTTCATCTTCGAGCGGCCCTCGATATTGCGGTGCCGGGCTTCCTCGTAGAGCTGGTCGCGGGTGAGGCCCCGCGGCCCCTGGCGATGGGCGCGCTGACCGCCGCGCCGCCCGGAGGACATGTCGGTGCGGGACAGCTTGCTCGACGTCGCCGACTCGCCCTTGCGGGCGCGTTCCTTGTTGACGGTGCGGGCCGCGATCTCCTCGGCCCGGTCCTCGCCGACGCCTCGCTCGCGCTGGGACTCCTTGATGTGCTCGTACTGACGTTCGCGCTTGGTGCTCCACGCTCGCTGCGGCATGACCGGTACCTCCTCGTGGCGGATCGGGTCTCGTTCATTCACGCGGTACCCGGCATCGATGCGGGGAAACAGGTCGACCGCCGTCAGTCCGCGGCGTGTACGCGCACCGACGAGGTCGCCGATGCCTCCTGCCACCAGGCGACGACACGGTCGACGACCGGTCCGGGACTGCGTACCCAGCGGATGTGGTCGTTGCTCGCCCCGGCCGGGACGTCCGCGCTGCGATAGTCCCACCGGGTGACGCGGTCGGGCGCGAACAGGTCGCGCGCGAACGCGTCGATGCCGCGGCGCGGTCCGAGGGTGTCGCCTTCGAGCGAGATCACCAGGGCCGCGGTGTCGATGGTGCCCCGCGCGGGAAACGGTGTGCGGCCGGTCAGCACCATCCGGGCCCATTCCCGCATCATCGTGCGGGCGCCGGGCGCGCCGAACGCGGGCGCGGGGAGATACCCGGCCACCGCGGTCAGCAGCGGTACCAGGGTGGCCATCACGGCGATGTCGAGTCCGCCGCGCCGATAGTGGCGGTAGTACGGCAGGCAGCCGCCGATCGTGACCAGGCCGTCCGCGCCGGAGCTGGTGAGCTCGAGGCCGGCGGCGAGCTGTGCGCCGAGGCTGTGCCCGAGCACGACGACCGGCCGGTCCGGCGCTTCGGCGCGGGCCGCGGCCACGGCCCGATCGATGACGTCGATCTCGTCCCGATAGGACCAGTCGTGCCCGCGCGCGGCGGGCAGCTCGCCCTGCTCGAATCCGCGCCGTGGCAGTGCCCGCGCGTTCCAGCCGCGCTCGGCGAACGCCGCGACGAGCGGGGTGTAGAAGCGCGAGCCGATCGCCATCGCCGGTGCGATCAAGACGATCGGCGCTGCCGTCGGCTGGGCGGCGCTGCCGTCGGCACGCGGGTCGTTCGGCCTGGTCATAGGGGGTGCTCCTCGGTGGATCGGCTCGGTCCGGCGGCCTCGGCTCCGTTGACGCCGGACACCACGGAGACTAATGTAAGCGCCGAAAACATTCGGCAGTGGGTCTGCTCTTCGTCGGCGATCCGGGGCGCGAACGTCCGCCCGTTCTCGATCGCCAAGACCTCGGCTGCCTGATGCCGCATCCGTCTGGGCACGACCGCATCAGGAGGAATGATGACGAAGGTTCTGATGGTGATCACCGCCGCGGACCGCTGGACATTGAACGACGGCACCGTGCATCCGTCCGGCTACTGGGCGGAGGAAGTCGCCGTCCCGCACCGGGCGTTCAGCCGGGCGGGCTGGGATATCACGATCGCCACGCCGGGCGGGAAGACGCCGACCCTCGACCGGCTGAGCGTGGGGATCGCGGGCGGTATGCCGTGGAAACGCCGCGAGGTGGAGCGGTATCTGGACAGTATCCGGACCGAACTCGACAGCCCGGTCGCCCTCGACGCCGTCGACGCGAACGACTTCGATCTCGTCTTCTATCCCGGCGGCCACGGCCCGATGGAAGACCTCGCCTACGACGCGACCTCCGGCGCGTTGCTCGCCGATCGCCTGGCCTCCGGTCGACCGCTCGCGCTGCTGTGCCACGCGCCCGCCGCCATCACGGCGGCCACCGGGCCCGACGGCGTCTCGCCGTTCGCCGGCCGCCGGATGACCGGGCTGTCCAACCGTGAGGAGCTGCTGAACCGGTTCGCGCGCAAGGCGCCGTGGTTGCTCGAGGACCGGCTGAAGGAGCTGGGCGTCGACTACTCGAAGGGCCGGATTCCGTTGCGGCCCTACATCGTGGTCGACGGCAATCTGTATACCGGGCAGAACCCGGGCTCGTCGGCGGACCTGGCCGATCGGCTCATTGCCGACCTGCCGCGTTGACAGTGCTTACATTCAAAGTTAACGTCGCTTACATCAACTACCGCGAGCAAGGGAGCTACGCCGATGTCAGCGACTCGTCAGGACACCGTCGAGGTGGACCTCGGTGGCCGGGTGGTCACCGTTCCGGAGGGCGGGCTGTACGACCGCTACCGGATGCAGACCGATCTCGACGAGGTCGCCCGCGATCCCCGGGTGAGCGGTGTCGACTATTTCCGGCGGCTGCCCAAGAATCGGGTCGACTCGCGGATCGGCGAGACCTACACCCCGAATTTCTACTACCGGATGGCCAGCGCACGGCTCACCATGCTGGCCCGGTCCAAGGCGATCCGGGCCCGGTTGCCCCGTGAGCTGGCACCGCTCGAGGTCGCGCCGGGGATCGGCCTGGTCTCGGCGATGTTCTTCCGCTACGACGTGTGCGATATCGACTTCTACACCGAGGTCGGCATCGGCGTCGCGGTGCGGCCCGCGCGTCACGGCAGGCTCGGCTTCGCCGACCTGCTCACCGGCCTCGACACCGATCACCTCGATTCCTACGTGTTCTCGCTCCCGGTGAGCACGCAGATCGCCCAGGTCCGCGGGCACGACGGCTACGGCTTCCCGAAGTGGGTCACCGAGGTCGACGTCGATATCGACGCCACCCGCACCACGGCGCGGGTCGCCGACGACAACGGTGACACCGACCTGTCGCTGTCGGTCGCCACCCCGGCGCAGACGAGCTACCGCAGCGGCGACCGGGTGTCGTCGCTGACGTCCTACACCACCATGGACGGCGCCTGGTTCGCCACGCTCAGCCAGATCAACCTGCTCTCGGCGGGCAGCGCGAGCTTCCCCCGCGGCGTCGACCTGCGGCTGGGGCGCGGCCGCCTGTCCGAGGATCTGCGCTCGCTCGCCCCGATCAAGACCGTCCGTCTCGATGTGACGACGGAAGGCCAACTGGCCCTGCACATGCCGGTCCCGACCTCCGTCCGGAGTCGCGCCGGCGACAGCTGAGGATCCGAACACCCGAGCAGAAGGAGAGCACGATGACGCAGATCGAGCCGGTTCTCGAGCCCGAGGCGGCGGAGTTCGCGAAAGCCACCGACACCCCACCGTTCCTGTTCCAGCTGCCGCCCGCCGAGGGGCGCAAGGCGGTCGACGAGGTCCAGGCGAGCGAGGAGGGCAAACCCGCGATCGACGAGGAATGGCTCACCGTCGAGGGTGGTCCGACGGGATCGGTGCGGGTCCGCATCGTCAAACCCGCCGGTGCGACCGGCACCCTCCCTGTCGTGTTCTACATCCACGGCGCAGGCTGGGTGTTCGGCAACGCGCACACGCACGACCGGCTGGTGCGCGAACTCGCGGTCGGTGCCGACGCCGCCGTCGTGTTCCCCGAATACGACCTGTCGCCCGAGGCGAAGTACCCGACGGCCATCGAACAGAACTACGCCGCCGCCCAGTGGGTGGTCGCGCACGGTGCCGAGAAGGGCCTGGACGCTTCCCGTTTCGCGGCGGTGGGTGACTCGGTCGGTGGGAACATGACCGCCGTCCTCACCCTGATGGCCAAGGATCGTGGCGACGTCCACATCACCCAGCAGGTGCTGTTCTATCCGGTGACCGACGCCGATTTCGACACCGGGTCCTACCGGCAGTTCGCCGAGCACTACTTCCTCGCCCGCGAGGGCATGCGGTGGTTCTGGGATCAGTACACCGAGAACGACGCGCAGCGCGCGGAGATCTATGCCGCGCCGCTGCGGGCCTCGCTCGACGAGTTGCGCGGGCTGCCACCGGCATTGGTGATCACCGGTGAGGCCGACGTCCTGCGCGACGAAGGCGAGGCGTACGCGGCCAAGCTGCGCGCGGCCGGTGTACCGGTCACCCAGGTGCGCTTCGGCGGGATCATCCACGACTTCGTGATGATCAACGCCATGCGCTCCACCCAGGCGGCGAACGCCGCCATCAAGCTGGCGCAGGACACCCTGCGCGCGGCACTGCACTGAACCCGTCCCCCTGCCGGGTTCGGCCGCGCGCCGAACCCGGCAGGCCGGGACGTCGACACCATGGAGTCCCACATGTCCCTCGACCACGCACCCCGACCCACGACCCACCGCGGCGCGGATCTCCCGTCGTCGCTGACGCAGGCCGTGATCCGGCGGCTGGCCGCGCGCATCACGGCCGCGCCCGATGCCGCGCAGGTCACCACCACCGTTCCGTTCACCGGGGCACCCCTGGCGACCCTGCCGGTCTCGACGCCCGCCGACGTCGAGGCCGCCTTCGCGCGCGCCCGCGTCGCCCAGGCCGGGTGGGCCGCCACCCCGGTGGCGGCGCGGAAGGCGATCCTGCTGCGATTCCACGATCTGCTGCTCGACCGTCAGCACGAGGTGCTGGACCTGATGCAGGCCGAGAACGGCAAGACCCGCCGCGACGCCTTCCTCGAAGTCACCGACATCGCGATCGCCACCCGGTACTACGCCCGCGGCGCCGCGAAGCTGCTCGCCCCGAAGCGGCGGCGCGGCGCGATTCCGGTGCTGACCCACACGACCGAACTGCGCCATCCCAAAGGCGTGGTCGCGATCATCTCGCCCTGGAACTACCCGCTGAGCATGGGTGCGGGCGATGCCATTCCGGCGCTGCTCGCGGGCAACGCGGTGGTGCAGAAGCCGGATACCCAGACCGCGTTGACCGCGCTGTGGGCGCTGGACCTGCTGCGCGAAGCCGGTCTGCCGGAGGATGTGTGGCAGATGGTGGTCGGTCGCGGCAGTTCGATCGGGACGCCACTGATGGACAACGCCGACTACCTGATGTTCACGGGGTCCACCGCCAGCGGCCGCCGGATCGCGCGTGACGCCGGAGAGCGCCTGATCGGCGCCTCCCTGGAGCTCGGCGGCAAGAACCCGATGATCGTGCTCGACGACGCCGATATCGCGCGGACCGCCGCGGGCGCCGTCTCCGCCTGCTTCTCCTCGACCGGACAGCTGTGTGTCTCCATCGAGCGGATGTATGTGGCCGAGTCGATCCGGGAGGAGTTCGTGGCCGCGTTCGTCGCCCGCACCGAGGCGTTGACCATCGGCGCGGCCTACGACTACAGCACCGATGTCGGCTGCCTGACCAACCGGTCGCAGCTGGACACCGTGACCGCGCATGTCGAGGACGCGGTCGCCAAGGGCGCGACGGTGCTGGCCGGTGGCCGTGCCAGGCCCGACCTCGGGCCGCTGTTCTACGAGCCGACGATTCTGACGGGTGTCACCCCGGAGATGACGCTCTACGACCACGAGACGTTCGGTCCGGTCGTCTCGATCCACTCCTTCGGCGACATCGACGAGGCGGTCGAGCGGGCCAACGCCACCGACTACGGCCTCAACGCCAGTGTCTGGACGCGCGACGGCGCCAAGGGCCGTGCGGTCGCGGCGCGGGTGCACGCGGGCACGGTCAATGTCAACGACGCCTACGCCGCGGCGTGGGGCAGTGTCGACGCCCCGATGGGCGGTATGGGTGACTCCGGCCTCGGCAGGCGGCACGGTGCCGACGGCATGCTGAAGTACACCGAGGCGCAAACCGTTGCCCACCAGCGATTCCTGGGCTTCGACGCGCCCGCGGGCCTGTCGCAGAGCGCGTGGGCCACCACCTTGACGACAGTGCTCAAGGGCCTGAAGCGGGTCGGCGCGCACTGAGCACCGGCCCTGCCCGGATCGCCTCAGGCGGGTGCGCGGCCCGGGAGTTCGAGCACCGCGAAGACGGTGGCGCGGACTCGGTCGTCGAGCGCGTCGGCGTCGAACTTGCCGTGCAGGTAGAGGAACGCGAGCCCGTGGACCAGTGCCCACATCGCGGTCGCGAGGGAATCCTCGTCGCCGTCGGGAAACACCTGGCGCACAATCGCTCTGACGTACTCGTGGATCGCGGTCGTGGCGGCCACGCGTTCCGGGCTGGTCGGATCGCAGGGGTCGGAGAACATCACCCGGAACAGCGCGGGCCGGGCCAGGGCGAAGCGCACGTAGGCGACCGCGATCGCGGCCAGGTCCTCGGACGTGCTCGGCGCCGGACTGGCGGCCACGAGCTGCTCGGCCAGGTCGCGGTAACCGACGGCGGCCACGGCCGACAGCAGCGCGTCCCGATCGGCGAAATGCCGGTACGGCGCGGCCGTGGACACCCCGGCCCGGCGGGCGGCGGCGCGGAGGGAGAGGTCCGCCGCGCCGTCCTCCTCGAGGAGCTCCACGGCGGCCCGCACCAGCGCGCTGGGGAGATCGCCGTGGTGGTACGAGGTGCTCGACTGTGCCATGGGATCAATTTAGCAAGTGTTGACAATGCTTACATCTATCCCTACCGTTGGCGCTCACGCGCGAATGTAAGCAGTGTCAATATGTGTGCGCGAAAGGAGCCATCGATGTCGAGTCCGGACCCGGGCGGGTTGTTCTCGCCGCTGCGACTGCGATCCGGCCACATCCTGCCGAACCGGATCGCCAAGGCGGCCATGGAGGAGGGGATGGCGGGCATCGGGCAGATTCCCGACGAGCGCCTGGTCGCGCTGTACCGGCGCTGGGGTGCCGGCGGCGCCGGCCTGCTGATCACCGGCAACGTGATGGTGCACGCCGAAGCGCTCACCGGGCCCGGCGGCATCGTCCTGGACGCGTACGCCCCGCTCGCGCCGTTCGTGGCGTGGGCGCAGGCGGGCAAGGCGGCGGGCGCGACGATGTGGATGCAGATCAGTCACCCGGGTCGGCAGGTGCAGGCGCGCATGCCGGGCGTGGTGTGGGGTCCCTCCGACATCGGGGTCGACCTCGGCCGTCATACCAAGCGATTCGGTCAGCCGGTGGCGATGACCGCCGGGCAGATCGACGACACCATCACGCGGTTCGTCACCACGGCCCGGCGTGCCGAGGAAGCGGGATTCGACGGCGTGGAAGTGCATGCCGCGCACGGATATCTGCTGTCGCAGTTCCTCTCGCCGCTGGTCAACAATCGCACCGACGAATGGGGCGGATCGCTCGAGAATCGGGCGAGGTTCCTGGTCGAGATCGTGCGCGGCATTCGCGCGGTGGTGGCGCCGTCGTTCGCGGTGGCGGTGAAACTGAATTCCGCGGACTTCCAGCGCGGT
The DNA here is from genome assembly GCF_042882065.1 of Nocardia sp. NPDC058244. Classification (NCBI taxonomy): domain Bacteria; kingdom Bacillati; phylum Actinomycetota; class Actinomycetes; order Mycobacteriales; family Nocardiaceae; genus Nocardia; species Nocardia sp. NPDC058244. Next base: position 81,298 of record NZ_JBHVWX010000005.1, on the reverse strand, counting down.
GGTTTCGACGCCACCGACGCGCACACGGTGATCGGCATGCTCGCCTCGACCGGGGTCGACCTCGTCGAGGTGTCCGGCGGGAGCTACGAGAGCCCGGCCATGTCCGGCCGACCCGTCGACGGCCGCATCGCCGCCCGCGAGGCCTACTTCCTGGAGCTGGCCGCCGACCTGGCCAGGACCAGCGCGCTGCCGCTCATGCTGACCGGCGGCATCTCCCGCCAGGAGACCGCACGTCGCGTCCTGGCCAACAAGGTGGAGGTGGTCGGCATGGCGACGGCCCTCGCGGTCACCCCCGACCTGCCGCGCCGCTGGCGTGACGGTCGCGAAGCGCCCCGGTCGATGAAGCCGGTGACCTGGACCGACAAGGCCCTGGCCTCGGCGACCGAGATGGCGATGGTCCGCTACCAGATGCGCCGCATGGCGACCGGGTCGGCGCCGGCCTTCACTGTCAGTCCGGCGCTGGCGATGATCGCCGACCAGCGCGTCCAGGCGCGCGCCCTGCGCCGCTACGCGCAGTGGCTCTCGTCGAAGCAGCGTCGGCAGACGATCGCGGCGGCCGCACGATGAGGGAGAACTCGATGACCGGACGGATCGTCCTGCTCGGCGTCACCGGCTACACCGGCGGGCTCGTCCTCGACGCGCTGCTGCGCCGTGGCCTGACACCCGTGCTCGCCGGGCGCGACGGCGCCGCCCTCGCCACGATCGCCGCCCGCGCCGGCGGTCTGGCGACCGTCGTCGCCGACGCCACCGACGCGGACAGCATCGCGCGCCTGGTGCGTCGGGGTGATGTGCTCATCAGCACCGTCGGCCCGTTCGAGCGGTTCGGCCACGGCGTGGCCCGCGCGGCCGCCGAGGCGGGCGCGCACTACATCGATTCCACCGGCGAGGTCGGATTCGTCCTCGACCTGCGCCGCGAGCTGCACGAGCGGGCCCGCGAGACCGGTTCGCTGATGCTGCCCGCGTTCGGCTACGACTATGTTCCCGGGATCCTGGCGGGCACGCTCGCCGCCCGCAAGGCTGGCTCGGAGTTGCGCGCAATCGACATCGGCTACTTCGCCAACGGCTCGCTGCGGCGCGGTCTCAGCCACGGCACCCGCAGCACCCTGCGCGACGGCCTGACGCTGCCGTCCGCGCGCCGACGCGGCGGACGACTCGTCGAGGAACGCACCGGATCCCGGGTCCGCGGCTTCGACATCGGGGGCAAGCGCAAGTACGCCACGCTCGTCTCCGGCACCGAGGTGCTGTTCCTGCCCACCGGTTTTCCCGCCCTGGACGAGATCACCGTCTACAACGGCTGGTTCCCGAGACTCAGCCGACCGCTCGTTGCGCTCTCGGCGATGGCCGCGGTCACGACGCGAATCCCGCTCGGCCGCGAGGCCATCGAGGTGCTGACCCGGCCGATGATCGGCCCGCCCGGTGGCCCCGATGCCGCCGAACGGGCTCGTACCCGCTCACAGGTCGTCGCCGTGGCATCCGGTGCGCACGGTCCGCTGGCCGAAGTGCACGTCGAAGGCCCCAGCGCGTACAGCCTGACCGGTGAACTGATGGCCTGGGCCGCCGAGCGGCTGGCGTCGACGCCACCGCACACGGCGGGGGTCGTCGGCCCGGTCGAGGCTTTCGGGCTCGGTCAGTTCGTGGCCGGTTGTGCCGAAGTCGGGCTCCGGCCGATCTGAGCCGTGTCCAGCCGTCAACCATCTGTGAGGAGACGACGCATGTCGCCGGATCTGGATCGTCTGTCCTTCGAGCCGCTGACGCCGGTCGCCTTCCTGGACCGGGCGGCCGACGCGCACGGCGACCGGATCGCCGTCATCGATGGCGGCGACCGATGGACCTACGCGCAGGTGCGGGAGCGGTGCCGCCGGCTCGCGGGCGCGCTCGGGCCGCTGGCCGAGGGGCGACCGGTGGCGGTCCTCGCGCCGAACACCCATGTGCTGCTGGAAGCTCATTTCGGCGTGCCCTGGGCGGGTGTCGCGCTCGTCGCCCTGAACACCCGCCTCGCCGCCGCCGAGATCGCCTACGTCCTCGGGCACGCGAAAGTCGGCGTGGTGGTGGTCGATCCGGTCTTCGTCGACCTCCTCGCCGAGGCGCTCGACGACCTGCCGGTGCCGCCCCGGGTGATCGTCGCGGACGAACGGTACGAACGGCTGCTCGCCGAGGCCACACCGTCGTCGGTCGTCCCCGCCGACGAGCGGTCGCTGCTGTCGATCAACTACACCTCGGGCACGACCGGCAAGCCGAAAGGCGTGATGTACCACCATCGTGGCGCCTACCTGCAGGCGCTGGCGATGGTGGGCCACACCGGTCTGTCGCCGTCGTCGGTGCACCTGTGGACACTGCCGATGTTCCACTGCAACGGCTGGTGTTTCCCGTGGGCCGTCACCGCGGCCGGTGGTACCCACGTCTGTCTGCCGAAGGTGGATCCCGGCGAGGTCTGGCGGTTGATCGCCGAGCAGGGGGTCACCCATCTGAACGGCGCGCCGACGGTGCTCTCGATGCTCGCCTACGCGCCGCAGGCGCATCCGGTCACGCCGCCGGTGCGGGTCGCGACCGGGGGAGCGCCGCCGAGCCCGGCCATCCTGCGCCGCATGGACGAACTCGGTTTCGAGGTGACCCACCTGTACGGGCTGACCGAGACCTTCGGCCCGGCGATGATCTGTGACTGGCGACCGGAATGGAACGGACTGGACGAGGACACCCAGTCGCGGCTCAAGGCCCGGCAAGGCGTCGGGAACATGATCTCGTGCCGGGCCAGGGTGATCGGCGCGTCCGGCGCCGATGTTCCCGCCGACGGCCGATCGGTCGGCGAGATCGCCCTGCGCGGCAACAACCTGATGCTCGGCTACCTCGACGACGAGGACGCGACCGCGGCGGCCGTCCCCGACGGCTGGTTCCGCACCGGCGACCTGGGTGTCGTCCACCCCGACGGCTACATCGAACTGCGCGACCGCAGCAAGGATGTGATCATCTCCGGCGGCGAGAACATCGCCTCCGTCGAGGTCGAACAGGCACTCGCCGACCACCCCGCGGTCCTGGAGGCGGCGGTGATCGCGGTACCGCACGAGCGATGGGGTGAAGTGCCCGCCGCGTATGTGGCGCTCAAGGAGGGCGCGAGCGTGACCGAGGGCGAACTCGTCGACTTCGTGCGGGAGCGGCTGGCGCGGTTCAAGGCGCCGAAGTCCGTGACGTTCGGGCCGCTGCCGCGCACGTCGACCGGGAAGGTGCAGAAGTATCTCCTGCGGGAAGCGGCCTGGGCGGAGGAGGATCGGCGCATCCGGTGAGCCCCCGGAGGGTCTTTTGCCCGCCCCCGCGCAGGTGTGGGAGGGTGGTGGGCGAAAGGAAGTACGTGACTGCGACGACGCACTCGACCGCCGCCCTCGGGCCGCGCGCCCTGGCCAACCGGCGACGCATTCTCGCCGTGGCCGGGGACGAGCTGCTGCGTAACCCCGCGGCGAGCATGGAGGACATCGCCGCCGCCGCGGGCATGGTCCGCCGTACTCTCTACGGACATTTCCCCACCAGGGAAGCGCTGATCGACGGCATGCTCGACGAAGCTTTCGAGCAGGTGGACCGGGCGCTGGACGGCATCGACACGGCGCACGCGCCCGCCACGGTGATCGCCGAGATGACCGTCGCGCTGTGGGCGGTCGGCGACGAGTTCCAGCTGCTGCTGCGCCTGGACGAAGCCGGGTCGCGCGCCCGGATGTCCGACCGGCTCGCGCCCGTCCGCACCCGGCTGGTCACCCTGATCGCCGCTGGTCAAGCCGACGGCACCTTCGCCGACCATCTACCGCCCGCCGCGGTCGCCCGGGTGCTCACGGCACTGGTGCTCGCGCTGCTGAACGCGCACAGCGACGGTGAGTGGGTCGACGCCGACGCCGGGCGCGACGCCGCCCTGGCCTGCCTGATCGCGGCCGGTGTCGACCGCGCCACCGCCGCGACGATCGCCCGGACCGCGGCGGCCTCGGCACCGCACTGACTGTGCCGCGGGCGGGCGACCGCTCGACGAATCACGCTGTCCGCGAACGGCTCCGACTGTGCTGCTCGGCACGAATTCGAGGCGCTGTGAGTCCCCCCACGAGTTGTTGCACAAGGTTGTGCAACGGGCGTAGTTTCACATCATCGTGCAATTGCACGCAGGTGTGAAAATATCGAAGGAGCGGGATATGACCAGCCAGGTGGCAACTGTGCAGATGGCGTACGCGACCCGGACCTCCACCGGGGGCGCCCCCGTCGACGCGTCCACGTGGACGCTGCGCGGAGTGGGCGCGATCCGCGTGCTCTACGGCCTCGTCCCCTTCGCCGCGCTGATCCTCGGGGTCGAGGTCGGCACCGGAATGGCCGTCCCCGTCGTCGTCGCGGTCGGCCTGGTCTCGGTCCTGCTCGGCCTGGCCACCGTCGCCCTGGCTCCGCGGCTGCTGGAGCGCGACGATGTGGTGCTGGCCTCGGTGAGTGTCGACGCGGTCCTCGTGGTGCTCGGCGTGGCCGCGCTGATGGTGGGCTGGGCCCAGTTCACGGTCGCCGCCGCCGCGGTCGTCCTCGGCGGGGTCGTGCTCGCGGCGCTGTCCGCGGCGGTGGTCGCGATCGTCACGGCGGTGCGCACCGCCTGATCCGCTGACGCGATGCGCGAACGGCGCCTCCGGGATTCCGGGGGCGCCGTTCGCGTTCCGCTGGTCAGGCCTCGCCGGCCGCGGCGCGGCCCGCCGCTCGTCCGGAGAAGACGCACCCGCCGAGGAAGGTGCCCTCGAGGGCGTTGTAGCCGTGCACGCCACCACCGCCGAAGCCCGCGGCCTCGCCCGCCGCGAAGAGCCCGGGAATCGGGGTGCCGTCGGCGCCGAGCGCGCGGGAGTCGAGGTCGGTCTGGATGCCGCCGAGCGACTTGCGGGTCAGGACATGGAGTTTCACGCCGATCAGCGGTCCGGCGGCCGGATCGAGGATGCGGTGCGGTGCGGTGGTGCGGGTGATGCGGTCGCCGAGGTAGCGGCGAGAATTGTGGATGCCCTGGATCTGGGCGTCCTTGCTGAACGCGTTGTCCACCTGGAGATCCCGGGCGACGATCTGCTCGCGCAGTCGATCCGGGTCGAGCAGCGGCCGGTCGGTGAGTGCGTTCATCTTCGCGACCAGGTCGTCGAGCGTGCCGGCGACCACCCAGTCGGCGCCGTGCCGCTTGAACGCCTCCACCGGCGCGGGAGCGCCCTTGCCGAAGACCCGTTCCCGGATCATCCCGACGCGGTTCTTGGCGGTGATGTCGGGATTCTGCTCCGACCCCGACAGCGCGAACTCCTTGGCGACGATCCGCTGCGTGGTGACGAACCAGGAATGGTCGTGCTCGGCCAGCTCGGGGGTGGTGCGCAGGTAGCGCAGCGTGCCCAGGGTGTCGTAGCCGGGCAGGTACGGGGCGGGCAGCCGACGGCCCAGCGCGTCGAACCACAGCGACGACGGACCGGGCAGGATCCGGATCGCGTGCTCGGGCCAGATCGGATCCCAGTTCCGGATGCCTTCGGTGTAGTGCCACATGCGATCCCGGTTGACCAGCCGGACTCCGGCGTCGGCGGCGATATCGAGCATGCGACCGTCGACATAGGCGGGGACGCCGGTGATCATGTGCGCCGGCGGCGCGCCGAGCCGCGCGGGCCAGTGTCGCCGGACCGTGTCGTGATTGCCGCCGATCCCACCGGTCGCGAGAACCACGGCGGCCGCGCCGAAGTCGAACTCGCCGACCACGTCCCGGGTGGACGGTGCGCCGCGTTCGGCGTCGTCGCCGGCCAGGATCGCCCCGCGCACACCGGTGACCGCGCCGTCGGTGAACACCAGCTCGTCGACCCGGTGCCGATGCCGGAAGGTCACCAGCCCGGCATCCGCGGCGCGGAGCGCGGAGTCGGTGAACGGCCCGACGACGCCGGTGCCGGTACCCCAGGCCACGTGGAAGCGGGGGACCGAATTGCCGTGGCCCTCGGCGCGCAGGTCGCCGCGCTCGGCCCAGCCGACCGACGGTACGAAGCCGATGCCGAGATCGGTGAGGTAGGAGCGCTTCTCGCCCGCGGCGAACTCGACGTAGGCGCGGGCCCAGCGGGCGGCCCAGCTGTCCTCGTCGTCGAGGCGGTCGAAGCCCGCGCTGCCGCTCCAGTCGTTCCAGGCCAGCTCGAGCGAGTCCCGGATGCCCAGCCTGCGCTGCTCGGGACTGTCGACCAGGAAGATCCCGCCGAAGGACCAGAACGCCTGCCCGCCGAGATTGGCCGCGTTCTCCTGGTCGACCACCAGGACACGCTTGCCCCGGCGGGTCAGCTCATGGGTCGCGACCAGGCCGGCCAGGCCCGCGCCGACCACGATGACATCGGCATCCATCCGGACTACCTCCACTCTCCGCAAAAGCTTCATTGCTGCATCGGATACATTAATGTATCTGATGGCGGGAGGTATCGTCGATCCGTGAACACGACCGAGACGGCCAAGCCACCCCGCGTGACCCGGCGCCGGGCCGAGACCAGGGCGCGCCTGCTCGAGGCCGCGTTCTCCGTGTTCGCCGAGAAGGGTTTCGGGCTGGTGCGCATCGAGGACGTGTGCGGCGCGGCAGGCTACACGCGGGGCGCGTTCTACTCCCAGTTCGACAGTCTCGAGGAACTGTTCTTCGTCCTCTACGACCAGCGCGCCACCCTGATCACCGGACAGGTGCGCGACGCGCTCGCCGCGATCGACGATCCCGCGGACGTGGCAGGCTTCGTCGACCGGCTGTCGGCCACCCTGCTCCTCGACCGCGACTGGCTCCTGGTGAAGACCGACTTCCTCACCCACGCCGCGCGCCGCCCCGACATCGCCGCCCGCCTGATCACTCACCGCGCCCAGCTCCGCGCCGCCATCGCCGACAAACTCGCCGCCAGCGGGTTCACCGTGCCCCCCGAACTGGGCTCGATCGCCGAACTGGCCCACTCGGTCGTCGCCGCCTACGACGGCGTCACCGTCCAACTCCTGCTCGACAACGACCAGCCCGCCGCCCGAGACTGGCTGGCCCGCCTGATCACCCGCCTCGGCATCGTCGCCCCACCCCGGGTCTGACGCGTCAACACAACTCGAGGTCAAGGGTGGCGCTGGCGGGGACCGCCGTCGTGGCTAGAGCTGGGTGTTGCGGCGGACCATTTCGGTGATCCAGATCGGGGCGTAGGGGGAGGTGCAGTTGGGTGGGGTGGGGTAGTCCTCGAGGACGCGGAGGGATTCGCCGATCGTGATCGCGCGGGGGCGTAGGGCGGGGTGGTGGATGCCGATGGTGGCCAGGCATTCGTTCATGGCCCATTGGAGGCGGTCGGGGGCGTCCTTCATGTGGGTCTCGATGAGGTCGAGCAGGTGGGGCAGGTCGAGTCCGTCCGGGGACTTCGCGACGCGGTCGCTGGTCAGTGCCCAGCCCGCACCGGCGACGACGGGGTCGGGGTCGGCGAACCAGGCGATGCGGAGTTCCTCGACGTGCGGGCTCTTCTTCACGAGGTAGCTGACGAGCCAATCGTGCACCTTGGGGACGCGGGCGTCGCGCAGCATGGCGTCGAGTTCGGCGGCGGTGTAGGACTTGGGGCGGCTGATCAGGATCGCGACGAGCCGGGCGGCGGTGTCACCGGTCGCCCACAGCTCGCCGGCCAGGTCGTGCTGGGTTTTGAGCGCCTTCGCCACTGCGCGGAGCTTGGTCAGGTTGACCGCGTGGTCGTCGCCGTGCCGGGTGTTGACGGCGAGGATCTTCGGGTCGGCCAGGGCGGCCAGCTCGGCCAGCACCTCGTCCACCGTGGTCTGGGGCGCCGAACTGGTCGTCACACCGGTCTCCTCGCTGGTCGGTTCCACTGCGCTGTCAGCGTACGTCCGGCGGCGGTCCCGACCTCGCCCACCCGAGGTCGGGACCGCAGGCTACCTGCCGCCCGCGCGGACCCGCAGATCGCGGGCGAGATGGTCGCGCTGTTCGATCACCAAGCGCCGCAACGCACCCGGTGCGTCGGCCTGCGCGCCGAGCCAGGCGTCCACCTGGTCGAGCGAGTCGGCCGCGGGAAAGAGTCCGAGGACGACGCGCCGCGCGATCTCGATACTGCGCTGCTCCCACACCTCCCGCAGCACCGCGAAGTACTCGTCGTCGTAGCGGGCGACGAGGTCGCGGCGCTGCCCGGCGCGGAACCCGTCGATGACGGCGTCGAGATGATCGTTGGTCAAGGTGGTGTCGCCGAGCGCCGCGGCCCACACGGCGGCCTTCACCTCCGGTTCCGGGCGGGCCGCCAGTGCCCGGCGATGGGCGGTCCGGCCGGAGGCGGTGCTGTCGCCGGTGAGCTCGGTGTCCAGGTCGGCCTCCGTGGCCGCGCCGGTCGCGGCCAGAGCGGTCCACAGCTGCCAGCGCAGATCGGGATCCAGTGCCAGACCGTCCGGCGCGGGTGCGTCACCGAGCAGGATCGCGCGGAGATCGGCGGCCCGGCGGCCGTCGACGGTGGCGGCGGTCGCGGTCGCCCGCGCCCACGCCAGCTGATCACCGGAGCCCGGTGCCGCGGAATGCAGAGTGGCCCAGCACGATTCCAGCCACTCGCCACGCCACCGCTCCCGGTCCGCCGCGGGCAGGTAGTGGCCGATGGCGAAGGAGGCGTTGGCGAGCACCGAGGCGAGCAGCGCCGTGTTGGATTCGGCGGGGGCGAAGTCGCGGGCCATTCGCAGATACCGCTCGACCTCGAGTTCGCCGTCGCGCGCGGCGTTCCACAGCGCCGACCAGATCAATCCGCGCGCCAGGGGATCGGTCACCCGGTCCAGCGACTTCTCCACGGTGGCCAGCGAATCGGTGTCCAGCCGGACCTTGGCGTAGGTGAGGTCACCGTCGTTGAGCAGGCGCAGCGGCGCGGGATCGAGGGCGACCGGCGTCCGCTCGGCGACGAGGTCGAGTTCCACCCGATCCCGGCGCACCAGATCACCCGCGGCGTCGAAGTCGTAGAGTCCGACGGCGAGCCGATGCGGCCGCGGGTCGGTCTGCACGATCGTGCCGCCGTCGAGCAGCAGCGTCGACATGCCGGTCGTCTGCAACCAGGCCCGGGCCCAGCCCGCCAGATCGCGGCCGGAATCCGCCGACAGCTCGGTCAGCAGATCGGCCAGGGTGGTGTTGCCGAACGCGTGCGTGCGGAAGTACCGGCGCACGCCGGTGAAGAACTCGTCGCGCCCGACATAGGCGACCAGTTGCTTGAGCACGCTGGCGCCCTTGGCGTAGGTGATGCCGTCGAAATTGAGCTTGGCGGCCTCGAGGTCGCCGATATCGGCGACGATCGGGTGCGTCGTCGGAAGCTGGTCCTGCGAATACGCCCACGCCTTCCGGCGATTCGCGAACGCCACCCAGGCATCGGTCCACTCGGTCGCCTCGGCACTGGCCAGCGCGCCCATGTAGTCGGCGAAGGACTCCTTGAGCCACAGGTCGTCCCACCACACCATCGTCACCAGATCGCCGAACCACATGTGCGCCATCTCGTGCAGGATGGTGTTCGCCCTGCCCTCGTACTGCGCGGCGGTGGCCGCGCCACGGAAGACGTAGGCCTCGGTGAAGGTGACCAGGCCCGGGTTCTCCATGGCCCCGAGGTTGTATTCGGGAACGAAGATCTGGTCGTACTTGCCCCAGGGGTACGGGTAGGCGAACTGCTCGGCGAAGAAGTCCAGTCCCTGCTTCGTCACCTCGAGGATCGTGTCGGCGTCGAGGTGCCCGGCGAGGGACGCGCGGCACAGGACCCCGAGCGGGACCGTGAGTTCGTCTCGCGTCCACGAGGATTCGACGCGGTGATACGGGCCAGCCGCGATCGCGGTGATGTAGGTGGAGATCGGCAGGGTGGGGGAGAACTCGACCCGCTGCCGGGCGCCCTCGTCCTCGATCGTCGCGATCGGCCGGTTCGACACCACCTCCCAGCCCGCGGGCGCTGTCACCACGAAGGTGAAGGGCGCCTTCATGTCCGGCTGTTCGAAGCACGCGAAGACCCGGCGGGCATCCGCTGGCTCGTACTGGGTGTACAGATAGGTCGCGCCGTCGGCCGGGTCGAGGAAGCGGTGCAGGCCCTCGCCCGAGCGGCTGTAGCGGCCGGTGGCGCGCACCACGACCGTATTCGCCGCGGCGAGACCGGGAATCGCGAGCCGCGAGCCGTCGTAGTCGACGGGCACGTCCTGCCCGTTCACCGTCACCGACTCGACCGACTCGCCGAGGAAGTCGAGCCAGGTCCGGTCCACGGTCGCGTCGAACTCGACGGTGGTCGTGGTGGCGAAGGTGTCGCCGCTGTGGTCGGCGGCGCCGGACAGGTCGAGATCGACGCGATAGGCGCGGACGGTGACCGCGGCCGATCGGGCGGCGGTCTCGGCACGGGTCAGGTTCGCGGTAGTCACGCGTCGATCCTGCCAGCCCGAGCGCCGCGACGCCGCCGGTCGGCGTCGCGGCCTCGATCAGGCGTCGCGCGTCAGAGGAAGCGGGCGATGAGGTCCTTCATGACCTCGTTGGCGCCGGCGTAGATCCGCGAGATGCGGCCGTCGGCCCACATCCGGGCGATCGGGTACTCCTCCATGTAGCCGTAGCCGCCGTGGAGCTGGACGCACCGGTCGATCACCTGAGACTGCTGATCGGTGGTCCAGTACTTGACCATCGCGGCGGTCTTCACGTCCAGCGCGCCGCGCAGGTGCTTCTCGACGGCCGAGTCGACGAAGGTCCGCACGACCTCGGCGATCGTCGCGCAGTCGGCCAGCTCGAACCGGGTGTTCTGCATGGCGAACAGCGGCTTGCCGAAAGCGTTGCGCTGCTTGACATAGGCCAGCGTCTCGGCGACGGCCGCTTCGATCGCCGCGGCGGCCGCGACGCCGCAGATCAGCCGCTCCTGGGGCAGCTGCTGCATGAGCTGGATGAAGCCCTCGCCCTCGGCGCCGAGCAGGTTGGCTTGCGGCACGCGCAGCCCGTCGAAGAACAGCTCGGTGGTGTCCTGGCCCTTCTGGCCGATCTTCTTGAGCAGCCTGCCGCGTTCGAAGCCGGGGGTATCGTCGGAGACCTCGGCGACCACCAGCGACACGCCCTTGGCGCCCAGGGTCGGATCGGTCTTGACGGCGATGATCAGCAGGTCGCAGTTGCGGCCGTTGGAGATGAACGTCTTGGCGCCGGTGATGACGTAGTCGTCGCCGTCCTTGACCGCCTTGGTGGCGATGTTCTGCAGGTCGGAGCCGGTGCCGGGCTCGGTCATCGCGATGGCGCCGATCCACTCGCCGGAGGCGAGTTTCGGCAGCCAGCGCTTCTTGTTCTCCTCCGAGGCGTAGGCCAGGATGTAGTGCGGCACGATGCCGGTGTGCACGCCGAGCTGCATGGCGGAATCGCCGCCCTTGACCTGCTCGGTGAATAACACGGCCTCATGGGCGAAGGTGCCACCGCCGCCGCCGTACTCCTCGGGGATCGACATGCACAGCAGACCGAGTTCGCCGGCCTGCCGATAGACCTCCCGGCTCGGGAAGCCCTGCGCGGCGAACTCCTCGCGATGCGGCGCGACGGTGTTCGCGAAGAAGGTGCGGGCCAGCTCGGCCAGGCCTTGCAGCTCCGACGCGGCGTCGATGCCGCGGTCGGTTTCGGCGGTGGTCATCGGGTTCCTCTCCCTGATGTCGATGGGCTGCGCACCACAGTGAGCAGTTGTTGGCGTTCTGTCAATAGAACGAGTAGATGTTGACAAACCGCCAATAGTGCTCCATGGTATCAATTGATTGGACATCCAACTATTGGAGCTCCATTCACCTGCGCCGCGGCGCACCGACCCACGACTAAGGACTGGCATGGTTCGCGAACTCACCCACTTCATCGACGGACAGCACGTCAAGGGCGCCTCGGGCGCGTTCGGTGAGGTGTTCGATCCGAACACCGGGCAGGTGCAGGCCACGGTTCCGCTGGCCGACACCGCCGAGGTCGAGGCGGTCATCGCCAACGCGGCGGCCGCGCAGCCGGTGTGGGCGGCGTTCAACCCGCAGAAGCGGGCGAGGGTGCTGATGAAGTTCCTGACCCTGGTCAACGACGAGATCGACAGTCTGGCGGCGCTGCTGTCGTCGGAGCACGGCAAGACCATCGCCGACGCCAAGGGCGACATCCAGCGCGGCCTCGAGGTGATCGAGTTCGCCGTCGGTATCCCGCACCTGCTCAAGGGTGAGTACACCGAGAGCGCGGGCACCGGGATCGACGTGTACTCGATGCGCCAGCCGCTGGGTGTGGTCGCGGGCATCACCCCGTTCAACTTCCCGGCCATGATTCCGCTGTGGAAGGCGGGTCCGGCGCTGGCGTGTGGCAACGCGTTCGTGCTCAAGCCGTCCGAGCGTGACCCGTCGGTGCCGCTGCGCCTGGCCGAGCTGTTCCTCGAGGCGGGTCTGCCGCCGGGGGTGTTCAACGTCGTCAACGGCGGCAAGGAAGCCGTGGACACGATCCTGCACGACCCGCGGATCAAGGCGGTCGGCTTCGTCGGCTCGACCCCGATCGCGCAGTACATCTACGAGACCGCGACCGCCAACGGCAAGCGGGCCCAGTGCTTCGGCGGCGCGAAGAACCACGCCGTCGTCATGCCCGACGCCGACCTCGACGATGTCGCCGACCAGCTGATCGGCGCGGGCTACGGTTCCGCGGGTGAGCGCTGCATGGCGATCTCGGTGGCCGTGCCGGTGGGGGAGGAGACCGCCGACCGGCTGGTCGCCAAGCTGACCGAGCGGGTGCACAAGCTCAATGTGGGCCGGTCCGACGATCCGGGTGCCGACTTCGGTCCGCTGGTCGGTGCCGACGGCGTGGATCGGGTGAACAACTACGTCCAGATCGGTGTCGACGAGGGCGCCGAGCTGGTCGTCGACGGTCGTGGGCTGGTCGTCGAGGGTGCCGAGGACGGCTATTTCGTCGGCGCGAGCCTGTTCGACCGGGTGACCGCGGATATGCGGATCTACAAAGAAGAGATCTTCGGTCCCGTGGTGACCGTGGTGCGGGCCGAGGACTACGAGGAGGGTCTGCGGCTGGCCAACGAGCACGAGTACGGCAACGGTGTCGCCATCTTCACCCGTGACGGTGACACCGCCCGCGACTTCGCCGCGCGCGTGCAGGTCGGCATGGTCGGTATCAATGTGCCGATCCCGGTGCCGATCGCCTACTACACCTTCGGTGGCTGGAAGCGTTCGGGCTTCGGCGATCTGAACCAGCACGGCCCGGACTCGATTCGTTTCTACACCAAGACCAAGACGGTGACCCAGCGCTGGCCCGCGGGGTTGAAGGAGTCCAACGCCTTCGTCATCCCGACGATGGACTGACCGGCTGTGTTCACTCTCAACGACGACGAACGCGCGATCGGTGAGACCGCGCGCCAGTTCGCCGACGAATTCCTCGCGCCGAACGCGCTGGAATGGGATGAGCGCAAACACTTCCCGGTCGACGTGCTCCGCAAGGCGGGCCCTGTCGGCTTGGGCGGGATCTATGTGCGCGAAGACGTCGGCGGTTCACAGCTGCGCAGGCTCGATGCCGTGCGGATCTTCGAGGAGCTGGCCACCGGGTGCCCGGCCGTGGCGGCCTACATCTCGATCCACAATATGGCGACCTGGATGATCGACGCCTACGGCACCGAGGAACAGCGCCATCGCTGGGTGCCCGGAATGGCATCGATGGAACTGCTCGGCAGTTACGCCCTCACCGAACCGGGCGTCGGCTCCGACGCGGCGGCCTTGAGCACCAAGGCGGTCCGCGACGGCGACGACTACATCCTCACCGGCGCCAAGCAGTTCATCTCCGGCGCCGGCGCCAACGACGTGTACGTGATGATGGTGCGCACCGGCCAGGACGGCGCGCGCGGCGTCTCCGCGCTGATCGTCCCGGCCGACACACCCGGCCTGACGGTGGGGCCGAACGAGCGCAAGATGGGCTGGAACGCCCAGCCGACGCGCCAGGTGATCCTGGAGGACGCGCGCGTGCCGGTGGCCAACCGGCTCGGCGCCGAGGGCGACGGCTTCGCGATCGCGATGAACGGCCTCAACGGCGGCAGGCTCAATATCGGCGCGTGCTCGATCGGCGGCGCGCAGGCGGCGCTGGACAAGGCCGTCCCGTATCTGGCCGAACGGCACGCCTTCGGTAAACCGTTGTCGCACAACCAGGCGCTCCAGTTCGAGCTGGCCGATATGCGGACCCAGCTGGAAGCCGCCCGGACCCTGCTGTGGCGGGCCGCGGCCGCGCTCGACGCCGATGCGCCGGACAAGGTCGAACTGTGCGCGATGGCCAAGCGGTTCGCCACCGACGCCGGCTTCGAGGTCGCCAACAAGGCACTGCAACTGCACGGCGGGTACGGGTACCTGCACGAATACGGCCTGGAGAAGATCGTCCGCGACCTGCGGGTCCATCAGATCCTCGAGGGCACCAACGAAATCATGCGGGTGGTCGTGGCCCGCACGCTGACAGGAGCGGCATGACCGACGAACCCGAAGTGCTGATCACCGTCGAAGACGGCCTCGGCCTCATCATCCTGAACCGGCCCAAAGCCATCAACGCGCTCAACCACCCGATGGCACTGGCGATCACCGAGACACTGCGCACGTGGGCCGACGACGACGCGGTGCGCGCCGTGGTCGTGCGCGGCGCGGGCGAGCGCGGACTGTGCGCGGGTGGTGACATCGTCGCCATCCACGCCGACGCGAAAGGTGGTGCGGCGAACGCCGATTCGCCGACCGGGGTGTTCTGGCGCGACGAATACCACCTCAACGCGCTGATCGGCCGCTACACCAAGCCGTACGTGGTGATCATGGACGGCATCGTGATGGGCGGGGGTGTCGGCCTGTCCGGGCACGGCAGCCACCGCATCGTCACCGAGCGGTCCCGGATCGGCATGCCCGAGGTCGGGATCGGTTTCGTGCCCGATGTCGGCGGGACCTACCTGCTGTCGCGGGCGCCCGGGGAGATCGGCACCCACGTCGCGCTGACCACCGCGCGGATGAGCGCGGGCGACGCGATCGCGGCCGGTTTCGCCGACCACTACGTGCCCTCGGCTGCCCTCCCGGCGCTGCTCGACGCACTGCGCACGACCGAGGTCGACGCGGCGATCGCGGCGGTCGCCGAACCGGCACCTGCCTCGGAACTGCTCGCCCAGCGGAGCTGGATCGATGCCTGCTACAGCGCCGACACCGTGGAGGAGATCGCGTCCCGCCTGCAAACCGCCGATTCCCCCGAGGCGACCAAGGCCGCCGAGGACCTGCTGGCCAAATCACCGGTCTCGCTGAAGGTCACGCTGCGCTCGCTGCGCGCCGCGCGGGAGCTGCCCAGCCTCGAGGCGGTGCTGGATCAGGAATACCGGGTCTCGATCGCCGCGCTGCGCTCGCACGACCTGGTCGAGGGCATCCGCGCCCAGGTCATCGACAAGGACCGCAATCCGCGGTGGGAGCCGGCGACGCTGACCGAGGTCGGCGAGGAGCAGGTGGCGGCGTACTTCGCCGCACTGGGGGACAAGGAACTCGGCGCGACCACGCAGGAGGCGCAGCGATGAGCAAGAAGATCGGATTCCTCGGCCTCGGCCACATGGGTGCGCCGATGGCGGCGAACCTGGTGCGTGCGGGCTACGACGTGGTCGCCTTCGACCCGGTGCCCGCGGCACAGGAGCAGGCACGCGCCGACGGCGCCACCGTGGTCTCGGTCGCCGCCGACGCGGCTGCCGACCGGGACGTGGTGATCACCATGCTGCCCAACGGCAAGCTCGTGCTCGACGTGTACGCCGAGCTGCTGCCCGCCGCCACACCGGGCACGTTGTTCATCGACTGTTCGACGATCGATGTGGCCGACGCGAAAGCCGCTGCCGCGCAGGCGGTGACGGCCGGTCATCGGCCGCTGGACGCCCCGGTCTCCGGTGGCGTGGCGGGCGCGACCGCGGGCACCCTCACCTTCATGGTGGGCGGTGCGGCCGCCGACTTCGCCGACGCGCGCGCGATCCTCGACGTGATGGGCGGGAAGGTCGTGCACTGCGGTGACGCCGGCGTCGGCCAGGCCGCCAAGATCTGCAACAACATGCTGCTCGGCATCTCCATGATCGGCCTGTCCGAGGCCCTGGTGCTCGGTGAACGGCTCGGCCTGAGCCACCAGTCGTTCTTCGACGTGGTCTCCACGGCATCGGGCCAGAGCTGGGCGCTGACCAGCTACTGCCCGGTCCCCGGCCCGGTCCCGGCGAGTCCGGCCAACAACGACTACCAGCCCGGCTTCGCGACCGCGCTGATGTCGAAGGACCTCACCCTGGCCGCGAACGCCTTGCGCGCCAACGGCATCGACGGGCAGCTCGGCGAGCTGGCCGCCGCGATCTACGAGCGGTTCAACCAGACCGACGCGCGCCGGGACTTCTCGGCCATCGTCACCGACATCCGGGATCGTTCCGGGGAGGCCACCGCATGACCGAGTACGAGACGATCCTGGTCGAGCGCAAGAACCGCGTCGGCTGGATCACCCTGAACCGGCCCAAGGCCCTCAACGCGCTCAACACCCAGGTCCTCGACGACATCGTCGCCGCCCTGGACGAGCTCGAGCGCGACGACGAGATCGGCGCGGTGGTGATCACCGGCTCCGCCAAGGCCTTCGCGGCGGGCGCCGACATCAAGGAGATGCAGCCCAAGTCCTACATGGACATGTTCATGGACGACTTCTTCGCCCGCTGGGACCGGCTGGCGCAGTTCCGCAAGCCCACCATCGCCGCGGTCGCGGGGTACGCCCTCGGTGGCGGCTGCGAACTGGCCATGCTCTGCGACATCCTGATCGCCGCCGACACCGCGCAGTTCGGGCAGCCCGAGATCAAACTCGGGGTGATCCCGGGCATCGGCGGTTCGCAGCGGCTCACCAGGGCGGTCGGCAAAGCCAAGGCGATGGATCTGGTGCTGACCGGCCGGAACATGGGCGCCGAGGAAGCCGAACGGGCCGGGCTCGTCTCACGCATCGTGCCCGCCGACGACCTGCTCGACGTCGCCGCCGAGGTCGCCGAGACCATCGCGGCCAAGTCGCTGCCGGTCACCATGATCGCGAAGGAGGCCGTGAACCGGTCCTTCGAGACCACGCTGGCCGAGGGCATCCGCTTCGAGCGCCGGGTCTTCCACTCGCTGTTCGCGATCGAGGACCAGAAGGAAGGCATGAACGCCTTCGTCGACAAGCGCACCGCACAGTTCACCCATCGCTGACCTGTCATCACACGACAAAGTTTCGAGGAACCATGACCGAGGCATTCATCTACGACGCGATCCGCACCCCACGCGGTCGCGGCAAGAAGAACGGCGCCCTGCACGGCGTCAAACCGCTCGACCTGGTGGTCGGGCTCATCGAGGAGCTGAAGGTTCGCTACCCCGGACTCGATCCGGCGCTGATCGATGACATCGTCCTCGGCGTGGTCTCCCCGGTCGGCGATCAGGGCGCCGATATCGCCAAGACGGCGGCGCTCGCGGCCGGGCTGCCCGACACGGTGGCCGGTGTGCAGCTCAACCGGTTCTGCGGGTCGGGCCTCGAAGCGGTCAACACCGCGGCGCAGAAGGTGCGCTCGGGATGGGAACAGCTGGTGATCGCCGGTGGCGTGGAATCGATGTCGCGGATTCCGCTGGGCTCCGACGGTGGCGCCTGGGCGATGGACCCGGTCACCAACTACAACACTTACTTCGTCCCCCAGGGGGTGAGCGCGGACCTGATCGCCACCATCGAGGGCTTCACCCGCGAGGATGTCGACGCGTTCGCGGTGCGCTCGCAGCAGAAGGCGGCGGCGGCCTGGTCGGGTGGCTACTTCGCCAAGTCGATCGTTCCGGTGACCGACATCAACGGCGCCGTGCTGCTCGACCACGACGAGTTCATGCGCCCGGACACCACGGTCGAGAGCCTGGCCGGGCTGACCCCGTCATTCGCGGCGATGGGGGAGCTGGGCGGGTTCGACGCGGTCGCCCTGCAGCGCTACCACCAGGTCGAGAAGATCGACCACGTCCACCACGCCGGTAACTCCTCGGGCATCGTCGACGGTTCGGCGCTGGTGCTCATCGGCAGCGAATCCGCCGGTGCCGCGGCGGGTCTCACCCCGCGCGCCCGGGTCGTGGCGTCCGCGGTGAGCGGCAGCGACTCGACCATCATGCTGACCGGCCCGGTCCCGGCGACCGAGAAGGTGCTGGCGCTGGCCGGGCTCACCGTCGACGACATCGACCTGTTCGAGCTCAACGAGGCGTTCGCCTCGGTGGTGCTCAACTACCAGAAGAAGCTGGCGATCCCGGACGAGAAGCTCAACGTCAACGGCGGCGCCATCGCCATGGGGCACCCGCTGGGCGCCACCGGCGCCATGATCACCGGAACCATGGTCGACGAGCTCGAGCGGCGGGGAGCGCGGCGGGCGCTGATCACACTGTGCATCGGCGGCGGCATGGGCATCGCCACCATCATCGAGCGCGTCTGAGCGCCGGACCCGGAGACAGAGGAAAGACCATGACAGAGAACATGATCAACTGGGACCTCGGCGCCGACCGGGTGCTCGTGCTCACCATCGACGACCCGAACCAGTCGACCAACACCATGACCGAGGCGTTCGCGCGCGACCTCACCGCCACGGTCGACCGGCTCGAAGCCGAGAAGGACAGCTACGACGGTGTCATCCTCACCTCGGGCAAGGACACCTTCTTCGCCGGTGGTGACCTGAACCTGTTGATGAACGCGACCCCGGAGACCGCGCCGGAGATCGCGCTCGGCCTCGACACCTACAAGGCCGCGTTCCGTCGGCTCGAGCGCCTCGGCAAGCCGGTGGTCGCCGCGATCAACGGGACCGCGCTGGGCGGCGGCTTCGAGGTCGCCCTGGCCACCCACCACCGCATCGCGCTCGACGCGAAGGGCAGTCTGCTCGGCCTGCCCGAGGTCACCTTCGGCCTGCTCCCCGGCGCCGGTGGTGTCACCCGGACGGTGCGGCTGCTCGGCATCACCGACGCGGTGCTCAACGTCGTTGGTCAGGGCCAGCGGATGAAGCCGGCGAAGGCGTTGCAGGCCGGGATCATCCACGAGGTCGCCGCCACTCGCGAGGAGATGTTCGACCGGGCTCGCGCCTGGATCGCGGCCAATCCCGAGGCGACTCAGCCGTGGGATGTGAAGGGCTACAAGATCCCCGGCGGCACCCCGTCGAGCCCGGCGCTGGCGGCCAACCTGCCCGCGTTCCCGGCCAACGTGCGCAAGCAGCTCAAGGGCGCGCCGATGCCGGCGCCGATCGCGGTGCTGGCCACGGCCGTGGAGGGCGCGCAGGTCGACATCGACACCGCGTTCGCGATCGAGACCCGCTACTGCACCAACCTGATCTGCGGCCAGGTCTCCACCAACATGATCAAGTCCCTGTTCTTCGATCTGGGGACGATCAACAAGGGCGGCAGCCGCCCCGAAGGCTTCCCCGTGCGCACGCCGGAGAAGGTCCTCGTGCTCGGCGCGGGCATGATGGGCGCGGGCATCGCCTATGTGCAGGCCCGCGCCGGCATGCAGGTCGTCCTGAAGGACGTCACGATCGAGGCGGCCGAGCGCGGTAAGGACTACTCGCGCAAACTGCTCGACAAGGCGCTGCGCAAGGGCGCGATCAGCCAGGACTCCTACGACGAGGTCTTGGGCCGTATCCACCCGACCGCCGACCCGGCCGACGCCGCGGGCTGCGACTTCGTCGTCGAGGCGGTGTTCGAGGATCCGGGTCTGAAGCAGAAGGTGTTCGGCGAGATCGAGCACCTGGTGAACCCCGACGCCCTGCTCGGGTCCAACACCTCCACCCTGCCGATCACCGATCTGGCCACCGGGGTGCAGCGGCAGCAGGACTTCATCGGTCTGCACTTCTTCTCGCCGGTGGACAAGATGCCGCTGGTGGAGATCGTCGTCGGCGCGCAGACCAGCGACGAGGCCATCGCCCGCGCCATCGACTACACCCTCGCGATCAAGAAGACCCCGATCGTGGTGAACGACAGCCGCGGCTTCTTCACCAGCCGGGTCATCGGCCAGTTCATGGACGAGGCGATCGCGCTGGTCGCCGAGGGCGTGCACCCGGCGTCGGTCGAGCAGGCCGCCACCCAGGCCGGCTATCCGGTGGGCGCGCTGGCGCTGGCCGACGAGATCAATATGAAACTGGCGCAGAAGATCCGGCGCAGCCTGCGCGAGAACCTGCTCGCCGAGGGCAAGCGCTGGACCGACTCCAAGGCGTACCCGCTCGTCGACGCCATGGTCGACGACTTCGACCGGCCCGGCCGGCTCGAGGGCCGCGGCTTCTACGAGTACGACGCCGACGGCAAGAAGCTCGGGCTGTGGTCCGGGTTGATCGAGAAGTACACCAGCGACGACCACGGCATCTCGTTCGTCGACATGCAGGAGCGGATGCTGTTCGCCGAATCGCTCGACACCGTGCGGTGTTTCGACGAGGGCGTGCTGCGCACCGTGCCGGACGCGAACATCGGCTCCATCTTCGGCATCGGGTTCCCGGCGTGGACGGGTGGTGTCGTGCAGTACATCAACCAGTACGCGGGCGGCCTGGCGGGTTTCGTGGCCCGCGCCGACGAGCTGCGGGCCGCCTACGGTGACCGGTTCGAGGTGCCGGAGTCGTTGCGCACCAAGGCCGCCGCCGGGGAAACGCTCGGCTGAACGGCATGACGACGGACACGACCTTCCGGCATCCGGTGCTGCCGGGCACCGGGGCCGCCTCCGCGCGCGGGGTGCGCGGTGACGGCAGGCGCGCGCATCGCAGGCGCGCCGTGGTCGCCGCCGCGCGGGACGTGTTCGTCGTCAACGGCTATCACGGCGCGCGCATGGAGGAGATCAGTGCGCGCGCCGGGATCTCCAAGCCGGTGCTCTACGACCACTTCGCGAACAAGCTGGACCTGTATCTCGCGGTCCTGCAGCAGTATCTGGACCGGATGGTCGACGGTGTCCGCACCGCGGTCGCCGCCGAGACCACGCCCCGGTCCCGGGTGCGGGTGGCCGTGGCGGTGTACTTCGATTTCGTCGACGAGGATCCGGGCGGGCACGTGCTGGTCTTCGAATCACCGGTCCCGAGCGAACCGAGCATCGAATGGCGGGTGCGCAGCGCACTGCGGGCGTGCGCCGACCTCGTGGCCGCCGAGCTGCGGGCGGTCGGGGTGGCCCCCGCACCCGCGGACATGTACGCCTGGAGCCTGGTCGGCGCCAGTCACCTCGCGGCCCGGCAGTGGCTCGACGCCGGCCGCCCGATCGCCAAGCACGACGCCGTCGACGTGACGGTCGCGCTGTGCTGGAACGGCCTGTCCGGGGTGCGACCGCAGACCGGCCCCGAAAGACTTCGACTGTCAGAAGAACTCGATCCGCACAACTGAATGGACCGCAACGCCATGTCACCGTCCTTTGCCCTGCACGAATCCGACGACACCTTCCTCGCGACCGCCCCGAATCGCTACGTGCACGTGGTCGACATCGCCGCACCGCCGAGCGCCGTCTGGTCCGCGCTGACCGCCGACGACGCGCTGGTGTCGTGGTCCGGCGCCGTCACCGGGATGCGCTGGATCTCCCCGCGGCCCTACGGTATCGGCTCCACCCGGGTCGTCACCCTCGCCGGCGCGGCCGCCCTGACCGAACGCTTCTACCGCTGGGACGACGAACGCCGTATGACCTTCACCGTCGACTCGGCCTCCATCCCCGGCCTCCGCCGTTTCGCCGAAGACATCGACCTCACCCCCACCCCCACCGGCACCCGCCTGACCTGGACCTTCGCCATCGAAGGCGGTGCGGCCCTACGCCCGCTCCTGCGCCTGTCCGGCCCCATCACGAACCGCCTCACGGCCTCCATCGCCCGCGGCATCGTCCGCAAGGTCAACACCCCGGTCCACTGATACGAGCCGACCGAGGCCCCGACGGTGCGCAGCCATAGCCCGCGCCCGCCGGGGCCTCGCCGTCGGGGGAGGGGAGTGGCAGCGTGCGGATGGGAGTCACGTGGCGGGGGAGGGTGCTCCAGCAGAGGAGCTTGGGTAGAAGGGGAGAGCTCTTTCGGGTCGGAAACGAGTGACTGATCTGGAACCGGTTGACTTGCCAATGCCCCTCCGGTAAGACATTAAGAGACGTAGATATGCGCATCTACTAATGAATCCCACCGATATCCACGCCGTCAGACCCCGACCTCGCGTCCCAAAAGGAAGCTAAAGACGGTGGTGAGACCAGTTGTGCTGGTTTCAGTTCGAGCTGGTGGAGTGGCCGATCGGGTGCGTGGCGGTGCGGGCCGGATGCTGGGTGGCCGGGTGCGCGGAGTCGGCGATGGCTTGGGCGGTGTGGAAGACGTCTTCGAGCATGGTGGGGGTGAGTCTGCCGGTGAAGGTGTTGTGGGGGCTGACGTGGTAGCAGCCGAGGATGGTGATCGTGCGGCCGTCCGGGTGGGTGAGGGTGAGCTCGGCGCCGTGGGCGAAGCGTGGGCGGGGTCTGGGTACCGTCCAGCCGCCTTCGGTGAGCACCGTGAAGAGGGCCTGCCAGCCGAAGGCGCCAAGGACGACGATCACTCGCACCGTCGGGGCCAGTAGTTCCAGCTCTCGGCTGAGGAAGGGGGCGCAGCGGTGGCGTTCCTCGCTGGTCGGCTTGTTCTCCGGTGGGGCGCAGTGCACGGGGGCGGTCAGGCGCGTGTTGACGAGCCGGATGCCGTCGTCGACGCCGACCGGATGCGCGCCGGTCGCGAGTCCGACGGCGTGCAGTGCGGCGAAGAGGACGTCTCCGCTGCGGTCGCCGGTGAACATGCGGCCGGTGCGGTTGCCGCCGTTGGCGGCGGGCGCCAGGCCGACGACGAGGATCTCGGCGTCGGCGGGACCGAATCCGGGAACGGGGCGGGCCCAGTAGGTCTCGTCGCGGTAGGCGGCGCGTTTGACGCGGGCGGCTTCCTCCCGCCAGGCGACGAGGCGGGGACAGGCGCGACAGGTGCAGACGAGGCGGTCGAGGTCGGCGACGCTCCCGGCGTCTCGAGCCGCGAGCGGTGCGGTTTCCGGGGCGTCGCCGGCCATCGGACCAGTCTAGTCCGCCTGGCGTAACGGACGACCGAACCGCCTGCGCGGTACCGCTGGTACCACGTACTGTGGGGCGCATGGTGTCCACAGAGATCGTGACCGCCGACGGAGTCGTGCGCGGTCGTGCGGGCCGTCGAGTCGTCAGCTGGCGAGCCCTTCCCTACGCGGCCGCGCCCGTCGGAGAACTCCGATTCCGCGCGCCCCAACCCGTGCGACCGTGGACGGGGGTGCGTTCGGCGACGGAGTACGGCTTCGCGGCGATGCAGCACCCCAACGGTGCCCGCACCGGCCCCCGCACGTGGCAGCCGACCGGTGAGGACTGTCTGACCCTGAACGTGACCGCGCCTGCGACGCCGTCGGCGAATCGGCGCCCGGTCATGGTCTTCATCCACGGCGGCGGGTACGTGATCGGTGCCGCGAGCATGTACTCGGGCGCCCGGTTGGCGGTGCGCGGCGACGTGGTCGTGGTGTCGGTGACCTACCGGCTCGGGGCCATGGGCTATGTCGACTTCAGCGAGTTCTCTACGCCGGAGCGGCCTTTCGAGTCGAACCTCGGGCTGCGGGATCAGGTCGCCGCGCTGGAATGGGTGCGGCGCAATATCGCCGCGTTCGGTGGTGACCCGGAGAAGGTGACCATCTTCGGTGAGTCGGCGGGTGCGCACGCGGTGGTCGCGCTGCTGGCGACACCGGCCGCGAAGGGCTTGTTCCATCGGGCGATCGCGCAGAGCGCGCCCGCGGACTGGACCGCGGAACCGGCGGAGGCGCGACGCTTCGCGCGCAGCTGCCTGGAACGGCTGGGCGCCGATCCGGCCGACGCCGCGACCGTGCTGGCGACGACGCCGGCGAGCGAGCTGTGCCGGGCGGCCGATCGGGCGCTGTACCGGACGCTGCGGGAACGGCCGGGCAGTTTCCCGTACACGCCGGTGGTCGACGGGGAGTTCCTGCCGGAGGCGCCGATCGACGCGATCGCCGGGGGCCGTGCGCATCGGGTGCCGTTGATCATCGGGACCAATCGGGACGAGGCGACGCTGTTCCAGCGGTTCATGAAGTCGGTGCCGCACACGCCCGCCCAGCTCACCACCACGTTCGGACGCTGCGATCCGGGGGCGGAGCAGCGTGTGGTCCGGAGCTATCCCGGGTATCCGGCCGCGCGGACCGCGGTGCGGATCGGCGGTGACTTCATGTTCCTGCGGCCGACGCTGGCTGTCCTGGAGGGCCACAGCCGGTTCGCTCCGACCTACGCCTACCGTTTCGACTACGCGCCACGTGCCGTGCGGCTGGCCGGGTTCGGTGCGACGCACGCGCTGGAGCTGGTGCCGGTGTTCGGCTGGGTGGACAGTCCGGTCGGCCGGGCGATGACGGCCGCGGGTGGGCGGCGGGCGTTCCGCGCGGTGCAGGACCACGTGCAGGACAACTGGGTGAGTTTCGCCCGGACGGGGGAGCCGCTCGCGGCGTGGTCGCCGTATACGGCCGAGCGGAGGGCGACCTGCATCATCGACCATCCGCCGCGGGTGCTGATCGATCCGGAGGCTGCGCGGCGGGAAGCCTGGCGCGATGTCCGGATCTCCGCGCTGGGTGGTTCGGTCGAGCGGAAGAACGAGGCATGACGGTCGAGCTGGACGCGGGTCGGCTGGCGGAGCGGATCAGGGCGCTCTACGCCGAGGACGAGCAGATCCGGGCGGCGACGCCGCTCGAGGACGTGCACGCGGCGGTCACCACGCCGGGTCTGCCACTGGCACAGATCGTTTCGACGGTGATGACCGCCTACGCGGATCGGCCCGCGCTCGGTATCCGGCGCACCGAGCCGGTGGTCGAGGGCGGGCGGGTCACGCGGCGGCTGCTGCCGGAGTTCGAGTCGGTGACCTACGGCGAGGTGTGGGAGCGGGCTCGCGCGCTGGCTGCCGCGTGGCACGCGGCAGGTGTCGGGGCGGGGGATTTCGTCGCGACGCTCGGATTCACCGGGGCCGATTACACGGTGCTGGATCTGGCGACGATCCATCTGGCCGGGGTGGCGGTGCCGTTGCAGTCGGGCGCCGGTCTCGCGCAGTTGCGGTCGATCCTGGACGAGACGGGGCCGCGGGTGTTCGCGGTCGATACGGCGCATCTGGCGATCGCGGTCGAGACGGTGCTGGCCGGTACGCCGCCGCGCTCGCTGCTGGTGTTCGATCATCACGCGGACGACGACGATCACCGGGACGCGCTGGCCGCCGCCCGCGCCCGGCTGACCGCGGCGGGTTCGACGGTCACGCTGCACACCATCGACGAGGCGATCGCCCAGGGCAGAGTCGTCGAGCCCGCGCCGCTGACGGTGCCTGGCCCGGACGAGGATCCGCTGGCGATGCTGATCTATACCTCCGGCAGTACGGGGACGCCGAAGGGCGCGATGTACACCCATCGGCTGGTGGCGGCGGGTTGGCAGCCCGCCCGTCCGGTGGCGGTGCTCAATGTGAACTTTTTGCCGATGAGCCATATCGCGGCGCGGTTGACGCTGACCGGTGTGCTGGCGCGGGGCGGGACGGCGTATTTCACGGCGGCGCCGGATATGTCGACGTTGTTCGAGGACATCGAGCTGGTGCGGCCGACGGAGATCTTCCTGGTGCCGCGGGTGTGCGACATGATCTTGCAGCGGTTCCGTCGGGAGGTGGATCGGCGGTCGGGTCCGGGAGTGGATCCGGCGGAGCTGGCCGAGGAGGTGCGGACGGAGCTGCGTGAACAGTTCCTTGGCGGCCGGTTGATGACGGTGCTGTGTGGGAGCGCGCCGATCGCACCGGATCTGCGGGAGTTCGTGGAGTCGGTGTTGCGGTTGCGGTTGCACGACGGCTACGGGTCGACCGAGACCGGGGGCGGTGTCATCTTCGATACCAAGGTGATGCGGCCGCCGGTGCTGGACTACAAGCTGGTCGATGTGCCCGAGCTCGGCTATTTCGGGACGGACAAGCCGTATCCGCGGGGTGAGCTGCTGCTCAAGACGACCACGATGATCTCGGGCTACTACCGGCGTCCGGAGGTCACCGCGGAGGTGTTCGACGAGGACGGTTTCTGTCGCACGGGTGATGTGGTCGCCGAGCTGGCGCCGGATCGGTTGGCCTATGTGGATCGGCGCAACAATGTGCTGAAGTTGTCGCAGGGGGAGTTCGTGACGGTGTCGCGGCTCGAGGCGGTGTTCGCGGGGGCGGATCTGGTGCGGCAGATCTTCGTGTACGGCAGCAGTGAGCGGGCGTATCTGCTGGCGGTGGTGGTGCCGACGGAGGCGGCGCTGGCCGGGCCTGCCGAGGAGGTGCGGGCCGCGGTGAGTGCGTCGTTGCAGCGGGTGGCGGTGGCGGCGGAGCTGGAGCCGTATGAGATCCCGCGTGATTTCCTGCTCGAGACCGAGCCGTTCTCGATCGCGAACGGCCTGCTGTCGGGGGTCGGGAAGTTGTTGCGGCCCAAGCTGAAACAGTGGTACGGCCCGCGCCTGGAGGCGCTGTACGACGATGTCGCGCGGGACCAGGAAGCGGAGTTGCGGCGGTTGCGCCGTGACGCTGCCGGTCTGCCGGTGTACGAGACGGTGGCGCGGGCGGCGCGCGCGGTGCTCGGATGTTCGGCCACCGAGTTGCGGCCCGAGGCGCGGTTCGGTGATCTGGGTGGGGATTCGCTGGCGGCGCTGTCGTATTCGACGCTGCTGCGGGAGCTGCTCGGGGTCGAGGTACCGGTGAACGTGTTGCTCGGACCGGACAGTGATCTGGCGCGGATCGCGGACTACGTCGACCGGGAGCGTGAACCCGGTGCGCGGCGAACCGATGTCGAGGCGGTGCACGGTGTCGGCGCGACCGAGATCCGCGCGGCGGATCTCACGCTGGCGAAGTTCCTCGACGCGGAGATGTTGGATCGTGCCCGAGAGCTGCCGCCCGCCACGGTGCCGCCGTCCACGGTGCTGATCACGGGGGCGAATGGCTATCTGGGGCGGTTCCTGCTGCTGACCTGGCTGGAGCGGTTGGCGCCGCTGGGTGGTCGGGTGATCTGCGTGGTGCGGGGTGGGGACGCGGCTTCCGCGCGTGCACGTCTGGAGGCGGCGTTCGAGACCGATCCGGCACTGCGCGAGCACTTCCGCGCGCTCGCCGACGGTGTGCTCGAGGTGGTGCCGGGGGATATCGGGGAGCCGGATCTCGGGCTGTCCGCGGCGGTGTGGCGGCGGCTGGCCGAGGAGGTGGATCTGATCGTGCATTCGGCGGCGCTGGTGAATCATGTGCTGCCGTATGGGCAGTTGTTCGGTCCGAACGTGGTCGGGACCGCCGAGGTGATCCGGCTGGCGTTGACAGCGACGCGCAAGCCGGTGAGTTATCTGTCGACCGTGGCGGTGGCGGCGCAGGGGGAGTCGTTCGCCGAGGACGGTGACGTGCGGGTGATGAGTCCGGTCCGGCGGGTGGACGCGAGCTACGCGAACGGGTACGGCAACAGCAAGTGGGCCGGTGAGGTGTTGTTGCGGGAGGCGTCGGAGCGGTTCGGGTTGCCGGTGGCGGTGTTCCGGTCGGACATGATCCTTGCGCACAGCGACTATCCCGGTCAGCTGAATGTGCCCGACGTGTTCACAAGGTTGCTGTTGAGTGTGCTCGTGACCGGTCTCGCGCCCGCGTCGTTCTACCTGACCGACGCCAACGGGCGGCGGCAGCGCGCGCACTACGACGGGTTGCCTGCCGATTTCGTCGCCGCGGCGGTGACGGGGCTGGGTGCGGCGGCGGTGACGGGGTACCGGACCTTCGATGTGGTCAATCCGCACGACGACGGTGTTTCGCTGGACAGTTTCGTGGATTGGCTGATCGAGGCGGGTCATCGGATCGATCGGATCGATGACTACGCCGACTGGTTCGCGCGTTTCGAGACCGCGCTGCGCGCACTGCCGGAGGAGCAGCGCAAGTACACGCTGCTGCCGCTGTTGCAGGCGCATCGTCGTCCGGGGCGGCCGCTGCCGGGTTCGGCACTGCCCGCCGAGGGATTCCGGGCGGCGGTGCGGGCGGCGGGGATCGGTGCGGAACGCGATATCCCGCACCTGGGTCCGGAGCTGATCGGCAAGTATGTCCGCGATCTGGCCGGGCTCGGTCTGCTCGGTCACGGGAGCGAGTAGCGGTCCGGGTCAGTGGGATTCACTCTGGGCCGTGGCGAGCAGCGGCGTGCTTGGCGGCGACGGTCGGGGGGCTTCGCCGCGCAGTGTGGTCCGGGTGACCAGGGCGTTGCGGGCGGCGCCGCGGATCTCGCGGGCGAGGTCGGCGAGGACGGCCGGTGCGTTGCCGCGCTGATGGCGCAGCGCACCGGCGACGAGGCGCAGGGCGAGGGCGGGGGTGTGCAGGTCGGCGGGCGGGCGGGTGCGGGAGAAGATGCCGGTGGTGATCCGGGCCAGTTCGGGGTCGGTGGTGGCGCGGCGGTAGAGCTCGATCTCCAAGGGGTGCATGGCTTCGCCGCGGGCGAGGCGGTTGGTCCAGTGGAAGATGGCGCGGCAGTCGATGATGCGGCGGCGTTCCCACTCGTGCAGTGCCCGGTCGAGTGCGGCCGGGTCGTCGAGGGTGGCGGCCACCGTCTCCCCGAGTAGTCGGCCGTAGCGAAGGGCGTCGCGGATGCCCTGGGCGGTCACCGGGTCCTTGAAGTGGCCGGAGTCGCCGGGCAGTGCCCAGCCGGGGCCGGTGGATCGGCGGAAGTAGGAGGCGATACCGGTCGCCGAGCGGACGCGTCCGACGCGTTCGCAGCCGTGGAGCCGGGCGGCGAGGGCGGGAATTCGTGCGACGGCGTCGGTGTAGCGGCGCTCGGCTTCGCCGGGGCCGGTGCGTTCCCGGCTCGCCGGTGGCTGGACCAGGCTCAGGACCAGGCCGTCGTCGCAGGGGAACGCGGTGCCGAGATCGGCGCCTGCGCGCCATTGGGCGGCGGTGTCGCGCGGGGTGTCGCCGTGGTCGCGCCAGTAGGCGTAGTAGCAGTCGCGGCCGCTGGGGACGGTGAGGAACGGTTCGTCGGCGCCCACGGCGCGGGCGATGGTGCTGTGCCTGCCGTCGGCGCCGACGACCAGCGCGGCGCGGATCTCGACGACGGCGCCGGTGCGGTCGGTGTAGCGGACGCCGGCGCAGCGATCGCCTGCCCAGAGGACGGCGGTGACCCGGCAGCGGGTGCGGACGTCGGCGCCCGCGGCGATCGCGGCGCGCACGAGGACGTCGTCGAGGCCGGTGCGGCGCACGCACATGGCGTAGTCGATGCCGTCGACGGTGGGGAAGGTGGAGGTGATGCCGTAGCCGGCGCCTTCGGCGTAGGCCTGGGTCAGCCGGGGTGCGCCGAGGGCCTCGACGTCGGCGAGGACGCCCAGTGTCCGGAGTTCGGCGAGTCCGGCGGGCCAGAGCAGGTGGGTGGACAGGGTTTCCGAGGGCAGGGGTGCGGCGTCGAGGACGATGACGCTGCGGCCTGCTCGTGCCGACGTCACTGCGGTCGCCGCGCCGGCGCAGCGCGCGCCGACGATGACGACGTCGGCCGACTCGGCCGAGGTGACGGGGGAATCGAGCATGGGTACCGCCTCGGTCATCGAGTCTCGGACAGTGTGTCCGAGAAGATGATCCGGTCGGCGGCGACCACTGTCAACAGAGCGTGGCGGCAGCGGGATTCACGGTCGCTCGGCCGTTGCCGGTCCACGGCGGTGGTCGCGGGGCACAATGGGCGCATGGTCGACGCACGTGGGCTCGCGGCCGAGCAGTTCGGGAGCCGCTGATGTCCTCGCTGACCCGTGTTCCGCGATCGGCGCGTAAGGCGCCCGGTGATCGTCGTTCGGAGTTCGAGCCGCGGGTGTTGCGGGCGGTGGAGGATCTGCTGGCCGAGGGCACTCCGTTCACCGAGCTGGCGGTGCAGCGGATCGCTGCCGCGTCGGGGTCGGCCAGATCCACCTTCTACCGGTATTTTCCGGACAAGAGCAGTCTGCTGGTGCGGCTCGGTGAGCTGGCCACCGCCGACCTGTTCGCGGCCGCGGAGCGGTGGTGGAGTGCCGAGCGCACCGAGCGGCAGGCCGGTGTCGTCGATGCCGCTGCCGCGATGATCGAGGGGGTGCGGGCGCACCGCTATCTGTTGCTGGCGTTGAGTGAGGTCGCCGCGTACGACCGTGAGGTCGGCGCCTACTGGCGGGCGCGGGTGGCCGCGTTCACCGAGCTGGTCGGGGCGCGGCTGGCGGCGGATCGGGCGGCGGGACGGGTCGCCGCGCAGCTGGATCCGCGCGCCACCGCGGTGATCCTGACCTCGATGGTCGAGCGCACGATGGCCGTGGCCTGCTCCGCCGACACCGGGATCGAGGACGGGGAGCTGGCCGCGGCGCTGGGGCGGGCCATTTGGCTCGTCGTCTACGGCGACGCGCCCTGACCGGTCAGCGGAGGGCGGCGTCGGGGGCGAAGGAGGTGAGTCCGACGTCGCGGTACTTGCTGACGAGCTGCTGGTATTTGCGCCGGTTGCGGGCCATGGGGGAGTCGGTGACGGTCGCGGGCAGGCGGTCGAAGGCCACCCGCAGGGCGGTGGTGATCGCCTGGAATTCGCGGTCGTGGCGGCGGGTCCAGCGGTAGGGCATGTGGGCGCGCACGTCGGGATGCATGATGCCGCAGCCGAGCACCATCAGGAGGTGGCCGAGCGCGGGTGAGCTGAGCCGCCACAGCGGTCCGGTGGCGGCGGGCAGGAAGAACGGTCGCGGGGCGTGCCGGACGGTGGCGACGGCGGTGGCCAGGGCGGGGGTGGGCCGGAGTTCGGTGGCGGCCATGTGGGCGTAGTGGGCGACGAGTTCGGTGTAGTCCTCGATCGGTCGCGACTTGCCGGGCAGGTGCAGGCCGGCGGTCTTGTGCCGGTAGTGGTCCCAGATGGCCTGGTTCTCGGCGCGGGTCGGTTCGCCGTCGGTGAGGGCGAGGTAGGCGCCGCGCTGGACGAAGAAGGTGGAGTACAGGATCCAGTTCCACGATTGGGGGTTGAGCGCGGAGTACCGTTCGCCGTCCGGGCCGACGCCTTTGACGTCGCGGTGCAGCACCATCAGCCGTTCGGCTTCGGTCGCCCGGTCGGGGTCTTCGCCGTGGTAGATCAGCTGGTCGGCGGCGGCGGTGCGGACCGCGCGGGCCCACGGTTCGGTGCGTGCGCGTCCGGTGTCCTCCAGGGCCGCGGAGACCGGCGGCAGCATCGTCTGGTCGAACAGGCCGACACCGAAGAGGCTGAACAGCACGGAGCCGCCGACCCGTTCGAAGCGGGCGACGGCGTCGGAGACGTGGTCGGGCGTCGTCGCGGTCGCGAGGTGGGGCACGGGGCAGGTCATGGGAACTCCTTTGTTCCGGCGCTATTCTGGTGTCATGCGACTCCAGAAACTCGTGTGGTGTCAGAGTGCACCAGAATGGCGGGATGGTCAAGAGCATGGGTGAGGATTCCGCGACGCCGCGCGCCTACGCGGGCGTGACGGCCGACGAACGTCGCGCGCGCCGCCGGGCGGCCCTGTTCGAGGCGGCACTGGACCTGCTCGCCGAGGGCGGTGCCCCCGCGGTCACCAAACGAGCGGTCTGCGCACGCGCACGGCTGAACGACCGCTACTTCTACGAGCAGTTCGCCGACCGCGACGTGCTGCTGACGGCACTGGCCGACGACCTGACCACCGAGGGCATCGCGGCCGTGGTCACCGCCACCCGCGCCGCCGCCCCCGACGTCGACAGTCAGGTCCACGCGGCCGCCGATGCCGCCCTCGGCTTCCTGGTCGCCGACCCGCGCCGGTCCGCCCTGCTGTTCACCGCCCACAGCACCGAGGCGCTGCAATCAGCGCGGGTCTCGACCCAGCACGCCATCGCCCGCGCCATGGCGGTCGTCGGCCGCGAATTGTTCCCCGAATCGGCGACCCGCGAACTGGATTCCGAGATGGCCGCCTACACCGTGGTCAGCGGCACCCTCGAATTGGTCGCCGCGTGGATGCGCGGGGAGTTCGGCACCTCCCGCGAGCACCTCACCGAGGTGATCGCCCGCCAGCTGCTCCAGATCAGGTTCGCCGACAACCCGCGCGCGACCCCCGCCGGCTGAGTTCAGCCGCGCGGCCGGGCGATCCAGTCGTGCCAGCCACCCGCGAGGACCAGCTCGGCCAGCCGGCGGTAACCCTCGCTGCCCGGGTGCGCGCCGTCGCCTGCCGTCACCTCCGCACACCAGATCGGGTCCTCGGCCAGGGTCGCGGTGACATCGATGAACGGGACCTCTCGCGCGTGGCACAGCGCGCCCAGCTGTTCGGCGAGCTTCGTGACCCGGCGCAGATGCGGTTCACCCGCGTCGATCACCGGCGGCGGGCCGACGACCAGCGGGGCCAGCGCGCGCTGGTGGGCGCCGTCGAGGATGGTCGCGAGATTGTCCAGGGTGCGGTCCGGATCGACTCGGGGCGCGCCGTTCTCCTCGACCGCGTCGTTGGCGCCGAAGGACAGGACCAGTCGCTGGTCGGCTTCGGTCTGCACGCGCGGCTCGATCTCGGCCCAGCAGCGGCGCAGGACGTCGGAGGAGGTGTTGCGCCGGATTCCGAGGTTGAACGCGGTCGTTCCGGCGCCGGTGGCGGCGAGGACGCGGCCCACCCACCCCTGGTACTCGGGGTCGCCGATGCCCTGCACGAACGAGTCGCCGAAAAAGAAGACGCGAAGATCTGTACTCACCCGCATGACCCTAGGAGTCCGCGCGGCGCGAGGTCAGCTCGCCCAGCCCAGCCGACGCAGTACCCGGTCGCTGCGCGAGGACCCGGATTCCCTGCGGGCGACATGAACCGCCGCGAGCGCGGCGCCGATGCCCGCCCCGGCCGCGTTGAGCAGGACATCGTCGATCGAGGACACCCGGCCCAGCGCGAGCACGTACTGGAGCAGCTCGAGCGTGGTCGAGACGAGTGCGCCGACCATCGTCATCCGCAGCACGCCCGCGAGGCGCGGAAACCGAAGGGGGAGCAGGAAACCCAGCGGCACGAACAGGATCAGATTGGCGCCGACCTGGACGACGGCGGTGCCCGGCGCCGCGCCGAGCGTGTCGAGCAGGTCCCGCAGGGGCACCGCGCTGATCGCGGGTGTTCCGGCGGCGGGGGTGAGGATCATCCACACCCACGGCAGCGTGGCGCCGAGGATCCCGACCTCGGCGATCGAATGCCGCAACGCCTGTCTGCGCGGTAGTCCGGCGCGGAGCCTGCGACGGACGAGCAGCGCGGTCGCGCCCGCCAGCACGGGCACCGCCACCAGCCAGACGATCAGGACATGCCCCCACGACGCCCACACGGTCCCCACCGAACCCACGATAGCGGCGGCTCAGGGCGCGATGATGCGGGCGGCGGCGAAGACGGTGGCGGCGCGGCGGGTCGAGAGCTGTTCGGTGTCGCCGCGTTCGGCCGCGAACCGGGCCTGCATGGCATTGGTGCGGGTCAGGTCGGAGAGCATGCGCAGCAGGATGACCGGCGGCACGGCGTCGGTGAGCAGCCCTTCGCGTTGTCCGCGGCGCAGTTCGGTCAGTTTGGCGTCGATGGTGCGGCGCAGCAGCGGTCCGATGTGGGCGCCTTCGGGTTCCAGGTCGGACCAGGCTTGCAGGCGCGCGTTGTCGGGGTGGGCGACGAAGTGGTCGAAGAGGCGGCCGACGTAGGCGGGCACGTCGTCGGCGCGCAGCGCGGTCTCCTCGGCGGTTTCGGTGGTCCAGCGCTCGGTGACGGCCGCGTAGAGCTCGTTCTTGCCGGGGAAGTAGGCGTAGAGGCGGTCCTTGCTGGCGTGGGCGGCGTCGGCGATGCGGTTGATCCGGGCGCCGGCGATGCCGTATTCGGCGAACTCCGCCTTGGCGGCAGCGAGTATTCGCTCCCGGGTTGCCTCGCCTGCCGCACGCATGGCCGGAATCGTACCCCTCTTGCCGAACCAACTGGTTCGGAACTATGGTCCGTTCGGAACCAGATGGTTCTGGAATCGGCGAGACGAGGACACCATGGGCGCGGACAAGCCACGTTGGCAGCAACTCCGGGAGCAGACCGAGGGCGTCTCCACCGCCGAACTGGACGCGCTATGGACCCGGCTACGTCCGGCCCGCACCGACGACATCCTCGGCGAATGGCGCGGCGACGCCTTCCAGACCGGCCACCCGCTGTGCCGGGCGCTGCCCGCGAGCCGCTGGTACGGCAAGAACTTCCTCGCCGTCGACGACGCCAAGCCGCTGATCTGCCGCGCCGAGGACGGCACCCTGTTCTCCAATGTCGAACTGGGACAGGGCGAGGCGACGCTGTGGAACATCGAGTTCCGCGGCGAGGTGACCGCGACCATGGTCTACGACGGGCGCGCGGTGTTCGACCACTTCAAGTGGCTCGACGAGAACACGCTGATGGGCATCATGAACGGGCGCGCCGAACTGGTCCTGTCCAAGGGCGAGTACTTCTACTTCCTGCTGGAACGGGTGTCCTGATGCGCACGACGGCGGTCCTGTCGCGTGATCCGGCCGCGGCGTTCTCGATCGAGGACGTCGAGATCGACGAGCCGCGCGGCGGGGAGATCCTGGTGCGGATCGCGGCGGCGGGCATCTGTCACACCGACCTGGTGACCCGGCGCGCCGGTGCGGCGGATCGGCCGATCCTGCTCGGGCACGAGGGTGCCGGTGTCGTGGCCGCGGTCGGGCCCGAGGTGCGCGCGGTGCGCCCCGGCGATCATGTCGTGCTGACGTTCCGGCACTGCGGCGAGTGCACGACCTGCGTGGACGGGCGGCCCGCCTACTGTCAGCATTCGGTCGCGCTCAACCAGTTCGGCCGGCGCGCGCACGAGGGAGCGCGGGTGTCGCGCGAGGGCGTCCCGGTGCTGGACGGATTCTTCGGCCAGTCGAGCTTCGCCGGATACGCCCTGACCACCGAGGACAACACCATCGTCGTTGACCCGGCGCTGGACCTGGCCGTGGCCGCGCCGTTCGGCTGCGGTTTCCAGACCGGGGCGGGCGCGGTGCTCAACGTGCTGCGGCCCACGGCGGGGGCCTGGCTGGCGGTGTTCGGGGCGGGGGCGGTCGGGATGGCCGCCCTGCTGGCGGCACGCACGGTCGAGGGCGTGCGGGTGGTCGTGGTCGAAACCTCCGCGGCGCGCAGGGAACTGGCGCTCGAGCTCGGTGCCGAGACCGCGCTGGACCCCGCCGAGGGGCCGACCGTGCCGCGGCTGCGTGCGCTCACCGGTGGCGGTGTCACGCACGCGATCGATACCACCGGCGTGCCCGCGGTGCTCGGCGACGCCGTCGCCGCGCTGGCCACGGGGGCGACCGTGGTCGCGGTCGGGCTCGGTACGGGCACCCCGCCGGTGGATGTCGGCGATATCGTGTTGCGCGGCAAGACGATTCGCGGATGCCTGGAGGGCGACAGCGTGCCGTCGACGTTCCTGCCGCACCTGCTCGGGCTGTACGCGGACGGGCGGTTCCCGGTCGATCGGCTCATCGGCCGGTACCCGCACACCGAGGTCGACGCCGCGCTGGCCGACCAGCGCGCCGGGCGTGTGGTGAAACCGGTGCTGACATGGTGAACGACTACTCCCGCGAACGGTCCCGCTCATGACGATTCTGCACAGCGACATCCTGCGCGCCGAGGACGAGGACATCCCGTCGAACGCGGCGACGGTGGCGGCGCGCGCCGAACGGTTGCTCGCGGCGTTGAACGCCGCGCGTGAGGTGTTCGTCGCGCACGGCTATCACGGCGCGAGCATGGATCAGATCGGCCTGCGGGCGGGCATGAGCAAGCCCGTGCTCTACACCCTGTACGCGAACAAGCTCGATCTGTACCTGGCGGTGCTGCAACATCATCTGGACCGCATGGTCGGCGGGATCCGCAACGCGCTGACCGGCGCGAGCGGGCAGGAGGACAAGGTCCGGCGTGCGGTGCGGGCCTACTTCGACTTCGTCGACGACGACCCGGACGGGCACGTGCTGATCTACGAATCGCCGGTGCCGAGCGAACCGAGCGTGCGCTGGCGGGCCCGGCACGCCTTCGGCGAGTGCGCGGTGCTGGTGAGCGCCGAGTTGCGCGCGGCCGGAATGGACGACGCGCGGGCGTTCGCGTGCGCGTTCGGAGTTGTCGGGGCCAGTCATCAGGCGGCGCGGCTGTGGCTGGACACGGGCAGGCCGATTCCCAAGCAGGACGCGGTGGAGACGACGGTCGCCCTGTGCTGGAACGGGTTGGCCGGGATCGGCTGATCGCGGGAGGGATTCAGTCGGCGATGGCGGGCAGGGGGCTGCCGTCGAGGAGTTCGTCGCTGGGCAGGCGGCCGATGAGGACGGCCAGGGCGCGCTTCCAGCGGCGTACGACCGCTTCGCGTTCGCCGAGGGTGCCGGTGAGCATGGCTGTCATCGACAGGCCGGTGAGTAGGTCGATGGTGAATTCGACGAGGACTTCCGCGCGCGGGTCCGAGGCGTATGGTTCGCCGACGACGTCGAGGTAGAGCCTGCGCATCTCGGTGAAGACGCGGCGCTCCTCGTGGACGAGGCGTTCGCGCAGCTCGGCGTCGGTGCGGGCGGCGACCCACAGGTCCAGGGCGGTGAAGAAGGCGGGGCTGTTGAGGTCGCGCCAGGCCAGGTCGACGATCGATTGCAGCCGGTCGCGGCCGGCGGGCAGGAGTTCGGCTTCGCGCTGGAACTGTTCCAGGCGCAGGTCCACGACGCGGGTGGTGGCCGCGATGAGCAGTTCCGCGCGGGTGGGGAAGTGGTGCTGCACGGTGCCGCGGGCGAGTCCGGCGCGTTCCTGGACGGCGCTGACGGTGGTCGCCGCGTAGCCGCGTTCGAGCAGGCATTCCGCCGTGCAGGCGAGGATCAGGGCCCTGGTCGAGGCCCGGCGTTCGGCCTGGGTGCGGCGCGGTTGTTGCAGGGTCACCCGACAAATCGTACGCGGTGACGGTAACAAGAGCGAACGGCCCGCGAATCGACGTGCGATTGCCTATTGACGCAGGGACAGCAACCTGATGCAATCAAGAAACCGTACGCAGTAACTGTTTTTTCCGAATGAAGGGCTGCGATGACGCAGATCTCTCATATCCGCCGGGGCGCCGGCTCGCCGATCGTGCTGGTGCACGGGCTCGGCAGCCGCTGGCAGATCTTCGCGCCGGTGATCGATCTCCTGGCCGAGCGGCACGAGGTGATCGCCCTCGACCTGCCGGGATTCGGCGACACACCGACGCTGCCCGGTGTGCTGCCCGGTGTGCTGCCCGGCCCGCGCGGGTATGCCGACTGGATGGCGCAGTGGCTCGGCGACAACGGCATCCGGCGCCCGCACGTCGTCGGCAGCTCCATGGGCGGCGGTATCGCGCTCGAGCTGGGGCGTAGCGGTGTCGCCGCCGCTGTCACCGCCTTCTCGCCGGTGGGCTTCTACGGCGGTCCCGGACTGCGGTGGGTCCAGGGGTCGCTGACCGCCATGCGCGCGGTCGCGCGTTTCGCCGGTCCGGCGCTGGACAAGGCGGTCGACTTTCCCGCCGGGCGCGCGGCACTGCTGTCCGTCATGTTCGGGCATCCGACCCGGGTCACCCCCGACGCCGCCAGGGTCGACCTGGCCGGACTGGCGGGCGCGAGCTCCTTCGCCGCGGCCCGCGACGATTTCGCCACCTACGTCCTGGACGCGAGCGACGACCCCGGCGCGCTGACCGGCATCCCGGTGACGATCGCCTGGGGCACCCGCGACGTCGTGCTCACCCACCGCACCCAGAGCGCCCGCGCGCGAGCGGTGCTGCCGTTCGCCCGCCACACCGATCTGCCCGGGTGCGGCCATCTGCCCTTCAGCGACGCCCCCGAGCTGTGTGTTCGGACCATCCTCGACAACCGGAGTGCGCCATGAAACCCTCGATCGCGGTCATCGGCAGTGGATTCGGTGGCCTGGCTGCCGTGATCGCGTTGAAGAAACGCGGCTTCGACGACATCGTCGTGTTCGAGAAGGCCGACGACGTCGGTGGCGTCTGGCGGGAGAACACCTACCCCGGCGCGGCCTGCGATGTGCCCTCGCCGTTCTACTCGTACTCCTTCGAGCCCAATCCGCGCTGGCCGCACCGTTTCTCGCGGCAACCGGCGATCCTGGACTACATCCGCGACGTCGCCGACAAGTACGACGTGCGCCGCCACATCCGCTTCGGCACCGAGGTCACCGGGGCGGCGTTCGACGACACCACCGGCAAGTGGACCGTGCGCCTGGATTCGGGCGACTCGGTCGAGGTCGACGTCGTCGTGCCCGCGGTCGGGCAGCTCTCGCGGCCCGCGCTGCCCGCCATCGAAGGCCGGGAGTCGTTCGCGGGCACCACTTTTCATTCCGCGCAGTGGAACCACGACATCGACCTGACGGGCAAGCGCGTCGCGGTGATCGGGACCGGGGCCAGCGCGGTGCAGTTCGTGCCCGAGATCCAGCCGCGGGTCGGGAAACTGACCCTGTTCCAGCGCACCGCGCCCTACATCGTCCCGCGCCCGGATCGCGAATTCAGCGACCTGCACCATCGGGTGTTCGAGAAGCTGCCGGTGACCGAACTGGCCGAGCGCGGCACCTGGTACAGCGTGGTCGAAGGGCTCAGCCTGGCCTGGGTCTACGCCAAGCCGCTCGCCGCCACCATCCGGGCGATCTCCAAGTGGCACATGCGCAGGCAGACCGCGGCCAAGCCGGGCCTGTTCGAGCAGGTCTGGCCCGACTATCCGATCGGCTGCAAGCGGATGCTGTTCTCCGACAGCTACCTGCCCGCGCTGACCCAGCCGAATGTCGAGGTGAGCGCCGACAAGATCACCGGGATCACCCCGGCCGGGGTGTGCACCGCAGACGGGCGCGAACACGAGGTCGACGTCATCATCTGGGGGACCGGGTTCAAATCGACCGAATTCCTCGCGCCGATGGCGATCACCGGCACCGGTGGGCTCGCGCTCGATCAGGAGTGGCGCACCGGCGCGCACGCCTACTACGGCATGACCGTGCCGCGGTTCCCGAACCTGTTCATCATGTACGGGCCCAACACCAATACCGGTGGCGGCTCGATCATCTACTTCCTCGAGGCCCAGGCCGAGTACCTCGGTGACTACGTCGCCCATCTCGCCGCCACCGGCAAACCGCTGACGGTGCGGCCCGAGGTCGAACAGGCCTATGACGCCCGGATCCAGGACCAGCTCACCGACAGCGTGTGGAGCCGGTGCTCGTCGTGGTACCGGCAGGCCGACGGCCGGATCACCACGAACTGGCCGCTGCTCGGAATCCAATACAAGAAGCAGGCGCGATTCGACGCCGCCGACTACGAGGTGATCTCCGCATGACTGACTACGACTACGACGTGATCGTCGTCGGCTCCGGATTCGGTGGCAGCGTCACCGCGCTGCGGCTGACCGAGAAGGGCTACCGGGTCGGGGTGCTCGAATCCGGCAGGCGCTGGAACGCCGAGGACTATCCGAAGACGAACTGGAACATCCCCAAGGCCATCTGGGCGCCGCGGCTGGGCCTGACCGGGCCGCAGCGGATCAGCGTGCTCGGCAAGTGCCTGGTGTTCAGCGGTTCCGGTGTCGGCGGTGGGTCGCTGATCTACGGCAACACCCTCTACGAACCGCTGCCGGAGTTCTATCAGGACCGCGCGTGGGCGCACATCACCGACTGGAAGAGCGAACTCGCGCCCTACTACGACCAGGCCAAGCGGATGCTCGGCGTCGTGGAGAACCCGCGGATCGGCCCGAAGGACGAGGTGCTGCTGCAAGTCGCGCGCGGGCTGAACGTCGCCGACACCTTCCACCGCACCCAGGTCGGGGTGTTCTTCAACGAAGGCGAGGAGGGTGTCGAGGTCGCCGACCCGTACTTCGGTGGCGCGGGCCCACGGCGGGCGGGCTGCATCCACTGTTCGGACTGCTTCACCGGGTGCAAGCACAATGCCAAGAACACCACCACGGTCAACTACCTGCATCTGGCGGAAAGCCGGGGCGCGCAGGTGCATCCGCTGACCACGGTCACCTCTGTCGCGCCCGACGGCGACGGTGGGTACCGGGTCGAGACCGTCGCGTCGAACGGGTGGCTGCGCAAGGAACGGCGCACGTTCACCGCGCAGCAGGTGGTGTTCGCCGCGGCCGCGCTGGGCACCCAGAAACTGCTGCACAAGCTGCGTGCCGACGGTTCGCTGCCGCAGCTCTCGCCCCGGGTCGGTGAGCTGACCCGCAGCAACTCCGAGGCGATCATCGGCGTCACCAGCAAGTCCCGCAAGGACTTCTCCCAGGGCGTGGCCATCACCTCCTCCATCCATCCCGAGCCGCAGACCCACGTCGAGGTGTGCACGTACGGCACCGGGCAGAACGCGCTGTTCCTGCAGACGGTGCCGATGGTCGACGGTGGCGCGTTCCGGTTCCTGCGC
This sequence comes from Nocardia sp. NPDC058244, assembly GCF_042882065.1. Lineage (NCBI taxonomy): Bacteria > Bacillati > Actinomycetota > Actinomycetes > Mycobacteriales > Nocardiaceae > Nocardia > Nocardia sp. NPDC058244. The sequence continues at coordinate 41,027 of NZ_JBHVWX010000005.1, read as the reverse complement.
CTGCTGCTGACGATGCTGCTGCACCCGATCCAGTTCCTGCGGTCGCAGAACGCGCACGGCGCTTCGAACCGGTCGGTGATCCTGCTGGTCATGCAGTCGCTGGACAACTCGCTGACCTCATATCTCAAGGGCCGCAGGCTGGTCACCAAACAGGGCAGCGGTGAACCGAATCCCGCGTGGATCCCGCTGGCGCACGACATCGCCCGCAAGTACGCCGACGAATGCGACGGTGTCAGCGGCAATATCGCCACCGACATCTTCAACATCCCCGCCACCGCGCACTACATCGGTGGCTGCACGATCGGCGATTCCAGCGACACCGGCGTGATCGACCCGTACCAGCGGATCTACGGCTACCCGGGCCTGCACATCGCCGACGGCAGCGCGATCACCGCGAACCTCGGCGTCAACCCGTCGCTGACCATCACCGCCCAGGCCGAACGGGCGATGGCGTTCTGGCCCAACAAGGGCGAGGCCGATCCCCGCCCGGCGCTGGGTGCCGGCTATCAGCGGGTCAGCCCTGTCGCCCCCACCCGGCCCGTGGTCCCCGAGTCGGCGCCCGGCGCGCTGCGCCTGCCCGCATGACCCGCTCCGGAGAGGACGCCATGACCGCCACCGCACAACTCGCCGCGCTCGAACCCGCCTGCACCAGGGCGGCGGCGCTGGCCCTGTTCGACAGTCTCGCGCCGGTGTCGCCCGCGGAGCTGACCGGTCGATGGCACGGGCGCGAGCTGGCCACCGGGCACGGGCTCGACGGGCTGCTCGAGGCATCGGGCTGGTACGGCAAGCAGTTCGACGGCGTCGACAGCGTGCATCCGCTGCTGTTCCGCGCTCCCGCGGGCGAGATCTTCGCCGTCGACCCGAAGCGGGTGCCGCTGGGTGTGGCCGACAAGGTGCCGCACACGCTCGTACGGCGGGGCCGCGGCCTGCTCGGGGTGCTGAAGCCGGCGTTGCGCACCCGTGACTATCGGGCGCGGTTGCGGTCGGTGGAGCATCGTGGGGTCGTGACGGCGGCGATGGTCTACGACCATCTGGCCATCATCGACGTGTTCCGCCGGGTCGACGAGGACACCGTGTTCGGTCTGATGGACTTCCGTGACCTACCCGATCCCTATTTCTTCGTTCTCGGTCGGGACTGACACACAACACCGCTGGTGAATCGGCGGGATCAAGGGTAGGCATGGGATATGGAACGGCTCGTCGAAAGGACGGCAGGCCATGGCTACACATCCCGACCCGTGGGCGACACACGTGGATCCGCACGTACACAGGTTCCCTGATACCGAACGCACCTTCCGCTCCCACGCGGGGGAATCCATCCAGGACTCCCTCAACTGGCCCGGACTGCTCCTCATCGGCATCGGCATCGTCTTTCTCGCCGCGACCTTGACGGCCGCGGGTTCCGGCTTCGCCGGGTGGGCAGTGATCGCAGGGGTGATCTGCGGCGTGTGTCTGCTGACGGGAGTGACGATCGTGCTGGCCGAACATCGCCGCATCAAAGTCGGCGAGGGACTGCACCTGACCGACCCCGCCGGTCACTGAGGGTGCGGCCGTAGTCCACGTCCGGGCGGGTTTCACCCGCCCGGACGGTGGTCGTCGTGTCAGGTGCGACGGCTCTCCAGCCCGTCCAGGATCAGGTCGAGGCCGTAGGCGAACTCGGCGGTGTGGTCGTAGCCGGGCCGCAGCGCGTGGTCGACGATGAGCTCGGTGAGGTACGGCAACTCGCCGTCGGGCAGGCTCGCGAGGATGTCCGACGCGACGTCCTCGACCTCGGTCGGTGTCGTGACCGGCAGATTCGCTTCCTGCAGGACATAGCCGCCGACGTAGCTGTCGATCAGCGAGACGGCGTGCGCTGCCATCGGCAGCGTGAATCCGGCCGTGCGCAGCACCCCGAGCACCGCGTCGTGGTGGCGCAATGTCGCCGGGCCGGGATGGCGGCGGGAGTCCATCAGGCCCAGTGCCCAGGTGTGCTGGGCCAGGACCCGGTGCGCCGAGCGCGCGCGGGCGCGGATGGCGTCGCGCCAGTCGTCGTGGTCGGTGGGGGGCAGGTCGATGGCGGCGAAGACGGCGTCGACCACGCCGTCGAGGATCGCGTCCTTGTTCGGCACGTGGTGATACAGCGACATCGCCTCCACCCCCAGTTCCTGGGCGACCCGGCGCATCGTGATCGCCTCGGCGCCGGCGCGGTCGGCGACGCGGATGGCGGCGTCGAGGACACGTTCGCGGCTGAGGGGTGGTCGGGTCATCGCAGCTCCGAGGGTGGACGGCCTTGACAGTCTTACACATGTAAGTCAGCCTTACAGGTGTAAGACCAGCCGGATTTCACAGTGAGGAGAGCCCGATGCCGATGCCGCGGTGGTGGGGTCACATCAACAAGCGGGTGTTCAACCCGCGCGCGATCAAGGGCGGGAAATGGCCGGTGCTCACCCACGTCGGCCGTCGGTCGGGGGCGACGTATCACACGCCCCTGGACGCCTATCCCGTCGACGGCGGCTACCTGTTCGTCCTCGTGTACGGCGCGCGCTGCGACTGGGCCCAGAACGTCCTGGCCGCGGGCCGGGCGCGGCTGCGGGTCGACGGGCGGGAACTCGATCTCACCGCCCCGGTCGTCGTGGGGGAGGCCGAAGCGTTCCGGGCGCTGGCCGACGACGTGACCCGGCCACCGAAGCTGCTGCGCATCACCGAGTTCCTGCGGATGGACCTGGCCGCCTGATCCGCTCGCGGTGAGCGCAACACTGGACAGCTCCGATCGTGCGCCGACGAAACGATTGGACCGGCGTCCATCTTTGCCGCACTGTTGACGATCATGAGCGAACATCCGGCCCAGCGGCGCACTCTCGCCGTGCTCGTGACGGCCCAGATCTTCAGCGGGGCGGGACTGGCCGCGGGCATCACGGTCGGCGCGCTGCTGGCGCAGGACATGCTCGGGTCGACGGGGCTGGCCGGTCTGCCCAGTGCCCTGTTCACCGTCGGGTCGGCGGCGGCCGCGATCGGCGTCGGCCGGATCTCGCAGCGGACCGGCCGCCGGACCGGCCTCACCGCCGGCTACCTGGTCGGGGCCCTCGGCAGTTTCGGTGTCGTCGTCGCGGCCGTCACCGGGAGCATCGCCCTGCTGTTCGCGTCGCTGATCGTCTACGGCGCGGGCACCGCGACCAGCTTGCAGGCCCGGTACGCGGGCGCCGATCTGGCGACCCCGGCGCACCGGGCCCGCGCCATCAGCACCGTGCTCGTCGCGACCACGGTCGGCGCCGTCGTCGGCCCGAATCTGTTGCACCCCATGGCGAGTCTGGCCACCGCCTGGGGCATCCCGCCGCTGTCGGGGCCGTTCGTGCTCTCCGGCACCGCCTATCTGATCGCCGGTCTGGTGCTGTGGGTGCTGCTGCGACCGGATCCGCTCGTCCTGGCCCGGGACATGGCCGTCACCGACGTGCCCGCCACCACCGATGAACCGACCGCGACCAGGACCTGGTCGGCGCCGATCGTGGCGGGCGCGACCGTCATGGTGGTGACCCAGCTGGTGATGGCGGCGGTCATGACGATGACCCCGATCCACATGCAGCACCACGGCCACGACGTCGGCGCGGCGGGCATCGTGATCGCGGTGCACGTGGCCGGGATGTATCTGCCCTCGCTGCTGTCGGGCATGCTCGTCGACCGGATCGGCGCCGGTAGGGTCGCCGTCGCCGCGGCGGGCACCCTGGTCGCGGCCGGACTGGCCGCCGCGCTGGCCCCGCCGAACTCGGTGCCCGCGCTGGCCGCCGCCCTCGGCCTGCTCGGGCTGGGCTGGAACCTCGGCCTGGTCGCGGGCACCACGATGATCGCCGACGCCACCCCCGTGGCGACCCGCGCTCGCACCCAGGGCACCGTCGACGTCGGGATCGCCGTCGCGGGCGCGGGCGGCGGCCTCGGCTCCGGACTGATCGTGGCGGCGGCCGACTACCCCGGCCTGGCCTACCTCGGCGCGGCGATCGCGCTGCTCATCGTCCCGGCCCTGGCCTGGAGCACGCGCCGCCCGCCCACCGGTGCGCGACCGCGTCCGGCCGACGCCCGCGTCGACGGCTGACCGCGTTCGTGCGATGATCGCCGGATGACCGGCCCGGCCAGCACCACCCGCATCCTCGGCCTCCTCGGTGGTGTGGCCGTGATCCTGCTGCTCACCAACTGGAGTCCGATGCGCGCGGTCGCCTACGCCGTCATCTGGTCCGTGGCGGCCGTCGTCCTGGTCGTGCGCGATCGCCGGCGGCCCGCGGAGACCTCCACCCCGGAGTAGCCGCCAATCGTGTGGACCCGATGATGCGGCGACCCTAGGATCGTCGGATCGTGTCCGGGCAGTGGGGGTAGTGGTCGTGTCAGCCGTACGCAACGGTGCCAGCTGGATCGTCTCGTTCGTCCCGCTGCTCTCCCTCGGCCTGCTGACCTGGCCGGTGTTCGCCCTCCTCGCCGTGCGAGCACGATCGTGGCCGCTGGCCGGTGCCGCGCTCGCGTACCTGGGGCTGCTGGTCCTGGAGATCTGGGCGATCGAGTCGGACCCGGTGCGCGACACCGTCTTCGACGTCTGCCTGTTCGGGCTGATGGTGGGCGGCACCGCCCACGCGATCGCGGTGCGGCGTCGATGGTTCCGGACCGCGCCGGTCGCGGTGGACCTCGACGTGGTGTCGGCCGAGTACGCCGTGGTCGCGGCCGGAACGATCACCGTCGACACCACCCCGACCGTCGAATCCGCACCGGCGCAACGAGTGCTCGACGAGATCGATCAGCTCGTCGAGGAGAGCATGCGCGACGGCGAACCCCGCATCGGCTACGACTACGACGACCCGACCTACCCCGACTGCCCCAACCCGCACTGCGAGGAACCGTGGCACGGGCTGGCCATCACCGAGCGGATGGAGCTGATGCGCGACTACGGCGAGGTCGATGTCGACTACGACTACCACGCCGACGACAGCCTCGTCCTGTGCCCGGGCTCGGCCTTCGCCGGGGAGTGGCCGACCCCGCCCCGTACCCGGGAGCCGGAACGTCCTGTGGCGCAGGTGGATCCGGCGACGGAGCCCGATCCGATGGCCGAGGCCGGCGCCCGGGCCGACCGGCTGTGGACGGCGCTCGCGCGACCGGCGCTCGCCCTCGTGGTCACCAGCTGGCTACTCGCGCTCGTCTCGATGTTCCTGGCGCCGACGCAGTGGCGCTGGCTGACGGTGCTCGTCGGTGCCGTGGCGCCGGTGTGCGTCGGCTGGCTGTACGGGCGGCGCGCGGAGCTCTTCCCCGCCGGTTACGTGCGCGTCCACCTGCTGGCCCGGCCCGCTGTTGTCTTCGCCGTCGGGCTGGTGGTGTGCGCGGGCTGGCTGCCGTTCCGCTGGGCACGCAACCCACCGCTGGAGGCGGCGGACGGATACTTCGCGCTGATCGTCGCGTGCGCGCTGGCCTGCGTCGGGCACGCGGTCGTGCAGATCGGCCGGGTGCTGCCGGTGGGGGCCGCCGAGACCGATCCGAAGGCGCACGGGGAGAACCTGGTCGTGCTCGGCTTCGGCTGGATGATGTTCGGTCTGCCCAGCACATTGCTGTTCGGGTGGGTCACGAGCTACTGGGCGTACCAGCCGAGCGCGGTGTGGGCGGCGGTCGCGATCAACGCGCTCCTCGTGGCGGCCCTGTTCGTGGAGGCGGGCACGATCAAGATCATCACGAAAGCCCGGGACGACGGCGATCTTCCGATGATCGTGTTCTTCACCATCGGCGCGGGCGCGCTGCTGGTGTGGTCGTCGCTGCGGATCGCGGCGACCGTGTTCCAGCCGTGAGGTCGGTCGTGGGCGAGAATGAGCGGGTGCTGATCCGCATCGTGGGGACCCGGATGCCCGGCTCGTCGTGCCGACCCGCGGGAGCGCCGCGCTACACCGACATCCACGTCGGCGTGCAGCGCAAGAACCGCCCGCGGGAACTCCTCGATCCGCAGCCCGGCGACGCGGAATCGGTCGGCTGGACACTGGACTGCACCGTCGATGGCACCGACGTGCGCGGACCCTACGTACAGGGCCGCCCCGGCGTGCGGTTCGTCTACCTCAGCTGGACCGCCGCGGGCGAAGACGGCACCCCCACCATGTTCCGCCGCGCGAAACTGATGCTCGCCGACGTCCCCGCGGACGTCCTGGCCGCCGCGACGATCTCCGGAGTCCTCGAGGCCCGGCTCGGACTCACCGACGCCACCGGAAACCCGGTGTGCGCGCGAGTGACACCGCCCGCGATCGCCTGGACCGCCGGGTCCTGACCCTCAGGCCGAGACCGGCTCACGGCCGGAGCCGTCCAACGGCGGATAGCTGTCGCCCCCGATGCGCTCGGCCGCCGCGATGTAGTCGGCCAGCGCGTCGCGGGACCGGGCCAGCCGGTCGATCTGCTCGGTGATCCGCCGCATCCGTGATCGCATGGCGCCCAGCAGCTCCGGGCACCCTGGCAACTCGGGGACCTCGCCCTGCGCGCACGGCAGCAGGTAGGCGATGTCGTCGGAGGACAGTCCAGCGCCCAGCAGATGCCGGATCTGCTGAACGCGCAGGACCGAGCCCTCGTCGTAGACGCGATAGCCGTTCGCGCTCCGGTCGGCCGTGAGCAGGCCCTGCGCTTCGTAATAGCGCAGCTGATGGGCATGGACACCCGTCCGATGGCTCAGTTCGCCGATCCGCATCCGCATCCTCCACTTGACCCTCACACCGGTATGAACGTCGACGATGCTGCCATGAACAACACCACCGCCACACCCGTCACCGTTCTCGGACTCGGCCTGATGGGCCGTGCCCTCGCCGGCGCGTTCCTGGACGCCGGGTACCCGACCACCGTCTGGAATCGCACCGCCACCAAGGCCGAGGAGCTCGTGGCCCGCGGCGCCCGCCTGGCCCCGACGGTCGGCGACGCCGTCGCCGCCGGGTCCCTCACGATCCTCTGCGTCACCGACTACCCGGCCGTGCGCGACCTGCTCGGCGACACCGTCCTCGCGGGCGCGACCCTGCTCAATCTGACCTCCGGTGACTCGGCCCAGGCCAGGGACACCGCCCGCTGGGCCGGATCGCGCGGTGCCCGCTACCTCGACGGCGCCATCATGGCCATCCCCTCGACCATCGGGACCGCCGACGCGGTCATCCTCCTCGGCGGAGCGCACGACGACGTCACCGCGCACCGATCGACCCTCGACACGCTCGGTACCGTCCGTCATCTCGGTACCGACCACGGGCTCGCGTCGCTCTACGACGCCGCCGGTCTGGCCATGATGTGGAGCGTGCTCAATGCCTGGCTGCAGGGCACCGCGATGCTCCGGGTCGCCGGGGTCGACGCCGCCACCTACGCGCCGTTCGCGCAGGAGATCGCCGCCGGTGTCGCGACCTGGCTGCCCGGATACGCCGCCCAGGTCGACCGTGGCGCGTTCCCCGCCGAGGTCGCCGCGCTGGAGACCGACGCGCGGTCGATGGCGCATCTGATCGAGGAGTGCGAGGCCCTGGGCGTCAACGCCGAACTGCCGCGATTGTTCAAGGCGATGGCCGATCGCGCGATCGCCGCGGGACACGGCGGCGAGCAGTATCCCGTGCTGATCGAGGAATTCGGCACGCCGCACCGCTGATCCGCTCGGTGCTGTCGGGCGGCAGCGTAGCGCGGGACTCTCAGCAGGCGGCCACGAATGTCGCCACGTCGTCGGCGATCTCGGCGACGCCGGGCATCGCGGCGATCTCGCCCGCCACCGACCGGGCGGTGGCGGCGAGGCCGGGATCGCTGATCAGGGTCGTGAGATGGTCGGCGGTGATCGCCCGGGCCGCGACCGCCAGTCCGGCGCCGCGACGCTGCACGACGGTGGCGTTCCAGGCGCGGTCGCCTGCGGCGGGGGTGGCCAACTGCGGAACCCCCGCCCGCAGGGCCGCGAAGACCGACCCCGCACCCGCGTGATCGACCATGGCGGTGCAGTGCGGGAGGGCCTCGTGCAGGGCGATCCAGCCCGTCGTGCGGACATTGCCGGGAAGGTCGCCGGTGCGCGCGGTCGTGCGGTTGGGCCGGACGATGACGATCTCGGCGTCGACCGCGGGCGCCGCGCGAATGATCGCGCGCAGCATCGCGTCCGGGCCGTCACCGAGCATCGTGCTGCGGGTGACCAGGATGCGCGGACGGGTGGCGGGTTCGCGCAGGAACGGCGGGGTGGTGACGCCGGGCGGAGCGTACGGGGTGTAGCGCAGTGCGCGCCCGCTCACCTCGACGATGCTCGGTGGCGCGATCGACAGCGTCTGCGCCGGTGCGGGAACATCGGTGTCGGTGAGCAGGCGCAGCAGCTCCCGGCGCAGGACGGTGCCGTCGTCGAGGGCGATGTTGTGCAGGATCGTGGGCACGCCGAGCTGGGCGGCCACGATCGCGGCGGCCGCGGCGAACGGTTCGTGCACGATCAGCTGGGGCCGGAACTCCCGGGCCGCCGCGAGCAAAGGCGCGAGCATCGGTCGGTTGGTGACGGCGAAAACCCGGGCGCCACCACGTGGCTCGGCCATCCCGTGTGCCGAACGCACCGCCAGTAGAGGATGGGCGCCGAGACCGCGTGCCGCCGAGCGTAGATAGTGGATCGGCGGGGCCACCGCGGTGACCGGGATGTGCTCGCCCACCGCGTCGGCGGCGGCACCGCCCGTGGCGAGCAGAACCTGATGCCCGCGCCGCTGGAGCAGGGTGGCCAGCGGCATCATCGGGAACAGGTGCCCGAGCAGCGGCATCGCCACGAACATCACCCGCATGAGGCCTCCGTCGCTCGTGTGGCCGCGTCCCGGGCCCTTGCCGTGATACGGAACAGCGGCGCGCCGGGTTCACCCGGTCAGCCGGCGGCACCGTGATAGAAGAACTCGCCCAGGCCGATCGTGAACACCAGGCAGCCGTAGAGCGCGTGCTCGACGGACACGGTCAGCAGCGAACGGGTGCGGCGATAGCGCTCGGCGAACAGGAACCCGGCGGCCGTGCTGAGCAGCACCGACAGCCAGCTACCGAACATCAGGTGCGCGATACCGAACGCGGCCGCGCTGGCGGCCACCATCCGGGCGCCGTCACCGAACACGGGCGCGTATCGGTGGAACAGGAACGCGCGGAACAGCAATTCCTGCGGATACACGCTGACCAGCGGATAGAACACCAGCACCAGCACCCACAGCAGGGGCCGTTCGCGGGGCAGATCGAACAGCGACGCCGGGCGCAGCACCGCGACCGCGATCCCGAGCCCGACCGCGGCGATCGCCCACACCGCGAGCATGCCCGGCAGCGCGGCGCGCAGTGCCCCGGGGCGCCAGAAATCGCGGCGGTCGAATCCGGTGCGGCACAGATACACGACCACACCACCGGCGACGACGAGCAGGAACGGCAGCGGCCCGACCCCGCGCAGGAACACCGCGTACAGCGCGGCCACCCCGAGGAAGAGGACGACGAATTCGACTGTGAGCCATGTCTTCCGGCTACCCACGCCGGTATCGACGGTCATGGTCCCGAGACTAGCCGCGGCGGCGCGATCGCGCCGGGCCGGATTCAGCCGAGGGTGGCCAGCAGCGCGGGCAGGGCCGTCCCGATGGGCTCGCGGATCACCTCGTCGGCGAGGGCGTCGTAGGGCGTGGGTTCGGCATTGACGATGACCAGCCGGGCGCCGTGCTCGGCGGCCATCCCGGCCAGCGAGGCGGCGGGCTGCACCTGCAGACTCGTCCCGACCGCGATGAACACGCCGCACGCCTGCGCGATCGCCATCGCGTGGGCGAGCACGTCGGGATCGAGGGCTTGGCCGAACATGACGGTGGCCGTCTTGAGGATGCCGCCACAGCGCAGGCAGGCCGGATCGTCCTCACCCGCCGCGATCCGCGCCAGCGCCGCCTCGGTGGTGGTGCGGTCACCGCATTCGGTGCAGACGGCGGTGCGGGCGTTGCCGTGCAGTTCGACGACCTTGCGGTCGGGCAGACCGGCGAGCTGGTGCAGGCCGTCGACGTTCTGGGTGAGCACCCGCACCGGCACCCCGCTCGCGGCCAGCGCGGTCACGGCGTGGTGGGCGGCGTTGGGCTGGGCGCGCCAGGCCGGGTGTTCGCCGCGCATGAGCCAGGAACGACGGCGGATGTCGGGATCGCGCATGTAATAGTCGTAGGTGACCAGTTTCTGGGCGTCGGGGTCGCGCTGCCACAGGCCCTGCGGTCCGCGATAGTCGGGGATCCCGCTGTCGGTGGAGACACCGGCGCCGGACAGGATCGCCACGAGGGGTCGGCTGGTCATGGGTTCAGCGTAGGGCGATCTCGCCGAGGGGGCTGCCCAATCTGGCTATTGCACGCTAAAGTCTGCCTGAGTGGAACAAGAGTGAAAGGCAGACAATGACGTCGACAGCAGTGAAACAGCAGGTGCTCGAACTCGGTGGGGCATTCATGATCTCGCGCGAGGCCAAGGAATTCGGGCAGGCGGTCGGGGTCCCCGGCTTCCACGGCACCTACACCCGCGGGCGGGGCGGTGTCCTCGGCGACGTCGACGCCGACGTCGTCTCCGCGGCCTTCGGCTTCTTCGAGCCCGGATGTATCCGGGCCGCCTGGGAATCGGTGCCGCTGCCCGCGGCCGACGCGGCCACGGCCTACCTGGCGGCCTGCCACGACTTCGGCAGGCGCAAACTCGCCGCCTACGACGACGCGGAGCGGCTCGCCGAGCTGCTCGGCCGGGTCGTCGCGGCCGCGCCGTCGACCGGGCTGCCGCTGTTCGCCGGCTGGCGCGCGATGCCGCTGCCCACCGACAGCCGGGCGGCCGCGCTCCAATTGACCCATGTGCTGCGCGAACTGCGCGGTGGCCTGCACCTGATCGCCGTGCTCGCCCACGGTCTCACCCCGCTGCAGGCGATCCTGATCGCGGGTTCGCCGATGTCGGACGGCCCGACCCACGCGCGCATGCTCGGCTGGTCCGAACCGTTCGAGCAGATCTCCGATGATCAGCGGGCCCGCTGGGACGCCGCGGAGGCCCTCACCGACGAGCTCATCGCGCCCTGCTTCGAGGAGGCACTCGACGCCGCCGAACGCGACGAGCTGGCCAGCCTGATGGCCGCCGCGCACACCGCCGCGCTGGTGCGCTAGGAACCGAGGACGTCGCGACCGCGGCCCACGATCAGCGGGTCCGCGGTACCGACGATCTCCTCGTCCTTGTTGTCGTACTCGAAGCGGTTGAGCACGTGCCGCATCGCGTTGAGCCGGGCCCGCTTCTTGTCGTTGCTCTTGACCACGATCCACGGCGCGTGATCGGTGTCGGTGTGCTCGAAGTTCTCTTCCTTGGCCGCGGTGTACTGCTCCCACTTGTCGAGCGAGGCCAGGTCCATGGGGGAGAGCTTCCAGTGCCGGACCGGGTCGACCTGGCGGATGGCGAAGCGGGTGCGCTGCTCCAGCGGCGACACCGAGAACCAGAACTTCACCAGGTCGATGCCGTCGTCGACGAGCATCCGCTCGAACAGCGGCACCTGCGCGAGGAACCGGCGATGCTGTTCGGGCGTGCAGAAACCCATCACCCGCTCGACCCCGGCCCGGTTGTACCAGGACCGGTCGAACAGCACGATCTCACCCGCGGCGGGAAGGTGCTCGACGTAGCGCTGGAAATACCACTGGGTGGATTCGCGCGCCGAGGGCTTCTCCAGCGCCACCACGCGCGCGCCGCGCGGATTCAGATGCTCCATGAACCGTTTGATCGTGCCGCCCTTGCCCGCGGCGTCGCGGCCCTCGAACACGATGACGATGCGGCGCCCGGTCGCCTTGGTCCAGTTCTGCAGCTTCAGCAGTTCGATCTGCAGCAGCCGCTTCTCCAGCTCGTACTGATTGCGGGCCAGGCGCTCGTCGTAGGGGTAGCCCTCGCGCCAGGTGTCGACGATCAGCCCGCCGGGCGCGGTGAGCAGCAACGGATCGTCGTCGTCGCTGTCGTCGACGGTGAACGCCGAGGTGTCGGCGAGGTTCACGGCGGTGGCCAGATCGGCGATCTCGCTGACCTCTCGGGGGATCGGACGCGTGTCGACATCGGTCATCTCGCGGACGCTAGACGACGAGCGTGTCGGCGAGGTGAACATGCGGTGTGGGCCGCCCTCAGGACACCGTCGCGGTGTGCGGCAGGTCCTCGACCGAGGTGCCGACCAGCACCGTGAACGCACCCGGCTCGACCGCCCAGCCCTGGCCGTCCCAGTGCTCGAAAGCGCGCCGGGGGAGGGCGATGTCGACGGTGCGGGTTTCCCCGGGCGCGCAGGTGACAGCGGCGAATCCGGCCAGCCAGCGGACCGGTCGTTCGATCGCGCTGGTCGGGCGGGACAGGTAGGCCTGGACGACATGCTTGCCCGGTCGGTCGCCGGTGTTGGTGACGGTCAGCGACACCGTGCGGCCCGCGACGACGAGTCCGCCGGTGGACCAGGTCGTGTAGCCGAGTCCGTGTCCGAACGGGTAGGCCGGTGCGGTGCCCGCCCGCAGCCAGGCGCGGTAGCCCACATGGATGCCCTCGGCGTAGTCCAGGACGCCGTCGACGGGGGTGGTGTCGAGCACGGGCACCTCGGCCATGGTCTCGGGCCAGGTCGTGGGCAGCCGACCGCCGGGTTCGGCGGCCCCGGTGAGCACATCGGCCAGCGCGGCACCGAACTCCTGGCCGGGGAACCAGGCCAGCAGCACCGCGGCGACGTCGTCGCGCCACGGCATCTCCACGGGCGCACCGGAATTCACCACCACCACGGTGCGCGGGTTGGCCGCGGCCACTGCGGCGACCAGGTCGTCCTGGCGACCGGGCAGGCGCAGGGTGGTGCGGTCGACGCCCTCGCTCTCGATCTGCTCGGTGGTGCCGACCACGACGACGGCGACCTCGGCGGCGCGCGCGAGTTCGACGGCGGCGGTGAACTCCTCGTCGTCGGGGCGCTGCGGGCGGCGGATGCCGAGGGTCGCCCCGAGGATGACACCGAACCCGGGCACCGCCGCCGCGCCGAGATCGATCACCACCCGCACGTCGACCTCGTCCCCGGCGGCCAGCGTGCGCGTCACCTGACGTTGCGGCGGATCGAGCAGAACCGCCGCCGGATCGCCGGAGTCGAGCGCGACGTGCTCGTCGATGACCGTCGCGCCGTCCAGATCGAGCCGGATGTGCCCGACACCGGCGAAACCGATCTGCCACGCGCCCGGGACGTCGGCGCGCAGCCGCGCGTGTACCTCCACCGTCGTGGCCCGCGCGGCCAGCGGCTCGCCGAGCAGGACCAACCGGCTCGCGGAGCGGTGCTGGACGCCGAGTTCGGTACCCGCGGCGAGGTAGCGCACGGACAGGCCGGGTTCGCCGGTCGCGGGATCGGTCACCACCGACAGCGGCGCGGGCACGAGATCCTCCGACAGGCGCACGCCCGCGGTGTAGGTGACCGGCAACGTCGCCGCCAAGCCCTCGACCGGGGAGGTGGTGTGGCCGGGAATCACCGTCGCGCTGCCGCCGCCGAGATAGCGGGGTTCGCCCGCCGACGGACCGACCAGCGCGACCGTCGTCCGCGGCGGCAACGGCAGGACACCGTCGTTGCGCACCAGCACCATCGCCGCGGCGGCCACCGCGCGCACCAGATCCCGCGCCCGCGCGTCGGTGAAAACCGGTGTGCTCCGTGGCGTCCCGTCCAGCGCGCCGACCCGGATCGCGAAACGCAGGATGCGGCGCACCTTCTCGTCGACGGCCGACTCGGGGATCGCCCCGGCCCGGATCCGCTCGGCCAGCGGCTCGCCCCAGAAATACGGCGGACCCGGCATGCACAGGTCGGTGCCGTGCGCGGCGCTGTCGGTGGTGCGCACCGCGGTCCAGTCCGACACGACCACGCCGTCGAATCCCCAGCTGCCCTTGAGTGGTTCGTCCAGCAGCGGGTTCTCGGTCATGGTGACGCCGTCGACCGCGTTGTAGGCGTCCATGATCATCCACGCGCCCGCGTCGACGGCCCGCTCGAACGGGTACAGGTACAGCTCGCGCAGGGCCCGCGCGTCGACGCGGACGTCGACGGTGAAGCGATCGGTCTCCGAATCGTTGGCCACGTAGTGCTTCGGGCACGCGCTGACGCCGTGCGCCTGCACGGCCCGCACATACGCCGCCGCCAGCTCGCCGGTCAGCAGCGGGTCCTCGGAGAAGCATTCGAAGTGCCTGCCGCCCACCGGCGAACGATGCAGGTTGATCGTCGGCCCGAGTACCGCGTACACGTTCTTGCGGCGGGCCTCGGCGGCGATGAGCGCGCCGATCTCGTCGAGCAGCGCCGGGTCCCAGGTGGCGGCGATCGCAGTGCCCGAGGGCAGGCTCACCGACGGATCGCGCTCGTCCCAGTTCTCGCCGCGCACCCCCGACGGACCGTCCGACACCGGCATCTCGGCCAGCCCGATCGCGGGATCACCGGCCAGCCGGAACAGGCTCGCGCCGGAGATCAGCCGCAGCTTGCCCGCCAGATCCAGGGTGGCGAGCAATTCCTCGATGCGGTCGTCCATAAGCCCTGCCTTTCGGTCCCGTCGGTGGTGTGCGTGTCCTCGACGAAGCGGCCCGCCGGTCGGGGCATACTGCGACCAGACCACACAGCGACCAGCGTGGCACGAGTGCCACGCCGCGGAGAGGACGACGCCGATGTCCGACGGAGGTTCTTTCACCGATCAGTCCGCTGCCCCCGACGACGAGAGCGCGCCGGGCAGCCACATCATCCGGATCGCCTCGGTCGCCGCGCTGGGTGGTCTGCTGTTCGGTTTCGACAGCGCGGTGATCAACGGCGCGGTGGCCGCGATCCAGGACGAATTCGCCGTCGACGACGCTGTTCTCGGCTTCGCGGTGGCCTCGGCGCTGCTCGGCGCCGCCGCGGGCGCGATGACGGCGGGCCGCATCGCCGACCGGATCGGCCGGATCAAGGTCATGAAGATCGCGGCGGTGCTGTTCTTCGTCAGCGCGGTCGTCACCGCGCTCGCGCCCAGTGTGTGGATCCTGGTGATCGGGCGCGTCATCGGTGGTCTCGGCGTCGGCGTCGCCTCGGTGATCGCCCCCGCCTACATCGCCGAGACCTCGCCCGCGCGCATTCGCGGCAGGCTCGGATCACTCCAGCAGCTCGCGATCGTGCTCGGTATCTTCCTGGCCCTGCTCGTGGACTACGTGCTCGCCGAGATCGCCGGCGGCGCCAGCGAGAACCTGTGGCTGGGCCTCGAGGCGTGGCGGTGGATGTTCCTGTCGATGATGGTGCCCGCGGTCGTCTACGGCGTGCTGGCCTCGACGATTCCGGAATCGCCGCGCTACCTGGTGGCCACCCACCGCATTCCCGAGGCCCGCAAGGTGCTGGCCCTGCTGTTCGGCGAGAAGAACCTCGAACTGACGATCGGCCGGATCGAGGACAGCCTCAAAGGCGATGTGAAGCCGTCGTGGAAGGACCTGCGCCGCCCGGCGGGCGGGATCTATCCGATCGTCTGGGTGGGTCTGCTGCTGTCGGTGTTCCAGCAGGCGGTCGGCATCAACGTGATCTTCTACTACTCGAACGTGCTGTGGGAGGCGGTGGGTTTCGAGGAGTCCCAGTCGTTCCAGATCAGCGTGTTCACCTCGGTGGTCAATATCGCCACCACCATCGTCGCGATCCTGCTCATCGACCGGATCGGGCGGCGGCCGCTGCTGCTGATCGGTTCGATCGGCATGACGATCACGCTGGCCACGATGGCGGTGTGCTTCGGCACCGCCGACCAGGTGGCGAACTCCGAAGGCACCTTGGAGCCGCAGCTGACCGGGGCGAGCGGGCCGATCGCGCTGGTCGCGGCGAACCTGTTCGTCGTGTTCTTCGGCATGAGCTGGGGCCCGGTCGTGTGGGTGCTGCTCGGCGAGATGTTCCCGAACCGGATCCGCGGCGCCGCACTGTCGCTGGCGGCCGCGGGCCAGTGGGCGGCGAACTGGGCGATCACCGTGTCCTTCCCGAGCCTGAAGACGTTCTCGCTCGGCGTCGCCTACGGCATGTACGCGGTGTTCGCGCTGCTGTCGCTGCTGTTCGTCGCGCGGTTCGTGCCCGAGACCAAGGGCATGTCGCTCGAGGACATGGACGCCGCCACCGGCGTGGACCGGCCCGCGTCGGCGGTGTGATCGCTACGGCCGCACCATCTGCCGGTAGTCGGCCGGTGTCGCGCCGACCGCCTCCCGGAACGCCCGATGGAAGCCGGACTCGCTGCCGAAACCGCAGGCGGCGGCGATCGCGCCCATCGACTGGTAGCGCTCGCGTTGCAGCAGTTTTTTGGCCCGATCGATGCGGATCACCCGAATGTGCTGGGCGACACCGCCACCGCCGACGATCCGGTAGAGCGTGCGGCGGGAGACCCCGCACGCCTCGGCGACGACGTCGGCGGTGAGTTCGGGGTCGCACGCGTTGGCGCGCAGGAAGTCGAAGACCTGCTGGCGCAGCAGCGCGGTGATCTCCTCCGGCTCGCTCTTGCGGCGGGCCGCGGTCGCGACGGCGGCACCGAACAGGCCCAGCGCGTGCGGGACCAGCGGCGCCGCCTGTGCCGGGTCGGTGGCGACGAGGTCGAACAGGGCGGTGAAGCAGGAGGTGACCGTCGGCGCGACGGTGCCGGGTCCGAAGGCCTTGGCGGTGAGCGAGCGGGTGTCGGCGACCGAGATCCGGCGGGTGGGCACCTGCACGACCAGTTCCTCGAAGGTGGAGGTCCAGGTCGCGCAGTAGGGGCGGGTGCTGTCGAGGAAGACCAGGTTGCCGGGCGCGGCTTCGACGGTGCGGCCGTCCTGTTCGAGGACCGCGCGCCCGTCGAGGGTGATGATGCCGAGCACGCAGTCCTCGGTGTCGGCGCTCAGGTCGACGTGGCGTCGGCGGGCCCGCTGCGCGTCGGCGCGCACGCGCGAGAGGCCGACGGCGTTCTCCAGCGTGGCGTATTCGATGCGCGCGTTGAAATCCGCGCTGGTCATCGGATCGACCTGCATGCGGAAGTACATCGCGCACACGCTGTCGCGCCAGAAGTCGAAAGCCTCCCTGCGCGAGACACTCTCGGTGCTGAGCACCAGGGGAGACAACCTGTCGGCCATCGGCCCAGTATCCATCGGGCAACCGTGCTTGTCGCCCGATCGTGGTGACAGCCACGATCGGGCGCGTGTCGCGGCGCGCTCGGTCGCTACATCGTGGCGAACACCCGTGTTCGGTGAGCACGGATTAACTGAACGTACGTCCAAATTGGTCGGCCGTTCATGTAAATGCCACCGTTTCGGAAACTACGCCGCCCTAGGTTCGGTGCGCACCTTCCATCCGATGCCCTCGGCGGTGCGCCGAGCGGCCGCCCAGCCGGAGATCACACCGCATGCGCCTGACCCTGTCCCGCCGCACCGCGCCCTGCGCCGGTTCCCTCACCGCGCTCACCGTGGCCGCGGGTGTCCTGCTCGCGCCGGGAACCGCGCAGGCGAGCGCCGCGGACACCCTCGCGGCCACCCCGATCGCCGACGCAACAGCGCTGTGCACCACGGGCGCGCCGACCTTCGACGATGTCGTGACCGCGGCCGCGTCGATCCTGCGCGGGATGGTCGGGCCCGCCCAGCTGGCCGCCTACGACCGGCAGGTCGCCGACGTCCGTGCCCAGATCGCCGCCGTGCGCGTGCACCGGGACGGGCTGCCGATGCGACCCGAGCTGGTCGGCACCCGGCCCGCCGAACTCGACGACCCCATCGTCACCTACCTGGTGAACGGCCTCGACGCGGTCCGCACCGGCCGGATCGACCAGACCATGTCGGTCTCGCAGCTGACGGTCGATGACGCGATCGAGGTGTTCATCCTCGCCACCGGCATCGTCAAGATTCCCGCCAAGCTGGCCGCCGGCATGGTCCCCACGGTCGGGATCTTCCTGAAGCCGATCGTGGGCGCCGCGTTCACCGGGACCAAGGCCCTGGCCAGGGCCGTGCAGAATTCGATCGACGCGGGCTGCGTCGCCCCGAACGTGTACCCGCCCCTTGACCTCGGTGCCGCCACCACCGAACCGGTCGACGTTCCCCAGCCGATCGAAGACCTGGCCGCCCTGGTCATGACCGCCGACGGACACTGCACGCCGATCGCCGACCTGACGATGGCCGCCGTCGTCGAACGCTCGCGGGCGTTCCTGACCAGCGGTGCCGTGCGGGTCGACCCCGCCGCCGTCGACCAGGCCGCCGCGGACCTGCAGGTGTTCCTGGCCGGCAATCGCGTCGCCAAGGTGATGCTGATGCGCCGCTCCGACGAACTCGGACCGCTGGTCGAAGCCCTCGACATGGGCCCGCTGACCTTCCTGGCCAATCTCGGCGCCGACGTCGCCGCGGGAACCGCGCTCGACACCGTGCCGCTGGCGCAGGTGGAGGTCGAGAACGCGTTCGACCTGGCCACGCTGACCCTCGACATCACCAGCCTGCTGTTCTCGGCGGGTACCTCCGTCGCCGGGTACGCCGGGGTCGCCGACGCGGTCCTCACGCCGCTGTCGATCGTGCAGAAGCTGGTCTTCGCGCCGACCGACTACGGCGCACCGATCGTGCGCGGCGTCATCCAGTCGATGTGCGCGGTGTAAGTTTCCACCGATCCCAGACCAGAAGGTGAGCATCCACGTGTCGCACTCCACCCCAGGTTCCACCCCGGCCGGTATCGGCAGGCGGGAAGTGCTGGCCGGCGCGGCAGGCGTCGTCGCCGGCATCACCCTCGTCGGGCTGACGCCCGCGGCGGCGGTCCCGGCCGAGGTGCCGAAGTTTGCGCCGGGCGCCGGGCGCACCGCCCGGATCCTGATCACCGGTGACGCGGGTACCGGCAGCCGCACCCAGTGGGCGGTGGCCGACGCGGCCAGGGCCTTCCACGCGCGCGAGCCGTTCACGATGGCGGTCGGCCTCGGCGACAACATCTACGAGTCCGGGCCCAACGGCCCCGACGACGTCCAGTTCGCGACGAAGTTCGAGGATCCCAACGCGGGCCTGGACTTTCCGTGGGCGATGGTGCTGGGCAACCACGACACCTCCGCGGTGTTCCCCGGCGACGGCGGCTGGCTGCTGCGCGGCAATCACGAGGTCGAGTACCACGCCAGGTCACGCCGCTGGTGGATGCCGAGCCGCTACTACTCGGTGCGGGTGCCCGAGGAGAACCCGGTGGTGGAGTTCTTCGTGCTCGACGTCAATCCGCTCGCGGCCTACATCCCACCGCTGCTCGACCCGTACTGGTCGGTGGACGGCCAGTACATGAACGAGCAGCGCGCCTGGCTGGACCGGGCGCTGGCGGAGTCGACCGCGCCGTGGAAGATCGCCTGCACCCACCACCCGTACCTCAGCAACGGGCCGCACGGCGACGCGGGCAACTACGAGGGCCTGCCGATCGAGCCGATCAACGGCGTGCACGCCAAGCGGTTCTTCGAAGACCATGTGCTGGGCAAGGTCTCGTTCCTGCTGTCCGGCCACGACCACACCCTGCAGGTGCTCGAACCGACCGCGGCGTCGAAGGGTACCCGGCAGATCGTCTCCGGCGCGGCGGGCAAGACGGCGTCCGGTCAGCCCGCGGCGCCAAAGGATTCCGCGCATCCCGCGCTGTACGAGACCCAGCACGAACTGGGCTTCATGGTGATGGACCTGAGTCAGGAGAAGGTGAACCTGCGGGTAGTCACCGTGGACGCCGCCTCCGGTGCGGGTACCCAGGTCTTCGATCGTCGCCTGGCCTGAGCGCGACCGGTCAGGGGCGCGGGCGCTGCTCGCGCCACTGCCGGGGGCTGGTGCCGTAGCGGGTGCGGAACCAGCGGGAGAAGTTGCTCACCGAGGAGAAGCCGAGCAGGTCGGCGACCTCGGTGAGGGAGTGGCGGCGATGGGTGACCAGCCGTTCGGCCAGCGCGGCGCGGGTGTCGTCGACGATCGCGCTGAAGGTGGTGCCGTCCTGGGCGAGCCTGCGGTGCACGGTGCGCCGGTCGACGCCGAGACTGCGGGCCACCTGCTCGACGGTGCAGCGTCCGGTCGGTAGCAGCAGTTCCACGAGTTCGCGGACCCGGTCGGTGACGGTGGCTTCGCGCGTCGGTGTCAGCCTGCCCATCAACCGCTGGGCGTAGGTGCGCAACTGGGGGTCGGCCATCGCGTTGGGGGCGTCGAGATCGGTGCTGTAGGTGAGGATTCCGTCGAAGTCCTGGTCGAACTCGACGTGCGGGCCGAACATCTTGTAGTAGGTGGCGCGGTCGCGGGGCGCGGGGTGGGAGAAGCAGATCTGGATCGGCCGCCAGGTGGGCCCCAGGAAGCCGCGCAGCAGCCCGTGCAGGACGCCGGTGGTGAGTTCGACCGCCTGGCGCACGGGCGCCGGTCGGCCCACGTCGACCGAGACCCGCAGCGTGGCCACCCCGTTGGCCTCGATGATCTCGGTGTGCAGCGCCTCGTTGTACATGTGCTCGTGGCGCGCGAGCAGCCGCAGTGCGCTGCGCACGTCGGGTTCCTCGCGGATGACCAGGCTCAGCGGGCCGAGATTGGCGAAGCGGCGCAGCTGCGCCATCCGCAATCCGAAGTCCTCCCGGCCGGATTCGGCGGCCGAGCGCTCCAGCAGTTCGGCGACCGCCTCGGCCGGGATCCAGCGGTCCTGGGTGCCGAAACCGGCCGGATCGAGACCGCAGTCGCGGATGAGCCGCGCCGGCTCCAACCCGAGCGAACGAGCCAGGTCGAGGTAGTCGTTCAGCGACGCGTACCGGGACAACGGCTTCACGCCACCACCTCCTCGATGTCCCGAGAGGAATGGTCCTCTGTCCCGTCAGGATAAGCACTGACCGGTGTCCGTCCCTACTGTTATGTCCATCACACCGAAGGAGATGCAGTGGCACACGCAATTCGTTTCGCCGAGATCGGCGGCCCCGACGTCATGCGGTGGGAGACCACCCAGGTCGGCGATCCGGGGCCCGGTGAGGTCCGGCTCCGCCACGAGGCCGTGGGACTCAACTTCGCCGACACCTACTTCCGCACCGGTCTCTACCCGGCCGCCCTGCCCGCCGGACTCGGCGTCGAGGGCGCCGGTGTCGTCGAGGCGGTCGGCCCCGGCGTCGCCGGCTTCGCGCCGGGCGACCGGGTCACCTACACCGGCAGCCCGCTCGGCGCCTACAGCACCGAACGGGTGATGCCCGCCGAGCACCTGATCGCCCTGCCCGACGGTATCGCCGCCGACACCGCGGCCGCCACCACCATGCGCGGTCTCACCACCGCCTACCTGCTGCGGCGGATCCATCCGCTGCGCGCGGGCGACACCGTCCTGCTGCACGCCGCGGCGGGCGGGGTCGGTCAGCTGTTCACCCAGTGGGCCAAGCTGCTCGGCGTGCACGTGATCGGCACCGTCTCCAGCGAGGAGAAGGCCGCCGTCGCCCGCGCCAACGGCTGCGACCACGTGGTGATCTACACCAGGGAGGACGTCGCGACCCGGGTGCGCGAGATCACCGACGGCGCGGGCGTTCCGGTGGTCTACGACAGCATCGGCAAGACCACCTACCAATCCTCGCTGGACTCGCTGGCCCGCCGCGGCCTGCTGGTGTGCTTCGGCACCGCCTCGGGTCCGGTGCCGCCGATCGAGGCGATGCAGCTCGCCGTCAAGGGCTCGCTGTTCGTCACCCGGCCCGCCCTGGCCGACTACATCGCCGACCCGGCCGAACGCGCCGAACTCGCGGGCGAGCTCTTCGACCACCTCACCGCGGGTCGCCTGCGGGTCGAGATCAACCAGCGCTACGAACTCGCCGACGCCGTCGCGGCGCATCGCGACCTCGAAGCGGGCCGCAGCGTCGGCGCGTCGGTCTTCACGCTCTGACGCGTCCACCGGAAAGGAACCAGCCATGACCGTCCGTACCGCCCTGCACGCGGTGCCGCTGACCGCGACGATCGGCGCCGAACTGCACGGGGTGAACCTCGCCGAGGTCGCCGCCGACGACGCCCTGTTCGCCGAACTGCGCACCCTGCTGCTGCGCCACAAGGTGCTGTTCGTGCGCGACCAGGACATCACCAGGGCCGAACACGTCGCGCTCGCCGAACGTTTCGGCCCGCTCGAAGACCACCCGGTCGCGGCGGGCGATCCCGACCATCCGGGCCTGGTCCGCATCTACAAGGACCTCGACAGCGCGCCCGAGCACTACGAGAACGCCTTCCACTGCGATGCCACCTGGCGGGTGAATCCGCCGATGGGCGCCGTGCTGCGGTGTGTGGAATCGCCGCCGGTCGGCGGTGACACCATCTGGGTGAACATGGTCGAGGCCTACCGGCGGCTGCCGCAGTCGGTGCGGTCGCGGATCGCGCACCTGCGGGCCCGGCACAGTATCGAGGCCAGCTTCGGCGCGGCCATGCTCGAAGAGGACCGCCTCGCGCTGCACGAACGTTTTCCCGACGCCGAACACCCGGTGGTGCGTATTCACCCGGAAACCGGTGAGGAAATTCTGTTCGTCAATTCCTTCACCACCCACCTGGTGAATTACCACACCCCCGAAAACGTGCGATTCGGCGCCGATTACGCGCCCGGTGCGAGCGAACTGCTGAATTATCTGATGCGGCAGGCCGCCATTCCGGAGTATCAGGTGCGCTGGCGCTGGACCGAGAACAGCTTCGCGATCTGGGACAACCGCTCCACCCAGCACTATGCGGTCCAGGACTACTGGCCGGCGGTGCGCAAGATGGAACGGGCCGGCATCGTCGGCGACCGTCCCTTCTGACACTTTCTCTTTTCCTTTCACCCTCGCAATTCCGATCGGAGTACCCCCATGCATTTTCACGACGACGCACTGTTCCCCGAGAACCAGGAAAAGCTGGTCATCACCGCCGCGCCGTACGGTCCGGAATGGGAACTCGACGACTTCCGCGAAGACCTCCCGCTGACGATGGACGAACACGTCCAGCAGGCCGTGGACTGCTACGCCGCCGGCGCGACCGTGCTGCACATCCACGTACGCGAACTCGACGGCAAGGGCTCCAAGCGGCTGTCGAAGTTCAACGAACTGCTCGGCCGGCTGCGCGAGGCGGTGCCGGACATGATCCTGCAGGTGGGCGGGTCGATCTCGTTCTCGCCCGAAGGCGAGGGCGCCGACGCGCTGTGGCTGCCCGACGACGCCCGGCACATGCTGGCCGAGCTCGACCCCAAGCCCGACCAGGTCACCATCGCGATCAACACCAGCCAGATGAACATCGTCGAGCTGATGACCGAGGACGACATCGCGGGCACCTCGTTCGAACGGCCCGAGGTGTACGAGGCGTACCGGGAGATGTATGTGCCCGCGGGCCCGGCCTGGGTCGCCGAGCACCTGAAGCGCTTGCAGGCCAACGGCATCCAGCCGCACTTCCAGCTGTCGAGCATCCCGCAGCTGGAGACCGTCGAGCGGCTGATCCGGCGCGGGATCTACACCGGCCCGCTCATGCTGACCTGGGTCGGCATCGGCGGCGGCTTCGACGGCCCCAACCCCTACAACATGATGGAGTTCATCCGCCGCACCCCCGACGGCGCCGTACTCACCCTGGAGACGCTGATGCGCAGCGTGCTGCCGGTGAACACGATGGCCATCGCGATGGGTCTGCACGCGCGCTGCGGCAACGAGGACACCCTGTGGGGCCGCAAGGGCGAGCGGATGACCTCGGTCCAGCAGATCCAGCAGCTGGTCCGGATCGCCGGGGAACTCGGCCGCGAGGTCGCCACCGGCAAGGAAGCGCGCGAGATCTACCGGCTCGACGAACACTACGCCGACGCCGACGAGACGCTGGCCAAGATCGGGTTCGCCCCGAACCGCAAGCCGGGCCAGGTCGGGTTCACCCACCACGCCTGACCCTCCCGGGGGATCAGCTCCCCCTGTCTCGACAACCCGGTGGACGTCAGCGACGACGTCCACCGGTTCGCAGGAGCACTCATGGACCACACCACGACCGCCGTCGCGGCGCCGTATCGCACCTCGTCCGTCTCCCGTACCTATCCCTGGCTGGTGTTCGCGCTGGCCTTCGGCCTGCTACTGGCCGACTACATGTCGCGCCAAGTGCTCAGCGCGGTCTTTCCGTTCCTGAAAGCCGAATGGGCGCTGTCGGATTCGCAACTGGCGTCGCTGAGCAGCGTCGTCGCCCTGATGGTCGGGCTGCTCACCCTTCCGCTGTCGGTGCTGGCCGACCGGTGGGGCCGGGTGCGAAGCCTGGTGCTGATGGCCCTGGTGTGGAGCGCGGCGACCCTGGTGTGCGCGCTCGCCGACAACTACCCGCAGATGCTGGCCGCCCGCTTCTTCGTCGGGGTCGGGGAGGCCGCCTACGGCAGCGTCGGTATCGCGCTGGTGCTCAGCGTGTTCGCCGCGCGCAGGCACGCGGCGCTGAGCGGGGCGTTCATGGCGGGTGGCTCGTTCGGATCGGTGCTCGGCGTAGCGGCAGGCGGCGTGATCGCGGTGCACCTGGGCTGGCGGTGGTCGTTCGCGACCATGGCGATCTTCGGACTGGTGCTGGCGGTGGCGTTCCGGTCGGTGGTCACCGAGGAGCGCACCGCCCGCCACGCCACCGATCCCGCGCCCGAGATCGCCTACCGCGCACCGATCTCGACCCTGTTCACCAACCCGGCGGTGCTGTGCGCCTACGTGGGCAGCGGCCTGCAGATGTTCACCGCGGCCGTGCTGCTGTCGTGGATGCCGAGTTTCTTCAATCGCTACTACGGGCTGGCGCCCGATCGGGCGGCGGGACTGGCGGCGGTCATCGTGACGCTCGTCGGGACCGGCATGGTGGTGTGCGGGGTGATCACCGATCGGGTCGGCCGCGCCGACATGGGCCGCAAATGGGTCACCGCGATCGTGTTCTGCCTGATCTCGCTCGTCAGCCTCGGGCTCGGGTTCAGCCTGGGCGCCGGGGTCCCGCAACTGGTGCTGCTCGGGATCGGCGCGTTCTTCTCCGGTGGTTCGGCGGGCCCGACCGTCGCGATGGTCGCCAACCTCACCCACGCCTCCGTGCGTGCCTCCGCCTTCGGCACCCTCACCCTGGCCAACAGCCTGCTCGGGCTCGCGCTCGGCCCGTTCGTGGTCGGCGTGCTGGCCGATCACCTCGGCCTGTGGGAAGCGCTGCGCGTGACCCCGGTGGTGTCGGTGCTCGCCGTCGCCGCCCTGCTGCTCGGCCGTCGCGTCTACCCGCTGGGGCTGCGCAAACTCGCCGCCGTCCACGCCGCGGCACCGCACTGACTCTCGTCGACAAGGACAACCACACCGATGAACTCCCTTTCCACCCCGACCGTCGTGATCGTCCCCGGTCTGCGTGATCACGTCGCCGACCACTGGCAGACCCTGCTGGCCGCTACTCTGGACCAGGTGGCCATCGTGCCGCCGCTGGAACGCGACGGGCTCAGCCTGCCCGCACGGGTCGCCGCTCTGGACGCGGTGCTCGCCGAGATCGACGGACCCGTCGTCCTGGTGGCGCACAGCGCGGGCGTGATGATCACCGTGCACTGGGCCCAGCAGTCCACCCGCCCCGTCCGCGGCGCGGTGCTCGCGACGCCGCCCGACTTCGAAACACCGCTCCCGCCCGGCTATCCCGCGGCCGCCGACCTCGCCGCGCACGGCTGGACTCCGGTGCCGCGCCGCCGGTTGCCGTTCCCGAGCATCGTCGCCGCCAGCAGCACCGACCCCTTGGCGACCACCCGCCGGGTGTCCGGCATGGCCGAGGCGTGGGGCAGCAGCCTGGTCGAGCTCGGCGATGTCGGGCACCTGAATCCGGCGGCGGGCTACGGGCCGTGGCCGCGCGCACAGGAACTCCTCGACGACCTGCTCGCGATGACCGACAGCCCGGAGCTCGCCCGATGACGACGGTGTTCGCCACCGCCGCCGAGGCGGTCGCCGATATCGGCTCTGGTGCGTCGCTGGCCGTCGGCGGGTTCGGAGTGTGCGGCATCCCGGACGCCCTGATCCGCGCGCTGGCGGCGGGCAGCGCCGGCGACCTCGAGATCTTCTCCAACAATTGCGGCACCGACGATCACGGGCTGGGAATTCTGCTGGCGCAGAAGCGGATCCGCCGGGTCACCGCCTCCTATGTCGGTGAGAACGCCGAGTTCGCCCGCCAATACCTGGCCGGGGAGTTGGAAGTAGAACTGACGCCCCAGGGCACGCTGGCGGAGAAGCTGCGGGCGGGCGGGACCGGCATTCCGGCGTTCTTCACCGCCGCGGGCGTCGGTACCCCCATCTCCGAGGGCGGGCTGCCGTGGCGGTACCGGGCCGACGGGTCCGTGGCGGTGGCCTCGCCGCGCAAGGAGGTCCGCACCTTCGGGGACCGCCGGTTCGTGCTCGAGGAATCGATCACCGCCGACTACGCGCTCGTGCATGCGCTGATCGGCGACACCGCGGGAAATCTGGTGTTCAACAAGGCGGCCCGCAACTTCAACCCGCTCGCCGCGATGGCGGGCCGGGTGTGCCTCGCCCAGGTGGAGACGCTCGTTCCCGCGGGCACGCTCGATCCGGCGCAGGTGCACCTGCCCGGGGTCTTCGTCGACCGCATCGTGCACACCGGCCCACAGACCAAACCGATCGAACGGCGGACCGTCTCGTGACCTCGACCGTGACCGGCGGCTGGACCCGCACCGAGATGGCGGCCCGCGCCGCCAGGGAACTGCGCCCCGGGGAGTACGTCAACCTGGGGATCGGCCTGCCCACCCTGATCCCGAACCAGCTACCCGCCGGCGTGGCGGTGACCCTGCACTCGGAGAACGGGATCCTGGGCACCGGCCCCTACCCGCGCGCCGAGGATGTCGACGCCGACCTGATCAACGCGGGCAAGGAGACCGTCACCGTCGCCGACGGCGCCGCGTTCTTCGACTCCGCGCTCAGTTTCGGCATGATCCGCGGCGGCCACATCGACACCGCCGTTCTCGGCGGCATGCAGGTCTCGGCCACCGGCGACCTGGCCAACTGGATGGTGCCCGGGCAGATGGTCAAGGGCATGGGCGGGGCGATGGACCTGGTCCACGGCGCCCGCCGGGTGATCGTGCTGATGACCCACACCGACAAGGCGGGCACCCCGAAGATGGTGCCCCGCTGCACCCTGCCGCTCACCGGCGTCGGCGTCGTGCACCGCGTCATCACCGAACTCGCCGTCATCGACGTCGAACCGTCGGGATTGGTGCTGCGCGAATGCGCGCCTGGCGTCACCGAAGACCACGTCCGCGCCGTCACCGCGGCACCCCTGCACTGAAGAACCCACGATGATGAGGAACCACCCCATGCTGATGAAGTCCCTGGCCGCCGCCGCGCTGACGGTGGTCGCCGCGGCGGGCACCGCGCAGGCCGAACCCACCGGCCCGGCACCGGTCGGATTCACCGCGCACGCCACCGAGTCGGCCTCGATCATCGCGATCGACGCCGGCACCCTCACGGTCGAGAACGGCGCGCTGACCGCGCGCACCGACGATGGCACCGTCGTCGCCGCGACACCGCTGCGTTTCGCCGTCGACGACTTCGTCTTCCCGATCGCCGCGCATATCGACGGCCGCACCGCGACCCTGACACCCGACCTGTCCCCGGACAGCGCGGTCTACCGGCCGGTCGCGTTGCCGTTCGAGGACAAGGCGCCGTGGAAGACCGAATACGACCGGGAGCAGGCGGCGTGGGCGCGCCTGACCACCACCATCTCCACCGGCGCCGCCGTCGGCACCCTGATCGGCGGGCTCGGCGGCGCCGCCGTCGGGTGCGTCCTCGGCGGTATCGTCGGCGCGACCGTCGCCGCGGCGACCATCATCGGCCTGTTCGGTCCGTTCCTGCCCGCGGCCGCGGTCGGCTGCCTCGGGGGTGTCCTCGCGGTCGGGGCGCTCGGCACGGTGGCGGGTCAGCTATTGGTGACGGCGCCCGTGGCGATCGGGGCCGTGATCCAGTACGTCTCCACGATCACCGCGCCGTTCCCCGCGAAGTAGCTGCGGGCCGCACGGTCGCCGGGCAGGGCGACCGTGCGTTCGGCGGCGCTCGGCGCGCGTGAGGGGGATGATCGGGGGATGGGCTTCTACAGCGAGCGGATCCTGCCGCACATCGTCGACACGGTGTGCGGGGTGGCCACCAACGACACCCTGCGCAGGCGCGCCTGCGCCGGTCTGCACGGGGTCGTGCTCGAAGTCGGGTTCGGGTCGGGCACCAATGTGGGGTTCTATCCGGATGCGGTGGAGCGGGTCAGCGGCGTGGAACCGGCCGATGTCGCCTGGAAGATCGCGGCGAAGCGGGTGGCGGAGAGCCGGGTGCCGATCGAGCGGGCCGGGCTGGACGGTCAGTCGCTGCCGTTCCCGGACGCGACCTTCGACACCGCGCTCTCGACGTTCACGCTGTGCACGATTCCCGATGTCGGTGCCGCCCTGGCCGAGATCCGCCGGGTACTCAAACCCGGCGGCACACTGCATTTCGTCGAACACGGGCTCGCCCCCGACGCGTCCGTGCGGACCTGGCAGTACCGGCTCGACCCGATCCAGCAGCGGATCGCCGGCGGCTGCCACCTCGTCCGCGACATACCCGGCCTGCTCACCGACGCGGGCTTCGAGACCGCCGAACTCGACCGCTTCTACCACCCGGGCGCACCGAAAGCGTTCGCCGCCTTGTCCCTGGGCATCGCGCGCTGACAGGATCGGCATCGACACTGACGGCGATGGAAGGACATCCCGGGTGACCGAGCCGCGACGGTACTGGATCGAATTCGACCGAGAGGACGGCACCGACGCACGGCTCTGGGAGGGCGTCGGCGTGACCGGCTTCGACGTCCCGGACTGCTTGTCGATGCTGGCGGACCTGGTCGGCGACGGACCGTTGCCACCGGTGCGGCGCATCACGGTCGACATCTCCCTGGCCGAGCGGCCGCCGGTGAACCGCTCTCTCGGGGTCCCGGTGTGGCGTGGCGTGTGGTACCCACCCGTGAACCTCGGAATCGGGCCGACCCGCGCGATCGACCGCAGGAACGCACCCGCCGACTACCCGGTGCCGGTCACGGGATCAGGACGAGCCACCCGGGGTGCCGAACCCACCTGGTGGGACGAAATCCCGCACATCGAAAGCCTGCGATGGCCGTTGGTCGACATGCACAGTCGCGAGTACAGCCGCGGAATGCGCGAGCGAGCGGCGGCGCTGCGCGCGGCCTGCCTCAGGGATCCCACCACCGGGAAAATGCTGAGTGAAGCGCTCGATTTCATGATCGCGTGGCGCCCGACACCGGACGACTGGTTCGATCCGACCGGAACCGAATTCGCCGAGCAACGCGACCTCGACGACTACCTGCGGGCCTTCCGCGACTACCTGTTCGGCGATCGCCCGGAACCGATCGACCCTCCCGGCAGCGAACCACTCACCCCCGAGGCCGTGGATCAGCTGATCGCCCGCCAGCTGTCGGGCGAGCGCTGACACCGGTTGGAATCAGCGCGAACACATGGGTGGGCGGGTCGCCGTCCCGGCGATAGCGTCCGGCCATGACCAGTCAGCTCACCACGCTCAACGACATCTCCGACGCGACCGCGCAGGCGGTGGCGACCGATCCGGCCAACGCGCACTTCGTCTTCCGGGCCGCGGGCACCACCGAGGGCACGGTCGGCAGCGTCGTCACCGCGCGCACGCACCGGGTCGTCGTCGACGAACCGGCCGCGCTCGGTGGTGCCGACACCGCCGCCAACCCGGTGGAGGTGTATCTGGCCGCGCTGATCTCCTGCCAGGTGGTCACCTACCGCTTCTGGGCACAACGCCTCGGCATCACCGTCGACGACCTCGCGATCACCGCCGAGGGCGACCTCGACGTGCGCGGCTTCTTCGGCATCGACGACACGGTGCGGCCCGGCTTCCAGGCGGTGCGGGTGCACGTGCGGATCACCGGCCCCGAAACCGCACAGCGCTACGCCGAACTGCAGCAGGCGGTCGACGCGCACTGCCCGGTGCTGGACCTGTCGACCGGTGCCACGCCGGTGAGCACCACGCTCGACGTCGGCTGAGCGGGAATCCGTTCCAGGACGCCACCGGCGAACACGTCGTAGAGCGGCAGCGTTTCCAGGTGGACGTAGCCGATGTGGCAGTCGCACACCGACAGTGGGCACGGGCGCGGGGTCAGCGCGGCGCGGTAGGAACCGTCGTAGAGGTTGCCGAGCGGGGTGCGCACGAAGTGGCAGCGGCGGACCTCGCCGTCACCGTCGACCGAGATCACCGACGACCCGGTGCGGCAGGGTGATCCGGCCGAGCGGTGTGGGTGCCTGCTGAACGGGAACAGCGTGTCGATCGCGGTCCAGCGCGCGGCCTCGTCGTCGGTGTAGGTGTGCCCCTCGGCGGCATTGGCCCACAAGTACACGTGCTCGGGCAGATCGGCGCGCAGGCGGCGGGCGTGCGCGAGGTGCTCGGGCAGCCCGACGATGCCGACGCTGAACCGGATTCCGGCCTCGGCCAGCCGTTCGGCCTTGTCCAGGAAGCGTCGATAGGGCGTCTGGCCGGGATGGTAGGTGCACCAGAGGGCGAGGGTGTCGGGGTCGGCGTCGGCGGTCCAGTCGATCCGGCCGCTCAGGTTGGTCTGGATGGCGACCCGGTCGACGTGCGGGCGATGGGACAGCTCGATCAGTGCCGTCCGGTACCACGATCGCACCAGGCCCTCACCCCACGGCGTGAACAGCACCGACAGCCGGTCCCCGGTCTGCGCGTGCGCCCACTCGGTGAAGCGGCGCAGCGCGGCCCGGTCGGCGCGCAGCTGATCGGTAGAGTCGCGGCGCTTGGCGAACGGGCAGTACGGGCAGTCGTAGTCGCAGGAGGCGAGCGGGCCGCGATACAGCAGGGTCAGGTCCACGGTCAGCGCAGCTCGTAGGCGGCCATCGCGGCGCGTACCGCGGGGGAGAAGAAACCGGGGCCGATCGCATCGGAGTAGGCCAGGCCCTCCGGTGACAGGCGCAGCAGGTCGGTGCCGGTGTCGGCCAGCCAGCCACGCTCGGCCACGGTGCGCAACTCGTCGGCGAAGTCGTCCCGGGGATCGGTGCCGAAGCGGGCGCGGTAGTCGGCGACGGGGAGCCCGTCGGCTTGCAGCAGGGATTGCAGCAGGTGCCTGCGGGCGGCTTCGTCGCTGTCGACCACCCGGCCGTGCAGGGCCGAACCGAAATCCGTCGTCGCGACGTAGGTGTCGATGATGCCGCGCACCTCGCGCAGGTCGACGGCGTAGTCGAAGGAATAGTGCAGCGTGCTCGTGTAGGAGCGGGCGCCGCAGCCGAGCCCGATCATGCCGTCGGTCTGGCAGGCGTAGTCGTCGGGGCCCTGCGGCGGTGCGTCGGCGCGGCGGAACATCCGCATGGACACCTGCTCGTAGCCGGCGGCCAGCAGGTGATCGCGGCCCCGCGCGTACAACGCGAGCCGGTCGCGGTCCCAATCCCGGTCGGCGACAGCGGGATCGGCGTGCCGGGCCAAGCCGGTCAGCGGGCGCACGTAGAGCGGGTAGAGATAGATCTCCTCCGGCCGCCAGGCCAGGGCCGCGTCCAGCGAGACCCGCCAGCTCGCGGCGGTCTGGCCGTCGATGCCGTAGATCAGGTCGATATTGAGGACGGGGATGCCCGCGTCGCGGACCCGGCCCAGCGCCGCTTCGACCTCGGCCCGCCGTTGCGGCCGCACCGCCGCCCTGGCCTCGGCGTCGATGAAACTCTGCACGCCCAGGCTCAGCCGGGTCGCCCCGCGCTCGGCCAGCACCGTCAGCCGGTCGGCGGTGGCCGTGGACGGCGACGCCTCCACCGACAGCGGGATCGTGCGCAGGTCGGCGCCCATGATCCGCTCGGCGATATCGCACAGCCTGCTCAGCTCGTCGGCTGTGAGGAAGGTCGGGGTGCCGCCGCCGAACGCCGCGTTGGCGAAGCGAAGGGGTTCGGCGTCGCCGAGACCGTCGCGCACGGCGGTGGCCTGGCGGGCGAGCGCGTCGAGATAGCGGCCGGTGAGACCGTCCGGAGCGCCGACCCGGGTGAACAGATTGCAGAAGCCGCAGCGCACCTCACAGAACGGGATGTGCAGATACAGCGAGAGCGCCGACCGGGATTCGCCCGCCCACACCCGTGACAGTGGCGGTCGATCCGGCAGTGGACGATAGGCCGTCTTGTGCGGATAGGCGTAGACGTAGTTCTGGTACGGGCGCGGTAGCGCGGTGTCGATCATGCGTCGGGCTCCAGGAAGAAGTGGCTGTAGGGGACCGTCCACACCGACTCGTGGCCGAGCCGGTGACCGGTGTACCCGTCGTCGCCGTAGGCGGTGCCGTGATCGGAGCACACGATCGCGAAACACCGGCGGCGCGAGCGCATCGCGTCGAAGAGCCTGCCGACGTGGGCGTCGATGTACTCCAGCGCCGCCGCGTGGGTGTCGCGGCTGTCGCCCGCGTCGCGGGTCGCGCCCGGCAGGTGGAACCAGTTCGGCTGATGCAGTGCCGAGGCGTTGAGGAACAGGAACAGCCGCTGATCGGCGGGCACGGCGGCGACCGCGCGTTCGGCGCAGGCCACCTGCGCCTCGAACGAGGTCGGTGCGGCCACGGAGAACTCCGGCGCCCAATGGCTTTCGGCGAACAGGCCGGGCAGCACGCTGCCCAGCGCGCCCTGCTTGTTGAAGAAGCCGACACCGCCGATACACACGGTGTGATACCCGCGGGCCGCCAGCGCCGTCACCAGATCGGGTTCCTCGAAGACGAAGGTGCCGTCGGCGGTGGTCTCGCTGCCGGCGAAGCGGGCCGCGAACAGGCGCGGGTGCTGGCCGGGCGCGGCCGGGGTCGGCAGGAACCCGGCGAACATCGCGTGGTGCGAGGCGTAGGTGAAACTGCCCGGCGCGTGGCGCTTCTCCCAGCGGCCCTGCGGCAGATGGGCGGCCAGCGTGGGGAGCCTGCCCGCGGCCGCGAGTTCGGTGGCGACGTCGTAGCGCAGGGTGTCGAGGGTCAGCAGCAACAGGTCGTCGCGGCCGACGACCTCGGTCATGTCGGGGCGTGACGTGGTCGGGACGGTCATCGTGACGCTCCGATCGGGGCCGCGGCGGCGAGCTGCGCGGCGTAGGTGTCGAGTCCCTCGGCCGGGGTGCCGGGCAGTCCGGTCAGGCCCGGCAGCAGGTCGCCGAACGCGTTGACCTCGCCGACGGTGAACCGCCGCCACTGCGCACCGGGCAGGAGATCGACCCCGACGCACAGGGTTCCGGGGAAGCACGCGGCGGCGCGTTCGCAGCTCTCCCTCGCCTCGGCCCAACGGTCACCCATCGTGGCCCGGACCTGGTCGAGGTCACCGCGGGCACCGCCGAGGTGCAGGTTGGTCAGCGGGCCACGGCTGGTGCGGACGACGGCATGGGTGGCCCGGCCCGCGATCACCACCACCCGCAAGTCCGCCGAGCGGCCGCCGGTGGTGGCCTTGGGGATCCAGCGTTCGACGTGCAGCCCGTCGGGCGCGAGCCGGTCGACGATGGCGCCGATCGTGCGTTCGTCGCGATACCGGCGCACCCGCAGCGAATTGTGCAGGGCGCCCCCGGTACTCACCTCGACCGAGGTGGTCGCCTGCCAGCGGCCCGACGCGGTGGACTCGATCGCCAGCACCCCTGACGCCGACGAACCGTGCGCGATTTTCACGAACACCCTGGCCATCCCGGCCGCCCGCATCTGTGCTTTGACCTCGGCCCAGCCGGGCACCGGACCGGTGACCGGCGACGGCGGGACCGGCACACCAGCCGCGCCGAGGCGGGCATGGCAGCGCCGCTTGTCGAACAGCACCGCGAGTTCGGCCGGATCGTCCAGCCGGTGCCCGCCGCGCAGGGAGTCCACCGCCGCGAGAAATCGGGTGTACCAGCGGGCCGAACCCTCCACCCGGGTCGAATCATTCACCCCGCGCAACAGTGCATCGACTGCCATGTTCTCGCCCGGCGAATCCAGCCGGACGATCTCGTCGTCGGCGAACTCGTGACCGCCCTCGGTCAGGACCGACAGCCACTCCACCACCCGCGGCGCCGGGAACCCGGCGGCGCGGGCCGCCTCGGTGAACAGCCGGACCCGCCGGTTCTCGGCGTTGCCGACCACCACCCAGCGCACGTCGGATCACTCGCCGACCGCGACGAACCGCCACACCGAACCGTCGTCGTCCTCGTCGGACTCGGCGTCGTCGGTGTCGAGGTTCAGTTCCACGCCCGCCGCGGTGAGCGTATCGGCGAGGCGGGCGCCGATCTCCTTGCTCACGTAGTTGTAGTGCAGGTCCAGCGACTTCAGATGGGTCAGCGGCTGGCCGCCGAGCAGCGCGGCGGCACCGTCGTCGGTGAGGACACCCATCGACAGGTCGAGCACCTCGAGGCGGGCGACCACCGGAGCCGAGGCGATCGCGGCACATACCGCGTCCTGGATCTCGCTGTTGCGCAGGGCCAGACGCTTGAGGCTGGGCAGCTGATCACCGGACAGGATCGGCGCGAGATCGTCGACATCGGCGTCGCCACCGTATTCGGAGGTGCCCAGCCACAGTTCCAGATCGTGCAGGGCGGGCAGGTCACTCGCGGCGATACCGCGCACCACCGCCACCGGCAGGCCGCCGGCCTGCACCTTCAGCTTGCGCAGATGCTCGTGCCGGACCGCCGGGAACTCGAGCTGTTCGCCACCGCGCGCGCCGAACTCCTCGAGCAGCGGGAACGCGTCGAGCAGCCGGGTGACCTCGCCCTGGTTGATCCAGGAGATCTCGCACTCCTCGCCGACGATGTCGCCGACGAACAGCGCCCGCAGCGCGGGCAGCTGCGCGCGGGCGGCGATGATGGCGTCGATGACATCGTCGGGCCGGTTGTCGTAGGCGTCGGCCCACGAACCGACCACGATCGACCGCACCCGAGCCGCGTCGACGGTGTCGAGGAACCGGGCGAACGCCTCCGGCCAGGTCTCGGCGGCGTCGTAGGAGTCGACACCGATGCGCCATGCCACACCGTCGGCGGCGGGCAGCAGCCGCACGGCCGTCTCCTGCGCTTCGGCGTCCTTCTCCGGGTCCGGGAACGGATAGGTGGGCAGACCGCCCCACCCGCGCAGATGTTCTCCGATGGACATAGCTGTTCCCGCCCCTTCTGGCGTAGTGACCCCGTGGTGACAGCTGCGTTTCTACCAAGCGGCACCGACAATCCGCGCGGCGACCCGAGTTGTCGGCCCCTGCCGCTACCGTCCTCGCCACGGCAGCGGTCGCGGGCCGTGACGGGAGGAAATTCATGTATCGACAAGGCGATGTGCTGATCGTGCCGGTGGCCGAGACGGCCGTTCCCGGCAGCGCGCTGGCCGCGCGGGGTGAGCACCGCGACGGGAGGGGCAGGCTCGTGCTGGCCCTCGGGGAGGTGACCGGGCACGCGCATGCGATCGCCGCGCCCGGCCGATTGATCAGGGAGGCGGGCGCGTTCGGGCCGATGCTGCTGCACCTGCCCGAAGGCGGACGGGTGGTCCACGAGGAGCACGCGGCGATCGGCCTGCCGAAGGGGTGGTACCGGGTGGTGCGCCAGCGCGAGTACATCCCGGGATCCGTTCGGGTGGTGGCGGACTGATGATCGGGGAGACGACGATGGCGGACAACGACTGGCGGGCGATCGCCGCCGCCACCGGACCGGGCGACCGGGCCGCCGCCGAAGCGGGTGTGCGCCTTGCCTATTCCCGCGCGGGGCTGCCCGAACCCGAACAGATCCGCTGGGCGCGTTCACCGCTGGCTGCCGTCCGGATCCTGACCTCGGGAATCGAGACGGGCGCACCGGTGCGGGAGGCGGTGCGCAGCGCGCCGTGGGCGGCCGAACGTGCCCGCCTGCACGCCGCACTCGGCGGGCCCGGTTACAGCGCGCACTGGCGAGCCACCGGCGCCGATCTGTGGGAGGTCACCGGGATGGTGATCGACCGGATCCGGGCCGGCGTCGTCGAGGCGGCGGCCGGTGACCGCAAGCAGGAACGGCGGATCCGGGTACTGCTACTCGATGCCGTGCTCGGCCAGCACGAGGCGGCCTGGCTCAGCGCCTACGACACCGCACCGGGTGGGCCGCTCGGCGGGGTCGCGGCCGTAGCGCGGCACGCGGGCTGGTGGTGGCCCTACGAGAAGATCGCGGTGATCTCCGAACGCCCACTGGCCCTGCACCGCGACGAAGCGGGCCGGCTCGACCGCGCCGACGGACCCGCCCTGGCCTACGCCGACGGCTTCGCCCTGCACGCGTGGCGCGGGATGCCGGTACCGGCCGAATTCCTCGACAGCCTGGCCTCGCTGACACCGCAGCGTATTCGCGACGAGGAGAACGCCGAACTGCGCCGGGTCATGCTCGAGCACTACGGCTACGACCGCTACCTGACCGAATCCGACGCCCGCCCCGTCCATCGCGACGAGACCGGGATCCTCTGGCGGATCGAGCTCGTCGGCGACGAGGACGTGGTCATGGTCGAGGTCGTCAATTCGACACCCGAACCCGACGGCACGCATCGCGTGTACTGGCTGCGGGTACCGCCGACCACCCGCACCGCGCGTGAAGGCGTCGCCTGGACCTTCGGCCTCGGGTCCGACGCCTACGAACCGCTGCGGCAGACCTGACGTCAGCGCTCGGTCGGCTGCGCCGAGGTGGTGGCGAGGAAGTCCGTGACGGCGGCCGCGACCGCGACGGGCTGGTCGAGCATCGACAGGACATAGGCGTCGTCGATCTCGACCAGCCGGGCGCGGGGGATCAGCTCGGCCAGGCGGCGGCCGTGCTCGCGCGGCATGACCTTGCCCGCCGACGACCACAGGATCAGGGCCTCGCCCCGGAAGTGCCGCAGCGCTTCGGTATTCGCGACGAGGTCGGACCCGCGGAGATCCGAGCGCATGTAGGCGAGCACGTCGCGGCGGATGCCACGATCGCGCAACCCCGATGCGGTCCAGCCGTGGACGAGGTCCTGCGGGATCGGGAACTTCGCCATCCAGCCGAACATCAGCGGGCTCTCCCGCAACCACCGGATGCGGAGCTGACGCAGCGCGAGGGTGACGCCGCCGGGCAGGTAGGCGGCCAGTGTCGCGGTCTTGCCGGGCAGCCCGGGCGGGAAGTTGTCGAACGCCTCGCTCGGGAAGACGATCAGCCTGCCGACGCGCTCGTCGAGACCGTAGGCGGTGAGGAACAGGGCACCGCCCCAGTCGGAGTGCACGAGGGTGACCTCGCGCAGGTCGAGGGCCGAGAGGAAGTCGGCGACGACCTGATTGAGGCCGCGCAGGCTCAGGTCGGTGCCGGGGCGTAGCGGTTCGGGGTGCGCGCCCAGCGGCAGGTCGGGCAGCACGTAGCGGAAGCCGGTCGGGAGCAGGTCGAGGACGGAATCCCAGACCGTGTGGTTCATCAGCAGGCCGTGCAGCAGCACAACCGGTGGGCCGTCGCCGCGTTCGCGGTAGTGGACGCGGCCCGCGGGCAGATCGGCGGTCGGCATGAGAACCTCCAGCGTTAGAGTATCCGCTCTAGTGCGTTTGCTCTAGTCTGGAGCGGTGAGCGAGAAGATGTCAACGGCCACCCGGGATCGGCTGGTCGTCGCGGTGGCCGAGCTGATGCGCACGCACGGGTACAGCGCGATCACCGTCAAACAGATCACCGCGGCCGCGCAGGCCCCGATGGGGTCGCTCTACCACCACTTCCCGCACGGCAAGGTGCAGATCGCGGCCGAGGCGCTGCGGACCTCCGGCGCCGCCTACATCCAGCTGCTGCCGCTGCTGATGGACCCGCACCCCGATCTGCGGGTGGCGGTGCCTGCCGCGTTCGACGACGCCGCGCGCACGATGGCCGAGTCGGGGTGGATCAACATGTGCCCGGTCGGCACCGTCGCCGGGGAAATCGCCGACAGCGAACCGGAGTTGCGGGCCGTCGCCGCGGAGGTCGTCGCGGACTGGATCGACCAGGGCACCGCCTATTTCACGCGGCGCGGGCTGGCCGCGGGCGAGGCACGCGATCTCGTCCTCGGCCTGCTCAGCGCGCTGGAAGGCGCGTTCGTGCTGGCCAGAACGTTGCGCTCGGCCGAACCACTGCACGCGGCCGGACGCGCGGTCGGAGCGCGGATCGACGCACTCCTCGCCGCCCGCTGAACGCCTACCGGCGGTCGAGGACCACGCGGGCCACCAGCGCCCGGTGATCGGCACCGGGCAGCGCGACGGTCGCCACCGCGGTGGCGTGTGCTCCGGCGAGCAGAAAATGGTCGATACCGACCAGTGGCGGCAGCCGCTTGTCCGTCGGATAGGTGACCAGATGCCCGGCACCCGCCTGCGCGGCGGCATCGGCGAACCGGCCCGACGCCAGCGCCCGGAACCGCGCGTGATCGTAGGTGGCGTTGAAGTCGCCGCCGACGATCACCGGGCGATCGGCGGGGGCCCGGCGCAGGACCTCGTCGAGCCGGGACAGTTCCTCGGCCCACACCCCGGCGTCGTAGACCGGCGGGACCGGGTGGACCGCGTATACCGAGACCGGCCCGACGTCGGGAACGGTGGCGGTCGCCGAGATCTGATTGAGGACGTAGCCGTCGTATTCGACGGTGTCCGACAGGGGGAACCGACTCCAGATCCCGGTGCCGCTGGCGGTCTGACCGGGCGCGAGATAGCGGTAGGGCAGCGCGTCGTCCAAGCCCGCGCGCCCGAGCTCGGTGACGGCCGCCCGGGTGAGCTCGTTGACCGTGAGCACCGCGACATCCCTGGCCCGCACCTGCGCCACCAGCACGGCCGGGTCGGCGCCGTCGAAGAGCAGATTCGCCTGCATCACCGTGATCGCGGGCCCGTCGCCCCCACCGTCGGCGACATACAGCGGCGCCTGCGTCGCGACGCCGAGACCGGCGACGACCACCGCCGCACCGGTCGCCACCCACTGCCGGGTCGCCGCGAACCCCATCGCGCCCAGGATCGCCCCGCCCATCAGGTAGGGCGCGCCCGAGGCGGCGAGCACCAGCGGCTCGGCCGACCAGCCGACGACGTGCAGGGCCACACCCAGCGCGCCTGCCGCCGTCGCCGCGCCCGCCACCAGCAGCGTCCCGACCCGAACGACCCGCGATCTCATCGCCACAGCCAAACACGCCGGGCGACGGACGCGCGAATCCGGCGGAATTCGGCTCAGCCCGAGCAGTAGTCGCCAGCAGCGGCGGAATCGGGTGAGCCAGGGGAGATGGCGCGGGGGACACCGCCGGGGTGGTAGGAAAGGGGACGTGTCGGCATCTGGCGAGAGTTCTGGTTCGAGCGAACGGTCCCGCGCGGTGGACGAGGTGGTGGAGCTGGTCAGTGCGCTGATCCGGTTCGACACCTCCAACACCGGTGAGCTGGCGACCACCAAAGGCGAACGCGAGTGCGCCGAATGGGTGGCCGCGCAGCTCCAGGAGGTCGGGTACGAGACCGAGTACGTCGAATCGGGCGCGCCCGGCCGCGGCAATGTCTTCGCGCGGCTGAAGGGCGCCGACTCCGGCCGTGGCGCGCTGATGATCCACGGCCATCTCGACGTCGTGCCCGCCGAGGCCGCCGACTGGAGCGTGCACCCGTTCTCCGGCGCGGTCCGCGACGGCTATGTGTGGGGTCGCGGCGCGATCGACATGAAGGACATGGTCGGCATGACGCTGGCCCTGGCCCGCCAGTTCAAGGCCGAGGGCACCGTCCCGCCGCGCGATCTGGTGTTCGCCTTCCTCGCCGACGAGGAGAACGGCGGCAAGTGGGGTTCGCAGTGGCTGGTGGACAATCGGCCCGATCTGTTCGACGGCGTCACCGAGGCGGTCGGCGAGGTCGGTGGCTTCTCGCTCACCGTGCCGCGCCCCGACGGTACCGAACGCAGGCTCTACCTGGTGGAGACCGCCGAGAAGGGGCTGGGCTGGATGCGGTTGCGGGCCAAGGCCCGCGCCGGGCACGGCTCGTTCCTGCACGACGACAACGCCGTCACCATCCTCGCCGAGGCCGTCGCCCGGCTGGGCAGGCACACCTTCCCGGTGGTGCTGTCGGACTCGGTGGCCGAATTCCTCGCCGCGGTCAGCGAGGAGAGCGGGCTGCAGTTCGACCCGGAGGGCCCCGACATCGAGGGCCAGCTCGCCAAGCTCGGCACCATTTCCCGCATCATCGGAGCCACCCTGCGCGACACCGCCAACCCGACGATGCTGCAGGCCGGCTACAAGGCCAATGTCATCCCGCAGACCGCGGAAGCCGTGGTGGACTGCCGCGTGGTGCCGGGGCGCCAAGCCGCGTTCGAACGCGAGGTCGACGAGCTGATCGGCCCGGACGTCGAGCGCGAATGGATCACCAAGCTCGACTCCTACGAGACCACCTTCGACGGCCATCTCGTCGACGCCATGAACGACGCGGTGCTCGCCCACGACGCGAACGGGCGCAC
Organism: Nocardia sp. NPDC058244; assembly: GCF_042882065.1. Lineage (NCBI taxonomy): Bacteria > Bacillati > Actinomycetota > Actinomycetes > Mycobacteriales > Nocardiaceae > Nocardia > Nocardia sp. NPDC058244. The sequence continues at coordinate 843 of NZ_JBHVWX010000005.1, read as the reverse complement.
CGTGCCCTACATGCTCTCCGGCGGCACCGACGCGAAAGCGTTCGCGCGGTTGGGTATTCGCTGCTTCGGCTTCGCGCCGCTGCAGCTGCCGCCGGAACTGGACTTCACCGCCCTGTTCCACGGGGTGGACGAGCGGGTGCCGGTGCGGTCACTGGAATTCGGCACCCGGGTACTGGAACACTTCCTCCTGCACAGCTGAGCACGACGCCACGAATCGGAGACTCCATGAGCTACAACCCGTATGACGCACTGCCACAGGTTCCGTCGTTCACCGTCACCTCCGCCGACATCACCGAGGGTCAGCCGCTGGCCAACGACCAGGTCTCCGGTGTGTTCGGCGCGGGCGGCAAGGACATCTCGCCCCAGCTGAGCTGGTCCGGGTTCCCCGAGGGCACCCAGAGCTTCGCGGTCACCGTCTACGACCCGGACGCGCCGACCGCCTCGGGCTTCTGGCACTGGGCCGTCGCCAACATCCCCGCCTCGGTCACCGAGCTCGACGCGGGCGCGGGCAGCGAAGGCGGCACCCTGCCCGCCGGTGCGGTCACCCTGCGCAACGACGGCGGTTTCCCCGGCTTCGTCGGCGCCGCCCCGCCGCAGGGCCACGGGCCGCACCGGTACTTCGTCGTCGTGCACGCCGTCGACGTGCCCGAACTCGAGGTCGGACCGGACGCGACGCCCGCCTACCTCGGCTTCAACCTGTTCTTCCACACGCTCGGCCGTGCCACCCTGATCGGCACCTACGAGCAGAACTGACCGTAGAACGGCGGTTGGGGGGCGGCGGCGGCCGCGCACGCGCCGCCCACCGGGACGGCAGAGAATAACAAAAAAAAAAAAACTACACCG
>NZ_JBHVWX010000004.1:560234-668956 GCF_042882065.1 Nocardia sp. NPDC058244 | reverse complement strand
GTACCCCGAAGGGCCTTACCGCTCGACTTGCATGTGTTAAGCACGCCGCCAGCGTTCGTCCTGAGCCAGGATCAAACTCTCCGTTGAAGACTCTCGAAACACTCCCGAAGGAGCGAATCAGAATAATCTAAAGACTAGAGTCCGAAAACCTAGCAATGCCGAACACCAGCAAAAGTTTGCTGACATTCAAAATGTCCACTCCTCAACCGGGGGGTATGAGAAGCGGAACCAATAATAATATTGGCACTGACATTCATCGACACACTATTGAGTTCTCAAAGAACACACGCACAAGCATCCACCCGCAACATTTTCGTAGGGGCTTCAGCGAGGCAGGGTTCAAACTTAGCCCACGCAAGTGCCCGGACGCAAATCCGGGCTAAGTGAGCTGTCTTACTTGTTGTTGTCGGCGCTCATCGTCCAACCTCGTTTCCCTGGTACTCGGTACCGGGTCGGTGTCCGTGTCGCTCTGACTTGAATAAAGTTACGTGTCGACAATTGCAATGTCAAATTCCCTAGTCAGGGGTTGTTTCGCGTGTTCTTACCGGCGCGACATAGGCGGATCGGGCGAAACACGCCGGTGTGCGGCCGCGTGTGTCCGTGGCGAATCCGATTGCCGCGCTGGTAGGTCGACGGCCGGTACCGTGGCGCGGACAAGCCGAGGGCACGGAAGGGTCTGCGATGGCGGGGCGGAACGCGAGGCGACGGTGGGTTCGGCGGGTGGTGGGCGTCGGTGTCGTCGTCGCCAGTGGCGTGGTGGTGGTGACGGCCGCGGCGAATATGGCTACCTGGGCGCTGTCGTCGGGGCATCGCAGTGATGTGGCGGGAGCGCCGATCGTTCCCGTGGTGATCGTGCCCGGGGCGAAGGTCGCGGAAGACGGGACGCCGATGGCCTATCTCCGGGGTCGACTCGATGTGGCTATCGAGTTGGTGGCAGCGGGGAAGGCTGGGGAGATCCTGTTGTCGGGTGACGCCGGTGGAGCGTCTGGGGACGAGATCGCCTCGATGACGCGGTATCTGCTCGAGCGCGGGATCGATCCGTCGATCGTGAAGGCCGATGGGGAGGGACTGTCGACGCGGGAGACGTGTGAGCGGGCGCGGTCGATGTTCGGGGTCGAGCGGGCGATCATCGTCAGTCAGTATCAGCATCTGCCGCGGGCGGTGGCGTTGTGCCGGGCGGCGGGGATCGAGGCCGACGGGGTGGTCGCGTATTGCGATTGCCGGCGGAGTACCGAGGTGCGTAACAACGTCAGGGAGTGGCTGGCCGCGCCCAAGGCTGTCGCGGAGATGGTGCTGCGCTGAGGCCGAGTTGCGAATCTGCTCATCCGTGGCCGGGCGGTTCGTCGAGCCGCTGGTTCGCATCCTCTCGAGCGCGCTCTACTTCGTCCAGCCAGCTGGACTCTCCGAACCAACGTTCCTGGCCGGGGCCGGCGACCTCTGCACGTTGGAAGTCCTGGATTGGATCACCGTGCCGCCACTGTGCACGGTCGACGAGAGCGGAATCGACCTGCGGATAGCGGATGACGTCGGGTGTTCCGATTGCTGGGACCTCGGTCCGACTCACAGCATCTGCGCGGAGAAGAGTCTCCTGCCATGTTCCGCAATCGTCGATTCGGAACCCGACCTTGCTTCGGCAACGTACACAAGCGATGTTGGCTCCCCCCGAGCCTGTGATGCCGAGGCAGCCGAGATCGTCATCTGAGTTGACGAGCACCATCGTGTCGCAGGTATCGCCGGGATTCAGCACGTACTGCGCGCCGCCCGGCCCCCGATAGCGCCGTCCGTCCGGCCGGACGGAATCGATCGGCGGATATGTATGTACGGCGAAGGTGCCCGCCATCTGCCGCGCTGGTAGGAACTTCCAGATCAGGTGCGGAAGTTTGGGCAACTCCGCATCGCTCCGCCACGGGACTTCGCGGAGCGGGACGCTGACCGGCCCGTCACACACGGCGCAAACGAAGACCCACACCCTCTCACCATCTGCCAACGTCCTCAGCCGCGCAACTACAGCCACCTGGTGGGGGCGGGTTCCCGCTATCAGATGCGACGGCCGCCATCTGCCGCTCGCCGGAGGAGGTAGGAGCCGGTGGCGGCAACGGAAATTCGGTCGGGACGTTTCCTCGGCGAAAGATCGGTCAACCCTGTCGGTCGGTCCGGGAGGTGTGCGGACCGATTCCGATCATCGCGCTGATCAGCGCTTTTCAGGAGGACATTGTGCGAATCGTCAAGGCGGTAGCGGTTGGGCTGGCTGTTGCGGCCGCCACAGTCGCGGGGGTGGGTTCGGCTGCCGCGGAGCCGGAGCAGAAGGAGAACATCTATATCGATGTGTCGGTGCTGGGGTGTTCGGTGGGTGCCGGGCTGGGTGGGGACGTGCTCGTCGCGCTGGGTGGTGGGAGTGGGTCGAGTGCGCTGGTGAATTCGTCGCTGGCGGCGCGGCTGCGGGCCGCGGGGTGCCTGCCGCGGCTGTAGGACCTGCGCCGATGGTCTCGCCACGCGCGGCGGGACCATCGGGGTGCCGTGCTCGGGGAATCGCGATCGCGTACCGTGATCGGGGTTGTCATGATGGCCGACGGAATGGGGTGCATCGTGGGCGGATCCGAGCACGCCGCGCGGCTCGTACGTTTCTGGCAGACCGTGGAGTTGTTCGGTCCGCAGCGCGTTCCGGAGGTCGGGGCGCTGCCCGAAGACGGACTCGTGGTCGAGCCGGCGGCCGACGATCTCGCGCCGTGGGAAGACCTGGCCGCGCTTCCGCCGCTGCGGGCGGGACGGGTGTGGCAGTTCGTCGTGTACGGCGGGCTTTTCGGGATCGGGCGTGCGCGCGAAGCGCTGGTCCGGGCGTTCGGGGAGGACCGGCTCGAAGCCGATGCCCGACGTGCCGGGACCACTGCCGCTTTCGCGGTGACGTTGACCGAGGACGGGGTGGTCGTCGGCGGTTCGGCGAGCCTGTCGGGGTTGGCCTGGGCGGTGAATCGGTTGCGGTCGCCCGGGCCGGCGGACAGTGGGTGGGCCGAGGGGTTCGATCATGATTCGGCCGCGTTCACGGCGGCCTTCGATACGTTGACGCGCGAAGCCGCGGCCGCCGATCCCGAAGAGGTGCAGCACTCGCCCCGGTGGCGGGCGCTGGATGTGGCGGGGCGCGGTGTCGGCGCTTCGCTGATCGCGGCGGGCGCGGACGGGGTCATCTCCCCCGGGCTCGCCGGGATGTCCGCGCTGGCCTTCGCCGAGCGGCTCCTACCCCAGGACCCGGAGGAACCGGCCGAAGCGCCGCACCTCAGCGGGCGCGATCTCCAGACGTTCACCGGCGAACTGTGTGGGGCGCTGGGGATTCGGTCGGAATTGCGCGCGGGCGGGGTGCGTGTCGCGTGTGTGCAGGTCGCGGCGCGCGACACGGTCGCCGGCGAGGATCGGCTGAACAGTGGTCTGCGTGCGGACCTCGCCACGCTGGCGGCGGCGATCGAGCGCGGCGATGTCGGCGCGGCGATGCAGGACTATCTCGCGGCCACCGAGACGCTGCCGGTGCACGAGCGCATCGATGTGCGGGAGCGCCAGGACGTGGTCGTCGAAGGGCTGCTCCCCCATCTCGTTCCGGACGGACGCTGGCCGGGTGACCCGCTGGTGTCGGGTCAGCAGTTCGCGGTCGACAGCGCGCTGGCCGGATTGCGGGACGGCGCGGGGATTTTCGCGGTGCACGGCGCGCCGGGGACCGGCACGACGACGATGCTGCGCGATCTGCTGGCGGGGATCGTGGTGGAGCGGGCCGCGCAGCTGGCCTCGTTCGACAATCCCCTAGACGTGTTCACCGGGGTCACCGAGCAGGTGCAGGTCGCGAAGAACTACACGGTGGGCGCGCATCGGCTGGCGTCGAATGTCACCGGGTTCGAGGTGGTGCTGACGACGGGGAGCGAGGAGGCCGCTGCCGACGTCGTCACCGAGATCCAGCGACGTGACGCCATCGATCGCGAGTTCGACCATTTCACCGAGCTGGCCGACCTCGTCGGCGACGAGCCCGCGTGGGGTTTGGTCGCCGCGGCGCTCGGCGCGGAGCGGCGGACCTTCGGGGAGCGGTTCTGGTTCGGCGACCGGTTCGCCACCGAACGGTTCTCCGGCTCGACCGCGGGCGGCATGCTCGACATTCTCAAACAGGCCGAGGCCGATCCGGATTCGATCCCGGACTGGTCGACGGCGGTGCAGGATTTCGCGAGTCGGCGCGCCGAGGTGCGCAGGCTCGCGCAGGAGCGGCAGGACGTCGCCGACGCGGTGGCCGAGCTGCCCGGGATGCACGAGCAGCTGCGGTCGATCGCCGCGGATATCGCCAATGCCGATACCGCGCACGCGCATTGGCGGGAACGGCATCAGCTGGCGACCGAGCATCTGCGGGCGGCGCAGGCCACCCAGCATCGGGTCGGCAAGTTGCTCGGGGAGCACGGTGGGCAGAAGCCGGGGTTCGCGGCGTCGGCGTCGACCGGGTTCAGCGCGGGTCGGCGCTGGAGTACCCGGAGCAACGAGTTGCTGCGCGAGCGGCATATCGCCGAGTCGGAGATGCGGCGGCGGCAGACCGAGGTCGAGTACACGCGGGGGCAGTGGGCGGAGGCGGCCGAGCACGGGCGCGCGCTCATCCAGGCGCATCGGGAACTGACCGCGCGGCGCGAGGCGGCGCTGGAGATCATCGAGCGGGCGCGGGAGAACTGGGCCGACACCATCCCGTTCGGTGACGCCTCCGGGGACGACGAGCGGTTCCAGCTGTGCAATCCGTGGGCCGACGAGCAGTACTCGACCGCGCGGCGGGAGCTGTTCCTGTCGGCGTTGCGGCTGCATCGGGCGTTCCTGCTCGACGCGGCGCCGCGGGTGCGCGACAACCTGATCGTGGCGATCGCGCTGATCCGGGGTGAGCTGGCCGAGGAGCCGAAGCCGGAAACCGTGGCCGCGGCATGGCAGACGCTGTTCCTGGCGGTGCCGCTGGTGGTCACGACATTCACGGCCGCGCCGCAGTTGTTCGAGGGGCTCGGGCGGGAGGCGCTGGGCTGGTTGTTCGTCGATGATGCCGGGCAGGCCGCGCCACAGTCGGTGGCCGGCGGACTGTGGCGGGCGCGGCGGGCGGTGATCGTCGGTGATCATCGTCAGCTGGGGCCGATGGAGACGTTGCCGACCTCGGCGCAGGAGGCGCTGGTGCGGCAGTTCGGGCTCGACGCGGAGTGGATGCCGGATCTGGCGTCGGCGCGGCGGGCGGCCGATCGCGGGGTGCGGCACGGGACATGGCTGACGCCGGCCGATGCCGCCGAGCCGGTGTGGGTCGGTGCGCCGTTGCGGGTGCATCGGCGCAGTGACCTGCCGATTTTCGAGCTGACGCATCGAATCGCCTACGACGACGATCTGCTGATCTTCGGAACGCCGGAGCGGGCGGAGTTCCCCGGTCAGGATCGGTGGATCGATGTGCGATCGGCGCGGGCGGAAGGGAATTGGATTCCCGGTGAGGGTGAGGCGCTGGCCGAGTTGCTGGCGCAGCTGACCGAGGACGGTGTGTCGCCCGGGGATATTCGGGTGGTCAGTCCGTTCCGGGATGTCGCGCGCGGGGCGCGGGAGGTCGCGCGGGAGGTGCTCGGGGCGGAGTTCGCGGCGCATCAGGTGGGGACTGTTCATGCGATGCACGGGAATTCGGCCGAGGTCGTGGTGCTGATCCTAGGGACCTCGCCCGCCGCGGGTGGGTCGCGGCGGTGGGCGGCGACGAATCCGAATGTGCTCAATGCCGCGGTGTCGCGGGCGCGGCGGCGGGTGTATGTGATCGGCAACTACCGGTTGTGGAGCAGCCAGCGGTATTTCGAGGAGCTGGCCGCGCAGTGGACGGTGCAGGACGAGCCGGCGCGTCAGACGGTCAGCCGGTAGAAGCGCCAGAAACCGAAGTCCTCGATGGGGAGGACGTCGACGGCGGTGAAGCCCGCGTCCACGGCGTACTCGGCCAGTTTGGCGGTGCGCATGACGGTGCCGGTGCCCGCCGAGCCGGGGTGGGCCATGCCGTCGGGCAGGCAGATCAGCAGGCTGAAGCCGTACATCAGGCGATCGACATCGCTTGCCGGTGCGGTGAATTCGGCGTCGACGGCTTCGTCCATGACGATCACGACGCCGCCGGGACGCAGTGCCTTGCGCATGGCGGTGAGGATCTCGACGGGGTGGGGCATGTCGTGCAGGCATTCGAAGGCGAACACGGCGTCGAAGGTGGCTTCGGGCAGGTCGGTGGCGGCGTCGCCGTGGTGGAAGCGGACGCGGTCGCCGAGGTCGGCGGCATTGTCGCGGGCCATCGCGACCGAGGGCCCGTCGATGTCGTAGCCGTCGACCCGCAGTTCCGGGTAGGCGCGGGCCAGCGCGATGGACGACCAGCCGCCGCCCGAGCCGACATCGGCGGCGCGGGCGTCCTGGCCCGCGAGTTTCGCGTGTATGTCGGGCACGCCGGCCAGGTCGACGGCGAGGCGGTGCTCGAACCAGGGGCGGTTCATGTCGGACTGTGATTCGCGCATGTCCACGCCGTATTCGGACCAGCCGACGCCGCCGCCGTCGCGATAGGCGCGGACCAGGCCGGGCAGCTGGACCGCGGCGCCGGCCAGCATCCTGGCCAGGGGCGCGAGGTAGTTCAGACTGGTGGGGTCGGTGAGGACTTCCGCGGGACCGGCGGGGAGGGTGAAGCGGCCGTCATCGACGGTCAGCACACCGGTCGCGGCCTGCTGCTCGAGCCATTCCCTGGCGTAGCGCAGGTCGCCGCCGGCGCGCGCGGTCAGTTCGACGGCGTCGGCGGGGCCGTGCTCGGCCAGTGCGCGGTACCAGCCGAGCCGGTCGCCGAGGTGCACCGCGAGGATGTCGACGGCGCCGAGTGCCGCGCCGAACAGCCGGTCGGCGAACTGCTCACTGGTCTGCTCCGCTGCGGTCACGTCGATCCTCCTGGCTCGATCGCGGACCGGTCGGCCCGCTGTAGCGAAGTACGTGGTCGCGCGCCCCGTGGTTCATTCGAAGTCAACGATTCGGTCTCCGACCGGCCGGTTGCGGCGTGATTGCGGGACACTGGCCGGTGCTTGTGTCGAATGATCGGAGTAGTCATGCGAACAGCCGTCCTCGGATCGACCGCTTGCGCCGCGATCGCGATCGTCCTCGCGCTGCCGGTGGAAGCCGGTGCCGATCCGGTCACCGATTTCCTGTGCAACAGCGGGTCGAGCCAGTTCTGTCTGCCCGCGCCGCCACCACCTGGTAGCGACTGCCATCCGTCGTATGACCCGTGTGTGCCGATCGCCAGCGATGTCGACTGCGAGGGCGGTAACGGGAACGGTCCCGTGTACACCGGACGGGTCCGGGTGATCGGGCCGGACGAGTACGGGCTCGACAGCAACAACGACGGGATTGGCTGCGAGACCAGCTGACGCGCGGCGCGGACGTCGTGCCGCCAGCCGATAGCTGCTGCCCACGCATCAGCCGGGCCGGTTACGGCGAATCGAACAGCAGGGCGCCGGGGTCGACGTCGGTGCCGATGGCGGCGCTGGTGATCGAGTCCTTCGGGGAGTCCATGACGACGATCGGGCAGACCGGGGAGTTGCCGGTGGCGGCGATCTCGGTGGGGTCGAAGGTGACGATCGGGGCGCCTGCCTCGACTTCGTCGCCTTCGGCGGCCAGGAGGCCGAAGCCTTCGCCCTTGAGTTTCACCGTGTCGATGCCCAGGTGGACCAGGACGCCGACGCCGCTACCCAGGATGACGAAGGCGTGCGGGTGGAGTTTGAGGATCTTGCCCGCGAGGGGGGCGGTGACCGTGAGGGTGCCGCGGGTGCGGTCGGGGTCGATGGCGACGCCCGAACCGACGATCTGACCGGCGAAGACCGGGTCGGGGACGTCGGCGAGGGGGATGACCTTGCCTGCCAGCGGAGCGAGGACGGGCACGCTCACAGGATGTCCTCGATGTCCTCGGCGAGGGTGTCGGCCTCGGGGCCGACGACGACCTGGACGACCGAGCCCGCCTTGAGGACGCCGTGCGCGCCGGCGGCCTTGAGGGCGGCTTCGTCGACTTTGCTGCCGTCCTTCACCTCGGTGCGCAACCGGGTGATGCAGGCCTCGATCTCGACGATGTTGTCCGCGCCACCCAGACCCTTGACGATCGCTTCCGCTTTGGACATGTGTTCTCCCTTTCCGCGGTGGTTGCCGGTTCCAGTATGGGAGCCTCGAATGTGCGCCACGTCATATTTCGCGGTTGACATCCGGCAGCCACCTGGTCAAACTTACAACTGGTTATGACCGGACAGTACCCGTCAGGGTCACCGGTTCACAACAGTTAACCCGGACAGACTCGCAAGTCCGTTCGGCTCGCCGAGACCGCCGGGAACCCGGCACGAAGAAGGTCGACATGTCTGCCGTTACCGACAGTCCCAAGCAAGAATCGAAGGTGTTCGCGGGTTTGCAGCGCCTGGGTCGCAGCCTCATGCTGCCGATCGCGGTGCTCCCCGCGGCGGGCATCCTGTTGCGTCTCGGGCAGGACGATCTGCTCGGCCGGTTCTCCGCGCTGGAGAGCACGGCGGCGGTCATCTCGGCGGCCGGTCAAGCGGTCTTCACCTGGTTGCCGCTGATCTTCGCCGTCGGTATCGCGATCGGCTGGGCGAAGAAGGCCGACGGGTCGACGGCGCTGGCGGCGGTGGTCGGTTACATGGTGATCGACGGCGTGTTCAAGGCGATGTCACCGATCGTGCTGGAAGGCAAGACCGATCCGAAGGGCGCGCAGGCGCTGATCAACTACGGCGTGCTCGGCGGCATCGTGATGGGCTTGCTGTCGGCGATCCTGTGGCAGCGGTTCTATCGCACGAAACTGCCGGACTTCCTCGGCTTCTTCAACGGTCGGCGGTTGGTGCCGATCCTGACCGCGATCACCGGCCTGGTGGTCGGCGTCGGCATGGCGTTCATCTATCCGGCCTTCAACTCCGCGCTCACCTGGGTGGGTGAGACGGTCGCCGACAACACCGTCGTCGGCGGCGGTATCTACGGCGCGGCCAACCGTCTGCTCATCCCGACCGGCCTGCACCACATCCTGAACTCGACCGTGTGGTTCCTCGTCGGCGACTACACCGACGCCTCCGGCCAGCTCGTGCGCGGCGACCTCAACCGGTTCTTCGCAGGCGACCCGACCGCGGGCACCTTCATGACCGGCTTCTTCCCGATCATGATGTTCGCGCTGCCCGCCGCGGCGCTGGCGATCTGGCACAACGCGCGGCCCTCGCAGAAGAAGCTGGTCGGCGGCATCATGCTCTCCACCGGTCTGACCGCGTTCGTCACCGGCATCACCGAGCCGCTGGAGTTCTCGTTCATGTTCGTGGCGTGGCCGCTGTACGTGGTGCACGCGATCCTGACCGGCACCTCGATGGCGCTGGTGAACGCGCTGGGCATCCACGACGGATTCACGTTCTCGGCGGGCGCGATCGACTATCTGCTGAACTTCGGCAAGGCCACCGACGCGTGGCTGCTGATCCCGATCGGCCTCGGCTACGCGGTGATCTACTACGTGCTCTTCAGTTTCGTGATCAAGAAGTGGAACCTGCGCACGCCCGGTCGCGAGGAGGAGACCGATGTCGAGGCCGGCGTGCCCGATGTCGCCGCGGTCGAAGCCGAGGCGGCGCTCGAGGCGACCGGCGATACTCGGACCGACGCGCCGCTGGTCGCCGAAGTCGAATCGAAGCTGGACAAGAAATTGGAAGGTGAGTGAGGACATGACCACCCGCACAGTCGTCGTCGGATCCCAGGTGGGGCTGCATGCCCGGCCCGCAGCGAAATTCACCCAGGCCGTGCAGGCCACCGGCGTGCCGGTCCGGATCTCCATCGGAGACGGCGAACCGGTCGACGCGGCCAGCGTGCTCGCGGTGATGACCCTGGGTGCGGGCCACGGCACCGAGGTGACCCTGCACGCCGACGACGACGCCGTGCTGGACACCCTGGCCGCGCTGGTGGCCTCGGATCTGGACGCCGCCTGATGGGCGAACAGGTGATCCGCGGCCTCGGCGTGAGTCCCGGGGTGGTCGTCGCGCCGTGGTTGCGGTTCGGTTCGCAGCTGGCGACTTCCGCGCAGGATCCGGTCGGCGGCTCGGTCGAGGACGAGATGGTCCGGGTCAAGGCGGCGCTCGGCGGGGTGGCCGACGAGATGCAGGCCAGGGCCGGTCGGGTGAGCGGCGTCGCCGCGGAGATCCTGTCGATGTCGGCGACGATGGCCCGCGACCCGGGCATCGTCGCCGCCACCGAGAAACAGCTGGCCGACGGGATGCCGACCGCGCACGCGGTGCACCTGGCGTTCGAGGGATTCTGCGCCAAGCTCGAGGCGCTCGGCGGGTACATGGCCGAGCGCGCGACCGACCTGCGCGATATCGGCGGGCGCACCGTCGCGGTGCTGCTCGGCGAACCGATGCCGGGCATTCCCGAGCCGGGGTATCCGTTCGTCCTGGTCGCCCGTGATCTCGCGCCCGCCGATACCGCGATGCTCGGTGACAGCGATGTGGTCGGGCTGCTGACCACCGAGGGCGGGCCGACCAGTCACACCGCGATTCTCGCGAAGTCGCTGGGACTGCCCGCGGTGGTGAACTGTCCCGACACCGACCGGCTGGTCGAGGACGCGCCGGTGCTGCTGGACGGCGGCACCGGCGATGTCGTGATCGATCCGAGTCCGCTGCGGCAGCAGGCCGCGATCGAGCAGGCCGCCGCCGACGCGGCCCGGCTGGCGGCGGCGAGCGGGCCGGGGCACACCGCCGACGGGACGCCGGTGCAGATCCTGGTGAACATCGGCACCGTCGACGACGCGGAGAAGGCGGGACCGGTCGACAGCGAAGGTGTCGGGCTGTTCCGCACCGAGTTCATGTATCTCGGCAAGGCGACCGCGCCGAGCCTGGACGAGCAGATCGCTTCGTACACCACGGTTCTCGAACAGTTCGCCGGGCGCAAGGTGGTGGTCCGCACGCTCGACGCGGGCTCGGACAAGCCGCTGCCGTTCCTCGATCTCGGGACCGAGGAGAACCCGGCGCTGGGTGTGCGCGGGCTGCGGATCGGGACGGTGTTCCCGGACACTCTGGCCACCCAGCTCACCGCGCTGGCCAGGGCGGGCGAGGCCACCGGGGCGGATCTGTGGGTGATGGCGCCGATGGTCGCCACCGCCGACGAGGCCGCCGGATTCGCCGCGCTCGCCAGGGAATCGGGGCTACGCAAGGTCGGGGCGATGATCGAGATTCCGGCGGCGGCGTTGCGGGCGGCCGATCTGCTGGCGCATCTGGATTTCGTCAGCATCGGGACCAACGATCTGAGCCAGTACACGTGCGCGGTCGATCGGATGGCGGGTGGGCTCGCGCATCTGCTCGATCCGTGGCAGCCCGCGGTGCTCGATCTGATCGCGATGGTCGGTGCGGCGGGGACGGCGGCCGGGAAGCCGGTCGGGGTGTGTGGTGAGGCGGCGTCGGATCCGACATTGGCGCCGGTGCTGGTCGGGCTCGGGGTGACGAGCCTGTCGATGTCGGTGCCCGCGTTGCCCGGGGTGCGGGCGGCGTTGTCGGCGGTGGATATCGAGACGTGCCGGGACGCTGCCGATGCCGCCTGTGCGGCGCGGAATCCGCAGGTGGCGCGTGAGGCGGTCGCGGCGATCGTCGGGCGGGCATGAATCGGAGGAGGGTACGGGTGGTCGGGCCGCTGCACAGTGGGTGTGGCCGGGCTTCGTTCGCGCGTAGCACGAGGGTTCGCCCGGTGCGCGATGCCGGGCACAACCGCTCCCCCGCCTCCTGCCGACCAGCTTCTGAAATCACCTGCGCCACCGATGAGCGACCGGTCGATCGCAGCGAGGTCGTACGGGATACGGCGCGCGGTAGTTCGGCGACGCGGCCGAACCGGCAGAAGGTGGCGTGGTGACGGCACGGGGTGTCGTGCGTGGGCGGCTCGTGGGAACGCCCACCGGTGAGATCGCCGATGGGGTGGTCGAATTCACGGACGGGCGCATCTCCTGGGTGGGTGCGGCAGCGGGTTATCCTGCGGCTGAGCGGCTTCCGTCGGCGAGTGACGAGCTGGTGCTGCCGGGGCTGATCGACGTGCACTGCCACGGTGGTGGTGGGTTCGGATTCCCCAATGCCGAGGGGGCGGGTGCGCGGGTCGCCGCGGCGAATCATCGTGGTCAGGGCACGACCGGGTTGCTCGGGAGTCTCGTGTCCGCGCAGCCGGAGGTGTTGATTCGGCAGGCGGAACTGCTCGCCGATCTCGTGGATGACGGCGTGCTGCTCGGGGTCCATTTGGAAGGGCCGTTCATCAACGCCTGCCGGTGTGGTGCGCAGGATCCCGCTGCGATCATCCCCGGTGATCCCGCGTTGTTCGAGCGGATCTACGCGGCGTCGCGGGGCACAGTCCGGTCCATGACCCTGGCGCCGGAGACCGCGCACTTCGCCGAATTGCTCGCGGCTATGCGCCACCACGGTGTGCTGCCGAGTCTCGGGCACACCGATGCCGATGCCGCCACCACGGCGGCGCGGATCGCGGACGCGGCCGGTGGGCCGATCACCGCGACGCATCTGTTCAACGGCATGCCCGCCCTGCACCACCGCTCCCCCGGGCCGGTCGGTGCCTGCCTGGCCGCCGCTGGTCGGGGCGACATGGTGCTCGAATTGATCGCCGACGGTGTGCATCTGGCGCCCGAGACCGTGGCGATGGTGTTCGACACCGTGGGGCCCGAGCAGATCGCGCTGGTGTCCGATGCGATGGCGGCTGCCGGTCTCGGTGACGGTGACTATCAACTGGGCGCGCTCGATGTGCGCGTGCGCGATGGGGTCGCCCGGCTCGCCACCGGGGACGGCACGCCGGGGGCGATCGCGGGTGGGACCGCGCGGTTGCTCGATGTGCTGCGCTGGACCGTGCGGAACGCGGGAGTCCCGCTGGTCAACGCTGTCACCGCCGCCACCCGCACGCCCGCACGGGTTCTCGGTCTCGACGACCGCGGTGTTCTCGCCGTCGGCCTGCGGGCCGACCTTCTCGTCACCGACCAGTCATTGCAGCCGCGGCGGGTGTTCCTCGCCGGAACGGAAGGAATCTGATGGAAATCGTGATCCGGGCGGACGAGCACGAGGTGGCCACCACGGTCGCCGATATCGTCGGCGGCTATGTGGAGCGCGGCAACGCGATCCTCGGTCTGGCCACCGGGTCGTCGCCGCTGGGCAGCTACCAGGAGCTGGCGCGGCGGTATCGCGACGGCGCGATCGACTTCTCCACTGCGAGCGCGTTCCTGCTCGACGAGTACGTCGGGCTGCCGAAAGAGCATCCGCAGTCGTACTTCTCGGTGATCCGCTCCGAGTTCGTCGACCACGTGAACCTCGATCCGGCGCGGGTGCTGAGCCCGAACGGTGAAGCGGGTGACATCGCGGGCGAGGGCAGGCGCTACGACGCCGCCATCGCCGCGGCCGGCGGAGTCGACGTGCAGTTGCTCGGCATCGGCACCGACGGGCACATCGGCTTCAACGAGCCCGGCTCGGCGCTCACCTCGCGTACCCGGGTGAAGACGCTGACCGAGCAGACCCGGCAAGACAACGCCCGCTTCTTCGACGGGCCGCAGGACGTGCCGCACCACGTGCTCACCCAGGGGCTCGGCACCATCGGCGAGGCCGGTCATCTGGTGATGATCGCGCTCGGCGCGGGCAAGGCCGACGCCATCGCCGCCGCGGCGGAAGGCCCGCTCTCCGCGTTCTGCCCGGCCTCGGTCATGCAGTGGCACCGGCACGTCACCGTGGTGATCGACGAAGCCGCCGCGAGCAAGCTGAAGCTGGCCGACTACTACCGGTACGCGCTGGCGAACAAGCCCGCCTGGCAGTCGTTCTGAGATGACCGCGCTCGAGTTCGCGGTACAGGACGTGGCGGGCGCGATCGGCGCCCACCGAGTCGGCGCGGATCGGGTGGAACTGTGCGCGGCGCTGGGCAGTACAGGTGGGCTGACTCCGAGTATCGGGATGATCGAGGCGGTGGTGTCGACCGGGATGCCGGTGCACGCCCTGATCCGCTGTCGCGCGGGCGGTTTCGTGTACGCCGAGGACGACGAGATCGCGGTGATGAACGCCGATGCGAAGGCGGCGGCATCGGCCGGGGCGGCCGGACTCGTCGTCGGCGCACTCACCCCGGACCATCGGGTCGACGTCGACGCGCTGGAGCGGGTACTCGACGGGGTTCCGGTCGACGACATCGAACTCACCTTTCATCGGGCCATCGATCAGATCGCTGACCGAGCGGCGGCGATCGAGACCTTGATCGACCAGGGCATGACCAGAGTCCTCACTTCCGGCGGCGCGGCTCGCTGCTCCGCCGGCCTCGACGAGCTGGCCGCCATGGTCGAACAGGCAGCGGGCCAGCTCCAGATCATGGCCGGTGGCGGCGTCACCCCTGCCGACATCCCCGCGCTGCACCACCTCGGCGTCGACGCGATCCACCTCTCCGCTCGCCGCGTGGTCGCCGACGACGGCGGGCCAGGCGGCGGCACCGCCCACCATGAGCAACTGAATGACGAACTCGCCGCAGCGGTCGCGGCACAACTACGCACCGCGGCGGCCAGCTGATCAGCACCCGGGGTCGTCCACGATGAAGGCGACGACGGGTGGCGGCCACGGCACGGATCTCGCTCGCCGATCCGATGACAGTGAGCGGCGCTCGGGAGTCGACAGCCGATCAACGGTGGAGGCGACCGTTGATCAGCCGCCAGCGACGCCGCGACTACAGCGGACCCGGTGGTAACGGGCTTGATCACGAGCGCTGGACAACGCGCTCGCAACCCTCATCTCCGCGAGAGAGAGACATCCATTGACCGGCTTCTCGACGGTCCGGGGCGGGTACGGCCACTGCGCTGGAACGCGCGCTGTAGCCGGGCTTCGTTCCCGGTTCGCACCAAGGCTCCGGCGCCGTCCACCAGCGCATCGTGGTCAACCAGCCGTCGGCGAATGCGTTGGCGGGCTTGCCCCAGTGCTCTAAGGCCACGGGCTGCGCAGCAGGACCTCGCCGTAACAGCCCGTGGCCGACGTTCAAGAACGTTCGGCGAGAATGAGTTCCGCTTCGCCGGGGTTGCAGTCGAATGCCGCCTGGACCGCTGCGAGGGCTTGGGCGTGCTCCCCCGCCGCGACCAGACGATCGATCTCCGCCCACTGATCGGTGGGAGCGGCGACCGACAGGTCGAGCCGGCGTTCGAGGCGTTCCCACATGCGGGCCACTGTCGGGTCGCCCGCGAGCAGGGCGCCCAGGTGGGCTTTGAAGGTGGGGTGTTCGGTGCGGTACATGCCCATCCAGCTGCTGTCGGGTGGGCTGGCCTCGGCGTTGGCGGTGCGGTCGGCGAGCTTGAGGATGACGGCGGGTGGGTGGGCGGCGATCTTGGTGTAGGCGTCGAGGTTGCGGGCCTTGCGGTTCGGGCCGACACCGGTGACGGCCCAGACCAGGTCGAGAACCTCACGGCCGAAACGGGATTCGACATCCTCAGCGGTGACCGGGGTGTCCTCGATGACGTCGTGCAGCCAGGCGGCGGTGCCGACCGCGCCGTCGTAGCCGAAGTCGTCGAGCACGGCCCGGACCGCCGCCAGGTGCTTCACATAGGGATGGTCACCGTAGCGTTGGTCGCCGTGGGACTCGAGGGCGAACGCCCGCGCCTCGGATTCCCGCTGATCGAACTCCATACCGCACCCCCGTGCTCGATTCGGATCGTGACGAGATCGACCCTAGCCGAGGCCACCGACAATCAGCGCGGCTTCCGGGCGGTGAGGATGCCGGTCTGGTACTTGCTCTGGGTGAAGTCGAGCTCGGTGAAACCGGTCGCGCGCAGCTGATCGTTGTAGTGGCGGATATCGGCGTCGGCGAAAGGGTTGCCGCCGCCGAAGAACGGGGACAACACACGGCGCGCTCGCGGCGTGAGCGACGCGTCGGCCAGCAGCAACCGGCCGCCGGGGCGCAGGACCCGCCACATCTCGGCGATCGCGGCCGTGCGGTGCTGCTCGGGAATGTGGTGCATGACGAAAGTGCACGTGACGACGTCGAATTCGCCGTCGCCGAAAGGGAGTTCCTGGGCGGGTGCCTGCTCGTAGCGGTGGTGCGCCGCGCGATCGCGCCGGCGATTGTCGTCGACGGCGATCGCGGACGGGTCGACCCCGACCGCCGCGCCGGAAGACCCGGTCGCCTCGCCCGAGGCGCGCACGAGTTTGCCCGGCCCGCAGCCGATATCGAGCGTGCGCTGTCCCGGTGCGATCCCGGCGGCCGCGACGAACTCGGCGAGCAGCCGACGCTGCCTGCCGAGGAAGAACACCGTGGTGAACAGGTTGTAGCGGCGCAGGCCCGCGATGACGATGCCGGTGTCGCTGTCCTCGACGAACATGGGGGTGAGAAGCTGGTTTCTTGACATGGGTCCATGGTCGGGCGCGGCCACGGCGGCGACCAGGACCAGAACCGCCGGATCTGTCCGTTTCCGGACACATCCGGGGAAACCGTCCCGTGGAGGAACGATGGCCGAGCACACCGATCGACGGGTCCGCCGGACCAGGGACAACCTGCACCGCGCGCTGATCGAGCTGATGATCGAGCGCGGCTACGACCGGGTGACGGTCAGCGACGTCATCGAACGCGCCGATGTCGGGCGCTCCACCTTCTACGCGCACTATCGCGACAAGGACGACCTGCTGCTGGTCAGCTGCACCGAGTACCTGCGCCGCGAGATCACCCGCACCACCGTGCCCGGCTCCCCGCTCGCGCCGCTGCGGGTGATGTTCGCGCTCGCCGCGCAATATCCGGAGGTCTACAAGCCGCTGATCGGGCCGAAGGCGACCACGACGGTGCTGCACGCCTATCGGCAGTGCGTGGCCGAGCTGATCGGCGAACTCGCCGCGGAGCTGCCCGGCGACACCGTCGCCTTCCTGTCCTGGGGACTGCTCGGGTTCCTGGGTGGCGTGATCGACCCGGGCGACCCGGTGCCGCCCGCGACCGCGTGGCAGCGCTTCGAAACGCTCGCGCTGTACGGGCTCAGCGGCGACGCAGGTCGGGCCACGGTGGCCGGCGCAGCAGCGCCAGCGCCGCGATCACGCCCGTGAGCAGGCCGACCCATTCGCCGAGCTGAGCGATCCGGTTGGTGTCGACGGCGGGTGTCCAGTGCGCGCGGCCGTCGTGGATGACGAACACACCGACCGGACGCGCGGGCCTGCCGAATCCGCCACCGCGGGCGACGGTGATCACGGTCGCGCCGTCGGCGGCGGGCACCGGGTCGCCGAAGATGGTCGGCGGCGTGGTGACCGCCTGCTCGAGCCGTTCCCTGATCGTCATCCGAATCCCCGTCGGTCGTCGCGGCACTGCTGTCGAACATACGCGCCGGGAGGTGTGCTGCCCCGCCGTTCGCGAGCAGATCGCCCGAGACCGTGGGTGGGCTTGGCATGATGGGTGGGCCCAGCCACGACGAGAGGTGTTGCGCCCATGACCACCGCACCGGAGCTCGACATCCTGGCGACACCGTGGTCGCGTTCGCTCGGCCTGCGCGTGCCGGTGGTGAACGCGCCGATGGGCGGGGCGGCGGGCGGTCGGCTCGCGGCGGCGGTGACCACGGCGGGCGGGCTCGGCATGATCGGGATGGGCAGCGCCGGATCCGTGGCCGCGCTGGAGCGCGAGCTCGCGCTCGCCGGGGACGCGGTGTTCGGGATCGGGCTGGTCGACTGGGTGCGACAGCGCGAGAGCGGACTCCTCGACGCCGCGATCGCCGCCGGGCCGCGGGCGCTGTCGATCAGCTTCGGTTCCGATTTCTCGTGGGTGCCGGTGGTGCAGGACGCGGGAATTCTCGCGATCACCCAGGTCTACGACGTGCCGGGGGCGCATCGCGCGCAGGAGGCCGGGATCGATGTGCTGGTCGCGCGCGGGTGCGAAGGCGGCGGTCACGGGGCCGACCGGCTCGCGCTGCTGCCACTGCTCGACGCGGTCCTGGATACCGCGACCGTGCCGGTACTGGCGGCGGGCGGGATCGGTTCCGGGCGAACGCTGGCCGCGGTGCTGGCGGCGGGCGCGGCCGGAGCCTGGCTGGGGACATCGCTGGCCGCGGCGGAGGAATCCCTGCTGCCCGAGAACGCGCGCCGGGCGATGCTCGCGGCCGATTCGACACACACGGTGGTGACGACGGCGTTCGACGAAACCCTCGACCTGCCGTGGCCGCCGATCTATCCGGCGCGCGTGCTGCGCAACGACTTCACCGATCCGTGGTCGCGGCCGGAACCCGACGAAGCGCGGCCCGACGCCGACCTGCTGCGCACGGCCATCGCCGCCGACGACGCGACCATCGCGCCCGTCGACGCAGGACAGGGCGTCGGGCTGATCACCCACATCGAGCCCGCGGCGGCGATCGTCGACCGGCTGTGCCGGGACGCGGCGACGTTATTGCGGCGCTGAGGCGCGGCTCAGCGGACAGGATTGCGCAGGTCGACGGCGCGGGCGGGGTCGGTCAGCAGGCTCTGATCGAGCTGGATCGTTTCCTCGGTGCGCCAGCGGGCGTGCCAGATCGGTACGCCGCCGGGCAGATTCGTTGCGCGGGCGGTGGTGAGCAGCGGGAGTTCCAGGCGGGCCGAGGTCACCGTGACCGCCGCGTTGGCCGGGGTGTGTGACCAGACGTCGTCGACCACGTCGGTGATCCGGATGCCGAGGCGATGGCCGGCGGCCAGGCGGGCGTCCTGCCAGAGCAGGCGGATCGCGGCTTCCTGGCGGACCGGGGCGATGCCGCGGGTGAGCACGGTGGCGCGGCCGTCGGGGGCGATGTCGTAGAGCTCCAGGGCGACGGTCGCTTCCGGCGGTCCGGACAGGTTCACGGTCGCTGTCGCCCGGCCCGCCACGTGCAGTGCGTCGGTGACGGGTGCCGAGATCGACCAGATCTCGCGGTCGGGGCCGGGGAGCAGGCCGCGATCGGTGAAGGTGCCGGTGCGCAGGTCGACGGTCACGCGCTCGGAATCGACCGGCGGCCAGACGGTCTCGCCGCGCCAGCCGCCGTCGAACTGGCCGACGGTGACCGGCGGGCCGGGTACCTCGACGGCGGCCCCGGCGACGTGCCGATCCAGGAACGCGGCCAGTTCGTCGGTGAAATGCGGGGTACCGCAGCGGCTGCGGCAGTCGGAGTGTCCCCACTGGCCGAACCAGGCCCGATGCTCGCCGGGGCCCATCGCCTGCCAGGCGTCCAGGACGCGGTCGGCGCGGGTGTTGGAGTCGAGGAAGCTCTGGCCGAGGAACAGCGGGGTGGTGTTGCCGCGCAGGTCGTCGACGAGGTCGCGGTCGCGCCAGCCCGGGTTGGCGGCGTTGTGGTCGGTGGTGAGGGCGAGGTAGTTGTCCGTGCATTCCTTGGTCAGCGCGACGGCGTTGGCCTGGTATTCGGGTGAGTCGTCCCAGCGGCCGGGAGTGTGGGCGATGGCGAGGTGTTCGGGGCCGGCGAGGTCGGCGGGGCGAAGTCCGTCCTCGGTCAGCGGTTTTCCGCCGAACTTCCACGAGATGCCCTGCATGTACAGGTAGGTGTACGGATCGACGACCGGTTCGAACGCCGCGACGGCGGCCAGGCCCTGCGGTTTCGCGGCCAGCGCGAGCATGCCGGTCCAGCCCTCGTAGGAGGTGCCGACGACCCCGACGCGACCGGTCGACCATGGCTTGCGCGCCGCCCATTCGACGGCGGCGGCCACGTCGGACTGCTCCCCCGGGCCACCGAAATCCGGGCAGCCGTTGGAGCCGCCGTAGCCGCGCAGATCCACGATCACGTAGGTGTAGCCGGCCTTCAGCGCCCATTCAACCGGCAGATTGTCGGTCGACGGGCCGCCCTCGGGGCGCGGTTGGGTGAGGTAGGCGAGGTGCGCGCGGTACGGGCTGACCGTCAGCAGCACCGGGGTGCGCACGTCGTCGGCCAGGCCCTGCGGCCGCAGGATATCGGCGTGCAGGCGGGTGCCGTCGGGGGCGGTCAGGTACTCCTGCGTCCACTGGAACGCCACATTCACCGGCTCGGCTGACACCGGCGCCGCAGTCCCCAGCACCAACGCCACACCGGCGGCGACCCTTGCCACCATCACACCCCATCGCACGGATGGACTATGGCCGGTCGCGTCGTGCGAGTCCAGCCCCGAGATCCGGGGGCCGCGGCCTAGGGCTGGGGTTGCGGGCGGACGGTGAGGATCTGCTGGGCCACGCCGACCGGTCCGCGGACGTCGTGCAGCACGGTGCTGGTCAGGCCCTGACCGGTGTGGCCGAAGGTGACGCTGGTGTCGAGGCCGGTCCACTCGCCCTCGGGCTGCCGATACAGGTGGATCGTCAGGTCGACATTGGGGAACATCCACTTGGTCGGCTCCTGGCGGACCGCGATGCCGTTGGCGGTGTCGACCAGCGCGATGAACGACGCCAAGGGCTCGCTCGGTTCGCCGGACACCAGGTCCACGGGCGAATGGATCCACGCGGCGGTGCGCCCCGGCTGTGGGAGCCCGACGGGGCGGGTGTCGATGGTGGCGATGTAACCGCCGGGCCAGACCGAGCTCAGCGCCCACGAGGACAGGGTGTCCGGGGCGGGCAGCCGATCGGGTTCGCCGCCCGCGACGCTGTCGGTGTCCTGATCGCTCAGCAGCCAGGCGCGGGCGCTCACGACGTCGCGACCGGCGATGACGACCGTGGCCTCGACCAGTTCGATCGTGCGGCCGGGCCGGACCGTGCGGACCTCGATGTCGAACTCCTCGAAGCCGATGCGGCCGAGGATGTCGAAGCTGATCCGGCTCAGCGCCAGCGCGGGGCGTTGCTCGCGCGCTCGCGTGCGCAGGATCTCGTGCACGATCAGCCCGCCGAGGGGGCTGAAGTGCTGTTCGTCGCGGGCCCAGGCGCCGCCCGCGTTGGCGGTGGGCACGAAGCGGTGCGTGCCGACGCGCTGGAAGTAGCTGGGGGCGATCGTCTCCGTCACAAAACTCAACCTACGGGTCGAATTTTCATCTTTCCAGTCGATTCACCATCCTTGTGGTCGACTTCACAGCGCCACGGGCCCGCCGACGGCGCCCGATATGATCGGCCGATGACTTCGATGGCGGACGAGAGCGTCGCGCCCGCCGGGCGCGCGGCCAGACGCCGCGATCGCCGCAAGGCGGAGATGATCGATGCCGCGTTGCAGATCCTGTCGAGCAGCGGCTACCAGGGGATGCGGTTCGAGGACGTCGCCGAGCGCTCCGATATCGCGAAAGCGACCCTCTACCACTACTTCCCGAGCAAGGACGCGCTGGTCTCGGCCGCACTGGAGAAGCTGACCTCCGATGTCCTGACCCACCTGGGCGCCGCGCTCGACGCGGCGGCGGATCGACCCGCCGCCGATCGACTGCGCGCGCTCGTCGCCGAGCAGCTGCGGGTCCTCACGGCGCTGTATCCCGAAGTGGGGAAACTCTTCTCGTTCCCGGCGCCGTGGCCCGCCGAGCACACCGAGTCGATCAAGACCATGCGCAGGCGGCACGACCGGATCTTCCGCGAGGTCGTCGACGCGGGCATCGCGTCCGGCGAATTCGATTGCCCCGACCCGTCGGTCGCGCTGCACTGCCTGCACGGCATCCTCAACCACGCGTCGATCTGGCTCCGCCCCGAGGCCGACCCGGACGGGCGGACCCGCGATGCCGTGGTCGAGGAGTCGCTGCGCCTGTTCGTCCGGGCCTGAAACCTCGCAGATCGGGCACTGCACGGACCCGCGGGTCAGGTGTCGGAGCGAAGGGGTAGTTTCTCGGGCACGAGCGGGGAATTCTCGCTCGGCACGGGAGGGACCCACTGTGGCTGAGCCGAGAACCCATCACTATCAATTCGCCCATCGGGTCCTGCCCGATCTAGCGCAGCGGCTCGGCGCGCGCATGGTCACCGACGAACCGCCGTTCGGCTACACCGAACAGCTGAAGTACCTGTGGGACACCGTCGGTGAGCAGCTCGCCCCCGACGATCGCCTGCCCTGCGACGACATCAGCGGCCGCCGCCTCGATGGCGACGGATTCCGGCTCCTGCTGGTCCAGCTCCCGACACCGGCCGCCCCCGCGGAAGCGCATTTCGTCGCCGTCGTTCTCCCCGACGAGTCCGAGAACGTGCGGATCTTCACCCTCGAACGCGCCGCCCTCCAACCTCCGGACCGTTCCGACGCGACCATGCTCGGCTCCTGGGCCGACCACAGCCACTTCAACCTGGGGCCCGGCCCCCACCCCGACGCGACCGCCTTCGTCGCCGCCATCCACTCGAAGCTCGCCGCACCTTAGGTCCCGACAGGCGGTGCCGAACGGCTCAGCGCGCTGAGCGTGCGCGAGTCAGGCCGTCCTGGCATCCAATTCGTCGAGCAGCTCGATGCTGTCGCGATACAGGGCCGCCTGTAGCTTCTCGTCGTAGGACACCTTCGACGACCGAACCGGCCTGCGACCCACCAGATATTCGCCGGTGTCGCCCGCGCGCTCGGGTGCCGCGACCAACCACGCGAGATCGGCGCCGGACCTGCGCGGGGTTCGCACACCGGGGAGCACGAGCAGCGTTCGAGCGATGGTTCGCCACGCCGCGCGCTGGAAAGTACCTGCGTTCCTGGCCAATCCGGTGCCGGGCATGAGGCCGGGATCGTAGGCGTTGACGGTGATGCCACGCGGCGCGAGTTCGCGGGCGAGGTAGTAGGCCGTCTGCAGGTTCGCCAGCTTCGATGTCGAATACCGACGCCGGGCATCACGCTGGGGCGATTCGGCGGACTCGGGCGGATAGGCGAGTTCGCGGGCGGTCGCGTGGAGCGGGTGTGGCATGCCGGTGAACTGATCGGGATCGTGCGTCCCCGACGACACCAGGACGATCCGCGCCGGGGCGACCAAGTGGTCGACCAGTTCGCGAATGAGGCCGACATGGCCGAGGTGGTTGATGGCGAAGGTCGCTTCCATGCCGTCGGCGGTGAGCACGCGGCTGGTGAATTGCAGGCCGGCGTTGCAGACGAGGCCACGCAGGGGCGGCAGGTCGGCCGCCACGAGGTCGGTCGCGAACCCGAGAACCGATGCGCGCGAGGATAAGTCGAGCGGCAGCCCGTGCGCGTTGACGGCCGCTGCCGATGCGCGCGTGCGGGCGCCGTCGCGGCCGGTGATCACGACGTGATTGCGCGGGTCCAGCGCGAGCGTGCGGGCGCATTCGTAGCCGAGGCCGCTGGTGCCACCGGTCACCACGATCGTTCTGTCACCTGATGTCATATGGCACAGTCTGCCACATGACACTGTCGTGCGACACTGTTCCGATGTCGCTGCGGGATCTCAAACGGGAACGGACCAGGCAATCCATCGTCGACACGGCGTTCACGCTCTTCGCCGAACGGGGATTCGACGACGTCACCGTCGCCGAGATCGCGGCCGCCGCCGAAGTCGGTACCAGGACCCTGCATCGCTACTTCACCAGCAAGGAAGAGCTGGTCTTCCCCGAGGACGAGGAACTGCGCGCCGACCTGACCCGGCTGCTCGCCGAACGCCCCGCGGGCGAACGCCCCGAGACCACGCTCGCCGTGGTCATCGCCCCCCTGGTCGGCCGATTCGGCAGCGAAAATCTTGTCAAGGCCCGTACCCGTGACGCGCTGATCGCGAGCTCGCCTGCCCTGCGGGCCCGCGATCTCGCCAAACAGGCCGCTGTCGAGCACCTCGTCGAACACCACCTGGCCGGGCAGCTCGGCGTCGCGGTCGGCACCGATGTCCGCCCATCGCTGTGGGCGAAGGTCGGCATGGCCTGTTTCTTCTCCGCCTATCGGGTGTGGCTCAGCCAGGGCGGCGACCTCGCCGATCACGTCGCCGCCGCCCGCGCGGCCCTGTCCGAGACGCTGCCGTCACTCGGCACCTAGCGAACGCGAATCGCCCGCCCACGGAATCCGTGGACGGGCGATTCAGGCACTGCTACCGACGAATCGGCTGGTACGACTTACACGTCGTAGTACAGCTCGAACTCGTAGGGGTGCGGGCGCAGGTTGACCGGCGCGATTTCGCTGTCGCGCTTGATCTGGATCCAGGTCTCGATCAGGTCCTCGGTGAAGACGTTGCCCTCGGTGAGGTAGTCGTGGTCCGCCTCGAGGCGGTCGATGACCGTGGCCAGGCTGGTGGGGGCCTGCGGGATGTTCTTGGCCTCCTCGGGCGGCAGCTCGTAGAGGTCCTTGTCGACCGGAGCCAGCGGCTCGATCTTGTTCTTGATGCCGTCCAGGCCGGCCATCATCATGGCGGCGAAGGCCAGGTACGGGTTGCCCGAGGAGTCCGGCGCGCGGAACTCGATGCGCTTGGCCTTCGGGTTGTTGCCCGTCACCGGGATACGCACGGCAGCCGAGCGGTTGCGCTGCGAGTACACCAGGTTGATGGGGGCCTCGTAGCCCGGCACCAGACGGTGGTAGGAGTTGACGGTCGGGTTGGTGAACGCCAGCAGCGACGGGGCGTGGTGCAGGATGCCGCCGATGTAGTGACGCGCCAGATCCGAGAGGCCACCGTAGCCGGCCTCGTCGTGGAACAGCGGCTTGCCGTCCTTCCACAGCGACTGGTGCACGTGCATGCCCGAGCCGTTGTCACCGAAGAGGGGCTTCGGCATGAAGGTGACAGACTTGCCTTCCTGCCACGCGGTGTTCTTCACGATGTACTTGAACAGCTGCAGGTCGTCCGCGGCGGAGAGCAGCGTGCCGAACTTGTAGTTGATCTCGGCCTGACCGGCGGTGCCGACCTCGTGGTGGCCGCGCTCCAGCTCGAAGCCCGCGTTCTGCAGGTTGGTCGAGATCTTGTCGCGCAGGTCGACGTAGTGGTCGTACGGGGCGACGGGGAAGTAGCCACCCTTGTTGCGGACCTTGTAGCCCAGGTTGCGGCTGCCGTCCGGGTTGAACTCGTTGCCGGTGTTCCACGAGCCCGAGACCGACTCGATCTCGTAGAACGAGCCGTTCATGCCCGAGCCGTAGCGGATGCCGTCGAAGATGTAGAACTCGGCCTCGGCACCGAAGTAGGCGGTGTCGGCGATGCCGGTCGAACGCAGGTACTCCTCCGCCTTGCGCGCGATGTTGCGCGGGTCGCGGGAGTAGGCCTCACGGGTGAACGGGTCGTGCACGAAGAAGTTCAGGTTCAGGGTCTTCGCGGCACGGAAGGGGTCGATCCGCGCGGTGCTGAAGTCGGGGAGCAGGAGCATGTCCGACTCGTCGATCGACTGGAAGCCACGCACCGAGGAGCCGTCGAACGCCAGACCCTCTTCGGCCAGGTCGGCGGTGAACGCCTTGGCCGGGATCGAGAAGTGCTGCTGGACGCCGGGAAGGTCGGAGAAGCGGATATCGACGTATTCGATGTCCTCTTCCTTGATGTACTGGATGACCTCTTCGGCCGTGCTGAACGTCACTTGTTCTCCTTACGGATCGGTTCCCAGCCAGTCGCGATGCATGGGTTCGTCGCCAGCTGACGCTATGGACGCGGTGTTTCCCTACAGTCAAGGCTGTGTTTCGCCAGTGTTACGCGTGCCGGATATCTGGTGATGTCTGCCATCCGGGCGCGACCTGCATCGTAATCCTGCCATCCGCTCCGCCGCGCGGTGACGTGACCTCCACTAATGCGGTCGTGAGCGGGCGATAGCCGGCCACTATCCTGGGACCCATGGCGCGTATCACCGGCACATGGCTTTCCGGCAATCCGGCGGAACCGGGCGACCCGGAAACATCCGGCTACCCCGGCGAGCTGTACGGGCTGCCACGCGCGGGCGCGGGCTCGCTCGCCCCGACCTGGCGCCGGGTCGTGGCGCTGTTCGTCGACTGGTTCATCGCGGTCGGCATCGCCGCCGTGATCACCCGCAGCTTCGCCTCCTCCTCGATGCCGCTGCTGGTGTGGTTCGTGATCGGCGTGGCCGCGGTGACGCTGTTCGGGTTCACCCCCGGCCAGTACTTCCTGAAGCTGCGGGTGCTGCGGATCGACGCCCCGGTGGCGGTCGGGTTCGTGCGGGCGCTGGCGCGGCAGGTGCTGCTGGTGTTCGTCATCCCGGCGCTGTTCACCGACGCCGACGGGCGCGGCATGCACGATCGCGCCACGGGCACGGCCCTGGTCAACGCGCGCTGACCCGTCGCGGCGGGCCGGGGGCGGCCTTTACGCTGTGGCCGTGTCACTGAATCCGGCCCTGCTGGCCGTGCGTTTCCTGCTCGAGCTCGTCGCCATCACCTCGTTCGGGGTGTTCGGCTGGCGGGCGTTCGACTCGCCCTGGCGATACCTGCTCGTCGTCGTGCTGCCGATCGCGGCCGCGCTGCTGTGGGGGACGTTCGCGCTCGCGAACGATCCGAGCCGCGGCGGCGGCGCGCCGGTGCCCGTCTCGGGCCCGGTCCGGCTGCTGATCGAGGTCGCCGTGCTCTTCGGTGGCGCCGCGGCGCTGTGGGGCGCTGGACTGCCCCGGCTCGCGCTGATCTCGACGGCGGTGCTGGTCGGCTACCACCTGCTGGCCTACGACCGGATCCTGTGGCTGCTCACCGGACGGGCGCCGAACTCCTGACATGACACGAGCCCGGCACCTGAGATCAGGTGCCGGGCTCGTGGTGGTAGGCGGGCTCAGCGGCGACGGATCGCGCGCTGCATGCCCTTCATCTTCGCGCCGGGGGGCATCGGGCCCTTCGGCATCGCCGGGCCGCTGCGCGAACTCAGCGCGGTCAGCCTGCCCTCGATCTGGTCGATCCGCTTGACGTCGATATTGCGCGGCAGCTTGGTGAGGAACTTCTGCAGATCCTTGAGCGGGGTCTGGCCCTCGTCGTTGCCGACGATCACTTCGTAGATGGGGGTGTCACCGATGAGGCGGGCGGTGCGCTTCTTCTCCTGCGCGATGAGCGACTTCACCCGCTGCGGGGAGCCCTCGGCGACGAAGACCACGCCCGGCAGCCCGATGACGCGGTGCACCGCGTCGAGCTGGGTGGTGGCCGCGACGCCGTTGGCGACCCGCCACTTGCCCTGCAGGTTCTCCAGCACCCACGCCGCCGCGCCCGCCTGGCCCTCGGCCTTGCGGTAGACGTTCTTCTGCACGCGACGTCCGAAGATGATGAACGCGAACAGCACACCGAGCAGCAGACCCAGCGGCAGCAGGAACCACTGCATGTCGAAGATCAGACCGACGAGGAAGAAGACCACCGCGGTGCCGACGAGTGCGCCGATCATCAGCGGCAGCAGCGCCTTGTCTTCCTTGCGCTGCATGTTGAACGCCTGCCACAACTGCTGACGCCGTTCGCGTGATGCCTGCTTACGGGCCGCTTTAGCCGCGGCCTTGGCTTCCTTCGACGGCTTGCCGCCCTTGCCTCCTGCCATGGTCTCAGCTTAGATGGCCCCCCGCGGGGGCGTCGGACCGCATGACGCAGCGACCTCGAACACGGCGATTCGGACGTCTTTCACGGCGAATCCGCCGGGCACGGGCAACAATGGCGAGGGTGCGCCCGATGATCGAGAAACCGACCGGATCCCCCGTCACCACCGGGGTCGACGACGCGGTCGCCGAGCGGCTGGCCGCGGCGCTGCGGTGCGCGACGGTGTCGACCGAGGACCCCACCCAGACCGCCGACGCGGAGTTCGCCCGGCTCGCCGAGCACCTCGAGACGTCGTTCCCGCGCGTGCACGCCGAGCTGACCGTGACCACCTTCGGCCGCAGCAGGCTCTACCGCTGGGACGGCGCCGAGCCGGGACCGGTCGCGGCGATCCTGCTGGCCCACCAGGACGTCGTCCCGGTCGACGATCCGCGGCGCTGGACCCATCCCCCGTTCGCCGGCGTCGTCGACGCGGAGTTCATCTGGGGCCGGGGCGCGATCGACGACAAGAGCCGGGTGCTGGCCGTGCTCGAGGCCGTCGAGCAGTCGCTGACGGCCGGTGTGCGTCCCCGGCACACCGTCTACCTCGCCTTCGGCCACGACGAAGAGGTCTTCGGCGACGGCGGCGCGGTCCGGATGGCCGAGCACCTGCGGAACGAGAAGGTCAGGGCCGAGCTGTTGCTCGACGAGGGCGGGGTGATCACCGAGGGCGTCGCCGACGGGGTCGAGCGGCCGGTCGCGAGCATCATGCTGGGCGAGAAGGGGTACGCGACGGTGCGGCTGTCGGTCAGCGAGACCGGCGGGCACTCGTCCATGCCCGGCAAGCAGACCGCGGTCGGTCGCCTGGCCCGCGCCGTGGCCCGGGTGCAGGACCATCCGATGCCGCTGCGGTTGACGCCGGTGATCACCGACATGCTCGCCCGGATGCGGGTGGCGCTGCCGGAACCGCGCCGCAAGCTGCTCGAACTCGCCGATAAGCGCGGGCTGGCCACGCTGACGGGGCCGCTGGTCACCCGGATCCTGGCGGCGGGCCCCACCACCGAGGCGCTGGTCCGCACGACGACGGCGCCGACGGTGATCCATGGTGGGGTGAAGGCCAATGTGCTGCCGCAGAGCGCCGAGGCGCTGGTGAATTTCCGTATCCTGCCCGGCGATTCGGTGTCGACGGTGCTCGCGCACTGCCGCCGGGTGATCCGCGACATCGGGGTGGCGATCGAGCTGGTCGGGCCCGCGTCGGAGCCCTCGCGCGTCACCGGGCCCGGCCCGGCCTACGCGCTGATCGCCGAGCTCGCCGCCGAGATCGTCCCCGGCATCGTGACCACCACCGGACTGGTGCCCGGCGCCACCGATTCCCGGCACTACGACGGGCTCGCCGCCACCCGCTGCAACTTCGCGCCGATCGTATTGACCGCGGCGGACCTGGAACGGATCCACGGAACCGACGAGCGGATCTCCCGGCTCAACTACGCTCGACTGATCGAGTTCAATCGGCGCCTGATCGAGCGGCTCGCGGTGGCGCCCGGCGACGAAGGAGCAGCGCAGCGATGACGACGGACACGGGCGAATTCGCCGGCAACGGCGGCCGGATCGCCTGGCGCGCTTGGCAACCCACCTCCGACCCGCGTGCGGTGGTGGTGCTGGTGCACGGTGTCGCCGAGCATTCGGGACGCTACGAGTACGTGGGCGACGCGCTGGCCGCGCAGGGCTTCGCGGTGTACGCGCTCGATCACATCGGGCACGGTCTGTCGGAGGGCGCGGCGGCCAATATCGGCTCGATGCACGCCGCCGCCGACAATGTGGCCGCACTGCTCGACCTGGCGGGCAAGGCCCATCCCGGCGTCCCCCGGTTCCTGCTCGGTCATTCGATGGGCAGCCTGGTGGTGCTGCACCTGGCGACCCGCGGCCCGGTCGACGTGGCCGGGGTCGTGGTGTCGGCGCCGCCGCTGGACATCCCGCTGGGCAATCCGGTGCAGCGCCTGGCCGCTCCCCTGCTCACCCGGATCGCGCCGAATCTCGGTGTGCTGACGCTGGATTCGTCGACGATCAGCCGCGATCCCGCGGTGGTGCGCGCCTACGACGACGATCCGCTGGTGTTCCGCGGCAAGCTGCCCGCCCGCACCGCGGTGGAGATCCTGCAGCACACCGCGCTGGTGAAGCAGCGCCTCGACGCGCTCACCCCGCCGCTGCTGGTGGTGCACGGCACCGCCGACACCATCGCCGCGCCGTCGAGCGCCGACGTGCTCGAACGCGACGCCGGATCGTCCGACGTGACGGTGCTGCGCTACCCGGGGCTGTTCCACGAGGTGTTCAACGAACCCGAGCGCGACCAGGTGATCGCGGACGTCGTCGACTGGCTCTCGCGGCATATTACCGACGAGTAACTTAGAACCTAGTAGACTCCGCGCATGGGAACCACGTCTACCGGCGCCGTCGCCTTCATCCGCGCCAGCTGGCACAGCTCCATCGTCACCAAGGCCCACGAGGGCTTCGTCGCCGAATACGCCGGCCTGGGCTTCGACCCGGCCGCCGTCGAGGTGTTCGACGTCCCCGGCGCCTTCGAGATCCCGCTGCACGCGCAGCGCCTGGCCCGCACCGGCCGCTACGAGGCGATCGTCGCCGCCGCGCTGGTCGTCGACGGCGGTATCTACCGCCACGACTTCGTCGCCACCGCGGTGATCGACGGCCTGATGCGCGTGCAGCTCGACAACGACGTCCCCGTGTTCTCGGTGGTGCTCACCCCGCACCACTTCCACGAGCACAGCGAGCACGTCGACTACTACACCAACCATTTCGTGACGAAGGGAGCCGAGGCCGCCCGCGCGGTGGCGAACACCCTCAGCTCCCTGCGATCACTGCCTGCGGCCCGCTGACTACTTGAACTGGGTCAGGCAGGCCTGTTCGCCGTCGAGGACGCCGGTGCGGAACGCCTCGAGGCGCTGATAGCCGCTCGGCACCACCTTGCCGTTGACGTCGGCGGCCGCGAGGCCGTCGGCGAGCAGGCCCGACACCGCCTCGTCGAGGTCGCCGGCCGACAGGCGCGGATCACTGCCCGGCTCACTGAGTTTCGTGGTCAGCGCCCCGGACAGGCACGCGGTGCGCAGGCCCGCCGACTCGGCGCCGGTCAGTGACAGCTTGCGGTCCTGCTGCACCGCCAGGGCGTAGCGGGACACGAAGACCACCGCGGCGTTGTAATCGCCGGTGACCATCGCCGAGAGCGGTTCCTCCTTGCCGGTGGTTCCCTCCCCCGCGCGCTTGGCCATGGCGGGCAGGTCGGTGCCGATGGTGTTGCTGCCCGGGCAGTACGACACCGGCTCGGTGGTGGTGGTCGAGGCGCAGTTGCGGGTGACACCCGCGTAGTCGAACTTCGGCGCGTTCTTCACCGGCATCGACTTGCCCAGCTGGGTGGCCAGCAAACTCAGGTTCTCTTTGTTCACCGGCAGCTGCAAGTCGCGCTCGCCGTCCTCGAAGGTGACCGGCAGGCCCGCGCGGCGCTTCTCGATCTCGTCCTTGTTGATCCCCTTGCAGGACCCGGCACCCTCGGTGTAGCCCATCTGCACCGCGGTGACCCGCTCGAAGGCCGAACCGTGCACGGCGTCGGGATCATTGGGGTCGCGGTCGCGCACGGCGACGGTGGCGCCGAGCACACCGTTGAGGCCGTCGGTGGTGTTGAGGGTGAAGTGCTTGGACCTGCCCTCGGCGACGTGGCGCAGGAAGACCCCGGCCAGGCAGTCGGCCTGCTGCTCCTTCACCAGCGCGTCGGTGAGGAAGCCGCGCAGCAGGTCGGCCTGGGACTGGATGGCGTGGCCGTACTCGTGGGCCAGCACCATCACCACCGACATCTCCTTGTACTTGTCGACCAGCAGCGGCAGCAGGACCGAGCGGTCCCAGCCGATGGTGTGGTCGAGCGGGCAGTACGCGGCGTTGACCAGCTTGTAGGTGCTGCTCTTGCAGAACTGCACCGATTCCGATTCCGGCGCCTTCGCCGACCACGAGATGTACTTCGAGGCGGGCTTGAAGTTGCCCCGGAACGTCTTGGAATACTCGGTCTGCCAATACTCTTCGATATCGGCGATGGCGTTGAGCGCGAGCTTGTCGATCTTGCCGTTGTCGCCGTTCTCCGCCTTCTTGTCGGTGTCGGGCACCCCCGGACGGGTGCCGCTTGGCCCGGTGTTCGACGTCGCGCCCGCCACCTCCCACGGGTTGTCCATCGCAGGCATCGCCTGGTCACTGGCGACGGTCGTCGCCGAGCAACCGGTGGCGAGCAGGCCGACGCTCACCAGTGCCGCCACAGCCATGGCGAACCGATGTTTGATCATCCGCTGTTTCCTCCCCGGGGAATGACACGGACGCCGAGCGGTCCGATGTCGAGCGCTCACATGGTAATCGACGCCGTCAATCCCGCATCCGGACCGTGGCGAGCAGCGCGCGGTGATCGGACCCCGGAATGGTCAGCGTGCGGACCTCTTCGGCAACGCCACCTGCGACGAGGATGTGGTCGATGCCGATCACCGGGCCCCAGCGACGATCGGCGGGGTAGGTCAGCAGGACGCCGTCGCCGGTCTGGTCGGCGGCGGCCGCGAACGGACCGTCCAGCAGCGCGCGGTAGGCCGAATGGTTCTGCGTCGCATTGAAATCCGCGCCGACGATCGCGGGCGTCGGTGCCGTCGCGAGGATCTCGTCCACGCGGCGCAGCTCGGCGGTCCACGCGGCGAAGTCGATATTGGGCGGGATCGGGTGGAAGGCGAACACCGAGATCGGGCCGCGCTGTGGATGATCCATCGTCGCGGAGATATTGCTC
The DNA here is from genome assembly GCF_042882065.1 of Nocardia sp. NPDC058244. Lineage (NCBI taxonomy): Bacteria > Bacillati > Actinomycetota > Actinomycetes > Mycobacteriales > Nocardiaceae > Nocardia > Nocardia sp. NPDC058244. The sequence goes on along the minus strand of NZ_JBHVWX010000004.1, from coordinate 636,890 downwards.
ATGATGAAGCCGTCGTACTTGGTGTTCTCGCGCAACGGGTATCGGCTATAGATGCCGGTGCCGCCACCGCCGGACTGCGCGGGTTCCAGGTAGAAGTAGGGCAGCCGCTCCTCCAGTCCAGCCGCGCGCAGCCGGGTGATCGAGTCGGTGGTCAGTTCGTCGGCGGTGAGCACGTCGACGTCGTTGTCGCGCACCGCCGCGACCACGGCGGCCGGATCGGCCTGTCCGAAGAGCAGATTCGATTGCAGCACCCGCAGCTGCGGTCCGTCGGCCGCGCCGGCCGCCGGAATGTAGCCCGGCACCACCAGCCAGGCCGCGCCCGCCAGCACCACGCCCCCGGCGATCGCGCTGCGCCAGCCGCGCGCGAGGAGAACGAGGATCAGCCCGAGCACCGCGCCCAGCATCAGCCACATCGCCCCCGACGCCAGCAGCACCAGGGACTGCTGCCGCCAGCTGCCCAGATGCAACACGATCCCGGCCACCGCCGCGATCAGCGCGCCCCACCCCAGGACCAGCAACGCCCGGTCCAACCATTTCCGCATCATGAGGCCCGAGCCTAGGCTGGCGTCCTTGTCGCGCCCTTATGGCGGCGCTAAAGGTTCTCTGAGGTGCCGGTGGCGGCCTACACTGGCGCCGCAGAAGGAGGTAGCCGGTGTACATCGAGGAATTCCCCGCCGCGGGCCCGCTCACCGAGGACGCCGTCGACGCGCTGATGACCGTCGCGGGCCGCTACACCTCGGCGCTGACCCTCACCGTGGCCGATCGCACCGTCCAGCTCCCGGTCCTGCCGGTCTGCTGGACCGAACTCCCCATCCGCGCGGGCACCCCGATCACCGTCGAAGCGGCCCGTGGCTACCGCCCCGCCGACACCGAGGACCGCACCGCCCTGCGCGATTTCGTCGCGACCTTCCAGCGCGCCACCGGAGCGTCCCGCTGAGGCGCGCCCGTCCGGCTGGTCTTCGCCCATGACCGTGCGCGCGAAGATCTGCGGAATCCGCTCGGAAGCCGACCTGCGGATCGCCCTCGCGGCGGGCGCGGACGCGGTCGGCTTCATCAGCGGCATCACCCATGTCAGCGAGGACGCGCTCGACGCCGCGACGGCACGCGGACTGGCCGCGCTGGTCCCGCCGTTCGTCAACCGGGTGCTGGTGACCCATCTCGAGGCGGCGGACGAGATCATCGAACTGGCCGATCAGCTCGGCGTGGACACCATCCAGGTGCACGGGCTCGTCTCGGCGGAGACACTGCGCCAGGTCAAGGCCGCCGCCCGGGGCCGGATGATCCTGCGCGCCGTCCATGTCGCCGGCGCGGACGCGATCCTGGACGCGAAGGCCGCCGCCGCCGATTGTGACGCGGTGCTGCTGGATTCCCGCACCCCCGATCGGCTGGGCGGCACCGGCCGCACCCACGACTGGACGGTCAGCGCGCGCATCGTCACGGAACTGGCCGCGCTCGGCTGCCCGGTCGTGCTCGCCGGTGGGCTCACCGCGGCCAATGTCGGCGCGGCGATCAGCGCGGTGAAGCCGTTCGGGGTCGACGTCAACAGCGGTGTCGAGAACGCCTCGGGCGACAAGTCACAGCAGGCGTGCGACCGCTTCGTCGCCGCCGCGCACGGCGCGCGGCACGGCTGAACCGCGCCGCGTCGGTCAGAGCGGCAGACCCGCCTCGATCCAGTTGTAGGCCTGGATCTTCCGGGACGCCGGGTCGTTGACGACCTGGTTGATGAGGTCGTTGATCTGGTCGGTGGACAGGGGGTAGCCGTAGTGTTCGGCGGCACCCGCCGACGCCCACAGCGAGGCGAACAGGCCGGGGCCGCCGAGCAGGTGGGACAGGGCGGTGGCGACGTCCTCGACCACCTCGAGCACACCGTGCACCATGGCGATGGCGATGTCCTCGTCGCCGGGGGTGGCGCCGGGGGCCAGGGCACCGGAGGCGACGGCGCGGCGGGCCAGCCAGTCGCGCGGGACCAGTGGATTCGGGCCGATCGCGTCGCCCAGGTAGTACCGCCACTCCCCCGGATTGCCCTGATCGAACGCGTGGATGTAGAAGGTGCGGGTCAGCGCCCACAGGGCGATGTAGCGCAGCGCGACCTGCTCGGGTTCGAGTGCCGCGTCGGGGCCGTCGGCGCGGTCGCGCTCGAGCTGGTTCCAGGCGAAGCGGAACCAGACCTGCTCGGAGTTGCCGACCCAGGTCGCGGGCAGGCGATCGGCCAGCGTCGCCACGTCGGCGGCGGGGCCGTAGAGGCCGGTGTCGCCGGACACCTCGACGCGCAGGTTGTCGACATAGCCGCGCAGCGCGTCGACGGAGGTGAACACGGCGTAGCCGAGCTGAGCCAGCCGGGTGAGGTCGGCGCTGGCCGGCGCGAGCACCAGCACCACCGGCATGCCGACGCCGGGTTGCAGGCCCTCGGGCCAGAACGCCTCGGCGACAGCGAGTTCGCGGCCGGTCACCGGGTCGGAGACCTCGCTGTCGAGCAGCGGGAAGCCGAAGCCGTCGGCGACGAGGTCGTCCACCAGCGCGTTGACCAGGTCGACGGCCGGGTCACCGAGGCTCACCCCGGCGACGCCGACGGACAGCAGCGTCGGCCGGTGCAGCGTGCCGGTGCGCAGCTGCTCGAGGAACGCGTCGGCCGCCGTGGACAGCAGTTTGCGGCGCGCGCGCAGGAATTCGCGGTAGTTCTCGACCCGCCACAGCGCCGGGTCGGTCGGAATCCACTGCGAGGCGAGCACACCCGGGTGCCGTCGCTCCACCTCGGCGAGGTAGTCGGCCGGTTCGCGTTCGCCCAGTTCGGCTTCCGAGCCGGGGCTGAGGAAGCAGAAGTTGGCGATGGCGTTGATCTCGTTGCGCTCGTAGCCCGCGTCGCGCAGCGTGGTCTTCGGGAACAGGTAGTGCACCTGCACCGGGGTGCGCTCGCCGAACTGCTCGATGCCGAGTTCGTCGCCGGTGCCCAGGTCGCGCGAACCGTCGACGCGGGTCAGCAGGTAGAGCAGCGGATAGAACCGCGAGCCGCGGGTCGCGCCGCCGAAGTCGTCGGCACACAGGTCGAGGGAGCCGCCGCGCAGCCGCTCCAGCGAGCCGATGAGGCCGTTGATGCCGCCGCGTTCGAGCGTCTCGTAGTCCTGCTGCAGGAAGGTCTCGGTGGACCCGCTGAACCGGCCCCACAGCGCCGAGTGGATGTACCAGTACAGCACCCGGTCGCGGTGCAGGTCGTCGTCGAAGCGGCCGCCGTTGAGGAACAGCAGCCGGGTGACCACCGGAATCGCGTAGCGCCCCATCAGGACTCGGTCGTGATCGAGGCCGAGGCGGCCGGCCACGGTGTCGAGGAAGGTGTCGACCTGGGTCGAGGTGTCGCTGAGCGCCTGCTCGAACTCCGCGGGCGAGAGATCACCCAGCGCGTCGAAGTGCGCGCGCCCGTTGCCGACGGCGATCACATTGCGCAGCAACCAGTCCAGGGTGAAGGTGTAGCCGTCCTTGTCCCAGCGGATCAGGTGATCGCGCAGGTTGCCGCGGGCCTGCGGCCACTGCGCGCACAGCGTCGCCAGCGCCAGGTCGCCCTTGGACAGTTTGGTGCCACCGGAGTTGACACGGTTGAAGATGTCGACGACCTCGTCGACGGTGCGGTCCGAGCCGGTGATGGTCTCGACGTTGAACTCGCGATGGGTGATCTCGCGCAGCTTGTTGAGCCGGTCGAGGTAGACCGCCAGCGTCTCCGGCGGCACCTCGGTGAACCGGGGCAGGTAGTGCACGGGCCCCAGAGCGAACAGCTCGGTGACATCGATCCAGGTCGGGGCGGTCTCGCGACCTGGCACCTGGAACTCGAAAACCTCACGGTCGACGTCGAAGTGGAGCCCGGTGAACGCGACGGCGTCGCCCTCGAAGAACGACGGCGCGGTGCCGCGCAGGATGCCGTAGAGGGTGGTGATGCGCTGCTGGCCGTCGAGCAGCAGCTGGCGCAGCCCCGAGCCGCCGCCCTGGCCGCGCACGGCGATGTCCTCGGATCCGGTCTCCCACACCAGGAGCCCGCCGACCGGATAACCGAGGTACAGCGACCGCATCAGTCCGCGCACCTGATCCCGGTTCCAGACGTAACCGCGCTGGAATTCGGGCAGCAGCACCGCTCCGGAGTCGATCTGGTCGAGCAGGGAGGACAGACGTGTCACGGCAGCCTTTCATCGCGATCCGGTAGCGCAAGCGCTCCATCGTTGCACGGATCGTACCGACAAACACCGACGCGCCAGCGGCCGAACAGAACTCGCGGTCCGCGGGCTCGCGGGTCCTATGTTCCGGCCACCGCCGCGCGGAACGCCTCGGAGGCGTAGAACGGCGCCAGCCTGCGCCGGACCACGGTGTCGAGATAGCCGCGCTCGTCCAGTTCGGCGAGCACCGAGGGGCCGAACCGCAGCGCCTCCTCGATCATGTCCGCGCGCCCGATGCCCAGCTCGGTGAGCAATTCGGCCAGCGGGGTGTCGCCGTACTTGTCGAAGACGTGATCGATGCCCTCGTCGAGCAGCGCGTGGAAGTAGTCGGTGTCGCGGAAGGTGCGCCAGAACTCGAAGGTGAGCACGACCGCGTCCTCCACGTCGTTGGCCGAGACCAGTTCCCGGAACGAGCCGATCGAATCGCCGGTGTGCTTGCGCCAGGTCTCGCGGGCGGCGTCGAGCAGCACGTCGTCGGCGTCGTCGCGGTTGCCGCGCAAGACGAATCGCGCGCCGGTGCGGGTGATCCGGCCGACGCCGTTCTCGATCACCGGCAGCGCGGGCTCGGCCAGCCGGGCCAGCGCGCCGCGCAGCGACCGCGCCAGACCGCCGCCGTCGGCGTGCTTGCCCTCGTCGACGGCGGTGACGACCGCGCGCTGCACCGCTTCGACACAGGCGTCGACGGTGACCGGGCTGTTGAGCACCAGCCGCACCAGCCGGTGCGCGACCTCCATATCGGCCACGGCCGAGACCAGTTCGTCGAAGCGGCGGTTGTCGACCACCGCGCCGACCGGGATCTCGTCCTGGGCGCGGTGGTTGTAGAGCCGGGCGGCGATCTCGCCGACGAGTTCGGGAATGGCGCCCTCGACCGGGATCTGCACCGCGTATTTGTGCGCGACGCCCTTGATCTGCTCGCGGGTGACGGCCTCGGCCAGGGTCAGCACGGCGCATTCGGCGAGCAGGCCGTCGACCTCCTCGGTGACCAGCTCGAGGAACCCGGTGGGCGTGCGCAGCTGCTCCTTGGTGAAGGCCACGTGCGCGTCGAGCACCCGCAGTGCCAGGTCGACGTGTCCGGAGTCCGCATCGTTGGTCTCACCCATGTCGCCCAGATTGGCACATCGCGCGCGCCGGTGTGACCTCGGCGCACCCGGGGATGATCTTCGATGCCGACACGCCGGGCGTGGCACGCAGACTCCGCCCAGATCACGGTCCGGCGACCCCGTACGCGCAGTTTGTCGGCGAGTATGGCATACTTGGCTGCTGAGACTGGGCTGATCACAGAGATCGCCATGGCTCACCGACTGAAAAGACTTGTAAAACACATGACTCAAGGCACTGTTAAGTGGTTCAACGGCGAGAAGGGCTTCGGCTTCATCGCCCAAGACGGAGGCGGCCCCGACGTCTTCGTGCATTACTCGGCCATCAGCGGCTCCGGCTTCAAGTCCCTCGAAGAGGGCCAGCGGGTCGAGTTCGAGGTCGGCCAGGGCCAGAAGGGCCCCCAGGCTCAGGACGTCCGCGCCATCTGATTCCGGCGTGAACGAGAAAGGCCCCGCACCCATGGTGCGGGGCCTTTCTCGTCTCCGCTACCCCCCGAACACCCGCTCCACGACCGCCTTGGCGCGGCGGGTGATGCGCATGTAGTTGTCGAGGAACTCGCTGCCGTCGTCGGTGGGCCAGCCCGCCACCCGCGCGACCGCCGATAGTAGGCGGCCCGGGCCGGGCAGCTGGTCGGTCGGCTTGCCCTTGACCAGTACGAGCGCGTTGCGGGCCGCGGTCGCGGTGATCCACGATTCCCGCAGCAGGGCGACGTCGTCGGGTTCCAGGATGCCCTCGGCCTCGATGACGTCGAGCGATTCCAGCGTCGAGGTGTTGTGCAGCGCGGGCACCTCGTGGGCGTGCCGCAGTTGCAGCAGCTGCACGGTCCACTCGATGTCGGCCAGCCCGCCGCGCCCCAGCTTGGTGTGGGTGGCGGGGTTGGCCCCGCGCGGCAGGCGCTCGGCGTCGACGCGGGCCTTGATCCGGCGGATCTCGCGCACCGACTCGGCGGACACGCCGCCCGCCGGGTAGCGGATCGGGTCGATGACGTGCAGGAACCGCACGCCCAGCTGCTGATCGCCCGCCACCTGGTGCGCGCGCAGCAGTGCCTGCACCTCCCACGGCTGGGCCCACTGGTCGTAGTAGGCCTGATAGGCGGCCAGGGTACGCACCAGCGCGCCGTTGCGGCCCTCCGGGCGCAGGCCGGCGTCGACCTGCAGCGGCGGATCGGTGCTCGGGGCGCCGAGCAGGCGCTGGACCTTCTCCGCGACGCCGATCGCCCACTTCACCGCGGTGGTCTCGTCCTCGCCGGGGCGCGGATCGCAGACGAACAGCACGTCGGCGTCGGAACCGTAGCCCAGTTCCATCCCGCCGAGCCTGCCCATGCCGATCACCGCGAAGTCGGCGGGCGCCGGCGCGCCCCGCTCGGCCTCGGAGGCCCGGATGACGGCGGCGAGCGCGGCCTCGAGCACCGCGACCCAGACCGAGGACAGCGCCGCGCACACCTGCGGGACGTCGAGCATGCCCAGCAGATCGGCCGAGGCCACCCGGGCGAGCTCGTGCCTGCGCAGCGACCGGGCCGCGGCGACGGCACGCGCGGGGTCGTCGTAGCGGGCCGCGGCGGTCTGGATGCCGCGCGCGACGTCCTCGGGCTGCGGGCCGAGCAGCTGCGGGCCCGCCGGTCCGTCGGCGTACATGCGGATCGTCTCGGGGGCGTTGATCAGCAGATCGGGCAGGTACTCCGAGGAGCCGAGCACGATCATCAGCCGCTGGGCGATGGCGCCCTCGTCGCGCAGTTCGCGCAGGAACCAGATCTGATCGTCGAGACCTTCCGAGACCCGGCGATACGCGAGCAGGCCCGCGTCGGGATTCGGTGTGTCACCGAGCCATTCGAGCAGGGTCGGCAGCAGCAGCGCCTGGATGCGGCCCTTGCGCGAGACGCCGCCGGTGAGCGCCTTGAGGTGGCCGAGCGCGTTGGCGGGCGCGCCGTAGCCGAGCGCGGCGAGCTGACGCACGGCGGCGTCGGGACTCAGCCGCAGCGCGTCGGAGTCGAGCCGGGCGACCGACTCGAGCAGCGGCCGGTAGAACAGCTTGGCGTGCAGCCTGCGCACCCGCATGGAGTTGCGCCGGATGTCGGTCTCGAGCACCCCGACCGCGTCCTGACGGCCGTCGGGCCGGATGTGGGCCGCGCGGGCGAGCCAGCGCATGCCCTCCTCGTCGTCGGCGGCGGGCAGGGTGTGGGTGCGCTTGAGCCGCTGCAGTTGCAGCCGGTGCTCGAGCAGGCGCAGGAACTCGTAGGAGGCGGTGAGGTTGGCCGCGTCGTCGCGGCCGACGTACCCGCCCGCGGCCAGCGCGGTGAGCGCCTCGACGGTGTTGGTGACGTGCAGCGCGTCGTCGACCCGGCCGTGCACCAATTGCAGCAGCTGCACGGCGAATTCGACGTCGCGCAGGCTGCCCGCGCCGAGCTTGAGCTCACGCTCGCGCAGGTCGGCGGGGACCAGGTCCTCCACCCGGCGGCGCATGGCCTGCACGTCGGCGACGAAGTCGGGGCGCTCGGAGGCGGCCCACACCATCGGCATGAGCGCGTCGCGGTACTGCTGTCCGAGTTCGAGATCGCCGGTCATCGGCCGGTTCTTCAGCAGCGCCTGGAACTCCCAGGTGCGGGCCCAGCGCTTGTAGTAGGCGAGGTGGGAGTCGAGCGTGCGCACCAGCGCGCCCGCCTTGCCCTCGGGCCGCAGCGCCGCGTCGACCTCGAAGAACGCCGAACTGGCGACGCTCATCATCTCCGCGGCCAGCCTGGTCGCGGTGGCGTCGGCCGGTTCGGCGACGAACACCACGTCGACATCGCTGACGTAGTTCAGTTCGCGCGCACCGCATTTGCCCATCGCGATGACCGCCAGCCGCACCGGCACCGGGCCGTTCTTGCACACCCGCGCCACGGCCACCGACAGCGCGGCGGTGAGCGCGGCGTCGGCCAGATCCGACAGGTGCCTGCCGACCACCAGATACGGCGGCACCGGCTCGTTCTCGACGGTGGAGGCCAGGTCGAACGCGGCCAGCAGCATCAGCTGATCGCGATACCGGCTGCGCAGCACCGCGATCGCCTCCGGACCGGCGATCTCGGCCCGGAACAGCATCGGCCCCGCGTTGGGTCCGTCCTCGGGTTTCGCCTCGACCGCGTCGAGCAGGTCGGCGAGCAGTTCCTCGCGCTCGGGAAGCCGGTTCGCGCGCAGCAGCTTCCACGCGGCGGGCGCGGCCACCAGATGATCACCGAAGGCCGTGGACGAACCGAGCAGCCCGAACAACCTGCCGCGCAACGTGCTATCGGTGCGCAGCGCCGAATCCAGTTCGGCCCAATCGGTTCCGAGCGACTCGTGCAACCGGATCAGCGTGGACAACGCCAGATCGGCGTCGGGCGCGCGCGACAGCGCCCACAGCACGGGCACCCCGTCGACGTTGTCCCAGCCGAGCTGGTGCAGGGAATCCGCTGCGGTGGGCTCGAGCAAGCCGAGCCGGCCGACGCCGGGGACAGCGGAGCGGGCAGTCGGTGGCCGGACCATGCCCTCAAAGTACATGGTCCGCGCGTCGACCGTGTCACGCCCGGTATGCCGGGCGCGGTGTCACAGGCTGAGGTATTCCTCGAGCTCCCACGGGGTCACCTGGCTGCGGTAGGCGGCCCACTCCCGGCGCTTGTTGCGCAGGAAGAAGTCGAAGACGTGCTCGCCGAGGGTCTCGGCGACGAGCTCCGAGCGCTCCATCACCTGCAGGGCCTCGTCGAGGGTGCCGGGCAGCGAGCGGAAGCCCATGGCGCGACGTTCGGCGTCGGTCAGCGACCACACGTCGTCCTCGGCCTCCGGCGGGAGCGTGTAGCCCTTCTCGATGCCGCGCAGACCGGCCGCGAGCAGCACCGCGAAGGTCAGGTACGGGTTGCAGGCCGAGTCTGGGCTGCGGATCTCGACACGACGCGAGGACGACTTGTTCGGCGTGTACATCGGCACGCGAACCAGCGCGGAGCGGTTGGACCGGCCCCACGACGCCGCCGTCGGCGCCTCGCCGCCGTGGATCAGGCGCTTGTAGGAGTTCACCCACTGGTTGGTGATCGCGCTGATCTCGGGGGCGTGCTCGAGGATGCCCGCGATGAACGAGCGCGCCGTCGCGGACAGGTTCTCCGGATCGTCGGGGTCGGCGAAGGCGTTGGACTCGCCCTCGAACAGGCTCATGTGGGTGTGCATGGCCGAGCCCGGGTACTGGGCGAACGGCTTGGGCATGAACGTCGCGCGCACGCCCTCGTCGATCGCGACCTCCTTGATGAGGTAGCGGAAGGTCATCACGTTGTCGGCCATCGAGAGCGCGTCGGCGTAGCGCAGGTCGATCTCCTGCTGGCCGGGGGCGCCCTCGTGGTGGCTGAACTCGACCGAGATGCCCATCGACTCGAGCGCGTCGATGGCGTGGCGGCGGAAGTTCGGGGCCGAGTCGTGCACGGCCTGGTCGAAGAAGCCGCCGTTGTCGGCGGGCACCGGCGCGCCGTTCTTCAGGCCGTTCTCCAGCAGGAAGAACTCGATCTCGGGGTGCACGTAGCAGCTGAAGCCCACGTCGGCGGCCTTGTTGAGCTGACGCCGCAGCACGTGGCGCGGGTCGGCCCAGGACGGCGAGCCGTCGGGCATGGTGATGTCGCAGAACATGCGGGCGGAGTGCTGGTGGCCCTTGGAGGTGGCCCAGGGCAGCACCTGGAAGGTCGACGGATCGGGCCGCGCGACCATGTCCGCCTCGGACACGCGCGCGAAGCCCTCGATGGCCGAGCCGTCGAACCCGATGCCCTCCTCGAAGGCGCCCTCGAGCTCGGCGGGTGCGATGGCGACGGACTTCAGGTAACCCAGCACGTCGGTGAACCAGAGACGCACGAAGCGGATGTCCCGCTCTTCGAGCGTCCGCAGCACGAATTCCTTCTGGCGATCCATACCGGCGAGCGTAAGCACCCGGCGTTAAATCCGTGTTACATACGCGCTCGCGTTTGCTATCTCGTCACCTCGTCCGCACATCTCACCCGCCGTGACGGGGCGCGGTGCGCGCCGATCCGGTTCAGCAGGTGAGACCGGCGCCGGGCGCGGCGAGGTCGACCAGGTAGTCGATGACGGCCTCGTCGAGGCAGCGGTCGCCCGCCACCAGGGCGGCGGTGTGCCGGTTGCCACGGAAGGTGATCAGGTCGGCGCCCAGCTGCGCGGCCAGATCGACCCCGGCCTGGTACGGCGTCGCCGGGTCGTCGGTGGTCGAGACCACGACGGTCTTCGGCACGCCGGGCGCGGACACCCGGTGCGGGGTGCTGGTGTTGGGCACCGGCCAGGAGGCGCACAGTTCCAGCGGGGCGGCGCCGGTGCCCTTGCCGTCGTCGAGGAAGGGCGCGGCCTTGCGGTACTCGCTGTCCTGGCGGCCGGTGATGGCCGGATCGGTGATACGCGGATCGTCGACGCAGCGGATGGCGTTGAACGCGTCCTGGGTGTTGGCGTAGGTGCCGTCCTCACGGCGGCCGTCGTACATGTCGGCCAGTTGCAGCAGGGTGTCGCCCTGGCCGTCGCGCAGTTCGGTCAGGCCCTGGGTGAGCACGTTCCACAGGTCGTCGGTGTAGAGGGCCTGCTGGACGCCGGTGATGGCGTCGCCGTAGCTGAGCCCGCGCGGGTCGGCGGTGGCGGCGGGCTTGCTCTCCAGCGGGGCGACCAGCGCGCGGAACCGGGCCACGGACTGGGCCGGATCGGTGCCGAGCGGGCAGTCGGCGTTCTTCGCGCAGTCGGCGGCGTAGGCGTTGAACACGCCCTGGAAGCCCGCGGCCTGGCGCAGCGACTCCTGGACGGGGTCCTGGGAGGAGTCCACCGCGCCGTCGAGGACGAGGGCGCGCACGTTCTGCGGGTACTTCTCGGCGTAGGCCGAGCCGAGCCGGGTGCCGTAGGAGTAGCCGAGGTAGCTCAGCTGCGCGTCGCCGAGCACCGCGCGCAGGACGTCCATGTCCTGGATCACCTCGCGGGTGCCGACGTGGGCGAGCAGGTCGGTGCCGGTGCGCTGGGCACAGCGGTCGGCGTACTCGCGGTTGTCGGCCTCGGCGTCGGCGATGCCGGCCGGGGTGTTGTCGGTGGGCGGCTCGGCGCGCTCGGCGTCGGCCTGCTGCGGGGTCAGGCACACGATCGCGGGCAGCGAGGAGCCGACGCCGCGCGGGTCGAAACCGACCCGGTCGAACTTCTCGGCCAGCTCGGTGCGGTTGCCGACGGTGACCATCGACAGCCCGGAGACGCCGGGCCCGCCGGGGTTCATCAGCAGCGAGCCGATCTTGTCGCCGGAGGCCGGGATCCGCGACAGCGCGATCTGGGCGGTCGGGCCGTCCGGGCGCGCGTAGTCGACGGGCACGGTGACGCGCGCGCATTCGGTCTTGGGCGGCAGCCGGTCCTCGGGGCTGCCGAAGCCCTCGCACGAACCCCAGTCGAGCTGCTGGTCGTAGAACTTCTCCAGCCCGGGCGGCGGTGGCGGCAGCTGCGCGCGCGGGGTGCTGGTCTCGGCGCTGGTGCAGCCGGACACGATCAGCGCCGCGAGAGCGCCCCAGAGCACGACGAGCCTGCCACGCTGCACAGTGGGCCCACCTTTCCGCGCCGCACGGCGCACAACACGATGCGCCCGATCCGCGCGAAGGGGCTCGCCCTCACGGTAGCCGAACCACCGCTGTGACCGATCACACCGGCACCGGCCCTTAAATCGGCTCGGCCCGAGGTGGCACACTGGATCCGTCAGAAAAACCCGGGGACCCGGTACGGGCCTCGAGGAACCAGACGAAAGGGACGATGATGTCCGTATCCGATGAGCAGACCCCTGCCTACGGTGCCGCTCCCGAAGCCGTTGCCAAGCCCCGCCGCAAGACCCGCGTCCAGCATCTGCAGCAGATGAAGGCCGAGGGCGAGCGCTGGTCGATGCTGACGGCCTACGACTACTCCTCCGCGCGCCTCTTCGAGGAAGCGGGCATTCCGGTCCTGCTGGTCGGCGATTCCGCCGCCAACGTGGTGTACGGCTACGACACCACCGTGCCGATCACCGTCGACGAGCTGATCCCGCTGGTGCGCGGCGTCGTCCGGGGCGCGCCGCACGCGCTGGTCGTGGCCGACCTGCCGTTCGGCACCTACGAGTCCTCGCCGCAGCAGGCGCTGGCCACCGCCACCCGGTTCATGAAGGAGGGCGGCGCGCACGCGGTCAAGCTCGAGGGCGGCGAACGCGTCGCCGAGCAGATCGCGCTGATCACCGCCGCGGGCATCCCGGTGATGGCCCACATCGGCTTCACCCCGCAGAGCGTGAACACCCTCGGCGGATTCCGGGTGCAGGGTCGTGGCGACGGCGCCGAGCAGCTCATCGCCGACGCCATCGCCGTGCAGGAGGCGGGCGCGTTCTCCGTCGTCATGGAGATGGTCCCGGCCGAGCTGGCCGGCCAGGTCACCCACAAGCTGACCATCCCGACCGTCGGCATCGGCGCGGGCGCCGACTGCGACGCCCAGGTGCTGGTCTGGCAGGACATGGCCGGCTACACCAGCGGCAAGACCGCGAAGTTCGTCAAGCGCTTCGGCAATGTCGGCGACGAACTGCGCTCCGCCGCAGCCGCCTACGCCGACGAGGTCCGCCGGGGCACCTTCCCCGGCCCCGAGCACAGCTTCTGAGCCACCACCGACCCGGCCCGTCGCCACGAGCGGCGGGCCGTTCTCAGGGTTCGGCCGGATGTGCGGGGTCGCGCCGGGTGGCAGACTCGATACCGACATAGTCGACACGAGTAGAGGTATCGATGCCGCACCGCCGTTGGAAGACCCGTCCCGTGCTGCTGCTCGCGGGCGCGCTCGCCGTCGCGAGCCTGAGCGCTTGCGGCAGTGTGGAAACCACACCGACCGGTAGCTCCGGCACCACGACCTCGACGACCAGCGCGGCCAAGCCGACCACCACCGCCCCGGCGGGCAGCCCGACGATCACCGACGCCGCGGCCGCGCAGCTGTGCGACATGATCCGGCCCGAGCTGTCCAACTTCCGGGTGCAGGGGCCGACCCTCGGGCGCTTCGCGCTCAACGCGATGGTGCACGAGTGGGCACTGCGCAACGGCGGGATCAACGCCCAGGTGCTGGCCGACAAGGCGATCGTCGACCGCGTCACCACCGGGGCCTGCGCCGACGTGCGCACCGAGGCGATGACCGCCCTGGATCTGCCGAATCTCGCGGCGGGACTGGCGTTCTGATGCGCGCCCTGTACCCGGAGATCGAGCCGTTCGAGCACGGCCTGCTCGACGTCGGCGACGGCCAGTCGGTGTACTGGGAGGTCAGCGGCAATCCCGACGGCAAGCCGGTGGTGTTCGTGCACGGCGGACCCGGCGGCGGCACCGGACCGCTGCAACGACGCTTCTTCGATCCCGCCGTGTACCGCATCGTGCTGTTCGATCAGCGCGGGTGCGGACGGTCGGTGCCGCACATCGCCGACGGCGCGAACCTCGACGTCAACACCACCGCGCACCTGATCGCCGACATGGAGCTGCTGCGCGCGCACCTCGGCGTCGACCGGTGGCAGGTGTTCGGCGGTTCGTGGGGCTCCACGCTGGGCCTGGCCTACGCCCAGGCCCATCCCGAGCGGGTCACCGAGCTGGTGCTGCGCGGGATCTTCCTGCTGCGGCGCAAGGAGATCGACTGGTACTACAACGGCGCGGCGGGCAACGTCTACCCGGCCGAGTGGGCGAAGTTCCTGGCCCCGGTGCCCGTCGCGGAGCGCGGCGAGGACCTGGTCGAGGTGTACCACCGGCTGCTGCACTCCCCCGACCCGCAGGTGGCGCTCGACGCCGCCGTGGCCTGGTCGACGTGGGAAGGCGCGACGAGTTCGCTGCTGCCGCAACCGGATCGGATCGCCGAGACCGGCGAGGCGCGCTTCGCGCTGGCCTTCGCCCGGATCGAAAACCACTATTTCCGGCACGGCGGATTCCTCGACGAGGGACAGTTGCTGCGTGACATGGACCGGATCGCCGACATCCCCGGAGTGATCGTGCAGGGCCGCCACGACATCGTGTGCCCCGCGGTGAGCGCCTGGGACCTGCACACCGCGTGGCCGGGCTCGACCCTGCACATCGTCGAGGACGCCGGGCACACCGCCCACGAGCCCGGCATCACCCACCACCTGGTCGAGGCGACCGACCTGTTCGGGAAGCGAGGCTGAATCATGGCGCCCAAGGCCGGAAAAGCCGTCGTCGCGGCACTGCGGGACGACATCGACCGGCTGCTGGCCGCCGAACCCGACGTGCGCGCCGACGCCTACGACTCGGTGCACCAGATGCGGGTGGCCACCCGCCGCCTGCGCAGCGTGCTGCGGTCCTACCGCAGGCTCTTCGACGCGGACGCGGCGGCGGCCACCGAGGCCGAGCTCAAGTGGCTGGCCGATCTGCTCGGCGTCGCCCGCGACGCCGAGGTCCGCGCCGAGCGCTTCACCGATCTGCTCGCCGCGCACGAGCAGGTCCCGGACGAGGTGACCCGGGCGCTGGTCGGCGCCTCCCGCGACGCCTACACCAGCGCCCACGCCGAGGTGCTGACCGCGCTCGACGGCAAGCGCTACCGGCGCCTGACGAAGACCCTGACCGCCTGGCGCACCGATCCCCCACTGGATCGCGACCTGGCCCGCACGCCCGCGAGCGCGGCCTTCGACGACGTCCTGCGCCGCGACCGCAAGCGCCTGCGCAAATTGGTCTTCGCCGAACCCACCGCGGCCCCCGCCGACCGCGTCGAACTGCTGCACGATATCCGCAAGGGCGCCAAGCGCTTACGCTATTCCTGCGAGGCGGCGGGTGAGGTCCTCGGCACCGACGCCACCGACCTCGGCACCCGCGCCAAACGCCTGCAAACCGTCCTCGGCGACCACCGCGACGCCGTCGAATCCCGCGAGGCCATTCTCGCGGCCGCCGCCACCGCCCCCGGCTCCACCGCCACCCTCTACGAACTCCTCGCCGACACCGAAGAGGTCGCCGCGGGGCAAGCCATCGCCCGCTATCCTGCCGCCGCCGCGTTCGTCTCCGCCGCCGACTAGTTCTCGGTGGTTACCCGCGTCCGCCGGGTTCGTCACGAACACCTGTCCGCTCACCGCGGTCCCGGAGCGCCTGGTCGAACAGCTGCCAGCCGTCGAGCTCCGTGGTGCGGTAGAAATCCGCGCCGCCGGGCAGCGCGAGGTCGATCAGAGTCCGGACCACGCCCGGCGGGTGCAGGTCGAGGTAGGTCTACTGCCGCGCGCGACCCGGGTATGCCCGCCCGCGTCGGGTCAGTGTGCGGCGTAGTCGAATCCGATGGTGCGGGTCGCCACGTCGGCGGTCACCAGGCGGACGGAGACGTGTTTCCCTTCCGGAGGCTTGCCCTCGCAGCGGCCCAGGATCGGGGGCTCGGTGACGAAGATTTCGGCGTCGCGGGTGCCGTTGGCCTCGCGCAGGACCAGGGCCGAGAACTCGGTGCCGATCCGGGGCGCCAGGACGGTCGCCTCGGTCAGGTCGACGCAGGCGCGGTCGACCTTGCTCGCCACCGAGTCGGTGCGGCGCAGGGCGTCGGCGGCGGGGCCGAGACCGTCGACCACCCAGGCGGGGACCTCGGTGCCCGCGCAATGGGCCAGGCAGATCTCGGTGGTGAAGCGGTCGGCCAGGCGGCGCAGCGGGGCGGTGACGTGGGCGTAGGGTGCCCCGATCGCGCTGTGCGTGAGCTGGCCGTCGGTGGGCCGGTCGAGGTCGCCGAGCATCGTGTAGCCGGCGCCGCGCAGCAGGCTCGTCGCCTCCGACATCAGGACCAGCGCGGCGGGGGTGTTCGCGTCGAGCCCGGCCAGCAGCCGGCCGACGGGCAGGTCGGCGGGCCAGTCGACGCCGAGGGCGGCCGCGGTGCGCCGCATCGAGGCGATGGCGCTGTCGGGCGGCGGTGGCATGGTGCGCAGCAGGCCGATGGGAGTTCCCTTGTGCGCCAGCATGATCCGCGCCGCGCACATGCCGGTGAGCAGCGAGACCTGCTCGTTCCAGTCGTCGGCGGCGGTGCGGGGTTCCAGCTCGAGGCGCCAGTTGTCGCCGTCGCGCACCACGTCCTGGGCGGGCAGCCGCAGCGAGATCGCGCCCTGGTCGAGCCCGGCCTCGATCCGCAGCCTGCCGAACTCGGGCAGCGCGGCCAGCGAGGGGTGCAGCGTGCCCGCGTCGGCGGCGGCCTGGACCTGCGCGTAGTCGAAGCGCTCCCGGGAGCGCACCAGGGCGCGCGTCACCGAGAAGTCGCGCGGGACAGCGCGATCGTCGAGTTCGATGGTCCACAGGGCCGCGGGCCGGTCGACGCCGGGCAGCAGGCTGGCGGTGCCCTCCGACAGCACCGTCGGGTGCAGCGGGACATTGCCGTCGGGCAGGTAGAAGGTCTGGCCGCGGGATTCCGATTCCCGGGCGAGCGCACCGCCCGGCACGATCACGGCGCCGAGATCGGCGATCGCGTAATGCAGGGTGAAGCCGGTGGGGGTGCGTTCGATGTGCAGCGCCTGGTCCAGATCCATGGCGCTGGGCGGGTCGATGGTGACGAACTCGATGTCGGTCCGGTCGACCCGGGTACCCGCGAACGCGTCGACCGCGTCGCGGGCCTCCGAGACGGCCTCGGCAGGATAGTCCGAGGCCAGCCCGAATTCGGAACGGATGGCGCCGAAGTCGACCGGCGCCGAGACGATCCGCTGATGGAGTTCCATCCTGGCAGGTTAGCGACTACCTACTGCAGTGCCAGCATGGTGCCGTTGAGCTGGTCGAACGGGCCGTACACGGTGAAGGTGACCCGACCGTTGGGGACCGCCGAGGAGACGGTCGCCGCGGCGTCGAGCGCCTGGCCGAACGAGGCCGCCGAGGGGTGCGGCAGACCGGCGACGGTCAGACCGAACCGGGTCTGGTGCACCCAGGCGGTATCGGCCGGGCTGAGGTCGACCTGGACCCCGCCCGCCAGCGGGGTCACCGCGACCGCGCTCGCCGATCCGGCACCCAGCGAGGTGAAAACCGCAGCGGCTCCGGCGATCAGTGCACCGGCGACAATGGAACGAACTACCCGCATGTAAATGTGACCTGCTTCCGCGATCGAATTGTGTTGGGCTCACCACCCGGGCAGCGAGCCCTGCCGACGGCGAACACTCTATGACCTCGCTCACGTTTCCGGCGACTTCCAGCGCATTTTCACGCAGGCGACACACTTTTCCCGCCGCCGCCGCGACAGTTGTTACTGTGGCGTCGGCACACCCGGCAAACGCCGGGCAGTGCGCCACCCACGTCGATAAATGGGAGTTCCGAGCGTATGTCGTCGCTGATTTTCGATTACCTGTTGCCGATCCTCGGCCCGGACCAGGCGTCCTACTGGGCCCAGCTGCTGGTGATCAACCCCGCCTAGCTCACCGATCGGATCGAGCAACTGTCGCCTCCCGTTAACCTCACGGGAGGCGGCTTGTTTTCTGGGGCGCTAGCATCCCGCGCGTGAGTAGAACTACCGCCGCTCTCGCGGCCAGCGCCACCGTCTTCGCCCTGCTTCTGGCCGGCTGCGGCGACGACTCCTCTTCCGCCGCCGCCGGCGGCTCCTCGGCCGCCGCCACGCCCGAATACAAGGTCGATCCGAGCAAGGCGGGCATGTTCGTGGTGAGCTACCGCAACGCCTTCCCGAAGCTGTCCGCGGGGCGTGACGACGCCGCCGTCGCGACCGTGCTGAACCAGTCCTGTGGCGACATCAAGGCCGGGAAGTCCGAGGCCGACACCATCGCCGGGATCATCAAGGCCACCAAGAACGGTGCCGACGCCGCGACCGAAGACGAGGCCAGGGCGATCTACCAGATGTCCACCCTGATGTGCTGAGCCGGCTACCGGCCCGACCGGGCGGCGGCTCCCCCACGGGAGCCGCCGCCTCGTCGTTCGAAGGCGGACGAGCCGGCCTGTAAGCCGGATCCTGTCCCCGGTTCGCACCGGGGGACGACCATCCATCTGGACACACCGTCGCCGGGTGCCTCGAGCGGTCCACCCGCAGGCTCGGGCGAGCAGCCCTCGAACACCTGCGCAGCCGCACCGCGAGGTGCGACCTTCGACCTTGCTCCGGGCGGGGTTTACCGAGCCGCCCCGGTCACCCGGGGCGCTGGTGCGCTCTTACCGCACCGTTTCACCCTTACCGCGCAAATGCGCGGCGGTTTGTTTTCTGTGGCACTGTCCCGCGGGTCGCCCCGGGTTGCCGTTAGCAACCGCCCTGCTCTGTGGAGTCCGGACTTTCCTCGGTACCGAGCGGCGGCGCTCGCGCGCCCGTTCTCGTCACCGCGGTCGCCCGGCCGACTCGTCCGCTCGTACAGAGTACTCGGTACGGTTACGAGCCATGGAACGTGTCGACGTCAGTTTCCCCTCGGGTGACCAGCAGTGCGCTGCCTGGCTCTACCTGCCCGACGGTGCGCCCCGGCCGCGCCCGCTGGTGATCATGGGACACGGGCTGGGGGCAACCCGCGAAATGGGGTTGGATCGATATGCGCGGCGGTTCGTCGCGGCGGGGATGGGGGTGCTGGCGTTCGACTACCGGCATTTCGGCGCCAGCGAGGGTGATCCCCGCCAGGTGCTCAACATCGCCAGGCAGCGGCAGGACTGGAAGGCCGCAATCGCCTACGCGCGCAGCATCCGGGGGTTCGACGCGACCCGGATCGCGTTGTGGGGCACCTCGTTCGGCGGCGGGCACGTGTTATCCGTGGCGCCCGACGACGACTATCTCGCCGCGGTCGTCGCGCAGGTGCCGTTCACCAGCGGGTGGGCCTCGGCGATGGCGAAGGGACCGATCAGCATCACCAAGGTCGCCACCATCGCCGCCACCGACCTGCTGATCGGCCCGATCCGGCGCAAGCCGGTGCGGATCCGGCTGGCGGGCCGCAAGCGGGCCGCGGCGCTGATGAGCGCGCCGGATGTGCCGGAGGGCTTCGGCAGGCTCGCCGAGGAGAGCGAGACCTACCGGCCGAAAGTCGGTGCGCGGGTGGCCCTGTCGACCCTGTTCGACGCGCCGGGCCGCCGCGCGAAGGCGCTGAAGGTGCCGGTGTTCTACGCGATCGCCGAGAACGATTCGGTCGCCCCGGCCGGCCCGACCCGCAAGGCGGCCGCGCGCACCAAGCACGCGGTGGTCAAGCAGTACCCGGTCGGCCACTTCGACGTGTACTTCGACGATGTCTTCGAGCAGGTCGTGCGCGATCAGACCGATTTCCTGGTCTCGGTGCTGCGTCCGTGACCGCCGCCGCCTGATCCGCCCGGCTGGGCGGTGCCGGTGGGGCACGATGGGGAGATGGAACAGCTCAGCTCGCGCACGATCTACACCAATCCGTGGATGCGGCTGCGGGAGGACACCATTCGCCGCGCCGACGGGTCCGTCGGGATCTACGCCGTGGTCGACAAGGTCGACTGGGCGATGGTGATCCCGTTCGACGGCGAGGGATTCCATCTCGTCGAGCAGTACCGGTACCCGCTGGGCGCGCGGTGCTGGGAGTTCCCCGCTGGCACCCCGCCGCCCGGCACGGCGCCGTCGCCGGTCGAGCTGGCGCACAACGAGTTGCGGGAGGAAACCGGCCTGCGCGCCGACCGGATGACGCTGCTCGGCACCCTGGCCACCGCGCCCGCGTCGAGCAACCAGCGCGGCCACTGCTTCCTGGCCACCGGCCTCACCCCCGGTGAGCCCCAGCGCGAGCCCGAGGAACAGGACATGCGCACCGCCTGGTTCTCCCGCGCCCGCTTCGAGGCGATGATCCTGCGCGGCGAGATCACCGCCTCCCACGCGGTCGCCGCCTACGGTCTGCTGCTCATGCACGAACGCGGCCTCAGCACACCGTGACCGGCGATCGCGCACCGCGGTCAGCGGACGACCACACGCAGCGCCGCCCCTTCGAGCGCGGCGTACATCGCGACCAGGGCGGCTCCGGTGAGCAGGAAGCCGACGCCGAGGCCGGTGAGGGGTAGCAGACCGGAGCAGGCCAGCGCGGTCATGCCGAGCGCCGAGGCGGCGTTGACGGCCACGACGGGGCGGGCGTAGCGGTGGGGACCGCGCCGCGCGATGGCCAGCAGTGCGGCACCACCGGCGACCAGGACGACACCGAAGAGCAGCGACAGGGGGGTCGGCAGGCCGAGCGGCTCGCGCAGCAGCGGCGCCGACACGGTCAATACGACCCCGAACAGCGCTGTGCTCCAGCCATCTACGCGCAGGACGGTGGTGAGCGGACCGGGGCGGGGGTCGGTGATCGTGGTCATCGTCGGCTCCTGTTCTCGAGGTGACGAGCCCACTGTGCGGCGGCGCTGGTCATCGTCGCAATGACCTCCGAGGTCATGGCGGGACGTCTGTCCAGGTGGATACGCTGGGCCGATGACGGACGCCCGGATCGGGCCGCTGCTGCGGGAATGGCGGCAGCGGCGCAAGCTCAGCCAGCTCGAGCTCGCCCTGGCCGCCGACACCTCCTCGCGGCACCTGTCCTACCTCGAGACCGGGCGATCCAAGCCGAGCCGGGCGATGGTGCTGCGGCTGTGCGAAACCCTCGATGTGCCGCTGCGGGAACGCAATACGCTGCTGCTGGCCGCCGATTTCGCGCCCGCGTTCCGGGAGTCGGCGCTCGACGACGTCGCACTGTCGCCCGCGCGGGCCGCGATCGAGACGATGCTCGCCGCGCACGAGCCCTATCCGGCGGTGGTGGTCGATCGCTGGTGGGATGTGGTGGCGGGCAATGCCGCGATGCCCGTGCTGATGACCGGGGTACCCGAGCACCTGCGCACGCCGCGCCCCAATGTCTTCCGGCTGGTCCTGCATCCCGACGGACTCGCGCGGCGGCTGGAGAACCTGCACCAGGTGCGCGAACTGTTCCTGGAACGACTGCTGCGCCAGCTCGGCGCGACCGGTGACGCGCGGCTGCGCGCCCTCTACGACGAGGTACGAAGCTATCCTGTCCATGCGGATCCGCCCGGCGAACCCGAACCGACCGGGCCGTTCCAGGTCCCGATCCGGATCAGCTCACCGCTCGGCCCGCTCACCATGTTCTCCACCATGGCGACCTTCGGCGCACCGGCGGACGTCACCCTCTCGGAGCTCGCCATCGAGTTCTTCTACCCCCTCGACGACACCACCGCCACCGCCCTGCGCGCCATGGCCGCCGCGGCGCGCTGAGCAGATCAGAGCGGGCGGCGCATCTCGAACTCCGTGCGCGGGTCGCCCGGTTCCACCGGCCCGCGCCGGCCGGTCGGCACGAAACCGTGGCGCCGGTAAAGCTTCTCGGCGGCGGCGTTGCCTTCGGTGACTTCCAGACACACCGCGGTGCAGCCGTGCCCGGCCGCCCAGGACAGCGCGGTGGTGATCAGCTGATCGGAGATTCCACGACCGCGAGCGCGGGGCGCCACCCACATCGAGATCAGGTGCGCGGCAGGCGAATCCGTGGTCACGCCGACGGTCCCCATCGTCACCTCGGAGATCGTTGCCACGAACTGGGCACGGGTCCGCAACACCGCGCGCCAGTCTTCGGGGGTGCGCGCCAGGGCCTGCTCGACGGTCTGGCCGAACGCGCTCGGGGCGTCGCGCAGCGCGCACAGCCGCACCTCGCGGAACACCGCCCACTGCGTGGGCTCCAGCCGCCGGATCACGACCGTGCCGCCGCGCGTCTCCCCCATGCCGGTGATTGCAGCATGCCCGCGGCGGTGGGGCAACGGGTTTCGGGTGGAGACAGCGACAGGGGCGCATCGCCGGATCGGTGATGCGCCCCTGTCGGGTGGAGCCGGGATCAGATGGGCTGGAAGCCCGCGCCGACGCCGCCCGCCCGGTTCAGCACGTCCAGGATGACCTGGATCGGCTGGAAGTAGGCGGGCGAGTGGATCGGGTTGGCGCCACCGGTGCACGGGACGTCGAAGTCGACGGGGCCCAGGCCGGTGAGCCTGCCCTGGTTCATGCCGACCAGCCGGTCGCCGACGACGACCGGGCCGCCGGAATCACCGGGCTGGGAGCAGTACTGGTTGATCGAGGTGCCTTCGAGCTCACCCCACACCACGCCGCAGCTGCGACCGCTGGTGCGACCGTCCGAGCACACGGTGGTGCCGGGGCCGGGCGCGGCGCCGATGCCCGCGACGGTGGTCTGGCCGATGGTGCGAACGGGCAGCACCTTCGACGCGTCCAGCTGCAGGACCGCGAAGTCCAGGTAGTCGCCGTCGTCGGAGAACGCGACGGTGCCGATGACGCCCGCGTTCAGCGCCTGCTCGGCGCCGACCCGTGCCCCCGTCGGCGCGCAGTGCCCGGCGGTCAGACCCACCAGGCGACCGGCGTTGTCGTGGCCGATGGCGGTCAGCGAGCAACCGGAGTTGTTGTCGAAGACGATGCCCGAGGCCGCGCCGAGCACCACACTCGGATCGGCCGACACGCTGCCCGCACCAGCGGACGCGGTGAGCGCCCCCGCGATGGCCGCCGCGAACGCCGCCACCCGTAGAAACCTCATCAAGTACCTTTCTCGACGGCCGCGGTATCTCCGCACGCCCGAGATGCTTCTCGGGCGCCGGGGCATAGTCGTTACGCCGACCGCGAACCGGGGCCGACCGTACCGTGCCCGGGTGACAGGCGGCCAGCGCTAAAGATACGAGATGTCGTTGACCAGACGGACCGAAGCGCCACCGTCGGGATAGAACTCCGCGATGCACAGCGAGGCCAGGTCCAGGTGCAGGCGATACAGCAGCGACGGGCCGACCCCGAGCGCCAGCTGCAGCAGCGTCTTGATCGGCGTGACATGGCTGACCACGACGACGTTCTCGCCCGGATACAGCGCCACCAGATCGCGCCGGACCGATTCGATCCGCTCGCGCACCTGATCGAAGCTCTCGCCACCGGGCGCGGGCACCGACGGGTCACCCAGCCAGTCCGCGTGCAGCTGCGGATCGCGCTGCGCGGCCTCGGCGAAGGTGAGGCCCTCCCAGTCGCCGAAGTCGGTCTCGATGAGGCCGTCGAGCACCCGCAGCGGCACGTCGAGCGCGGCGGCGGCCGCCTCGGCGGTGGAGCGGGCCCGCTGCAGCGGCGAGGTCACCACCGCGGCGATATCGCCCTTGGCGGCCAGCATCTTCGCGGCCCGTTCGGCCTGTTCGCGGCCCAGGTCGGTCAGCGGCGGATTGCCGCGACCGGAGTAGCGGCGCTCGATCGACAGTTCGGTCTGCCCGTGCCGCAGCAGCAACAGCCGCGTCGGCCTGCCGATCGCGCCGGTCCAGCCGGGCGTGACCGGAATGCGCTGGGCGGCAGCGGAATCGCGGGTCTCGGTGGCGGGCACCGCGACCTGGTCGCCCGCCGCGTGCCCGGCCGCCACGGCGTCGCGGACGGTGCCGACGACCGCGCCGTCGTCCATCGCCTCGTTCGCCAGCCGGTCGGCATGGGAGTTCTCCGCGCGCGGAATCCAGGTGAAGCTGACCCGGTCGAACCCGGCGACCAGCCCGCGCGCCTGCTCGGCGAGCGGAATCATCGACGGGTGCTTGACCTTCCAGCGTCCCGACATCTGCTCGACGACGAGCTTGGAGTCCATCCGCACCGCGACCACCCGCGCGCCCAGCTCGGCCGCGGCGGCCAAACCGGCGATCAGACCGCGATATTCGGCCACATTGTTGGTGGTGACGCCGACGTATTCCTTGCGCTCGGCGAGCACCCGCACATGGTCGGCGGCGAACACCACCGCGCCGTAGCCGGCCGGGCCGGGGTTGCCACGCGACCCGCCGTCGGCCTCGACGATCACCTCGTTCATCCGGTTACAGCCCGGATTCCTTGGTGCGCACCATGATCGCGCTGCACTCGGGGCAGCGCAGGACGGCGTCGGGGGCGGCCTTGGCGATGCGCTGCATCTCGCCGCGATCGATCTCGATCCGGCAGGCGCCGCAGCGCCGGGCCTGCAGCAGGGCGGCGCCGACCCCGTGGGCCGCGCGCTGCTTGTCGTAGACGGCGAGCAGGTCGGCGGGGAACAGCCCGACCAGTCCGTCCCGGTCGGTCTCGCACCGCTGCTGGGCCACCGCGAGATCGGCCATCGCCTCGTCGCGCAGCCGTTCGGCGTCGGCGAGATCCTGGTCGGCTTTGCTCAGCCGGGCGCCGGCGTGGTCGTGATCGGCGGCCATCGCCTCGCGCTGTTCCATCACGGTCAGCAGCTCGTCCTCGAGCACCGAGCGGCGCCGCTCCAGGCTGCCCAGTTCGTGCTGGATCTCGGAGAGCTGCTTGGCGGCGACGGTGCCCGCGGTGAGCATGCCGCGGTCGCGGTCCTCCCGCTTGCGCACGGCGTCGACCTCACCCTCGAGCTTGCGGATGTCGCGGTCCAGATCGTCGATGCCGATCTCGACCGCGACGGCGGCGTCCTTGTAGCCGTTGCGCTCGGTCGACAGGCGCGCCACCTCCTGCTGTTCGGGCAGCGCGTTCCTGCGGTGCGCGATCCGCGTCAACTCGGCATCGACAGCGGCGAGCTGGAGCAGCTTGGACTGGACCGACGGTTCGACATTCAACGCGCACGAACTCCTGAACACGGTGGACGGATGGGTTCGTCAACCGTACCGCGCCCCGGGGCACGCGCACGCCATGACCCGAGGACCGGGCGACCGCTGTCGGGCGCGCGTGTCCCGGTACGCGCCCGCCCCCGTCGACGCGGGGAGGCTGGTCGCAGCGTTCAGCCCGTGACCGTCCATGGGTCGGTGCGCAGGGTGGAGACGCGGGTCTCGACGCCGGGCAGGGCCGCGCGGACGAACCGCTCCGCCTGCCCGCACCAGGGGAACTCGGTGGCCCAGTGGGCGGCGTCGATGAGGGCGGGGCCGCCGCGGCGGAGGTGTTCGTCGACGGGGTGGTGGCGCAGGTCGGAGGTGAGGTAGGCGTCGACGCCCGCGCGGATGGCCGCGGTCAGGTAGGAGTCGCCCGCGCCGCCGCAGACGGCGACCCGCCGGATGACACGGTCCGGGTCGCCCGCGGCGCGCACGCCCCAGACGGTGCGCGGCAGTCCGACGCCCACCCGGGCGGTGAAATCGCGCAGGGTCTCGGGCTCGGCGAGTTCGCCGATGCGGCCGATACCGAGCGAGGACGGCAGCGGCGCGCGCTCGGTGACGTGGTAGGCGGGTTCCTCGTACGGGTGGGCCGCGCGCAGGGCCGCCAGGACGGCCAGCCGGGAGGTCGGCGCCGCGACCACCTCGACGGCGTCCTCGGTGACGGTCTCGACCGTGCCGATCGCCCCGATCGCCGGGTTCGCGCCGGGCAGCGGCCGGAACTGGCCGGTGCCGGAGGTGTACCAGGCGGCCTCGCGGTAGTCGCCGATCGCGCCGGCGCCCGCGGTGAACAGCGCCGACATGAGCGAGGCGGTGTGCGTCTGCGGGACCTGGATCACCCATTTGTCCACGGAGGCCGCCGGTTTCGGGTCCAGCGGGCCGGTGACGGTCAGGCCGACGGCGGCGGCGAGCGCGTCCGAGACGCCGGGGTCGGCGGAGTCGGCGTTGGTGTGCGCGGAGAACAGGGCGCAGCCCGACCGGATCAGCCGGTGCAGCAGCGCACCCTTGGGGGTGTCGGCGGCGACGGTGTCGACGCCGCGCAGCAGCAGCGGGTGGTGCACGACCAGCGCCTGCGCGCCCCATTCGATCGCCTCGTCGACCACGGCGGCGGTGGCGTCGACGGCGAACACCACCTTGGTCACCTCCTGACCCGGGTCACCGCACACGAGCCCGACCGAATCCCACGATTCGGCCAGCCGCGGCGGATACGCCGCGTCGAGCACCCCGATCAGTTCGGCCAGGTCGGTCACCGCCGCCTCCTTCGTTCCGCTGCCTAACCCGTCACCATCGAAGCGACGGGATCACCTTGCACCACAATGCTTTCCACGACCATCTCGCGCCGCGCAATGGCCGTTGCCGCAGGCCGGTCCCTGTCACAGCACCGTCCGCCCTGGTCACCACGGCGCCGCTGCCCGGTCACCACAGCACCGTCCGCCCTGGTCACCACGACGCCGCTGCCCGGTCACCACGGCGCCGCCCGCTCCAGGCACCACAGTGCCGCTCGCTCCAGTCACCACAGCGCCGCTCGCAGACCCTCGATCAACCGATCGACCTCGGCCGCCCCGCGCACCGCGACCCGCAGGTGATCGGGACCCAGCCCGGGGAAGGTGTCGGCCCGGCGCACCGCGATGCCACGATCAGCCAAGCGCTTGCGCAGCAGTTCACCGTCGGGAACGCGCAGCAACAGGAAGGGACCGGCGGCCGGGGTATGCACCTCGACGCCCAGGTCCGCGAGGCGGTCGATCATGGCCGCGCGCTCGGCGGCGATCTCGTCGGCGTGCCGCCGGGACGCGGCGACGGCCGACGGTTCGGCGGTCGCGCTGATCGCCTCCAGCTGCAGGGTGCCCAGCGGCCAGTGCGGGCGGCCGTGGGTCAGCCGGGCCAGCACCTCCGGCGCACCGAGCACATAGCCGCACCGCAGCCCGGCCAGCGCCCAGGTCTTGGTCAGGCTGCGCAGGACGAGCACGTCCGGGGCGGACAGCCCGGCCAGCGACTCCGGTTCCCCGACGGTGTGCGACGTCGCCGAACCCGACCCCGGACGGGAGGTCGACCACACCGGCGCTCCCGGAACCACGTCGACGGCCGATGCCGTCCGGATGGACGACGCGTCCGGCGTGCTCGGGGTCGACGGCAGGCCCGGCGTCCCGCCCGCCGACGACGACGCGGGCCGCGCACCACCGGGACCGGCCGCCGCGCCGCGCATCGCGGCACCGGACGCGACGTTCCGGGCAGCGCCGGGCACGTTGTCGCCAGATCCGCCGTCTACTGCCGCACCGCCTGCGGCGCTCTCCGCGACCGCGTCGGCGAACGCCTCGTCGACCACGACGAGACGCCCCGGCCGACGCAACGCCTCGATGACGGCCGCCGGGTGCAGTACCGAGGTCGGATTGGTGGGGTTGCCGAGGACGACCAGATCGGCCTCCTCGGGAACGAGTGCCGGGTCGAGGGTGTACGGCGGTTCCAGGATCACCCGGGTCACCGGGACGCCCGCCTCCCGCAGCGCCAGTTCGGGCTCGGTGAAGGACGGGTGGATCACCGCGGCCAGGCGCGGGGCCAGGCGGGGCAGCATCGCGAAGCCCTCGGCCGCGCCCGCGAGCAGCAGGACCTCGTCGGGACGGCGGCCGTGCCGGGCGGCGACGGCGGCGCGGGCGGCGGCCTCGTCCTCGGCGCTCGGGTAGCGGCCCAGGTCGTCCAGGCGGGCGGCGAGGCGATCGCGCAGCCAGGCGGGCGGCGCGGTGCCGCGCACGTTCACGGCGAAATCGAGCATTCCAGGGCGCACGTCCACGTCGCCGTGGTGGCGCAGCATCGCGGGGTCGACAGAGTCCTGGAACACAACTGAACACCCTACGTGGCGGCGATTCGGCGGCTCGGGCGACAATGGCAGGCGTGGGTCAGCTGCACGTGTCATTCATCTGCACAGGGAACATCTGCCGGTCGCCGATGGCGGCGAAGATGTTCGAAGCGCATCTGTACCGTGCCGGTCTCGCGAACCGGGTACGGGTGACCAGCGCGGGCACCGGATCGTGGCACGTCGGCGATCCGGCCGATCCGCGTACCGAGGCGACGCTGCGCCGGGCGGGCTACCCCACCGAGCACACCGCGGCCACCTTCGGTCCCGAGCACCGCGACGCCGACCTGATCATCGCCCTGGACACCGGCCACGACCGGGAACTGGCCCAGCGCGGCGTCGGCACCGACCAGCGCCGCCTGCTGCGCAGCTTCGACCCCGCCGCCGACGGCCGCGACGTGCCCGATCCGTACTACGGCGACCAGTCCGACTTCGACCTGGTCCGCGACCAGATCGAGGCCGCCGTCCCCGGCCTGCTCGACTGGGTGCGCGCCGAACTCGACGCCCGTACCACCGCCGACGCGCACCGCTGATGCGCAAACTCACCTTCCTGCTGCGCCCGAGCTGGCTCATCCTCGCGGTGATCGTCGTCGCGTTCGCGTACCTGTGCTTCACCGTGCTCGCGCCCTGGCAGCTGGGCAAGAACACCAGCACCGAGCACCGCAACCAGCTGATCGCCGACTCCGTACAGGCCGATCCGGTGACCGTGAACAGCGTCCTCGACGGCGACCCGAGCGCGCACACCGAATGGCGCAAGGTCACCGCGAGTGGTACCTACGTCCCGGATTCGACCGTGCTGGTTCGGCTGCGTCACCTCGACGGCGCCCCCGGCTACGCCGTGCTCGACGCGTTCCGCCTCGACGACGGCCGTACCCTGCTGGTCGATCGCGGCCTGGTCGCCGCCGTCGACGGCACCCGGCCGCCGGTGATCGCCGCACCCCCGGCCGGGCAACAGAAGCTCGAAGCCCGCGTGCGCGCCTCGGAAGGGGTCGTCGCGGACAAGCCGCCGAGCACCCAGGACGGGTATCGCCAGGTCTACACCGTGGACACCGGCCAGGAAGCCACCGTCCTCGGCCTGCCCCTGGCTCCCATCCCCACCGGCACGGACAAGGGCGGCTACCTCCAGCTGGCCGAGGGCCAGCCCGGCGCCTTCACGCCGAGCCCGCTCCCCCAACTCGACGCGGGCCCGTACCTGTCCTACGGCCTGCAATGGCTGGCCTTCGGCATCATGGCCCCGCTCGGCCTCGGCTACTTCGTCGTGGCCGAACTGCGCGCGCGCCGCCGCGACCGCGCGGCAACGCCGGCGGCCGAGACCGCGACCGCCGCGCCGAGCGCTCCGGCGGCACCGACCACCGAAGCCCGCCTGGCCGACCGCTACGGCCGCAACCGCTGATCGCCCGTTCCCGTCACTCGGCGGCGTAGCGCAGCAGCACCGCCGTCTCGAAATGCCGGGTCTCGACCAGCCGGAGCCCGATGCGCTTGTCCAGCGCCGGGAACATCGGGGTGCCGCCGCCGAGGACCACCGGCGAGATGAACATCTGGTACTCGTCGATGAGCCCGTGCGGCATCAGTGTGGCCGCCAGGCTCGCGCCACCGACCTCCATGACGCCGTCGCCCTCGGCCTTGATCCTGCGCACCTCCTCGACCGCGTTCTCCGCGACCAGCGTGCTGTTCCACTGGACCTCGGTGAGCGTCCGGGAGAAGACGACCTTGGGCATGTCGGTCCAGAGCCGGCCGAAATCCTGCTGGATGGGCGGCGCGTCCGCGGGCACGTGCGGCCAGTACTCGGCCATCAGTTCGTACAGCCGACGGCCGTTCAGGATGATCTCGAGATCGCGGAACCGGTCGTTGTGGAACTGGTGCAGCTCGTCGTCCGGCTCGGTCCAGTCGATCTCGCCGTCGCGGTCGTTGACGTACCCGTCCACGGACAGGCCGAACCCATAGATCAGTTTCCTCATACCGTGTAGACCTCCTCCGCCCTCGAAACTCATCGGTCCGCGAAGAGATAGCAGGCTAACGGCGGCGCGCCCGCCCCAACACTCCGGCGGCCACCACCGCGATCACCAGCGACCCCACCTGCACCGCCTCCGACATGCGCACCGCACGCCGCAGATCGGCGGTGGTCGGCGCGGGCCCGTCACCGAGGGTCGGCCGCAGTTCCGCGCCGTGCCGGTACTGGGTGCGCCCGCCGAGCCGGATACCGAGTGCCCCGGCCATGGACGCCTCCACCACGCCCGCGTTCGGGCTCGGGTGCTTGCTCGCGTCACGCCGCCACGCCCGCCACGCGGCGGCGGGCCTGCCGCCGACCAGCGGGGCCAGCGCGGCCGTTAGCAGCCCGGTCGCCCGGGCGGGCACCACGTTCGCCAGGTCGTCGGTGCGCGCGGCGGCCCAGCCGAACCGGAGATAGCGCTCGTTGCGGTAGCCGATCATCGCGTCGAGGGTGTTGACGGCCCGGTACCCGAGCAGCCCCGGCACCCCCGCGACCGCACCCCACAGCAGCGGCGCGACGGTCGCGTCGGCGGTGTTCTCGGCGACCGATTCCAGCGCGGCCCTGGCCAGCCCGTCCGCGTCCAGGACCGACGGATCGCGGCCACACAGCGACGGCAGCAGTTCCCTGGCTCCGTCGATGTCGCCGGCGTCGAGCCGCTCGGCCATCGCGTGACCGGCCCTGGCCAGGCTGCGTCCACCGAGCGCGGTCCAGGTGGCCAGCGCGGTCGCGACCACACCGCCGCGCGCGGCGAGCACCCCGAAACCCACCACCGAACCGACCGCGACCACCTCGTGAACCACCCCGGCCCGCCGATCGTCGGCGTAGGTCGCCTGCTCCAATGCCACTGCCGCCGAACCGAATCCGGCCACCGGATGCCACCGGCGCGGATCGGCGAACACCCGATCGAGCGCGAATCCCAGCACCAGCCCGACCGCGGTCGATGTCCCCTTCTGCACCCGGCCGAGGGTAGCCGACACCGGGAATGTCACACCCCGCCCCGCTGGTTCGTCATCAGTGCGACGACCCCATACACTCGCCCGGTCCCCGGGCCAGACGACCGAACGGCGAACCACGATGACCGACCTACCGCAGCAGATCGACCAGGCCGAACTGGCCCGCCGTTTCGAGGAACACCGCCCCTACCTGCGCCGACTCGCCTACAGCACGCTCGGCAGCCTCACCGACGCCGAAGACGTCGTGCAGGACGCGTGGCTGCGCCTGCAGCGCCACCACGCGGCGGGCAAGGCGGGCGAGATCGACAACCTGCGCGCCTGGCTGACCACCGTCACCGGCCGGCTGGCCCTCGATCAGCTCGGGTCGGCGCGCGCCCGCCGCGAGCAGTACGTCGGCGACTGGCTGCCCGAGCCGGAGGTCACCACCTGGGACGACCCGGCCGACCGGATCTCCCAGGACGAGCGGGTCACCACCGCGCTGCTGGTGGTGCTGGAATCGCTGTCGCCCGCCGAACGCACGGCCTTCGTGCTGCAGGACGTGTTCGGCATGACCGGTCCCGAGGTCGCCGAGGTCGTCGGCCGCACCCCGGCCGCGGTCCGCCAGCTCGCCTCCCGCGCCCGCAAGCACGTCGAATCCGGGACCCCGCGGTTCCCCGCGTCACCCGCCGAACAGGAGAAGGTCGTCTCGGCGTTCGCGCTGGCCTGGCGCTCGGGTGATCTGAGCTCGCTGCTCGGCGTGCTCGACGAGAACGTGGTGCTCACCGCCGACGGCGGCGGCAAGGTGCCCGCGATCCGCAAGCCTCTGCACGGCGCCGAGCTCATCGCCAAGGCCCTGCTCGGCTGGTACCACGCGCCGTCGGCGTCGGGGGCCTGGGGCCGCGCGGTGCTGGTCAACGGCGCGCCGGGCCTGGTCGTCTTCGACGGCGCCAACACCGGCGTCTTCTCGTTCGTCGTCGACGCGGGCCGCATCGTGGCGATCAATATCGTCCGCAATCCCGACAAGCTGCATGACCTCCCCACCGAGGGCGCCCCCGACTGGTACCTGG
Source organism: Nocardia sp. NPDC058244 (assembly GCF_042882065.1). Taxonomy (NCBI): domain Bacteria; kingdom Bacillati; phylum Actinomycetota; class Actinomycetes; order Mycobacteriales; family Nocardiaceae; genus Nocardia; species Nocardia sp. NPDC058244. The sequence continues at coordinate 605,288 of NZ_JBHVWX010000004.1, read as the reverse complement.
GCGCGGGGCAGTAGCACGCGATCACCGTGCTCCGGTGGCAATCCCGCACCGGAGCACGGTGATCGGCTCACACGGTCAGCGAATACCCGTGGGCCGCGGCGACTTCGGCGGAGAGCAGCTTGCCGTCGACGGCGGTGAGACCGGCCGCGAGGCCGGGGTCGGCGGCGCAGGCGCCGCGCCAGCCCTTGTCGGCGATGGCGATCGCGAAGGGCAGGGTGGCGTTGGTGAGCGCGACCGTGGAGCTGTGCGGCACCGCGCCGGGCATGTTCGCGACGCAGTAGAACAGAGAATCCGCCACGGGGAAGGTCGGATCGGCGTGCGTCGTCGGACGGGTGGAGGCGAAGCAACCGCCCTGGTCGACGGCGATGTCGACGAGCACCGAGCCCGGTCGCATCCCGGCGACGAGCTCGTCGGACACCAATTTCGGCGCCTTCGCGCCGGGCACCAGCACCGACCCGATCACCAGATCCGCGGCGAGCACGGCCTTCTCGATCTCGAGCGCGTGCGAGGCGAGGGTGCCGACCCGGCCGCCGAAGCGGGCGTCGAGCTCGCGCAGCCGCCGCAGATTGGTGTCGAGCACGCTCACCCTCGCGCCCATCCCCACCGCGACGCTCGCCGCGTTGGTGCCCGCCACGCCGCCGCCGAGCACCACCACATCGGCGGGGCGGACACCGGGGACGCCGCCGAGCAGCACGCCCTCGCCACCCATCGGCGCCATCAGGTGATACGCGCCGACCTGCGTGCCGAGCTTGCCCGCGACCTCGCTCATCGGCGCGAGCAGCGGCAGCGAACCGTCGGCGGCGCGCACGGTCTCGTACGCGATGGCGGTGATCCCGGATTCCAGGATCGCGTCGGTGCACTCCTTCGACGCGGCCAGGTGCAGATAGGTGAACAGCACCTGGTCGCGCCGCATCCGCGAATACTCCTGCGCGATGGGCTCTTTCACCTTGAGGATCAGTCCGGCCGTGGCCCAGACCGTGTCGGCGTCGGGCACGATCACCGCGCCGGCGGCGAGATAGTCCTCGTCGCCGAAGCCCGAACCGGTTCCGGCCCCGGCCTGCACGAGTACCCGGTGTCCGTGCGCGGTCAGTTCGGTGGCGCCCGCCGGGGTGAGCGCCACCCGGAACTCCTGCGGTTTGACCTCCGCCGGCACACCGACCGTTCCGCCTGTTCCCGTCATTGCGCCAGCTTAGGACGCCCACCGACGGGAGTCAGCCCGTTGCGACGTCGCGTGTCGGGTTCACGGTGACGGCGTCACCGAGGCCGCCGCGGGAGCGGCGCCGGTGGTGGTCGTGGCGGACGGCGGGGCGGAGCCCGCCGCAGGCGTGGTCGTCACCGGCTGCGTCGTGGCAGGCGGTGCGACGGTGGTCGTCGGCGGTGTTTCGCCGCACTGGCCGGGGCCACAGTTGTCGGTGCCGCACTCCGGACCCGGCATGCAGTTGTGGCCCGGTGGCAGTCCGCATTCGTTGTGTCCACAGCTGTCCGTGCCGCACTCCGGGCCGGGCACACAGTTGTATCCCGGCGGCGGCTCCGGCGTCGGCGACTGATACCACGACGACTCCGGCGCCGGTGTGGGCGACTGATACCACGACGACTCCGGCGCCGCCTGGCCGCCGTTGCCCGGCACGGACGCACCGTCACCAGGTGCGCCGCCCGGATTCGCGGACGGTGTCACCGAACTCGTCGCGGACGTCGTCGGGGTGGCCGAGGTCGTGGACACCGTGCTCGATCCCGGCTGATCCGAACCGGACCCGTTCGACGAACACGCCGACAACGCGAGCACCAGTGCGACCAGGGCCAGCAGTAACCGCACCATCGTGCGCGACCGGCGGCCCATCCGTTTGTTCGGCAACTCTTCTCCTGCCATCGTGGGAAACCCGCGCCCGATGATTCGGGCGCGGGTGCTGGAAAAAATCTGTCGTCGAGGCGGTCTCAGACCGCGAACACCTCACCCCGCACCGGAATCCGGAGCTGCGCGGCGCGCTCGGCGTAGGCGAAGGTGCGCTCGAGGTAGTCCAGCGACTCGCTGAAGTGACCCCAGCCCTCCGCGTGCACCGCGACGACGACCGCGTCACCGAGGACGGTGGCCGCCTCGACGGCGGTCCTGGCATTGAGGGTGACGTCGCTGTCGCCGAACCGGCCGACATTGGCCGCGCCGATATTGAGCACCGCGACGTCGATCCGCCCGATCCGCTCGACGATCCGCTCGACCAGTTCCACCGACGCGTTGTCGCCGGAGACATACACCGTCGGTTCACCCGCCGCGCGCAGCACGAACCCGGTCACCACACCGCTGAGCGGCTCGCAGCCCTCGGGACCGTGCAGCGCGGGCACCGCGGTGACCTCCACCGCGCCGACGGTCACGACCTCCCACGGCGCCAGCCCGCGCACGCCCGCGATCCGTTCGGCGGCATCGGGAGTCGAGAGCACGGTCTCGACCTCGGCCAGCAGGGCGCGGCCGGCGGTGTCGAGATTGTCGGCGTGCTGGTCGTGCGAGAGCAGGACGACGTCGATCGCGCCGATCTCCTCGACCGGCACCGCCGGGCCGCTGAGCTTGTGCAGGGTGATCGGGCCGGGGTAATCGCCCGGCTCGTCGAAGGTCGGGTCGGTGAGCCAGGTCAGGCCCCCGTACCGGAAGCGCAGGGTCGGACCACCGATGTGCAGGACGTCGAGCAGGGTGGGGCGGGTGATCGTCTCGGTCATGCGCTCAACTTTCGCCGACCGCGACACCCCACGACAGTGGCCTTCAGGCCGACCATCGTTAAGATCGGGCCATGCGTTCGGTGGCGGTCGTCGCGTTCGACGGGATCAGTCCCTTCCACCTGTCGGTACCGACCCTGGTCTTCGGCCGCTCCGGCACCGGCGTCTTCGACGAGTCACCCTACGACGTGCGGGTCTGCGCGGAACAACCCGGAACCCTGTCCACCGCAGCGGGTTTCGACATCACCGTGCACCACGGCCTGGACGCCGTCGCCACCGCCGACCTGGTGGTCTTCCCCGGCTGGCGCCGCGACCTGGAGCTCTCCCCCGCACTCGACGAGGCCGCGCGCACCGCGCACGCGAACGGCGCCCGGCTGGTCGGCCTGTGCCTGGGTTCGTGGGCCATCGCGGCGACCGGGCTGGCCGACGGCCGCGAACTCACCACGCACTGGGCCGCCGCCGAGGCCATGGCCCGCGCCTATCCCCGGGTGCGGGTACGCGCGGACACGCTGTGGACCGATCTCGGCGACGTGATCACCTCCGCCGGCGTCGCCGCCGCGCTGGACTGCTGCCTGCACATCGTGCGCGGCGATCTCGGCACCCGCGCCGCCACCGATCTCGCTCGCGCGCTGGTCACCGCGCCGCACCGCAACGGCTCGCAGGCGCAGTTCATCCCGGTCGCGGTCCCCGACGACGACAGCGACGACCCGATCGAGCACGCCATGGTGTGGGCGCGCACCCACCTCGACGCCGGCATCGACCTCGACCACTGGTCGCGCGAGGCGCTCATGTCACGGCGCACCTTCACCCGCCGGTTCCGCGAACGCACCGGCACCAGCCCGCAGCAGTGGCTGCTGCAGCAGCGCACCGACCATGCCCGGCTGCTGCTGGAATCGACCGACGAGACCGTCGACCGGATCGCGCGCGACACCGGTTTCGGCAGCGCGGTGAGCCTGCGCCACCACTTCCACCGCATGCTCGGCACCAGTCCGGCGGCCCACCGCGCCCAGTTCCGCGGGGCGGCGCGATAATCACCGCATGATCATCAAGGTGTCCGGGTTCGCGCCGGAAATCGACGACACTGCCTGGATCGCGCCGAACGCGACCGTCATCGGCCGGGTGCGCCTGGGCGCCGAGGTCGGCATCTGGTACTCGGCGGTGCTGCGCGGCGACCTCGAGCAGCTCACCATCGGCGCGCGCACCAATATCCAGGACGGCTGCGTGCTGCACGCCGACCCCGGTTTCCCGCTCACCGTGGGCAGCGGAGTCTCGGTGGGCCACAACGCGATCCTGCACGGCTGCACCGTCGGCGACGACGTGCTCGTCGGCATGGGCGCCACCGTGCTCAACGGCGCCGTGATCGGCGCGGGCAGCCTGATCGCGGCCAATGCCCTGATCCCCGAGGGCGCGCAGATTCCGCCCGGATCGCTGGTCGCCGGCGTTCCCGGCAAGGTGCGCCGCGAGCTCACCGAGGCGCAGCTGGACGGGATCAAGCTCAATGCCGCCGTATACCTGCACAACCTGGCGGCGCATCGCGATGCCGAGATCTTGTGAGACGTCACACTGAGCAAGTGACCAGTAGGGATACCTGATAGCATTTGCCCTGCGTATTGCGTCCGGCCAATGAGTGTGGCGGCCGGCACCGGATACGCGAGGCAGGAGGTATCACGGTGGCATACGTGCAGTCCGGTGTGCACCGAGCGGGGGGACGGCTCAGCGTGGCCGACATCGCCGCCCAACCCGGCGGAATCGAGGCACTCCAGTGCCGGGTTCACGAACTACGTTCCCGCGGAGTCCATTTCGCCGCCAACGCGATCGAACAAGAGATGGCCGCCCTGGATCTGTCGCCGTAGGGATAATGGGGTCATGCCCACTGTCTCGTCCATCCTCGCGCGGATACTGGAAAAGCCCGTCACCGACGGGGAGAAGCTGCTCGACAGCGCGCTGTCGGCGTTTCTCGATTTCGGGATCAAACGGACGAGTATGGGCGAGATCGCCCGGCGGGCGGGGATCAGTCCGGCCACCCTGTACCGGCGCTTCGAATCGAAGAACGACCTGGTCGAGGCGGTCGGCGTGCGGGAGGCGCAGCGCTATGTGAGCGAGATCGATGAGCGGGTGCGGGCGGTCACCGAGCCGGGCGAACAGCTCGTGGAGATCTTCGTCGCGTTCGTGACGACCCTCGCGGGCAACGAGCTGCTACGCAGGCTGCTCAGCACCGAGCCGGAGATCATCCTGCCCAAGCTCACCACCGAGGCGGGCCCGATCCTCGCGGTCGGCCGCGAATACCTCGCCGACAAGCTGCGCGAACTCCAGGCGACCTCGACGGTGCCCGATTTCGAACCCGATCTGGTCGCCGAGGTCATGGCGCGGCTGGCGCTGTCGCTGGCGCTGACCCCCGACGGCCTCATCCCCCTCGACGACCCCGCGGCGGGCCGCGACTTCGCCCGCCGCACCCTGCTGCCGATGGTCGGCCTCCGCGTCACTCACTGAGCGGGCACCCCGAACGCGGCGGCGACGGCCTCGTCGATGCCCGCCGCCGCCACGGGCACGCCGTCCTCGAGCACACCGCGCACCCGCCCGACGACGGCGGCCGCAGCCGGGCAGGCCGGATCGGGCAGCGGTAGCCGGGCCACGTACTGGGTGATCCAGCGCCGTCGTCCCGAATACAGCCGGTTGCCGCAGACCGCGTCGTAGAACCGCAGCCCCAGCGCCGAATTCGCCACGCCCATCAGCAGATACGCGAGCTCGGTCGCCTGCTCGCCGCTCCCGAGATCGGTGAGCGAAATCCAGTAGCAGTCGCCGTTGACCACCGCGCCGGAGCGATCCAGCGCGAACCGCGGCCGCGCACTGATATCCGGGAACACCAGTTTCGGCGCACCCCACAGGTGCGGACGCTGCGGCACCCAGATCTCGAACCACTTGCGGCCGCCGTCGAGCACATACCGCCGCCCCGAGAGCACCTGTTCGTGCGAGCGCAGATACTCGGCCGCGCCGGGGAATTCGGCGAGGTCGATGGGCGTGCGGCGCGGCTGCCCGAGGTCGTAGGGGTAGAGCACCCTGGTGCCGCGATCGCGCCCGATCCGCCACGGTTGCAGGTCGTGATGGGTGATCAACTGCCGCAACAGTTCCGGCTCCGGGGTGGGGTCCATCTGGTCCCAGCGATCGGAGATGAACACCCGGTCCGCGGTGGTCTTGATGCCGACGCGGATACGGGCGGTGTCGCCGAAGGTGCGCCAGGTGCGCTCGGCGATCCGGCCGAGCCAGCGGTCGACGGCGGGGCGCGACATGCGCCAGGCGGTGTCGCCGGGGGGAATGACACCCGGTCTGCCGGGCGCGCCGGGGCGGCTCCGCGCTTCGGTCACCGGCGGCCGGTCGGGCTCCGGTCGGGCCGCTCCCGCGTGGCCTTTCCCCCGCGCCGAGGACCGGCTCCGCTTCGGATCGACGCTCCGCTGCCCCGCGGGACGCCCACCGGAGCCGCTGTCGGGGTCCGGCGCTCCCGCCGTCACACGCCCGCCGACCGCCCCGGTCGACAGCACCCCCACCTCGACGGCGAACACCCGGCCGCCTGTCCCGACCAGGCAGTCCGTGTCCCCGGCCAGCGCGTCGAACAGGTCGGTGGCACAGTCGGGTTCGGCGCCGAGCTCCTCGTACACCGAGACGTAGCGGCAGTCGCGATCCCTGGGTGCCCGCGTCGCGACGGTGACGGCGGGCAGCACCGCGGCGGCGAAGAGCTTGGTGTCGCCGAGGTCGTAGAGCTCGGCGGGATGCAGCTCGCCGGTGAGGATCCGGCGCAGGTTCGCCCCCGCCCTGGTGGTGAGGAACCGGTTGGCGCACAGCAATCCGAGGACGCCGTCGGCGCTGAGCAGCCGGGGGGTGATCGCCACGAACGGATGGGTGAGGTCGATCCGCCCGCGCAGCCCGAACTGCTTGCTCAGCAGCTGCGCGGTCGACCCGCCGAGCTGCTGGGTCCGCACGTACGGCGGATTGCTGATCACCAGGTCGAAGGAACCGTCGGCGATCCGGGCCGACGCGGCGAGGAAATCCCCTGCCCGGCACTCGATCTCGACCCCCTCGGCGGCGGCCCGCGCGGCCGTGTCGGCGACCGCGCTGCGGTTCAGGTCGTAACCGGTCAGCCGGACCGTGACATCGGCCGCGGCCAGTTCCCGGTGCACCGCCAGCAGGAGCTCGCCGTCGCCGCAGGCCGGATCGAGGACCCGCAGCTCACCGGCGCGCGGCGCGTGGAGTAGTGCCCGCCGCGCCAGGAACCGCGCCAGCGCCGGCGGGGTGTAGTGCCTGCCGTGCCGTTTGCGCTCCTGCGCGTCGCGGGCCTGCGAAGCCATGCGCTCGATTCTGCCCCGGGAGGCCGTCGTCGTGCGGCAGGCACGAGGCCGCGGACCGGTTTCCGGGCGAAAAACCGATCGTTACCTGCTGAAACATCATTTCGTCCGGCAAACGGTGGTTTGTGCCACCGATTTTGGGGTTACTCCCGGCCCTGACCAGTCTGTATCGTCTGTCCGGTTTCATTCCGAGTGATGAAGTTCGAGGACGATGTCGAGATTCCGGACGCTGGCCGCGGCACTGACCGCCACAGCGCTCACCCTGCTCCCCGCCGCCCTTCCCGCGACGGCCGACGCCGACCCGGGGCAGTACGCGCCGACCATGCTCATCCTGGACGCGTCCGGGTCGATGCAGCGTCCCGATCAGGGCGCCACCATGATGGACTCCGCCAAGAAGGCCGTACGCACCTTCGTCGAGTCGGCCCCGGCCGAAGCGAAGGTCGGCCTCACCACCTACGGCACCGGGACCGGCAACACCGAGGCCGAGAAGGCGGCGGGCTGCCGCGACGTCCGGATCCTGCAACCGCCGACGACCATCGACAAGCCCGCGCTGACCAGCGCCGTCGACAGCATCGAGGCACGCGGCTGGACCCCCATGGGCACCGCGCTGCGCCAGGCCGCCGAGGCGCTGCCGTCGTCGGGACCGCGCTCGATCGTGCTCGTCTCCGACGGTGACGACACCTGCGCGCCGCCGGACCCGTGCGAGGTCGCCAGGGAACTGAAGCAGCAGGGTGTCGACCTGGTCGTGCACTCGATCGGCTTCGCCGTCGACGACACCGCGCGCGCCCAGCTCACCTGCATGGCCCAGGCCACCGGCGGCACCTACAGCGACGCCGCCGACGGCGCGGCGCTGGAACGCATTCTGCCCCGGGTGAGTTCGGCGGCGCTGCGCAACTACCAGGCCACCGGCACCCCGATCACCGGCACCGCCACCTACGGCACCGCCCCGGTCGCGAAGGCGGGCCAGTACCTCGACACCATCGGCCAGCACGAGAAGCGGTGGTACGCCGTCGACGTGCCCGCCGGCGCGACGGCGTACTTCACCGGCATCGTCGCCTTCCCGCGCGCGGCCGCGGGCGCGGCCACCGGCGGCATCGCCGTGCTGGAATTGCGCGTGTACGGCCGCGACGGCACGTACTGCAGCATCCGGGAACGCGAGCTCGAATCGCGCACCGGCGACGGCGTCGCCTTCACGATCAGCAACACCCTGACCCGGGCCGACGAGGAGTCGAGCGATGGCCGACCCGACTCCTGCAAGGGCGGCGGCCGGTACTACTACGAACTCAACTGGGACGAGGCGCCCGGCGGCCTGCCCGCGCGGCTGCCGGTGGAGCTGATCATCGGCATCGAACCGGGCGTCACCGATCCCGGCCCTAGCGCGGTCACCGCGAAGACGGCGTTCGCCGAACCCGCCGGGGCTCCGAAGCCGGTCAGCGGCGGCGGCTCGTTCACCGTCGCCACCGGCCTGGACGGGAGCGGTAAGTACACCGACACGATCCAGAACGGCGAGTACGTCTTCTACAAGGTGCGCCTGAACTGGGGCCAGGGCCTGGCCTATCGCGTGCGCTTCACCGAGACCGGCGGCGCGGGTTACACCACCGCCACCAATGTCACCACAACCCTGTACTCACCGCTGGGCGGCGAGATCGACGACGACACGAACGCCTACACCGGGCGGCAGGCCACGACGCTCGAAGGCGCGACCGTGCCGATCCGCTACGCCAACCGGGAAGGCGGCGGCCCGGAGGCCCAGCGTCAGTCGGTGGCCGGGTGGTACTACCTCGCGGTCAAGGTCGGCATGCCGTCCGGCGTCACGTCCCTGCCGCCGACGCCGATCGAACTCGACCTCGTCGTCGCGGGCGAGACCGAAGCGGGTCCGACCTACGTGACCGCCAGCCCCGATGTGGTCGGCGAGCAGTCGCAGCCCGGCACCGAGAAGTCGGTGGCCGTGGGTGGTTCGGAGTCGTCGACGCCGTGGCTCGCGATCGTCGGTATCGGGGTCGGCGTGGTCGCGCTGATCGGCATCGGCGTCGCGATCTGGCTGGTCGCCCGGCGTCGCGCCTGATCCACCGCCGACGCCCGCCCGCACCAGAATTCGTGGTGCGGGCGGGTTCCGCGTTTCCGGCCCGACTGCTACCGTGGTCTCAAAATGAGACTAGTTCTCCGGATCGACCGAGGGAGCCGCGCCATGGCGCCGACCGACCACGACAGCAGTGATTTCGCCGCCCTCCAGCGCCTGGCCGACGCCCGCTGGACCTGCAGGCAGTTCCTTCCCGACGAGGTCGACCGGGCGACGATCGACCAGCTGCTGAGCCTGGGCGCGCGGACCCCGTCGTGGTGCAACACCCAGCCGTGGCAGGTCGTCGTCACCGCGGGCGAAGGCACCGAGAGCTTCCGCAAGGCACTGCTCACCCATATCCAAACCAACGGCGCCGCACCGGATTTCGAGTTTCCCGCGCAGTACGCGGGCGTCTACCGTGAGCGCAGGCGCGAGTGCGGGTTCCAGCTCTACGACAGCGTCGGCATCGCCAAGGGCGACCACGAGAACACAATGCGCCAGATGGTGCGCAACTTCGAACTCTTCGACGCGCCGCACGTCGCCATCGTCACCTCCGAAGCCGACCTCGGCACCTACGGCGCCGTCGACTGCGGCCTCTGGCTGCAGAGCTTCCTTCTCGGCGCCCAAGCCCTCGGCCTCGGCGCCGCCCCGCAGGCCGCCCTCGCCTCCTACTCCCCCTTCATCCGCGACTACTTCGACCTCCCCGACCACCGCAAGGTCGTCTTCGGCGTCTCCTTCGGCCACCCCGACCCCACCCACCCCATCAACACCTTCCGCACCGCCCGAGCCCCCCTCCCCGACCAGATCACCTGGCACACCAGCTGATCCGCTATTCGGGCGCCGCGGAGCCGATTCGCGCGCGAGCACCTTTGATCTCAGCCGCCAGCTGCTGGTGCAGATCGGCCGCGTGGATGTCGACGACTGTCCAGACGATGCCGTCGTCCACGAGCCAGTAGCTGTGCGCGATCCGGTTTCGCATCCCCTTGATCAAGCGCCATGGAATCTCCGGGTGCTCGGCCAACCACTCCTCGCCCATTCGCTCCAGATCGGCGGCCAACCGGATCACGCTGTATTGGCAGGCACGAGCCACCGCGATGTCGCCGTCGTAGGCCGTGCGTCCCCTGGCGGCCAGCTCGGCGATCTCACTCAGCGTGGCGTCGATGTACAGCAGCCGCTGGTCGGTTCGCTCGGTCACGCGGTGAATTCCAGCGGCAGCCGGTCGCGGTCGACGCCACGGCGCAACAGATCGTTCGACTCGGCTTCGGTGGTCGTCACGACGTCGACGGGGCATCCGAGCACGGCGGTGAGATCGTCGTCGAGACCGAGGATATCGATCACCGACGCGCCGGGCGCGAGCTCGACCAGCAGGTCCAGATCGGAGTCGGGTCTGTCGTCGCCACGCGCGACCGACCCGAACAGCCACACGTTCGCGATCGGATACCGGCCGAGGACCGCATGGAATTCGGCACGAAACCGGTCGAGCAACTCACTGGGCCGCACCGCATTGGCCAGGGCGGTGTCGAGCCGGAAACCAGCGGCGCCGAGCAACTGCTCGAGCATGGCCACCGATGGCTGCCTACGGCCGGATTCGATAGTGGCTACGGTGGATTGGGCGACCTCCGCCAGCCGAGCGAGTTCGCGTTGCGACAATCCTCGACGGCGTCGCGCGTCGAGGACGAGTTTCGCGGCGGTCGTGCGCGGTGCGGGGCGCGAGGCGGCCATGCTTCGATGATAGCGGATTCGCTATCATCGGCCCAGCGTGCGCGACGGAGCGTGGTGCTGTGATCAGGCGGGGCGGGCGGTGGTGGTGGTGATGCCGGGGCCCGGTTCGGGGGTGATGTCGCGGGCGGTGACTTCGGCGGCGCAGTCGTCGCAGGTGAGGTGGACGTGGGCCTCGCCGGTGCAGTCCTTGTGGCGGTATTCGACCGGGGGGCCGTCGGGGGCCATGTAGGTGTCGCCCCAGTCGCGGATGGCCATCAGGATCGGGTAGATGGCGTGGCCTTTTTCGGTGAGGCGGTATTCCTCGTAGGCGCCGTCTTTCGCGGGTTGCTTGACCAGGATCTCGTGCTCGATCAGCCGGTCGAGGCGGTCCTGGAGCCGGCTGCGGGAGATCCCGAGCGCGCTCTGGAAGGCGTTGAAACGCCGGATACCGGTGAAGCAGTACTTGAGCACCAGCAGTGTCCAGCGGTCGCCGAAGATCACCAGCGGCCGCGTGATCGAGCACGGGACGTCGGCGAGTTCTTCGTAGCGCACCCTGCCATTATGCGCGTCGCCGCCACTCGACGACGGCCCGTGTCAGCACCGGACGGGGGCGCTCATCCCGTTCCACCGCGCTCGTCGGCGATCGGCCCTTCAGCCCGCAGCGCCCGCACGACATGCGAGACCAGCTGGTCGACGACGTCGGCGTCGACCGGCTGCCGACTGAGCGTGGTGCGGAAATGCAGTGGACCGATGAGCAGTTCGAGGGCGAACCGCGGATCGGTGTCCGGCGGGATCTCCCCACGTTCGACAGCGCGCTCGAACAGCGGCCGCACGGCGCGGAATCGACCGTCCCAGAACGCGGCACGTACCTCGGCCATCTCCTCGGTATCGGTGACGTAGGCGAGCGCGCGGGACAGACCGCCGCCCAGCGGCGTCGCGAGATAGGCCGCGAGTTCGGTGGCGAATCCGGCGAGGTCGCCGCGGAATGTCCCGGTGTCGGGCAGCGGCAGCGCCTGTCTGCTGTATTCGAGGAGCACGTCGAGGAGCAGATTCTCCCGGCTCCCCCACCGCCGGTAGATGGAGCTGTCCCGCACCCCGGCCCGGCGGCTGATGTCGGGAATCCCGACCCGATCGACGCCGTGTTCGATGATCGCCTCCAGCACCGCCTGATGCACGGCCTCGCGAACGCGCGCCGACCGGCCGCCCGGCCGCCGCTGCGGAGCGTCTTCCTCTGTCGTCGTCACTCCCCGATCTTAAAGCAGAATTCCTTGCTTTTGATCACCAGGGCGCCTTACCCTCGCTGAAGCAGAAAGTTCTGCTTTTTCTGAGCTGGAGAGGTTCACCGATGACATCGTTGTCAGCATGGGCGAAGAAGGCGCTGGTCAGCATCTGCGCACTGACCGGCACCACCGAATACGCGACCCGCCGGGTCGGCCCCGCCCCGTTCCTGCCCGCCTTGTTCGTCGACCGCTTCACCCATCTGGGCGGGATCGCCGACGCGGAGTTCCGCGCCCAGCTCGACGCCTGCCGATCCTTCGACGACGCGCGATGGACCACGCACTGGCAGACCATCGCCGCGCGGCACGTGGCCCGCGCGAACGACGCCCTCGCCCAGCTCGGCATGCCGGACACCGACACGCTTCTCACGACTACCGAGCCACGCGCCGAGCTGGGCACGCGACTGGCACCCGCGGTCACCCTGCTCGCCGACCGCGGCCCGGTCGCCGACCCCGACGCGGTGGCGACGTTCTGCGCCGAACACCCCGATGCCGCGCCATCGGCCCTCGCCCTGGACGGCCTGATCAAGGCGATGGTCTACGAATTCGTCGCCGCGTGGCCGGGCTGGACGCCGCGCAGGCTGGCGGCCTACGAGCGATCGCACCGCCTCGCCGAACTCGTCCTCACCTGCCTGGCGCCGGCGATGGGCGTGTCCATCGAGCCGGTGCGCGTTCCGGTCCCGGGTGACGACGTGGTCCGCGGATACCTGATGTTCCCGCTCGATCAGGAGTCGGACGAGGTGCCGATCGTGGTGTGCAGCAATGGCATCGAGGGCACCCTCGCGGAGCTGCTCCTGCCGATGCTGACCCATCGCCGTGCCGGGATGGCCCTGTTCGTCATGGAGATGCCCGGCACCTACTCCTACCGGCAGCCCTTGGCGCCCGAGGTGGAGCGGGTGTACTCGACGGTCATCGAGCACCTCGCCGCGGATCCGCGGGTGGCCAGCGATCGCATCGGCATGCTCGGCGTCAGCTTCGGGGCTTACTGGGCGACCCGGATGGCGGCGGTCGAACCGCGACTCTCGGTCGCGGTCGCCAACGGCGCGCCCGCGCACCGCAGCTTCACTGCGGCGGCGGCACTCGGCCTTCCGGAGATCATGGTGTCGACGTTGCGCGAGGCGACGGGGTCGGCGAGCCTGCGCGAGATGGCGGGCAAGCTGCGCGAGCTCTCGATCGCCCACCTGTACGGCCACATCGACATTCCGATCCTGGTCATCAACGGCGCCGACGACACCCTGCTGAGCACCCAGGACTCCGTCGACATCGCCATCGGAGCGCCGCGCGCCCAGCTGGTCCTCTACGCCGACGACGACCACTGCGCCATGGGACACAGCGAGGAATGGAGCGCGCTGTCGGTGCGATTCCTGCGCGAGCACCTGGTCGTCCGGCAGAACGTGGGGTGCTGATCCGATGTCGCTGCCCCGGATCCACCGAACACTCGACCTCGACGCCCGCCGCATCACCCTGCACGCCGACACCGGCGCCGGGTGGACGGCCACCGACGACCCGCCGTCGTTCGCCGTCCCAGCCGCCTTCACCGAGGAGTACGAGATCGCCCGCTACGAACTGTTCGGCGTCCCCGACGGTGCCCGGGTGCTGCCCATCTGCCCGGTGTCGTTCCGCGATTTCATGGTCTACGAGAAGCACGCCGTCGATGCCGCGCGCGGGATGGCACGGCGCTTCGTGCCCGCGGGCTACCGCCTCGGTCGCCTGTTCGAGACCCTGACCCGGCGCACTTTCCCGCCCTACCGACCACATCGGCTCTGGAATCAGCAGCCCCTGTACTACATGTCCAACGCGTCGACGATGCTCCCGTCGGGAATTCCGGTCGCCTGTCCCGACTACAGCACGGCGCTCGACTTCGAGCTGGAACTGGGCGTCGTGCTGGGTGCGCCGCTGCGCGATGCGACCCCGGCGGAGGCCATCGCCGCGATCGGCGCCGTCGTCGTGATCAACGACTTCTCCGCGCGCGATGTCCAGCTGGCCGAGATGCGTTCGGGATTCGGGCCGCAGAAGTCCAAGCACTTCGCCACCTCGATGTCGGCGACCGCGGTCGCCGGCGCGGCGGTGGCCGATCGGCTCGACGCGCTCACCGCGTCGGTGCGGATCAACGGGCACACCGTCGCCCGGACCGGAACCCACGGCATGCGGCACAGTCTCGGCGCGGCGATCGCCCACGCGTCGCGGAGCGAACAGCTGTTCCCCGGTGAGCTGATCGCGACCGGGACGCTGCCCGGTGGCAGTGGGATGGAGCTGGGCCGATGGCTCGCGCCCGGCGATGTCCTGCGGCTGGAGATCGACGAGATCGGTGTCATCGAGCACCGGATCCAGGGGTGAGCGCGGCGTGACCATCGATCAGGTTTCCGACTCCGTGTATGTCGTCGCCGGAACGAATGTCAACTGGGCGCTGATCAGCGACGGCACCGGCGTGACCCTCGTCGACGCCGGGTACCCCGCCGACACCCCGCTCGTGCTCGACTCGATTCGCCAGATCGGCCACGAGCTCGCCGACATCACCGCCGTCCTGCTGACCCACGCGCATCTGGACCATATCGGCGCTGTCCCCCGGCTCGTCGACCTGCTCGGCGTTCCGGTCTACACCGGTGCCGAGGAGGTCCGGCACGCCAAACGTGAGTACCTGCAACAGATCACGCCGGGGCAGCTGGTGCGGACGCTGGTCGCGCCCGGCGGGGCGCGCTGGGTCGCGCAGACGCTGCGCGCGGTCCGCGGCGGTCTGGGTACCAGCGTGCCGACCGCGACAGCGGCGTCGACGCTTCCCGGCGGACTCGTCGCCCTGCCGACACCCGGTCACACCGACGGGCACACCGCGTATCTCCTTCCCGCCGAAGGGGTCCTGTTCTCCGGTGACGCGCTGGTGACCGGTCACCCGCTGTCGCCCCGGACCGGACCGCAACTGCTGCCGCCGGTGTTCCACCACGACCTCGCGCGCACGCTCGACAGCGCTCGATCGCTCACCCGGCAGCCCGCGCACACCCTCGTCCCCGGCCACGGGCGACCGACCCGGCTCGTCCTCGCGGACTTCACCGACACCGTCCGATGACCCCGCGACCACGACACCGAACAGCAGCGCGCTCGATCATGCTGGGCGCCACCGTACTGGCGCTGGGCAGTTGTGCACCGCTGCCGGACGC
The DNA here is from genome assembly GCF_042882065.1 of Nocardia sp. NPDC058244. Lineage (NCBI taxonomy): Bacteria > Bacillati > Actinomycetota > Actinomycetes > Mycobacteriales > Nocardiaceae > Nocardia > Nocardia sp. NPDC058244. The sequence continues at coordinate 590,062 of NZ_JBHVWX010000004.1, read as the reverse complement.
GCCGACCGAGATCACGGCGGATTTCGAGAACATCGCAGGCATGTACGAGGGCAACGACGTCATGGTCCTGGGCCTGGCGGTCGGCAAGGTCGACAAGATCATTCCCAAGGGCACCTACGTCGAGGTCCACATGACCATCGACGGCGGGGTGAAGATCCCCAAGGAAGCGATCGCCGCGATCATCTCCCCCTCGATCGTCACCGACCGCCACATCGAGATCACCCCGCCCTTCACCGGTGGTGAGTCGATGAAGTCCGGTGAGCACCTGCCCAAGGCGCGCACCCGAACCCCTGTCGAGCTGGACACGATGATCAAGACCATCGACCAGTTCTCCGCCTCACTCGAGCCCGAGCCCGGCCAGGAAGGACTCGGCCCGCTCTCGGGTCGCGTGCTCTACCCGGTCCTCAACGGCAACGGCCAGGAGATCCGCGAAACCCTCGACGCCCTGTCTTCGGCGTTGAAGATCGGTGTCGACAACAAGGACGCCATCTCCAACATCATCATCAAGCTCAACGAGCTGACGACGATGCTGGCCGACAACGACCAGTCGGTGCGCGACTTCAGCAACCGGGTCACCGCGATGTCGGGCCTGCTGGCCGAGCAGGCTCCCGGCTTGCAAGCCACCCTGGATCAGCTGAACGCGTTCCTGGCCAACACCTCCACGACGTTCGGCGACCATGAGGACGACCTGACCGAGGCGCTCCTCGGTCTCACCGAGGCCACCGCTCAGCTGCGCGCCAATTCGGGTGCGCTGGTCGAGATCGTCGACATCGTGCCGCTGTTGATGCAGAACATCGACGGCGCGATCGACCACGAGCGACGGTTCGTGCGAATACACGCTCTGGTCGGTACCGCGCTCTCCGGCGAGATCGTCAGCGTGTTCTGTGAGCGGGTCCAGATGAAGTCCGATGGCTGCCGTTCTGGGAACATGCAGGATTTCGGCCCGGACTACGGGCTCACCGCCGCATTGCTCGGGCTGACGAAATGATCACTCGGAGGCCGTCTTCCCGCTGTGCCGCGGGCAACCGCGTCGGCCGCGGTGGCGCACGCCCTGGCGGCCGGTCTGTTCCCGCAATGGCGCGCGCGAGTCCCCCAGTGCCCGAGCTGTCGCCCGGGCACTGGGTTTTCGCGAGCTGGGCGCTCAGTTGTGCGTCAGGATCGACCGGCCTGCGCTCCATCGCGCACAGCGTGCCGGATCAGCTTGAATCCTGCACGCCCCCAATGGTTTCCTCCCTGCGATCGGACCGCCGATCTTCTCCCTGTGCGCTCACCGGGTGCGCGGCGAGCCCGTCCTCCGCGCATCGAGGCACCGATTCCCCCGACGCGCGGAGGAACTCGATGAGCTGCGCACGGAGATCGTCGTCGGGTTCGACCTCGGCAGCCGCCGCCACCCGACCGGCGATCTCGGTCGGCAGCTCGTGGTCGTACCAGGCGGTCAGGACACCGATCGCCGCGCGCCGCAGCCGTACGGGATAGCCACGCAACGCGGCCCGCACCAGCGCTTCCCCCGTACCCGGCGTGGCGCGCCCCAGCATCGACAGCACGGATTCGAGAATACTGTCGCTGATGCCTTCCTCGCCCCATCGGATCACCCCGGCCCCTGGACCGCACGCGATCTCGTCGAGCGGGAGCAGCGCTCGGGCGAGGTCGGCGATGCGGGCTACATCGTCGTCCGGCGTTCGCTGCGCGACCCAGGCCCACACGTACCCGTTGCGGGAATCGTCGCCGAGGTGCGCCACAGCCTGTGCGTACGCATCGATTCCGACGGCTTTCGACAACCGCAGCGCCCTGTTGAACCCGAAGGGACCATGCGGGTCGGCGAGCCGCGCGGTCACGTACTCGGCCCAGTCGGGACGTACCAGCAATGCCGCGCAGACCTCGGCCAACCGGGTCGTTTCAGCCGGTGGCCAGTCCACTTCGGCGGGCGGTTCCCGCAACAGGTTTCGGATCGACTGGACGACCGAGATGCGGCTCAGTGTGGGTTCCGCGGCGCCCAGCAGCTCGGCGAACCGCGCCAGGACCGGCAGCGCGTCCGGGTACTGCCGCATGTCCGCGGCCGGGCCACCGATGCCCGAGAGCGCGTCGAGAATCTCGGCCGCGCCGTCGAGAAGTGCGTCGTCGACGACGGATTCGGCGAGCGCGGCCCGCAGATCACCGGTGGTCGCGGCGAGATGCGCGAGGTATTCGTTCATCACTTCGTTGCGGAAACCGTCCCGCAGCAGCCACGCCTTGATCTCCGGATCACCGGTGCGGGCCAGGCGCTCCACGGCGTGGATCCGTCCCCACCCGTCGACCCGGCGGGCCAGCTCGAACACCGCGCGATCGCGATCCGGCTGCGAATTGGCTAGCGCCACTGCCGCGTACAGGGTCAGATCACCCAGTGCGCCCAGGGTCAGCAGGACCTCCCGGTCGCGGCTGTCACCGACCACCCCGAGCATCACGATGCCGAGCGCCACCGCATTGCGTCGCGTCCCCAGATCGGTCAATTGCCGGGCCACCGACCGCACCCGCTCGGTGGGCAGTGCGGCGGCACGCAATTCCCGGCACAGGTCGTCGGCCACGGCGAGCGCGCGCCGTTCGGCGAGCGCATCGTGCAACGCCACCATCGCGGCGTCATCGGGCTCATCGACGAGCACCCGCATCGCCGCCACGATCTCGGCCGCTGGCGCGGTCTCGTTCGCGAAGTGATGCGTCTGGATACCGTCGAGAACAGTAGAACTCAGAATCTGCCGCTCATCGGGCACCTCATCCGGATACGGATGTCCCTCCCGCGGCCACGGTCCCGGACCGTGCACGGCGGCGAGAGCGAGTGCATGAGCGAGATACGTGGTCTGGTCGTCATCGGGAACCAGCCACGCGCCGGGCTTCACCGGCAGGGGCGCACGGCGCCCTTTCCACGAGAATTATTCACGGCCACACCGTAACCGACCCCACCCGAGAACACCAGTGCTCACCCATCCGCCTCGCTCGCCACCGCGTTCACCCGCGCCCGCCGTCGCAGCCTGGCCGCCACCACAACGCTCAGAGGCGCGTCCGGCCATTTCCGCCAGTAACCTTTCGCCGGCCGAATCGACCACAGCTCGGCCTCACACTGTTCGGCCGCAACCAGATCCACCGGCCCGGTCGCCCTGTCGACGACGCCTTCGCGGCGCCGGTCGACCCGATTCCGTCTGCGCTTGGCGCGCGGAATGTTCTTCCGCGAACTCTTGTCGTTCTCGCCGTACCAGTTCCGACGATCCTTCGCGTAACTGAGCGCCTTCTTCTCCTGCGGACTCCGCCGAACCACCGCTCCCCCATCCCTCCGTATCGAGGTCAGGCTACGGATCGGTCCGCCACACCGCACCCGAGTTTCCTGCGTGTCGAGACCCGACCCACGAATAATCACTCGGCAACGGGCCGCCCGCGTGGTGGGATCTCGCGGTGATCAAGATCCGCCAATACTCCTATTTCGCGCTGTACAGCGAGGCGATGACGGCGGTCGACATGACCGCGTACCTGGGCATGGAGCCCGACGAGATCCGGGTGCTGGGCAGCAAGTCCGCGGAGCATCGCATTCCCCGGTCCCACAGCTGGCAGGTCACCCGGCACAGCACCGAGAGCATCGACGAACAGATCGAATACCTCATCGACCGGCTGACACCGATTCGCTCCCAACTGCTCTCGCTGCTCGACAGTCCCGATGTCGAGGCGAGTATGCAGGTCGTGCGCCACTACGACGACCCCGACGGCGTCCACGGCGCGCCCGGCGGCACGGCATTCGCCGATGTCCACAAGTGGCCGCGTCCCCTGGGATGGCACCTCACGACCGCCGTCCTCGAGTTCCTGGTGGCGACCCGAGCGGAGCTCGATGTCGATGAATACAACTGAGGCGCACGCGAAACGGCCGCCGCCACTTCCCTTTCCGGGAAACGGCGACGGCCGGGACGACTACCGCGCTGGGGTCAGAGCGGGATGTTCTTGTGGTGGCTCTTGCGGGCCGGGGCCGAGGCCAGGGCCGCGGCGATGATGCTACGGGTCTTGGCGGGGTCGATGACCTCGTCGACGACGCCGATGGCGACGGCGCGTTCGACGCCGCCCGCGATCTGCTCGTGTTCGGCGGTCAGGCGCTCGTGGAGGGCTTCGCGCTCGTCCTCGGGGGCGGCCGCGAGTGCCTTCTTGTGCAGGATCCCAACTGCGGCCTTCGCGCCCATGACGGCGACTTCGGAACCGGGCCAGGCGTAGACCGCGGTGGCGCCGAGGGAGCGGGCGTTCATCGCGATGTAGGCGCCGCCGTAGATCTTGCGGGTCACCAGGGTGACGCGCGGGACACGGGCCTCGGCGAAGGCGTGCAGCAGCTTCGCGCCGCGGCGAACGACACCCTCGAGTTCCTGACCGACGCCGGGCAGGTAGCCGGGCACGTCGGTGACCACGATCAGCGGGATGCCGAACGCGTCGCACAGACGCACGAACCGCGACGCCTTCTCCGCGCTCTCGGAGTTCAGGCAGCCGCCCAGGCGCAGCGGGTTGTTGGCGAGCACGCCGACGGTGCGGCCACCGAGGCGACCCAGGCCGACGACCATGCTGCGGGCGTAGCCACCCTGCAGTTCCTCGAACGAGGATTCGCCGTCGACGTTGTCGAGCAGCTCGTGGATGATCGGCTTCACGTCGTAGGCGCGCTTGGCCGAGGCGGGCAGCATCGCCTTCAGGTCGACGTCACCGTGCTCGGCGACGGCCTGGTCGAATTCGCCCTGCTCGGCGAACATCGAGACCAGCCGGCGAGCGCGATGCATGGCATCGGCCTCGTCGTCGGCGGCGATGTGGCACACGCCCGACTTCTTGAAGTGTGTGGTGGGACCACCGAGGGTCTCCATGTCGACGTTCTCGCCGGTCACCGAACGCACCACGTCGGGACCGGTGACGAAGACGCGGCCCTCGGGCGCCATGATGACGATGTCGGTGAGCGCGGGACCGTACGCGGCACCACCGGCGGCGAAGCCGAGGACCACGGAAATCTGGGGAACCAGGCCGGACGCGCGGACCATGGCCTCGAAGACCAGGCCTACCGCGTGCAGGGCCTCGACACCCTCGGCCAGGCGGGCGCCACCGGAGTGCCACAGGCCGACGACCGGGAGGCCGGAATCGATGGCGGTGTCGATCGCGTCGACGATGTGCTTGCATCCCTCGACGCCCATCGCCCCGCCCATGACGGTGGCGTCCGAGCAGTAGGCCACGGTGCGCACACCGTCGACCTCGCCGATCGCGGCCAGCACACCGGACTTGTCCCGCGGGTGCAGGGGCAGCACCGTGCCGGGATCGAAGAACCGCTGCAGTCGGCCGAGCGGGTCGCGCGGATCGGTCGTCGTGTCGTGAAACGCGGGAGCAATGATGGTCATCGCGTTCGTCTCCTGCCTTCGAAGAAGAGTTGCCGCTACGGCGGCTGCGTATGGCGAACCGCCGGTGGGGTCGAACCATTCAGTTGGCGCGACCCCACCGGGGATCGTGAATGCAGTCGATCGGTGCGGCTAAGCCCGACCGAAGGCGAGCGCGACGTTGTGCCCACCGAAACCGAAGGAGTTGTTGATCGCGTACTCGATTTCCTGGTGCCGGGCCTGCCCGTGCACCACGTCGAGGTCGATCTCCGGATCCTGGTTGTCCAGGTTCAGCGTCGGCGGAACGACGCCGTCCCTGATGGCGAGCACGGTGAGCACGGACTCGAGGGCACCGACGGCGCCGATCGAGTGGCCCAGTGCCGACTTCGGCGCGTACACCGAAGCGTGGTTACCCACGGCCAGGTTGATCGCGTTGGCCTCGGCGGTGTCGCCGATGGGGGTCGCGGTCGCGTGGGCGTTGATGTGGGTGATGTCCTGCTTGGTCAGACCGGCGGTCTGGATCGCGCGGGTCATCGCCCTGGCCGCACCGGTGCCCTCGGGATCGGGAGCGACCAGGTGGAAGCCGTCGGACGTGATGCCGGCACCCAGCAGTCGAGCGTGGATGGTGGCACCGCGAGCCTTCGCGTGCTCCTCGGTCTCGATGACCATGAGCGCGCCCGCTTCGCCGAAGACGAAGCCGTCACGATCCTTGTCGAACGGACGCGAGGCGCCCTTCGGATCGTCGTTGCGAGTACTCATCGCCCGCATCATGGAGAACGCGGCGATCGGCACCGAGTCGATGAAGCCCTCGACGCCACCGGTGACGACGATGTCGGCGTCACCCATCACGATCATCCGCCACGCGTTGGCGATGGCCTCCGAACCCGACGAGCACGCCGAGACCGGAGTGACCACTCCCGCCCTGGCCTTCAGCTCGAGACCGACGACGGCCGACGGACCGTTCGGCATGACCATCTGAACAGCCAGCGGCGAGATCTTGCGGTAGCCGCCGTTCTTCAGCTTGTCGACCGAGTCGATCAGCGCGTCGCCACCACCGAGACCGGTGCCGATCGCGACGCCCAGGCGGTCGGGGTCGACCTCCGGGCTGCCCGCGTTCTTCCACACCTCGCGACCGAGGACGGTCGCCAGGCGCTCGACATACGCCATACGGCGGATCTCGACCCGGCTCAGGAGGGTGTCGGGGCTGACTTTCAGGTGACCGCCGATGCGCACCGGCAGGTCGTATTCCTCGATGAAGGAATCCTCGAGAACGTCGATTCCGCTCTCACCGTTGAGGAGTCCCTTCCACGTCGCATCGACATCACCCGCGATCGACGTGGTCGCCGCCATGCTGGTGACGACGACGTTGGGGAAATTCCCGTTCAAGGTGGAAGGAGTGGTCACTGGTTCAGCCCTACTCGGCGTCGAACTTGGCCTTGAGCTCCGCGGCGGCGTCGGAGTTCTCCGCCTCGAGCTTCTGGATGTAGGAGACAGCGTCACCCACGGTCTTCAGGCTGGCCAGATCCTCGTCGGGGATCTTGACGCCGTACTTGTCCTCGGTCTGCACAGCGATCTCGACCATGGACAGCGAGTCGATGTCCAGGTCGTCGACGAAGGACTTCTCGATGGTCACCTCGGAGGGTTCGATACCCGTAACCTCTTCGATGATCTTGCCGAGTTCTTCGACGATCTGTTCCTGGGTCAGAGCGGCCACTTTGGTGGCTCCCTTCTTGTTCTCATTTGTAGGGGTCTTGTACGGCCGGCACCTCGTCGTGCGCGACCGCCGGGGGGAAAGCTAGCCGGAGATGGTCAGTTCGACCAACGCGGGGAGGTCTTCCGGAGTCTTCAGGGCCAGGTTGGGCGTGCCCTTGAGCTCCCGCTTGGCGATACCGACGAGGGTGCCCGCCGGCGGCAGCTCGGCCACAGCGGAGACGCCCGCCTCGCGGACGGTCTCGGTGCACAGGTCCCAGCGCACGGGGCGAGTGACCTGGGCGGCGAGCTTATCGATCGCGTCGGCGCCCGAGGTGACCGGCTTGCCGTCGAAGTTCGACAGCAGCGTCCGGATCGGGTCGCTCGGCGAGATCTGAGCGATGGCATCGGCGACAGCAGCCTGGGCCGGGGCCATGAAAACGGTGTGGAACGCGCCGGCGACGGGCAATGCGCGGACCCGTGCCTTCTCCGGCGGGTTCGCGGCGAGCTCCGCCAGAGCTTCCAAGCGACCCGCCGCCACGATCTGGCCGACCGCGTTGCGGTTGGCCGGGACGAGGTCGAGCTCGGCGAGCCGTGCGAGCACGGTGGCTTCGTCACCACCGAGCACAGCGGACATACCGGTCGGCTCCAGCGCACACGCCTTGGCCATCTCCCGGCCGCGGATGGCGGCCAGGGTGACCGCCTCGTCGGCGGTGATGACGCCGGCGACAGCGGCCGCGGCGAATTCGCCGACCGAGTGTCCGGCGACGATGGTATCCGCCGGGATCGCCTCGGGGGCGATTTCGGCGAACGCGAGCAGTGCGGACGCGACGACGAGCGGCTGGGTCACCGCCGTGTCGACGATCTCCTCGGCCGTCGCGGTGGTACCGAGACGGACCAGGTCGAGGCCTGCGGCCTTCGACCACAGCTCGAGGCGGTCGGACGCACCGGGGAGGGCGAGCCAGGGCGCGAGCATGCCGGGTGTCTGGGACCCCTGTCCAGGGGTGAACAACGCGATCACTCCCTAAGAAAACACTGTGACCCCCGCCGCATGAGATGTCGGCGCGAATGAAGCTTTCGAACGGGTTTTGTAGGGGTCCCACAAAATCCGAGGTGGGGTGTCCCGATCGACCGATTCGCCGATCTCGTTACAGGGGCTCGTAGCCCACTGGGGTAGGCGGGGTTTCTGTGACGGGGGGTGATGATTCGTTATGCGTTCGTGTCAAACGGCCCACTGTCGCCGCGATTCGGAGCACATAAGCGTCTCGGGGATTCATGGGATCACGTCCGGTGATCTCGCCGATTCGTTTGAGACGGTACCGAACGGTATTTGGATGGACGTACAGCTGACGCGCGCACGTTTCTACTGCTCCACCACAATCCAGATAGGCGTCGAGTGTGTCGGACAACGAAGATCCGGCAGCAGCCAACGGGAGCACAAGATACTCGTTCAGCGCCTCGATCGCAGCTCTATCGCCCAGCAGGGCGCGTTCGGGCAGCAATTCCGAGGCGTGAACGGGCCTTGGCGCGCCACGCCAGCCCACCACGGCCTCCATCCCGGCCAGCGCCTCGATCGCGCTGGCATGCGCGGCGCCCAGGGTGCGCATGGTCGGGCCGATCACCACCGGGCCGTCGGAGAAGACGTCGGCCAGCAGATCGGCCAGGAACGGCGAGGCGATCCCGGCGTCGCCGAGATGTCCGCTGACCACCATCACCAGCCGTGCGCCCTGCACGACCGCCAGCGCGGCCCTGCCGTGCCTGGTCGCGATGGTGTGCACCGCGCCGACCGTCGAGACACCCTGATCCGCCGGCGGGGTGCCGACGAGCACGGTGGCGGGCGCGGTGGCGTCCCAGTTCAGCGTGGCCGCGCGGGAGAGCATGTCGGGACCGGTGTCGCCGCGGACCACCGCGTCGACCACCAGCGCCTCCAGGCGGGTGTCCCACGCGCCGCGCGACTCCGCGGCGCTGGCGTACACCGAGGCGGCCGCGAAACCGAGCTCACGCCCGTATCGCAGCACCGCCTCGGTGAGCGCGACCAGCTGCCGGTCGTTGCGCGCCAGGGCGGGCAGCCACTGCTCGAAGAAGTCCATGGCCACCCGCACCATGTCCACGGTCTGGCGCAGCGTCAGCCGCCGCGCCAGATCCTGCGGAATCACCTGGAACGCGTCCAGGCTGAAGCGGATGTCGGAATCGGGATCCTGCAACCACTCCAGGAAGTTCACGACCGCCGTCTGCACCAGCATCTGGACGCCCGCACGCTGCGCGGCGTCCAGATCGGCGAAGAACGGCAGCCGATCCTGCATCGACCCCACCGCCTCGGTGGACAGCCGGCCCGAGAACTGCTTGACCCGCTTGAGCAGCGTGTCGGGCAGCGGATCACGGGTCTGCCGATTCGGGGACAGTGCCCCGGTCGGCAGATAGACCTCGTGTTCGCTGGTGCCCTCGGTGATCCGACGGGGCCGCGGCGGTTTGCGCTCCACAGTCCAATAGTCCGCTACGCGAGTTCCTCGCCCGCGTCCGCACTGGGCTTGGGCGCGGCGGAGACGTCGTCGATGCGGTATTTCGCCGCCGCTTCCACCGCCTTCGCCTTGTCGAGCGTGCCGTCCTTGACCAGACCCTCGAGCACCGCGACCACGATCGACTGCGCGTCGACGTTGAACACCCGGCGCGCGGCCGGGCGGGTGTCGGAGAAACCGAACCCGTCGGTGCCCAGGGTGATGTAGTCGCCCGGCACCCACTGCCGGATCTGATCGGAGACCGCGCGCATCCAGTCCGTGGCGGCCACGACCGGGCCCTGCGTCTGCGCGAGCGCCTGGGTGACGTAGGGCACGCCCGGATCGGTGTCGGGGTGCTTGAGCGCCTGGATCTCCTTGTCCAGCGCCTCCCTGCGCAGTTCGCCGAACGAGGTCACCGACCACACGTCGGCGGCAACGCCCCACTCCTGCGCCAGGATCTCCTGGGCGCGCAGACCGTCGGGGACGGTCACGCCCGAGACCAGGATCTGGGCGCGGATGCTGCCCTCACCACCGCGCTGGTACAGGTAGAGACCCTTGAGCAGACCGGCCACGTCGAGGTCGTCCGGCTCGGCGGGCTGCTGGTAGGGCTCGTTGTACAGGGTGATGTAGTAGAAGATGTTCTCCCCGGCGAATCCGCCGGTCTCCGGCGGATTCGTGCCGGGCAGAGGGCTGGTCTCCGGCGTCGCGCCGCCGTACATCCGGCGCAGTCCGTCGCGCATGATGTGCGCGATCTCGAAGGAGAACGCCGGGTCGTAGGTCACCACGGCCGGGTTGGTCGAGGCGAGCAGCAGCGACTGGCCGTCGTTGTGCTGCAGACCCTCGCCGGTGAGCGTGGTGCGGCCCGCGGTGGCGCCGAGGACGAAACCGCGCGCCAGCTGATCGGCGGCGGCCCAGAAGCTGTCGCCGGTGCGCTGGAAGCCGAACATCGAATAGAAGATGTAGAGCGGGATCATCGGCTCGCCGTGGGTGGCGTAGGAGGTGCCCGCCGCGGTGAAGGTCGCGGTGGAACCGGCCTCGTTGATGCCCTCGTGCATGATCTGGCCGACGGTGCTCTCCTTGTAGGCGAGCATCAGCTCCGCGTCGACCGAGGTGTAGAGCTGGCCGTTGCGGTTGTAGATCTTCAGCGTCGGGAACCACGAGTCCATACCGAAGGTGCGGGCCTCGTCCGGGATGATCGGCACGATCCGCTTGCCGATCTCCTTGTCCCGCAGCAGCTCCTTGACCAGGCGCACCAGCGCCATGGTGGTCGCGACCTTCTGCTTGCCCGAGCCCTTGCGGACCGAGCGGTAGGCCTCGTCGCCGGGCAGGGTCAGCGGCTTGGGCGCCGTGCGCCGCTCCGGCACGAACCCGCCGAGCGACTGACGCCTGCTCAGCATGTACTGGATGGCCGGGTTGTCCATACCGGGGTGGTAGTACGGCGGCAGGTACGGATCCTTCTCCAGCTCGGCGTCCGTGATCGGGATGCGCTGCAGATCGCGGAAGTCCTTGAGGTCCTGCAGCGCCAGCTTCTTCATCTGGTGGGTGGCGTTGCGGCCCTCGAAGTGCTTGCCGAGGGTGTAGCCCTTGATCGTCTTGGCCAGGATCACCGTCGGCTGGCCCTTGTGCGCCATCGCCGCCGCGTAGGCCGCGTAGACCTTGCGGTAGTCGTGGCCGCCGCGCTTGAGGTTCCAGATGTCGCTGTCGGACATGTTCTGGACCAGTGCCTTGGTGCGCGGGTCGCGGCCGAAGAAGTGGTCGCGCACGTACGCGCCGTCGTTGGCCTTGTAGGTCTGGAAGTCGCCGTCGGGGGTGGTGTTCATCAGGTTCACCAGCGCGCCGTCGCGGTCGGCGCCGAGCAGCGCGTCCCACTCGCGGCCCCAGACCACCTTGATGACGTTCCAGCCCGCGCCGCGGAAGAACGACTCCAGCTCCTGGATGATCTTGCCGTTGCCGCGCACCGGACCGTCGAGCCGCTGCAGGTTGCAGTTGATCACGAAGGTCAGGTTGTCGAGCGCCTCGTTGGCGGCCACCTGGATCAGGCCGCGCGACTCCGGTTCGTCCATCTCGCCGTCGCCGAGGAACGCCCAGACGTGCTGGTCGGAGGTGTCCTTGATGCCGCGGTCGTGCAGGTAGTGGTTGAACCGCGCCTGGTAGATGGCGTTCATCGGGCCAAGGCCCATCGACACCGTCGGGAACTCCCAGAAGTCCGGCATCAACCGCGGGTGCGGGTAGGACGGCAGGCCGTGGCCCGGTCCGCCGTGGCTGTATTCCTGCCGGAAGCCGTCGAGCCGGTCGGTGCTCAGGCGGCCCTCCATGAAGGCGCGCGCGTAGATGCCGGGCGAGGCGTGGCCCTGGATGTAGATGTGGTCGCCGCCGCCGGGATGGTCCTTGCCGCGGAAGAAGTGGTTGAAGCCCACCTCGTAGAGCGCCGCCGAGGACGCGTAGGTCGAGATGTGGCCGCCGACGCCGATGCCGGGGCGCTGCGCGCGGTGCACCATGATCGCGGCGTTCCACCGGATCCAGGCGCGGTAGCGGCGCTCGACCTCCTCGTCACCGGGGAACCAGGGCTCATTCTCGGTGGGGATGGTGTTGACGTAGTCGGTGGAGGTGAGCGCGGGGATCGAGACGCGGCGCTCGCCTGCGCGCTCGAGCAGTCGCAGCATCAGGTACCGGGCGCGGCCCGGACCTTCGCGGTCGAGCATGTCGTCGAAGGATTCCAGCCATTCGCTGGTCTCCTCGGGGTCGATATCCGGAAGATACGACGCCACTCCCTCGCGGATCACCCGAACCCGCTCACCGGTAGGTCTGGTGGCGGACTCGGCGCCTGCGGCGGGTGCCGCCGCGGCGGGGTCGTTCGCGGAATTCGCTGATACAGAGTGGATCAGGTCGGTCAAATCTGCTCCTCGTACTGGGGGCTGAACTGCTTGTTGGCGTCGCTATCCCCGGGCCTGCCCGCTTGGTGTGCGGGCCACCCGTCACGAAAGTTTCGGGCGCACCTTTCATCCTTACCGAAAAGGCTGCCCGGGGCATCCCTCCCGAGCAGGTACTGCCCGGTATTTCGCTGGACCACGGCCTGCCGCTCCCCCAGCGGCCCCTGCTGCCTCATTCATATCACTTCCCTATGGATTCCGGACCGAACGTAAGTCCCGGAGCAGCGCCGATCCACGCGTCCGCGGATTCGACTAAGTTCTGCAGGGGAAGCAACCGAGCGAGAGGGATCGGGGAACGATGAGGCTGCTGGACGTGCGCCGGCTCGGGCTGGTCTGTGCCACTGTCGCCGTGACCGCGGGCATGGTCGTGGCCGGCTGCGCCGAGCAGGTGCCAGGCACCGCGACCACCGACCCCGCCGAGGTCGCCGCCTACCAGACCTCCGCCGCCGCGTCCGCCTCGGCCGCCGCCGCGTCCAAGGCCGCCGCCGCGCAGACCAAGGCGATCAGCGACAACTGCACCCAGTTCCCCACCACCACCGGCGCGGGCGTCACCGCCTTCAACGAGTTCGTCACCGCGCACGACCGCAACGCCCCCGACTACGCCGACAAGCGCGAGGCCGCGGCTACCACCCTCGACAACGCCGCGACCAAGGTCGAGACCGGCGTCACCGCGGCGGCCGGGTCGCTGCCCGCCGATCTCGCCGAGAAGTTCACCGCCTACGTCGTGGCCGCGCGCGAGCTGTCCGCCGAGACCAGGAAGATGACCTACAGCTCCCAGGTGACCAAGCTCAACGACGCCAGCCGCAAGATCAACCAGGCCCGCACCGCGGTCCACGACGCCTGCCCGAGCCGCTGAATTCGCCCCGCCGACACGCGGCATACGGTCCCAATTCATCCGATCGGCTTGCGCTGCGGCCGATAACCATGTTCGCTTGCACGTATCTACTGTCGGCAGTTTAGGGAGGACACCACCGTGGTCGCCGCGGCGGACGCGCAGAACTACGCTCAGAAGCTTGGCATTTCTCACGGCTTGGTCGTTCAGGAATTGGGCTGGGACGAGGACACCGACGACGATTTGCGCGCCGAGATCGAGGAGGTCAGCGGCGGCGAGATGGTCGACGTGGACTCCGACGAGGTCGTCGACGCAGTCCTGCTGTGGTGGCGAGAAGGTGACGGCGATCTGGCCGACGAGCTGATGGATGCCATCAGCCCGCTGGCCGATGAAGGCTTCATCTGGGTCCTCACACCCAAAACCGGTCAACCGGGCCATGTCGATCCGAGCGAGATCGCCGAAGCCGCGCCCACGGCCGGCCTGACCCAGACATCCACCATCAGCCTCGGCAGCTGGACGGGCTCGCGCCTGGTCCAGCCGAAGGCACCGTCCAAACAGCGCTGAATCCGCCGTTCGCTAAGGTCTCAGCCGGACGAGAACGCTCGGCTGAGACCCGACACGACGGAGGATTCGCTGTATGCCGCTAGAGGTTGGCACTCTCGCGCCGGACTTCACGCTCAAGGACCAGAACAACCAGCCGGTCTCGCTGTCGGATTACCGCGGCAAGAAGAACGTCCTGCTGGTGTTCTATCCCCTCGCCTTCACCGGCATCTGCCAGGGTGAGCTGTGCAAGGTGCGTGACGAACTGCCCAAGTTCCAGAACGACGACGCCGAGATCCTCGCGATCTCCGTCGGTCCCCCGCCCACCCACAAGATCTGGGCCGCCGAACAGGGTTACCTGTTCCCCCTGCTGTCCGATTTCTGGCCACACGGCGCGGTCACCCAGGCCTACGACGTCTTCAACGAGAAGTCCGGTTACCCCAACCGCGGCACCTTCGTCGTCGACAAGTCCGGCTACATCACTTTCGCCGAGATGAACGGGCCCGGAGAGGCCCGTGACCAGGCGGCTTGGGAGAAAGCGCTCGCCGCGCTAGATTCATAAACCGTCACCGCCGGTTCCCGCCGGCGGTGCCAGGGCGTATAGCTCAGCGGTAGAGCACTGGTTTTACACACCAGCGGTCGGGGGTTCGATCCCCTCTGCGCCCACCCACGAAAGATCGCGTGATCGCCCGCTATATCGGCGACAGTGTCGCCCTGTGTAGCCGGAACCAGCGTGAGATCACCGGCTCCTACCCCGAAGTCATCACAGCTCTGGCCGAAGTCGCCTACAGCCGCACCATGCTGCTCGACGGCGAACTCGGCGCCCCGACGGGTTCCACCGAATCGGTCGCCGGCCGATCAGCTGCTGCAAACCGGCTGGCCGTGTATTGGTCAGCCGGGGGTGTTCAGTACGGCGCCGACGGCTTCGACCATCAGGTCGGTGGTGCGCTGGAGGACATCGGTCAGGGGTTCGGTGAATTCGGTTGCCGCCCAGTGGTCGACGGCGGCGAGGTACCCCCAGGCAGCCTGGGCGGCGGCGTAGCGGATGGTCAGGTCGATGTCGTCGCGCCCGAGCCGCTGGGTCAGCAGGTGCTGGATCTGGTGCTCCAGGCGGTGGATCTGTTGCAGCTCACCGGTGCGGACTTCGGGTTCGGACGTCATCAGTCGGACTCGGCGCCGGATACGTTGCTCTTCACTCGAATGCGCAAGGGCCGCAATGACCATCGGCGCGACGGCGGTGACCGCGGCCAGTAGCTCGGCCGTTGTGACGACGTCGGTGCCTGCGGTCAGCAGGGTGAGGGCTTGGGTGTCGACGTGGTCCCAGACAACCAGTTGTTCCTTGGTGCCGAAGTAGCGGTAGATCGTGCTCGCCGAGACCCCGGCCGCTGCGGCGACCTGCTCCACCGACACCTTGCGGTAGCCGTCGGACTCGAACAATCCCAGGGCGACGTCCTGGATTTCCAGCATCGCCTGAATCTTGCGGCGCTCGAGCAGGCCGGGCGGTTGCGATTGACGGACGGGATCGGGCACCCCGAAACGATACGCGAGCCCAGTGCCGACGACTGACAGTGACTTGCACAACTTCCTCGAGCGGCGCTAGTCTCTGAAAGTCACTTTCAGGCAGCAAGTGACGTTCAGCGCGGTGGGACGAACTTCGGACTACCGACAGTGCGAGGCGGGAGCCAGGGTGGGCAGAAACTCCACAGTCAGCGTCGAATCCGTGAGCCGACCGGAGCCGATACGGCACGATGTCGTTGTCGACGGGCGCCGAGTCGCTTACGTGCAGGCCGGTGCCGGTGAACGCGTGTGTGTCCTCGTCCATGGACTGGGCGGGTGCTGGCGGCACTGGGCCGCGACGATCCCGGCGCTGGCGCGCACGCATCGCGTCCTCGCGGTCGACCTGCCGGGATTCGGCGATTCGGAGAAGCCGCGGGTGTCCAGCATGGGCAACGCCGTGGCGGTGATCGACGCACTGCGGGAACGGTGCGGGGTCGAGCGGATCGATCTGGTCGGGCATTCGATGGGCACTCTGGTGGCGTGCGAGGTCGCGGCCAGACTTCCCCACACGGTGGACCGAATTGTGTTGGCCGGTGGCCCGATCACCTCGGTGCTGGCGCTGTTCGACGCGCCGATCACCACCCTGCGCCGCGACCCCGGGCTGGTGAATTTCCTGGTCGAAGCGGCGACCGCGGGGCTACCGCTGCCGCCCTCGATCCAGGCACTGATCGTCCGAACCCCGTGGGCGCGAAAACTGGCGCTGGCGCCGTATGTTCCGCGTCCGGACGATATCTCCCAGGAGACGTTCGGCCACTTCCTCGCCGGTGTGGGCGGTCCCGGCACCCTGTCGACGTTGCGACAGGGATTCGGTTACGACTTCACCGCCGCGCTGACACTCACCCGTCCGACACTGCTGATCGGCGGCGAGCTCGACCGGATCGCCCCAGCGGCCGACCTGCGCGGCTTCGCCGCCGACAACCCGGCAGTGCAGCAGGTGGAAATCCTTTCCGGTGCCGGACACCTGCCGATGCTCGAAAAGCCCAACGAATTCAATCTGCTCGTCACCGAATTCCTCGCTACCGACACAGAATCCAGGTGAACTCATGACCACGATCCCCACCCGCATCGCCGCCGATCTGCACCGACTCGTCGAATCGGAAGATCTCGGCTCGTCCTTCTTCGCCGCTGCTGCCGATCACGCCTCGTCCGCCCGCCGCCGCGCCGGCTGGCAAGCCCTGCACGAGTTGGAGATCCGGACCCAGGCCGGCGTCAGCGCCTTCCTCGAACGCGCCGATCTGGCTATTCCATCGACCAATGCCATGGCCGACACCCTCGGCCGCATCGGTGGCAGCGGTTTGCACCTGATGCCCTACGGACTGCAACTGCGCATGGTCCGCGAAACGACCACCCGCTACCTGCCCGCCTTTCATCGTCTTGCCCGGCACTACGAAAATACCTCCGAGGCAAAGTTTTTCGACTACGTCGTCCGGCATGAACTGGCCATCATCGAGTTCACCAGCCACGCCCTCGCCGACGCTCCCGCCTGCATCGACCCCGTCCTACGCCTCCTCGACCACCCGGTCCCTCTCAACTGAACCGGCATGAGGACGACGAACGGCGCCGGAACCATGAGATTCCGGGGCCGTTCTGCGTCGTTGGCATGCCAGCGCGGATACCAGGTCCCGGTTCGAACGATGCGACTCGGCCGGATACTGGCCGTTACCTCGGTCGTTGGAGTAGAAAGGAACCGGGCCGAGAGCCTGCGCGGTTTACGCACCAGCGGTCGGGGGTTCGTTCCACTCTGCGCCCACTCACAGCGTCATCTGATCTGCCGATCGGCTCCCACGAGAAGGGTGCACCGTGCGCACTGTCTACGTCGTCACGCATCCGGAAGCGACGCATCACGTCGACCGCCTGGTGGGCGGCTGGTACGACTCCGCGCTCACCCCCGCCGGGTTACGGGACGCGGAAGCGATCGCCGCCGCCGTCCGCACGCGGATTCCCGAGGACGCCGAGGTCGAGCTGTACTCCTCGGATCTGCGGCGGACCGTCCAGACCGCCGATGCTCTCGCCGCGCGCCTGGGAGTCGTTGCGACACTGGACGACCGACTACGGGAGAAGTCGTACGGCGACGCCGGTGGGCGCCCCCAGCGCTGGCTCGACGACCGCTTCCGCCCACCCCCACCCGTCGGCGACCGCATGACCCACGACGAGGGCATCCCCGGCGCCGAAACCAAAGCCGCGCTCGCCCACCGCATCTACCCCGCCCTCGACGACATCCTCCGCAGCGACTGCCGCCACCAGATCATCGTCACCCATGGCGGCGCACTGACTTTCGTCATCGCCGCATGGATCCGCATGCCCCTCGACGCCGCGGGCTACGCCCACTTCCACGCCACCTCGGGCGGCATCACCGAACTCCGCGAAGACAACTACTTCCACAACCGCCAACTCCACACCCTCAACGACACCAGCCACCTCGCTGACCGGTAATCTATTCGGGTCATACTCGCTCGGTGCGGTGGATTCGTGACTACTACGCCGACGAAGGTCTCTGGCTGCTGATCGAACTCGATGACGATGGCCACCCGGTCCGCCAGGTCGACCTCCGTGGCCGGGATGGCGTCCCGGTGACCGCCACGGCACTCGACGAGGTGCTGCGGGCTCGCGATCAGGGCGGCATCAGTGCGGTTCAGGACTACGAACGGCGATATGGCGTGCTCGCGGAGGGTAACGCCGACAGCTGGGACCTGGCCGACAGCTCGCTCGAAGTGATCGGCCCGGACGAATTCGAGAAGATCTGGACGGCGGCTCGGCGGGCCATGGGGCAGCGTGCCCCACGGTGATTTCGTGGGGCACGCTGCGATCCAGCCCCTGAGCTAGGAGGGGACCTTGGCGCGGTCGGCGACGGTCAACGTGCAGACGCCGCCTTCGCAGGAGCGCTGGAGTTTTCCTCGGGAGAGGGTTTGCATCAGGCCGATGGCCCAGCAGGTCGGGCAGCCGCGCAGGGCGAACAGGCCGACGGGTAGGAGCAGGAGGCTGAGCAGGCCGGTGAGGGGGATGAGGGCGACGGAGCCGGTCAGGGCGAGGAAGCCAAGGGCGCCGCGCAGCAGGTGGATGGGGAGGGATGAGCTCGCGTAGTCGGGGGCCTCAGGTGTCATCGTGTTCTCCTGGGACCGGGTCGGTGTGCAGGGTGTCGCGTACGGCCGCGCGGGCACGGTGCAGGCGTGATTTCATCGCGGCGGTGCTGAGGCCGAGGGTGTCGGCGACCATGCGGCCGCTGTAGCCCTGGATGTCGCGCATGATCAGGACGCGGCGCTGATCGACGGGCAGGGCGGCGACCGCGGCCGCGACTCTGCCCGCTTCGAGACGTTGCAAGACCTCGTCCTCGGCCGACGCGGCCGACGCGATCGGCGGTACCGGCGGGCGATCCCGCAGGCCGAGCCGCGCGCGCCGCAGGCACTCGTTGCGCACGATGCGGAACATCCACGACGCGAGCGCCCCGGAGGCCCGCAGCATCCCGATCTTGCGATACAGGATGATCAGCGCCTCCTGGGCCGCGTCCTCCGCGTCTTCCGGTGTGGCGCACAGGGATCGGGCGAAGCGCTGGATGGTGGGGTGCGAGCCCGACACCAGCGCGGCGATCGAATCGACGTCACCACCCTGCGCGGCGACGATCAGCTGATGATCGGGCCAGCTCGCCTCAGCCACGCCCGGCTCGTTTGCGCCGCACGACGACCATGCACGTGCACAGCGCCATCAGCCCGACGACGATTCCGATTCCGATGAGCACAGCAACCTCCGTTTCCGTTCCCGACATTGTCGTCGGGACATGGATAAGAGGCACCGGCCGCGCAAAAGGATTCAGACACCCGATCGCGGGGGTCGGCGAGCGGTGACGATCCACGCGCGCGAGTCGAAGTACACGCCGTCACCGGTGTGATGCGCGTCGAGCAGTGCCCGCAGCCGCGCCCGCGCCGCCTCGGCGCCCGCGGGCCCCAGACCGGCGATGATGTCGCGGAACTCCACCAGCCGCAGCACATTGTCGAAGGCGGTGGCGCTGTCCCGGCCGTAGTAGACCGGCTCATGGACCTCGGCGAACGCGATATCGGTGAATCCGGCGGCCGCCAGGATGCCTTCGGTGACGGCCGGATCGGCGAGCGCGAACGCCCCGGGACCGTCCCCGGCGATCGCCGCCTCGGTCGTGAGGGTCTCGCGGATCACCGAGGTCCACTCGTTGCGGTCGCGGCCCTGCCACACCAGCAGCACCAGCCGCCCCGAGGGGCGCAGCGCACGACCGATATTGGTGAACGCGGTCACCGGGTCGGCGAAGAACATCGAGCCGAACCTGCTGATGCCCACGTCGAAGTATCCCGGCGGGAACGGATGCGTCTGAGCGTCCGCCAGCTGAAAACTCACATTGGCCAGACCCTCGTCGACGCTGAGGCGACGGGCGTGCGCGAGCATCCGCTCCGAGACATCGACGCCGACGACGGTGCCCTCCGCGGCGGCACGCGCCGCTTCCCGCGTGGTCTGCCCGGCGCCGCACCCGATATCGAGCACCCGGTCGTGGACGCGCACCCGCGCCGCGGCCCGGAAATGGGCATTGTGCAGGCGCAGCTCGGCGTCGTAGTCGAACACCTCGGCAGGCTTGTCCTCTGGTTCTGTCACCGGATCCCCTCAACGCTCGACCGGACATCGCGCAGGACGCCGTGCGCCCGATCTGCCGTCACCGGCGCGACCGCCACCGAGTCCCCCCGCTCCAGCGTAGAGCGTCGGGTCGGCAGCGCGAACAGGCTCGTGTTCGGCGCGCCACAGGTCGAGGAAGAGATTCCGTCGCTGTCGACGATGCGGTGGCCGGCCCTACCGACCACCGCATCCATTCACTAAGGCGTCGAGTAGCCGATGAGGGCGCCGATGCCCGCACCGATCGGAATGGTGATCAGCGCGCCGACACCGCCGAGGAAGAACCCGAGGACCGCGCCGATGCCCGCGCCGACCAGGGCGCCGATGCCCGCGTTGTGCTGCTTGCGGGCGAGGGTGTCGCTCGCTTCGTCGACGAAGGTCGCCAGGTTGTCGGTGACGAAGGTGGGCGCGGCGACCGGCCGTAGGGTGACCGACTGCCCGTCGGCGGCGATCCCCGCGGCCAGCTCGACATCGCCCGCGCCGGTGACGATGCGGGTCGGCACGGCGGCCACCACCCGCCCGGACCGATCGGAGAGGGTGACGACGCCCCCGGCGAGCCGGAACGTGCCGTCGGCGACGGCGGCGGTGAGTCCGGAGCCGTCGGCGAGCGGACTCGCCGTGAACGCCACTCCCCCTTCGACGCCTTGGACGGTCGGAACTGCTGCTGCTGGTCCGGCGTGCGCGGTGGTGGCCGCGAGGCCGAGAGCCCCTGCCGCGAGAACGGCGACGGTGCCGAATCGTCGTGCGCTGGAACTCGTTCGAGACGAGAAAAACATCTTGCCCCTCCAGTCTGCCCGCCGAGATCGGCGGAACATCCTCTGCTGGACCGGATCTCGATCCGCGCACATTTTCGCATCGTTAACGATCACAGGAAACCCCACCAGCGGTGATACCGGAAAAACATCACCGGATCCGCGTGAATTCAGGTGAGGTTGTGTTCGTAGGCGAAGGCGGCCGCCGCCGTCCGCGAGCCGACCTCGAGCTTGGTGAAGATATTCGACAGATGCCGCGCGACGGTCTTCTCGCTGACCACCAGCTCCCCCGCGATCTGCGGATTGCTGCGCCCCGCCGCCACCAGCCGCAGCACCTCGACCTCGCGCGCGGTCAGCCCGCCGGGCAGGGCGGGCGTGAGCAATCGCCCCACCTCGTCGGCGGCCGGAGTGGCGCCGAGCCGCGCGAAGATCCGCTGCGCGGCGGCGAATTCCATCCGGGCCGAGTCCTCGTCGGCGAGCGCCCGCAGCGCGCGCCCGAGATCGGTGCGGCAGCGAGCGGTCTCGTACGGCGCGTCGAGCGCCGACCACAGCCGGACCGCGCGACGCAGTTCGCCGACCGCGCCGACCGGGTCACCGTTCACCGCCGCCACGCAGCCGGCCGCGTGGGCGGCCGACGCCCGCAACGCGGTGCAGCCGAATCCCTCGGCCACCGCCGACAATTCGACACTCAGCGCGCTCGCCTCGGCCGACTCCCCTGAGGTGAGCAGAATGTCGACCGCGGCGGGCAGCACCCGGGAGCGACGCACGGGATCGGGTGTCTCGGCCACCAGCCGCCGCACGGTGGCCACGGCGGCGGCGGTGCGACCACGGGCCGCCCAGAGCAGCGCCAGCCCGGGCTGGGGATCATGGCCGTATCCGACGGCCTCGGCGTAGGCGTCACCGGCTGCGGGGAACGCGCCCCGCAGGCGCAGCACGTCACCGCGCTCCGCCAGCGCGAGACCGGCGGGCGCGACGGTCCCGGCCGCGAGATAGCGCCCGAGCGCCGACTCGAACTCCTCCAGCGCGGCATCGTAGGCGCCGTGCACCCGCATCAGCTGTCCGCGATGCACCGCGCACTGCCCGGTGAACAGCACCAGACCCGGTTGATCGGCACACCAGGTGGTCAGGGCCAGCGTCCACTGCTCCATCCTGGCGAAATCGGAGATCTCCTGGCACGCCTCGACCAGCGAGCAGTAGATCTCGCCGGCGAACAGCGTCGACACCTCACCCGCCGCGACCGCCGCCATCGCCTCGTCGAGCAGGGCGAGTCCTTCGCGCACCCGGCCCGCGTAGAGGGCCACCCGGCCCTGGACCGACAGGCCCATCGCGATCAGCTCCGGCACCTCGAAGCGGCGCCCGTAGTCGGTGACGCGGTCCGCGCAGGCCCCCAGCTCACCGAATTCGCCCGCGGCCAGATGTCGGTGCAGCACGGCCACCCACACGTAGCCGTGTTCGACGACCTCGCCGGGGATATCCGCCAGCAGCCGCTGCGCCCGGGCCACCCAGCCGCTGCCGACCGCGGCTTCCCCGCTGTTCAGCAGGGTCATCGCCAGCCAGAACGCGCAGCGCGCCGCCGCGGTGACCGCGCCCGCGTCCAGGTGCAGCTGGTACGCGCGCTGCATGGCCTGGATGCTGTCGTTGGTCCGGCCGGTGAGGTGGGCCGCGGTGGCGAGGCGGGCGAAGTCCTCGGCCCGGAGCAGGTCGGCGTCGGTCCCGGACAGCGCCTCGAAGGCGGCCACCCATTCCCGGCGCTCGTAGGCCTCCCGAGCCCGCAGCAGACTGTCGACCACGCTCATCGCACATCACCCTGTCTAGGAGGATACGCGCAGGTCACGGCGATTGTCGGTGGTCAGGCGGCGGCTACGTCCGGTGCGAGGTCACGCGAGCGGGCCACGATCCGGCGGGCGAGGTACTCGGCATCGCGGCCGACGCCGGGGAAGACCATCGAGGAGAACGCGTACTGGAAGCTCAATCCGCAGAAGAACAGCCCTGGCGCGTCGTCGACGACCCCGCGATATTCCCTCGGCCAGCCGTTCTCGTCGAAGACCGGCAGGTCGATCCAGTCGAACACCTGCCGGAATCCCGTGGCCCACACGATGTTCCGGACCTCGAGCAGCGTGCCGTCGTCGAGTTCGGGCCGGCCGTCGCGCACCCCGCGCACCCGCTGGGTGATCCGCTCGACACCGCGCTCGGCGAGATCGGCCCGCTTGACCCGCAGCATGGGTCCACCGTGGAAACGCACCTCGCGCAGCTGTTTCCGGCCGATCGGCGTGCGCCGGGTGACGATGTGCCGCCAGGCGAACACCAGGATCGGCAGCGCGACCCGGATCGCCCGCGAGTCCCAGCGCAGCGGAATCTGCCCGCAGTCGCGACCGCACAGGATCGTCGGGTGGGTGCGGGCGAGTTCGTAGGCGATATCGGTGCCCGAATGCGAGGCACCGACCACCAGCACCGGCCCGTCGCCGAGCTGGTCGGGACCGCGATACCGGCTCGAATGCAGTTGGGTGATCGACGGATCCAGCTCGGCCGCGAAGTCCGGCACGTGCGGCGTGCGGCCGAAGGTGCCCGTCGCGACGACGACATTGTCACAGCGGATGACGTCGTCACCGAGGTGGGCCAGGTAGCCGCCGCCCGGCCGCGCGGTGAGCCGGTCGACCCCGGTCCGCATCCGCACCGGCAGATCCCAGTGCAGGGCGTATTGCTCGAGATAGGCCGCCACCTCGTCCTTGCCGGGATAGCTCCAGCGGTCGGCCGCCGGGAACGGCAGGCCGGGCAGGCCGTCGTACTTGGCCGGGGTGTAGAGGCGCAGCGAGTCGTAGTGCCGTCGCCAGTTGTCGCCGATGCGCTCGCCGCGATCGACGATCAGGAACGGTTGTCCCGCCCTTCGCAGCGCACTGCCGGTCGATAAACCGGCCTGACCTGCGCCGATGATCAGTGTGTCGATGTATTGGATGGTCATGACGGCCTCCTGGCTCCTGGGTTCGCGTCCTGGATTCCGACGCTAGGGAGCCAGCCGTCACCGCCGCATCGGACGGATCACCCATTCGCCGCCGTCGCGGTCTGGGTCGATTCGCGTAGTCGGCTCAGGCCAGGGTTTTCGAGTCGACGCTGACGAGGTCGTAGCGACGGCTGGAGTGATCGGCGGGCGGGTTGTCGACCGGGCTGACCCGAACGGTCAGCTCGTAGGCGTAGCCGGGCTCATAGGTGAACCCGGTGATGCCCTCGTAGAACAGCTGCCAGCGCTCCTCGGGCGCGTACCTTATCTGCAGGCACCGCATGGGCGCGACGCCGACGCAGTCGACCTGCTCGGGCGCGACGAGCATCCGGACCGTCTCGTCGTGCGGCGCGGGCTGCTCATCGGCCGGACTCGCACAGCCGAGGACGCCGACGGCGAGCGCCGCGCCGAGCGGGAGGAGTCGTCGCATCGTGGTGCCCTTCGGCCGTCGGGAGGAGCTGGTCGCTTGCCCCGCCAGGGTAGCTGACCGGTAACCATGATCGATGTAGCCGTCCGCGACCTGCGGGAAGACGTCGAAAATTGCTACGTGCTGCCGACGAATTCCGTTGGCAGAATGGGGACCTCATCGAGTAGTACCGGAGGGAAATACATGACCATCCTGGTAACCGGGGCCACCGCGAACATCGGCCGCAAGGTCGTCGACCATCTGCTCGCCGCGGGGCACACCGAGGTCCGCGCGCTCACCACCGATCCACGCAAGGCCGCGCTGCCCGCCGGCGTGGAGGTGGTCGAGGGCTATCTGCGCCGCCCGGAGACGCTGCCCGCGGCGTTCGACGGCGTGGAGCGGGTGTACCTGGCGCCCACCCCCGACACGGTGGCCGAGGTGCTCGCGCTGGCCCGCGCGGCGGGGGTGAAGCACGTTGTCGATCTGTCGGGTGAACCGGAGAGCTGGTGGGGCACGGTGAGCACGGCCGTCGAGGACAGCGGTCTGGCCTGGACCCACCTGTGGCCCGCCGACTTCATGGAGAACACGCTCACCTGGTCGCAGCAGATCCGCGACACCGCCACCATCCGTGAGCCGTACCCCGACACCGCGACCGCGCCCATCGCGATGGACGACATCGCCGCCGTCGCCGCCACCGCCCTGCTCTCCGACACCCATCAGGGCCGCGCCTACCCGCTCGCAGGCCCCGAAATCCTCAGTCGCACAGCCCTCGTCGCCCACCTCGCCACCGCCCTCGGACGCGATCTGGCCTTCCGGCAGTCCACCCGCGAGGAAACCATCGCCGCCCTCACGCCCACCATGGGTGACAACGCCGTCTGGTACGTCGAGAATGTCCTCACCGACTACGCCCCCGACCCCGGCACCCTCCCCATCACCAGCGTCCACGACATCACCGGCCGCCCCGCCACCACTTTCGCCGAGTGGGCCGCCACCAACGCCTCCCGCTTCCTCGCCCCCTGACGTCTCCGCGCCGGCGAGCCGCCCGGCCTTCACTGCGGTCGCCCGCCGCGGGCGTCGGCGATCGGGGAATCGAATTCGCATTGCGCGCGTGCGGATCGGTGGACGACCATCGGGGTGTGGACACCGAACATCCCCCAGCACTGCCGCCGGGGACCGTGCCGCCCGATCGAGTGCTGGTCGGGGACCTGGTGATCCGGCGGTGGCAGGCCGAGGATCTGGCAGCCAAGTTCGCCGCGATCAACGCGTCGTTCGACCAACTGCACCACTGGATGGAGTGGGCGACCGAGCCGCCGGACTTCGACGACGTGGCCGCGAACCACGCGACGCTCTCGGCATGGCCGACACCGGACGGCGGATTCAACTACGGCGTCTTCGATCGCGCGAACTCCCTCCTCGGAGTCGTCGGCCTGCACGATCGCGTCGGCCCGGCCACCCTCGAAATCGGCTACTGGTGCCACACCGAACACGTCGGCCGCGGCGTGATCACCCGCGCCGCCGGCGCCCTGACCACCATCGCGCTGACCCTCCCCGGCATCCACCGCATCGAAATCCATTGCGACGCGGCCAACCTCCGCAGCGCCGCGGTAGCCCGCCGCCTCGGCTACCGCCTCGCGAGCACCGGCCCCCGAGCCGTCTCCACCCCCGGCGAATCGGGCCGCGGCATGCTCTGGGTCATGGACCGCCCCGCGCATCGCGGCCCTACAGTGGCCGGGTGAGCGATGCGACGCGTTCCGGCGCGGTGACCGGGCGGCCGAACGGCGGCCTGGGGTGGGCCGTGGCCACCGCCGCGGCGTCAGCGGTGGTGACCGTGCTGGTGGTCGCGGCGATCGGCGGCGCGGTGAGCACCGGAATCGCGGCCGCGGTCCACACGCCCGACCGGCTGACGGTCCTCGCCACCGCGGGCGTCTACCTCTGGATGGTGGTCGTGCCGGTGGCGATCGGAGCCGGTGTCACGGTCGGAATCGGCCTTTCCGCAGCGGCATTGGCCGATTCCGCCATCGCGGGCCGGAGTCCACGCGCGTTCCTCGGCCGCTGCGGCGCCGCCGGAATCGCGGGCGCCGCTCTGCTGTGGCCCTTCGCCGCGCTGTCCGGTGTCGTCGCGGCGACCTGGACTGCCCGGCTGGCGGACGGGGCCACCGTCGACAGCGCTTCGCGGATCATCATGCGGGTCCTGCGCTCGGTCGACGACTGGTCGTTCGGCTACACCCTGTCGACGGCCGCCGTCGGTGTGTTCGCCCCGATCCTCCTCCGTCGGCGAACCGGCGCTAACAACGGTCGAATCCTCGCCGCCACCACCGCCGTTCTGGCGGTGTGCGCGCTGGTGTTCACCGCTCACGCGACCTACCTCAACCGCCCGGTCGCCCCGGCATCCACCGAATCTCTTGCCGCCGTTCTGAACTGGCGGTCGGTGCGAGTCGGTCAGGCGCGGCCGAGCCACTCCTTGACCAGTTTGGTGCCGTCGGTCTTGCACATCGCCTGCACGATCTTGTAGTTGCTCGGGTTCACGAGCGTCTTGTATCCGAGCTGGTCGGCCAGGGCGGGCAGGGTCGATTTCTGGGTGGGATCGTCGAGGGCCAGGAACTGGGCGCAGGTCATGGTGGTCAGATCCCCCGCGGGGGCCGGTGCGCCGGATGTGGTCGGCTTGGTCGACGGTGCCGCGGTCGATGACGCGGGTGTCGCCGTTCCCGCCGTGTCACCGGAACATCCCGTCAGCGCCAGTACGGCGCCGACGAGCACGATCGACCACCCGAATTTCCCGCCCCCACGTGTCATACCGACGAAGGTAGCAGCGCCACGGCCGACGCGCGGATCGAGCGGTCAGCCGACGTCGCGGCGCAGCCAGGTGACTTCGGCGCCGACGCAGTCGGTGCCCTGGCGGTAGGCCTCGAGGTCCTCGTCCCACGCGGTCCCCAGGGCGCGGTCGATCTCGGCGGACAGGTCGTAGGTGCCGTGGCCGCCGAGTTCCCTGGCGGCCTGGAGTAAGGCGCGTAATCGCATCTCGCCGAGCATCACATCGCCGTTGGCGCCGGTGGAGCCGTGCCACAGGCCCAGGGCGGGGACGAAGCTGTAGCGCTCGCCGTCGACGCCTTCGCTGGGGTCCTCGGTGACCTCGAAGCGCAGAACCGGCCAGGCGCGCAATGATTGGGCAATCCGCGATGCCGTGCCGACGGGACCGATCCAATCGCTGCTGGCGCGCAGTTGTCCGTCGGCGGGTTGCGCGGTCCAGCGCAATTTCGCGGGGGCGGAGAGCGCGGTGGACAGTGCCCATTCGACGTGCGGGCACAACGCGGCGGGCGATGAGTGGATGTAGACCACACCCGCCGTCGCATCAGCGAACTGACTCGATGCGCGCACTACACAACACCTCCAGCCTCGACAAGGAGCGTCTTCCCCAACGACCCGTCGGACTGGCGTGGCCCGAGTGTACTGAAGTGTTCGGTGGTACGGGTGTTACTTCACAGCGTGTTGTGTGTCTCTGCGATCACGGAATCGCTGAATTTCGGCCACGCCGCTCGAGCCCAGTCGCCGAAATTCTCGTCGCTCAGCGCGATCGTCGCCACTCCTATTTCCGGGTCGACCCACAGGAACGTGCCGGACTGCCCGAAGTGCCCGTAGGTCCGCCCGGAATTGGCGGATCCGGTCCAGTGCGGGGATTTCCCGTCGCGGATTTCGAATCCCAATCCCCAGTCGTTGGGGCGCTGGGAGCCGAATCCGGGCAGGACTCCGTCGCGGCCGGGGAATTGCACCGAGGTCGCGTCGGCGAGAGTTTGCTCGGATATCAATCGAGGTGTCAGCAACTCGACGGCGAATCGAATCAGGTCGTCGACGGAAGCCTTCGCCGCGTGCCCGGCGGAACCGTCGAGGACCGCGGTGCGCATACCGAGCGGTTCGAATACCGCCTCGTGCAGATAGTGCGGGAAGGCGATGCCGGTATTCGCGGTGAGGAAATCGGCGAGCAGTTCGAAGCCCGCGCTGGAATAGATGCGCCGGGCGCCGGGCGCGGCGATGACGTCGGGGGTGGCGAAGGCGACGCCGGAGGTGTGGGCGAGCAGATGCCGCACGGTCGATCCGGGCGGACCGGCGGGCTGATCGAGCTCGACCGCGCCCTCCTCGATCGCGACGAGCGTGGCGTAGGCGACGAGGGGCTTGGTGACCGAGGCCAGCCGGAACACCCGCGCGGTGTCGCCGGTGGTCGACACGCCACCCGCGGTGACGACCGCGGCGGCGGCATTGGCGACCGGCCAGTGCTGGATCTGCTCGAACGAACGCATATCGGCAGCGTACGAGACGCCGCTACGATCGAGTCACCATGAGTCCCGCACCATCGATCCACGGCGACGTGGCGGCCGGTTTCGGCCCCGTCGCCGACGCCTTCCGCCGCAACTTCACCGAGCACGGGGAGATCGGCGCCGCCGTGGCCGTCTACGCAGGTGGCGAGCCCGTGGTCGACCTGTGGGCAGGCCATCGCGACCGCGCTCGCGCGGTGCCGTGGGAGCGCGACACCATCGTGCCGGTGTTCTCCTCCTCGAAGGGGATGTCGGCGTTCACGATCGCCACGGCCGTCTCGCGCGGCCTGCTCGACTACGAGCAGCCGGTGGCGACGTACTGGCCGGAGTTCGCCGCCAACGGCAAGGACGCGATCACCGTCCGGCAGCTGATCGACCATCAGGCCGGGCTGTCCGGGCTGGACCGGATCGTGAAACTGCGCGAGCTCGCCGATCGCGACGCCCTCGGCACGCTGCTGGCCGAGCAGAAGCCGGCGTGGCGGCCGGGCACCCGGCACGGTTACCACGCGCTGACCCTCGGCCTCTATCAGAGCGAGCTGCTGCGCCGCGTCGATCCGGCGGGCCGCAGCCTGGGCCGGTTCTTCGCCGAGGAGATCGCCGCCCCGGTCGAGGCCGATCTGTTCATCGGGCTGCCCGGGACCGAGCCGATGGAGCGGGTCGCCGAGCTGTCGGCGACCAAGGGCCTCGATATCCTGCGCTACGAACTCGCCGACATCCCGGTGCGGATCGGCGCCGAGGTCTACGCCAAGCGCGGGCTCTCCTACGCGGCGCTGACCAATCCGCGCCCCGGCGCGCCCGCCCGCGCCGCCCGCCGGGAATTCCTGGAGATCGAGTGGCCGGGCATGAACGGCGTCGGCAACGCCCGCGCGCTGGCCCGGGTCTACGGCGCGGCGGCCGGGCGCACCGGCGCGCTGCCGATCAGCGACACCGTGCTCGACCTGCTCGCCGCGGCCGACACCGCCGACGACGTGCCCGCCGACGACCTGGTGCTGCACACCAAGAGCCGCTACCACCTCGGTTTCCGCAAGTCGCGCGGCAGTTTCCGCTTCGGCTCGGACAAGCGCGCCTACGGCACCACCGGCCTCGGCGGCTCGTTCGGCTTCGCCGACCCGACGACGGGCCTCGGCTTCGGCTACAGCATGAACCGCCTCGGCATGGCGATCCTCGACGACGTCCGCAGCCGCAATCTGCGCGAGGCCGTCCTGCGCTGCGCCGGCTGACCTCGGCGCGGGGGGGGGGGGGGGGGCCCCCCCGGGCGCCCGCGGGGGGGGGGGGTGGGGGCCGGGGGGGGGTTAAAAAAAATAACCACCGGCCGAAGATAAAGGGGGTGTATAGGGGGGGGGGGGGGGAA
>NZ_JBHVWX010000004.1:0-560224 GCF_042882065.1 Nocardia sp. NPDC058244 | reverse complement strand
ACCGCTTGAACCGCCGCGGCTTGTCTAGAAGCCACTTGGGCCACCGCCCAATGGGGGGCGGGCCGGCCCTGCGCCGGGCGGGCGGCCCCCGGCGGGCTTCGGTGGCAGGTCCCACCGATGCGCGCCGTCGGTCGATCAGTGTCCGGCGACGCCGCTGATCTCGTTCGGCGCCGCCGCCAGGGTGGCGGTGGCCGTGACCTTTCCGTCCGCCAGGTCGACGCGATGCACCTGCTTGGCCGCCGGGTCGGAGACGTAGGCGATCCCGCCGCGCACGAACAGCGCGGGCCGCGCGTCCTGCCAGTCGAGCGGTTCCTGCCAGCTGCCGAGCACCGGAATGGTCCGGGTGACGGTGCCCGCGACCGGATCGACGACGTGGATCTTGCCGTCGGTGCCCAGCACCAGCGCTTCGCCCTGCGGGCCGCGCCCCAGGGAGCGGAAGGTGTAGCTGGTGCCGATGTCGACCAGGCGCAGGGTGCCGTCGGCGGTGTTCACCAGCGAGATCCGCTGCGGCCGTTCCAGTTCGGCGTCCTTGTCGACCTTGTAGTCGCCGAGCACGATCGGTGAGTCCGCGCTGCCGGACATGTTGCCGATCCGGCCGTAGGGATCCGGGCTGGCGACCTTGGTGAACTTCCCGTCGCGATAGACCACGGCGCCGGTCTGGCAGCCGATCACCACCGCCTCGTCCTTCGCGGTCGCCTCGCCGTGCACGCCGGGGCAGTCCTCGTTCCTGGCGAGCTCCTTGCGATCCTGATCGAGCGCGACCGCGCCGACCCGCTTGTCCTCGGTGCCCAGGGTCACCACGAGCTGCCGGTTGCTCAGCTCGATCGCGACACCGTGGTGCGGTGCGGCCGCCCGATAGACCTCGGTCTTCGGCGTGCCGTGCGCGAGCTGCGCGGAGTCGAAGACGGTGACCTCACCCGATCCGTCGGCGAACAGCACGGTCTTGCCCGCGTGCCGCACGACGTGGCCGGGCTTGCGCGCGGGGAACTCGGTGCCGGTGAATTCCCGGTCGTAGGCGTCGAAGACGCGGAAGCCGTCCTTGGTCGACACCATGAGGTGGTCGTCGTCGCCCGCCGGGTTGAGCCGGTTGTAGCCGTCGAGCCGCACCTCGCCCTGCTGGGCCAGCGTGGCACCGTCGAGGACGTAGATGCCGCCGTTGTAGGTGAGCGCGATCGGCTCCGCGCCCGGCGTGTGCTCGTGGTCGTGCGCGGCGTCGTCCGTGCCGCAGCCACTGAGCGCGACCACCGAGGCGAAGACCCCGGACAGGGCCACCAGCGTGGTGGTCCGTGACCGACTGTGCATGTGCTGCTCCATTTCTCCTGCGTGAACTACGTTGTCGGCCCGGCCAGCCCGCGGGCGATGGCCTCGGTGTTGGCGCGGGCCATCTCGAGATAGGTGGCCGCGCCGCCGCCGGGCGCGGTGAGCGATTCGGTGTGCAGGCCGATCACCCGCACCGTCAGACCGGTGTGCTCGGCGAGGACGCGCGAGAGCCGGTCGGGCTGGGCGGAATCGGCGAAGATCGCACTCACGCCCGCGGCCCGGATGGCGGCGGCGAGCCCGTCGAGATCGGCGGCGCTGGGCGAGGCCAGGGTGGTGCCGCTGGGGATCACCGCGCCGATCACCCGGAAGCCGAATCGCTGTGCGAGATAACCGAAGACGTGATGGTCGGTGACCAGCTGCCTGCGGTCGGCGGGGATTGCCGCGAACCGGTCGGTCATCCACCGGTCGAGCTGATCGATCTCGGCGAGATAGCGGGCGGTGTTCGCGCGCACCGCTGCACCGTCGACGCCGTCCACCCGCGCGAGGACTTCCGCGCTGATCGCTTCGACGGCCGTGCGGACCCGCCGCGGGTCGGTCCAGAAGTGCGGATCGGGCTTGCCCGCCGACTCATCGGAGGTGTAGGCGATCGGGTCGACCCGTTCGGCCACCGCCAGCGTGGGGACGCCCGCCGCGGCCGCCGCCTGCACGTGCCGTGCGACGCCCTCCTCGAGGCCGAGTCCGTTGTGCACGACCAGCGCCGACCGTTCGATCTCGGCTGCCTGCCGGGCCGAGATCGCGAACGAGTGCGGATCGGCCCCGGCCTGCATGAGCACGGTGACCGGCACGGTGTCACCGACGACCGCCTTGGTCAGATCGCCGAGGATATTGGTCGTCACGACGATCCCGGAGCGATCGCTGTCGGCCGAACAGGCGCTGATCAGCGACATCAGCACGGCCACGCACAGCGCGAAGATCATCGCGGCAGGCCACGACCTCCGCCGGTGTGGACGACGGCTCCGAGCCGGCCGCAGGGTTCTCGTCCACCAGGAAGGGACGAGGTCGCGCGGCGGTCCCGGGTGGGAGACGCCGTCGCGCCTGCCGAAGGCCAGGACGTTGTCGCGGCCCAGGCCGAGACCACGGTTCGGGCTGCGGTCCACAGCCTGGCCGGGCGCTCCTGCGCGTCGGCGGGGTGTCGCGTTCACAGTCCGGTCTCCACGATCAGCGTCGGCGCGATATCCAGCGGAAAGTCGCGCGCCACACGAAGGTTGTCGTTGTAGGCGATCTCGTGGATGGCACGTGCGCGAATGTCGTTGACGTAGCCGCGATCCGGATCGACCTGGATCGCGGCGGTCTCGACCGGCCCGTCGACGAGGCCGAGACGTGCTGTCTCCGCTCCGGTTACCGGGTCGAGGCCGTGCAGGACGCCGTCGCGGGTGAGGATCAGCAGCGACGACCCCTCGCCCGCGGTGTTGACTGCCACCGCGTCGGCGATCGGCGTCGACCTCCAGGTCTTCGCCCTGATATCGAGCGTCCATACCCCAGTGCGTCCGGCGAGCGCGGTCAGCGTGGTGCTTCCCGGCCGATGGGTGAAGGCGGTCGCGCGCTCGGCGGACGCCGCCGGGTACGGAATCTTCTCGCTGACGAAACTGCCATCACGCTCCGCGACGACGAGAGCACCGTCGGCACAACCGAAGACGACCCCACGCCTGGTCACCGCCTGCCCCCGCGTCTCAGCGCAGGTCACCGGCTGCGCTTCCCCCGCCGCGCCGTCGCGCCCGCGCACCTCCACCCGCCCCGCACGATCGACGACGATCAACCGCTCCGCGTACGGCACCGCCACACCATCGATCCGCCGCGGCTCCCCCACTGTCCCTTCGCCCAGCGCGGCCCGATCGAACAGCATCGTCTCGCCACCCTCCGAGACGACCGCTGTGACAACGGGATCACTGTGGGCCGTGATCGGGCCCGGCTCCGCCGCCGCGAAATCGGTCGACCCGACCATCCGAATCGGCGCGCTGTAGTAGTGCCGATGATCGCCGTGATCGACGGTCCACGCGCCACTGTCCACGATCGTCAGACGGCCGCCGACAGCGAGGAAGCCGAAGCGGCCGTCCCCGGCCAACCGCACGGCGGCGCCATCCGAACTCGGCGAATGTGCCTGCGGGGAAACAGATTCCACAGCAGCGAGAGTGGTCACCCGCTCGGTGAGCAGGTCGACGATCCGCACCTCCCCCGTACCCGCGTCCGTCACGATCAACCGCGTCTGCGGCTCGGCCATCTCCTCGGCCCCCGCGACGAACCCGTGCGGCGTCTCCTCGACCATCGGCGGCTCCCCCGACCCACACCCGACCAGCGGCACGGCAGCGAGTGCGGCCACCGACGCGGCACCGAGCCGACGTGCGCCGAAGCGGTCGCGCAGCGCGGCGAGGATCGCCGACAGGAAGAACGCGGCGACCGCGACGGCGGCGATCGTCGCGCCCGCCGCGGTTTCCGCGTGCCACGAGACGAGCAGGCCGACGGCGGTCGACGCACCACCGAGCAGCGCCGCGACCACCATCACGACCGGAATCCGGTCCGACCAGTACAGCGCCGCGGCCGGCGGCGCGATGAGCAGGCCGAACACCAGCAGCGTGCCGACGACGTGGAACGACGCGACGATGGCCAGCGTCACCAGTCCGATCAGCGCCACCTGGGCGACCTTCGGCCGCAACCCGAGCGTGTGGGCCTTGCGCGGATCGAAGGTCGAGGCAACGAACGCCCGATGCCCCACCACCGTCACCACGAGCGCGATCACCAGCGCCGCAGCGAGATACCCCAGATCGCGCGACCGCACCGCCAGCACGTCACCGAACAAGAAACCGGTCAGGTCCACGGCGAACGACTGCGAACGCGACACGATGATCACCCCGGCCGCGAGCATGCCGACGAACAGCAGCCCGATCGCGGTATCGGGCGCGAACCGCTTGCTCCGGCCGAGCGCCGACACCCCGAAAGCCATGGCGGCGCAACTGATCGCGGCGCCGAGCAGCAGATTCCCGCCGAGCAGTGCCGCGACCGCGACGCCGGGCAGCATCCCGTGCGACATCGCGTCGCCGAGAAAGGCCATGCCACGCACCACGACCCAGGTCCCGGCCAGGGCGCACACGCACGACACGAGCAGCCCACCCCACAGCGCGCGTTGCACGAAGGCCACCTCGAACGGGGCGAACAGCCAATCCATAGCGCGAGACGATATACTGAAAATGATTATCGTTTCAATTGAGGTGAGATGCAGCACACAGAGGACAGCGCGATCACGATCGAGCGCTTGACGGCGGGCTACGGCGCGACGCCGGTGCTCACCGAGGTGTCGGCGACGATTCCGCGCGGACGGGTGACGGCGATCGTCGGCCCCAACGGTTCGGGGAAATCGACCCTGCTCGGGGTCCTGGCGGGCACGGTGCCGATCCAGGCGGGCCGGATGACCCGCGACACCACCCACCGACCGGCGATCGTGGTGCAGCACACGGCGATTCCACCGACCTTGCCGTTGACCGTGCGCGACACGGTGGCCATGGGACGGTGGGCGCGGCGCGGACCGTGGCGCCGCCTCACCCGCGCGGACAGGGCGATCACGCAGGCCTGCCTGGAGCGGATGGATCTCACCGCACTGGCGACGCGGCGGCTCGACACCCTCTCGGGTGGACAACGCCAGCGTGCCCTGCTCGCCCAGGCCCTGGCCCAGGAGTCCGATCTGCTGCTACTCGACGAACCGGCGACCGGCCTGGACGCGGACTCGCAGGCCGCGATCGCCCAGGTGCTGACCGAGGTCGGCGCGGCCGGGGTCACCGTCGTGCAGGCCACCCACGATCCGGCCGAGGCGGCGAGGGCCGATCATCTGCTGACGCTGGCCGAGGGGCGGATCGCCGCGGGTCGGCCCGGCGAGGTGGGTGCCCGGTCGTAGAATCGCGGGGCATCCGCTCCACCCGCTCGCCGCGCAGCAGGAGGAATCATGGCCGCGACACCGATCTCCGTGGACGCCTATCTGGCCGATCAACCGGAAGCTCAGCGCGCCGCGCTCCAGCGGATCCGCGAGACGATTCATCGCGTGCTGCCGGAGACGGGCGAGAAGATCAGTTACGCCATCCCGGCCGTCACCCTCGACGGCCGGGCGTTCATGTCCTTCGCCGGGTGGAAGGAACATGTGAGCGTGTACCCCGTCCCGGACGGGGACGAGGCGTTCGAACGTGCCGTCGCGCCCTACGTCGCGGGGCGTGGCACCCTGAAATTCCCGCTCGGAGAACCGATTCCGTACGACCTGATCGCGCAGGTCGCGGTCCGGCTCGCCGAGCGGGAACGCAGGCGCTGACTTACCAGTCGGCTTCGGTGAAGCGGATGATGCCGCGAATGTTCTTGCCGTCCAGCATGTCCTTGTAGCCCTGGTTGACCTCTTCGAGCGAGTAGGTGCGGGTGACCATGTCGTCCAGATTGAGCTGACCCGACTTGTAGAGCGACAGCAGGCGCGGCGCGTCCTGACGGGCGTTGCCGCCGCCGAAGATGGTGCCCTTCACCGTCTTCTGCAGCATGGACAGC
Source organism: Nocardia sp. NPDC058244 (assembly GCF_042882065.1). NCBI lineage: Bacteria > Bacillati > Actinomycetota > Actinomycetes > Mycobacteriales > Nocardiaceae > Nocardia > Nocardia sp. NPDC058244. The sequence continues at coordinate 554,392 of NZ_JBHVWX010000004.1, read as the reverse complement.
AGGAAGCTGTTCATCTTCACGTCGCCGGCGTCCATGCGGCCCATCGAGGTGACGACCAGGGTGCCCGCCTTACCGGTCAGGATCAGGCCCTCTTCGATGTAGTCGCCGTGCATCTCACCCATGGTGAGGATGACCTTCTCGGCCATCCGGCCCTCGGTGGCGTCGATCATCGGCATGATCGCGGCGGCCATGCTCTCGTAGGTGTGGGTGGCGCCGAACTTCTGCGCCTGCTCGCGCTTCCACGGGTTCGGGTCGATCGCGATGACCTTCGACGCGCCGGAGAGCACCGCGCCCTGCAGCGCGCTCATGCCGACGCCGCCGATGCCGACGATGACCGCGGTCTCACCCGGCGACACCTGGGCGACGTGGGTGGCGGAACCGAAGCCGGTCGGCACGCCACAGCCGACCAGGCAGGCGACCTCGAACGGGATGGTCGGATCGATCTTCACGACCGAGGTGTGGTGCACCGTCATGTACGGGGAGAAGGTGCCGAGCAGGCACATCGGGATGACGTTCTCGCCGCGCGCCTGGACGCGGTAGGTGCCGTCCGAGATCGCCTGGCCCATCAGCAGGCCCGCGCCCAGGTCGCACAGCGCCATGTTGCCCGCGACGCAAGCGGGACAGCGGCCACAGGCCGGGATGAACGACAGGATGACGTGGTCGCCCACGGCCAGGTCGCTGGGGCAATTCGGGCCCAGCTTGGTGATGACACCCGCACCCTCGTGCCCGCCCATCACGGGGTACGACGGCATCGGCGTCGCGCCGGTGACGATGTGATGGTCGGAGTGGCACATGCCCGCCGTTTCCATCCGGATCTGCACTTCACCGGCGACGGGATCGCCGACCTCGATCTCCTCCACCGACCATTCCTGATCGATGCCCCACAGGATCGCGCCCTTCGTCTTCATGTCCGGTCGACCTCTCGCCAAGCTTGTGCCACGTTGTGATTGCACTCACCCTAACGAAGAATCGGCCAATTCTGAAACACGTTCTAGAAATTGTCCGAGAAAAATCTATCCGCGCACGTCATGGACATGATGGACGAGGTCGTGGAGGAAGTATCGGGACAGCGAGGTCACCGTGAACAGCGATCCGTCGCTGCGCGCGCCCCGCGCGCCGAGCCGATCCGCCGGCACCGCGGCGAAGGCGGCGGCGACCCGATCGGCGGCGGCCGCGAGTTCGGTCGCCACCACCGCCGGGTCCTGCCGGTCGTAGCGGTCGGCGACGGCGGTCGCGTCCTGGTCCCAGTTCTCGAAGCGCGGCGGCTCGACGCCGTCGTCGGCCAGCATCAGGGCCAGCCGGGCGTCGAAGATCCGGCACACGTCGCGCACGTGGGCGCCGTATTCGAGCACCGACCAGGTCGCGTCGTCCGGACGGACCCGCGCGTCGTCGCGCTCGAGCGCGGCGCCGATCCGCGCGGCGCTGTCGAGGGTCCGCTCGGGCACCGCCGCGTAGGCGGTCGCCTCGGCGTCGAATCCACAGTCGGGACACGCGCGTTCGAGGACCCAGGTCCAGTTCTTGGTGTCGGGAACGATCATGTCCCCAGCCTAGGATGTCTGAATCTTGCGATCCATCGATATTCCGCCAACCATCGGCGAGATCCGGGCATCACGCGGTCAGCTGACGGGCCTTCTCGAACAGTTCCAGGGTCACCGCGTGCAGGAAGTCACCGACCGGCTTGGGCGCCTTGCCCGCGAAGGCGCGGGCGTGCGTGCCCTCGAGCACGATGCCGAGCTTGAAGCAGGCGAGCACCTCGTACCAGGTCACCGCGCTCAGATCGCGGTCGGAGAACCGGCCGTAGTGCTCGATCATCTCCGCGGGCGTCGGCAGGCCGCCGACGGTGCCGAGGGTGCCCATCAGGCCGGCGCCGACGGTGCCTGGCACCGGCCGGGTGGCCAGCTGCCAGCCCAGGTCGAGCATCGGATCGCCGATGGTCGACATCTCCCAGTCGACCATCGCGGCCACCTGCGGTCCGTCGTAGTCGAACATCATGTTGGCCAGGTGACAGTCGCCGTGCATGATGCCCGGTGTCCAGGTGGCGGGCCGGTTGCGCTCGAGCCAGTCACCGACCTGCTCGACCCCCGGGATCCGCGGGCCGGGATAGCCCTCGTTGGCGGTGTAGGAGTCGAGTTCGCGCAGCCAGCGCGGGACCTGGCGTTCCAGGAAACCCTCGGGCTTGCCGTAGTCGTCCAGGCCGAGCGCCCGATAGTCGAGCGCGCCGAGCCGCGCGATCGCCTCGACCGCGGACAGGCCCATCTGCCTGCGGATCTCGGGATCGTTCGCGTGCAGCTCGGGCAGTTCGGTCTGCGGGTTGAAGCCGTGGATCGGCTCCATTAGATAGAAGACCGCGCCGATCACGGTCTCGTCGTCGCAGGCGGCGATGACCCGGGGCGAGCGCACCTCGGTGCCGTCGAGCGCGCCGAGGAGCCGAGATTCGCGGCGGATCACGTCGTTGCTCTTGGCGCGCAGATGCTTGGGTCCGCGCCGCAGCACGTACTCGCGATCACCACGGCGGAACCGCAACATGATGTTCTGCGTGCCACCGCCGATCGCGCTGACCGGGCCGAGCTCGCCGACGGGCAGGCCTCGCTCGTCCATCCATCGGCCGATCGCAGCGAAATCCGCGATCGCCGGGTCCACGTCGACCGGTTGCGAAACAGACATGGCGATCATTGTGCCCGAGGTGGGTCGTCCGTGGGCCCGGCGTAGGGTTTCTGCCACGATGCGGACGCTCTTGATCGACAACTACGACTCGTTCACCTACAACCTCTATCAGCTGATCAGCGAGGTCAACGGGAACGAGCCGATCGTCGTGCGCAATGACGAGGCCGACGGGCTCGCGCTGGCCGATTTCGACAATGTGGTGATCTCGCCCGGCCCCGGCCGACCCGATCGCGCGCGCGACATGGGGGTGTCGACGGCGGTGATCGCGGAGTCGACCCTGCCGCTGCTCGGTGTCTGCCTCGGGCACCAGGGCATCGTGATCGGCGCGGGCGGCACGGTGGGCCGCGCGCCCGAGGCCCGGCACGGCTACCTCGATCGGGTCTCCCACGACGACCGGGATCTGTTCGCCGGGCTGCCGCAGGATTTCACCGTCGTCCGATATCACTCGCTGGCCGCGCGGGAGCCGCTGCCGCCGGTGCTCGAGGTGACCGCGTCGACGAGCGACGGCGTGATCATGGGGGTGCGGCATCGCGAGCGGCCGCAGTGGGGTGTGCAGTTCCATCCCGAGTCCGTGTCGAGCGAGTTCGGCGCGGCACTCCTGCGCAACTTCGCCGACCTCACCAAGGCGCGCACGCGCGACGGCGCGCCGATCATCGTGCGCGGACCGCGCGAGGAGCCGCGCCGGACGGCGCCGGAGCGGCGATTCCGGCTGCGGCACAGCGTGATCGAGCGGGCCATCGACACCGAGGCGATCTTCCTGCGCCGCTACGCCGCGTCGCCGACCGCGTTCTGGCTCGACAGCGAACACGTCGAGCCGGGGCTGGACCGGTTCTCCTTCCTCGGCGACGCGTCGGGCCCGCACGCGGAGATCGTCGGCTATCGGGTCGGCGAGGGAGCCGTCACGGTGACGGACGGCGAGGGCGTCCGGTCCGTTCCCGGCACCGTCCTGGACTATCTCGACCGCGAACTGCGGCACCGGCACTGCGACACTCCCGATCTGCCGTTCGATTTCGCGGGCGGGTATGTCGGCTATCTCGGCTACGAGGTGAAGGCCGACTGCGGCGCGAGCGCGGTCCACCGCTCCCCCACGCCGGACGCCCAGTGGATCTTCGCCGACCGGCTGATCGTCGTCGATCACGAAGCGGGGCACACGCATCTGCTCGCGCTGACCGAGCACGACCTCGCCGCGGCGGATCGCTGGCTGGCCGAGACCGCCGCGGCCCTGGCCGATCTGCCGACCTGGGTCAATCCGGCCGACCTGCCCGTGCCCGCCGATCCGGATGCCGTGCAGGCGCATCTGGTGCGCGGTCGCGACCGCTATCTGGCCGATATCGCGGTCTGCCAGGAGCGGCTGCACGCGGGCGAGTCCTACGAGATCTGTCTGACCGACGCCGTGGCGGTCGCCGCGACGCCGGACGACGGGCTCGCCTTCTACCGGCGGTTGCGCCGCTGCAATCCGGCGCCGTACGCGGCGTATCTGCGGTTCGGCGGGCTCGATGTCGCCTGTTCGTCGCCGGAGCGGTTCCTCAAGATCGACCGCGACCGGGTGGTGGAGAGCAAGCCGATCAAGGGCACCGCGCCCCGTGGGCGGACCGTCGCCGAGGACGAGCATCTGCGGCTGTCGCTGGCCGACGATCCGAAGACCAGGGCCGAGAACCTGATGATCGTCGACCTGCTGCGCAATGATCTGGGCCGGGTCTGCGAGGTCGGCTCGGTGCACGTGCCGGAGCTGATGGCCACCGAGACCTATTCCACCCTGCACCAGCTGGTGTCGACGGTGCGCGGGACGCTGCGGCCCGAGGCCGGGGTGATCGACTGCCTGCGGGCCTGTTTCCCGGGCGGCTCGATGACCGGCGCGCCGAAGCTGCGCACCATGGAGATCCTCGACGAGCTGGAAACGCAGGCGCGCGGGATCTATTCGGGCACGATCGGCTTCCTCGGGCTCGCCGGTACCGCCGACCTGAACATCGTCATCCGCACGGCGGTCCGGTACGACGACGAGTGGCGGATCGGCGCGGGCGGCGCGATCGTCCTCGATTCCGACGCCGAGGACGAGTACGCGGAGATGGTGCTCAAGGCCGCCGCGACCTTCCGGGCCCTGCGCTAGCGGCGCTTGCCCTTGCCGGTGTCCGGTGGTGGTTCCTCGCCCGCGCGGCCGGTGATCCGGCCGAGCAACCCGACACCCGGCAGCTTCGCCAGCGCGCCGAAGAGGTCCTCGCCCAGCGAGATCATCGCCTCGAGCCGGGGCAGGAGCCGGTCGTAGGTGGCGAAGACCGGGTCGGCCAGCGCCAGGGTGCGATCGAGCCGGTCGATGGTGCTGTTGAGCCGGTCGACCGCGATCGACAGGTTCTCCACCAGATCCGGCAGCTGCGCGGCCAATTGCGCCGACGCCGGTGGCAGCCGCACCGCCGCGTCGAAGGCATAGCCCGCCGTCTGCTGCGCGGCGTCGATGGCCTGCCCCGCCGCCGTCTGCGCGGCTCCCACCGCGGCCTGCGCCGCGGACAGCAGATCGGCCCCCGGCACCTTTCGCCCCTGCGGCTCCGGCGGGGGCTCCGCGGCGCGTCCCCGCTTCTTCGGGTTCGTCATGCCACCACTGTGCCGCACCGAACACCAGGACGCAGGGATCCACCCCACCGTGTCCTGGGACAACGGTGCCTGATCGGAGGGGCCGCGCTTCGAGGGCGCCAGCGCTCCACAAACACTGTCGGTAGGGCGTGGCATCATGCGAGGACCATGGAACTCCGTAAGGGCGCGCACGCGCCGGTCCCGACATCGCTTCTCGCCGTGGTTCTTTCATGGCGGTCGGCGCATGCCGTCGACGCGCACGCGCTGCTGGTCACCGAGTCGGGGCTGGTGCGTGGCGATCGGGATTTCGTGTTCTTCAACGCCCCTCGGCACGCCTCGCAGGCGGTGACGCTGGATCAGGAGCCCGCGCCCGGCACGGCGCGGTTGAGTGTGTCGCTGCCGCGGACCGAGGCGGAGGTGGCGCGCATCGTCGTGAGCGCCTCGCTCGACGAGGGCACCTTCGATCAGCTCACCGAGCTGACGCTCACCGTGCACGCCGCCGACGGGCCGGTGGCCACGTTCGCACTGGACGCCATCGAGGACGTGCAGGCGATGATGTTCGGCGAGTTCTATCGGCGCGACGGGCAGTGGCGGTTCCGGGCGATCGGGCAGGGCTGGTCCGGTGGGCTGGCCGGGCTGGCCACCGAATTCGGCGTCACCGTGGACGAACCCGGCCGGGCCGCCGCGGATCGATCCGGAGTGCCCGCGCGGCCCGCTCCGGCGATGTCCGCTCGCGTCGCCGATCGCGCGGAGGTCGCCCTCGGTTCGCACGGCGATGCCTCGGTCGCCGCCGGGTACGCGGACACCGCGACCGACGATCCGGTCGACCCCGCCGGACGCGCGCTGCCACGTCCGCCCGCGCTCACCCGCCGCGTCATCGACGTCCCGCCACCACCGCCGCCGGATCCGGAACTCGCCGACTGGCATCCCGACCCGCAGGTCCCCGATCAGCTGCGCTGGTGGGACGGCGACGAGTGGACGACCAGCACCCGCACGCACGTGCGCGACAATCGCGCCCGCTGTCCCCGCTGCGACAACCCGCTGCGCCGCAAACTCTTCGGCGGGCACGGCCCGTGCCGGGCGTGCGCGGGCGAGATCGAGGAGTTCCTCACCCACTGGCGCACCCGCGCCCGCCGGGTGCTCACCGGCCCCGGCACCCTGTCCGAGGACTGGATCGAGGTGTGGGCGGCCCTGCGCTACCAGCGCATCGACGAAGAACGCGGCCGCGCGGTGCTGCGCGAGGCCGGGCTGACCCAGGTGGAGCGGATGGTCGCGTTCGCCTTCGCCGACGGCGAGGTCTTCGCCGACGAGCTCGACGCGTTCGAGCACGTGGTCAGCGAGCTGGCCCTGTCGGGCCCGATGGTCGAGGACCTGCGGCGCCGGATGCACCGCGGCCGCACCCTGTCCCGGCTCCGCGCGGGCGAACTGCCCACCATCGATACCCCGGGCCTGCACCTGGATCCCGAGGAACGCGTGCACCTGGATCTGCCCGCCGTGCACATCAGGATGCTCGCGCGCGGCCCGCGCAATACCGAGGGCCGGTTGATCGGCAGCTCCAAGAAGCTGCGTTTCGTCGGCGACGGCACCGGCATCGAGCTGCCGTGGAACCGCGTCGTCTCCGTGCATCCCGAGCACGGCACCGTGGTGCTCGCCGCCACGTCGGCGCGCGGCGGCGCCACCTTCGGCGTCACCGATCCCGACTATGTGGCGGCCGCGCTGGAAGGCGCGCTGCGCGTGGCGAAGCGCCTGGTCCTGACGCCGGGCCAGCGGGACAGCCGCAGCATCCCGCAGGACGTGAAGGCCCAGGTGTGGCAACGCGACGGTGGTCGCTGCGTCGAGTGCGGTGACGGCCACTACCTGGAGTTCGATCACATCATCCCGCTGAGCCGCGGTGGTGCGACGAGCGCGGCGAACCTGCAGATCCTGTGCCGAGCCTGCAACCGCGCCAAGGGCGCTCGGATCTAGCCGAGAATCGCGTTCATGATGGTGCCACCGCTGGTGGCCACCACGCCGCCGATCATGGCGCCGGCGATCATCTTGGGCGACTCCATGGCGCTGCCGTTCCACTTCTCCCAGGCGAACTTTCCGCCCGCGACGGTGATCGCCAGCACGCCCGACAAGATCATGAACCAGGTCAGGTACTGGACCATCTGCATGATCTTGTCCGACAGCGGCGGCGCCTCGGGCGTAGGGTTGCCGACCTGCGCGAACGTCGTGACAGTCTCGGCCATCGACGTCAGAATGATGCTCATAGCCTGCTCCCCTTTTCGCGTGATGCGAACTGCGTTCCAGCACTGCCGTATTCGAACGAGTCCAGGATACGGGCGCGCACCCCCGGCACACCAACAAAACCGATCGGTCCGCTCCGGGTGGGCGGCTGCGGCACCCGATTCGACCGGATAACATCAGCGACAGCAGTGCATCGCCGTTCCCCCGAGTACCGAGTGAGAGCAAACATGATTCTGGCCGCCGTCACCGATACCCTGGCGCAGATCGGCAATCCGACTCCCGAAGCACCCCCGATGTCGGACAAGATCTTGCAGCTGGTGCGTTACTTCACCTGGTTCATCCTGCTGTCGGGCGTCATCGCCATCACCTACGCGGGCGGCAGGTTCGCCTGGGAGAAGTGGACCGGCGGCGGACTCGAGTCGCCGAAGATGATCGCGGGCGCGATGATCGGCGGCGCGGTCGCCACCAGCGCGGGCACCATCATGAACGCCATGCTCTGATCCCTGTCCGCTCGGCGCGGTCCGGACAACTCCGGGCCACCTCGACCGGCAAGGCATCGCGACCCGAGTTCTCTTGTTCGGCAGGAGAACTCGGGTCGTCTGGCGTGCGGGGTCTCAAGTGTCGGCCCATGGCAGCTACCTCCTTACGTGTGGCGGGTCGGACCGGCTAGGTGTACAGGCGGTCCAGGAAGGCGAACAGGTTCTCGCGGACCCGCTGCGCCTTCTCCTCCGGCGTCAGGTCTTCGCGATACCGGCTGCCCAGCGCGGGCCGCTTCTTGTTGCGGGCGTACAGCGAGCAGGCCAGGTCGGTGCAGAGATAGCTGCCGACCGTGTTGCCGCGCCGACCCGACTCACCGGCCTTGTTCGCGGTCATCAGCGAGACGCCGCCGCCGGTGTGGGTGGTCAGGCAGAACGCGCACATCTGCGTCTTGCCCGAGCCGCCGGTCTCGTGCCGCAGGGCGACGCTCACCAGTTCACCGTCGCGCGGGACCGCGAGATAGCAGCGGCCCGGGTACGACGGATCGGTCCAGCCGAGGAAGTCGAGATCGTCCCAGGGACGGTCGTCGAGGTCGCGCGGCACGGACAGCCGTTTGGCGTCGCCCTTCGAGCAGTTGACGAACGATGACCTGATGTCGCGTTCGGTGACGGGTTCCATCGGAATGTCCTTTCGGTGTGGTGGTCACAAACGGTAGACAGGCTAACGATGCTGCTCGTGGTCGACAACCGATTTTCCGCCCCCGACCTGGGCACCGGAATCGCCGCTATTCCGCGCGAACCGGCCCGGAGGTAGATTCGAAAGGCGGCGGATTCGATCGGTCACCGCCGCCATCACGGCACACAGCTGCCGTCGACAGGACACCGGCGATCTTTCCGGATGTCCATGAAAATACGCCCACACTCAGCCGCGGTACCGACACTGCGAGGGACGATTTCGATGACACCCGATGAACTCATGGAAGAGGCATGCAGGCTGGCCAAGGAGTCGGTCGACAACAATTGGGGTGGCCCGTTCGGCGCCGTCATCGCGAAGGACGGCGAGATCATCGCACGAGGTCAGAACCGGGTACTGCTCACCGGCGACGTCACCGCGCACGCCGAGATCGAGACCATCCGCAAGGCGGCCCAGGTTCTCAACGGGGAAGCGCCGTCCATTTCCCGGGAACACCAGAACGAATCGACCCTGACATTGGTCCCGCGCCCGGAGGGATCCGCCGACAAGCTGCCCGAACGCGCGAAAATGTTGATGGGAATGGAGATCTACATCAGCGGCGCGCCCTGCCCCATGTGCATGAGCGCCATTTACTGGGCACGCCTCGACGCCGTGCATTTCGCGAGCGACCTGGCCGACACCAGCGAGATCGGATTCGACGACGCGTTCCAATACGAGGACTTCACGCGGCCGCTGCCCGAGCGCCGGGTGCGCATCGAACAGTTCCGCCGCGATCTGGGCGCCGTCGCGTACAAGGCGTGGGCCGAGAAGCCCGACAAGCACCCGTACTGACATGCCGGCCGCGAAGGCCGTGCCGCCCGCCGCGGCGACGGTGATCATCACCCAGCGGTTGCGCGCGGGCCGCGAGGCCGAGTTCCGGCGGTGGCAGGCGGAGGTCAACGACGCCGCGGCCGGTTTCCCCGGGTTCCTCGGCGCCGATGTCACCCCGCCGGGCGACACCGGGGCCGAGTGGTCGGTGCTGTACCGGTTCGACGGCATCGACCATCTGAAACGCTGGCTGGACAGCGAGACGCGGCGGGACCTGCTCGCGCGCGGAACCGGGTTCTTCGAGCGGCCGTCGACCCAGCACGTCCTGGTCGACGAGCCGGACGGCGAGGTGGCGACTGTCGTCGTCTCGCATCCCGTGCCCGCCGACCGCGAGACGGAATTCGTCGCCTGGCAGGCCCGCGTGACCGAAGCCGAGCGGACCTTCCGCGGCTTCCGCGGGTCCGAGCTGCACCGGCCGATTCCCGGTGTGCAGGACGAGTGGACGATCGTCTATTCCTACGCCTCGGTCGAGGATCTCAACGGCTGGCTCGAGTCCCCCGAGCGCCAGGCGCTGCTGGCCGAGGCCCCCGACTTCCGCGACTTCGAGGTCCACCGCATCGCCAACCCCTACGGGTCGTGGTTTCCGCCGACCACCGGGCCCGACGGCGGTCCCGCCTCGTGGAAGACGGCCCTGTCGGTGCTGGTCGGCCTGTATCCGACGGTGGTGATCCTCACCCTGGCGATCGACGAGCTCTGGCCGAGCGCCCAGCTGTGGCTGAGTCTGCTGATCGGCAACATCCTGTCGGTCAGCCTGCTGACCTGGGTGGTGATGCCGATCGTCACCCGCGCGCTGGGTTTCTGGATGCGCCCCGACCGCGACCCGCGCACCGACGTGCTCGGCCTGGTCTGCTCGATCGGTTTCCTGACCCTGGCCGCGCTGTTCTTCTATCTGGTGACGAGGGTGTTCTGGACCCTGCCGTGAGCGCGGTCCGGCGCTACCGGTCGAGGAGCGCCGCGACGGCGCGTTCGGCGCTCTGGACGGCGCTTTCCATCGTCGCCGACCAGTCGGTGCGGGTCCAGTCCCCGGCCAGCATGAGGTTCGGGACCGAGGTGCGCTGGTCGGGGCGCAGGTTGTCGGTGCCGAGGACCTGGGAGAAGGTCGCTTTGGGCATCTTCACCACGTGGCCGGTCACGACCTTCGCGTCGGCGGCTTCCGGGTAGTAGCGGCGGATGAGGTCGATCTGCTCGGCGACGATCTGCTCGTTGCTCTTGTGGATCTGCTCGTAGGCGCCGCTGGTGGTCAGACAGTACAGCCAGGTGCCGTCGGGGGTGCGGCCGTGCATGCGCTGCCGGTCGAAGACCTGATCGATCACCCCGGTGCCGCCGATCAGCGCCTCCATGGCCGACGCGGTCTTCAGCGGCCGGTCGAGATACAGGTTCGTGCTCACGATCGGGGTGACGTTCAGTTTGTCGGCGGCGGCATAGATTTCGGCATGCTCGGGCAGGTCGTCGAGGAGGCCGCCGATGTTGGAGTTCGGGACGGCGCAGATCACCGCGTCGGCCTCGAGCACCGTGCCGTCGGCCAGCTGCACACCGGTCGCCCGGCCGTCGGTGACGACGATCTTGCGGGCCACCGCCCGGTAGCGCACGTCGACGCCGTGGCGTTCGAAGACCCGCTCGGCTCCGGCGATGTAGAGGGTGTCCAGGTCCACGGTGGGGTATCCGATCGTGACGGCCGCCCGGTCCCGCATGCCGATCCGGACCCCGGTGGCCAGCACGTCGGCGAACACCTTCGCCGACTCCCGGTCCACCGGTTCCGCCGCGATCCCGAGCGCGAGCCAGTCCCACAGGGCTTCCCTGGCTTTCGCCGGCATGCCGACACGCTGGAACCACTGCGCGGTGGTGAGGTCGGCGAGGTCACGCGGCTGCCACAGCGCCTGGCGGACCAGCGTCAGCGCGGAGCGCAGCGCACGCAACCGCTCCAGCGGGCCCGCGTCCGGGTGCGCGCCCATCAGCGTGCGCACCGCGCCGAAACCCTTGGTGTACAACATGACCGCGCGCCCGCCCGGCCAGCGCAGGCTCCCGGCGCCGGGGAACTCCACGTACTGCCGGGTGCCGACGCTGTCCAGATACCGCCACAGGCTGTGATACCCGCTGGCCACCACGTGCTGGCCGTTGTCCGCGAGATCGTCCACCTCGGCGACGCGCATCGCCTGCGTGCGACCGCCCAGCCGAGCCCGCCGCTCCAGCAACGTCACCTGTTTCCCGGCCTCCGCCAGCCACACCGCGGCGGCCAACCCGGCCAGACCACCCCCGATGACGACGAACCGGCGCGAATCGCGTGCACCCACCATTGAGACAATGTAATTCAATTGCTCTCTTTATATCGCCAGAACGGCGGAGCGGCATCCGCCCGTAGCGCGGACACAGATGTTCGGACGCAAGCAGAATGCGGGGATGACGCGAGGACCTCTGAAGGTGGATCTCCAGCTGGACGGCCGCCCGGACAACGCCGCGGCCCGGGCGGCGGAACTGGCCGCCTGTGGCGCCGACGGCCTGTTCACCTTCGAAGGCCCGCACGATGTCTTCCTGCCGTTGACACTGGCCGCCGGCACCGCCCCGGTCGACCTGATGACCAATGTCGCCATCGCGCTGCCGCGCAGTCCCCTGCACCTGGCCCACGCCGCCTACGATCTACAGCTGCTCAGCCACGGCCGGTTCCGGCTCGGGCTCGGTTCGCAGATCCGTCCGCATATCGAGAAGCGCTACGGCGGAACATGGTCGCGGCCCGCCGCCCACATGCGCGAGACCGTCCTGGCGGTCAAGGCGATCCTCTCGACCTGGCAACATCGCACGCCGCTGCGATTCGACGGGGAATTCACCCGGCACACCCTGATGGCGCCCACCTTCGATCCCGGTCCCAATCCCTATGGGATGCCCGAAGTCTGCCTCGGCGCCCTCGGCCCGATCATGACCAGGGTGGCCGCCGAAGTCGCCGACGGTCTCCTGATCATGCCCTTCAACAGCGCCCGTCATCTGGCCGAACGCACCTGGCCCGCGATCGAAAACGGGCTCGACCGCGCCGGGCGGCAACGCGCCGACCTGGCGGTGTATCCGCAGGTCATCGTCGCGATGGGCCGGACCGCCGACGAGCTGGACGCGGCCTCGGTGGGCGCGCGGCGCCTGCTCGCCTTCTACGGATCGACGCCCGCCTATCGCCCGGTGCTCGAGGTGGAGGGCTGGCCCGACCTCCAGCCCGAGCTCAACGCGCTGTCCAAGCGCGGCGCGATCGCGGCCATGACCGATCTGGTCGACGACCGGATGCTCGGCACGCTCGCCGTCCACGGCACACCGGAGCAGTGCGCCGCCGCCATCCGGACGCGCTTCGGCGGCTTCGCCGACCGGATCTGCTGCTATTTCCCGGGTTACGCCGTCGCCGACGCCGATATCCGCGACCTGATCGCCGCCCTGCGGAACGGCGCGTAGGCTCCGCAGCGACCAGGGCGACCTTCCGCTCAGCGCTTGGCGGGCAGCATCACCGCGACCATCGTCACCGGCTTGTCCGTCCGATTGCTCCAGGCGTGCTTGATCCCGCGATTGATCACGGTGTCGCCCGCGCGCAGCAGGGTCTCGCCGGTCTCGTAGATCGCGTAGATCTCGCCGTCGATGATGGTGGCGATGTCGACGGTCTCGGTGGCGTGCAGGCCGACGATCGCGTCGTCCTCGGCCTTGGCGTCCTCGCCGTGCAGGTTGCCGATCGACTCCGCGTACACCGCCGGATCGATCTCGGCATCCGGCGGGAAGGTCGCCAGCCGAACCACCACACCCGCCGCGGGCGGATCCAGTTCGACGTCGGCGGCCAGGGTGTCACCATCGGCCATGGCCGCGGGCAGCGCGTCGACCCGCCAGACGTCGTTCACCGTGAACGCGGGCAGCGCGACCCGCGTCGCGGTGTTCTCGTCGACCGCGATGGCCGACTTGCCGTCCGCGTCGAGCCCCGCGATCACGCGCCGCGCGACCTTGGCCAGATGCTCACCACTCATGACATCACCCTTCGATCCGGAGCCGAACCGCTCGACCCTCATCTCATAGATAATATATTCAATATCACACTAGATGATCGCGCAAGGACTTGCGCAGAACCGGGTCGGGGTGGTCGCGGCCGCGCCGCGCGACCTCGCGTCGTCCGGCGCGGGCGGAAGCAATGGGTCCGGCGCTACCGGAGGATGCCCGCGGTGCGGGCGGCGCGGAGCCAGTCGGGGAATTCGCCGAGCAGGCGGCGGTAGAGTTCGGCGTCGTCGACGCGGTCGATATCGTCGATGGCGAAGAAGCCCGCGTTGTCGACGACGCGGCCGTCGAGTTCGTCGAGGGTGCGCAAGACGCCGAAGTTGGCCTTGCCGAGGCCGATGAACTGCCAGAAGGCGGGCAGGGCCGCGGCTTCGCGCATGAGCGCGGCGATTTCGCGTTTCTTGGCGAAGCCGCCGTCGGTGAAGAACAGGACCAGGGTGGGGGCGGCGCCCGCGGTGAGGGTGTCGATGACGGCGCGCATCACCGGGAGTTCGTCGTTGCGGCCGCCGATGCTGTCGTAGTCGATGCCGTCGTGGGTGCCGGTCAGGTGGAGGTAGGTCTGGGCCCACTGCTCGCCGCCCGCGACGGTGATGTCGGGCAGTTTGGCGAAGGTCAGCGCGTAGAGGTAGGCCTCGAGGGTGCCGTCGTCGTCGAGCTGGGTGGCCACCGGGATCATCCGTTCCACCACGCGGTGCACGGTGCCGCCGCGATACAGCTTCTGCATGCTGCCGGTCTTGTCGATGACCAGCACGACCCGCGCCCTGGTGCCGAACGCGCTCTTGTCGAGGAGCACCTTCGCGACCTCGCGCTTGCGCAGGTCCAGCTTCTCGCGCTTCTCGAACGACAGGGCCGCCTCGCCGGGGACGGTCCGCACCTCGGGCTGGGTCGCCACCGCGGGCTCGTCGTCGACGCTCACCCCGTGATCGGTGACCAGATCGGCGAACCCGCCGGCATACCCCTGCCCGACGGCCCGCACCTTCCACTGCTCACCCCGCCGGTACAGTTCGAGCGCGATCACCACCGACTCCCGGTCGAGCCCGTCGATCACGTACTCGTACAACGGGTTCCCCGCCGCGTCGGACACCGCGGCCACCGGTGCGACCGCACCGCCGAACGTCGTCCCTTCGGCCGCGACGGTGATCACCGCGCGAATCTGCTCGATGTCGGCGGGCACGGCCGCGAACGTCACCGCGAGCGCCGTCCCGTCGAGCCGAACACCTGGCGCCTGGGGCTGGTTGAAGAACACGAAATCGGCGTCGGAGCGCACTTTTCCGGCCCCGGTCACCAGCAGCGCCGACAGATCGGCCGGCACACCGCCCCGGACGGTCAGCACCACCTCCGGCTGCGCCAACCCCGCGTTCTGCCCCTTCACCAGCTCAGCAGCCACTGTCACTCCTCCATCGGCCGTCCTGCCCACACCCTAAGCGCCGCGACGCAGGCGGGCAGCGCGATCCCGCGACCAGATGCCGCTGTCAGCAGCGTTCGTACCGGCGCGCGAAATCCGTCGACTCGGGCGAGACCTCCCGCTCGGATCCGGGACAGCCGCCCACCAGAACACCGAAACCGAGATCGGGACCATCGCGCCGGACGATCTGGTAGTCGACCACGGCACCGAGCCGGGCGAGGTGCGGAAGATGCCATTCGGCGAGCTGCCGCGTCTGTTCGGCGCTGAATTTCTCCGCATCGGGCGGGAACACCATGACTTTCATGGCGCGTCCCGCGGTGTCGGGCGGGTCGATGACCGATATCTCGACGATCGCTCGGGTGGGTGGATCGGTCAGCAGCCGCTCCCACAGATCGAGTTCACTGTCGGACGGGAAGCGGCGGGGGCGGCTCCCGTAACCCAGACTGGGCTCGAGCGACGAATGCCCGCTGGTCGACCACTTCGCATGATCGGAGGACACCGCCCAAAAGTTGGCTGCCAGTTCGGGAAACCCGGCGATGATCCGGCGCATCGCCGCCGTCGCGTGGTGAGGTTCGGTCGCCGAGCCGGCGCTGACTTCGATGGTGCTGGACCAGCGGATCTTCGCACCGGTCCGGGCCGCCGACAGCCGGGACCAATCGGATACCGCGTTCGCTTCCACGTCCACGTTCCGCCCGAACAGCCAACTTCCGTAGTAGGAGTCCGACCCACGGTCGATATCGAGCAGGGTCGATTCGCCGTGATACTGCGGCGGGAGCTGCTGGGCGGCCATGGTCCGGACGACAGCCGCCGCCTCGGCCGGGGTGGCCTCGTCGTCGAGCCGCACATCGAGCTTGGAGGTGTAGTACGAGTTGTGGCCGTAGGGGTGGTAGTCGAACGAGTGTGCCGCGTCGGCCACTCCGGGAAGATCCTCGACCGCGGACTCGATCGCCCGCGACCAGCGGTCGCGCTCGGCTTGATCGGGACCCTGCGGAAACAGGGAACATCCGGTCAGCAGGATCGCCGCCAGCGCCGACACGAGGGCGAGCACAGTGAAACGCACGACATTCATCCTGCCAGCGGCAGGCACGAGTGTCGGGTCGAGCACCGATGACCTTGGGCGCGTACTAGATCCAGCCCTTCTCCCTGGCCTTGAGGGCGGCCTCGTAGCGGTTGGAGACGCCGAGTTTGCTCATCGCCGAGGACAGGTAGTTGCGGGTGGTGCCCGGGGACAGGTGGGCGCGGCGGGCGATATCGTCGACGGAGGCGCCGTCGGCGGCGAATTCGAGGACGTCGGCCTCGCGCGCGGTGAGGACGGTGTCGCCCGCGCTGATCGCCTCGGCCGCCAGCTCCGGGTCGACGTAGCGGCCGCCCCGGTGGACGGTGCGGATCACCTCGGCCAGGGTCGCCGCCGAGGTCGTCTTGGGCAGAAAGCCGCGCACCCCGGCGGCGAGCGCGCGTTTGAGATAGCCGGGCCTGCCGTGGCTGGTGACGATCAGCGTGCCCGCGCCCGGGGTGATCCGCTGCAGCTCGACGGCGGTATCGATGCCGTCGATTCCCGGCATCTGCAGGTCGATGACGGCTACCGCCATCGGCTCGTCCGCGTCGGCGCGGCGCCGCCACAGGTCGACGAGTTCGGAGCCCGATCCCACGTGCGCGACGACCGTCAGATCGGCCTCGAGCCCGAGCATCGTCGCGAGCGCGGCTCGGATGAGCGTCTCGTCGTCGGCCAGGTAGATCGGAATCACATCGTCTCCCAGTGGATTTCGAGGGTGAATTCCTCGGCGATCGCAGTGACGTCGAGGGTCGCGCCGACGGCGGTGAGCCGCTCGTCCAGGCCGCGCAGCCCGGAGCGCGCGCCGATCGCGGCATGCGGGCGGTCGTTGCGCAGCGACATCCCGGCGCCGCCGAGTGCCAGCGTCGCGGTGGTCGCGGCGGAGTGCTCGACGATATTGGTCGTCCCCTCGCGCACCACCCAGGCCGCCACCTCGTGGAATCGCGGCGGCACGGCGGCCGCGTCGCCTTCGACGACGAGCTCGCAGCCGACCGCAGAGAGCAGCGACCTGGCCCCGGCGACCTCGCCCCGCAGGTCGATATCGCGGTAGCCACGGACCAGCGCGCGCATGGCACCCATCGACTCGACGGCGAGCATCCGCACCGCCTCCATCTCCGACTCCGCGTCCGCGTGCTGACCCGATCGGGAAAGCGCGACGGCCAGTTCACTTTTCACCGCGATCGCGGAGAATCCCCGCCCGACGACATCGTGCAGATCGCGCGCGAAGCGCAAGCGTTCCTCGGCGACCTGCAACTCGGCTTCGACGAGTTTCGCGCGGTCGAGTTCGTCGATGATGCCCAAGCCCCACACGGTGAGCAGCGTGACCGCGACGGCGAAGAAGCCGGTGCCGAGGAACACCGCCGCGGCCTGCGGCGCGGCTCCCTGTGGGAGCCCGAAGACCAGCGCCGTGGCCAGGGCGAGTCCGATCAGCAGCCACCACCTGTGCCGGACGAACGGCACGACGGCGAACATCGCGAACATCGTCGCGAATCCGCCGGCCGCCCGCGCGGTGTCGACGATCCGCTCGTCGGTGGCCAGCAGGGACACCACCGCGCCGATCCCCCACAGCCCGGCCAGCGTGGCTGTAGCCACCGGCAGCAGCCACGGCCGCGCCACGATTCCGCGCCTGGTGGCGAGATCGGGCTGCGCTTCCACCGCCGCGACGGCCGCGATCCCGCCGAGGACGATCACCGGGATCGCCAGGCCCGAGGAGGCGGACAGGGCCATCGCGGCCACCACCGTGACGATGGCCGCCTGGAGGGTGAGCCGCGAGTACAACCGGAACTTCGCCGCGCTCGACAGCTCGTGCCACCAGGCGGTCCAGCGCCTCATCCCCGATCGTCCCAGCGGAAGCTCTTGCGGGTCAGCGCGAGTGCCAAGACCGTCCATATCGCCAGTGTCGCAAACGCGGGGCCCGACGCGGTGACGGTCCCGACCGGGCTCAGCACCGGATCGGTCGCCGCGGCCGTGGCCGTCTTGCCGGACGCGCCGAGGAACACCAGGTCGGAGACGGCGGCGAACGGCGTCCAGTCGGCGAGCACGGCCAGCCGATCGGGCAGGACGGTGCGGATCGAGGCGAGCCCGAGCATGGCCAGCAGCATCACCGGCAGCGAGGTGATCTGGGCGGCCTCGGCGTTCTTGGTGACCGCGCTGGTCGCCAGCGCGAGCAGCGCGAACACCCCGATCCCGCCGACGAGGGCCGCGATCATCAATACCGGATTGACCGGTGCGGGCGCCCCGCTGCCGTAGACGACGGCGGTGACGGCGACCGCGCACGCCAGGGTCACCAGCACACCCGGAACCGCGGGCGCGGCCTGGATCTGCCAATCGGCGGCCTCGCCGGTGCGCAACCGTTTCAGCACGCCCTCGCTGCGGCGGGTCGTCACCATCGACAGCACCGAGTAGTACTGCACGAATACCAAGGCCATGAGCGCGAGCATCTCCACGGCCACCGCGGCCATGGCGGCCGTCGGCGCGGTGTCCTTGCGGGCGATGAAGTAGGTGGCCAGCGGGATCCCGACCGGGAACAGCGTCGCCAGGTAGACGAGGGTCTTGTTGCGCCGGAACTGCAGCCACTCGGCCGCGGCGAGGGCGGCGAGCGGACGGCGGCGGGGCGCGGTGGCGGTGGTCATCGTCGGGCTCCGATCAGTTCGGTGGCGGGCGCGGGGGCGTCGTGGTCGCCCGCGATGTCGAGGAAGACCGATTCGAGGGAGGCGGCGCGGGCGTCGAGCCCGGCCAGCCGGACGCCGGCCTCGCGTGCCCAGTCGAGCAGGGCGAACAGGTGTCCCTGCAGGTCGTCGGTGCTGATGGTGACGCGCTCGCGCGCCTCGATCCGCGCGCCGCGCAGCGGCGGCACCGGCAGTCCGGGATGGTCGAAGACGATCCGCGACGGATGACCGTCGACGATCTCGCGCAGGGTCCCGCGCCGCGCGACCGCGCCCTTGTCCATGATCACGATGCGGTCGGCGAGCGACTCGGCCTCGTCGAGGTAGTGCGTGGTGAGCACCATCGTCACCCCGGCCGCCTTCAGGTCGGCGAGTAATCGCCAAGTCGCGCGGCGGCTTTCGGGGTCGAGGCCGGTGGTCGGTTCGTCCAGGAACAGCAGGCGCGGCTGACCGAGCAGCGCGCAGGCCAGGTCGACACGGCGTTGCTCACCGCCCGAAAGCGAGCCGACCCGCACCGTCGCGCGGTCGGCCAGGCCGACCTGGGCGAGCACGGTGTCGACCGTGGTCGGCGTGCTGCACGTCCCGCGCCACATCGCCAGTGTCTCGGCGACGGTCAGTTCGGCGGGCAGTCCCCCGGACTGCAGCATGATCCCGACCCGCGGACGCACCTGATCGCGATGCCGGATCGGGTCGAGACCGAACACCTCGACCCGGCCCGCCGACGGCGCGGCCAGCCCCTCCAGCATGTCCAGCGTCGAGGTCTTGCCCGCGCCGTTGGTCCCCAGCAGCGCGAACACCTCCCCCTCGACGACGTCCAGATCCACCCCGGCGACGGCTTCGAAGGCCCGCGCACCGCGACCGTAGGTGCGGCGCAGCCCGTGTGCGGCGATGACGATGTCGTTCATCGTGTGCCCCTTTCTCACACTCTCCACGGTCGTCGACGCGGGCTCTCCCCAGTAGTACGCGCGATCACCGATCAGCGATGAATCCCGCACGGGCGGCCGATGACAAAAGTCATGCGGGCTCGGCGACCGACGAATTCCGCAGCAGCGCAAACCCGTACACCGCGAACCAGATCGTCCACAGCAGCCAGCCGGACAGGCCGACCATCCCGAGCGGCCCCTTCTCGTCGATCACCACCGGCACGAGGGTCGCCGCAGTGAATTGCAGTGCGGCGGCGAGGAATCCGATCACCGCGTGCCAGCGCGGAACGAGCCCGGCGAGTCGTCCGGCCAGCGTCAGGCCGACGAGCGCCAGCGCCAGGAAGGTGCCGTTGAGCGCGAGCAGCGCATCGTGGAGCACCCACAGCGCCCCGGTCTCGGGCGCGAGACCCAGGGCGTAGCGGATCGCGACGATCACCGTGAAAGCGGCGTTCTGCAACAGCAATCCGGCGAAGCCGACGAGCGACCACCCGGTGCCCGCCGCGCGTTCGGCCCGCCGCACCGCCGTCAGCACACCGGCGCCGAACACCACCGCGCAGAACCACGCCAGCGGTGTCGGCGCCATGGCCGCGGCGACCAGACCGCGATGGTCGGCGAAGAACGCGCCCGCCGCACCGGAATCGGTGCCGGGCGTTGGTAGCCCCGAGGGCACGAGAACCAGGTTCGCACCGAGGATGACCAGGACGAACACGATTCCCGCCACGCCAGCGATCCGCTGGAACCGCACCTCGGCCGAGATATTGGCTTCATCACTCATGTTTTGAATATAGTGACCGTAAAACGAAAGGGGAACCATTGCCGAGCGACCCACCGCGCCGCCGCTACGACTCACTGCGCCGCACCCTGCAAGCCCAGGCCACCAGCGCCGAGATCGCCCACGCCGCGCGCCGCCTGTTCGTCGCCAACGGCTGGGCCGCGACCACCGTCCGCGAGGTCGCCCGTGAGGCGGGCGTCTCGGTGCCCACCGTGTACTCCGCGTACGGCAGCAAAACCGGCCTGGTCCAGGCGATCGTCGATGCCGCCGACCTGTCCGCGGACGGGCCGCGCATGCTCGCCGAACTCGACGCCGCCGCAGGCGATCCACCGCGCCAGCTGGCCGCCATGGCCGGCTACGACCGCCGCCTCTTCGAACGCGCCGCCGACGTGATCGCCCTGGTCCGGGAAGCCGGTCGCACCGAACCCGAGCTGGCGACCACCTACCGCGACGCCCGCCGTCGCGCCGACGACGTCCGCGTCCAGGTCTTCACCTCCTGGCCCGACGGCACCCTCCGCGACGACCTGGACACCGCCGTCGACGTCTACGCCGCCCTGTGCACCATCGACGTCTTCACCACCTTCACCACCGAACGCGGCTGGTCCCCGGACCGCGTCGAGAAATGGTGGGCCACCACCCTGTCCCGCGAACTCCTGGCCTGAGGTCAGCGGCGGCGCAGGGCGGGATCCAGGAGCGACGGTGGGGCGTCGTTCTTCTCGGCGGGTGCGAGGTCGGTGCCGGGAGCGACGATGGCATCGATGGCGTCGAGGACATCGGCGGACAGGCGGGTGTCGGCGGCCGCGAGTTGCGCGTGCAGGTGCGCCGGGGTGCGCGGGCCGATGATGGCGCTGGTGACGCCGGGGTGGGCGGTGACGAAACCGAGGGCGAGCTGGATCATGGTCAGCCCGGCCTGGTCGGCGACCTCGGCCAGCTGTTCGACGGCGGCCAGCTTGGCCCGATTGGCCGGGACGGTGGTGTCGAAGCGGTGGGGCATGAACGCCGAACGGCTGGTGGCGATCTCGCGATCGGCGCGAATGGCGCCCGAGAGCCAGCCCGAGGCGAGCGGACTCCAGGCCAGCACGCCGAGTCCGTACTCCTGGGTGACCGGCAGGACGTGGGTTTCGATGCCGCGCTGCAGGATCGAATAGCTCGGCTGCTCGGTGACGTAGCGGCCCAGGTGGTGTTCCCGCGCCGCCCATTGCGCCTGCACCACGCGGTAGGCGGGGAACGTCGACGAGCCGAAGTAGCGGATCTTGCCCGCCTGCCGCAGGTCGGTCAGCGCCGACAGCGTCTCCTCGTCGCTCACGCTCGGGTCCCACCGGTGGATCTGAAAGAGGTCGACGTGATCGACCCCGAGGCGGCGCAGACTGTCGTCGAGCGCGGTGACCAGCCAGCGACGCGAACCGCCGCGACGGTTGCGCTCCTCCCCCATCGGCAGGCTCGCCTTGGTGGCCAGCAGGAGATCGTCGCGACGCCCCGCGACGGCCTTGCCGACCAGTTCCTCCGACTCGCCACGGCCGTAGACATCGGCGGTGTCGACGAGGTTGACACCACCCTCGACGGCGATGTCGATCATGGCGGTGACCTCGTCCTGGGTGGACCTGCCCAGCGCGCCGAAGTTCATCGCGCCGAGCACGAGACTGCTGACCTGGACACCGGTACGACCGAGGCTGCGGTACTGCATGGGTTGCTCCTCCGTGAGCTGTGCGACTTGGTCCAGGTCGCCGGATCTGACATCCTGAACAAACGGAACAACGTTCCGCTAATCAACATACGGAACATGGTTCCGCTTGCCAACCCTCGGAGGTGACAGCACGGTGGCCGACAATGACAGCGCACCCGCGGCGCCGCGTCAGCGCGCCGATGCCCGGCGCAATCAGCAGACCCTGCTCGACGCGGCGGCGGCGGCTTTCGTCGCCGCGGGCGTCGACGTCCCGGTCCGCGAGATCGCCGCCGCGGCGGGCGTCGGCGTCGGCACGATCTATCGCCACTTCCCCACCCGCGCCGACCTGATCGTCGCCGTCTACCGGCACCAGGTCGACGCCTGCGCCGCGGCGGGCCCCGCCCTGCTCGCGACCGACGACTCACCGCACGCCGCGCTCGCCGCGTGGATCGAGCTGTTCGTCGATTTCCTCGTCACCAAACACGGTCTCGCCGAGGCACTCCAGTCCGACGACGCCGCCTTCGACACCCTGCACACCTACTTCCTCGACCGGCTGCTCCCCGTCTGCGCCGAGCTGCTCGACGCCGCCGCGGCGGCGGGCGAGATCGGTCCCGACACCGATCCCTACGAATTCCTGCGCGCCGTGGGCAATCTCTGTATCGGCGCGGGGAACAACCCCCGCTACCAGCCGCGCCGCGTGGTCGCCCTGCTCGTCCGGGGGTTGCGGACCTAGGAATCCGCGATCACCGAGCGAATCATCCTGCGGTGGAGGATGATCGGAAGGATGAGGTTCGATGTCGCGTTTCTGCAATACGCCGGCTCGGGTCCGATGCGGCACGAGGAGCGGCTACTCTCCGAAGGCCTGGCACGGCGCGGCATCCCCGTCCGCTACTACAGCTGGAAGCGGATCCACCACCGGCAGCTGCCACTGGGGCCGACCACCTTCATCGCCGGCGACACCGACGCCATGCACGGTGCCATGCGCCAGCTGCGCATTCCGGTGCCCGAACCCGACGACTACCCCGAGGCGCTGCGCGACTATCTCGGGCGCAGGGTGTGGACATCGACCCTGGGCGAGGTCGAGGCCGCGCTCGACACCGGCTCGGCGACACCGGTCTTCGTGAAACCGGCCGACCGCCGCAAGCGCTTCACCGGCACGGTCTGCTACTCCGAACGCGACGCCACCGCGTGGCACAGCACCAGCAGGCGCCGCCGGGTCCGATGTTCGGAGGTGGTGGCCTGGCGCACCGAATACCGCGTCTACGTGATCGACGGCCGCATCGTGACCGTGGACCACTACGACGGCGACCGCGCCGTCACCCTGGACATGTCCGTGGTCGAGTCCGCCGTCGCCGCCTACCACCGGACCGACACCGCGCCGATCGCCTACGGCATCGACTTCGGCGTCCTGGCCGACGGCCGCACCGCCCTCGTCGAAGCGAACGACGGCTACGCCCTCGGCGCCTACGACATCACCGCCGACGACTACACCGAACTCGTCCTCCGCCGCTGGACCGAACTCCTCACCACCTCCGGCGCCTGAGTCCGCGTTCCGCGCGCCGGAGCTCCTGACCGGAATCGTCTACCTCTCGGCCTGGTGCTGTGTCGAGTTGCCCAGCGTCGCCGACTACCTGGCGACGCTCGGACATCACGGTGGCGCCGAGACGCTGGTCGACTGGCGCTCCGCCGAGCCCACCCAGCTGGCCGCGCTGAAGCATGGCCTGATGGCCAACGCGACCCACGCTCACACCTCGACTAGGTGACCTGTGTCACGTCCTGTCACAGCGCATCGCCCGGCGGCGTCTCATGCCCGAAGCCCTCGAGTGAAGGAGAGACCGATGAGCGAGAAGATCCAGGTGGTCGTGGTCGGTGGCGGGTACGCGGGTGTGATGGCGGCCAATCGGCTGACCCAGCGCGACGATGTGGCGGTGACGGTGGTCAATCCGCGGGCGCGGTTCGTCGAGCGGATTCGGCTGCATCAGCTGGTGGGCGGGACCGATGACGCGGTGGCCGAGTACGGCGATGTGCTGGCGACCGGGGTGCGGCTGGTGGTCGACACGGTGACCGGGATCGACGCGGCCGTGCGCACCGTCGCGCTGGGCGGCGGCGACACGATCGGCTACGACTACCTGATCTACGCGGTGGGCAGCGGCAGTGCGGCGCCGCGCGTGCCGGGAGCGGCCGAATTCGCCTATCCCATCGCGAGTCTGGAGGAGGCGCAGCGGCTGGCCCCGGTGCTCGACGCCGCGGCGGCGACGGCCGCGGTGACGGTGGTCGGCGCGGGGCCGACCGGGATCGAGACCGCCGCCGAACTGGCCGAGCAGGGTCGCGCCGTGACGCTCGTCTGCGGCGACGTGCTCGGCCCGTACCTGCACGCTCGCGGCAGGCGTGCGGTCACCAAACGGCTGACCGCCCTCGGCGTGACGATCCTGGACGGCCCCGACGCGAAGGTCGTCGAGGTGACCGCGGAGTCCGTGCGACTCAGCGGCGGTCATGTCCTGCGCAGCGCCGTCACCATCTGGACCGCCGGTTTCGGCGTCCCCGACCTGGCCACCCGCAGCGGCCTGCGCACCGACGCCGTCGGCCGCCTGCTCACCGACGAGACCCTGACCAGCATCGACGACGAGCGGATCGTCGCCGCGGGCGATTCGGCGGCACCGTCGAACCTGCCGTTCCGGATGAGCTGCCAGGCCGCGGGCCCACTGGGCGCGCACGCCGCCGACACGATCCTGCGCCGGATCGCCGACGAGCGCCCCGACCCGATCGATCTGGGCTTCGCCGGTCAGTGCATCAGCCTCGGCCGCCACGCGGGCGTCTTCCAGTTCGCCGACAAGGACGACGCCGCCCGGTGGTTCCACCTCGGCGGCCGCCCCGGCGCGAAGGTGAAGGAGTTCGTGTGCGGCCACACCATCAAGCAGCTGGCGACCGAGGCGCGCAAGCCGGGCACGCACACCTGGGCCAAGGGTGACCAGCGCGCGCAACTGCTGCGGGACCGGGCCGACACCGACCCGGCGGGCGCGGCCGCGACCGCCGGGCACCGGTGACCGATCGGCCCCGACGACCGCGGCAGGTCATCCGGGGCCACCGGCTCGGGCGCACGCTGCCGAACAGCAGCGAAAAGGGCGGCGCTACTCAGGTATTCGGCGTCGCGGTGATGCTCCAGAAGTCGGCGTAGCGACCACCCAGCTCCAAGAGCTCACGATGGGTGCCCTCTTCGACGATGCGCCCCCGGTCGACGAAGACGACGCGGTCGGCCGTCGCCACGGTCCGCATCCGGTGCGCCACCAGCACGACGGTGCGCCCCGCCATCAACCGCTCGATGCCCTGGTGCACGGCGGCCTCGTTCACGGGGTCGAGGGCGGAGGTGACTTCGTCCAGCAGGACGATGGGCGCGTCCTTCAGCAGCGCGCGGGCGATCGAAACCCGTTGACGCTCACCGCCGGAGAGCAGCGCGCCGCCTTCGCCCACGTCGGCGGACCAGCCACCGGGCAGTCGCTCGATCACCTCGTCCAGGCCGGCGGCCGTCGCGGCGGCGCGGACCTCGGCGTCGGTGGCGTCGGGGCGGCCGAGCCGGATGTTGTCCTCGATGGTGCCGTCGAAGAGATAGACGTGCTGGAAGACGATGGCGATGCGCGACATCAGGGTCGTGGTGTCGATCTCGCGCACGTCGACGCCGCCGATCCGGACGGCGCCCGCGCCCACGTCGTGGAAACGCGCGAGCAGCTGGAGCAGGGTGCTCTTGCCCGCGCCCGAGGGGCCGACGATCGCGAACCGCTGTCCCGAGGGCACGGTCAGCGACAGGTCGTCGACGACGGTTCGGTCGCCGTGCGCGAAGCCGACGGCGTCGAACTCGAGGTCGTGCCGGTCCGGTGCGATCGGGTGGTCGGGTTCGGGCAGCGGCGCCAGCTGGAGCAGGTCGTCCAGGCGGGTCAGTTGTGCTCGCGCACTGCGCAATCGGCCGCCGATCTCGGCCAGCGACAGCAGCGGTTCGGCGCAGCGGGCCGCCAGGACGAGGATCGCCAGCAGTTCGGCCG
Organism: Nocardia sp. NPDC058244; assembly: GCF_042882065.1. Classification (NCBI taxonomy): domain Bacteria; kingdom Bacillati; phylum Actinomycetota; class Actinomycetes; order Mycobacteriales; family Nocardiaceae; genus Nocardia; species Nocardia sp. NPDC058244. The sequence continues at coordinate 528,375 of NZ_JBHVWX010000004.1, read as the reverse complement.
CGCCGACCCGCCCACCCAGCGCGAGGTAGGCGCCGAGGGCGAGCAGCACGGTGAACCCGACCTGCACGGCCAGCGTCAGGCCGACGATGCCGGGCAGAGCCGACAGCGCCGATCGGCGGGCGGCGCGCTGGAGTCCGCGCAGGGCGTCGTCGAGCAGGCCGAAGCGCTCGGTGGTGCGTCCACCGGCACGCAGCACCGGCTGGGCCTGCAGGTACTCGATGACCCGGCCGGCGGCCTGGTGATCGCGGTCGTGGCGTTCGGCGTCGGCGGCGGCCATCGCCCGGCCCGTCCAGCCCTGGATCGCGGCCACCAGCGGAACGGCGACCATCGCCGCCAGCCCCAGCTGCCAGTGGAACGCGAGCAGCACGACCACGATGGTCAGCGGCGTCACCACCGCGCCGACGAACGGCGCGAGCAGGTGCGCGATCACGCTCATCGCCTCCAGCACACCGCGACTCGCGAGCACCGACACCTCGCCGACCCGGTCGGGTCCGTACCAGCCGAGCGGCAGCCTGGCGAGGTGATCACCGAGCCGGTGATAGGTCCCGCGCAGCAAGGTGGTGCCCGCACGGAAACCGGCCAGGTCACTGAGATAGCGCAAGGCGCCGTAGAGGGCGACCGCGATCCCGAACGCGAGCAGCCACGGCTCGGCGCCGTTCGGATCGTCCCCGAACAGTTCTCGGAGCACCGGCACGAGCAGGGCGTAGGACAGGCCTTCGAGCACCGCCGTGGCCGTCATCAGCGCGACGGTGCGGCGCACCGGTCCGGCGTACTGATGGCCGAGCACGCGCAACAGGGTCCGGATCATGATGCGTCTCCTCCGTGGGATCGCCGGAACGCGGCGACGGTGCTGTGGCCCGCCAGGAGCCGGGCGGGCGCGCCGCGCTCGACGATCACGCCGTCTGCCAACACGACGACGGTGTCGGCGTCGGCGATGGTCTCCGGCCGGTGCGCGATGACCAGGATCGTGCGGTTCTTCCGCAGGCTCGACAGCGCTTGCCGCACAGCCTGTTCGGTCCGCGGGTCCGCGAAGGCGGTGGCTTCGTCGAGCACCAGGATCGGGGTGTCGGCCAGCAGGGCGCGGGCCAGGGCGAGGCGTTGCGCCTCACCACCGGACAGCCCGGCCTCCACGCCGAGCACGGTGTCGTATCCGCGCGGGAGTTCGGTGATCCGGTCGTGGATACCGGCCAGCCGGGCCGCGCGAACCACCCGCGCGTGGTCGGCGTCCGGGACGGCCAGCGCGATATTGTCGGCCACCGACGCGCGCAGCAGGCGCACGTCCTGGAACACGAACGACACCTCGCGATAGAGCCGGTCGCTGCCGAGCTCGCGCAGGTCGACGCCGCCGAGCGTGATCGTGCCGTGGGTGGGGTCGAAGAACCTCGGAAGCAGCTGCACGAGTGTGGATTTGCCGCTGCCGGACGGTCCGACGAGGGCGGTGACCGTGCCCGGTTCGAGGACCAGGTCGATCCCGCGCAGCACCTCGCGCCCGGCGTCGTAGCCGAACCGGACGCCGCGCAGTTCCACGCGATGCCCGCGCGGCGCGATCGGTTCGACCGGCTCGGGCAGCGGTGCGACGTCGAGGACGTCGTTGATCCGGCCCACCGCGCGGCCCGCCGCTTGCAGATCGTCGAAGCCGTGGCCCAGGGCCGCGACCGGGGCGGTCAGCCCGAGGCCGAGCAGCAGGAACGGCAGGAGATCGACGGGGGCCAGCCCGCCCCTCGTGATCAGCAAGGCGCCGCCCACCAGGACGACAAGCAGCACGAACGGCGGCGACAACGCCAGCTGCATCCCGGCGGCGATCGGCGAGAGCCCGCGCGCCCAGCGCAGGAAGGTGTCGGCGAAATCGTCCACCGCCGAACGGAATCGGCGGTGCGCGCGGTCGCCGCCACCGAATGCCTTGACCTCGGCGATGCCCTGGACGAACTCCACGACCGCATCGGCGATCCGGCTCATCGCCGCGTCGAACTCGGTCTGCTCGCGCTGTCTGACCGGCGTCATCATGAGCGGGACCAGCGCGATCGCCAGCAGCACCGGGATCAGCGTGATCAGGGTCAGCCGCCAGTCGACGGTCACCAGATAGACCAGCGACACCAGCGGCACCACGAACGCCGACACCAGTTCGCCGGGCGCGTGGGCGAGGAACGGATGCACCGCGCTCACATCCTCGCCGACCACCTTGGCCAGCTCGCCGGTGCCGCGCCGGGAGAACCACCCGATCGGCACCCGCCCCAGATGGGCGGCCAGCTGCCGCCGCAACGACAGCTGCACCGCGCCGTCGACGAGGTGCCCGAGCCCGGCGGACGCGGCGGTGAACACCAGCCGGACGAACAGTCCCACCGCCCCGAGGACGACCACGAGCCACACATGACCGCGATCGATCGGCCCCGACGACAGCAGGGTGCGCCCCAGCTCGACCACGGCCAGCAGCGGGGCCAGGCCCGCGACGGCGCCGATGATCTGCAGGACGATCACGGCCGCGAATCCCCCGAGATGCGGGCGCAGCAGCGCGATGAGGCTCGGCCCCGCGGGTCCGGCGTCCGGTGGCGCGGCGGAAGTCTCCGCTACCTCGACGAGGTCGGTGGTGGTCATCGGTTTCCCCTTCTCCTCGCGTGACCGCGGCATCGGCACTGGTCGGCGACCTGACGCCGAGCCTCGCGTCATTCGAGAAAGTCACTGTCTCTAGCAAGTGACTGTAGGTAACCCGATTCAGACAGTCAATGTCTATAGCGAGTTACTTTCTGTAACGAGTGGCTCTTGCTAATCTGCTCGCATGACCGGACTTCGCGAGCGGTGGCGGCTCAAGGCCATGCACACCATCCAGGAACGCGCCCTGGATCTCTTCGACGAGAAGGGGTTCGGCGCGGTCACGATCGAGGAGATCGCGGCCGCCGCCGAGGTGTCACCGTCGACGGTCTATCGCCTGTTCGGCACGAAGGAGGGCATCATCGTCGCCGACGAGTTCGACACCATGAGCGAGGCGGAGATCGCCGCCATGGTCGACCCCCACGATCCCGTCGAGAGCCTGCTGCGCTCGGTCCGCGCCGACGAATCCGCCCCCGCCGGTGCCGAATCCGCCCCGGCCGACCAGGGCCCGTGGCGCCGGGTCCGCTACCACTTCACCGAGCCCTCGGTCCGGATGGCCGCCTGCGCGTCCGCCGACCGCACCAGCCGGCGACTGCTGCCCCTGATCGCGTCGACCGGCAAGTTCACCGAAACCCAGGCCCGAGTCGCCACGAATGCCCTGACCTTCGGCTATTTCGCCGCCCTCGAACAGTGGTACCTCGACGGCGGCGAACGGCCCATCGCCGACTACGTCGAGGAGGGCCTGCGCCCCTTGCGCGCACTCTGGCCGTCCGACGACCGACTCGCCTGAATCCAGAACTCCGCCACCGCCCGGACGAACTCGTCCGGGCGCTCGAGCGGGAGGAGATAGGCGGCGCCGTCGATGACGGCCGCCGACCCCGACGACAGGGCCGCCGCGGCGGCCCGCGCCTGCTCGCCCGTCCAGTCGGAATGCTCGCTGCCGGTGAGGAACAGCGTCGGCGCGTGAATCGCGGACAGTGCCGGGGTGAGGTCGCGGCGCCGCAGCGAGATCGAGACGATCGCGTTCGCCATCGCCCGCCGGTCCGCCGCCCGGAATTCCTCGCCCACCATCGCGACGGCAGCCGGATCGCTCGCCGCCGTGCGCGGCGAGAGCAGGACCTGGCTCAGGATGTCGACCAGGAACCGGGCCGGGCCGAGCACACGGTAGAGCGCGAGCAGCAGTCGCGTCCGCTGCCGCCCCTTCCACGTGTACGCGCGGACCGGCGTGCCCGCGGTGACGAGCGTGCGCACGAGGTCGGGGTGCTGGGCGGCCAGCAGGATGCCCACGTGACCGCCCCAGGCGTTCCCGATCCAGTCGACGGGCCCGTCGATGCCGAGCCGCCCGAGCACCTGGCTCGCGGCCTCGGCGCACTCCGCCATCGTGTAGCGGCGGCCGGGATCGCCGCTCGCCCCGTGCCCGGGACCGGTCACGAAAACGAGCCGCCGCTCGCGCGCCAGGGCGGGTTCGACCCGCGCCCAGCTGCGGCTGTCGACGAAGAGGCTGTGCCAGAGGACGGCGGTCGGGAGCGTGCCGTCCCGGCCCGTGTCGCGTACGAGCAGCGGGCCGACGATTGTCTCGACGATCTGCTCGGACATCGCTGCCATCCCTTCGATTGACAGTGTCAACCTGGGATCAGTATCGTCCCGTGGATTGACACTGTCAACCATGGCGGGAGGTGCTCGTGCCTGCGAAGACGACGCTGCGCGACCGGCTCATCGCGGCCGCGCTCGAGCTGCTCCGCGACGAACCCGCGGAGACCTTGAGCATCCGCAAGGTGGCGCACGCGCTGGGCACCAGTCACCAGGCCCCGTACGTGCATTTCGGCGATCGTCGCCGCTTTCTCGCCGCCGTCGCGGGTGCGGGACTCGCGGACGCCGCGGCCGACGCGGAAGTCGCCGTCACCGCCGCGGGCGCCGATCCCGAGGACCGGTTACGCGCGCTGGTGCGCTCCTACGTCCACTTCGTCGACACACGGCCCCACGTGCACGCCCTCGCGTTCGGCCCCCTCGTCGCCATGAACGACGACCCCGTCCTGCAAGCCGCCGCGACCCGCTACTGGACCGTGCTGTCATCCACCGTCGCCGCCAACCAGCCGGCCGGGGTGGACGACGCCGACGTGGCTCGGCGCACCGCGATGGTCTGGGGAACCGTGCACGGCATCGCCGGGCTGGCCGCGGCGGGCAAGATCCCGAGCGGTGTGCCTGCCGATCGAATCACCCTGTTGGACAATGCCGTTCACGCGATGCTGGCGGGCTGGCGCGCCGGAGAGCGCTAGTCGAGAACACCCCGGAGGACGCGGGCGAAAGCCTCCGGCTGCCCCGGGTAGCCGGACTCTTCACCGGCGAAGCCGCCGTGATGACTGGGGAACACGACCGGCTCGTCCCCGAGCTGCTCCGCGATCGCCGACGAGGTGCGCTCGGTGACCGTGCCCGTCGACTCCTCGCCGTAGCCGAGGACGATCCGGGTGGGTGCCGCGGTGAGCGCGGCGATGTCGGCACGGTAGTCGAGGACCGGCCTCGACCGCTCCGCCAGCAGCGGGTGGTCACGCGCGCCGTCGTCCTCGACCGGCAGGCCGAACATCGCGGGATCCACAGCGGGCGCGTCGAAATAGCCGTCGGTGAATTCGCCCTGCCAGGACGTCATCGCGATGAAGGTGGCCATGCCCGCGCCGAAGCCTTTCGCCGCGTAGGCGTCGCGATACCCGGCCGCCGCGCGCTGGGCCGCCGCCGAGTCGGGGAGCGCGGACAGCAACGGCGGTTCGTGCGCGACGAGGGTGGTCACGTCCTCAGGATGGGCAGCCACGAGCGCGAACGCGACGATGGCTCCCCCACTGCTGGCGAACAGCTCGACCGGGCCCGCACCGAGGGCCTCGATGACGGCATGCACGTCCTCGGCATGCACCGCGGGCACGTTGTCGACCTCACCGTCGGTGCGGACGCTGCGCCCGAGTCCGCGCGGGTCGTAGGTGACGACCGTGCGATCGGGGAAATGCGCGGCGAGCGCGGTGAACCCGCCCGCGTCCATCGGGAGACCGATCATGACCAGCGGCGGTCGCCCGTCGGCGGTCGGGAGCGGCCCGTGGACGTCGTGGGTGAGAGTCGCACCGGAGGTTTCGAGCTCGTGTGTCGTCATGCTGGTACTGACGTGTCGGCAGGCGAGAACTCATCGGCAGGTGCCGAACCGTTCCTACTCGTCCAGCCGGATCCGGATGCCCGCCATGCGGTCGGGTCCTCCGCGCAGCGCACTGCCCAGCAGCCCGACCCGAGCGGCCAGCCCGTACTTGCGCTTCATCAGACCGGGGAAGTGCGCGCTCGCGTCCGGCGCCAGCACCTCGGCGGATCCGGGCACCGAGGCGCCGAGCGGTCTGCCGCGCCAGTCGCAGGCGGCGAGCGTCACCCGGCCCCCGTTGCGAATCCGCTTCACCTTCCCGGCGTCCGCCGCGCTCCACACCGCCAGCGACCGACCGTCGCGCATCACCCAGACCGGGGTGGGGACCGCTCGCCCGTCCCGGCGGAAGGTGGTGAGGAGCAGATACTTGCCGGCCGCCAACTCGCTCAGCACCGTGTCGATGTGTTCCATGGAGAAATACTAACCAGTTAGTTATATTCGTGGTCGTTGGAGCCGCTCGACAGTGCGCACGAGGCAGTCGGAAGGAACCCGGATGGGGCGATTCGTTTGGACCCTGCTCGCGGGCTTCGCGCTCGGCACCCCCGCGGTCCCCCTCGGCCTCTCGCTCGCCCTGCCCGGCCCGATCACGCTGGTCGCGGTGCTGCTGGGGGCGGCGTGCGGTGTCGTCTTCGCGGTGTTCGTCATGGAACGCGTTCGACTGCGCTGGCAGGCTTGGCGGGTGCGCCGGAATCCTGCTGCGGTGTCAACCGGTTCGGCGAACGGCGCGAGCATTGTCGACGGCGCGGCGCCCGGTGACAACGCTCGCCTCTCGGGCGGCGCGGGGCGACGGGCACGGCGCGTCCTCGACCGGTACGGCGTCGCGGGCTTCGGTATCGCGGGACCCGCCCTCTTCGGCACCTGGGGCTCCGCCCTGCTCGGTGCCGCGCTGGGCATCCCCCGCTGGCGGCTGATCCGGTGGCTGACGACCGGGATCGCCCTGTGGTGCACCGTGCTGCTGTTCGCCTCGGACGCGGCGTTCGCCGTCTTCGGGATCGGCTGACGCGACGGGGTGCGCAGAGGCAACTAACCAGTTAGTCCGAATTACGATGGCCGATATGTCCCGCGCCGACGCCACCAAGGCCCGCATCCTCCAGGCCGCCACCGACGAGTTCGCCACCTATGGCATCGCCGGAGCCCGGGTGGACCGGATCGCCAAGGCGGCGGCAGCCAACAAGAACCTCATCTACGTCTACTTCTGCAACAAGGAACAACTTTTCGACGCGGTCCTCGACGCCAACGTCACCCACGGCCTCGACTCGGTCCCCTTCACCCCCGACGATCTCCCCGAATACGCGGGACAGATCTTCGACTACTGCCAGCAGCACCCCGAGGTCATCCGGCTGGCCACCTGGCACCGCCTGGAGCGCGGCGACCAGGACCCGGCAGGCATGTCACCGGCGCGCGAGGCCAAGCTGGCGGCGCTCGCCGCAGCGCGGAAGAACAGCGGCCCAGGCTCCGACTTCACCCCCACCGCGCTACTGACCTTCGTCCTGAGCCTCGCACTGGCCTGGACCCCGAGCAACGTCGCGAACATGCCCGCCTCCCCGACCCAGAGCACCGCCGACCGTCGTCGCGCGATCGTCGACGCCGTGCGCCACCTGCTGTGAGCACGCCCGGGCAACCCCGGCAGACCCGCAGGACCGAGATCGATAGCAAGCCCAGAGACCGACCAGGGCGCCGAGCCTCGATACCGACCGCGCACCCGCCACAGCGAAAATGGTTGGCCGACAAAAGTATTCGTCCGCACCAGCGGCTGCTCGATGTCGCCACCGCCGCCCTTACGGGATCTCCGGGCAGGTCGAGAATCCATTGGTGCGGATGCACCGCTCTCGATCAACCGGTCGCAGCCCGCCAAGATATCCGCTGGTCAGAGGGGAAAGTGGGGCGGGTGGGGCTCGAACCCACGACCAGCGGATTATGAGTCCGCGGCTCTAACCGACTGAGCTACCGCCCCTGGCCGCGGGTGTCCGCGGGCGAGTCGCATGGTACCCGGTGGGTGCGACGTTGACCACTCGGCGAGCCGGGTGGCGGGGGTCGGCGGGGCGGGCGAGGATGGGGGTATGGCCGATCTTTTCGTGCGGGTACTGCGGGGGCATCAGTGGGTGTACGAGCACAGCGGTGGGCTGGTGGGGCACCGGTTGCTGTTCGGGAATCCGACGCTGTTGCTGCGGACGGTCGGGCGCAAGAGCGGGCAGGCGCGCACGTCGGCGTTGACCTACGCGAAGGACGGGGCGGATTTTCTGGTGACCGCGTCGAACGGTGGGTCGCCGCGGCCGCCGGGGTGGCTGGCGAATGTGAAAGCGCGACCGGACTGCGAGATCCAGGTGGGGACGCGCACGATCGCGGTGACCGCGCGGGCGACCTACCCGGACGATCCCGACTACGCCCGGCGCTGGGAACTGGTGAACGCAGTCAACGGCGACCGGTACCGCGACTATCAGACGAAGACGCGGCGACCGATCGCCGTGGTGGTGTTGAACCCGAGAACCGAACCCAGCTAAGCCTTTTCGGCCTTCTGCCGCTGCACGCGTGCCCGCTCCTCGCGGTCGCGACGTTCGATCTTGCCCCCGGGGTTGCTCGCTAGCTTGATCACGCCGACAACCAACAGAAGCACCGCAACTATCACCGCTATAACAATTATTCCCTGCACAGTATGAACTTATAGCGTATTCCGTTGCGGCGCAGACTAAGTTACAATGACGCGCCGATCGTCAAGAGGGTCCGGCCGAGCGCCGATCGGCTCTCGATGACCGCGTGCGCGCGCTCGACTTCCTCGATCGGGAACGTCTGACCGATCACCACCTCCAGCCTGCCTGCGGCGACCTCGGCTTGTGCGCGCCGGGCGATGGAATTCCAGTCGATCTCGCCGGCGACGACATCGAACAAACCGACGACGGCGACCCCGCGGGCGGCGGCCGCATCCGCGTCGACGTGAGCGAAATCACCTGCGGCAGACCCGTATCCGAGGAACGATCCGTTGTCCGCCGCGGCGGTCAGTGCCTGGCCGCCGATCGCGCCACCCGCGCCGTCGAAGACGACATCGGCGCCCCCGCCGGTGATCTCCCGCACCCGCGTCTCCCAGCCGTCGACCGTGTAGTCGACGACCGCGTGCGCGCCGAGCCGCTGGGCGAGGGCGAGTTTGTCGGCACCGCGCGCGGCGGCCACCACCTTGGCGCCCGCCGCCACCGACAGCTGGATGAGCAGGGTGCCGAGTCCGCCCGCGGCCGCGGTGATCAGCACCCACGAATCCGGTGCGACAGCGGCACTGTCGAAGACGGCGAGCGCGGTGCGGCCGTCGTGGGCGAGGGCGACGGCCTGCTGGGTGCTCAGCCCGTCGGCGATCTCCACCAGTGTCTCGGCCTTGGCCAGGGCGTGTTCGGCGTAGCCGCCGGTGGGGACGCCGCCGCCGACCCCGCTCGCGGCGGTCTGGGTGACGACGCGCTTGCCCAGCCAGCCGGGGTCGACCTCGGCGCCCACCGCGGAGACGACGCCGCCGACCGCGCCGCCGGGCACGTACGGCAGGTCCAGCGCGAAGAAGTCGCCGCCCCAGCCGCTGCGCAGCCTGGTGTCGAGGAACATCACGTCGGCGACCTCGACGTCGACGACCACCTCGGCCGGACCGGGCTGCGGCACAGGGACTTCCCGCACCTCGAGCACTTCCGGACCGCCGAATTCCTTGACCTGCACCGCACGCATCGCGCCTCCTTCGTGGTAATCACGGACGCGTCCAGCTTGGAACCTGAAGTCGAGTTCAGGTCAAGGGATGTGCGAGGTGGATCACACGATCACGAACCGCCGCCGCAACTCGAACCACCACCGCAGCTGCTGCTCGAACCACCACCGCAGCTGCTGCTCGACCCGCCGCCACAGCTGCTGCTCGAGCCACCGCTACAGCTACTGCTGCTCGAGCCGCCACCGCACCCGCTGTTGCCGCCCCCCGAGCACCCGGTGCCCGAACCACCGCCACAGCTCGATCCCGAACCGTGCGGCCCCGGCGACCCGTCGAAGAATCCGTAACTCCCCGCCGACCCGGCCAGCCAGCTCTGGTCGACGAACCCCTGGGGCCCGCGCGGCGGGCTCAGCTTGCGCACCAGCACCACGACCGCCGTGACCAGCACCGCGATACCGACCACCACGAACGCGAGCACGATCAACAGCATGACAACCATGTCTGCAGGCTAACCGCCGGATCCGTCGCGGGCAGCGCCTACGGACGACCACCCAGGGGGCTTACAGTGAATTCGTGGCGCTCTCGTTCCTTCGACGCGGACCGCGACCGATCGACCTCACCGCGGTCGATCGCACGGTCGCCGACCTGCGGTTCCCCGACGCGATCTTCAAGACCTGTCCCTGGCAGCCGCGGGAACTGGTGGAAACCGGTCTGCGCCAATGGTTGCGCTGTTGCGGCGCGGCGATGCGCGACGACCAGGTGATCGGCATGCCCTCGCACGCGGTCGACGAGGCCTGGCACGGCTTCATCCTGTGCACCCAGCAGTACGCGCGATTCTGCGCCGAGGCCTACGGCAGCTTCCTGCACCACTTCCCCGACGGCGCGGGCGACAGCGCGCCCGACCACGGGTCGATGCTCGACCAGCTCGGCCGCACCGTGGTGGCCTGGTCGCTGGTGGCGGGCCCGGACGAGCGGTGCGTGCTGTGGGACCTCGACCGGCAGGTCGGCGTGGAACAGCCGTGGGGCGTGGACGCCCGGCACGTCGCCGCCGTACAGGAGCGACTGCGCCGGGCGTGACCGCGCGTCAGACCAGCTTCATCCGGCGGGCCGCGAAGCGCACCGCGCCGGGCGCGAGCCGGTTGATCCGGTACTGCACCCACGATTCCGGCGTCACCGGCACGATGTCGCGGCCGCCGCGCACCGCCTTCACGATCTGCGCCGCGACCTTGTCGGGGGTGTAGCCGCGCCGCTCGTAGAGCTTGTCGAACTTGCGCTGGGTGGCCGCCTCGTCCTCGGCGGAGACACCCGAAATGCGGGTGGTGGCCACGATATTGGTGTGCACGATGCCGGGGCACACGGTCGAGACCGAGATCCCGCGTTCGGCCAGCTCGGCGCGCAGGCAGTCGGAGAACATGAACACCGCCGACTTGCTGGTGGCGTAGGCGGCCATGTCACGCTGCGGGCTGTAGGCGGCCATGCTGGACAGGTTCACGATGTGCCCGCCGAGGCCGCGCTCGGCCATCGCCGCGCCGAAGGCCCGGCAGCCGTTGACCACGCCGCCCAGATTGATCCGCAGGACCCGGTCGAACTCCGCGGACGGGGTGTCGAGGAAGCCGCCCGCCTGGCCGACGCCCGCGTTGTTGATCAGGATGTCGGGCACGCCGTGCGCGGCGATCACGTCGGCGGCGTGTTCGCGCACCGCGGCCTCGTCGGAGACGTCCAGCGGATAGGCGTGCGCGACACCACCTTCGGTGCCGACGAGCTCGGCGGTTTCCTTGGCGGCATTCTCGTTCACGTCCGAGAGCACCACCTCGGCGCCGAGCCGGGCGAAGGCCAGCGCGGTCTCCCGACCGATTCCACTGCCGCCACCGGTGATCACCACCAGCTGGTGGTCGAATTCCTTCCGGGTGCGGCCCACTTCGGCGCGCGCGAGGCCGCGCGGCACATCGCCGCCGGCGAGCGCGTCGATCAGTTCCGTAGTGGCGGTGGCCAGCAGTTCGGGGTGCGAGAACGGCATCCAGTGCCCGGCGGGCACGTCGCGACGCCACAGGCGCGCGGTCCACTTGCGGGAATCGTCGTAACCCGCGGGGCGCACAGCTACGTCGCGACCGGCCACGATCAGCTGCACGGGCACCTCGGTGCGGCGCTCGCGCGGGGACAGCATGCGCTGCACGATGTTCGCGCGGTAGATGAGCAGGCCGTCGACCATGTCGCGGCGGAACGTGGGGCCGAGCACGACATTGCCGGGGGCGGTGTCGTTCATCAGCGCGACGGCGCGCTGCCACACCTTCTCGGTGCCGATCGCGGTGAAGGTCACGCGCGGCAGCACGGGGGTCATGAAGAACGCGGTGTAGGCCGAGGACAGCGCCTGGGTCACCGGCTGCCAGATGTTGCGCGGGGTCGGCCGGGAGAGGCGGTCGCGCACCCAGGCGGCCAGGTGGTCGAGGTTCGGGCCCGACACCGAGGTGAACGAGGCGATCCGCTCGCTCGCCTGCGGCTCGCACACGGCCTCCCAGACCTGCACCGAACCCCAGTCGTGGGCGAGCACGTGCACCGGACGGTCGGGGCTGACCGCGTCGATGACGGCGTAGAAGTCGCGGGAGAGTTCGTCGAGGCGGAAGTCGGCGGTGCGCTGGGTGCGGGTGGACTCGCCGTGGCCGCGGGTGTCGTAGGCGACGACGTGGAAGCGCTGCGCCAGCCGCGGAATCACCTTGTCCCACAGGTGGTGGGTGTCGGGCCAGCCGTGCACGAGCACGATGGTGTCGGCCGCGGGATCGCCGTATTCGAACACGGCGAGGTCGAATTCGCCGTTGCGGACGGTGCGCCGGTTGGCGGCCTGCGTGGTGTCGACAGACATATCTCTTCGGACTCCTTGTCCTGGAATCGAACTCACAGGTCGAGCACCAATCGCTCACCGTGCGAACGGGATACGCAGGCGAGCATGTCGCCCGCGGCGTGGTCGGCATCGGAGAGGGTGTTCTCCCGATGATCGGGCTCGCCCGCGAGCACCCGGACCACACAGGTGCGGCAGAAACCCTGCCGGCACGAGTAGGGCTGGTCGGGGCGGGTCGCGAGGATGGCGTCGAGGGCGCTGCGGTCGGCGGGCACCTCGATCACCGCGCCGGTGGAGGCGAGTTCGATCTCGAAGGCGGTGCCGTCGACGATCGGCGGTGGCGAGAACCGCTCGAAGTGCAGTTCCACCTCGGGCATGGTGCGCACTGCGGCGACGATCGCCGAGGTCATCGGGGTCGGGCCGCAGGCGTAGACCGCCGTGCCCGCGCCGACCTCGGGCAGCAGGGCGGCCGCGTCGGGCAGGCCGTGCTCGTCGTCGGTGCGCACGATCACGTGCTCGCCGAAGCTCTCCAGTTCCGCCAGGAACGGGATGGTGTCGCGGGAACGCCCGGTGTAGACCATCGTCCACGGCACGCCGAGCCGGTGCGCGAGCCGCGCCATCGGCAGGATCGGGGTGATGCCGATGCCACCGGCGACGAAGTGCAGGCGCTGGGCGGGCGAGCCGTGGCCGGGGACCGCGAACGGGAAGGCGTTGCGCGGGCCGCGCACCACGAAGCGGCTGCCCACCGGCAGCTCGTCGTGCACCTCGCGCGAACCACCGCCGCCGTCGGGGATGCGGCGCACCGCGATCCGGTAGGCGCGTTCGTCGGCGGGGTCACCGCACAGCGAGTACTGGCGCAGCAGGCCGGAGGGCAGTTCGAGATCCAGGTGCGCGCCGGGGCGCCACGCGGGCAGCACCCGGCCGTCGGGCGCTTCCAGCCGCAGGCTCACCACGTCCTGGTCGTGCGCGACGATCCGGCGCTCGGTGACCACCACCGGGAACCGGCGATCGTCGACGCGCGGACGCGGATCACGGCGATTGACCAGGGCGCTCCAGCGCAGCCGGGCGGTCGCGATCGCGTCGAGCACCCGGGTGCCGGGATCGTGGCGATGCTTGCCGTAGAGGTCGCCGGGCAGCGCCTGCGGCACGTCGCGCACGGTCACGAGGCCGCCGCCCGCGCCGCGGGCGACTGCGCCAGGTAGGCGACGGCCTGGGCGGTCGAGCCGACGGTCTCCGGGCTGTAGCCGGGCTGGAAGGTCGACAGCGCGCTGATCAGCAGCGACGGGATGCCCGGCAACGCGCCCCGCCACATCGCGCCCAGGATCGAGGTGATCACCCGCGGATACCCGTGATCGGGCAGCTGCGGATCCTGCTGCACCAGGAACTTCGCGCCGCGCACCACCAGCGCGATGAAGATCGGGAACACCAGCATCATCGAGGCGCAGCGGCGCACGTAGCCGACGCCGAAGTACTCGGCGACATCGTGGGCGACGTTGCGGTGCTCGACCTCCTCGGCGCCGTGCCAGCGGAACAGGTCGGCCATGCGCGGGTCGGCGCCGAACTTCTCCAGGTCGGCGTTGATCACCCAGTCGCCGAGCCAGGCGAAGAAGTGCTCGAGGCAGGCGATGAACGCGAGGCGTTCGATCAGCATCTGCCGTCCGGCGCGGTCGTCACCGCCGCGCGGGCCCAGGGTCTTGCGGAACAGGTATTCCATCTGCCGCACGTAGGGGCCCGCGTCGATGCCGTTGGCGGTGAGCACGTCCTGCAGGACCTTCTCGTGGGTCTCCGCGTGCATCGATTCCTGCCCGATGAAGCCGAGCATGTCCTCGCGCAGCTTCTCGTCCTTCACCAGGGCCAGTGCCTCGCGGTAGGTCACGATGAACATGCGCTCGCCCTCGGGCAGCAGCATGTTCAGTGCGCTGATCAGGTGTGACGCGTACGGCTCTGCCGACATCCACTGCAGGTCGACATCCGACCAGTCGAAGGTCACGTTGCGAGCGTGCAGGGCGACCTTGCCGGGATCTACCTCCGGTCGCCGTGCGGCCCGGCGAAGTAGCTTCATCGGTACTCCTCGTCCTACCGCGCGTTGCTCGGTCGAGCGCCGGGCGCCACGGTGCGCCGGTCGTGCGGTAAGGAAATGATACATGTACGTAGTATTTGAGGTAACACCTATTTTGCAGCGATTTCCCCGAAATCCGGCCGCGAGCGGGTGCCGGCGGTCACCCGGCCGAGGTGCGACGCCGGAACCGGCGCACGAGGACACCCGGGTTCCAGGCGCCGCCGCGCCCCCGCGTGAGCGGGTAGCAGGCGAAGCCGATGGCGGCCGCGCTCGCGTGCCCGACATCGGTGAACGTGCGATTCACGAAGACCGGCGGCAGCACGACCGCGAGCACGCCGACGACGTAGAGCCATCGCCACGGCGTCACCAGCCGATAGGCCAGCACCGCAGCCACCCCGGCCAGCGCGTAGCTGACGCCCACGTCGAGGGTGTACATCGCCCGCGCGGGCGCGTCGTCGTTGCGGATCGCCCACAGCAGCACGCCTTCGCTGAGGTAGGTGGCGCCCACATGGGCGACCACGGCCACCACGAGCCAGCGCAGCGTGCCGAGCCAGCGTTCGGTGTTGGCGTGGAAGAGGGTGAACAGCACCGCGTAGGCGAACCAGCTGCCCCCGTCGGTCCAGAACGCGCTGCCGATCAGCACCCGGACGGGGTCCTCGGCCAGATGGTGCAGGTTGGTCGACCGGTGGCCCAGCCACTGGCGCGCCTCGTCGTCCGGCAGTCGCCGGATGATCACCGTGGTCACCGCCAGCGCGGCCAGCCACAGATAGGTGCCCGGCGCGCTGCGCACCCACCGCCACACCGCTACCGCGCCTCGTCGAGCCCGCCCGCTGCCAGCTGCGCTCACCACCCCAGTCTGCCGGATCAGCCCTGGACCACAATGGAAGGCACGACCTTCCCCGATCGACCGTGCGAGCGAGAGGCAGGTGGGTGCGGTGATCCGCCTCGGCACCTCCGGCTGGCAGTACCGCGACTGGCGTGGCGTGCTGTATCCGGATGGCCTGCCGACGCGGCGGTGGCTCGAGCGCTACGCCGAGGCGTTCGCCACGGTCGAATCGAACTCCGCGTTCTACCGGCTGCCGAGCCGGGAAACCTTCGTCGCCTGGCGGGACCGCACACCCGCCGACTTCCTGGTCGCGGTGAAGGCGAGCCGCTATCTCACCCACATCCGGCGGCTGCGCGACGCGGCGGAACCGGTCGCGCGGCTGCTCGACCACGCGGCGGGACTCGGCGATCGGCTCGGCCCGATCCTGCTGCAACTACCGCCGACCCTGCGTGCGGACGCCGCCCTGCTCGACGACTGCCTTGGCTGTTTCCCCGCCACCGTGCGGGTCGCGGTGGAACCGCGCCACGACTCCTGGTGGACCGACGAGATCCGGACCGTGCTCGAATCCCGCGACGCGGCCCTGGCCTGGGCCGATCGCGACTCCCGGCCGGTCACCCCGCGCTGGCGGACCACCGGCTGGGCCTACCTGCGCCTGCACGCCGGACGTGCCTCTCCCCCACCGCATTACGGTCGCCGCGCGCTGGCGAGCTGGATCGATCGCCTGACCGGCACCTGGCCGGACGACGCCGAGATGTTCGTCTACTTCGACAACGACCACGGCGGTGCCGCGGTCGAGGACGCCGTCACCTTCGCCCACCTCGCCGACGCGGCGGGCGCGCGGGTCACCAGGGTGCCCTGGTAGCGACAGCACAGCACCCCCGCCTCGGCATCGAGACGGGGGTGCGCGCGGCGGACATCACCAGCCGGGATCGGTGTCCAGCGGGACGTTGATCCAGCTCGGGCGAGCGGGGTCGAGTTCGAGGTGCTGGGTGCGCAGGCCGCTCTCGTTCAGCAACGGCCGCAGCGGGATTCCGCTGGGGAAGTTGCTCGCGAACACGTCGATCCGCAGGCGGTGGCCCGGCAGCAGCACGCCGTCGGTGGCGCGGATGCCGATCTCGATCGTGGTCGGCTCGCCGGGGACGACCGGCTGACGGGTGTCCAGGGTGAGGATCGGGTACGGGTCGGTGTAGTCGCCGTTGGGCGAGCGGGTCGACTTGCCGTCGTCGATCGCGCGCAGCGAGGCCACCAGCTGACCCTGCGACCAGACCGTCGACCGGCCGTCGGGCGCGACATCGTTCACCGTCACCGTCCAGTACCCGTCGGTCGCGTCGAGCACCGTGTTCAGGTGCGCGGCGATCGCGCCGGAGATCCGGGTCGGCTGGGTGACCGGCGCGGTGGTGAAGGTCAGCGCCGCGCCCTCACTGATCCGCGCGTCCTTGGCGCACACATCCGGCAGCGGGATCAGCCCCGCCGTGCCCTGCGCGGCGTCCCGCGAGCAGATGGTGGTCAGGCTCGGATCGACCGAGACCCGCTGTGCCGCACCGGGCGCGCCGACGAGGCTGCCGTCGAAGCGGGCGCCCGGCGCCGAGCCGGACGACGCGGGGTCGAGATACATCCGCCGGTACTGCATGCCGGGGCGCGGGAAGGCGACGTCGGTGGTCCACTGCTCGCTGCCCTGCTGCCACAGGGTGACCGGCTCGTAGCGGTCGACGCCGTTGTCGATGCCCTTGAGCCACTTGTCGAACCAGGCGCGCTGCAACGATTCCAGCGGCGCGGGCGCGCCGGCCTGGCCGAGGCCCGAGCTCACGGTCACGTGGTAAACGTTGCCCATGACGAGCTTCTTCTGCTCGGCAGGCACATCGACGGCGTTGTAGATGCGCGGGGTCGAGTAGGTGAAGATGTCGTGCCAGCCGCCGTAGAGGAAGGTCGGCACCTGCACCTGGTCCGGCTGCCCCACCCAGGCGGTGCGCAGCGGGCTCTCGTCGTCGAGGATGCTGGCCATCTCCGGCGGGATCTGGTCCACGCTCGGCGTGGTCAGGGCCGCGATGAGCACATTGAAGAACGTGAACGGGTCGCGCACCCGGTCGCCCAGCCAGGTCCAGTCGAACTTGCCGTTCAGGATCGACACCAGGTCCGGCAGCAGTTTCGCGCCGTCGACGGCGAGCAGCCACGGCGGAATGAAGCCGACGCCGAGCGCGCCACCGGGCGCGGCGACGTCGCGAATCAGGTCGCTGCCGGGCACGATCGGGAAGATCGCCTTCAGCGCGGCGGGGTGCCGCTGCGCGGTCTGGAGCTGGTTGATCCCCGAGTAGGAGATGCCGCTCATCCCGATCTTGCCGTCGGACCAGCCCTGCGCCGCGGCCCAGTCGACGACCTCGACGCCGTCGAGCTGTTCGCGTTCGCCGAACACCTGCCAGGTGCCCTGCGAGAAGCCGGTGCCGCGCACGTCGACGACCACCTGGGTGTAGCCGCCGCGGATCAGGTTCCGGTCGACGCCGAAGGTGCGGGCCGCGCCGCCGGGCAGCGCCTTCATCATGTCGCTGAGGCTGCTGAAGCCGAAGGCCGAGAAGTCCAGGTTCTGCAGCACCGGCATGAGCACGTCCGACAGGCCGGGCACCGCGAGCGCCGAGTCGGCGACGTTGGACACCAGCTTCGTGTACGGCGTCATATTGACGATGGTCGGCGTCGGCTCGGTGATCGGCTGACCGTCGGCACCGGCCGGGTGATAGACGTTGGCTTTCAATACCGTTCCGTCACTCATCGTGATCGGCACGTCCCATTCGATGAAGACGTTCGGGTATTGCTGCGGGCCGTTGTGGGTGGCGACGAACTGCGCGTCCAGCCCCCCGTTCGCCGGCAACGCCTGGCCGACCGGGGCCGATGCGACGGCACCCGTGAACACGACGACGGATGCGACCAGCGCGGCCAGTCGCCCTCGATATTTGATCATGCTTCGGTCTCAGCCCTCCACCATCGGGAACCACGACGTTCCCGTACCGGGAAGTAACGTAGCCTGCGTCACGTTCGATCGCAAGAACATGTTCTCGGCCGATTCCCCGCAACCACCAACCGCCGCACCGACCCCCGCGGGCCACCTGACAGAATCGATGGCGTGAACGCGCCCGAACTCGATGCCGACGGACGCAGGTACCGCGGCGCCGCACCGGGGCAGCGCCAGCAGGACCGCCGCGCCCGGCTGATCGAGGCGGCCACCGAAGCCTTCGGCACCGACGGCTACCGCAACACCACAGTCACCACCCTCTGCGCCGCGGCCGGTGTCGGGAAGCGCTACTTCTACGAGTCCTTCACCGACAGCGAGGACCTGCTGCTCGAGGTGTATCGCGAGGTCACCGCGCGCATGCTGGAGGCGATCCACGTCGGCATCGGCGACGTCGACGCCGATATCGACACCAGGGTGCGCGGGGCGCTCACGGCGTATTTCCAGCTCATCCTCGACGACCCGCGCGTGCCGCGGATCGCCTTCTTCGAGATCCTCGGCGTGAGCCCGACGGTGGACCGCGCCTACCACGATGTGCTCGACGCGCTCGTCGACATCTGTCTGGCGCTGTTGACACCGTATGTGGACCTGGACTCCCATCCCGCGCCGAGTGCGCGGATGGTGGTCCTCGGCCTGGTCGGCGCGATTCTGATCATCGCCCAGAAATGGGTGCTCGACGACTACCGGCAGCCGCTGGCCGATGTCGTCGACAGCGGATTCCTGGTGGTCGGCGCGGTGCTGGCCCGGATCCGCGCCGACGCCGAATAGCGTTGCGCTAGCGCGCCTTCCGCGCGCCGATGCCGTCGAGCAGCGCGCTCAGACCGTACCGGAAGGTGCTGTCGGGGGCGGCGTTGTAGCCGGTGCCCGCCGCGCGGTCGATCCGGGCGCGGAGCCGGGGGAAGGCGGCGGCGATCTCGGTCGCCTCCGTCATCGCCTGCGCCAGTTGCGTTTCCGGGTCGGCACCGCCCTTGCCCAGTCGCCTGCGCAGCGAGACGTTGGCGGCCGGGCCGGTGGCGTTGCCGAGGACGAACAGGAAGAGCGCGGCGACCGCGCGATCGGCCTCCTCGTCGTCGAAGCCGGCCGCCTCGAAGACCGCGAGCGCGTTCTCGTCGTGCCGGGACTTGTTGGGGCCGTAGAGCAGATGACTCGCCTGCGCCTGCACCAGCCAGGGGTGCCTGGCCAGCGTCGCGTTCATGCCGGTGGCCATCGCCTCGGCCGCCGCCCGCCAGTCGGCGACATCGGGATCGGGGAGCTCGATCTCGCCCCACACCTCGTCGACAGCCAGGCGCACCAGGTTGTCCTTGTTCTTCACGTGCCAGTACATGGCGGTGGCGGCGGAGTCGAGGCGCTGCCCGAGGCTGCGCATGTTCAACCCGTCCAGCCCTTCCTCGTCGAGCAGCTCGATCGCCGCGCCGACGATCTGTTCCCTGGTCAAGGTGTCGCGTGCCATGCGGCCACGATAGGCGCGCCGCCGTCGCTTTTACAAAGTTCAAGAAATCTCTTGCACTTAGTTCAAGTCGGGAGCTATAGTTCTTTTACTTAGTTCAAGCCGGATCGGAGCACACCATGAACGCCCTCGTCGCCGCCATCGAGATCGCCATCGCCGCCGCCTTCGTGAGCATGCCGATCGTCCGCAACCGCTACGGCAAGGCCGCCATGGCGACCGCGCAGGCCGAGCTGTCCCGCCAGGGCGTGCGCACCACGGCGCTGCACGAACACGGGATGCGCTTCGACGCCAGCGGCCACGAGAGCGCCGCCCCGCTGAGCGTCGCCGCGATCATGCTCACCGCCGCCGCGCTGAACCTGGCCGGCCTCGACATCGCCCGCCCGGTGAACTGGGTGGTGCTGGGGCTGGTGTTCCTGGGCAACTGCGTGATCGTCTACAGCAACCACACCGCGGTCAGCTCGGTGACCGCCGCCTTCGCCCGCACCGGCGACCCCGAACTGGCGCGCATCGACGTGCCCGCGCTGCTCGACTGCGCCGAAGCCGGGTTCCCGGCCTGGACCTGGACGCTCCAGAAGGTCCGCAACACCGTGGTTTTCGGTGGCGCGCTGCTCGGTCTGGCGATCTCGATCCTCGGCTGAACCCACGAAAGCCCCGGCTCCGGCCGGGGCTTCGTCGTGCGTGGGCCGAACACTGCGACCTGCCGCAGAACTCCGCCTGCGTGCCGTCTTCCGAAGCAGGTCAAGCGATCCCGGCGGTGAAGGCGGTGAACCGCTCGGCGATACGGTCGGGATACTCGCCGTTGATGGCGTGCGACGCGTCGGGCCAGACCTCGACCTGGGCGCCGGGGATGAGGCGCGCGGTGGCGGCGGCCGCGGCGGAGTCGTGCACGATCGAGCGACCGGCGAACAGCGCGAGGACCGGGACCGTGAGCGCGCGCAGCTGGTCCTCGGTGGGGCGTGGGAGCAGGGGCTGGGCGCCGCGGTAGTCCCTCATCCCGGCGGCGATCAGCCTGGCCTCGGGCAGCGAGTCGTCGACCGGAACGCCACCGGAGATCCAGCCGAGCAATCGGTGTCGCACCCCGGCGGGCAGGGCGGGGATGGCGCTGCCCAGCGAGACGACGATCATCTTCCAGCTCAGCGGGGCGAAGGTGTTGGCCGGATCGAGCAGGGTGATCGAGGCGACGCGCTCCGGGCGATGCAGCGCGGTCTGCACGGCCAGGTTCGCGCCGATGCTGACCCCGAGCAGGTGGGCCCGCCGAACACCCAGTCCCACCAGTGTTTCGGCGACCCAGGTCGCCTGATCGGCGCCGTCGGTCAGCGCGCGGGTCTGCCCGCTCGCGCCCGGTTCGCCCACGCTGTCCACCGACCAGACCGTGCGCCGCGCCATCAGGCCGGGCAGGTTGGCGGCCCACATCGGGGTCGAGGCCTGGCGGCCGGCGAGCAGGACCACCGGAATATCGCCGCCGGGGCCGAACCGATAGGCGCGCACCGGGCCGAACGAGGTCGGCACCGCGGCGATGGCGTCCGGCGGCGGGAGTTCCGCCATCCCCGCGCGATAGGCGGCGGCGAAGTGCTCGAAGCCCGCCTGGTCGGTGAAGTGCCCGACCTTGTCCGTGGGTCGGCCGATCGTGGGATCGAGGAACAATCCGTCGGCGGCCATATCGCCGAGCGTAGCCCGCTGACCTGAACGAATCCCACAGTCGCGGTCGGCACGCCAGCAGCCGGTCAGCGTCCCCGCAGCAGGGCGACGATCGCGTCCTGACCCTTGCGCTCGGCGTTCTGCAGCGCGGTGCGGCCCTCGGCGTCGCGAATCCCCGGGTCGGCGCCCGCGTCGAGCAGCGCGGTGACGGTCTCCTGGTAGCGCTGCGAGCCGTCGCCGTAGACGATCGCCTCCTGCAGTGCCGTCCAGCGCGGGGTGTTGACATGGTTCACTTCGACCCCCGCCGCGATCAGCATCCGCACGGTGCTCACGTGCCCGTGCTCGCTCGCCGGGATGAGCGCCGTCCCGCCGTAGCGGTTGACGCTGCGCAGGTCGGCGCCGTGCCGCAGGGCCGGCTCGAGGATCTCGTCGAAGCCCTCGGCACCGGCGTAGAGGTAGGCGGAGTCCTGGAGGTCGTCCTTGGCGTTCACGTCGGCGCCGGCCTCGATCAGCGCCACCGCGGCCGCGCTCGCCCGGTTCTTGGTGGCGGCCACCAGCGGGGTCCGGCCCTGGTCGCCGCGGGTTTCCGGATCGGCGCCGCGGGCGAGCAGGTCACGCACCCGCGCCACGTCGTCGGTCGCCGCGGCGGCGAACAGTTCGTCGTCGAGGCTGTGGTCGAACTGCCGGGTGGTCGGCGGCGCCTCGGCCTGCGCGGGCGCGGCGGTGCTCACCGGGACCGGGGCTGACTGCGGCACGTCCGGGTCGGCGGAGCAGGCGCCGATACCCACCGCGAGCACGGCGAGCGCGAGCACGCTCGCGCGGGTGCCACGGACTGTCGGGCGAGCCGGATTCATGGGTTTCTCCTCTGGTCAGGTCCCTTCCACCGTGCCCATCGAGCCACCGTGCGTCCAGGACGCAGTACCGATCATCACCATCGACACCGTCTATGGCGGATCGCGGTAGCCGCCGGATGAACAGCACAGAACCATCGCCCCCGCCGTATTGCCCTGCGCGGCGGCCGATGTCCAGACTGGGAGCCGGTCGACCACCCGCCCGGTGCACGACGACGGGCGGCGATCATCACGAGCCGAAGGACGCGCGATGCCGTTTCTGCTGATCTCCGGAGTCTTCGTCGTCGAAGGCGCACAGCCCGACGGTGACTCGGTGCGCTTCCGTCCCGACGACCCAACCCTGTGGGACCGGGTGGGCGGCCCGCACCGGGTGAAGCGCAATGCCTCCGGTGCCGCGCAGCTGCGCCTGGACGGCATCGACTCGCTGGAGACGCACTACACGCCCCGCCACGGCACCCGCACCCATCAACCGCTGCCGTTGGCGCGCGCTGCGGCCGCGGAACTGCTTGCCTGGCTCGGCTTCACCGGCGTGGTGCGGGACGCGAACGAGACCGTGACCAGCGCCGATCAGGCCGGGGTGCCCGGGTTCATCCTGACCAGGGGTGCCGATCTGCACGGCCGCTGCGTCGCGTTCGCCGGGCGCGGCGCGTCCCCCGGCAGCGCGGGCACCGAGATGTTCGTCGACGTGGCCCTGCTGCGGCTCACCCTCAACCACCACCAGCTGGCGACCGGCCTGGCCTACCCGACGTTCTATCGCAGCCTGTTCCCCGCCTTGCGCGCCGAACTCGCCGCCGTCGCCACGGCCGCCGCGACCGCGCCGACCCCGCTCGGCGTCTGGGCGGCCGACGCCACCACCAGCGGCGCCGCGATCACCACGCCGACCTCGCTGTTCGACGACGTGGTGATGCTGCCGAAGCTGTTCCGCCGCCTCGCCGACTACCTCGCCCTCGGCGACGGCGATCTCTCGCTCGACGGCTTCCCCGCCTTCCTCGCCCAGGCCGCCGACCGCTTCTTCGTCGTCTCCACCGGCCACTCCACCACCGGCCTCGACGCGATCACCGTGATCGACGGCCCGACCGTGCGCCTGACCCACCCGCCGACCGATCTGGTCTTCGACGAGAAGGTGTGATCGGTGGCTGGACCCCGCTAGCGTTGGCGGCGACGTCAACCTAGGAGGTCCGCATGCCCGACACCGTCCGCGGAGTCATCGCCCGCGCGAAGAACGCGCCGGTCGAAACCGTCGACATCGTGATTCCCGATCCGGGGCCGCACGATGTGGTCGTCCGCGTCCAGGCGTGCGGGGTCTGCCACACCGACCTGCACTACCGCGAAGGCGGCATCAACGACGAGTTCCCGTTCCTGCTCGGGCACGAGGCGGCGGGTGTCGTCGAGTCGGTCGGCGCGGCGGTCACCCATGTCGCCGAGGGCGATTTCGTCGTCCTGAACTGGCGCGCGGTCTGCGGCGAATGCCGGGCCTGCCGGCGCGGTCGCCCCTGGTACTGCTTCGACACCCACAACGCCAGCACGCCGATGACGCTCACCGACGGCACCCCGCTCACCCCGGCGCTCGGCGTCGGCGCGTTCGCCGACAAGACCCTGGTGCACGAGAAGCAGTGCACCAAGGTCGATCCCGAGACCGATCCGGCGGTGGCCGGCCTGCTCGGCTGCGGCGTGATGGCGGGTATCGGCGCGGCGATGAACACCGGCGCCGTCTCGCGCGGCGACAGTGTCGCGGTGATCGGCTGTGGCGGCGTCGGTGACGCCGCCATCGCCGGCGCTTATCTCGCCGGCGCGGGCACGATCATCGCGATCGACCGCGACCCGCGAAAGCTGGAGTGGGCCAGGGACTTCGGCGCCACCCACACCATCGACGCGAGCAGCACCGAGGTGGTCGAGCGGATCAAGGAGCTCACCGACGGTTTCGGCGCCGACGTCGTGATCGACGCGGTCGGCCGTCCCGAGACCTGGAAACAGGCCTTCTACGGCCGCGACCTCGCGGGCACCGTGGTGCTCATCGGCGTCCCGACTCCCGACATGACCCTCGACATGCCGCTGATCGACCTGTTCTCGCACGGCGGTTCGCTGAAGTCGTCCTGGTACGGCGACTGCCTGCCCGAACGCGACTTCCCGATGCTCGTCGACCTGCACCGCCAGGGCAGGCTGCCGCTGGATCGCTTCGTCACCGAGCGCATCGGCGTCGACGAGGTCGAGCAGGCGTTCACCGCCATGGGCGAGGGCAAGGTGCTGCGCTCGGTGGTGGTCTGGTGAGTGCCCGCGTCGAGAAGGTCGTCACCTCGGGCACTTTCGCGCTCGACGGCGGCACCTGGGACGTCGACAACAATGTGTGGCTGATCGGCGACGACACCGAGGTGTTGATCGTCGACGCCGCCCACGACGCCGACGCCATCGCCGCGGCGGTCGGCTCCCGGCACGTCACCGCCATCCTGTGCACGCACGGCCACAACGACCATGTGACCGTCGCGCCGGAGCTGTCGCGGCGCCTCGACGCCCCGGTGCTGCTGCACCCCGGCGACGAGCCGCTGTGGCGGATGACCCACCCCGACGCCGGCTACCGCTCGCTGGCCGACACCGGCCGGATCACGGTGGCCGGCACCGATATCGATGTGCTGCACACCCCCGGCCACTCCCCCGGCTCGGTGTCGCTGCACCTGCCGGAACTGTCGGCGTTGTTCACCGGTGACACCCTGTTCGCGGGTGGACCGGGCGCGACCGGCCGCTCCTTCTCCGATTTCGGCACCATCATCGATTCCATCCGCGACCGCCTGTTCGCCCTCCCGGACGACACCACGGTGCACACCGGCCACGGCCCCGACACCGCGATCGGCACCGAACGGCCCGCGCTCGCGGACTGGATCGCCCGCGGCCACTGAGTTCGGTCCAGGAGTGTCCACCACGCCTTCGGCGGGCACTCCTGGCACCGGGCCCACAGCCACGCCTCGAATTCCGTTGCACCGCAACCAGATCAGCGCTCAGCCTGCTCGGCGGACGCGGACCAGCGCCAGGCCACCCAGCGCCGCGCCCAGGACACCGAGAACACCGGCGATGTACCCGCCCGCGATCCCGTTCCCGGTGCCTAGCCCACCGTCGGCGGTGACGACGACGAACACCCCGACCACGGCGGCGAGCATCCCGGCGCCCACCGCGAACGCCGCCGGGAGACTCGACGGCCGCGCCAGCGCGAGGCCACCCAGGATCGCCCCGACCAGGGCGAGGAACGCGGCCGAGGTCGCGATCGCGCGGTCGGCGGTCAACCCGTAGGCGTCCGCGACCAGGACGGTCGACGCCGACGCGGGCGCGGCCGCGACGAGTCCGGCGGCCAGGACGGCGGCGACGGTACCGGGGAGGTGACGGAAAGACGACATGGCGTACTCCTTCGATCTGCTGTTTACCGCTCGATCTTCGGCCGGGACCCCGGGTCCGGTCGTCGTGCGACCGTGGACAATCCGCGCTGCCGCGCCCGCGGTAGCGGCTACCGCCGAGGCGGTACCACCGGCGCGGATACCGCGGGCGCGGTAGTCGCGAGATCACCCCGTCGGCGGACTCGCCGCGCCGCGCACCGGGCTAGGGTGCTGACATGAGCAGGGCATGGATCGGCGACGCGGCGATCGCGGTCGGCGTCGCGGCCGTGCTGCTGGTCACCGCGCTGACCCGGCAACCGTCCGCCGACGACCTGCGCCCCCTCGGGTACGTGCTGCTGGTCGCCGGTGGACTGGCGCTGGCGGCGCGGCGCCGCGCGCCGGTGGCCGTGCTGGTGGTGACCGGCGCGTGCGCGCTGGGCTCGCAGGCACTCGGGTTCGATGTGCCCGCCGTCGCGTTCCTGTTCGCGGTGTACTTCGCCATGCGCGCGGGCCATCGCTGGATGACGCTCGCCGCCGCGCTACTGCTCCTGGCGACCCTGCCGTTCGCCGCGATGCTCTCGCTGCACGACGCCACCGCCGCGCTCGCCCGGTCCCGCGACGCGCTCGAGATCGCCTGGCTGATCGCCGCCGCCGCGGCCGGGGAGGCGCTGCGGCAGGCCGAGCGCCGCGCCGACGAGGCCGAACGCACGCGCGAGGAGACCGCGCGCCGCCGCGCCGACGAGGAGCGCCTGCACATCGCCAGGGAACTGCACGATTCGCTCACCCATCAGATCTCGGTGATCAAGGTGCAGTCCGAGGCGGCCGTGCATGTGGCGCGCAAACGCGGCGAGGATGTCCCCGAGGCGCTGCTCGCCATCCGGGACGCCGGCCGCGAGGCGGCCCGTGAACTCCGCGCGACCCTGGAAGCGCTGCGCGATGACGGCGCGCCCCGGCCCGGTCTCGCTCAGGTCGCTGAATTGGTGGAGCGAGTGCGCCTTGCGGGGATCGAGACGACCTTGACCATCGCGGGCACCCGCACCGATGTGCCCGCCGCGGTCGACCGGACCGGCTACCGGATCGTGCAGGAATCGCTCACCAATGTCACCCGCCACGCGAACGCCGCCACCGCCTCGGTGCGCATCGACTACGGCCCCGACACCCTCGTGGTCGACGTGGCCGACGACGGTCGCGCCACCCCCGCCGACGCGCCACGGCCCGGCGTCGGTCTGCTCGGGATGCGCGAGCGGGTGACCGCGCTCGGTGGGCACCTGCGCGCCGCGCCCCGCGCGGGCGGCGGATTCGCCGTGCACGCCGAATTGCCGGTGGTGCGATCATGATCCGGGTTCTGCTGGTCGACGACCAGCCACTCATCCGCAGCGGATTCCGCGCGCTGCTCGAGATCGAGGACGATATCGAGGTCGTCGCCGAGGCGGCCGACGGCGGCGACGGTGTCGAGCTGGCCCGTCGCCACCTGCCCGACATCGCCCTCGTAGATATCCAGATGCCGGTGGTCGACGGCATCGAAGCGACCCGCCGCATCGCGGCCGACCCGGCCCTGGCCGGGGTGCACGTCGTCATCCTGACCAACTACGGCCTGGACGAATACGTCTTCGACGCGCTGCGCGCCGGCGCGGCGGGCTTCCTGGTCAAGGACATCGAACCCGAGGACTTCCTGCACGCGATCCGGGTGGCCGCCCGCGGTGACGCCCTGCTCGCCCCGTCCATCACCCGGCGCCTGATCGCCCGCTACGTCACCCAGCCGCCGCACGCACCCGCCGCGGATTCGGCGCTGCGCGAACTCACCACCCGCGAACGCGAAGCCGTCGCCCTGGCCGCCCACGGGCTGTCCAACGACGAGATCGCCGCCCACATGGTGATCAGCCCGCACACCGCCAAGACCCATATCAACCGCGCGATGGCCAAGCTCCACGTCCGCGACCGGGCTCAGCTCGTCGTCGTCGCCTATGAATCCGGGTTGGTCACGCCGCGCACGCGACCCTGATCGCGGACCGTCCCGGGACTAGCGTCCGACGCCCGGGACGAATCTGCCTGTCGCGGCGCAGTACTCGCGGTAGCCGACGCCGTGGACGCGGGCCAGATACGGCTCCTCGACGACCCGGACCTGGAGTTCGATCGTCGCCAGCAGCAGGACGAACCCCGCCAGGGCGACGACGTTCGGGATGATCAGCGCGATGCCCGCCCCGAAGACGAGCATCGCGGTGAAGATCGGGTTGCGTACCAGGGCGAACACGCCGGTGCGCACCAGCGCCGTCGTCTCGTCGGCGTCGACGCCGATCCGCCAGGACTCGCCCATCTGGACCTGGGCGAGGAGGGTGGCGCCGATGCCGACGACGGCCAGCACGATCCCGATCAGCTGAATCGGTGTGGCGGTGAGGAATTCGAGCGGGTCCAGGACACCGCTTAGCTGGAGCGCCACCCCGGCCAGGCCGACGACGATCGCCGCGACGAAGCCGACCCCGGCCAGCCATTCGAGCGAGCCGGGACGGCCGCTGATGCCACGGAACCCGGTGGAACCCGTCGTCCGATACTGCCGCCAACTGCGCCACCCGAAGCCGAGCGCGCCGAAGATCACGTACAAGACCAGTGCCGTGACAGCCATGGCCGGTGTCCTTTCTCATCCATCGCAGCAGTCGCGGGTCGCGACCGCGCCGAGCGGCGGTGCCGGACAACAGGTGTCGCCCCGCCAGGCATCGCGCCCTTCCTTGACGGCGATGACCGCGATCACCAGCGCGGCGATCGGGTCGGCCCACGACCAGCCCAGCAGCGCGTTGAGCACGAGCCCGACCAGCAGCACCGCGGACAGATAGGTGCACAGCATGGTCTGCCGGGAATCGGCCACCGCCGAGGCCGACCCGAGTTCGCGGCCGGCCCGGCGCTGCGCGGTCGACAGCACCGGCATGATCACCAGGCTCAGCGCCGCCAAGGCGATGCCGACCGGTGAGTGCCGCGCGTCGTCCGCGCCGGTCAGCGCGCGGATCGCGTCGACGGTGACATAGGTGGCCAGGCCGAAGAACGAGAACGCGATGATCCGCAGGGCGACCCGCTCCCGCGCGTGCGGATCCCGGCCGGCGAACTGCCAGGCCACCGCCGCCGCGGACGACACCTCGAGCACCGAATCGAGCCCGAATCCGATCAGCGCCGTCGAGGACACTCGCGTGCCTTCGGCCAGCGCGATGCTCGCCTCGACCACGTTGTAGGTGATCGTCGCCGCCACCAGCCAGCGGATCCGGGTCGCGAGCGCCCGGCGCCGGTCCGGGAGCAGCAGTGGCACACCGAGATCGGCCATCAGCAGCAGTCCTGCGTGGCGGCGGCCGGGCAGCAGGCCGGGTCGACCGCGAGCACCAGTCCGACCAGGTCGTCGAGGGCGCGCCCGATGCGCGGATCGGCCAGTTCGTAGCGGCTGCGCCTGCCCTCGGGCACGGCGACGACCAGCCCGCAGCCGCGCAGGCAGGCCAGGTGGTTCGACAGGATCTGCCGCGATACCCCGATCTGGTCGGCCAGCTCCGACGGATACCCGGGCGCGGAGCGCAGGCTCAGCAGGATGCGCGTCCGGGTCGGGTCCGACAGGGCGTAGCCGAAGCGGGACAGCGCGTCGCCGTGCATCGCGGTGCTCATACCCAAATAGTACAGCTGATTCTGTATTCAGAAAAGGATGTATCAATCCGGCCGGTCGGCGCGTCCATCGGCCGACTGCCACAGCCCCACGACCAGCGCGATGACCAGCGCGAACGCCGCGAAAGCCGTTCCGGTGCGCAGGAAATGGAACAGATCCCATCGGGTGAGGATCGCGGCGTAGTCGGCCGGCGGCCCGTCGATCACCCACTGGTTGATCCGGTGATTGATCGGCACATTGCCCAGGCGGGTGATCAGGAACGAGGCGACCACCAGCCCGGTGGCGACCGCGGCGACGACCCGGCGGCGCCCCGAGGACGACACCGCGAGAACCAGACAGCTCAGCGCCGCGGCGGCCATGGTGGCCTGCATGCTGATGCTGTTGTTCTGCATGAGTTCGGTATGGAACTCCAGGCGCATCTGCAGCGGAACGCGATGGAAAGTCGGGACCAGATTGGCGGCGCCGTAGCCGAAGGCGCCGGCGAGCAGGCCGGTGGTGAACAGGGCGAGCGAGCGGATGAGCACGGGTTCTCCTCGGCCGATCACGCGGCCGCGACGGGGCGGGTGAGCTGGTCGGCGCGCCGGAGCTTGCCGTCCGGCGTGAACTCACCGAACAGGAAGACCTCGGTGGCCACGGTCCCCGTCGTGCGCATCGTGGCGTGGATGGTCAGGCGGGCGGCCATCCTGGCACCGTCGGCGATCACCTCGTGTACCTCGAATCGATAGTCGCGCAGGTTCTTTCGCATGGGACGCAGGTGCGCGATCAGCCGGTCGCGGTCGAGCCGGATCCCGTCGGCGATCTGGACCACCTCGGGCGCGTGGAACCGGTCGACCACCTCGGCCGGATCGGCGTCGGCCGCGAGGGCCGCGGTGGTGAATTCGGTGAAGAAGTCGGCGATGAATCGCTCGGGCGAGCGGGGGGATGCGGGATCCATGACACTCCAGTCGTAGAATTCTTACAGCGATGTAAAGGTTAAACTCGATCGGATAACTTTGACAAGGGTGTAAGATTTGACCGAATCACGGGAACCGAAGCGGCGCGCCGACGCCACCCGCAGCCGGGCGGCCGTCCTCGACGCCGCCACCCGGCTGCTCGCCACCCAGCCGGACGCCGGCATGGCCGCCATCGCCGCCGAGGCGGGGGTGACCCGCCAGACCGTCTACGCCCACTTCGCCTCGCGCGACGACCTGATCAACGCGGTCGTCGAGCGCACCACCACCCGAGCCGCCGAAGCCATGCGCGCCGCGGACCTCGACAGCGGCCCGGCCACCGCCGCCCTGCTCCGGATGCTCGACGTCGGCTGGCAGTTCTTCCGCGTCTCCCCGCTGGCCCACCACGTGGGCGCGTTCGCCCGGCAGCGCGACGAGGACCGCCAGCTCCCCATCAACCACCGCCTGCTCCGCCTCGTCACCCGCGGTCAGCAGGCAGGCGAATTCACCGGCACCGTTTCCCCCGAGTGGCTGGTCACGGCGATCGTCGCGGTCAGCCACGCGGCGGGCGACGAGGTCAGGGCGGGCCGGATGACCCAGCCCGAGGCCCAGATCGTGTTGCGCGACAGCGTGCTCCGCCTCGTCGGCGGCGTCGACCAGACCTGAGGCGATCCGGCCCATCCGCGAGATTCCCGGCGCGGGGCCGGGTGCCGCTCATCGGGTGACGGCGGCGACCAGCGCCTCGATCAGGCGGTGGCTGCGCGCGCTCATCTGCGTGGCGGACTGATCGGGGTGCCGTAGCCACCACTGGATCAGCGAGGTCACCGAGCCCATCCAGACATCGGTCAGCGCCGACAGATCAGCGGGATCGGTGAGCTGGACCGTTCCGAGGACATCCGCGACCCCCCTCGCCGCCTGAGCCGCGATCCCCCGCCGGGCCGCGCGGGCGGCGTCGGCGGCCTCGCCATCCTCCGGGTGGGATCGATCGAACACGACGCTCCAGTCGTGCGGGCGCGGTTCCAGTGCGGCGAAGATCGCGTCGAGGGTCCGTCGTGCCATCGACAGGTCGTCACCGGCGGCGATGGCCGACTCGATCGCCGCGTGCAGGAGGGCGGCGGCGCGGGTCACACACGCGATGTACACCTCGTCTCTGGATCGGAAGAAGGTGTAGACCAGCGGCTTGGACACGCCGGCACGCTGGGCGACAGCGGTGAGCCCGAGCCCGGCGTAGCCGACCCGGCCGATCTCGGCCACGGCCGCGTCGAGGATCAGCTGTTCGCGCTCGGCGCGGGGGACGCCCTTGGTTCCGGCGGTGCTCACTCCCCCATCCAACCATCGCCGGGGTCGGCCATTGACTCCTAATTGACCACTTAGTAAATTACCACTACGTCTATATTAGGAGCCGGTATGTTCTCCGCGGTCTGGGACCACATCAACAACCCCCTGCTCTACGCAGTCCCGTTCTTCATCGTCTTCATCGCGATCGAGGCGGTGAGCCTGCGGCACGCGAGCGCCGACGCAGGCCCGCGCGCGTACTCGCCGATCGACACCCGCACCAGCCTCAGCATGGGTTTCGGCGCGCTGGGCGCGATGGCCCTGTTCAAACTGCTCACCCTGATCCTGTTCGTGATCCTGTGGACCGAGCTGGCGCCCTGGCATCTCCCGACAACCGCGTGGTGGTACTGGCCGGTGCTGATGCTCGTCGTCGACCTCGCCTGGTACTGCAATCACCGGTTCTCACACCGCGTGCGGATCGGCTGGGCCGCGCACCAGGCGCATCACTCCAGCGAGTACTTCAACCTCGGCACGGCACTGCGGCAGAAATGGAATCCCTGGTCGGAGGCCATCTTCTGGGCACCACTCCCGCTGCTGGGCTTCGCGCCGTGGACCATCTACGTCGCCTTCGCGCTGAACCTCATCTACCAGTTCTTCACCCACACCGAGACGATCGGCAAGCTGTGGCGCCCGGTCGAATTCGTGTTCAACACACCGTCGCATCACCGGGTCCACCACGGCAGCGACCCGGAGTATCTGGACCGCAACTACGGCGGCATCCTGATCGTCTGGGACCGGATGTTCGGCACCTTCCAACCGGAACTGCACACCCCGTCCTACGGACTCACCACCCCGGTCGGCACCTACAACCTGCTCCGCCTCCAGTACCACGAGTACGGCAACATCATCCGCGACGTCCGCGCCGCGACCCGATGGCGCGACCGGCTCGGGTACGTGTTCGCGCCACCCGGCTGGCAGCCCGCGGATCAGCGAGCCGATGTCGCCGAAACGACGCAGGCGGCCTGAGTTCGGCAGGCCACTAGCCCGCGCGGGACGCCGCGACGACGTCGAGCAGTTCACGCGCCGCGGTGGCGGTCAGGTCGAGGCCCGCGGTGTGGGCGGCGGTGAACTCGGCCGCGCCCAAGCCGGTACGGACCACGGCGGTGGCGCGGTCTACGTCGGGTTGCTCGGCGGGGAGCAGGGGCATGCCGGTGCTGGTGCGCAGGGCTTGGGCAGCGCCGAGCAGGCGGGCGGCGGTGTCGAGTTCGCCGAGGGCGGCGGTGGCGGCGGCCGCGCCGCCGAGGGCGAACGCGGCGTCGCGGGGGGCGTCCATGCGCTGAGAGCCGTCGAAGGCACGCAGGTGTTCGGTCAGGCCCGCGGCGGGTTCGCCACGCTGTTCCAGCAGATAGCCCAGCTCGACCTGGAGCATGGGGACGAACAGCGGGATCTCCTCCTCGGCAGTCGGGTCGGTGGCGGCGTCGGCGAGCAGGGCGCGCAGCAGCCGCTCCGCCTCGTCGGGCCGATCGTCGCGGCGCGCGGTGAAGGCCAGCACGATCGAGGCGAACAACCGGCCCGCGCCGTCACCCTGTTCGGCGGCGAGTACCATAGCCTGCTCGGCGAACTCCCTGGCAGCGTCGAACTCGGTGTGCTGCATGGCGATCCAGCCGAGCCAGCACAGATGCGAGGCCGCCTGCCCCCACAGTTCCAGCTCTCTGGCCAGCACCAGGGCTTCCCGATGGATCTCGGCGGCACCGGCGAGATCGCCGGTCAGCTCGGCCAGGCCGCCGAGCCACTCCGCGGCTTGCAACCTGCCCCACCGGTCGCCGAGCTCGGCGAACAGCCGCGCGCCCTCCTTCGCGTACCGGTCCAGGGCCGCCACGTCGGCCCGGCTGTGCGCGGACTTCGCCAGGGCCACCTGGATGGTCGCGACACTCCAGCGGTCACCGAGGTCCCGGCACTGCGAGAGCAGTTCGCGCACCGAGGTTTCCAGGTCCTGGTCGGCGCCCGCGTCCAGCGCCGAGATCAGCAGGACGACTTCGGCCCGCACCCGCACGGCCGGGTCGTCGAGTTCCGCGAGCCCCGCCGACACCGCGGCGCGGCGCGCGCTCGCGTCGGTGAAGTCGCCCTGCTGGAAGGCGGCGGTGAGCTGCCACGCCGCGACCGGCGCCCGACGACGCGCGGTGCCGCCCAGCGCGAGTACCGCGTCGAACCAGCGGCGGGCGAGGCCGAGCCTGCCGCGCAGCAGCCAGTACCACGCCAGCGCGTCGGTCAGCCGGAGCGCGGTGTCGGCGTCACCCTCGCGCAGCGCGTCGTCCAGCGCCATCCGCAGATTCGCGTCGTCGCTGTCGAGCTGCACCAACCATCGGTGCTGGTCGGCGCCGTAGAGCTCCGGCGCGGCGCGCTCGGCCAGCGCGAGGTAGTACGCGTGATGCGCCCGGCGCACCGCGACGTCCTCGCCCGCCTCGGCCAGCCGGTCCAGGCTGAACGCGGCCACCGACTCGAGCAGCCGATACCGGCGCCCGCTCTGCTGGACCAGCGATCGGTCCACCAGCCGCGCGATCACATCGGCGATCAGCGCTGGCGCGACCGGTGCCGGAGCACCGTCGACCTCGGCGGCGCACACGGACTCGGCCGCGTCGAGCGTGCACCCGCCCGCGTGGACGGCCAAGCGGCGCAGCACGACTCGCTCGTCCTCGTCGAGCAGCCCCCAGCTCCAATCGATCATGGCGGCGAGGGTCTGCTGACGCGGCGGAGCGCCACGATGCCCGGTCGCCAGCAGCCGGAACCGGTCGTCGAGCCGGGCCACCATCTCGTGCACGCCGAGCGCGCGAACCCGGGTGGCGGCCAGTTCCAGGGCCAGCGGGATGCCGTCGAGCCTGCGGCACAGGGTGGCGACCGCGTCGGCGTTCCCGGCGTCGAGCGCGAACTCCCTGGCACCGGCCTGCGCGCGCGTCACGAACAGCCGCACCGCGTTCGACTCGGCGATCGCGGTCACGTCGCTGCCGGGCGACGGCACGGTGAGCGGTTCGACGGTGACGACGTCCTCGCCCGCCAGGCGCAGTTGTTCGCGGCTGGTCGCCAGGATGCGCAACCGGGGAGCCGCGCCGAGCAGCGCTTCGGTGAGGTCGGCCACCTGCTCGACGATGTGTTCGCAGTTGTCCAGGACCAGCAGCATGTCCTGCTCGGCCAGTGCCTCCCCCAGCGCGATCGCCGAGCCTGCGCCGTCCTCGAGCCGCATGCCGACGACCTGCGCCACGGTATCGGCGACGCGATCGGCGTCGGTGGTGGCCGAGGCCAGCGGCGCGAGCTCGACGAGCCAGGTTCCGTGCGGATGGCGCTCGGCGCGGCCCGCCGCCGTCGCCGTGGCGAGGCGGGTCTTGCCGACGCCACCCGGACCGATCAGGGTGACCAGCCGGGAGCCATCGACGGCCCGGCTCAACGCGTCGAGATCGGCTGTCCGGCCGATCAATTCGGTGCGCGGCGCGGGGATGTTGGTCGTGCGCCTGCGGACGACGGCCTGCGGTCGGGTGACCACCAGGCCGGGGTCCTGGCCGAGGATCGACCGGTGCAGGTCGACCAGTTCCGGGCTCGGGTCCAGCCCCAGTTCGTCGGCGAGTTGCCTGCGCAGGTCCTCGTAGCTGTCGAGCGCGTCGGCCTGCCTGCCCGCGCCGTACAGGGCGCGCAGCTGCGCCGCACGCAGCCGTTCCCGCAGTGGGTGTTCGGCGACGAAGCGCGTGAGTTCCCCTACCACCGCACCGTATTCGCCCTCGGCGAGCCGGGCCTCGGCCAGCTCCTCGACCGCGACCAGGCGCAGTTCCTCCAGCTGAGCGACGGCCGAGCGGGTGAACTCCGCGTCGCGGAAGTCGTCGAAAGCCGGTCCGCGCCAGAGTCCCAGCGCCTCGGTCAGCGTCGCGATCCGCGGCCCGGTGTCGGTGTGCGTGCGCGCTTCGGCCAGCAGGGCCCGGAACCGCAGCGCGTCGACCGCGGTGGTGGCCAGGCGGTATCCGGGCGGCGGCGACACCACCAGATCGCGGCTGCCGGGTTCGGCGTCCTCGAGCGCGCGGCGCAGCTGCGAGGCTTTGGCGGCGAGGGTGCCCGCGGGGTTGCCGGGCGGGTCCTCGCCCCAGATGTCATCGATCAGCCGGTCGGCCGACACCGGCTGACCGGCGGCGAGCAGCAGATCGGCCAGCAGGGCCCTGACCTTGGTCCCGGGAACCGCGACGACGTCACCACCGTCGGTCCACACCGTCAGCGGACCGAGCACACCGAAACGCATAACCGCACCCTAGCGGGTTCCGCGCGCACCGGAATCCGACCGTAAACAAACCGGAAGGCCCCGGGCGCACTGTGGTCCCAACGAGATCGACACCCCACAGGAGAACGACATGAAACTCACCGCCCTCGCCCTCATCGCCGGGATCGCCGCCACCGCGCTGCTCACCGCCTGCGGCTCCGACCAGGCCACCGCGCCCGCGTCGCCCGGCGCCTACGCCGAGGTCAACGGCCTGCGCATGTACTACGAACGCCACGGCGTCGCCACCGAGCAACCGCCGCTGGTGCTGCTGCACGGCGCGCTCTCCGGCATCGGCACCGACTTCGCCGAGCTGATCCCCGAGCTGTCGAAGACCCGCGAGGTGATCGCGATCGAGCAGCAGGCGCACGGGCGCACCGCCGATATCGACCGCCCGCTGCGGACGCCGCAGATGGCCGACGACACCGTCGCGCTGCTCGGTCAGCTCGGGATCCGGCGCATCGACCTGCTCGGCTACAGCATGGGCGCCGGCGTCGCGCTCGACATCACACTGCGCCACCCGGAGTTGGTGCGCAAGCAGATCCTGCTCTCCGGTGGGCTCGGCGCCGAGGCCATGCACCCCGGCCTGATGGAAGGAATGGACGAACTGAAGCCCGAGCACCTGCACGGCTCCACCTTCCACACCGACTACCTGGCCAACGCGCCGCGCCCGGAGGACTTCCCCCAGCTGGTGGCCCGGGTGATCGACCACGATGTCAACGGCATGCCGTCGGTCTCCCCGGACGCCGCCCGCACGATCACGGCCCCGACACTGACCGTGATCGGCGACTCCGACATCGTCCGGCCCGAGCACGCCGTGGAGATGTTCCGGCTCTTCGGCGGCGGCATCATGGGCGACACGCCCGCCGGCCTGCCCAACGCCCAGCTCGCGATCCTGCCCGGCACCTCCCACATCACCGCGCCGCATCGCCCCGAGCTGCTGCTGCCGATGATCCCGGCCTTCCTCGACGCGCCCGTCAAGGACGCCTGATGCAC
This sequence comes from Nocardia sp. NPDC058244, assembly GCF_042882065.1. Taxonomy (NCBI): domain Bacteria; kingdom Bacillati; phylum Actinomycetota; class Actinomycetes; order Mycobacteriales; family Nocardiaceae; genus Nocardia; species Nocardia sp. NPDC058244. Next base: position 491,814 of record NZ_JBHVWX010000004.1, on the reverse strand, counting down.
GAGCCGATGCGGGTGGCCCTGATCGTCGGGTCCACCCGCGCAGGCCGTTTCGGCCCGCTGGTGGCCGACTGGTTCGCCGGTCGCCTCACCCGCCGCCGTGACCTGAGCCTCGACCGGATCGACCTGGCCACCGCCGCCCTCCCGCACCAGCTCCCCGACTTCGACGAAGAACATCCGGACCCGGTGCGCGCGTTGGGTTCCCGGCTCGCGGCCGCCGACGCGTTCGTGCTCGTCACTCCCGAGTACAACCGCAGCTTCCCGGCCGCGGTGAAGAACGCGATCGACTGGTTCGACACCGAATGGGCCGCCAAGCCGGTCTGCGTCGTCACCTACTGCCGCGACACGGAGGGCGGCCACGGCGCCGCGCAGCTCCGGCAGGTCTTCGGCGAACTCAACGCCGTCCCGATCCGCCGCACCGTCACCATCACGAAAGCCTGGCAGCGCTTCGCCGTCGACGGCTCCTGGCCCCGCCGCGACCCCGAACTCGACGACACCGTCGAGTCCACCCTCGACCAGCTCACCTGGTGGGCCACCGCCCTGCGCACCGCCCGCACCGCCACCCCGTTCGTACCGTGACGAAAACCGATGAATTCCGGGGGTGGAAGCCGTCTGTTCCAGGGAGACGCAATCAGCAGAGGAGTCGTCATGCCATCTTCCGTCCGACCGTCACCCGAGCGGCTGGTCGCCGTCGGCGACGCCGACCTGTGTGTGACCACCTTCGGTGACCGGCGGCACCCCGCGATCGTGCTGCCGTGCACCGCGCGGCTGTTCTGGGAGGACTCCTGGTGCGAACAGCTGGCCGACGCGGACCGGTTCGTCCTGCGCTACGACATCCGCGACACCGGCCGATCGACCGCCTACCCGACCGGCTCCCCCGGCTACACCCTCCGCGACCTGGTCGCCGACCTCATCGGCCTGCTGGACGCCCTCGACCTGCCGAGGGCCCAGCTCGTCGGCTACTCCGTCGCCGGGTGGATCTGCCAGCTCGCCGCCCTCGACCACCCCGGCCGGGTATCCGCTCTGGCCCTGATCAACACCCGCTCAGCCGCCCCCGGCCCTATCGACCCGGACCTGCCCGAACATGCCGACCGGGTCATGGCGTTCTTCACCCGGACCGCGCCCCCGGACTGGTCCGACCGAGCGGCGGTGATCGACTACCGCGTCGAACAGGCCCGGATACTGGCAGGCACCCATGGATTCGACGAACCGACGGCACGGCTGCATGCGACCCGGATGGTCGACCGCACGACCGATATGTCCGCCAGCGTCCTCAACCTGGCCTACGTCGACTCCGGCGACCGCTGGCGCGAGCGACTGGGCGAGATCACCGCGCCGACCCTCATCGTCCACGGCACCGACGACCCCTTCTTCCCCTACGGCAACGCCCTCGCCCTCGCCCGGGAGATCCCCGGCGCCGAACTGCTCCCCCTGGACGGCATCGGCCACGAGCTCCCGGCTATCACCTGGGACCGGGTGCGCATCGCCCTCGTGGCACAGCAGCCGGACAGCTGACCGCGCCGCCGATCATTCGATCCCCAGCGTCACCTCGGTCGACTTGATCAGCACCTTCACCACCGATCCCTCGACCAGCCCGAGATCGTCGACGGCGTCGCGGGTGATCGACGAGGTGATCTCGTCGCCACCGGCGAGGCGCACCCGCACCACCGCCATCGCCTCCCCGCGCGTCACCGAGACCACCGTGCCGTCGAGTTGATTCCGTGTGCTCAGTCGCATGCACCGCAGCCTAGATCGATTATCTGCGGTTCCTCGTCGACACGCGTCGGAGGTCAGACCGCCATCGGCAACTCGACCGGATCGCCTGCTTCCGCACCCGCGCCGCGCACCACCGCGGCCAGCAGGCCGAGCAGGACGAACTGATCGCGCGGCAGCAGCAGCGCCTCCGGCGCCCAGTTGTGCACGAACCCGACGGCCAGGCCGGAGGCGGGATCGGCCCAGCCGCCGGAGCCGACGAAGCCGATGTGCCCGAACGCGTTTCGCGCACCCGGTACCGGCATCGAGTGGTAGCCGAGCCGCCAGCCCATCGGCAGCAGCAGGTTGCGGTCGGGCAGCACCGATTGCAGGCGTGCCATGGCGCGCACCCGCTGTCGCGAGAACAGGGGCGATTCGGTGGCGATCGCGTTGTAGACGGCGGCCAGGGAGCGCGCGGTGAACACCCCGTTCGCGCCGGGGAGTTCGCCGCGCAGGATGGCCGGGTCGGCGCCGTGGGCCAGGCGGTCGATGCCCTCGGTGTAGATCGATCGCAGGAAGCCCGCGCCGGGGACCGGGGTTCGCGCGGCGAGCCGGATCATCATCTCGGCCTGGGGAATTCCGAGCGGAGTGGTCGATCCGTGGGTCGCCGCCACCGTGGCGCGCGCGTCGGGTCCGGGAGCTCCGAGGTGTAGTCCGTCCACCCCAAGGGGTTCGGCCAGCTCTGTGCGATACAGCTCACCCATGCTCTTGCCGGTGACCGCCCTGGCGATTCCCGCGATGATGGTTCCGTACGAAATCGCGTGGTAGGCGGGGATTCCGCGGAATCGGTCCGGTGCGGCGGCGGCGAGGCGTTCCTCGATCAGCCGGTGGTCGGCGAGGTCGTCGGCGGTGTGGGCGAAGACGCCGATCCGCGACAGCCCGGCCCGATGACTCATCGCTTCCGCGACGGTGATCCGCGCTTTGCCGTTCACGCCGAATTCCGGCCAGTACTCCGCGACCGGAGCCTGGTAATCGACGAGCCCGCGTTCGGCCAGCACGTGCAGCACCGTCGAGGTGACGCCCTTCGACGTCGAGTACGACAGCGCCGCGGTGTTCTCCTGCCACGGCATCGCACCGATGGCGTCCGCGTACCCGGTCCACACGTCGACGACCGGCCGCCCGTGCTGATAGACCGCCAGCGCGCCGCCGCCTCGCCCACCGTCGAACAACCGCCCGAACCGATCGATGGCTTCCCGGAACTGGGGTGCGGCACTACCGCGAATCGCGGTGGTCGGCGGCCCCGGACGAGACGATGCTCCAAGCATTAGAAAACCTCACATGTCACCATTGACAGACGAATTCCGGATCACCGTCCGCAATCAGTCGGAGGGTTTACGTTACCCGAGATCAACAGGCATTTCGAGACCGCGAGGCCCGTTCGATACCCGTCCGTACACATTCCTCTCGAACGGAGAAATTCCCCGGCGAAATTTGTCTCAGACGACCAACTAGTCGACTCCGGTCACGGAACACGCCGTAGGTCGAGCGGTCCGCTACCGCCCGGAGCCGCTCTCGATCACGCTTCCGCGCGCTCGCTCCATTTGGCCATCCAGCTGGCATTCTCCAGCGAGATGGTGTTCTCGCAGTCCGCCACGAACTCCCCCCACCGGTCCCGGTCGGTGGGTGATCCATCGGCCCGCCACCGGTCGAGGCGCCGGTGCAGGCGGTCCGCGGTGGCGAGGTAGGTCATCACCAGGAAGTCGTATCGCTTGGCCGCGAGATAGGCCAGTAGCGAGCCGCTCAGGGTGGTCATCACCGCCACCCAGGGCGCGATCCGCCCCGCCGCTTCCGCGCCGACACCGGTATTGATCGCGGCGACGATCGTGGCCGCGAGGCCGAGACCGATGGCGGCGCGCCGCAGCCCGGCCGCGCGGGCGCTGTAGCGGCGGGCGGTCGGCAGGTAGTAGTCGTCGATCTGGGCCAGCACCCGGTCGTGGACGTATTCCTCGGGGCGCATCGGGCGCGGCGCCCGCGCGGTCGTATCGGCGGGCGCGAGCAGCGGACGCAAGTCGTCGGCCGCCTGCTCGATCCCGGCGATATCGGCTTGCAGTTGCCCCGGCTGTTCCGGATACCCGGTGGCGCAGTACGCGAGAATTCGCTGCTTGATGCCTTCGGAGACCGCCCTGGCCCTGGTCCATCGGCGGGTCGATTCGGCGGTGAGGTACTGGGCGGTGAGAAAGGTCGCCACCGCCAGCGCCACCGCGCCGGAGAGGGCCACGATGCGGGTCGGAATGCCCGCCGAGCGGAGGATCGTCGTGGTCGAGGCCGTGGCGATCGCGCCCCAGCTGCCGAGGAGGAGGACCGCGAGGCGGGTTCGGTCGAGGCGGCGCTTGAGGTGGGTGGCGGTCAGGGACCAGCGGGTTCGCCTCTGCCAGAGGGTATTCAAGAGCTCGTCGGTCATCGGCTATTCCTCCCCCGCGATCGGCAATCCCTCGCACAGTTCGATGTAGTCGATTTCCGGGGACACCCAGATCCGCCACATCTCCCGGCTCATGTTGTGCGTCATCTTGGCGCAGAGTTGCTCGGGCGAGGCGGTCGGCACGGACCACATCCGGATGGTCTCGTCCACGCTGGCCGACATGATCCGTGCACCGTCGGGTGTGAAGTCGACTGAAGTGATGGGGGCACCGTGACCGACGAAGGCCGGGCCGATCTGCTGGTGCGTCGCCACATCCCACAGTCGCAATCGGTTGTCGGTGCCCGCAGTGACGAGCGTTCGGCCGTTCGGAGCGAACCGAATCAGGCCCGCAGGACCGTCCTGCCACAGTGCCTTGCCGATTTGCTCGCTGGTCTCGGTATCCCAGAGACGAACCGATTTGTCTTCGTAGCCGACAGCGAGCAGACGACCGTCAGGGCTGAAGGCACTGCTTTTGACCCAGGCCTGACCCACCATCGGTTCTCCCACCGGCTCACCGCTGTCTGCGTCCCACAACCGCACCGAGTAGTCGGCGGCACCGGTGGCGACGCGCCGTCCGGCATTGTCGATCGACAATGTCCGAATGGTGGCCTTGTCATGGCGAAGCTCCGGTCCGATCGGCCGCATGGTCGCCATGTCGTAGATCTGGGCGTCGCCGCCGATTCTGGTCACGGCCCTGCGCCACCCGGGATCGAAGGCAAGCGCCGTAGTACTCGGTGGCAGCGAGATCGGTGGCCTGATCGGCGTGCCCGATGCGGCGTCCCAGGACCGAATATCGGTCAGGGTGATGGACTCCGGGCTGAATCCGACTGATACCACCTGCGTTCCATCGACTGTGTATTCCGCCGACTGGAAGATGCCGGGTTCGCCGTGGATCACGGGACCGATCTGCGCACCGGTGGTGGAGTCCCACTGCCGGATGGTGCCATCCGTGGCCCCTGAGACGATGTGCCTGCCGCTCGAGCTCACATCCGCGCCTAAAACCCTGGCGCCGTGGCGCATAGGCCGCTCCCCGCCCAGATCCCATTCGCGGACAGTGGAATCCAGGCTGCCGGACAGGACTCGCCCGGTGTCCGGGTGAAACGCGACGCTGGACACGACGAGTTCGTGTCCTTCCAGTGGCTCACCCAGAGGTTGGCCTGTCGCGGCATCCCATAGCCGGATCGTCTTGTCATCGCTTGCCGAGATGATTTCCGTCCCGTCCCGGCTGTACGCGACGTATTCGACAGCTGCGGAGTGCCCCCGTGACGGCTCACCGATCAATTGGCGGGTCTTGGTATCCCACTGCTGGATATCGAATCCCGCAACCACGAGCCGCTCCCCGCTGCGATCGAAGGCGAGGTGGTTCACCGCGCTGGCGGTGTACACGGTCAGCGGCTCGCCCGATGGCAAGCCGGATCGGGCGTCCCACAAACGGATGGTGCCGCCGAGATCACCCGAAGCGATGAGCTCGTTTCCGCCGAATGCCACCGAGATCACCGGCATGGTGTGTCCGGTCAAAGCACCGACCTGCTGATGCGTGTCGACATTCCAGAGCAAGACGGATTTGTCCGCACTCGCCGAAACGACGAGTCGGCCGTCCGGGCTGAAGACGACTCCTGTCACGCGTCCCGCGTGGCCGTGCATTTCGGCACCGATCTGCTGCTGAGATCCCACATCCCACAGGCGCACCGTCCCATCCGCGCCCGCGGATACGAGAACGTTTCCGTCCGGACTGAACGCGATGCGTGTCACCTCGGCAGTGTGCCCCGTCATCAACGCACCGATCCGCTTCCAGGTAGCGGAGTCGAGGAGTTGGATCTCGGTACCGCCCGCCACCGCGATCGCTTTCCCATCCGGGCTGTAGGCGACGTCGGCAACCTCGACGCTCCCCATCAAGGCAATCTTTCGGAGTTTGCCTTGTTGATGAATAGCGTTGAGCAGGGCGAACTCCCGCGGAATTTCGGCCGGAATGCGGTACGCGGCGATAGCCATCTGCATTCCCAGAATGTCGTTACTCTTGCCCGGCCATCTCCCCGAAAGCATGAGCTGCGAATTCGCCGACAACGCCAAGACGGATGCCCGACGGCTCTGGGCGGCAGCCCGCTCCTGCGCCCGATCAGCACGCACCCACAGAAACCCCGCGACCAACGCCGCGACCATCGTCAACACCAGCGCCGCCCGCAGAATTCGCGACCGCCGATGCAACGCCACCGCGCTCCGCTGCGCATCCTCCTTCGCCCGGCTCTCGGTGGCCGCCAAAGTCTCCGCCGCCTCCTGCCGCTCCCGCGCGGCCCGCAACTCCTCCTCCCGATGCCGACGTTCCTCGTCGACCCGCTCGTCCTCGGCCTGCCGGGACGCCAGCAGCAGACCCCGGACGGGATTGAGCCGCTCACGGAATCCCGGTGCGGCGGCGAGCGATTCGGCGTCGGAGAGCCGAGAGCCCGACAGCAACCATTCCTCGCGGCGCCCGTTCTGCTCCCATGCCTGCGCTGCCCGCTCGAGATTGTCGGCGGCCTCGAGATCGGCGGCCTCGACGCGCAACCAGTCGGCGAGCGTATCCCATTGGCGTAGCAGGCTTTCCAAGGCGACTTCGACGACGATCGCGCCGTCACGTTCGTCCTTGACCAGCAGCCTGCGGGCGACGAACCGCTCGAGCAGCGGATGGCTCTCCGGCGGCAGATCGAACCAGCGGGCCGGTCGGCGCATCGGCTGGTCGGTGCCGGAGTTGATGGTGGCCAGCCACGGCACGAACGCCCGGCGCAGGATCGCCAACTGCTCGGCTCTGACCTCGGGATCGTCGTCCAGCAGTTCGTCGACCTCACGCTGCACCACGCGGCGTAGTCCGCCGAGGGACTCGTAGTGCGCGAGGGTGATCTCGCCGTCGCCGTAGTCCTGATACAGCCGGGCGAGGGTGAGCGAGAGCAGCGGCAGGGTATCGGCGCCGCGCGACCAGTCGTCCAGCAGGCGTTCGACCAGGTCCGGCGCGAACGACAGGTTCGCGCCCGCTTCCCGCGCCCGCCGCACCGGCCCGACGATGACCTCCTTGAACTGCGCCTGCGGCATCGGTTTCAGATCGTCGAACGGCCGCACCGCGACCGAGGCGAGCATGGGCGCGGTCTGCAGCGGTTCGTAGCGGTCGGAGCGGATGGTGGCGATCGCGATCATCGAGATGCCACGATCGCGGTCGAGCAAGCCACCGAGCAGGGTGAGCAGCACGCCCGTCTGTTCGCCCGCCTCGGGTCCGAACAGTTCCTCGGCCTGGTCGATGGGCAGGATCAGCGTCGGCGCCGGGTCGTCGCTGTCGGGATCGAGGACGCGGTCGCGCGCGGCCCGCTGCGCTTCGATCAGCCAGGCCCTGACCTGTTCGATATCGCGGATGCCGTCCTCGATCTCGGTCAGTCCGGGCCTGCGCAGCCCGACGTCGATGCGCAGCGTGTGGATCGACCGGGCGAAGCCGGCGTCACCGGTGAGCGCTTTGCGGTGCGGGCGAACGATTCCCATCGTGCGGAAGTGGCGGTCGTCGCGGGTCAGCCGCGGCAGCAGCCCGGCGCGCACGAACGACGACTTGCCGACACCGGACGGACCGAGGACGACGAACAGGTGGCCGCCGCCGAGGCTACGCAGCCCGCGCACCGTGTCCATCGCCCGCCCGATCTGCGCGTCGCGACCGAAATACACTGCGGCGTCGATCGATTCGAGCGGTTCCCAGCCGCGGAACGGTGCGCGGTCGGGGTCGCCGCGCGGTGGCCAGGCGAAGGTGTCGGCGCCGATGCCCGCGGCGCGCAGGCCGTGCCGGAGCCGTTGCAACCCCTCGGTCAGGAACTCGACCGTGTCCCCGTTCACGGTGATCGCGGTCTTCGGTCCGTCGCCGAACAGGTCGCAGCGCTGCCATTCGCTGGTCATGTCGCGACCGGTCAGCGGTTCGAGGCGGACCGTGAAGATGGGCTTGTTCAGCGACTCGGCCTGGCGGTATTCGACCTTGCACTCGTGCGAATTGTCCCAATTGTTCGATAACAGGCAGATGACCGCCTCGCAGCGATCACCGGCCCGACGTAACGCGTCCTTCCATCGGACGCCGGCCGGAATCCCGGTGTCCGGGTCGAGATCGAGGAAGATCTCGCCTGCCAGACCGGGCTCCGCCTCGATCAGCCACGCCCGCAGCGCGACCGCCTCGCGGCTGTCCCGGCTCGAATGGCTGAGGAACAGCCTGGCCATTTTGCCAGAATGCGCTCGCGCCGAGCGCGGGTCAACCCCGCGCCCGGCGCAGCGATCGGCGTTCATGGTGGTCAGGCCCGGGAACGGTCGATGCCCGCTTCGATCAGTGCCGTCCGCGCGACGTCCTTCGCGCACGCGGTGAGCGCGCCGAACGCGCTGATCCGGCTGAACGTCTGCCCGGTGTGGACGACATTGTCGTGCTCGTCGTCGCCGTCCACGATCGGCACGGCACCGGCCAGCAGCCACTTGCGGACGTCGGCGACCGACGGCATCGTCCCGGTCGCCCGCAGATGCAGTTGCTGCACCAGCAGGATGACTCCGGCGACCACGGGCGTGGCCTGGCTGGTGCCGTGCTGGATGGACTCACCGGTGTCGTTGCGGATTCCCGACGAGGTCGTCGGGGCACCGGGCGCGAAGATGTCGGTCGCGCAGTCGCCGCCCGCGGTCGCGTGCAGGCGCTGCGAGAACGGCGTGATCCGGTCCGGTGCCGTGGACAGGGCGGTCGCCCCCGATCCGTAGCTGAACGAGCCCTCGTCGGCGTCGTAGACGGCGCCGACGCTGATCGTCTGCCGGAAGATCGCCGGGTAACTCATCCCCTGGGCACTGCTGTGCCCGAAGTAGTCGTTACCCGCCGCGACACAGCAGGCGACCCCGGCGTCGGTGAGTTTGCGCAACTCCACGCCGACGCCGTCTCCCGCGAAACCGGCGTCCGTGGTGTTGTTGTCCGAGGCGCCCAGCGACATACAGACGACGGAGATCCCGAGCGCCGCCCGATTGGCCAGCACCCAGCGCAGGGCGTCGCGGATCGCGAGAAAGCTACCGCCGCCGGAGTTGTCGAGCACCTTGACCGGCACGACGTTCGCGCGCGGCGCCATTCCGGTGTGCACACCGCCCGCGCAGATGATGCCCGCGACATTGGTGCCGTGGCCCTGCCCGTCTTTCGCGTCGGTGGGTGAACCGTTGTTGTCGGTGGTGAAATTCCGGCTCGCCTTGACTCGCCCGGCGAAATCGACGTGGGTGGTGCGCAGACCGGTGTCGAGGACGGCGACGGTCATACCGGTTCCGTCGACATTGAACTTGGCGCGCGCCTCGGCCGCGCGCACCAGCAGGTCGACCTCGAGCAGTTCGGGCAGCACCGACAGGTCGGACTGCAACGGCTTCTCGACGGGCACGACCGTATCGAACGCGACGCCGGCTTCCGGCTCGGCGGAGATGATGTCGGACATGATGATTCCTCCTACAGCGCCGAGTACTCGACGATGAAATCGAAGACGTCGCGGGTCATCCGCCTGCCGAAATTGGGCTTCGAGTTGTCGCCGATCGCGCCGGTGGCACCGCGCAGCACGCCGACGACATAGGGCCAGCCGTCGGTGTCGTAGACGTAGAGGCCGGAACCGCTGTCGCCGTACCACGCGTCCATGAAGAAGTTGATGTACTGGCCGTTGAGCAGGCCGTTGCCCTCGTTGCCCCAGATCTGCGGCTGCGCCTTGTCACTCGGGTGCCCGTACAGGTACATCCGATTGCCGGTCACCACATTGTCGGGCGCGACCCACAGGCCCTTCCATCCAGACGCCCGGCCGGGGAAGTCCCCGTAGCCGGAGAACTCGATGACGGCGTAGTCGAAGCGCGCGTCACCGCCGGCGTTGTTGACCCAGCCGCCGGGCACCGTCACGTTGTAGCCACCGTGGCTGCCGAACGGCATCGGGGTCGCGTCCTGGCGGTCGGTACCGGGCGCGAAGGAGGCGAACGGCAGCCAATTCGTCCCGTTGTGCACGACGTGTGCCGCGGTCAGTGCGGTCGACGGCCCGATCATCGTCCCGGACCCGGAGTAGCTCCCACCCGGCAGCGCGAGATAGGTGACCGTGCTCATCGGATACGCGGTGTTGTCGCGTCGCACGACCCGGTTGTCGGGGCCGATGATGCCCGAAAGCGCGTGCAGCGACTTGGAATCGATGTGTTCGGACTCCGAGCGCGGCAGCGCGGTGTAGGACGACGTCTGCCGGGCGCGGTCGGCCCGCAGCAACTCGACGAGCGAGGTGTTCGGCGCGTCGGTCGTGTACTCCTTGCCCTCGTTGTAGATCACCGGCCGCAGCGCTTCGGCGAGCTCGTAGTCCGACAGTTCGAGTACGGAGCCGAGTTCGTCGCCGTAGGGCGGCTCGACGCGGGGGTACACCGAGTTCGGTGACACCTTCGCGTCGCCGACCAGCGTCAGCGGTTTGCCTTTGGGCGAGGTCAGGGTGGTCATGGCGGTAGACATGCGGACTCCTCGGTTCCGAGCGGCTTCCGATGCCCATCGCCACGTCAGCCGCGGATTGTTTGGCCGCTCCCAACGTACGAAGATGTGACCCGCCCAACGCGAGTACCCGGCTACCCCAATTCTCCGGTCGTACTACTTACGTCCTACCCGGTGACGCACCACTCGCCGACACGTCGCACGCGGGCGCCGACGGCCCGAGAGTGACTCGGGGCCGTCGGCGTCAGGAGTGTCGAACGTGCCGCTGTAGGGAGATGCGAGCCGCCGCTAGTCGACCGCACCGGCCAGTCGATCGGCGTACGGAGCGAGGAACTTTCCGACGAAGGGGAGTTCCACCCGCGCACCGCCGCTGTTGTTCGCCCGGACCATCGCCATGATCCAGACCACGAGCGCGAAGATCGCGAGTGCGAAGCCGGCGAGGCTGACGATGATTCCGAGAGCTCCGAGCAGCGAGCCGACGACGCTCAGCACGATATTGAGCACCGAAACCGTGCCGAAGAAGATGATCGATTGCGCGGCATGGAATTTCACATCGGCATCGCTCCTTCCCACGAAGAGGAAGATGATTCCGGTGAGCCAGCCCAGCGCGTAGGACAGGATCGCGCTGGTCTTCTTGTCCAGGCCGGTGGGCTGTGTGTGGTTCGAGGAAGAAGATGTCATGAGACGAGTAGATGCCACACTCGCCACCTACCGATCCCAACTTTCCGCCCGAACCACCCCGGGTGGTCGGCCGTGGCATGGTCGGAACTATGACGCGGCCGCCTCGGCATCCTGCAAGCAGCGGCCCGAGCCACTGCGGAAGTGCCTATCGGCTGTGGACGTGAGCGCTGGGCTCGGCGTCGACCAGGTTGGTGACGGTGGCCCACTTGTCGAGTTCGGCGAGGCGTGCGGTGAGCGCGGTGCGCATACTGTCGGCGCCGGCGATGCCCAGGGCGAGGCGGCGGGGTGGGTTGTCGTCGGCCACGGCCGTACGGATCCCGGCGGCCACGCGATCGACGCCGGAGAACGCCGATGCCGGCAGCGCTTGGATCGCCTGCTGTAGGGCCCGCACCGTCTGGTCGTAGTCGGCGTGGGTTGCTGTAGCCGTGTCGAGGTTGGACAGGAAAGGCGTTGCGGTGAGGCCGGGCTCGACGAGAGTCACGTGGAGCCCGAGTGGCGCCACTTCGAGTGCGAGCGCGTCGGAGAGCCCTTCGACGGCGTACTTCGTGGCCGCGAGTAGCCCGACGCCGGGATCTGCGGTCTGGCCGTAGTAGGACGAGCCCTGCAGGATGTGCCCGGACCGCTGGCCCCGCAGCACCGGCAGTGTCGCGCGCAGCACGTTGAGTACGCCGAAGACGTTGGTATCGAAGATTGCCCGCGCCTGCCCGTCGGCCGCTTCCTCGACCGCCCCGAAGAGTCCATAGCCGGCGAGGTTGGCGACGATGTCGATGCGGCCGAAGCGAGCCACGCTCTGCTCGACCGCCTTCGCGACGGCTGCCTCGTTGCGCACGTCTGCCTCGACTGCGAGCAGTTGGTCGTGTTCTCCCAGTTCAGCGAGGGTTTCGGTGCGTCGAGCCACAGCAACCACAGCTTCTCCGGCCGCCAGCGCCTGAACTGCGAGCTCGCGTCCGATGCCCGAGGAAGCGCCGGTGATGAACCAGATCGGTGGGGTGTTTCCTGCATGTGTCATGTTGCGAGCGTAACCATGTAGCCCACAACATATCAAGTGATTTCCGCCTAAAAGTTGTGATCAAACGAGCTAGCCGCTTGTGGCGTTGCTATCCTGGAACGGTGGAGGCGACATATGAGGCACCGAAGTGGAGCGACGATGCCGCAGTTCTGGTGCTGCAGTTCGTCAACACCAGAGCCGACGGCGCGGGGCGCGTCGAGGTCTTCGACACAGCTTCGGGATTCGCGGACTGGGCGATCGAGCAGGGCCTGCTCGCCGCCGCCGTCGTGGTGACCGACTCCGACGCGGCGGCCGCGCGTGAGCTGCGCGACGCACTGGTCACGGTGCTGCTGACGCACGCGGGTGATCCAGAAATCGGTGACGCCCTGGTCGCCGAGGCGGAACGGTATCTGCTGCAGGCCGGCGTTCGCTATCCGCTCGCAACGGTCGTCACCGCGGAAACGGCGCAGCTCCGCGCCGGATCGACCGGTGTCCCCGGCGCTTTGGGTGCCGTTCTCGCCGCGGTGACCGAGACGGCGCAGCGCGGCGACTGGATGCGGATCAAAGCATGCTGCAATCCGCCGTGCCACTTCGGCTTCATCGATCGCACCCGCAACCGGGCGGCGCGCTACTGCAGCCCTGGATGCGGATCGCAGGTGTCGATGCGCGCTCTTCGGCAGCGCCGCAAGCAAGCCGGCTCCTGAACAAACCTGCCCACCAGAACAACTCGGGCGCTCGGCGTTCAGATGTGTTCGACAGGCACCACACGCATCCGCACCCGATGACCAGTCGGCTTCCTTCGCCTCGATCTGGGCACCCAGTCGTGGGGCCGGGCATTCGGTCGTCACGGTGCTGCATACGGGCAGTACGAACCGGATTTCTTGGCATATTTTTGGTCGCGGCCCGCAGACAAAACCAGGTCAAGCACGGTGATCGTGCCTGACCTGGTAGTTATGCTCCCCCATCTGGACTCGAACCAGAAACCTGCCGATTAACAGTCGGCTGCTCTGCCAATTGAGCTATAGGGGAATACTCTCCTGAACCGTTAGACTCAGGCGGTCTGCCTTGGCGGGCTGACCGAGATGAAACTTTAGCGCATGGCATCGCAGGTTCCCAAATCGGGCCGCTACCTGCGGACATGCGGCGTATAACGATGTGCTGACGAACGGTGGCCGGATCGACAGGGGTGGGGCCACTGGGGCAGGATGGAGCCCGCACACAGACGTGGGAGGAGCTCCAGGAGATGCTGCGGTTGATCATCGGCGTAGCGGCCGGTTATGTGCTGGGCACCAAGGCCGGGCGCGCGCGCTACGAGCAGATCAGTGCGGCGACGCGCGCCGTCGCGGGGAGCCCGGTGACGAAGAAGCTGGTGTCGGTGAGCCGGCAGAAGCTGTCGGACAAGTTGAGCACGCAGCCGAAGCTGGAGCCGATGACGCCGATCGACGAGCGCACCACGGTGCTGGTGCCGCACAACCAGCTGCGCCGCTGACTCAGGCGCCCGCCGCGAAGCCTTCGCTGCCCATCGCCTGGGCGGCGAGGCTCTTGCGGTACTGCTCGAGCGCGACCAGGTCGCCGAACAGGGTCATGTAGGTGTCGGGCTCTTCGCTGGCCGACAGTCGCTGCAGCTTCGACTTCAGTTCGGCGATCTGACGGCCGACCCAGGCTTCCTGGGTGCGCGCCAGCACGCCGGTGATGAAGCGCGGGATGTCGTTCTGGGAGCGCACCGGCAGCTGCTCGTTGGCGAGCTCGGAGACCAGCGCGCGCGTCATCAGATCGTCGGTGTGGTCGGCCACGGCCGCGACCCACTCCGCGCCGCCGAGCCCGGCCGCCGTGCCACCGGCTTGCGCGATCATGATGCGCACGGCCACGTAGGCCGGATGGGTGAACGCGGCGGTGTCGATGGAGTCGAACACCACACCCGCGATGCCGGGGTATTGCAGTGCGGCGCTGAGAGTTTGGCGCTGCGCGAGCAGCACAGGGTCGTTGGGCGCCGGGCGCACCGAGGAGCTCTCCTCGACCCGCGGCGCGGCAATCGGTTCGGCGCTCGCCTTTCCGGCCTGCTTGCCCGGACCGGCGGCACCGCCCATCCGGTTCTTCTTGGCTTCCTCGCCGACGCGGCGGACGACGAGCTGGATGTCGTCCCAGCCGACCCAGCCAGCCAGTTTGGTCGCGTAGCCCTTGCGGGTCGCGTTGTCCTTGATCTGGGCCACCACGGGCACGGTGCGGCGCAGCGCCTCGACCCTGCCCTCGACGTCGTCGAGGTTGTGTTCGGCGAGCAGACCGCGAATCACGAACTCGTAGAGCGGGGTCCGACGCGCGACCAGATCGCGGACCGCGGCGTCGCCGGAGTGCTGGCGCAGTTCGCACGGGTCCTGACCGTCGGGGGCGACGGCGATATAGGTCTGGCCGGCCAGGCGCTGATCGCCGCTGAACGCCTTCAGGGCGGCGGCTTGGCCCGCCGCGTCACCGTCGAAGGTGTAGATGATCTCGCCGCGCCAGAAGTTGTCGTCCATCAGGAGCCTGCGCAGCACCTGGAGATGCTCCTCGCCGAAGGCGGTGCCACAGGAGGCGACGGCGGTCTTCACCCCGGCCAGGTGCATGGCCATCACGTCGGTGTAGCCCTCGACGACGACGGCCTGATGCCCCTTGGAGATCTCGCGCTTGGCGTGGTCGAGCCCGAAGAGCACCTGGGACTTCTTGTACAGCAACGTCTCCGGCGTGTTCACGTACTTGCCGGGCATGGTGTCGTCGTCGAAGAGCTTGCGCGCGCCGAACCCGATCACCTCGCCACCGAGGTTGCGGATCGGCCACAGCAGCCTGCGGTGGAACCGGTCGATCGGCCCCCGCTTGCCCTGCTTGGACAGCCCGGCCGCTTCCAGCTCCTTGAACTCGAAACCCTTGCGCAGCAGGTGCTTGGTGAGCGCGTCCCAGCCGCCGGGCGCGTAGCCGCAGCCGAACTGCTGGGCGGCCGCGCCGTCGAAGTTGCGGTCGGTCAGGTACTTGCGCGCGGTCTCGGCCTCGGGCTCGCGCAGCTGCGCCATGTAGTACTCGTGCGCGGCCGCGTTGGCGGCGACCAGCCGGGAGCGGGTACCGCGGTCGCGCTGGACCGAGGTGCCGCCGCCCTCGTAGTTGATCTGGTAGCCGATGCGGTCGGCCATCTGCTCGACGGCCTCGACGAAGCCGATGTGCTCGATCTGCTGCAGGAACTTGTAGACGTCACCGCCCTCACCACAGCCGAAGCAGTGGAACAGGCCGTGGTTGGGCCGCACGTGGAACGACGGCGACTTCTCGTCGTGGAAGGGGCACAGGCCCTTGATCGAGTCGGCGCCCGCGCGCTTGAGCGCGACGTACTCACCGACGACGTCTTCGATCCGGACCCGGTCACGGATCGCCGCGATATCGCGATCTGGGATTCGTCCGGCCACGATCAGTGAGTCTAGTCGGGTCGGCTCAGCGGCAGTCCAGCGAGGCGGCGACGCGCTCGAAGCGGCTCTCGGTGTAGGAGGCGATCTGGTCGATCACCACGCGCACCCTGGCGGTGTCGTCGGTGGCGGCGTTCCACCAGGGCAGCATCTGGTCGTCCAGGTGGGCGGGCGCGGTGGTGAGCAGGCGGTCGGCGACAGCCTGCACCCGTTCGCGCTGGGTCTGCTGGCGGGCCAGGTGGCCGCGGTCGGACCGCACGTAGCGCAGGGCGACCGTCTTGAGGACCGCAACCTCGGCGGCCACGATCGGCGGCACGATCAGGTCGGCCTCGTAGCGGAGGAGCGGGCCCGGCCCGTACCGCTCGTGGGTGGCGGCGATCGCGGCCGTCGCGAACCGGCCCACCAGCTCGCTGGTGAGCCGCTTGAGCGCCACCGAGGCGGCGAAGGTGCCGTCGTAGTCCACCGCGTCGGCGACGACGTCGAGTTCGGACAGGCGCTGCGCGGCGGCGGCCAGCGCGTCGATCGACTGGTCCGGGTGCTGGCCGTGGCCCTGCTCGGCGAGGGCGGCCTGTTCGCTGGGGTCGGCCAGGGCGCGCAGGTCGATCCGGCCGACGATCACGCCGTCCTCCACGTCGTGCACCGAGTAGGCGACGTCGTCGGACCAGTCCATGATCTGGCATTCCAGGCTCTGCTTGCGGTCCGGCGCGTCCTTGCGCACCCAGGCCAGGCGCTCGAGGTCGTCCTCGTAGGCGCCGAACTTGGTGCCGGAACCGCTTCTGCCCCACGGGTATTTGAGGGTCGCGTCCAGGGCGGCGCGGGTCAGGTTGAGACCGGCGCTCTCCCCCGCCGGGTCGAGCACCTTCGGTTCGAGGCGGGTCAGGATGCGCAGGTTCTGCGCGTTGCCCTCGAAACCGCCGTATTCGTCGGCGAATTCGTCGAGGGCGCGTTCGCCGTTGTGGCCGTAGGGCGGATGGCCGATGTCGTGGGCGAGGCCGGCCAGGTCGACGAGATCGGGGTCGGCGCCCACGCCGTCGGCGATGCTGCGGCCGATCTGGGCGACTTCGAGCGAATGGGTGAGCCGGGTGCGCGGGGTGTCGCCCTCGCGCGGGCCCATGACCTGGGTCTTGTCGGCGAGGCGGCGCAGCGCCGCCGAGTGCAGCACGCGGGCCCGGTCGCGGGAGAACTCACTGCGGTGGCCCTTGTCCGCGGCGCCCGGCCAGGCGGTCTTGCCCGGCTCGTGGACCATCCGTTCCCGGTCGTGCGGGGTGTAGCTGTCGCTCATCGAATCTCACTGTCCCGCCGTGTAAGAGAAGTCTGCCGAGAAATGGGTGAGCTGGTACCAGAGCAGCGCGCCGGTCTCGCGGGCGATGCCGTGGAACTGCGATTCCCTGGTGTAGACCGCCGGTCCGGTGCGGGTCGGCGCGGTCCACGCGTCCAGTCCGGCGTCGCGAGCCATCGTCCTGGTCCGCAGTGAATGCCACGGATCGCTGACGAGTACGGCCGATGACATCCCGCGCGCCGTCATCGCGGTCGACACCGCTTCGACGCTGCGCAGCGTGTCGGATCCGGTCTCCACCGCGAGGATGTCCTCGCTGGGGACGCCCTTGTCCTCGAGGTAGCGCTTGCCCGAGGCGGCCTCGGTGTAGAGGTCGCCCTCCTGTTTGCCACCGACGGTGATCACCCGGGGCGCGACGCCGACCTCGTAGAGTCGCCACGCCTGGTACAGCCGCGCCTCGAAGACCGACGAGGGGGTGCCCGAGTACTGCGCGGCGCCGAGCACCACGATCGCGTCGGCCTTGGTGTAGTCGTCGATGCGGGCGACCTGCCACACCCGGAAGGCGGTCCCGGCCACGAGGACCACGCCCATCAGCACCGCACCGGCGATCAACCGGCCGATCCATCGCGAGACCGACGACGCGAGCCCGTGCGGGCGACGAGCATCCGGGGCAGGTGCGGCCGTGCGCGGGAAACCCGATTTCATCCTGATCAGTGTGCCAGGTCGGTACGACGACCGATCATGCCAGCGGTCACCACCGGATTCCGGTCCGGTGAACTACCGACAGCGGGACCGTCCGCCCAGGCGATCCGCGCGGCGATCTCGACCATCGAACGGACCAGCGGGCTGTCGACCAGCCCGGCGGGGGTGAGTTTCGCGCCGAATGCCGCGGTGTCCGGCGCCGGTGTGGTCACGGCTGTGGCGGGAACGAGCGCGCCGCATCGATTCGAGTAGTCCAACTACTCGACAATTGCCTGGTCAGGGGCGTGTACTGAAAACGGTGGCCTGCTACGACACCAGGACACCTCTGCTGGGTGGTCCGGGCAACCGGGTGTCCCTCCCACGGTCGCCCGCGCACCGGGCGGCATCGGTCGATCCCCGTGGACCGGCCGCAGAAGGTTCCACATAAGGGTTTCCCACAACCAGGATGCGCGAACCTGATTTGTTGTGTTTTTCACGGCTCCTCGAAGGGGGTGCCCGCCCTAACAGGTAAATCTCCGCGCGACCTCCCCGAATCTCGATTCCGGAGCGGCCACGTGACCCAGCTAGACAACGAGACCTTCGCGGTGACGGTGTCCCGCGGAGATTCAGTCATCTTCCACTGGACATTCCGTCCCCGGACCATCAAGAAGGTCCATCGGGTCGGCGGTGAGATCACCGTTTTGGAGTAGGCGGCGTCAGAACCGTCGGAGCAACGGCATCAGGGCCCGGGCCTGGTGCCGTTCTTCCGTCTCGGGCCGGTTCACCAGCCTCGTTCCCGCCATTCGGCGAGGTGCGGACGTTCGTCGCCGAGCGTGGTGTCGTCACCGTGGCCCGGATAGACGACGGTGTCGTCGGCGAAGCGGTCGAACAGCTTGGTGGTGACGTCGGTGAGCAGGGTGTCGAAGTCGGCCGGGTTGTGGGTCTTGCCGACGCCACCGGGGAACAGCGAGTCGCCGGTGAACAGGTGGGCGCGGCCCGCGCCGTCGACGAGCGCCAGGGCGATGGAACCGGGCGTGTGGCCGCGCAGGTGGATCGCTTCGAGGACGATATCGCCGACCTGGACCGTGTCACCGTCGGCGAGCAGCCGGTCGGGCCGCACCGGCAGGGGGTCGGCGTCGAGGGGGTGGGCAGCGGTCTCGACACCGAGCGCGTCGGTGACCTCGGACAGTGCCTGCCAGTGGTCGGGGTGCTGATGGGTGGTGACGATCAGGTCGATCTGGCCGGGGGTCTCCTGACCGGTGAGCTCGAGGATGCGGGCGGCGTCGTTGGCCGCGTCGATCAGGATCGCGGCGCCGGTGGCCGTGCTCTGCACGAGGTAGGTGTTGTTGTCCATCGGACCGACCGACATCTTCACGATGCGGGCGCCGGGGACATCCCGCTGCTGGGCGGCTCCGGTCGCGGTGACATGTCCGGTGTAGAGACGATCGACTGTGGCCATCCGCCGATCGTAGAAGCCACGCTGCGCGCTGTCGTACCCGCGTGGTCGCCGTGCGCCCGTTAGATTCGACACATGCGGCAGTCGAGGAAGAGTTCGGCCCCACGATCGGTTCCGGTGCGCGCCACGGCCGGTCTGCTCTGCGCGGTGCTGGCCGCGGTGAGCCTGCTGTGCGCGCCGGGCGCGGCGGCGGAGCCGCCCGCGCGGATGGGACCGCAGGTGGTCGACACCGCCGAGGTGCTCAGCGGCGCCGACGAGGCCAGGGTGCTCGCGGCCGTCGATCAGCTCTACCGCGATCACCAGGTCAAGCTCTGGGTGATCTACGTGCGGAACTTCGCCGCGCAGGCGCCGCGGGACTGGGCCGCCAGGACCGCCGAGCTCTCCGGCTTCGCCGACCGCGATCTGCTGCTCGCGGTCGCCGTCGACGATCGCGGCTACTGGCTGCACGGCACCCTGCCCGACGGCGTCACCGACGACGAGCTGGACACGCTGCTCGCGAGCACGGTGGAACCCGATCTGCGCGACCGCAAATGGGCGCAGGCCGGGGTCGACACCGCCGACGGCATCGGCTCGGCGATGCGCGGCGCCGGCGTGCCGTGGGTTTGGCTGGTCGGCATCGGGCTGGTGGTCGTCGTCGGGGCGGGCGGGCTGATCCTGTTCTCCCGCAAGCGTCGTCGCGATCGGGACCGGGCCGAGCTGAGCAATGCCCGCGCGGTCGACCCGGCGGATTCGGGTGCGCTGGCGAAACTGTCGTTGCCGACGCTGCACGCGCTCTCGCGCGAACGGCTCGTCGAGATCGACGACGCCGTGCGCACCAGCACCGAGGAACTGGCCTTGGCCACCAGCGAATTCGGCGAGACCGCGGTGACGCCGTTCCGCACCGCGCTCGACGCCGCCCGCGCCGCGACCGCCAAGGCGTTCACGATCCGCCAGCAGCTCGACGACGCGGTCCCGGAAACCCCGGACCAGCAGCGCAGCATGCTGATCGACCTGATCTCCACCGCGGGCAAGGCCGACCGCGAACTCGACGCCCAGGTGGCCGATTTCGACGCCATGCGCGATCTGCTCATCGACGCGCCCGCCCGGCTGGACGGGCTGACCCGCGACATCGTCGACCTGACCGCGCGCACACCCGCGTCCGACACCGAACTGGCCCGGCTGGATTCGGCCTACCCCGCCTCGGTGCTGGCGCCGATCCGCGACAACGTGCGGATGGCGACGGAACGGATCACCTTCGCCGAGCAGAACATCGACACCGCCCGCACCGCGCTGACCCAGCCGGTCGGGCAGCAGGGCGGCGCGGTCGCGGCGATCCGCGCGGCCGAGGGCGCGATCGGCCAGGCCCGCACGCTGCTCGACGCGGTGGACCAAGCCGCGACCAACATCCAGCAGGCCCGCGACGGCCTGCCCGCCGCCCTCGACGAACTCCGCGCCGACCTCGCGGCCGCGGCGGCCCTGACCGAGTACGGCGGGCCCGAACTGGCCGCCGCCGTCGGCGCGGCCACCACGACGCTGAACACCGCCGCCACCGGCGCCGAATCCGATCCGCTCGACGCCTTCCACGACGCCGTCACCGCCGACGCCGAACTGGACCGGGCCATCGCGGCCGCCTCGGATCGCAAACTCGCCGTGGAGGATCTGCGGCGCAGGCTCGATCGGACGCTCACCGACGCGGCCGCCCGCATCGACGCCGCGTCCTCGTTCATCACCACGCGGCGCGGTGGCGTCGACGCCGAGGCGCGGACCCGGCTCTCGGAGGCCCAGCGTCATCTCGCCGAGGCCCGCGGGCTCGCGGCCACCGCGCCCGAGCGCGCGCTCGTCAGCGCGCAGACCGCCGCCGATCTGGGCGGACAGGCCTTGCAGCAGGCGCAGGCCAGCGTGCGCGCGTGGGAGTCGCGGCAGCCGGTGGCGGGCAGTTCGCAGGCCGGTGCGGTGCTCGGCGGCATCCTGCTCGACGGGTTCCTGCGCGGCTCGATCGGCGGCGCGACCCGGCGCGGTGGCGGCGGTTTCGGTGGCGGCGGGTACCGGCCGGGTTCCTACGGCGGCTCGTCGGGGTCGCGCCGGGTCAGCCGGGGCGGCCGATTCTGAGCGCTTGACCCTCACACCGTGTGAGGCCGTACACCGGAAGGCGTCATGTTCAGTATCGGAGATTTCGCCAGACACGGTCAGGTGTCGGTGCGCATGCTGCGCCACTACGACGCCGTCGGATTGCTGCGGCCGGCCCGGGTCGACCCGGCCACCGGCTACCGGTTCTACGCGGCCGCCCAGCTGGCCCGGCTCAACCGGCTCGTCGCGCTCAAGGAGCTCGGGTTCACCCTGGAACAGGTGGGCCGGATGCTCGACCCCGGCCCCGGGCCCGGCGAGCTGCGCGGCATGCTCGCGATGCGCCGGGCGGAGCTGGAGCAGCGGATCGCGGCCGACGGCGCCCGGCTGACCGAGGTCGAGGTGCGACTCCGCATCATCGAGAAGGAGGGCGTCATGCCCGATCAGGATGTCGTCGTCAAATCGCTGCCCGCGGTCCGGGTGGCCGAATCGACCGGGGTCGCCGCGGGATTCGAGCCCGCCGCGATCAGCCCCGTGATCCAGCCGCTGTTCGGCGGGCTCTGGGAGAAGATCACCGCGGCCGGAATCCCCGTGGTCGGGCCCGCCATCGCGTACTACCGCGAGCTGCCCGACGGCACCGTCGGTATCCACGCGTGCGTGCCGGTCGACGTGGAACCCGACGCCGCGCCGGGATTCTCGATCGTCGACCTGCCCGCCCAGGGCCGGGTGGCGACCACCATCCACCGCGGCAGTGTCGACGGGATCGGCGCGGCCTGGCAGGCGCTGGGCCGCTGGGTGGAGGACAACGGGTACCGTACCGCGGCTCCGGTCCGCGAGGTCACGCTGGAGTGGACGCCCGACCCCGCCGGATGGGTCACCGAGCTTCAGGAACCGATCGCGCCGCGCTGATTGCCGCGGAAGGTCCGGTCAGGCGCTGGCCGCCTCCGCCGCCGCGGGGCGGCCGGTCAGCTCGGCGGCGAGCGCCGGCAGCAGTTCGCTCGCCCGCGGTCCGCCGCCGAGCCTGGCCAGGGTGAGCCGGCCGAGGTAGGTGTAGACGAGGAAGGTCACGGCCGCCGAGGCACCGGTGGACGGGCGGGGGTGGGCCGAGAGGTAGACGATCTCGTAGTCGTCGAGGATCAGCCCGGCCGGCGCGCGGAAGGTGGGCACGGTGCCGGTATTGGTCAGGGCGATGTGCCCGGCGGTGGAGTGCACGCGGGTGGGACCGAAGAAGTCGGGGAAGTGCAGTACCGACTGTTCGATCACGCCACCGGCCAGGTCGTCGTGCAGCGCGGTGCCGATCCGGCGGGCCAGCGCGACGATGTCGTCGGTCTCGGTGACGTCGGTGGTGAACGCGGCCAGGCCGGAGATATTGGTGCCCGCCGCGGCGGCGAGCGGCGGGTCGAGGCGCCTGCGCATATCGACCGGATAGAGACAGCCGACCTGCGCGACATCGTAGAGCGCGGCGAAGGCGCGCAACGCCGCCGCGGTGACCAGCCCGTTCACACTCACCGCGTGGGTGCGCGCCAGTTCCAGGACCCGCGCGGTCGCGATGGGGTCCAGGTGGATGCGGTCCGGCCGCGCCAGCGCGGGCGTCGCGGGTGGTGAGGGTTCGACGACCCCGACCGCGTCGGCGACGACCAGCGGCCGGATCACGGCTTCGAGCCCCGACTTCGGTCCGCGCGTGGTCCCCCGCCGTGCCAGCAGCGATTCCAGCGATACCGGGTATTCCCGGGCGGCGGCCGCGATGGTGCCCGTTTCCACGTGGTCGGTGTAGTACCCCCACAGCCGCTCGAACAGCTCCACACAGTGCCCGGCATCGGCGACACTGTGGTGCACGAACAGCGTGACCCTGGCCCGATCCTCTTCGGCGAGAACCACATCCAGATAGCCCAGCTGGGCGCCGGGATCCATCGACTCGGTCGGGATGCGTACCTCGTCGGGATCGCCGAAGCTCACCCAGGCGCCGACCGGCTCGATGTGCCCGGGGCGCACCAGGATTCCGGTCTCGGTGTCGTCCTCGACGATCCGGCAGACCAGGATCGGGAAGGCGTGTTGCAGGGCGGCGAAGGCCGCGCCGAGGGCGGCCGCGTCGAGTTCACCGCGCAGGGTCACCGAGCGTCCGGTGAAGGTGGCGTGCCGAACGAATCGTTGTTCCGACGGGTCGAGCTCCCGCAGCACGTCTTCCGGTTCCCACAGCACAACGGAAAGAGTGAGGCACGCGGCCCACCGACGCAAACCGCCGGGTACGCACTGTGATCACCTGCACGCCGCCGCGCGTGCGCGATCGTCGCGCGGGAACGCGCGGAGCCCGCGTCGCACGTGGCGACGCGGGCTCCGGACGGTCGGTATCAGGCGCCGAGCAGGCGGGTGGCGAGGTAGGACTCCACCTTGTCCAGGGCGATGCGCTCCTGCGCCATCGAGTCGCGCTCGCGGATCGTGACGGCCTGATCGTCGAGGGTGTCGAAGTCGACGGTGATGCAGAACGGGGTGCCGATCTCGTCCTGGCGACGGTAGCGGCGGCCGATGGCACCGGCGTCGTCGAAGTCGACGTTCCAGTGCTTGCGCAGCTGCGCGGCGAGGTCCTTGGCCTTGGGCGTCAGGTCGGCGTTGCGCGACAGCGGCAGCACCGCGGCCTTGACCGGCGACAGCCGCGGGTCCAGCCGCAGGCTGATCCGCTCCTCGGTGGTGCCCTTGGCGGTGGGCACCTGGTCGACGGTGTAGGCGTCGACCAGGAACGCCATCAGCGAGCGGGTCAGACCGGCCGCGGGCTCGATGACGTACGGGATGTAGCGCTCACCGGAGGCCTGATCGAAGTAGCTCAGGTCGGTGCCCGAGTGCTCCGAATGCGTGCGCAGGTCGTAGTCGGTGCGGTTGGCGATGCCCTCGAGCTCGCCCCACTCGCTGCCCTGGAAGCGGAAGCGGTACTCGATGTCGGTGGTGCCCGCCGAGTAGTGCGACAGCTTTTCCTTGGGGTGGTCGTAGAGGCGCAGGTTGTCGGGATCGATGCCGAGGTCGGTGTACCAGGCCAGGCGGGTCTCGATCCAGTACTTGTGCCACTCGGCGTCCTCGCCGGGCTTGACGAAGAACTCCATCTCCATCTGCTCGAACTCGCGGGTCCGGAAGATGAAGTTGCCGGGGGTGATCTCGTTGCGGAAGCTCTTGCCGATCTGGGCGATGCCGAACGGCGGCTTCTTGCGCGCGGTGGTCTCGACGTTCTTGTAATTGACGAAGATGCCCTGCGCGGTCTCGGGGCGCAGGTAGTGCAGGCCCTCTTCGTCGTCGACCGGGCCGAGGAAGGTCTTGAGCAGGCCGGAGAAGTTCTTCGGCTCGGTCCACTTGCCCGGCTGGCCGGTCTCGGGATCGTTGATGTCGGCCAGACCGTTGGCCGGCGGGTGGCCGTGCTTCTCCTCGTACGCCTCGAGCAGGTGGTCGGCGCGGTAGCGCTTGTGCGTGTGCAGCGACTCGACCAGCGGATCGGAGAAGGTCTCGACGTGGCCGGAGGCCTCCCAGACCTGGCGCGGCAGGATCACCGAGGAGTCGAGGCCGACGACATCGTCGCGGCTGGTGACCATGGTCCGCCACCACTGCCGCTTGATGTTCTCCTTCAGTTCGACGCCCAGCGGACCGTAGTCCCACGCCGACTTGGTGCCTCCGTAGATCTCACCGCACGGGTAAACCAGACCCCGGCGCTTGGCGAGGTTGGCAACGGTGTCCACCTTCGACTTGGGTGCCACGCGAGATTTCTCCATCCCTTGGGAGTCGGACAAGTATGTCGACAAGGGTATCGGCACCGGCCAACCGGTTTTGCACCGCACGGGCGAAGTAGCGCCGCGACGGCCGCTCGGCGACAGGTTCGGCACTTTCTCGGACAACCGGCGCGCCTGGTGTCCGCCGATGTTCTTCAATGGAGGCACGGCAGGTGATCGTCGCCGCCCGGCTGAATCGCCATGTGCTCGAATCCCATGACGCCGAGCCGGTGCTCGCGCTGCTGTCGGCCCAGGCGGCCACCGGCGCACGCGAGCTGATCCGGCCGGGCAACGAGGCCGAGACCTGGTGGGTGTCGGCCAAGATCGCCGAGGGCTACTCGCTGCTGCCCGCGACGCCCCGGGTGACCGGCACGATGACGCCGCGCGTCGGCGCCGACGGCGAACTGGTGATCAGCACCAACTACCTGGTGGCCTACGCCTTCGAGGCCTCGAACGTGACCCAGCTCGACGACCCACTCGATATCGTGGCCGTCGACCGCTGGGAGGTCGACTACGAGTACTTCGATCCGAACGCGCCGCTGGACGAGCACAGCAACTGCTGATCGTCCCAGCTCAGCGCGCCACGTTCGACATGCGCACGTCTGCATGTCAAAATGGCATCGGTTTCCATTAAGGAGTTGGTTGATGACCACCGATGCCACGGCCGCACACGCGCACAGCCCGTATCACTCTCCCGCCCCCGCCACGGTGCCCGCGCGCCAGGTGCTCGAGGACGCGGGCGAGCTACTGCGCGCGCTGGCCGCCCCGGTGCGGATCGCGATCGTGCTGCAGCTGCGCGAGTCGCCGCGCTGTGTGCACGAACTGGTCGACGCCCTCGGGGTCACCCAGCCGCTGGTCAGCCAGCACCTGCGCATCCTCAAGTCGGCCGGCGTCGTGCACGGCGAGCGCTCGGGCCGCGAGGTGCTCTACGAACTCGTCGACGACCACCTGGCACACATCGTCGTCGACGCCGTCGCCCACGCCGAGGAAGGGTAATCCGGTGGCAGACAATCCCTCCGGCAAGCAGGTCGGGATCCGCAGCACCCGCCAGCGCAGCGCGATCTCGGCGCTGCTCAGCGATATCGATGAATTCCGTTCCGCCCAGGAACTGCACGACGAGCTCCGCAAACGCGGCGAGGGCATCGGCCTGACGACCGTCTACCGAACCTTGCAGTCGCTGGCCGACGCGGGCATGGTCGACGTGCTGCGCACCGACTCCGGCGAGTCCGTCTACCGCCAGTGCTCGAGCGGGCACCACCACCACCTGGTCTGCCGGCACTGCGGCCGCACCGTCGAGGTCGAGGGCCCGACGGTCGAGGCGTGGGCCGCGACCATCGCGGGCGAGCACGGCTTCACCGAGGTCAGCCACACCCTGGAGATCTTCGGCACCTGCCGCGAGTGCGTCGACGCCCGCGCCCGCGCCGAGAAGGACGAGACCGCGACGGTCTAGCCATGTGACTCACATCACATGATGGAACCCCCGGTTCGACTGCCCCGTCCAACCTTCACGAAGAGACCGATCCGCGCGGTGGTACCGACGGCCCGTGGCCGCCTCGGCGCCGAAGGAGGGGGCAATCGTGAGCACACTCGGTGTCGAACCCGATCAACTGACATCGCTGGCTACGACGTGGCGGCAGGAGGCCGACGCGGTCGGCACGCTCGCCTGGTCGGCCATGGGCGAGGCCACCGGCGACGGCAGCGATGTCCTCGCCACCGTCCGCGCCATGACCGACCCCGCGCAGCAGGCGATGTCCTCGATCTCGACCAGGTACACCACCCTGGCCGACCTGATCGACAAGTTCTCCGCCGACATCCAGGCGAAGGACGCCGAGATCGCGGGCGAGATCGGGAAGCTGGGTCCCCGCTGATGCGCCCGACCCTCCCCCAGCTCGACGGCTGGAACCTCGACGGCCTGCACCGCGCCGCCGACGCCGCGCGCGCCAATGCCGATGTCGTG
Organism: Nocardia sp. NPDC058244; assembly: GCF_042882065.1. Lineage (NCBI taxonomy): Bacteria > Bacillati > Actinomycetota > Actinomycetes > Mycobacteriales > Nocardiaceae > Nocardia > Nocardia sp. NPDC058244. The sequence continues at coordinate 464,969 of NZ_JBHVWX010000004.1, read as the reverse complement.
TCCACCTCGGTCGACGACTGCTCGCGCGCCATCGCCACGGCGGGCGGCTGGCACGGCCGGACCAGGGACGCGGCGGGCAGCCGGATCGACGAGGAAGTCGACCACGGCTACGAAGTCCGCACCGTGCTGCTGCGGATCGCCGACGACGCCGAAGACGCGTACCAGGGCCTGAAGCACGCCCGCACCTACGTCCTCGACCAGCGAACCTCGGCCGTTGGCCAGGGTTTCCAGGTCGAACCCGACGGCCGGGTCTCGCACTCCGATCCCGCGAAGGAGGGCGCGGCGGGCGTCTTCCAGCTGAACCTGTTCGGCGGCCTGGACGAAATCGAGCGCCTGGACAGCCAGTTCGGCACCCGCCTGAAGGAATCGCTGGCCGACCTGACCGCGATCCGCGACGGCCAGCCCGACATCACCCTCGCCGACGGCACCGTCCGCGACCCCGATGCCGTGGCGATCCAGCTGGCCGCGATGTCGGACGACGAGCGCGCGACCTTCCTGGCCGGGCTGAGCCCGGAGGCGCAACGTCAGCTGGTGATCGCCGCGCCCGAGAAGCTCGGCAATCTCAACGGCGTGCCGTTCGCCCTGCGGATCGAGGCCAACGAGATCAACATCCGCAACGCACTGACGACGGAGAAGGCGAAACCGGATCCCGACGAATCACGGGTCAAGCAGTTGGAGGCGATGCTCGCGCCGATCCCGAATCCCGAAGGCACCGGCACGCTCACCGCGGCCGCCGCCGCGACCGGCGACAACGCGACGCCCCGGCTCGACATGGTCGACCGCAAGTTCGTCATGTTCAGCACCGAGGGCAACGGCCGGATGATCGAGATGCTCGGCTCGATGAAGGCGGGCTCACCCGGCGTCGGCGTGTACGTCCCCGGCACTTCCACCAACCTGAACGGTTCCGGTTCCAATCACGTCGCCGCGTGGAATCTCGCCGACCAGACCGACAGCCCCGTCTTCCTCTATATGGAAGGCGATTTCCCGCAGAGTCTGACCAGCCTCTCCGACGGGGCGCCGAGCCCCCGGTTCGCCGCCGACATGGCACCGAAGCTGGTGGAGTTCGGTCAGGAGATCGACCGGGAGGTGGCCGCGAACACCCCCGGCACCCCGGTGACCTACGTCGGCCACTCCTACGGCGGTTCGATCGTCGGCTCCGCCGAGCAGCTCGGTCTGCGCGCGGATCGCATCCTGCACGCCTCCTCCGCGGGGACCGGCGTGTTCGATACCGGTTGGAACAACCCGAACCCGAACGTGCAGCGGTACTCGATGACGGCGCCGGGCGATCTGATCGGAGTGGTGCAGTCGTATCCCGAAGGGGGACTGAGCATTCCGGGCGGAATCCACCTCCCTGGCAATCCGCACGCGTCCGAGGCGCTCGGTGGGGATCCGGACGAGGTGCCTGGCGTCATTCGCCTGGACACCGGCTTCTACAGCGATACTTCCCGGGAGCACGCGGACGAGGTGGTGTTCGGAGCTGAGGGCCACGGCGACTACTGGGACGATCCGGGGTCCACCGCGTTCGAGAACATCGTCGGCGTCATCAAGGGCACCGAGGCCACCGGATATGTCGAGCGTGGGATCGAAACGGATTACGTCGATATCGGATTGGGCGACAACGGCAACGGCAGCAAGGAAGGCTTCGATGCCGCGAAAGCAGCAGCAGCCGGCCGTGCTGCCGGGGCGCTCGGCCTCGAGATCGACCCCTACGCGAACCCACGCATCACGGACAACCCCGAACTCGGCCCGAAGATCGATATCGGATGAAGTCGATAACGCTTGCCGCTCTCGCGATCGTGACGGTCACCCTCGCCGGATGTTCCGGCTGGATTCACGAAGGTCCGACCAATCAACAGGTCAAGGACACCACCGGTTTGACCGTGGCCGCCGCACGCCCCATCGTCGCGGACAATTTCGAGCTCATCTGGCCCAGGCCGATCACCGTCGAGCCGGACAAGGTCGATCTGGGGGCAGGTTGCCGGACCGACCCGAACTCGCTGCGTTCGGAAGGCCCACCCTGGCACCCCAGGTACGAAAGGCAGGAGGTCAATCCCTCGCAGGAATTCCTCGACCTCGCCATGGCGAATCTCGAGGCGATGACCGCCCGCGGCTTCACCCTCGTGCCCAGCCAGAACCCCTCCGAAGACCCGGTGAGCAGGTACTACCGGGACTCTCGCGGGTTCTCGGTGGCGTCGTCGCGGATGCGGGTCGGCAAGAACAACGAGGAGGTGCGGTTCATCATGGCCTCCACCTCCCCGTGCGCGGCGGAGTGACGGCCGACCGGCCGGGCACCGCACCGCGCGCCATCGGACGACCCGGCAGTGCGATCGGGGTTCGGACTAGACTCTGCACAGCCGTCATCGCTCGGGCACGAGCGCACAGCTGTCTACACCAGGAGGGGATGGTCGACATGACAGTGGGAGGCCATGTGGGGAAGGCCGTCGGCATCGCCGCCATCGGGCTGGTGGTCGCCGGTTGCGGAGACAGCGAAGGGGGGACGGCCGCCCCGACGACGACCGCGGTGAGCGTGGCGGCGAGCCCGACCTCGGTGGATGCCGAGGCGAAGGTGTGGGATCCGTGTTCGCTGCCGGATTCGGCGATCAGTGGGGTGGGGCTGAATGCCGGGAGCAAGAAATCGGATGTCGCGGGTGTCGACTTCACCGGGTGGAAGACGTGCAGCTGGCAAGACTCAGCCAAGCAGTACACCTTCTCGATCCTGTCGTCCGAGCACACACTGGCCGAATCGCGTGCGCGAACCGATTTCACCGATTTCACCGAGACGACCGTCGGCTCGCGCAACGCGCTGCAACTGCGTACAACCGGATCGACACACGACCTCGGCTGCACGATCGCGGTCGAGGTCCCGAACGGGTCGGTCCTTTTCCGGCTGCTGAATCGCGTCAGCGCCTCGTCCCCGCCGGCGCCGTGCGCGGAGGTCCGGCGTCTCACCGACAATCTGGCACAGTCTCTTCCCTCGAGTTGAGTGGTGGCGAATGATCCTCGGAATTGATCCAACCCAGTGGAATCAGCTGCTGGACAAGGCGAATGCCGGCGAGCTCTCGCTCGATCCCGAGATCGGCAGAGATCTGGACCGCACCTGCGACGACCACCTGGACCGGCTCGAAGAGATCTACGCCCAGGTCGACCAGGTCCGCAACATCTCGGGCTTCGGCTCGCTCGGCTCCGGCCAAACGTTGGAACGAAAGTTCTCCCTCACCGCCTCGGGGAGCGACCGAGCGTTGGATACGGTGATCCAGCAGCACATCGAAGCTGTCCAGACCGCGAAAGAGGTTGTCGCCAAGGCGATTGCCAACTTCGTCGCCCAGGACGGCGCCCTCGCCACCGAGATCTCCGCGACAGGAGAACCGCAGTGACCTACGACGAGTACAAGAGCAGGGTCATCGCCGCGCAGCAGCAGTGGAACGACGAGCGCACCCGCATCTACGACCGGCAGCAGCAGGGCAACTACTCCACGATCTTCGGCGGCGACACCCAGCCCCCGCACATCACCACGCCCGACAGCTACGACAGCATGTCGCTCGCGCAGATGCAGGCCGCGGTGGCGGCGATGAAGCCGAAGCTAGTCGACGACGCGGTGACGGCGTGGGCCAATATCGGGATGAACCTGATGGGGACGTTCTACAAGTTCAATCAGGAGTTCGCCCGCACCGTCACCGGCGCGAACGGGCACAGCGGGTGGACGGGCGCCGCCGCGTCGGCAGCGGTGACCGCGGTGAACAACTATGCGGAGCAGTCGATTCCGCTGTCCCAGGCGGCGACGGCGATCAGCCTGAAACTGTCCGAGATGCGGACCGGGATCGAGGAGACCCAGGCGCTCATGCCGGGTCTGACCGCGCGGGAGTCGGTCACCGGCAAGACCCTGCCCGGCGACGGGGTGATGAAGGTCGACGAGCACAACCAGAAGGAAGCCGAGGACGAGGGGCGCCGGATCCTGCGCACCGTCTACGGTCAGGTGGCCGTCCAGACCGACAACGGTGTCCCCTTTCTGCCCTCCGCGCCGACGATCACCAGCGGGACCGGTGACACCGGCGTGACGGGCGGCAACGGCGAAACGAATACCGGTGGGACACAGGGTGGGACCACGACCGACGGTGCGACCACCGACGGCGCGGTGCCGGAGACGCCGGGCGAGGGCACCTCCCCCGAAGACACCGACACCTCGTCGTCGACCACGCCGTCGTCCACCGACGCCGGGTCGACCACGGCGCAGAGCACCACGCCGCAGTCCACCTCGCCGAGCACGACCACCCCGGGGTCGACCACCCCGGGAACGACGACCGCCCCCGGGACGACGACCCCGGGCACGACCACGCCGGGAACAGGTCGCCCCACCGGCACCGGGCGCGGCTCGGGCGGTGCACCCGGCGGCGGGTCGCCTTCGACGCCCGGAACGGGTCGCAGCACTCCCGGCAGCCAGTCCCCCGCCGCCGCGGCCGCCGCCGCGGGGCGCGCGGGTGCGGCGACCGGGGCGCGCGGCGCTGCGGGCATGGGCGGGATGGGTGCGCCGGGCGCGGGTCGCGGCGGATCCGACGACGAACGGACGAAGGGCGTCCCCGACTACCTGATCACCCAGGAGAACGGCGAACTACTGATCGGCACGGACGGGCTCCGGACCGTGCCCCCGGTGATCGGCGGAGACAGCGACAGTGCAGCGGGCTGAATTCACCGGCATCGAGTTCGAGATCCTGTGGTCGGGTTACGGTCGTGACCGGCTGCCCTACCCGTTGCAGTACCGCACCGACATCACCGACTTCGACGAGCTGAAGCGGCACCGGGAGGCGGCGGTCGAGAAGCTGCTCGGCAAGTACGACCCCGCCGTCGAATACGCCCTGGCCGTGCTGCTCGAACCCGAGGCCAGGGTCGAATCCAAAGGCTATGTCGGGCAGGACGACTCGAATGTCGTGCGCTTCCACGGCGCGATCCGCGGCCGTGCGGGTGCGACCCTGACGCAGGCCCGCGGTCCGGCCGAGGACATCGGCGGCGACGTCGTGATGACGTACTGCACCGCCGATCAGGTCGCCGCCCTCGCGGTCGCGGCCCTGCCCCGCGCGAAGGCGGGGACCAAGCCGCCGGTGGAGGTTCGGCGCGAACAGCTCGCCGCCGAAGAGGAACACTTCGAATACCGGGCGGGCCAGCTCAGCTCCGCCGACCAGCTCAATCGCGTCTTCCGCCGCAAACGCCACGCCTTCGGCGAGATCTCCGCCTTCTCCGGACCCGCCGTGGACGCCCGGCCCGGTCCCGGCCGCACCTTCTGGTGGATGGACTACGACGACGGCCGCTACTACGTCAAGACCGGCGACCCGATCATCGCCGAACCGCTGCCCACCGACCGGATGATCGCCGGCATCCGCCGCATGCTCGCCCGAGCCCAGCGCTACCACCAGGAATTCGGCGAGCCCGACGAACGCCTCGCCTGAACGCCGTCACCACCCACCGTCGAACAGTGCCCGCAGCGCGGGCAGCGGTTCCGCGACCGTCGTCGTATTCGCCACCGCGACAACGGCGAACACCACGGCCAACCCCATCGCGAGCAACCCGAGCCCGGCGAGCACCGCCCGCTCCCCCGACGACTTGCCCGCCCGCCGTGTCCACAGCACCATGGTCGCGATGCCGAAGCCCACCGCGACCACGGACGAAATCACCACCATCGCCACGTGATAGCGCGTGAAGTCATCGATCATCACCGCGAGCGCGGGCGAGGAACCCGCCTCGGCCGACACCGCCAACTGCCGATTCACCTCCGCCAAGGTCCCGGCCAGTTCGGGCCCCACCGGATCGTCGAACAGCATCGGCAGGACCGACGCGTAAGGCGCCACCGCGCCTTGCGCATTCGCCATCACCGCGAGCAGGGCGAGGACCGCGAACAGCGTGACCACCGCGCCGGCCGTGCCGAGCGCGAGCCGACGCACCCACCCCGCATCGCTGTCCCGTCCGACGGCATCCCACAGCACCGCGGCCAGTACCGCCAGCACCGCCAGCAGCACAACGGCGATCAGCCCTTTGACCAGGTGGTACCGAAACCAGTACTCGACCACGTCGTTCAGCGCGGGCGAGAACTCCCCGTTCCCGGAACTCCAGTACCCGGCGAAGGCCGCCCGCAGCGCCCGTCGCAGCTCTCCTTCGCCGCCGATCCCGCCCTCGGATCCCCATCCCGCCGCCATCCCCGGAACGAGCACGAACGCGATGCCGAGCAGCACCGCCACCCCACCGAGCCCCGCGACCCCACGCCCGGACAACCGCATCCCGCGCGGCGCCACCGCCACACCACCCACGACGATTCCTCCGATCAGAATCGGCAACTACGACACCGTCGGTCGCCCACTCCGATGCTAGCGAGACGTTTCCGGCGCGCGGGAGATCGCGATAGAATTCGGGGTTCGTAGAGGTCGACTCCTGACCGGAGAACACTGTGACCGAAGCCGACTACATCGTCGTTGGAGCGGGGAGCGCGGGCTGTGCGGTCGCGCGCAGGCTCGCCGAGAGCGGCGCGGCCGTGGTGTTGATCGAGGCGGGTACGGCCGATGACAAGGGCTGGGCGAAGGCGCTGTTCCGGATTCCCGGCGCGATCAATGTCATGCACTCGACGCCGCAGCTGAAGAAGCTGTTCGACTGGGGCGACAGGTCGACACCGCAGCACCATGCGCTCGACCGCCGGATTCCGATGACGCACGGCCGGGTACTCGGCGGGTCGAGTTCGGTCAACGGCATGCTCTTCGTCCGGGGTAACCGGAAGAACTTCGACGACTGGGCCGCCGAGGGCTGTCGCGGGTGGGCCTACGAGGACGTGCTGCCGTACTTCCAGCGAATGGAGGACTGGGAGGGCGGCGCGAACGCGTGGCGTGGGGCGGGCGGTCCGATCAAGGTCACCCGCCAGCACCGCGTCACCGACGCGGCACGCGCCTTCATGGACGCCACCGTGGCACGCCTGGGTGTGCCGGAGATCGACGACTACAACGGGGCGAGCCAGGAAGGGGTCGCGGTCTTCCAGCAGAGCGCCGCGCACGGTGTGCGGTACTCCGCGGCCAAGGGCTACCTGCACGACGATCCGGTGCCCGGTCTCGTCGTGCTCACGGAGACGACGGTGACGAGGATCGTCATCGACGGCTCGCGGGCGACGGGCGTGGAGATCCTGGTCGACGGCGGTACGCGGGTGATCGGGGCGTCGCGCGAGGTCATCGTCTCGGCGGGCACGTTCGGGTCGCCGCAGATTCTGCAACTGTCGGGAATCGGCCCCGCCGCACACCTGGCCGAGCACGGCATCGCGGTCGTCGCGGATCTGCCGGTGGGCGACAACCTGCACGACCATCTGTTCGTCCCGCTCTCCTTCCGGATGCCGTCGGCGTTGCGCAAGCCGACAGCGCCCTATTTCCTGCGCGGATTGGCGGCCGAACAGCGCCGTCCGGGTTCGTCGTGGGCGGCCGGTTCCTCGTTCGAATCCGTCGCCTTCGTGCGCACCTCGCACGCGCGCGAGATCCCCGACCTGCAACTGCTGAGCCTGTATTGGGTGTATCCGTCACCGAATCAGGACTCCGACAAGCGCGTCGTCCCGGCTACCAAGAAGCCGGGACAGAGCGTCTTCCCCGCGCTCATCTACCCCGAGAGCCGCGGCACCGTCCGGTTGGCCTCGGCCGATCCGGGGGCCGCGCCACTCATCGATCCGGCCTATCTGACGGCGCCCGCGGACACCGAGGTGCTCCTGGAGGGCATCGACATGGTCCGCGCGATCATGGCGGGAACCGGCGACAACCAGGGCGAGATCATCCCGGGCGCGGACTTCACCGACCCGGCCGCGATGCGCGCGGAACTACCGAACCGCATCCACACCGTCTACCACCCGGTCGGCACGGTCCGCATGGGTGTCGACGACCGCGCGGTCGTGGATCCCGACCTCCGCGTACGCGGCATCGACGGCCTCCGCGTCGCCGACGCCTCGATCATGCCCAGTGTGACCGGCGGCAACACCAACGCCCCCACGATCATGATCGGCGAGAAATGCGCCGCCCTGATCCTGAACGGCTGAGGTCAGCCCGCCTTCGGACGTCAGACGGGGAGGTCGCGCCAGGGGCGGAGGGGGATGGTGGTGCGGAAGGCTTCGATGGCGGCGGCGACCTCGAAGGGGGTGGTGGCGTGGGTTAGGTGGTCGGTGTAGAGGACGCGGCTGGCGACGGTGTCGAGGTCGAAGCCCCAGGTCATCGACATCAGGGGGTTGATGAAGAGGTCGGTGTTGGTGGCGCGGGTGCGTTCCAGGGAGTGGTGATTGCCGAATTCGCCGCGGGCGGCGTCGGTGATGGACGCGCTGACGATGCTTTCGCGGCCGGGGGTGTGGCGTTGGGTCCAGGCGACGGCGTCGAGCCAGGCGTCGACGGCGGGTGTGCCGGGGGTGAGGGCGAAGACGCCGTGGTAGGCGCCGAGTTTCGCCAGGGCGGCGACGTTTTCGAGGAAGTGGGCGTGGCAGACGCCGTGGTAGGTGTCGTTGCCGAAGCCGACGCAGGCGGCGAGTTTGACGGGGAGGTCGAGGGAGGCGGCGGCGAGCAGGCTGGTGACGTCCTCCACCGGGGTGCCGAGGCCGGCTTCGTCGCCGGTCATCAGGAGATCGGTGCCGCCGTCGACGAGGACGACGGCGTCCAGGCGCAGTTCCCGAGCCAGCCATTCGTAGGCGCCGCGCACCGCGGCCGGTCCGCCTTTGCGGATCAGATAGACGGTGTCGGGGTAGTCGTGGTCGGCCAGCCAGGTGGCGACGTGCTTCTCCGGGAAGTAGTGCGGCTGGCCCTCGGTGTCGGCGTCGACCTCGAACACCCCGGGCGCGACGGGTTTCGCCGTGGTGCGGGTGGCGGCGGTGAAGGTGAGGTTCGCCAGGAAGACGGTCTTGTCGCGTTCGTGGAGAGCGAAGGCGATCGGCAGACCGCTGAGGAAGTCGAAGCCGCCGCCCGCACCCGCGATCAGGATTCGCTCGGAGTCGCGGAGCGGGAACAGGACCGAGGAATCGAGGAGGGAGGGGGATGTGGTCGCGTGGGCCGATGCGGGTCGGTTCCGGTCCGCACTCATGACTTCCCCCTCGGACTCCGCTTTCTGTGCCACCGTAGCCATGCCGATCCCGGCGTGCCACGGCTGCATCGACGTGTGGACCGCCGACACGGCGATGCTCCGCACGAAAGTCGTTCGTGCGGAGCATCTTCGCGAGGGACCTCAGGCGGGAACGGCGACCGGCGCCGGGGCGGCCTCCGAGGCGGTCGAGGAGCGCAGTGCGCCGATTCCGAGCAGGGCGAGACCGGCCGCCGACCAGGTGAGCAGCACCGCGAGCGGAGCCAGCGCGCCCGCGCCGTCGAAGTAGGCGACCGAGCGGAGCAGCGACGCGGCCGCGCCGGGCGGGCACAGCTGGCCGATGGCGCCCCAGGGCTGCGGCAGGAGTTCGGGGGCGGAGGTGGCGGCCGAGAACGGGTTGCCGATGAGCAGCATGAGCAGCGCGCCGAGGCCGATACCGGGGCGGCCGATGGCGGCGGCCAGGCCGACGATGGTGGCGGAGACCGCGAACGCGGCCAGGCCGGCGATCGCCGCGAGTTCCAGGTAGGAGCCCGGGACGATCGAGAGCCAGGTGTGGAAGACCAGGGTGCTGAGCAGACCACCGGCGACGCCGAACGTGAGCAGGCCGGCGAGGCGGCCGCCGAGGCTCGGGATCAACAGGGTGAGCAGGACACCCGCCGCGATTCCGGACATGACCAGGGGCAGCACCATCGAGCCGAAACCCGCGCCACGCGGGTCGTCGGGGTCGGTGGCGACGACGTCCTGGACCGGCGCGGCGGGGGCACCGCTGAGCTGCTGGGCCAGGGCGGTGAGCTGCTGGGCGACCGCGGGTGAGGCGGCCGAGGCGACCAGGACCTGCGGCGCGCCCTCGCCGGTGACGACGGCGCCGTAGATCTCGTTGTCGGTGAGCGCCGCCCGGGCGGCGGCACCGTCGGCCAGGGTGGTGATCTCGAAGGCGTCGGGACTGCGCTGCTGCAACTGCTGGGTGACCTGCGCGGACTGCGGACCGGTGACGGCGATGGGCAGATCGCGCGGAGCGAGGTTGACGGCGGGCCAGGCGAAGGCGATCAGGAGCAGCGCCTGCAGCAGGGTGGCTGCGAGGCCGAGAGCCACTGCTCGTCGGGTGATCGACATGACATTCTCCCTTAAAAGCGAATGTTCGTTCTTTTTGGTGGCTTCACGGTCCCACCAGCGGGGCCTCCTTGTCAAGAACGGATATTCGTTTTATTTTTGACCCATGCCCCGAGTCAGCGAAGAACACCTGGAGCGCCGCCGGAAACAGATCCTCGAGGCCGCGCAGCGATGCTTCACCCGCAAGGGCTTCCACGAGACGTCGATGCAGGACGTGTTCGCCGAGTCCGGACTGTCCGCGGGGGCGGTCTACCGCTATTTCGCCAGCAAGAACGACATCATCTTCGCGCTGATCGTGGACACGATGACCCCGTTGCGCGGCCGGATGGCCGAGATCATCCGCAGCGAGACCCCGCCGACGCCCGCCGAGGTGGTGCGCATGGTGACCGCCGAGGTGATCGAACGCGGCGGGCCGGACGGTCCCCTCCGGCTGGCGCCGCAGGCCTGGGCGCTGGCGATGGTCCAGCCCGAAGCCAGCGTTCCGGTGCGCCACGCGATCGCGTCCATGCGCGATCTGTGGCGCGAGTACGCGGTGCGGATGCGGGACTTGGGCTGGATCGCGCCCGACGCCGACGTGGACGCGCTGGCCAAGGCGATCATCGGGGTGCTGCCCGGCTTCATGCTGCAACACCTGCTGCTCGGCGACGCCGACCCGGACACCTTCGCCCGTGGCATCGACGTGCTGATGACGATCGAACCGGGCGGTGCGGGTTAGAAAGCTCACTGTTACGCACGCGGTCGAGCGGGTAGGTTCGGGTGCGGTGCCGGTCGGGGTCGAGCGCCGAAAAACACCGAACAACGATTCGACCAGGGAGTTTCCTGTGGCATTTCACCGACGAACCCTTCGATCGCGCGGGATCGCCGTCCTGGCGGCCGCGGCCGTGCTGCCGCTGGCCCTCGCGGGCACCGCGCAGGCACGCAAGATCGGCGACTTCGAGGTGGGCGGCGCCATCGAGATCGAGTACGACCAGGCGGGCGGCGCCGCGCTCGGTGACCCCACCTCCCCCGAATCCGACGCTGCGGCGGGCGGCAAGTACCAGACCTTCGCCAACAACGCGGCGATCTACTGGCACCCCGACACCAACGCCAACACCGTCGCCGGGCAGATCCGCGACAAGTTCGCCGAGCTCGGCAACGAGGGCGGCAAGCTCGGCTACCCGGTCTCCCGCGAGGAGTCGACCCCGGGTGGCAGCGGCCGCTACAACCACTTCCAGAAGGGCTCGATCTACTGGTCCGTCGGTACCGGCGCGCACCAGATCAGCGGCCCGATCCGGGACAAGTGGGCCGCGCTCGGCTGGGAGTCGAGCCCGCTGGGCTTCCCGCTCAGCGACGTCTCCAAGGCGGGCAAGGGCGACGGCCAGTTCTCGCTGTTCCCGACCGGCGCCATCTACTGGTCCTCGACGACCGGCGCGCACGCGGTGTGGGGCAGCATCCAGGCCGACTGGATCCGCGCCGGTTCCGAAGGCGGCCGCTACGGCTACCCGACCAGCGACGAATACGACTACCAGGGCGGCAAGGCCCAGGATTTCCAGGGCGGCAAGATCACCTGGAAGCCCTCGAACTGACGCCTACGGCGCGAGCAGGCCCTGCCTGGCCCTGCTCGCGCCGGTCAGCGTGAGCAGCAGCATGGTGGTGAGGGCCTGATCGTCGAGGCCCTCGGCGGGGAACGTGTAGCGCAGGATGACATCGCCCAGCTTGCCGCGCCCGATCAGGGTGACCGAACCGAACTGGATCTCGTTGTTGCGCTCGGCGACGCGCTTGTGCAGCTGTGGCTTCAGCGGCCGATCCCAGGCCAGCACGCTGGTCAGCGACAGCACCGTGAGCCCGGGCGCGAGGGTGACGGCGCGGATCGAGCACAGCGCGCCGTCGTATTCGAAGCCGAGCGAGCCGTCGGCGTCGACGCGGATATCGATGTCCTGCATCTGCAGGCAGGCGCCGGTGCGCGCCTGCAGGTCCAGTTCGGGCGTGACCACCGCGTCCATGTCGGCTCCGTCGCTCATTTGGTACCGCCGAAGCGGCGATCGCGCTTGGCGTATTCCAAGCACGCGTCCCACAGGTTACGCCGGTCGAAATCGGGGAAAAGCGTGTCCTGGTAGACGAATTCGGCGTACGCGGCCTGCCAGATGAGGAAGTTCGAGCTGCGGAACTCGCCGGAGGGACGCAGGAACAGGTCGACGTCGGGCATATCGGGTTCGTCGAGGTACCGGGCGACGGTGGCCTCGTCGATCTTCTCCGGATCGATCTCGCCCGCGGCCACCCGGCGCGCGATCTCCCGTGCGGCGTCGGCGATCTCGGCGCGGCCGCCGTAGTTGACGCACATGGTCAGCGTCATCACGTCGTTGTCCTTGGTGAGCTCCTCGGCGACCTCGAGCTCCTTGATCACACTGCGCCACAGGCGCGGTCGGCGCCCGGCCCAGCGCACGCGCACGCCCATCTCGTGCATCTCGTCGCGGCGGCGGCGGATCACGTCGCGGTTGAAGCCCATCAGGAAGCGCACCTCGTCGGGGCTGCGCCGCCAGTTCTCGGTGGAGAAGGCGTAGGCCGACAGCCACTTGACGCCGATCTCGATACAGCCTTCGACGGCGTCCATGAGCACGGCCTCGCCGCGTTCGTGACCAGCGGTGCGCGGCAGGCCACGCTCCTGCGCCCAGCGGCCGTTGCCGTCCATCACCAGCGCGACGTGGTTGGGGACGAGCTCCGGCGGGATCGCGGGCGGCCGCGCACCCGAGGGGTGCGGCGACGGTGGGCGAACGGTGCGGGCCGTCTTGCTCGCGGTGGAAGAGTCACGACGCAGGATCACGGCTTCCATCCTGCCTGATCGTCTCGCGCGCCCCGCACGGGCTCCGGCATCCTCACCGGGGACCGGCGCCCGTGTGTCGTCAGCCGACGCGGTCGACCACGGGGGCTCCGGTGTCGGTCCGCGAGCGCTCGATCAGCGGCAGGGTGCGCAGCTGCCGTTCCAGGTGCCACTGCAGGTGGGCGGCGACCAGACCGCTGGCCTGACGGCGGACATTGTCGGGGACGCCGGCGATGTAGTCCCACTCCCCCTTCAGCAGGGCGACGAGCAGATCGAGGACACCCGCGGCCGGGGTGCTCGCGCCCGGCGGCCTGCAGTGCACGCAGACCGCACCGCCCGCCGCGACGTGGAACGCGCGATGCGGGCCCGGCGTCGCGCAGCGGGCGCACTCGTCGAGGGCGGGCGCCCAGCCCGCGAAACCCATGGCGCGCAACAGATAGGCGTCGAGGACGAGTTCGTGCGGGCGCTGCTTGGCGGCGATGGCGCGCAGGGCGCTCGCGGTGAGCGCGTGCAGTTTCGGCGCGGGCGCGCGTTCCTCACCCGCGAGGCGTTCGGCGGTCTCGAGGATCGCGCAAGCCGTGGTGTAGCGGCCGTAGTCGTCGATGATGTCGGCGGCGAACGCCTCGACCGTGGTCACCTGGGTGACGATGTCGAGCGTGCGGCCCGGATGCAGCTGCACGTCGATGTAGGCGAACGGCTCGAGCCGCGCCCCGAACTTCGACTTGGTGCGCCGCACCCCCTTGGCGACCGCGCGCACCAGACCGTGTTGCCTGGTCAGCAGCGTGACGATGCGATCGGCCTCGCCCAGCTTGTGCTGACGGACCACCACCGCCTCATCCCGATACAACCGCACGGCCCCAGTCTTCCACGTCGACCCGACACCGCCACCACGGACACGGCGGGCCGGTCAGTCCCGGCGCAGCAGACCCGCGATGAGCAGCAACAGGGATTGCTGGGTCTCGGCGCGGGCGCGCTCGGCGTCTTCGGCGTGGGCGACGATGAGTGACGCCTCGGTGATGGCGCTGAGCAGCAGCTGCGCGAGGACCGGGACGGGGACGGCCGGGACGAGACCGGCGTCGACGGCACGTTGCAGCTCGCCGGTGATCAGGCCGAGGCCGTGCCGGGATTCGAAGTCGCGGAAGGCGGGCCAGCCGAGGACGGTCGGGGCGTCCATCAGGACGATGCGCAGCATCTCCGGGCGGCCGCAGATGTCGAGGAAGCAGGCCAGACCCGCGGTCATCCCGGCCACGACGTCGTCGGGGTCGACCGCCGCCACCGCGCTCGCGATCTCCGCGGTCGCCTCGGTCTCGATCTGCTCGAGCACGGCCAGGAACAATCCGCGCTTGTCGCCGTAGTGGTGGTGCAGCGCGCCGCGGGTGACGCCGGCGGCGGCCACCAGCTGTTCGGCGGACGTCGCGGCGAAGCCGCGCTCGGCGAACAGGCTGCGGCCTGCCTGCTCGAGCGCGGCTCGGGTGGTGCGGGAGCGATCCTCCTGACTACGGCGCTGCATGCAGCCGAGTGAACTCCACGATCAGTTCGGCGAGCAACTCCGGCCGGTCCTCGGGCAGGAAGGTGTAGGAGTCGTCGACGGTGCGCAGGCTCGCCTTCGGCAGGGCGGTGACGAGCCGCTGCGCCAGTGTCATCGGGAACAGCCGGTCCTCGGTGGACCACACCACGAGCACCGGGACATCGACCTGGCCGAAGCGCTCGGCGGCCGTCAGGGTGACCCGGTTGTCCACGCCCGCCGCGAAGCGGCGCAGGTCGGCCCGGATCGCGGCATCACGCTGGGCGGGCCGCAGGTAGGACTTCGCGATCTCCTGTGGCAGAGGGTGTTTGGTCACCAATCCGAAGGCGAGCGGCAACCGCTGCAGGGGCCGCCATCCGAGCGGCGCGAGCAGCGCGGCGATGGCGCCGGGCAGCTTCGCGACCTTCAGCAGACCCGCGAACGGCTGCGGCGGGAAGACCTCGAAGCAGTCGACGGCGGCCAGCACCACCCGGCCGATCCGTTCCGGCCTGCGGGTCATCAGGATCTGGGTCAGCGCGCCGCCGGTGTCGTTCGCGACGACGGTGACATCGGTCAGGTCGAGCGCGTCGAGGAACTCGGCGATGAGGTCCGCGATGCCGGTGGGGGTGAGGTCGGCGTCGGGCAGCGGGATCGAGTGCGATCCGAGCGGCCAGTCGGGCGTGAGGCAGCGGTGTCCGGCGGCGACGAGGCCGGGCACCACCCCGCGCCAGAGGTCGGCGTTGACCAGCAGGCCGTGGACGAAAACGACCGGCGATCCGGTGCCGGTGTCGTGGTAGCGGATGCGGCCGGACGACAGGGCGATCTCGCGCGCCGGGCCGAGTGCTGAGCTGATTCCCATGGGGTCCTCCCCTGGTTCGAATGCTGGGCCTCACCACTGTTACATACATACGGGATGTATGTCTATAGCCGAGAAATCCACCCAGGGTATGTGGACGGGTGACCAGCTCGACGCTACCGTCGACCCCACTACCTGCAGAGACGGAGTTCACATGTCCGCGCCCGACCGCATCGCGCCGAAGCCTTCGGCCGACCTCGGCCTCTCCGAAATGTCCGCCGCGATCGCCGACGGCAGCCTCTCCTCCGTCGCCGCCGTGACCGCGGCGCTCGACCGGATCGAGGCCGCCCAGCCGACGCTCAACGCCTTCCGGGTCGTCCGCAGGGAGGCCGCGCTGCGCGAAGCCGCCGACGCCGACGCGCGCCTGGCCGCCGGTACGCGGCTGCCGCTGCTCGGCGTACCGATCGCGGTCAAGGACGACACCGATATCGCCGGGGAGATCACCGCCTTCGGCTGCGGTGGCGAGTTCACGCCGAAGACCGAGGACGCCGAATCGGTGCGCAGGCTGCGCGCCGCCGGTGCGGTGATCGTGGGCAAGGCCAATACCTGTGAGCTGGGCCAGCTCCCGTTCACCAGCGGCGACGCCTTCGGCCACACCCGCAATCCCTGGGATCGCACACGCACCCCCGGCGGCTCCTCGGGCGGTTCCGCGGCGGCGGTCGCGGCCGGGTTGGTGCCCGCCGCACTGGGTTCCGACGGCGCGGGCTCGGTGCGCATCCCGGCGTCGTGGAACAACCTGGTCGGGATCAAGCCGCAGCGCGGGCGCATCTCCACCTGGCCGCACGCCGAGGCGTTCTACGGCCTGACCGTCAACGGGCCGCTCGCGCGCACCGTCGGCGATGCCGCCCTGCTGCTCGACGTCGCCGCCGGGCCACACCGCGGTGACCTGCACACCCCGGCGCCGATCGACGCGAGCGCCGCCGTGGGACGTGACCCCGGCAAGCTCAGAATCGCACTCTCCCTGCGGATTCCGTTCACCGCGACCAAGACCGCGCTGGACCCGCAGATCGCGGCGGCCGTGCACGCGCTGGCGCGGACGCTGCGCGGCCTCGGGCACACCGTCACCGTGGCCGACCTGCACTACGGCCTGATGATCGGCGCCTCGTTCCTGCCACGCTCGATGGCCGGGATCACCCGGGTGCGCCGGGCGATGCCGGAGGCCGTCGTCGACCCGCGCACCACGGCCAACGCCCGGCTCGGCGGCGTCCTCGGCGGTCCCGTGCTCGCCGCCGCCCGGCGCGCGGAGCCGTTGCTGCACAAGCGGATCGGCGGGTTCTTCGACGACTACGACCTGGTCCTGGCCCCGACCACCGCCACCCCGCCCCCGCGCGCGGAGGAGATCGACGGCATCGGCGTCGGCGCGACCAACAACCTGATCACCGCCGCCTGCCCGTACACCTGGCCGTGGAACGTCCTCGGCTGGCCGAGTGTGAACGTGCCCGCCGGTTTCACCGAGGCCGGGCTGCCGATCGGCGCGCAGCTGATGGGCACCGCGAACACCGAGCCGATGCTCATCTCACTGGCGGCACAGCTGGAAGCCGAATTGCGCTGGGAACGGGCGCGACCCACGCCGTGGTGGTGAGTCACAGCGGCGCGACGGGCCACCAGCGGTCGTAGAGCTCGGCGCCGTTGGTGGCGCCGAAAATACTGAGCAGGCAGAAGTTGCGCGAGGTGTCGTCGAATTGGACGACGAGTCCGCCCGATGTCGTGCCTGCCCGCAGGCCCGGCATGTCCTGGACGATGAGCTTGCCGCGGCCCGAGGAGCGCTCCCAGTTCTCCTCCCGGATCGCGGTCGCCTCGACGAACGGGCGCGCGCTGCTCGGCGTGCGGTCGCCGTTGCAGTACACCGTCATCCGCTCGATGGGATCGCGGTCGCCGTTGCAGCTGAGCCTGCCGACGCCGTCGTGCCGGTCGAGCGCGATCGGCCGGTGCTCCTTGTCGACGGCCGCGCACCGGATGCCCTGGAAGCCGCTGGCGAACGGCGTGCGTGGGAGCAGTCCGGGAAAGGCCCGGACGATGTATTCGTGGACACCCCATGCCGATTCGGCGGCGGTGGTCGGCGCCACCGCCGACGCGGGCGCGGCGCTCGGCGACTCGTCGCGATTCAGCGCGACCACACCGACCGCGACCAGCGCGATCGTGAGCACAGCCGTCACCCCGGCGACCAGCGGCCATCGGCGGGACGGCACGACCCGGCGTGGTTCCCGAGCCGAGCCGAGGCCGACCGGGACGGTGGTCGCGTCGGCCCGGGCGTCGGGCGCGAAGTCCGGGCGACCGGCCGGTTCGCGCGGCGTACCCGGCTGGGCGACGCGCGTCGTCGGCGGCACCGGCGCACCGAACGCGGCGGCCGCGGCCGCGGCCAGCGCGCCGCAACTGGAGTACCGGTCGTCGGGATTCTTCGCCATGGCCCTGGCGATCACCGCGTCGATGGCCCGTGGCAGGTGCGGGTTCACCTGTGTCGGCCGGGGCGGCGGCTCGGTCAGATGGGCGTTGATCACGGCGGCGACGGTGTCGCGGGGAAACGGCTTGCGCCCGGTGAGCAGTTCGAACAGCGTGCAGCCCAGCGAATACAGATCGGCCCGGCGATCCACGGCATCGAGCCGGATCAGTTCCGGCGCCGCGTAGGCGAGAGTGGCCAGAAAGGCGCCGGGTTCGGTGAGCGCGGTGCTGTCGGCACCGGATTTGGCGATGCCGAAGTCGGCGACGAGGATCCGGTCCGGCTCCCCCGGCCGCGTCTCCAGCATCAGATTGGCCGGCTTCACATCGCGGTGCAGCAGCCCGGCGCGGTGCGCCGCGTCCAGCCCGGCGGCCGCCTCGGTGACGATGTGCAGCGCGTACTCCGGCCGGGGCACGCCGGCGCGCAACACCGCCGCGGCGTCGGTCCCCGCGACGTACTGCATCGCGATCCACAGCATGCCGTCGACGAGGCCGCGATCGTGCACGGCCACCACGTTCGGGTGATCAATGCGGGCCGCAAGTTCGGCCTCCCGGATGAACCTGGCCCGGAATTCCGGTGCGCCGCTGTGCGCTTCGCTCAGCACCTTGATCGCGTCCAGGCGGGGCAACCGCGGATGCCGCGCGGCGTAGACGGTGCCCATCCCGCCACTGCCGAGCACCCGCTCGATCACATAGCCCGCGAAGACCGAGCCGGACCGCAGCTGTGCGGTCATCCGGCGCGCACCAGCAGGCTGTACTGGGCGGCGGCCTTCTGTTTGATCTGCTGCTCGCGCGGCGCGAACACGGTGGCGACATAGCGTCCGTGCAGCACCCGGCAGGCGAAGCGCACCGCGGGCTGGCCCGCGTCGTCGTCGAGGCACTGGACGTCGGCCAGACCGGCCGGACCGGCGACAGTCCGCAAGCCGTCGGCGGCCAGTGACCGGGTCCCGCGATCGAACGCGCGGCGCGCTTCGACGGCATCGGGATAGCGCATCAGCCCGTCGAAGCCGATCATCGCGAAGGCGTCGGCCGTGGATCGCTGCTGCCGGGTTCCGTTCAGATAGGCCACGTTCGGCCCGTAGACCACGCCGCTGGCGTGCACCAGCGTCTTGCCCCCGGCGAGCTGTTCGCGATCGATGAGCAGCACGGCGGGCCGCGACCAGCGACCCAGCTTCTCCGGGACCAGCCGGGTCAGCATCTGCTCGCCGTCGAGCGGCAGGTGCGCGAGCTGGTCCACCGGCGTGGCGACGAAACGGTCGAGTTCGGGCAGCTGCGCGTCGAAGGCCTTGCCGATCAACCCGGTCAGGGCCGCGGCGTCCGGCGTCGGGTGCGCGACCAGCGCGCTCACCACGAACGAGCCGCGCGCGACCGTGGCGGCCATGCTCGCCACGGCGGGCCGCCAATGCGCCCGCGCCGTGGGATAGTTCGGGATCGCGACGGCGACATTGTCGCGGCTGACCGCCGCGTCGGTCGCATCGAGGTCGACGGCGGCCTTGGCGGCGGCTTCCGGATCCGGCATGCGCAGCGCCAGCAGCGACAGCCCCCTGGTGCGGACCGAGTCGGTGCCCGCGACCTGGAATCCGGCGATCATGCCGTACTTGTCGAGCACGGCGCGCGCCTGCTCCGACAACACACCGGAGACCTTGGCCGGGGTCGGCAGCGGGACCGTGGGTTTGGCGTCGGCGGGCAGGGACAGGGCGGCGTCGGCCTTGGCCGGGTTGATCATCACCTCGCCGATCCGCACCGACTCCAGCACCCGGCCCGAGTACTCGTCGCCGTCCGGCGCCACCAGCGGAACATGCTGGTAGGTACCATAATCCAGCGTCGACAGGTCGGCGTCGGCCGGTGCCGGCGTGCCCGCCACCGTGCAGCCGGTCAGCGCGAGGACGGCGAGCAGGGCGGCCGTCCGCACGGCAGCGCGGGGATCACAGCGGCGCATCGGCCCACCACTTCTCGCGCAGTTCGGCGCCGTTGTCGCCGCCGTTGACATCGATCCGGCAGAACGAGCGCGCCGGTTCGTCGAAGTAGACGTGCAGGAAGCCGGTCTGGGTCTTGTCCAGGCCGATATTGCTGCCCCAGTGCAGGTTCCCGGTGCCCGTCGGGCGGCGCCATTCCTCGTTGCCCTCGACCTGATCGGTGCTGGGCTGCGCCAGCATGCGCGAGCGGTCGGTATTGCAGACGACCGTGATCCCGACGGCGGGATCGCGGTTTCCGCTACAGCTCATCTTCGCGATCGGTTCGGCCTTGTCCGTCGGGGCGAAGTTCCACTTCTCGTCGAACATGTAGCAGCCGGTCAGCTCCTGGTAGCCGACGCCGAACTGGAAGGCGGGCAGCAGATCAGGGAAGGTGTCGGCGACGAAGCTGTAGGCACCCCACGCGGTCGCCGGTGGCAGTGGCGGCAGCGTGGTGGACGCGGCTGTGCGCGACGCCGAGTCGTCGGGTCCGGCGGCGACCAGCGCCGCCGTCGTGCCGAGCCCGAGGACGACGACCACCGCTGCCGCCACCCAGAAGCCACGGCGGCGGATCAGTCTGCCCCACGGCGTCCGGCGGCGGAGCAGAGCCGCGGTGAACGGGTCGGCCTCGAGCATCGGGGCGGGCGGCCACGTCCCGCCGAAGCCCGGTCCGGCGACGGGCAGTGGCAGCACGGACGTTTCGTGCGGCGGGGCGTCCTGCACCGACGGCTGTGCCCGCGTCTCGGCGCTCGTCGTCGCGCCGGGCAGCACGGAGGTCGCCGCGGTCGGTGGCAGCGCGCGCCCGTCCGCCGCGGCGCGAGCGGCCGCCGCCAGGTCGCCGCAGGAGGCGAACCGGTCGGCGGGGTCTTTCGCCATGGCCCGCGCGATCACGACGTCGAACGCGACGGGCAGCTCCGGCCGCAGCGCCGACGGCCGCGGCGGTGGCTCGTGCAGGTGCGCGTACATCAGCGCCGCGGGTGTCTGCCGGACGAACGGCACTGTGCCGACCAGCAATTGGAACAGCGAGCAGCCGAGCGCGTAGACGTCGGCGCGCAGGTCGACCCGGTCGCCGCCGAGTTGTTCGGGCGCCACATAGGACAGGGTCGCGACGAGTCCGCCGCCCGCCGACAGCGTCGCGGTGTCCTCGGCCCGGCGCGCGATCCCGAAGTCGGTGACCAGCACCCGGTCGGGATGACCCGCCTCCTCGGCCACCAGGATGTTGGCCGGCTTCACGTCGCGATGCAGGAGCCCGGCCCGGTGCACCGCGTCGAGTCCGCGCGCCGCCTCGCCGACGATGTGCACCGCCCGCGCCGGATCGAGCCCCGACGGCGCGGCGCGCACGAGTTCGGCCGCGTCCGACCCGGCGACGTACTGCGTGGCGATCCAGAGCTTGCCGTCGGTCTCCCCGCGATCGCGCACGGCGACAAGGTTCGGATGGGCCAGCGCGGCGGCGAGTTCGGCCTCGCGCAGGAACCTGGCCCGGAACTCGGGATCGGCGGCGTGGTCGTCGGCCAGGATCTTGAGCGCGTCGTGGCGCGGCAAGCGGGGATGGCGGGCCAGGTAGACGGTGCCCATGCCACCGGCGCCCAGTCGCCGCTCGATCAGATACCCGGCGAACTCCGCGCCCTCTGCGATACTCACCCGCCCCGGTCTCCCACGGTCACAGTGCTACCGGGACCCTTCCGGCAGCGTCTCCGAATCGGTCGCCGCTGAAGCCGGTCCCCACCCGGAGGTCATGTTCGAGCGACTATAACAGCACGAATCCGGTAGTGCGGTCCGGAAATTCCGACATCTCCGCACTACCGCCCCGGTTCGGTCCAGCCCTCGAGATCACTCTTCGTCCCGGCCGGGCAGCCGTCCTGACCGGTCCGGCGCGGGAACATGATCAGGCAGCGTTGCGGGCCAGGACCGCCGACCGCGGTGGTGACCAGCACCGCGATCGACGAGCCGTCGGCGACGCGACGCGTCGAGAAGCCCAGGGTGCCGGTGACACCGCGATAGTCGCTCTCGCGCAACTGCACCGCGATCGCGGTCCGGTTCGGCGGCAGGTCGGCGAGGACGCCGCGGCTGGCCCGGACCGCCTGCAGGAACAGGCCGCTCACGTCGAACGCGAGCCCGGTGCGGTCACCCGCCCAGGTCGGGCGGTAGTCGGCCAGGTCCGGGTAGCCGCGCAGGTCCTCGATCAGCCCGGCCAGTTCGACGCACAGCTGCTCGTGTTCGAACGGCACCGGCTGATCGCCGAGTTTGCCGACGCCGCTGACACAGTCCGCGCCGCCGAGCATCACCGGCGCGGCCTTGGACACGTAGCGCACCGTCAGGTTGGCCGGCAGCGCGGCGGTGGCCTTGGGGTCGGTGATCAGCCGGGTGACCGCGTCGTTGCCGAGGATCGCCGGTCCGGCGCCACTGAGGCAACCGCGGCTGACCGCCTTGGCGAAGGTGGGGAAATCAGCGTTGCGGCCCGCGAAGAACAGCAGGGTGCGCCGGTCGGCGCCCTCGGTCTCGCACGGCGCGGGGAACCGGTACAGCTCCTGCTGTTCGCGCCAGCTCAGACTCTGCTGGGCGACACCGCGTCCGGCGAGCTCGGCCTGCAGATCGGCGACCAGGGTCGTCACGTACAGGTCGTCGGCCGCCTCGGGGTGGTAGATCGTCACCTTGTCGTAGCGCGGGGCGCCGTTCGGCTCGCGCGCGCCTTGGACGTAGTCGGCGATCAGCCGGGCCTGCACGGTATTGCTCGGCGCCGCTTGGAAGTACAGGGGCGAGGCCCGGTCCAGGCCATCGGCCGACAGCGTCGTCGCCACTGCGGGCACGCCGAGTTCGCCGAGCCGGGCGATCGCCGTGCGGGTCTCGTCGGTACTGCGATCGATGCCGACCACCCCGAGCACGCTGGGGTCGTCGGCCACCAGGCCGCGCAGCGCGTGCTCGACCACCCAGCTCGCCTGGCGCATGTCCGAGCCGCCGTTGGCGATGACGACGCGCAGCAACGGTTCCGACTCGTCGGAGGCCAGGAGCGCGCGGCGCTGCTGCACCGCGAGCCCGGCAAGTTCCTCGACCTGGGCGTGCGGGTAGCGCACATTGGTGTCGGCGTAGCTGAGACCGGCGAAGTACACCAGCGAGACCAGCGGCCGGTCGGGGTTGCTCGCGCGGGCCTCCGTGGCCTGCTCGTTGAGCCGGAACACCTCGCGCTGCATGGCCGTCAGCTCGGGATCGTCGGCGAAGAGCTGCGCGACGTTGTCGCTGTAGCCGACGCACTCACCATCGCGCAGGGCCACCGAGACACCGCCGGTCCACGGCCACTGCGAGCACGGCGCGCCACGCAGTGGCGGGAAGTAGACCAGCGCGGCGGCGACGGCCAGCGCGATCGGGATGAGCACGCACAGGCCGACGAACCAGCTGCGCGCCGCCATCGGCGGTGCGGGCGGCAGGGCGAGACCGCGGAAGCGCGGGTCGCTGATCCGCGGCGGTGTGTCCGGGGGCAGCAGCGCGCGCAGCGGCAGGAACCACGCATCGGCCTGGCGGTGGGTGCGCCGGTTGTCGATCTCCCTGACCCAGCTCTGCAGCGGGTCCGGTGGTTGCGGCGAGGGCTGCTCGGCCAGGCTCTCCAGGGTGCGCAGCGTGCGCAGCTCCCCGATGTCACCGAGCTCGCCGACCTCGCGGTTCGGGCCCTCGTCCCGGAAGGCGACGAGCACCAGCGGGTCGAAATGCCCGGTCTCGTTCCTGATCTCGTTGATCCAGGTGAGGATGCGGGCACCGTCACTGCCCTCGGCGAGACCACCGAGCAGCGCGACCGGATAGGCGGTGCGCCGCCAGCTCGACGGCCGCCAGATCCGGCGCCGGTACGCGTCGCGCAGATCCTCGAGGAACGCGTGGATCAGCAGTTTGGCGACCTGCTCCTCGTTCTCG
The DNA here is from genome assembly GCF_042882065.1 of Nocardia sp. NPDC058244. Taxonomy (NCBI): domain Bacteria; kingdom Bacillati; phylum Actinomycetota; class Actinomycetes; order Mycobacteriales; family Nocardiaceae; genus Nocardia; species Nocardia sp. NPDC058244. Next base: position 441,351 of record NZ_JBHVWX010000004.1, on the reverse strand, counting down.
TCGACCCGGTGCGAGGCGGTCAGGCGAGACGCGAAACCCAGGAAGCTGCCGGACAATTCGGGTGCCAGATAGCGCTGGTGCAGGAACCATCTGGTCACCTTCGACATCCCGGGGATGCGCCCGGACACCCACAGCCACAGCCGCAGCACCGGCCACAGCGCGAGCACGCCGAAGACCACGCGCGAGATCGTGTCCCCCGCGACGCCTTCCGCGGTGTCGGAGCGGCTGGTCGGCGATCCGCTGCGCAGCAGCTTCGGCAGCCGACGGCGTAGTTCGTCGGGGGCCTCGGACTCGTCGCTGGTGACCCGCTGGCGCGTCAGCCAATCAGCGGTGCGGTAGCGCGGGAACTTGATCGCGCCCATCGCGGTGTCGTCGGCCGCGAAGCCGGCGACCAGCTGCTGGATGATCGGCAGGCAATGCCCGGCGATCTCCTGATCGTCGTGCGAGCTGACCGCGGTGAGGTCGGGCGTGAGCGCGGTGCGCGGCAGATCCGGTGCGTGCAGATCGACCTTGGCCCGCGGGGTCGCGCGCCGGCCGCCCGATTCACTCAGCCAGCTGTAGAGGTCGGCGACCAGCGCCGAATGCCCTTGCACGCCGACCAGTTCGACGATCGGCCGGGGCAGCGTGCGGCGACCCCGCAGCAGCGTGCGCAGCACCCGCGGTTTGGTGTCGGGGATCTCCAGCGCCCGCAGCAACTCCAGCAGCTTGCCGACATCATTGGCATCGGGCACTTCGACGGCCTCCCCGGGCGATCAGCGAGCACACCGAACACCGTCGGCGTATTCGCCGAACGATACCCCGTACCGCCGACGCTCAAACGGTCAAAAGCCCAGCTTCCCCAGCTGTTTCGGGTCGCGCTGCCAGTCCTTGGCCACCTTCACGTGCAGGTTCAGGTAGATCCGGGTCCCCAGGATGTGCTCGATCTGCTTGCGGGCGTTGGTGCCGACCTCCTTGAGGCGGGAACCGTTCTTGCCGATGATGATCGCCTTCTGGCTCGGCCGTTCGACGTACAGCAGGGCATGCACCTCGAGCATGTCCTCGTTGGCCTCGTACGGCTGGATCTCCTCGATCACCACGGCCAGCGAGTGCGGCAGTTCGTCGCGCACACCCTCGAGCGCGGCCTCGCGGATCAGCTCGGCCATCAGGGTTTCCTCGGGCTCGTCGGTGATCTCGCCGTCGGGGTAGAAGGCCGGGCCCTCGGGCATCTTCGAGGCGATCACATCGACGAGCACCTCGACCTGCTCACCCTTGACCGCCGACACCGGCACGACCTCGGCCTCGGGCCCGAGCAGCTGCGAGACCGCCATCAACTGGTGGGCGACCTGGTCGCGGCTCACCTTGTCGATCTTGGTGACCACGCCGAGGACGGTGGTCTTGGGCGCCATCATCTTGATCTGCTCGACGATCCAGCGGTCACCGGGGCCGATCTTCTCGTCGGCCGGGATGCACACGGCGATCACGTCGACCTCGGAGTAGGTGTCGCGCACGAGATCGTTGAGCCGCTGGCCGAGCAGCGTGCGCGGGCGGTGCAGGCCTGGGGTGTCGACCAGGATCAGCTGGGCGTGCTCGCGGTGCACGATGCCGCGGATGGTGTGCCGCGTGGTCTGCGGGCGCGAGGAGGTGATCGCGATCTTGGTGCCGACCAGGGCGTTGGTCAGCGTCGACTTGCCGGTGTTCGGGCGGCCGACGAAACAGACGAAGCCGGAACGGAATTCCTTGTCAGCCACCGTGCACCTCGCTCAGCACGGCGCCGGCGCGGTCGGTGCGGATCACCGCGGCCGAGGGCGAGACCTCGCGAACCGCGGCGATGCCCGCGTCGTCGGCGTCACCGCCGACGACGACGGCCGCCTCGAAACCCTCGGCGCCGCTGGAGATCGCGGCGGCCACGGCGGCCTGCAGCGCGGTCAGCCGCAGCGCCGTCAGCGCGACCTCGCCGGCGGCGTAGGTGCGGCCGTCGGTGTCGCGGATGGCGGCGCCGCTCGCGCCACCGGTGCGGCCCAGCGCGCCGCGCGCCAGCACCAGCAACTTGTTGTCCTCGGCGTCCAGTTCACTCATCGGTATCTCCGTTGTCGTCGGGCACGGTGACCTCCGCGGGCTCGCTGCCGTTGGTGGTCTGCTCGGTGCCGTTGGTCTTGCCCCTGCGGGACTTCTCGGTCTTCTTGTCCTTCTCGGCGTCGCGGCGCACCAGCACGGTGTTCACCCGCATCCGCCCACGCGCGTCGGCACCGCCCTCGCCGCGCAGGACCAGGCCGTAGACGGTCACCTTCGAGCCGGGCAGCGGGACGCGCCCCAGCTCGTGGGCCAGCAGCCCACCCACGGTGTCGACGTCCTCATCCTCGATGTCGAGCCCGTACAGCTCGCCCAGATCCTCCACCGACAGCCGCGCCGACACCCGGTAGCGGCCGTCGCCCAGGTCTTCCACGGGCGGGGTCTCATCGGTGTCGTACTCGTCGGCGATCTCGCCGACGATCTCCTCGAGCACGTCCTCGATGGTCACCAGACCCGCGATGCCGCCGTACTCGTCGACCAGCAGCGCCATGTGGTTGCGGCGGCGCTGCATCTCGTCGAGCAGATCGTCGAGCGGCTTGGAATCGGGGACGAACACCGCGGGCCGCATGACCTCGCGCACGGTCACCTTGCGGCTGCGATCGGCGTACGGGACAAGGTCTTTCAGGTACACCACGCCGAGCACGTCGTCGACGTTCTCGCCGACCACCGGAATCCGCGAGTGCCCCGACCGCACCGCCAGCGACATCGCCTGGGCCGCGGTCTTGTCGGCCTCGATCCACACCATCTCGGTGCGCGGCACCATCACCGCGCGGGCGAGGGTGTCGCCGAGTTCGAACACCGACTGGATCATCCGGCGTTCGTCGTCGGCGACCACGCCGCGCTCGCGGGCCATGTCGACCACTTCCCGCAGCTCGATCTCGGACGCGAAGGGGCCGTTGCGAAATCCCTTACCCGGGGTGATCGCGTTGCCGAGCAGGATCAGCAGCCTGCTCACCGGCCCCAGCGCGGCGCCGATGATCTGCAGCGGCACCGCGGCGCCGAGCGCGATCGAATAGGCGTGCTGGCGGCCGAGGGTGCGCGGGCCGACACCGATCACGACGTAGGAGACGACCACCATCACCGTGGCGGTCACCAGCAGCGCCGTGCCCGCGCTCCACAGCGACAGGGCCGCGGCGGCGAGCAGGACGGTCGCGGTGATCTCGCACAGGATGCGCAGCAGCACCATGAGATTCACGTACCGCGGCCGGTCGTCGACGATCTTGCGCAGCCGCGCCGCGCCGGGCCGTTCCTCGCGGACCATGTCGTCGAGCCGGGCGCGCGAGACCGTGTTCAACGCCGAGTCGACCCCGGCGAACACCCCGCCGAGGCCGATCAGCACGATCGCCAGCAGGATTTGGGTCAGTGCGGTCACGCGGGGCCCAGTGCGTCACCCGGTGCGGTGAAACCTGCCTTGCCGAGCAGTTGGGCATCGCGCTCGGCCAGTTCGGCGCGCCGCTGTTCCTCACGCAGGCTCACGTACCACTCCTCGAGCAGCTGGGCCTGCAGCGCGAACATCTCCTTCTCCTCCTCCGGCTCGGCATGGTCGTAGCCGAGCAGGTGGAGCACGCCGTGCACGGTGAGCAGTGCCAGCTCGTGGTCGAGGGAATGGCCAGCCTTCTGCGCCTGCCCCATCGCGAACTCCGGACAGAGCACGATGTCACCGAGCATCGACGGGCCGGGCTCGGGGCTGTCGGGGCGACCGCCCGGCTCCAGCTCGTCCATCGGGAACGACATCACGTCGGTCGGGCCGGGCAGGTCCATCCAGCGCACGTGCAGGTCGGCCATGGTGTCGAGATCGACGAGCACCATCGACAGCTCGGCGGCGGGATGCACGTCCATCCGGCCGATGACGAAACGTGCGACGCTGACCAGGTCTTCTTCGGGGACGTCCATGCCCGATTCGTTGGCGATCTCGATGCTCACGTGTTCAGGGTACGGTGCCGACCCGACGCCGCCGGGAGCGGCATCGGGCCAGCGTGGCGTGAGTTACCCCCGGTTCGCGCGGCCGGCGGCGCGGCGCTGTGCCCGGTTGCCCGGGTAGTGCGGGCCGGGAACCGCGCGGGTGTCGGACTCGTACCGGTCGTAGGCGTCGACGATGTCGGAGACCAACCGGTGCCGCACGACATCGGCGCTGGTGAGCTCCGAGAAGTGGATGTCGTCGATGTCGGTGAGGATCTCCGCGGCCGCCCGCAGACCCGAGCGCTGCCCGTTGGGCAGGTCGACCTGCGAGATGTCACCGGTGACCACCATCTTCGAACCGAAGCCGAGGCGGGTCAGGAACATCTTCATCTGCTCGGCCGTCGTGTTCTGCGCCTCGTCGAGAATGATGAACGAGTCGTTGAGGCTGCGGCCACGCATGTACGCCAGCGGCGCGACCTCGATGACACCCGAGGCGAGCAGCTTGGGGATCGCTTCCGGGTCCATCATGTCGTGCAGCGCGTCATAGAGCGGCCGCAGATACGGGTCGATCTTGTCGTTGAGCGTGCCGGGCAGGAAGCCGAGCCGCTCACCGGCCTCGACCGCGGGCCTGGTCAGGATGATGCGGGTGACCTGCTTGGACTGCAGGGCCTGCACCGCCTTGGCCATCGCCAGGTAGGTCTTGCCGGTACCGGCGGGACCGATGCCGAACACGATGGTGTTGGCGTCGATCGCGTCGACGTAGCGCTTCTGGTTCAGCGTCTTGGGCCGGATGGTCTTGCCGCGGCGCGACAGGATGTCCAGGCTCAGCACCTCGGCGGGCGATTCGGACACGCCCTCGGTGAGCATCGAGACGGTGTGCCGGACCGCTTCGGGAGTGATCACCCGATTGCGGCCGGTCAGCGCCACGAGCTGCTCGATGACGCGCTCGGCCAGCGCCACATCGCCGGCCTTACCGGTGATGGTGACGGTGTTGCCGCGGACGTGGATGTCGGCCGGGAGCAGCTTCTCGAGCTGACGAAGATTCTGGTCGGCCGAGCCGAGGAACGGGAAAACAGACTCCGGGGCGAGTTCGATGCTGGAACGCACTGTTCGCGCCGCGGGACCCGCGTTGTTACCGCCTGCGCCGATGCCTGATACGGGGTTGGTGGGGTCGCCGATCTCGCCTGAGTTCTTCAAAAGTGGCTATGGCCTGCTTCCGGTCTCGACTGTGTGTTCGATGAGCACAGTTTAACGCGCGGCACCGACACCGCCCAGCGATATAACGGCGGGATCGGCCGAACCGCGATCGACCGGTGATCGCAGGTCACGAGCGGGCGGCGGCTGCCGAGCGGGTGATCTACCAGCGCGGAGTGAGCGCGCCGAGGGCACCGAGTGCCACCGCGGCGGCCGTGGAGGTGCGCAGCACGGTCGGGCCGAGCACCACGTTGGTGGCCCCCGCCTCAGCCAGCGCGGCCAGTTCGGCGTCGTCGAGGCCGCCCTCGGGCCCGACGATCAGCACGACATCGCTCGCCTGGGCCAGCGGCAGCGCGGTGAACTTGCCGGCGCCGGACTCGTGCAGGGCGGCGACGATCGCGCCGGCCGCGCCGGCTTTTCGCACCAGCTCGATCAGATCGCGGGTGCGGTGCAGGTCGGTGACCTCGGGAATGTAGGCCCGCCGGGACTGCCGTGCCGCGGTCTTGGCGGCGGCCCGCCACTTCTCGACGCCCTTGGCGGCCTTCGCCTCCCAGTTCGAGACGCACCGCGCGGCCTGCCACGGCACGATGACGTCGGCGCCCGCCTCGGTCATCAGCTCGACGGCCAGCTCCGACCGATCCGACTTGGGCAGCGCCTGCACCACGGTGACCCGCGGCGTCACCGGCGCGGCGATCCGCCGGTGGTGCACCGCGAGTTCGAGCCGGTCCTTCTGGGCCGCAACGACTTCCGATTCGGCGAGCACACCGCGTCCGTCGGACAGGGTGATCGGCTCGCCGACCTTGATCCGGCGCACAGTGGCCGCGTGCCTGCCCTCCGGACCGTCGAGGACCGCGACGGCACCAGGTTCGGGCACCTCGTCGAGGTAGAAGACCGTCGCGGCCACGGCCTCAGCGTCCGCTGAAGGAGGCGCGCAGCCGGGCGAACAGGCCGCTGTTGTGCTCGGACTGCGCCGACATCACCTCGGCGCGGTCCTTGTCGCGCATGCCCTTGAACTTGCGCAGCAGATCGGTCTGCTTCCCGTCCAGCTTGGTCGGCACGATGATGTCGAGGTGCGCCAGCAGGTCGCCACGGGCGCCCGAACGCAGCCGGGGCATGCCGTGGGCGCGCAGCTGGATGACCTCGCCGGGCTGGGTGCCCGCCGCGATGGTCAGCTCGGTCGGGCCGTCGAGGATGGTGTCGACGACGACCGTGGTGCCCAGGATGGCGTCGACCATCGGGACCCGGACGGTGCAGTGCAGGTCATCGCCGTCGCGGACGAAGGTGTCGTGCGGTTGCTCGACGACCTCGACGTAGAGGTCACCGGCGTGGCCGCCACCGGGGCCGACCTCGCCTTGGGCGGCCAGCCGCACCCGCATGCCGTTGGCGACACCGGCCGGGATGGGCGCGGCGATCTCGCGACGCGCGCGGACCCGGCCGTCGCCACCACACTTGTGGCAGGGGTCGGGGATGGTCTCGCCCGCGCCACGGCAGGTCGGGCAGGGACGCGAGGTGAGCACCTGGCCCAGGAAGGACCGCTGCACCGACTGCACCTCGCCGGCGCCGTCACAGGTCTCGCAGCGCACCGGCTTGGAGTTGCCGTTGGTGCCGGCGCCCTGACAGATGTCGCAGAGGATCGCGGTGTCGACGGTCAGGTGCTTGGTGACGCCGACCGCGCACTCGGCCAGGCTCAGCCGGGTACGGATCAGCGAGTCGGCGCCGGGCTGGACGCGGCCGCGCGGCTTGCGCGCGCCACCACCCTGCCCGCTCATGCCGCCGAAGAACGCTTCGAAGACGTCGCCGAGACCGCCGAAGCCCGCGCCGTTGAAACCGGCTCCGCCGCCGCCACTTTCGAGCGGGTCACCGCCGAGGTCGACGATGCGGCGCTTCTCCGGATCGGTCAGCACCTCGTAGGCGGTGGAGACTTCCTTGAACTTGGCCTGTGCGGCCTCGTCCGGGTTCACGTCGGGGTGCAGTTCGCGGGCCAGCTTGCGGTAGGCGCGCTTGAGCTCCTGGTCGGTGGCGTTCTTGCCGACGCCGAGCAGTCCGTAGTAATCCCGTGCCACTGTGAGTTCTCTAGTCCTTGGTCGCTGTGGTCCAGCCGAGCGCCGGGCGCATCCTTAGTCGAATCCACTCAACTTTACCGGCCGAAGTATCGACCTTAACAGTTGCGGGTCGGGCCGATTCCGGCCCGCGTCATCTTTCGGCAAGTACCTCGCCGATGTAGCGGGCGACGGTCGCCACCGAGGCCATCGTTCCCGGATAGTCCATCCGGGTCGGGCCGAGTACACCCATGCCGCCGAGCACCGCGCCCGCCGCGCCGTAGCCGGTGGACACCACCGAGGTGCCGCGCATCTGCTCGACCTGGGTCTCCTCGCCGATCTGCACCATCACCTGGCCCGGCTGCTGTGCCGCGGCCAGCAGTTTCAGCACGATGACCTGTTCCTCGAGCGCTTCCAGCACGGTCCGCAGCGAGCCGGGGAAACCGAAGTCGGCGACATTGCGGGTGAGGTTGGCCGTGCCGCCGAGGACCAGCCGTTCCTCCGGGTGCTCCACCAGGGTTTCCACCAACACCGTGGAGACCCGAACGAGCACGTCCTTGATCTTGGCGGGCGCCCGTTCCGGCAGGCCGGCCACCGACGCGCTGGCCACCGACAGCAGCTTGCCGTCCATGGCGCCACCGAGCAGCCCGCGCACCGCGGCGAGATCGTCGTCGGAGATGACGGCGCCGAGATCGACGATGCGCTGATCGACCCGGCCGGTGTCGGTGATCACCACCAGCAGCAGGCGGGCCGGATTGAGCGCGACGACTTCGATGTGGCGCACGATCGACGCCGAGACCGTGGGGTACTGCACGACCGCGACCTGGCGGGTGAGCTGGGCCAGCAACCGCACCCCGCGACGCAGGACGTCGTCGAGATCGACGCCGGATTCGAGGAACTCCATGATCGCGCGCCGCTCGGCGCCCGAGAGCGGCTTCACCTCGGCGATCCGGTCGACGAACTCGCGATACCCCTTGTCGGTGGGGATGCGGCCCGAGCTGGTGTGCGGCTGGGTGATGTACCCCTCGGCCTCCAGCACGGCCATGTCGTTGCGGATCGTGGCGCTGGAAACACCCAGGTGGTGCCGTTCCACGAGCGACTTCGAGCCGATTGGTTCCTTGGTGGCGACGTAGTCCGCGACGATCGCTCGCAGGACCTCGAATCGCCGATCCTCGGTGCTCGACGCCATCGACCCCACCTCCTCGCTCGTGCCGGGTACGTCATCGGCCCGTGTACCGCTGTGTTCGACGCACAGACTCGCACGCGGACGCTCGGAGCGTCTCGTTCTCCAGTCTAATTGTCCGGTCCGAGATCGCCCGCTCACATGGTCGCGACGGAGTGGAGTTGTCCACAGGCCGCGGTTTGTCCACAGGTGGCGCGCCGGCTCTGGTACCGCTGCGCACAGCGGCGTACGTTCGGCACTGATTCAGCTGTTTACCAGCGTTTTTCGGGTGTCGACGGCGGGGGGCATGTGGTGCGGCGAGACGGCAGTGATACGGCCACGGGGGTGGCGCTGAATCCGGGGGTGGCGCTGAATCCGGCGGAGTTCGCCGGATTCGATCGGGGGTGCGCGGAGTTCCTGCGGGTGATCGGGTCACTCATCGCATTGGCCGGCGAGATCGGCGACCAGGCGCGGTGGGGTCTGGGTGAGGACGACCCGCGGCTGATCTCCGCGACCACGGTGGTAGCCCGGCTGCGCGCCAAGGCGGACTCCGGCGCGAACAGTGTCGCCGCGGTGCTGGCGGCCCACGCCGACGCCGTCGCCGAACTCCGGTGCGCGTACCGGGCCGCGCGCGATGAACTGGTGCGCACGGACGACGAGGGGGCCGGTCGGCTCCGCGCGGTGGAACCCGTGGTAGGACAGCCGATTTCCGGGAAGCCTCTGCCATGACGGGGTACGAGCCACGAGCGATTCCCGATGGTGGCGAGAACGCGTGGCACTGGCTGCACGCGGAGATCGCGCGGGCGTTCACGGCGCTCGAGGTGACCGATGCTATCGCGCAGGCAGACCGGTTCGACCGGATCGCGGTGCGGTGGGCCGAGGGGCTGGACACCTTCGCGCGGACCATGCGGGAAACACTCGCGACAGCCTGGGCGGGTGTCGGGGCCGACGCGGCCGGTGCCGCTGTCAGCGCGTATGTGGCGCGGGCGCGGGAACTGACGCCCGCACTGGTGGAGCTGCCCGGCCTGGTTCGGGCCGCCGCCGAGGCGATCGTCGCCGCGAAGTACGCGATTCCCGAACTGGTCCTCGCCGAGCCGGGATCAGCGTTGTCGCCGTCGAGCGGTGCGGCGGCACATCGTGTGGCCGCCTCCGCGGAGGAATCCGCGCGCGTCGCGATGCGGGAACGGTATGCGCTGCCGTTCAGCGCGATCGACGACCGGATTCCTGTGCTGCCCATGCCGATTCGGCCGGTCGGATCGGGAGCGAACTCCGGCAGGCAACGTGTGCGCGCCTGGGGTGCGGACGGCACGCACACGCTGTCGGCAGGTAGACACCACCAGCCGTCGACGGACCATGATCACGCACTGCGGATGGGCGGCGATCACCGGCCGTCGGCAGGACGCATGAACGCGCAATTGACGGACGATGCGACGAGTGGCGTGGTGAATACCTCGGCGGCAGTTCGAGACGAACCTTGTCAGGTCTCGTCACCGGATGTCGGGCAACTGGAGGGCAGCACAGCGCCGAGCGGTGAATCGATCACCACCGGCCTGGCTGTGGCGGACTCGAGTGCAGGTGAATCGGCTGGCGAGGGGCTGTCGGACGTGAAGTCGGCGGCGAGTTCAACGGTGACGTCGTCGTCGATTACGGGCGTCAGCGCCCCATCGCTCTCGACTGCGCCCAGCAGCCATGGGTCGGCTGGGCCGAGTGGCCACGGGTTCCATGCGCCAGGCGGCGCGGGATTCCATGCACCCGGTGCGCAGCGGTTCCGTGCGATCGGTGGTTCGGAGGTCGCGGCATATTCCGTGCCTGCGCTGCCGGGTATCGGGGCGTCGGTGGCAGGGCTCGGCCGGGCGGACGCGGATCTCGGCGATGGCGGGCCGGGCTCGGGTGGGCCGACGGCAGCGGTGGGAGATCGGGGGTCGGCGAGGGGGATGCCCTACCGGTCGGGGCGCGAGGGCGACTTCGGTCGGCCGGAGGCGGGGCGCAGTGTGCCCGGGGCGGTGGGGCCGGTGATCGGGGTGAATCCGCCGGGTGTTCCGGCACCGGCCCGGGTGATCGATCGGCTGTTCCACTACGTCACGCCGTTCGGTCAGGCGCAGGAGCCGGGTGGTGAGACGGAACGCGCGGTGCCGGCGTATCTGATCACACGGGCGAATACCGACGTGCTGCTCGGCGAAGGGCGACCGACAGTCGCGGGCGGCGTGATCGGCGGTGCGGTGGAATCCGGGCCGGATGCGCAGCACGGATCCTCGGCTCGGGGCTGATCGTGTCAGCGAGCCGAGAGCTACGTGCGGGTGCGGCCGATCGGATCGGCCGCCGGTGCGGACCGCCCGCGAAGGGCGGTCCGGCCCGATTCAGCGTTGGGCGGCGGTGGAGGCCGCGCCCACCTGCTTGCCCGCGAGGGCATCCAGGCCGAGCATCGCCAGCAGCGATACGCAGTCTTCCGCGTCGTGGGAATGTGACGCGACCGTGCGAGCGGCGACCGCGCACTGCCGCGCGTTCTCCGCCTTCTCCGCAGAGCGCGCCTCGGCGAATTCGCTCTGCTCTTGGACGAGGGTGATGTGCCGTTCGGTGGACATATAGCTCCCTAGGATCGAGCCGAAGCCTACGCCCCCAATCGTTATCTTCGGCCCCGAACCCACCGAACCCCGCACTCGACGACCCCGGTGCGCGGCACCTCCGGTGAGGTGTGCATCACGCCTTCTCATGGCGCTGACCGGGCGATCATCGATGTCGCCCGCGCCACTGTCCGACCCCGGAATTCCGGTCACGAATCGGTGTCAAGCGACCTGGGTCGTCGCCGCCCGCAGCAGTCGCAGCTGACCGATCTCGGCCACGTTCTTCATCAGTTCGGCATCGACCCAGGAGACCAGATGAGCGATCGTCAGCCCGGCGTCGGCGGGCCAGGGATAGGCCGACGCCGCGTCCAGTTCGGCGTCGTCGAGCGCGTCGACGATCGCGATCCAGTCCGTCCGCAGCTGACGCAGCCAGGCGATCGTCGGCGCTCCCGGCCCCGGCCAGGTGATGTCGGTCCGCTCCCGTGGCGTCCGGCGGCACACGTGGTCGATGGCCACGCTCCACCACCAGCCGATATGCCAGCTCAGCCAGGCCACCGTCGGGACCGGGATCGGATCGGGTTCGGTGTCGGCCCAGTCCGCGACCCAGCCGCCGGTGTCGTCGGGCCGCATCGTCCAGCACAGTTCGGCGGGCTCCCAGAGGAAGTCCGCCGCCGTCAGCCGATCCAGGTGGTACTCGAACAGCGACCAGGTCAGGTCGAACTGCCAGCGCACCAGCTCATTCCGCGAAGGAGACACGCGGCGCATCGTGTCACGGCCGCCGCGCGACCGATACCGAATATTCGCGGGTCAGTCGAGCAGGTCGCGGACCACGCCGTCGGCGAGGAGGCGGCCGCGGTCGGTGAGCACGAGGTGATCACCGGTGATCTCGGCGAGCCCGTCGGCCAGGACGCGGTCCAGCGCGGGGCGCGCGGTGGGTGCGAGGGTGGCCAGCGGCAGGCCGGTCCGGAGGCGGACGGTGAGCATGAGGTGCTCGGTGTAGCGCTCGTCGTCGGTGAGGGCTTCCCAGCCCGCGGCGGGCAGGCCGCCGAGGGCGACGCGGTCGGCGTAGCGCGACGGATGCTTGACGTTCCACCAGCGGACACCACCGACATGGCTGTGCGCGCCGGGGCCTGCGCCGAGCCAGTCGCCACCGTCCCAGTAGCCGAGGTTGTGGCGGCACCGGGCGGCGTCGTCGGCCGCCCAGTTGGAGACCTCGTACCAGGACAGGCCCGCGTCGGCGAGGCGAGCGTCGATCCGTTCGTAGCGGGCGGCGAGGACATCCTCGTCGGGAGCGGGCAGTTCACCGCGACGGACCTTGCGCGCCAAGGCCGTTCCGTCCTCGACGATCAGCGAATAGGCGGAGACGTGATCGACACCGGCGGCCAGCACGGCGTCGAGGCTCGCGTCCAGATCGGCGTCGGTCTCGCCGGGCGTGCCGTAGATGAGGTCCAGATTGACGTGGTCGAACCCGGCGGCCCTGGCTTCCTTCGCCGCCGCCACCGCGCGGCCGGGCGTGTGGGTGCGGTCCAGGATCTTCAGCACGTGCTGGGCCGCGGACTGCATGCCCAGCGACACCCGGGTGTAGCCGGCGGCCCGGATGCGCTCGAAGAACTCCGGTGCGGTGGACTCCGGATTGGACTCGGTGGTCACCTCGGCATCGACGGCCAGGGTGAAGTTCGCGCGCACCGCGTCCAAGACCGCGGCCAGTCCGTCACCGCCGAGCAGCGACGGGGTTCCCCCGCCGACGAAGACGGTCGACACCGGCGGCGTCGCGCTCGGCAGCGCCGCGAACTCGGTCGCGGCGGTCGCGAGCTCGCCGCGCAGCGCCTCGAGCCACGACTGCGGCGACGCCGAGGTCCCCAGCTCCCCCGCCGTGTAGGTGTTGAAGTCGCAGTACCCGCACCGGGTGGCACAGAACGGCACGTGCACGTAGACCCCGAACGCGCCGCCCCCGAAATCGCGCAGCACCGGCCGATCGGCATCGGCCGGTGTCACGCCGGGAGCCCCGGAAGCAGCGCTGATAGTCACCCCTCCAGTCTGCCGGGCTCCCGTCGGCTCCGGCACGCAGGGGCCGACCGGGGTCCCGGATCGACCGGTCGACGATCAGTCGGCCACCACGGGGGTGTTCTGATTGGCGGTGAGCACCCAGACACCGTCCTCCTTGGTCATGACGTACATCGGCGTGCCCTGCCCCGACAGCTCGCCGTCCAGGGTGAAGTAGCGCTGCTGGATCTTGACGGCGGCGACGTCGGGCCGCAGGAACAGCACGTGCTCGATCTCGTAGGTCGCCTTGCCGTGGGTGGTGGCGCCGGGCAGCACCTGCGCGGTGAATTCGGCGATGGCGGGCCTGCCGAACAGCCGCTTGCCGTGGCCGGTGGTCCAGATCGCGTCCGCCCGGAAAACGGCGGTGAACTCGTCGATCAGTTCGTTGTCCTGGGCGTGGGCGATGGACTCGACGACGGCGGTGATGGCCGCGAGTTCGGTCTCGAGATCGGCGGGCGTCTGCCCCGCCACGGTGGCGTCGTTGCTCATGCGACCACTGTGCAACCTCAACAACACTCCAGGTCAACGCGCTGTGCCGCACCGCACATCCGGGGTCCATGACGAATCACAAGTCGCTTCCGGCCGGGGAACTATGACCCCCGTCACAGAACGGGACGACCGTCCAGGGAATTTCCCCCAAAAGTGCGGGAAATATCTCCTTGCGGTCGGAACGACCCGGCTGACATGGCACAATAGGCCCATGCACGCAACTGGAGTACGACTCGTGGCCCGGCGCCACGTCGACTTCCAGCGTGTCTGCAGCGCCTGTTGTCGGCCCGGTTTCCACCGGTAGCGCAGCGGCGTCCACGCCCGGGTCTCCCCCGGTGCCATCGACTTTCATCGGCCCGCTGACCACCTGACGCGAGCCAGCCCCTCGCGCCTTCAGCACGGATGTACCACCCACCCCGCAGGAGCGACCCCACATGACGTCGAGCACCGACGCCGCTTCGACCGAACAGTCGACGCCGGCCCGCCCCGAGCGCCCGGCAGCCGAACGCCGCGTCCGGCCCGATCGGCCGCGCAGCGAAGCCCCCGTCGCGCCGCGCGAGCGCACCGGCAAGCCGGTTCGCCGCCGCTCCGAAGGCCAGTGGGCCCTCGGCTACCGCGAGCCGCTGAACCCGAACGAGCAGTCCAAGAAGGACGACAACCCGCTCAACGTGCGCGCGCGCATCGAGAACATCTACGCCAAGGGCGGCTTCGACTCGATCGACAAAGCCGACCTGCGCGGCCGCTTCCGCTGGTGGGGTCTCTACACCCAGCGCGAAGAGGGCTACGACGGCACCTGGACCGACGACGACAACATCGACATCCTCGAAGCCAAGTACTTCATGATGCGGGTGCGCTGCGACGCGGGCGCGCTCAATGCCGCCCAGCTGCGCACCATCGGCCAGATCTCCACCGAGTTCGGTCGCGACACCGCCGACCTCTCGGACCGGGAGAACGTCCAGTACCACTGGATCGAGGTCGAGAACGTCCCGGAGATCTGGCGGCGGCTGGAGTCGGTCGGCCTGCACACGACCGAGGCCTGCGGTGACTGCCCCCGCGTCGTCCTCGGTTCGCCGCTGGCCGGTGAGTCGCTCGACGAGATCATCGACCCGACCTGGGCGATCGACGAGATCGTGAAGCGCTACATCGGGAAGAAGGAGTACTCCAACCTTCCCCGCAAGTTCAAGACCGCGATCTCGGGCCAGCAGGACGTGGTGCACGAGATCAACGACGTCGCCTTCGTCGGCGTCAACCACCCCGAGCACGGCCCCGGCCTCGACCTGTGGGTCGGCGGCGGTCTGTCGACCAACCCGATGCTGGCCAAGCGGGTCGGCGCGTGGGTGCCGCTCGACGAGGTGCCCGACGTGTGGGAGGCCGTGGTCTCGCTGTTCCGCGACTACGGCTACCGCCGCCTGCGCACCAAGGCCCGCCTGAAGTTCCTGATCAAGGACTGGGGCATCGAGAAGTTCCGCCAGGTGCTCGAGGACGAGTACCTGAAGCGCAAGCTCATCGACGGCCCCGCGCCGGAGCAGCCGGCCAAGCCGATCGACCACGTCGGCGTGCAGAAGCTGCGCAACGGCCTCAACGCCGTCGGCTTCTCCCCCATCGCCGGTCGCGTCTCGGGCACCATCCTGAGCAAGGTCGCCGACGCCGCCGAGAAGTACGGCTCGGACCGCATCCGGTTCACCCCGTACCAGAAGCTGATCATCCTCGACATCGCCGACGATCAGGTCGACGCGCTGATCGACGAGCTCGAGCCGCTGGGCCTGCAGGCCCGTCCGTCGATCTGGCGGCGCAACCTGCTCGCCTGCTCGGGCATCGAGTTCTGCAAGCTGTCCTTCGTCGAGACCCGCAAGCGGTCGCAGGTGCTCGCGCCGGAGCTCGAGCAGCGCCTGGCCGACATCAACGCCGAGCTCGACGTGCCGATCACCATCAACATCAACGGCTGCCCGAACTCCTGCGGCCGGTCCCAGATCGCCGACATCGGCTTCAAGGGGCAGCTCGTCGACGACGGCGACGGGAATCAGGTCGAGGGTTTCCAGGTTCACCTGGGTGGCAGCCTCGGCCTGGATTCCGGATTCGGCCGCAAGCTGCGTCAGCACAAGGTGACCAGCGTGGAGCTCGGTGACTACATCGAGCGCGTCGTCCGCAACTTCGTCAAGAACCGGGAAGCCGGTGAGCGATTCGCGGTGTGGGCCGTGCGCGCCGACGAGGCCGACCTCCGCTAGTGGATGAGGGGATCTCAACTGTGACAACGAATCTCGCCGCGAAGCTGTCCGAGGACGAGCTGCGGGCCATCGCCGAGCAAGGCGCGGCCGAGCTCGGCACCGAGGCCTCGGCCGCCGACCTGATCGCCTGGACCGACCGCACGTTCGGGCCGACCCGTTCGAGTGACCCGCAAGCGGTCGCCGGCGGTGGCTACATCGTCGCCTCGAACATGCAGGACGGCGTGCTGGTGCACCTGGCCGCGCAGACCCGGCCCGGCGTCGACGTGCTGTTCCTCGACACCGGCTACCACTTCGCCGAGACCATCGGCACCCGCGACGCGGTCGAGGCCGTCTACGGGGTGAACGTGGTCAACGTGCGCCCCGAACACAGTGTCGCCGAACAGGATCAGCTGCTCGGCAAGGATCTGTTCGCCCGCGACGCCGCGGAATGCTGCCGGTTGCGCAAGGTCGTTCCGCTGAAGAAGTCCCTGGCCGGCTACAACGCCTGGGTCACCGGCATCCGCCGCGTCGAGGCGCCCACCCGCGCCAACGCGCCGCTGATCTCGTTCGACGAAGCCTTCGGACTGGTGAAGATCAACCCGATCGCGCCGTGGTCCGACGACGAGATGCAGGCCTACATCGAGGCCAACGGCATCCTCGTCAATCCCCTGGTGGAGGAGGGTTATCCGTCCATCGGCTGCGCGCCGTGCACGCGCAAGCCCGAGCCGGGGTCCGATCCGCGCAGCGGCCGCTGGGCCGGCCTCGCCAAGACCGAATGCGGATTGCACCAGTCATGACCATCACCACCACCGGGAGTGAGCCTGTGAGTACCAACACCACCGAACGCGACCTCGGCCTGACCGAGTTCGACACCCTCGCGGCGCTGGAATCCGAGGCGATCCACATCTTCCGTGAGGTCGCGGGCGAATTCGAGCGGCCGGTGATCCTGTTCTCCGGCGGCAAGGACTCGACCGTGCTGCTGCACCTGGCGCTCAAGGCCTTCTGGCCCGCGCCGCTGCCGTTCGCGCTGCTGCACGTCGACACCGGGCACAACCTGGACGAGGTGCTCGAATTCCGTGACAAGGTGGTGGACAAGTACGGCCTGCGCCTGCACGTCGCGTCGGTCGAGGAGTACCTGGCCGACGGCCGGCTCACCGAGCGCCCCGACGGCATCCGCAACCCGCTGCAGACCGTCCCGCTGCTCGACGCCATCACCGAGCACCGCTTCGACGCGGTCTTCGGCGGCGGCCGTCGCGACGAGGAGCGCTCGCGCGCCAAGGAGCGGATCTTCTCGCTGCGCAACGCCTTCGGCCAGTGGGACCCGAAGCGCCAGCGCCCCGAGCTGTGGAACCTCTACAACGGCAAGCACGCGCCGGGTGAGCACGTGCGGGTGTTCCCGCTGAGCAACTGGACCGAGCTCGACATCTGGCGCTACATCGCCCGCGAGGACATCGACCTGGCCAGCATCTACTACGCCCACGAGCGCCCGGTGTACCAGCGCGACGGCATGTGGATGACCCCCGGCGTCTGGGGTGGCCCGGCCGAGAACGAGGTGCTGGAGACCCGCTCGGTGCGCTACCGCACCGTCGGCGACGGTTCCACCACCGGCGCCATCATCTCCGACGCCGCCGACAACGAGGCCATCCTGGCCGAGGTCGCCGCGTCCCGACTGACCGAACGTGGTGCTACTCGCGGCGACGACCGTGTGTCGGAAGCCGCCATGGAAGACCGCAAGCGAGAGGGTTATTTCTGATGTCCGACCTATTGAGGCTGGCCACCGCCGGTTCTGTCGACGACGGTAAGTCCACCCTGGTCGGACGCCTGCTCTACGACACGAAGTCCGTGCTGGCCGATCAGATCGACGCCGTCACCCGCGCCTCGGTCGACAAGGGTCTGTCCACCCCGGACCTGTCGCTGCTGGTCGACGGGCTGCGTGCCGAGCGCGAGCAGGGCATCACCATCGACGTGGCGTACCGCTACTTCGCCACGCCCAAGCGGTCTTTCGTGCTCGCCGACACCCCCGGTCACGTGCAGTACACCCGCAACACGGTGTCCGGCGCGTCCACCGCGCAGCTGGTGATCCTGCTGGTCGACGCGCGCAAGGGCGTCATCGAGCAGACCCGCCGCCACGCCGCGGTGCTGGCGCTGCTCGGCGTGCCGAAGCTGGTGCTGGCCGTGAACAAGATCGACCTGGTCGACAATCCGGCCGAGGTGTTCGCCGCGATCTCCGCGGAGTTCAACTCGCTGACCGCGAAGCTGGGCTGGGCCGACGAGGACGTCCTCGAGATCCCGGTCTCTGCGCTGCACGGCGACAACATCGCCAGCCGGTCGGACAACACCCCGTACTACGACGGCCCCTCGCTGATCGAGCACCTGGAATCGGTGCCGGTGGACGCGGATTCGACCGGCACGCACGCCCTCGGCCTGCGGTTCCCGGTGCAGTACGTGATCCGGCCGCGCACCGCCGAGTACCCCGATTACCGCGGCTACGCGGGCCAGATCGCGGCCGGTTCGGTCTCCCCCGGTGACGAGATCGTGGTGCTGCCCTCGGGCAAGCGCACCACCGTCGAGCGCATCGACACCCCCGACGGCGAACTCGCCGTCGCTCAGGTGGGCCGCAGCGTGACGCTGATCCTGGCCGACGAGGTCGACATCTCGCGCGGCGACATCATCGCCTCGGTGGCCGACGCGCCGGAAGCGATCGACACCTTCGACGCGACCGTGTGCTGGCTTGGCGACAAGTCGCTGCGTCCCGGCGCCCGGCTGCTGCTCAAGCACGGCGCCAAGACCACCCAGGCGATCGTCGGCGCGCTCGTGGAGCGGTTCGACGAGCAGACTCTGACCGCCGAGCCGAGTCCGGAGACGCTGGAGCTCAACGACATCGGCCGGGTGTCGCTGCGCCTGGCCGAGCCGATCCCGGCCGACGACTACCGCACCAACCGGCACACCGGGTCGTTCCTGCTGATCGACCCCGCCGGTGGCAACACCCTGGCCGCCGGCCTGGTCGGCGATGTGCTGACCTCGGTCGAGGTCGGTACCGCGGTCTGATGACGTCGGTGCTCGCCCCGCTGCGTGGTGCCGCCGTGGCGCCGCGCGGCGGGGGTGAGCCCGCGCTGATCCTGGTCGCTCACGGCAGCCGTGACCCGCGTTCGGCGGCGAACGCGGCCGCCGTGCGCGATCTGGTCGCCGCGCAGCGACCGGACCTGACCGTCCGGCTCGCCTTTCTCGATCTCAACGCGCCCTCGGTCGACCAGGTCGTCGACGCGGTCGCCGCACAGGGCCACACCCGCGCGATCGTGGTGCCGATGCTGCTCGGCAGCGCGTTCCACGCCCGCGTCGATCTGCCCGGCCTGCTCGACGCGGCACGGCGCAGACATCCGCTGCTCCAGCTGGATCAGGCCGACGTCCTCGGTCCCGACCCACGCCTGATCACCGCTCTGTGTGACCGGATCGCCGAGGCCGTCCGCACCGGTGCGGGCCGGATCGGGATCGCCGTCGCCGCGGTCGGTTCCTCGCGCGCCGGCGCCAACGAGCGCACCGCCGAGGTCGCCGTCGAGGTGGCTCGGCGCACCGGACTGCGCACCGAGATATGCTTCGCGACCAGCGAACCCACTGTTCGGGAGGCGGCCGAGCGGCTGCGCGCCCGCGGCGCCGAACGCCTCGTCGTCGCGCCGTGGTTCCTCGCGCCCGGCCTGCTCACCGACCGGTTGCGCACCGCCGCACCGGAATTCGTCCATGTCCCGGCGCTGGGCGCGCACCCGCTGCTCGCCGCCGTCGTGTGGGATCGCTACGACGTGGCCGTCGGCGCGGAGTGGGAACTGACCGCCTGAGCGATCCGCCTCAGGGGTGCGATACCCCGGAGTCCGGTACCGACGCGATATCGGGAACGACCGAGTCCGGCGCGGCCGCACCGGTTTCCACCGGCACTCCGTGTGGAGCCGTAATCGAGGGGGCATCGATCGGTACCCCTTGACCGAGATCGGCGGGGATACCGTGCATTTCGAGTGGGGTCTGCGCCGGGATCTCGACCGTCAGCGTCCACGGCACCTGGTCGGACGGGACGCCGTGCGCCGGCGTAGCCGAGTCCGGTGTCGTCGGCGGGTAGGTCACGGGGACGCTCGCCGAGCTCTCGACGAATCCGGTGGACTCCGCTCGCGTGGATCCCGCCGACGAATCCACGACCGCGCGATCGGGCGCCCGCTCGTCGAGATCAGCCACCGAGGGGTCCGATGGCGACCGGTCCGCGTTCTCGGCTCCACGCGGAGTCCAGCGGCTCGCCGGGACGACCAGCAGCGCGTGTTCCGGCCCGGAAACCGGTGCCGCGCCGACGTGCTCGCCGGGCACCGCGGGCAGCGCCCGGCCGGGTGCCGCCACCAGCGCACCGCCACGCCCGTCGTCGGCGCGCAGCAGCCCCAGCGCGGCCGAGAACAGCAGGGGCACCGCGATCGCGGCGGCGACGAGCGCACCGCGCGAGATCGGCCGGCGGACCGGAACCAGCACGGTGCCCGCGGCCGAGCGCCGGGCGCCGAGCAGCGCCGCGCCCCGGGCGATGGACTCGCCCGGCACCGGCTCGCGCAGGACCGGACAGCGCAGGGCATCGGCCAGCGCGTGCGCCACGTCGACCGGGGATGCCGCACCGCCGACGAGGAGCACCGCGTCGAGGCGCCCGGCGGACAGCCCTGCGGTACGCAGACATTCGTGCACGAGGGGCACTGAATCCCGGACGAGCCGATCGCGAACCACGAGCGCGTGCCCCGGATCCGGAGCGGCGGGTTCCTCCGCCTCCGCCAGATCGTGCGCGGTGACCGCCAGCGCCGCGGCGGTCGAGCGGCCACCGAACGCATAGGACCGGGCGGGCCGACCGGCGATCCGATGCCCCCGCCGATCACGCACGACCACCGTGAGATCGAGCGAGGTCGCGCCCAGGTCGTACACCAGCAGCGTCGCCGGAACCGGTGCGGCGGTGACGGTCTCGTCCGGCCGATCGAGCACGGCGGCGGCCGCGATCGGCTCGGCCACCAGCGCGACCTCACCCAGCCGCGCCCGTCCGAGCGCACGCCGGAGCGCGGCGAGGTGCCGCTCGTCGTAGACGGCGGGGACGGTCAGCACGGTGTGCTCGGCGACCGCGCCGTGCGCGGCCATCGCGTCCCCGAGCACTCGGACGACCAGTTCCTCGGCCGGGGGTTCGAGCGACATCCCACCGGCGATGGTCAGGTCGGCGAACCCGAGAATCCGATCCGCGCGGGAGCCGGTCCGGTCACGCCGGACCACCGCATCGTCACCGCCGCCCATCACCGCGCAGACCGTATTGCGCGCACCGATGGACACTCCCCAGCCGACCGCCATCGCTCACCCATCTCTCTCGGCCGACTGCGGCCGGGAACGTCTTTACCCGACCCGAAGAAATAGTTTAGCCTCTCCTAATCTTTTGCTGGAACACCGGGTGGAGGCCTCGATGGTGGAGAACTTGCTGGTCATTCGACCTGAAGCGGCGGCGGCGCCGACGGTCTGGGGCACGCTCCATACCCCGGCCCCGACGCCTCGCGGCGGCCGCTGGCCCGCCCCGGAACCCGAGCGGCCGATCGGCCTGCTCGATTCCTGGTGGCTCATCGCCGCCGCGGCACTCGGATCGACGGTACTGCTCGGCGGCGTCCTGTGGGTGGCCACCCATGTGCACCCGGACCCCGCCCTGCACACCGCCGGACTGTTCGTCCACCTGGCGGGGCTGACCCTCGGATTCGGCGGGGTACTCATCGCCGACTACCTGACCGCGCTGTGGCTGACCGGGCGCAGCACCCTGGCCGAGGCGATGGCAGGCGTCTCCCGGATGCACGTGCCGATCTGGCTCGGTCTCGCGACGCTTGTCGTCAGCGGCACCGTGCTCGAGCCGAATCTCGGCTCGCCGCTGACCCAGACCAAGATGGTGCTGACCGCGATTCTCACCGTCAACGGATTGCAGGCGACGGTACTGAGCAAGCGACTGGCCGAACGGACGACCGCACCGCTCCCGCCGCGATTGCTGCTCTGGGGTGCCGCCTCCGGCGCGATCTCCCAGATCTGCTGGTGGGGCGCCATCGCCATCGGCTTCTGGAACGCCCAGCACTGACCCGAGACCCCGTCTTGCGTGACCTAGTTCACAGGTCACCCCTCTTCACCGTATACCCCTAGGGGGTATATGTTCGTAGCAACGCACAGCGATCAGAAAGAGGCGATCACGATGACCACCAACGCCCACGCCGGACACCACACCCACGCCGGACACGCCGACACCGCGCACGCGGCACACCAGGGACACGGCAAGCACGCGGCCGCCGACCACGGCGACGCCCACGCGGGCCACGCCGCGGGCGCGCCGGGCGGCCTGCTGGTCACCCAGGACGGGTACACCCTCGACCTCGACACCACGATCGCCGCGCCCGGCGCCATCGATTTCCGGTTCCGGATCCTCGGCCCGGACGGGACGGCGGTCACCGAGTTCGACCCCATCCACGACCGCGAACTGCATCTGATCGTCGCGCGCCGGGAGCTGACCGGGTTCTGGCACGTCCATCCGGTGCGCGAGGCCGACGGCACCTGGGTGATCCGCCTCGACCTGCCCGAGGCGGGCGCCTACCGCGTCTTCACCGATATCGCACCGCGCGCCCTCGGCCGCACGATCACCCTCGGCGCCGACCTCGCGATCGCGGGCCACTATGCGCCGCAACCGGTTCCGGCGGTCGGGCGCACCGCGACGGTCGACGGGTACGAGGTCACCGTCGGCGGCGAGCTGCGCGCCGAGGGCGATCTGCTCACGCTGACCGTCCGCAAAGACGGTGCGCCGGTGACGGATCTGCAGCCTTACCTGGCCGCCTTCGGCCACCTCGTGATCCTGCGCGCGGGCGATCTCGCCTACGTGCACGTGCATCCGAACGGCGAGCCGGGCGACGGCGTCACCCCGGCCGGGCCCGAGATCACCTTCCACACCGCCGTTCCCGGCCCGGGCACCTACCGCCTGTTCCTCGATTTCCGGCACGGCGATGTGGTCCGCACCGCCGCGTTCACGCTCACCGCTGGCGTCACGGCGCCGCGGCACGCCGAGCACGCCGGACACGCACACCACCACTGAGTCGCCGATCGATGGCGTCGTTCCCCGCACCGGGGAACGACGCCATCGGCGTTTCCGGGGCCGGTCAGGACGCGAGCAGACGCGTGGCGATGGCGCGCGCGGCGTCGACCCGCGCCGAATCCCCGATCTGGCGCGCGATATTGGCGGCGCTCACCACCGCGTCGAGCTCGAACACCAGCTGTTCGGGGTCGGCGCCGGCGAAATCACCGAGCTCCTGCGCCTTGCGGATCTCGACGGCCAGCAGCGCCAGCCATTCGTCGTGGTCGGCCACCACGGCGTCGCGGACCGGCCCCTCCTTGCTGCTGTACTCGGTCAGCGTGGCGACGCGAAAACAGCCACCGGGGAAAGGCGGATCCTCGATGTGCGCGAACCAGCGGTCGATCAGCGTCCTGATCCGGCCCGCGCCGCGGGGCTCCCTCAGGCTCGGCGCGATCACCCGTTCGATGAACACTTCACGGGCGGTCGCCACGGCGGCCAGCTGCAGCGCCTCCTTGGTGCCGAACAGCGTGGCGATGCCGCTCTTGCTGATCCCCAGATCGGTGGCGAGCATGCCGATGCTGATGCCGTCCAGCCCTTCGATGGAGGCGAGTTCGGCGGCGCGCCGCGCGATCGTGGCCCTGGCGCGGGCGCCCTTGGCCAGTCGTTGGTCGCCGGACTCGGTCAGCTGGGTCATGAACTCCATTGTTCCACCGCCTCTTGCATGAGTGAACGATCGGTCGTACTTTTATCTACGAACGATCGTACGTTCTTATTTCTCCTCCGTGAAGGAACTTCCCATGACCGACGTTTCCGCTCGGCCCGAAGATTCGCCGACCAGCACGCCACCCGACACCGGCGCCGCGGGCCGCACCCTGGCCGTGTCGGCGGGTGCCGCGTTCATCGCCTTCCTCGATCTGTCCGTGGTCAATATCGCGTTCCCGACCATTTCCACCTCCTACCCCGGCACCGCGACCAGCACGCTGACCTGGATCGTCAGCGGCTACGCGATCGCCTTCGCCGCCCTGCTGACGCCGGCGGGCCGGCTGGCCGACGTGCTCGGGCGGCGCCGGATGTTCGCCCTGGCACTGGCCGGATTCGCCATCACCTCGCTGCTGTGCGGACTCGCGCCGACCGCGGGCTGGCTCATCGCCGGACGCGTGTTGCAGGGCATGACGGCGGCGTTCATGGTGCCCGCCGCGCTGGCGCTGGTGCTGGCCGCCACACCCAGGGAGAAGATCGGCTCCGCCATCGCCGTCTGGACGGCCGCGGGCGGCTTCGCCGCGGTGGTCGGCCCGGCCATCGGCGGCGCGCTCGTCGAGAGCCTGGGCTGGCGCGCGGTCTTCCTCGTCAACGTGCCGATCGCGCTCGCGCTGATCGTGCCCGGCCTGCGGCTGCCGAGCACCGACGACACCCGCCGCGATGCCGCCCTGCCCGATCCGCTGGGCATCCTCGCCGTCGCGATCGGCCTCGGCGCCGTCGTCGCCGCCATCACCGAGGGACAGACCTGGGGCTGGACCGCGCCGGGTACGCTCGCCGCGCTGATCGGCGGCACGGTACTGGTGGCGTTCGCGCTGGTGCGCTCGGCGCGGCACCCCGATCCGGCCGTGGCCGTGGCACTGTGGCGGAACCGGCAATTCGCGCTCGCCAACGCCGGCTCGCTGCTGTTCGGCGCGACCATGTTCGCCTGGCTGCTCGCCGGACCGATGTTCCTGGACGCGCTCTGGGGCTACTCGGTGCTCGAATCGGCCGCGGCGCTGACCGTCGGCGCGGCGGCGTCGATGGTGACCTCGGTGATCGTCGGCCGGATCACCTCGCCGCAGGGGCAGCGCTGGGCCGGGGTGATCGGCGCGCTGATGTACGCCGCCTCGCTGGCCTGGATGAGCACCGATGCGTTCGGCCCCGACCCCGCGCTGTGGTCGGCGTGGGTGCCCGCCGGGCTGCTCGGCGGCGGCGGGATCGGCATCGTGGTCACCGTGCTCGGCACCGCGGCCGCGAGTTCGGTTCCCCCGCAGCAGTTCGCGGCCGGGATCGGCATGAACGTGACCGCCCGGCAGGTGGGTGGCGCGCTCGGGGTGGCGGTGCTCGCCGCCGTCTTCACCGCGATTCCCGGCGACGCGGTGCGCGCCTTCCACACGGTGTTCGCCGTCGGCGCGGTGATCGGTCTCGCGGTCGCGCTGCTGCTCGTCGTCCCGTCCCATGCCCGTGCCGACCGCTAGGAGCTCCGAGATGTCGTCCACCACACCGTTGTCCGAGCAGTACACCGAGGCCGACGATCCGCTGCTGCTGCACCCCGACGAGGCGAGCGCGCTGCTGCGCGACGCACCATGGCAGCGCTTCGCGGTGCTGGGCGACTCGATCGCCGCGGGCACCGGCGA
The DNA here is from genome assembly GCF_042882065.1 of Nocardia sp. NPDC058244. NCBI lineage: Bacteria > Bacillati > Actinomycetota > Actinomycetes > Mycobacteriales > Nocardiaceae > Nocardia > Nocardia sp. NPDC058244. Next base: position 416,252 of record NZ_JBHVWX010000004.1, on the reverse strand, counting down.
CCCGAGCCCCGGCTACGCGCCGGGCGGGTGGGCCGACCGGGTCGCCGCCGTGCTGTCGTCGGTGAATCCCGCGCTGGTGTACCGCAACACCGGCCGGATCGGCGCGACCAGCACCCAGGTCAGGCAGTATCAGCTGCCCGAGATCCTGGATTTCGCGCCGGATCTCGTGCACATCAGCTGCGGCGGCAACGATCTGTTCGAAGCGGGCGGCGACCCGAACCGGCTGCGGGACAACCTCTCGGCGATGTTCGCCGAACTGGCCGCGACGGGAGCGCGGTTGTCGGTGTTCACGGTCGCCGACGTGTGGGAGATCGAGCGGATGGCGCCGATGCGGCCCATGCGTCCGCGCATGGCCGAGATGAACGAGGTGATCCGCGCGGTGGCGGCCGACCACGACGCGGTGCTCACCGAGTTCTGGGATCACCCGGTGCGGACACGGCCGGGCCTGATGAGTGCCGATCTCATCCACTTCACGACCAGCGGGCACGCGGTCGTGGCGACCGAGGTGATCCGCGCGCTGGCCGCGCGCCTCGACAGCTAGTGCGCTGTGGTGTCGGCGGTAGCCCGTCGGCACCACAGCGCGGTCAGCTGTTGCCGCGGACCAATTCGGTGCCGAGGGCCACGAGTTCGGCACGGACTTCCGGCGGTCCGAGCACCTCGACATCGGCGCCCCAGCCCGCCAATTGCCGGGCGACCATCTTCGCGGTGTCGGCGGTGATCCTGGCCTCGACTCGGCCGTCCTCGGTGGGTCCGAGCAGGGTGCAGTTGCGGCCCTGCTGATCGGCCAGGATCGGTGCGAGCGCCGCCGACACCAGCACCATCGCGGCGACGGCGGCCCGCCGTTCCTCCATCCGGGTGACGATCCGCGCCCACTCCGCGGCGAGATCGAAATCCGCAGGGCGATCGGCGGTTTCGGCCAGGACCGTGACCGTGCCGACCCGGTCCAGCCGGAACGTCCGGCGACCATGCTCGGTCCCCGCGACGAGGTACCAGACCGTCTCCTTCTCCACCAGTCCCCACGGATGCACGACGCGGACCGTGCGTTCTCCGGCCCGCGAGTACTCGATGCGGACCTGACGGCGATCGACCACCGCCTGCTGCAACAGGGACAGCGCCGCGGGTGGTTCCGGGTCCGGTCGGCCCCAGCGGGCGGGGTCGACGACGACCGCGTCGGCCGCCGCGGCCGCGTCCGCCCGGAAGGTCTGTGGCAGGGCCCGCACCAGCTTGCGCAGGGCGGACTTCACCTCCGGCGCGGCCTGCGCGGCCGGTCCGGCGAGCAGGAACAGCGCCCTGGTCTCGCCCGCGGTCAGCCCGGACAGATCGGTGCGCGCGCCACCGATCAGCGACCAGCCGCCACCCCGGCCCGCCTGCGGATACACCGGGATGCCCGCCGCCGACAACGCCTCCAGGTCGCGGCGGGCGGTCGCCACCGAGACCTCCAATTCGGTGGCGACCTCGGCGGCCGTCACCCGGCCGCGCGCCTGCATCAACAGCAGGGTGGCCACCAATCTGTCCGCTCGCATAGTTCCTGATTCTGCCGAACAAAGTGCTCATTCGGTGAGCACTTTGACTGGCAGAGTCGTTCTCACCACAACGACGACATCGGGAGCAGACATGCTGCAGGGAATGGCGACCACCACCTACTACGCCGACGACCTCACCGCCGCCAAGGACTGGTACACCGAGTTCCTCGGCCTGGCACCGTATTACGAGGTGCCGGGCGGCTACTACGAGTTCCGGGTCGGGCCGATGCAGGCCGAGCTCGGCATCATCAACCGCGCCTACGCTCCCGCGGGCGCCCGCAACGCGCCCGGTGGTGGCGGTGTCGTGTTCTGGCATGTCGACGATCTCGCCGCGACCTTCGCCCGGCTGCTCGCCCTCGGTGCCACCGAGTACGAGCCGATCACCGAGCGCGGCGAGGGCGCGGGATTCGCGACCGCGGCGGTGCTCGACCCGTTCGGCAATGTCCTCGGGATCATGAGCAACCCGCACTTCGTCGCGATGACCGCCGAGCGGGACGCGGCGGCGTCGGCCTAGCCGGTCAGGCGGCGAACCAGCGCTCGAGGACGGTGGCGACACCGTCCTCGGTGACGTCGCCGGTCACCTCGTCGGCCAGGGCGAGGATCGAGTCCGGCGAGCCCGCCATCGCGACGGAATGGGCGGCCCAGCGCAGCATCTCGCGATCGTTGAAGCCGTCACCGATCGCCAGGGTGGCCTCCGGCTCGATGCCGAGCGCGAGCCGGAGCCGTTCCAACGCCCAGCCTTTGGAGACACCGCGGCGCGAGACCGTGACCCACGGGCCGAATTCACCGTGCACCCAGGAGGCGTCGGGCACCTCCAGTGAGACGAGCAACTGCAGCATCTCCTCCACGGTGCCACCGGGCCACCAGCCGTTGAGCCGCGGTGTCGGCGCGCTGCCCAGCATCTGATGGTCGACGAGCAGGAACTCGCCGATGGAGAACTCGCCGGGCCCGTGCCCCGTCGCCCAGGTGCCCTCCCCCACCCGCTCGGCCGCGAAGATCATGTCCGGAAACAGCGCTCGCAGGGCGTGGATGGCGGGTGCCGGGTCGAACGACTGCACCGCGACCGGCTCGCCCCGCGCCACATCGATGTGCACCGCGCCGTTGGAGCACAACGCGTGTCCCTCGATGAGGCCCAATTCCTTCAGCACCGGCCGTGTCGTCAGCAGGGTGCGCCCGGTGGTCACCACCACGTGCGCGCCCGCCGCCACCGCGGCCCCCACCGCCGCCACGACCCGCGCGCTCACTTCGAACCCCGTCGCCAACAGGGTCCCGTCCACATCGAGCGCGATCAGTTTCGGCGCTCCCCCGAGTAATGCCATCTGCCCATTGTGCCCGTCCCCACCGACACCCACCCGAAAATCCGGCACCCCCTACCAGCCACGATCACCCACACCCGCAACCGATCCCGCCGCGCAGATCGAACGCGGATCCCCGCGTAGCCGTTCCAGCCCTGTCGATGGCGGGTCCGCTCACCCGCACAGCTCCGGCCTACCGCACCTGGTCCGAGGTCGGCTGAGACGCCGCGCCGGACGCACCCGAACCGAGGTCGGCGGAGATGCAGTGGGCGGCGGCCGCTCGTCGAATTGCCGGATCGAATGGGGAGCGGGGACAGTCGATCACGCCGCGATCGCCGCTACGACCCAGCCGTCCCGTCGAAGCTGTTCGGTACGAACGGACTTCAAGCAGCCTGGGCGCGAGGCCGCCACCCCGCTCCGTCAGATCGACGCAGTGTGGCCATGCCAGCGCCGGTCAGCGTCGCGAACCACCGCCACCACCGCCACCGCCGCCGCCACCACCGCCGCCGGTGGCTCCGCCGCTCATGCCGCCGCTTTTGGACCCGCCGGATGAGGCGCCGCCGGACGCACCGCCGCCGGAAGTGCCACCGCTCGAGGCACCGCCCGATGAGGCTCCGCTGGAGGCGGATCCGCCGGAGGATGCGCCACCACCGGAGGATGCGCCGGACCCGCCGCTGGATGCACCGCCACCCGACGCGCCACCACCGGAAGTGCTACCACCTGAATCACTTCCGCCGGAAGCGCCACCGCTGGACGCGCCACCGCCCGACGCACCGCCACCCGACGCGCCACCGCTGGACGCGCCGCCACCCGACGCACCGCCACCCGACGCACCACCGCCGGAAGTGCCACCGCCGCCGGTGGCACCGCCGCCCGAATCACCGCCGCCAGAAGCGCCACCACCGGACGCACCACCGCCGGAGGCACCACCGCCCGAATCGCTTCCGCCGGAGGCGCCGCCACCCGACGCGCCACCGCCCGAGGCGCCGCCACCGGACGCACCGCCCTCGGCCCCGCTACCGGCGCCGCCGGAAGTGCCTGTACCACCGGTCGTGCCGCCGCTGGGGGCGCTACCGCCGGTCGTGCCGCCGGAGGTCGAACCGCCATCCGTGGTGGTTCCGCCGGTCGTGCCGCCCGTACCGGCGGGGGTTTCGGTTCCGCCGGTCGTGCCGCTCGAAGGTGCTGTGCCCGTGCCGGTTCCGCCGGTCGGTGCCGAGGTTCCGGTGTCGGTGGACGGTGTGGTCGTCCCGCCGCCGGGGGCGGAGGGGCTGGTGCCGGGTGCGGTCTCGCCGGGCGCGGTCGGTGTGCCCGGGGTGGGAACCGAGGGGATGCCCGAGCCGGGGGACGTGATGGGTCCGCCGGAGGGGAGGCCGGGCGAACCCGGGCCGGTCGGCAGGTCCGTGGGTTGGGTGGGCGTGCCCAGGTGGAAGGGCAGCGGGTTGATGAAGCGGGCCGGGTCGCCGTAGGTCGAGAGGGCGAGAGTCGGTGGGCGACAGTCGTCGCGCGCGCCCTGGTTCGCGGTGCCGCCGCGCTCGGCACCGTCGGCGACCTTGCCGCGGCCCGCCGTGGCGGGGGCGACGATCATCTCGTAGGCGCTCTGCGCGATGACGGCGCCCGCGACGCGGACCCGGCCGGTCAGCGGGTCGACGGCACCGAGCAGTCCGGTGCTCTGCGCGGCGACGAGGTCGGCGCTCATGTCGTAGAGCAGCGCGTCGGCGGGGGCGCCCAGGGCCGGGAACCGGTCGAGCACCGGGGTGAGGCCCGGATCGAACGGGCTGCCGAACACCGTCATAGCCGACATGGCGAGCGCGGAAACGACAGCGGCGCTGGAGAACACGGCGACGTGCGGCGCCGAGGGACCGCCCTGCTGCACCGGCGCGAAGGTCCGGGCCGCCAGCGCGGCGGCGCCCGCGGCGACCACCTGACCGGGATCGGCGACGGTGACCAGCGGGACGCCGAGTTCGGCCAGCGTGCGCGCGACCTCCGGCGGCCGCGAGGCGCCACCGACGATCAGGATGCGCGAGAGGTCGGCCAACCGCAGGCCCGCCGCGGCCACACTCTTGCTGACCAGGGGGAAGGTGTCGCGGATGTGTTCGGCCCGCAGCGCGTCGGTGTTCACCATCGAGGTGAGGGTCGGCGTCGCGCGGCCCACCTTGCCCGACCCCGCGTAGCGGGCGACCATCTCCCCCAGCGGCTTGCCGCCGAAGTCGGTGGAGCGCACCGGAGTTCCGACCATCGGATGGTGCGGCCAGTCCGGGCCGACGCGCAGCACGGTCAGGTCGAGACTGTTGGCGCCCAGGTCGTAGACGAGGACGAAGCCCGGCGCGAGCGGGCCCTGGTCGGCTTCCAGCCATTCGGCCGCGGCGACCGGTTCCGGCGCGAGCAGCACCTGACCGGCGCCCGCCAGGTGCAGCGCCTGACCGAGCAGCGCGACCTGTTTGTCGGAATACACTGCCGGATAAGTCAGTACGGCACCGGCGGCCGGCTCCGCCAGCTCGATCAGGCCGGTGACCACCGCGGCGATCAGGTTGGTCGCCGAGTAGAAGCGGCCGCCGATCACCATCGGCTCCGGCTCGCGGCTCAGGTCCGCGAAATCCGTGATCGCCGAAGCGAATTCGTTGATGGCTCCGATGCGGGCCCGGCCCGCTTCATCGAAGGTGAGTGCGGTGCGCCGTGTGCGCACCGTCGGCTTGGTCGGATCGTCGGCCACCATCGCCGAAATCGCATTGACCGTACCGATGCTTAAGCCCAGACCTCTGGTCATGTATTTGCTATCCCGTCAACGCACCGTGACCACGTCCAGCACGCGAGCGCACCATGTGGCCGCGGTCGTCTTCCAAACAGCTCGCACAGATTAACCGGCCCAAAGCCGAATTGCTGCCTGATTGATACGAAACACGTGACCTTTGGCCCTTGTTTGTGGATTCTCGCTGGTTGGCAGGTATACGGACGACCGTCCAGTCCCCTGAACGTTGCCAAAGCTACTGACAGACTCCGAGATACAGCTACCTGTGAGTAATCGAGTTGTGCGGCCGTTGAATACATTCCTGAGGTCTGTTTTCGAGCCCTTTTAACTCACTTACCGACCGGTACTCAATTCTTTTGCTGCCTTCCGCAGTACCGAATTCGCCGAATTCAGGTGCCGCATACCGAAGTACCCGCCAAACACTATGAAGCGTCAACGCAGCGGCCGATACCCGCCAGCATCGACCTCAGGACCACGGTTGACTCGAGGTGCGGAGAGACACCGAGCTGTGCTCCGAAAATGTGAGGGAGAGAAGGGAATACAGATGTCCACTCGTTTCGCCGACCAGGTCGTCCTCATCACCGGCGCCGGTTCCGGCATCGGCAGGGCGGTCGCGCTGCGGGTCGCGGCCGAGGGCGCGGCGGTCGTCCTCGGCTCGCGGGGCAAAGATCAGGGCGAGGAGGTCGCCGCGCGGATCAGGGCGACGGGCGGGCGCGCGCGGTTCGTCCCCACCGACGTCACCGTCGACGCCGATGTCGAGCGGCTCACCCAGGCGGCGCTCACCGAGTACGGCAGGCTCGACGCGGCGTTCAACAACGCGGGCGCGGTCACCGCGTTCGGCGGCGTCGCCGAGATCGACGACGCGGCCTGGCGCGCCGAACTCGACCTGAACCTCACCGGGGTGTTCCACGGGCTCCGGCACCAGGTGCCCGCGATCACCGCCTCCGGCGGCGGCGCGATCCTGAACAACGCCTCCAACCTCGGCGTGGTCGGCATGGCCTCGGTGGCGCCGTACGTGGCGGCCAAGCACGGCGTCGTCGGGCTGACCAGGTCGGTGGCACTGGAGAGCGCGGCGGCCGGCGTGCGGGTCAACGCGCTGGTCTCCGGCGCGGTCGACACCCCCGCCTTCCGCTCCTCGATGGGCGCGACGCCCGAGGGCGAGGCGGCGATCGCGGCACTGCACCCGATCGGGCGGATCGCCAGGCCCGAGGAGATCGCGGCGCTGTGCGCCTTCCTGCTCAGCGGGGAGGCGTCCTTCGTCACCGGGGCCGCGGTCGCGGTGGACGGCGGTTTCACCGCGCGGTGACACGCGGAAGGCCCGCCCCGGACGCCGGGGCGGGCCTTCGTGTCTGCGCCGGTCGCGTCAGCCGCGGGCCAGCAGGCGCTTGATCGGGCCCCCGTGGGGAACCGCCGCGCCACCGGCGCGCGCCTGGGGTCGGCGGGCGCGCACCAGCCGGTCGAACTCCCGCGCGTCGCGAGCGGGCGCGCGCAGCTTGCCCGCGTTGAAGTCGGCGGCCAGCTGCTGCACCGTCTCCTGCGCGCAGGACTTGTTGGTGCCGATGAAGCCGGTCGGACCACGCTTGATCCAGCCGGTCACATACGTCCCGGTGACGACCTCGCCCCCGGGCGCGCTCAGCACCCGGCCCTGGTCGTTCGGGATGACGCCACGGGCGTCGTCGAACGGCAGATCCTTGGTCGGCACCCCTCGGTAGCCGACCGAGGTGAGCACGACACCCGCTTCCAGCAGATCCGTGTCCCCGGTCGCCACCGCACTGGTGCGGCCGTCGGCGTCGGTGACCAGCTCGTTGCGCTCGACCCGCACTCCGGTCACCGTGTCGGTGCCGAGGATCTCCACCGGCGAGGACAGGTAGCGGAACACGATGCGCTTGCGCTCACCGAACGGACGCCGCGCGACGCTGTGCAGCAGCCGCAGCTTCTGCTCGACCTTGTACGGCAGCTCGGGCGTGACCTCGGGCAGCTCGCCATCGATCGCGATGTCGATGTCGGCGGCCAGCAGGCCGACGAACTCGGGCACCGTGAAGGCCGACTCCGCCGGGCCACGCCGGCCCAGGATCACGACCTCTTCGATCTTGCTCTCGCGCAACGCCTTCAGCGCGTAGGGCGCGATGTCGGTGTCGGCCAGGGTGGCCGGGTCGACAGTCAGGATGCGGGCCACGTCGAGGGCGACGTTGCCGTTGCCGACGATCACGACGCGCTTCTGGTTCAGGTCGAACCGGTCCTCGGCGTGGTCGGGGTGACCGTTGTACCAGGCGACGAAGTCGGTGGCCGACACGTTGCCCGGCAGGCCCTCACCCGGAATGCCCAGCTTGCGATCCGAGGACGCGCCCACCGCGTAGATCACGCCGTGGAAGTGCTCGAGCAGCTCGGCATGGCTGACATGGGTGCCGATCTCGACGTCGAGGTAGGTACCGAAGTCCTCCTGCTTCGACATCACGTCGAACAGCTCGGCGACCTGCCTGGTGCGCTTGTGATCGGGCGCGACGCCGAGCCGGGCCAGACCGTAGGCCTGCGGCAGCCGGTCGAACATCGTGACCGCGACGCCGGGCTGGGTCAGCAGCTCGTCGGCGGCGTACATCGCCGACGGGCCCGACCCCACGATGGCGACGCGCAGCGGCGAACGCTGGGTGTCGATCGTGGGCGGCATCACCGGGCGAGCCAACGTCGGCCGGTCCCGCTGCACGCGGTAGAAGTCGGCGTTGATCTCGATGAAGGGCTTCTGCTCTTCGGTCAGCTTCTTCGAGGAGGTGATGGCGTCGACGGGGCACGCGGTGGCGCAGGCGCCACAGTCCACGCATGCCGCCGGATCGACGTAGAGCATCTCCGCGGAGAGGAAGTCCGGCTCATCCGGGGTCGGATGAATGCAGTTCACCGGGCATGCGTAGACGCACGAGGCGTCACTACAGCATGACTGGGTAACGACGTATGGCATATTGCTATCGTCTCAGGCCGCGTGCTTGGCGGAGCGCTTGGGCTCCGAGCGGTAACGGCTGGACGGGCCGTCGATTCCGAACAGCTTCCACACCTTCTTGGCGATCGGGTTCATCAGACCGACCTCGTCGGCGAGCGCACGCACGTCGATGAAGTAGTCGGCGAAGACCTGCTTGGACTCCTTGGCGCCGTAGAACAGCTCCTTGCGGACGTCGGCGGGCATGTCGAACTGCTTGAAGAAGGTCTTCGGCGGGGTCGCGATGGCCCGGCCGAGGATGAACATGATCGTGGGCATCGCGATCGACAGCACGAACTTGTTGAACGGCCGCTGCGCGGGCACGTTCTTCTTCAGGAACTCGTGGGCGAAGGAGATGTGGCGAGCTTCCTCGGCCACGTGGATCGCCATCACGCCGCGCATGATCGGGTGGATGTCGTCACCCGAGCGCAGGATGTCCTTCTGGATGTGGTCGATCGGCTCTTCGCCGGCCAGCACGGCCATGAAGAACAGGTTCGGCATCAGCGCGCCGACCGGAGCGGCCAGGTGGCGCAGCTGACGCACGAGCGGGTTCATGCCCGGCACGTCGGCGACGCGGTTCACCATCTCCTGGAACATCAGAGTGTGGTTGTGCTCTTCGATCATCTCGTGCGAGCAGTACCGGAACTCCGGGTCGTTGTTCTTCAGGTTGAAGATGTGCTGCATCATGCCGATGATCAGGATGGCCTCGAACTGCAGGCCGACCTTGGCGACATTGGCCTGGCGGACCTTGCCGATCTCGATCTTCTGATCCAGCGGCAGCGCCTGGTACCAGGGGTGACGGCCGATCGGGTCGGCCGAGGTGACCAGAACCCAGCGCTCGGGCTTGTGGTTCGGGTCGAACTCCGGGTTGTCCCAGTCGATGTCCTCGAACGGGTCGAAGTGCCGGTCGACCGACGCCTCCGACAGCATCAGCAACTTCTCGGCGTACGCCTGAGCCTCCGCGACTACGGGATCGACGTCAGGGGTGGTGGGCGCAGACATCGTCGTCACTGCCTCTCCTCAAGGGACGTTTACTGTTTCCAATAGTTACACCTACGAGGAGTCACGTCAACTCCCCGCACCTCCCGATTTCGCGTGTTCGGCGCGTCGGAATGCCGCCGAGAAAAGCTACTCACCAGTAAAAATGGTTCTACCTGTGACACTGCGTCATGCACAGTTCGCCGGCGGCCGCGGCGCGACCGGGAAAATTCGTGCCCCCGGATTCGGCGATTCGCCGAACGGACCGCCGGTACCGGCTAACCTGCGCGCGCACGACACGCGAGGACCACGCCGTACGCGCCAGCGAACGCCTCGACAACGTCGCCCGGCTCAGGGCACCACGGGGGTGATGTTGGCGTTGTGCCGGAACACGTTGGCCGGATCCCACGCGGTCTTGACCGAGCGCAGTCGGTGGTACTTGGCGCCGTAGCTGGTCGCGACCTGCTCCTGGCCCGGGTCGGTCAGGAAGTTCACGTAGCCGCCGTCACCGCGGGCGAACGGGCGCAACTCGCCCCAGAACTCCCTGACCCACTCCCGCTCCGCGGCGAAGACGGCCGGATCGGGGCAGGACGCGGAGATGTTCACCAGCAGGCCGGGGTCACGCGAGCCGCCGAAGGCGGTGTTGCCCTCGGGCACGTCGCAGAACCGGCCGCACAGCGGCATCGACGGCATCACCGACAGCGGCGAGTTCTTGCGGGGATACTGCTCGACCATCACCTCGGCCACGGCCGCGTCGATCCGGTCCAGGTAGAGCGACTTCTCGTAGGCGAAGGTGCCCCACGGGGCGATGTCGTCGAACAGCTGCTGCAGGGCCGCGTAGGGCATCTCGGCGACCAGTTCCCAGGCAGGGGTCGGGGTCAGCGCGCGGAGCGGGGCGACCGCGGCGGCCAGGTCGTCGGGCGAACCGTCGCCCGCGATACCGACCACGAAGCCGGGTTCGCCCTGCCAGCGTTCGGGCACGAACGGGGCCGGTGGACCGCTGATCGCGTTGATCGTGCCGCAGTGCCGGGCGGGCAGGTCCATCAGCACGGCATTGCCCTCGACCAGCGGCCCGACCGCCTCCGACGGCGGCCACCACAGCAGCGCGACCTGCACCAGCGGGCCGAACTCGTGCAGCGCGAACTCGAAACTCGTGGTGATCCCGAAATTGCCGCCGCCCCCGCGCAGCGCCCAGAACAGGTCCGGATTCTCCTGCAGCGAGGCCGCGACGACGTGCCCGTCGGCGGTCACCACCTCCGCGGCGACCAGATTGTCGCAGGACATCCCGAACAGCGGGGTCAGCCAGCCGAAGCCGCCGCCGAGGGTGAGCCCGCCGATGCCGGTGTCGCTGATGAAACCGCCGGTCACCGCGAGGCCGTGCCGGTTGGCGGTGCCGTCGAGCTCGGCCCAGGTCGCGCCGCCACCGCAGCGGGCGCGCATCCGCACCGGGTCGACCAGCACGCTGTCGAGCTTGCTCAGATCGAGCATCACCGCGCCGTCGGCGACGGCGTGCCCGGCATAGTTGTGGCCACCGCCGCGCACCGTGAGATCGGCGCCGCCCGCCCGGATCGCGGCGACCGCCTCGGCCACCTCGGCGGTGTCGGCGGGCCGCACCACCGCGAGCGGACGGCGATCGATGGAGCCGTTCCACACCGCCCGGGCCTCGTCGTAGCCCGCGTCGGTGGGCCCGATGACCTGCGCTCGGATCGAGCGCCGTAACAGATCTACGCTGAACACCCCGGTCGACATGACGTCCACCTCCGGTCCGGGCGCCTCCGCCCAGCAGTGCCGACCCCCAGGTCCCCGACCACGGTCGACGCGACCCGCGCACACCCCTGGCGCGGGCCCCGCCCGGTTCGGTGCGACCGCACCGGATCCCATCGTCTCACCGGGTGGCCGCGGGCAACAGGGGTCGCCGGTCTCAGCTCTGCGGCAGATCCGGGATCCGGGTGGCGCGGGCGTAGACCGTCTCGCCCTCGCTCAGATGCAGCGCGACCGCGTCACCGCGGGTGATCTGCGCGGCGAACTGATCACCGGTGGCCGCGTTGCGCAGCTCGAGCCGCACCTCGAAACCGAGCCGCACGATCCGCTCGACCGTCGCCCTGGTGACGCCGGCGGACTCCGCGGTGCCCTCGTGCTCGGCCAGCGCCATGCTCGGATCGCGCCCGATCCGGATGTCGTGCGGCCGGACCAGGTGACCGTTGAGCCGGGCCACCGCGCCGAGGAACGACATCACGAACTCGTTGGCCGGCCGGTCGTAGACGTCCTCCGGGGACCCGACCTGCTCGATCCGGCCCTTGTTCATCACCGCGATCCGGTCGGCGACGTCGAGCGCCTCCTCCTGGTCGTGGGTGACGAGCACGGTGGTCACGTGGACCTCCTCGTGCAGCCGGCGCAGCCACTGCCGCAGATCGGTGCGGACCTTGGCGTCGAGCGCGCCGAACGGCTCGTCGAGCAGCAGCACCTGCGGATCGACCGCCAGCGCGCGGGCCAGCGCCATGCGCTGGCGCTGACCGCCGGAGAGCTGGGCCGGGTAGCGGTGCTGGAAGCCGTCCAGTCCGACGATGCCGAGCAGTTCGTCGACGCGCTTGTCGATCTCCTTCTTCGGCCGCTTGCGGATGGTGAGGCCGAAGGCGACGTTGTCGCGCACCGTCATGTGCTTGAACGCGGCGTAGTGCTGGAACACGAAGCCGATGTCGCGCTTCTGCGGCGCCACGTGGGTGACGTCGTTGCCCGCGATCCGGACGATGCCCGAGTCCAGCGATTCCAGACCGGCGATCGAGCGCAGCAGCGTCGACTTGCCCGACCCGGACGGGCCGAGCAGTGCGGTCAGTTCGCCGGAGGTGATGTCGATGCTGACATCGTCGAGAGCGGCGAAGGAACCGTAGTTCTTGCGCGCGTTGGTCACGGTGATCATTCGGTGCCCCGCTTGCGTTCGAGGAGAGTCATCAGGAGAAGAACAACCAGCGCCATCGCCATCAGCAGCGTGGCCGCGCTGTAGGCGCCGAAGGTGTTGTGGTCGTTGATATAGCGGCCGTGCACCAGCAGGGTCAGCGTCTGCGACTTGCCTGGCAGCGCGGTGGAGACCATGATCACCGCGCCGAATTCGCCGAGCGCGCGGGCGACGGTGAGGACGACACCGTAGGTCAGGCCCCAGCGGATCGCGGGCAGGGTGATCCGCCAGAAGGTCTGCCAGCGCGAGGCGCCGAGGGTGGCCGCGGCCTGCTCCTGATCGTCGCCGATCTCGTGCAGCACCGGCTCCACCTCACGCACCACGAACGGCAGCGTGACGAAGATGGTCGCGATCACCATGCCGGGCAGGCTGAAGATCACTTTGAAACCGAGCGACTCCAGGCCGCCGAACCAGCCGCCCGCACCCCACAGCAGGATCAGCGACACACCGACGACCACCGGCGACACCGCGAACGGCAGGTCGACGATGCCCTGCACCAGGCTGCGCCCGGGGAACTTGCTCCGCACCAGCGCCAGCGCCGTGATCACACCGAACACGACGTTCAGCGGCACGACGATGGCCACGATGATCATCGACAGCTGGAACGCCGAGATCGCCGCGGGCGTGGTGATCGAGTCCAGGAAGGCACCGATCCCGCGCTCGAAGGTGCGCCACAGGATGATCACCAGCGGCAGCACCAGCAGCACGAACAGGTAGCCGAGGGCGACCGTGCGCAGCGAGAGCCGGGTGAACAGCGACAGCTTCATCGGGCCGCCTCTTCCTTGCGTGCGGTGCGCTCGGCGAGCAGCCGCAGGACGAGCAGGCTGGCGAAGGAGATGGCCAGCAGCGCCACCGACACCGCGGCCGCGTTGACCGGCCGGTCCACCTCGATCTGCTGCTGGATGTACTGCGAGGTCATCTGCGTCTCGCGCGGGATGTTGCCGCCGATCAGCACGACCGAGCCGTACTCGCCGATCGCCCTGGCGAAGGCGAGGCCGCCGCCGGAGATGATCGCCGGCGCCAGCGTCGGCAGCACGATGCGGCGGAAGGTGACCCAGTTGCTCGCGCCCAGCGAGAGCGCGGCCTGTTCCACTTCCTTGTCGACCTCGATCAGCACCGGCTGCACCGAGCGCACCACGAACGGCAGCGTCACGAACGCCAGCGCCACCACCAGACCGGGCTGGGTGGCGTTGAGGTGGATATCGATCGGGCTGTTCGGGCCGTAGAGCGAGAGCAGCACGATCGAGGCGACGATCGTCGGCAGCGCGAACGGCAGGTCGATGAGCGCGTTGACGATCCCCTTGCCGGGGAATTCGTCACGCACCAGCACCCAGGCGATCAGGGTGCCCATCACGACGTTGAGCACGGCGACGATCACCGAGACCCCGACGGTGATGCGCAGCGAGTCCAGGGCCGCGGGGGCGGTGACCGCCTCCCAGAAGCCGGACCACCCGTCCTCGAACGAGCTGACGGTGAGCGCCGCCAGCGGCAGCAGCACGATGACGCTGAGCCAGAGCACGGTGATGCCGATGCCGACCGGGCCCACCGAGCCGCTCACGCGCAGCCACGACCAGCGGGGCCCGCGCGGCGCCTGCGCGGATTTCTCCAGTTTCACGGCAACGCCGGGATCGGAGGTTTCCCCGGTCCCGGCGTGCCCACTGCTGTCAGTCACAGTTGTCCAGTATCGCGTGTGTGCTGGATCACGGCCTACTTGGTGGCCTTGTCGTAGATGATCGCGACCTTGCCGGTGCCCTGCGCGAACAGATCCTTGTCGACGGCCTTCCAGCCACCGAGGTCATCGATGGTCCACAGCTTGGCCGGGGTCGGGAAGTCCTTGGCGAACTCGGCCGCGACCTTCGGGTCGACCGGACGGAAGCCGGCCTGCGCCCAGGCCTTCTGGCCCTCCGGGGTGAACAGGAAGTCGCGGAACGCGATGGCCTTGGGCAGGTTCTTGGAGTTCTTCAGCACCGCGACCGGGTTCTCGATCTTGAAGGTGGTCGGCGGGTTGATGTGCTCGATCGGGTCGCCGTTGCGCTCGGAGAAGATGGCCTCGTTCTCGTAGCTCAGCAGCACGTCACCGGTGCCCTGCAGGAAGGTCTCGGTGGCTTCGCGGCCCGACTTCGGCTGCACCTTGATGTGCTCGGGCGAGACCAGCTGGGACAGGTAGTCCAGGCCGGCCTGCTGGTTCTTGCCACCGTCGCTCTTGGCGGCGTAGGGGGCGAGCAGGTTCCACTTGGCCGAGCCCGAGCTGAACGGGTTCGGGGTGACGACCTCGACACCGGGCTTGAGCAGGTCGTCCCAGTCCTTGATGCCCTTGGGGTTGCCCTTGCGCACGACCAGGGTCACGACCGAGCCGAAGGGGATGCCCTTGCTCGCGTCGGCGTTCCAGTTCGACTCCACCAGGCCCGCGTCGACGAGGCGGGTGATGTCGGGCTCGACCGAGAAGTTGACGACATCGGCCTCGGCGCCGTCCTTGACCTTGCGCGACTGGTCGCCCGAGGCGCCGTAGGAGGCCTGGATCACCACGCCCTTGCCCGCGTCGGTCTTGTTGAACGCCGGGACGACCTTGTCGAAGCCCGGCTTCGGGACGGCGTAGGCGTACAGGTTGAGGGTGCCCCCGCTGCCGTCGGCCACGGTGGCGCCGCCGTCGGTCGAGTCGCTGGCGCCACCGCCGCAGGCGGTCAGCGCGACCGCGGCGACAGCAGTGAGAGCGATGGCGGCGGCGCGGCGGCGCGAGCCGATCCAGGTGTTGCGAGACATCGGGGTGAACCTTTCGGGAAAGGACCTGCGATGCAACGTCTTTCGTCGCAGCAGGGAATACTTTGTCGATCGGTAGACCTGTCGTGTGCGGAAGACACGACAGTTGGCGCGACTCGGGCCCGCTGGCCCCCGGAGTTACGGACTACGACTGCGAAAGGAAAAGCGCGCGCCAGTCTACTGGGCAGAAACGCGCAGACGAGTCCGGTGGCCGATCATCGACAGAGGATGTCCGCGACCGCGAGGTTGCCGACAGCGATCAACGCCAGCTCATGGCGGATCTGCGGGGCGACACTCGACGACACAGGCAGACTGTAGCAGATTGCGACATGATGATTCGAATCGACGAGAGTTCTACTTCGAGGGGGGATTTCATCCTATGACTATGGCTCCAGACCGCGTGCGTGTCCGTTTCCCGGAGATCAGTACCCGCACGTGGGAGCATCCGGCCGACCGCACCGCCCTGGTCGCGCTGCGTGCTCTGAGCGGCTTCGACACCGTGCTGAAGGCACTGTCGAGCCTGCTGCGCGAGCGCCAGCACCGGCTGCTGTACCTGGCGACGGCCGTCCGGGTCGACGACCGTCAGTTCCGCACCCTGCACCAGTTGCGGGCGGATTGCGTCGGCGTGCTCGACGCCGAGTCGACGCCGGAGATGTACGTCCTGCAGGACCCGACGGTGAACGCCTTCACGATCGGGATGGACCGGCCGTTCATCGTGCTGACCACCGGCCTGCTCGACCTGATGGACACCGAAGAACTGCGCTTCGTCATCGGGCACGAGCTCGGGCACGCGCTGTCCGGGCACGCGGTGTACCGCACGATGCTCATGCACCTGCTGCGGCTGTCCGCCTCGATCGGCTGGATGCCGGGCGGCGGATGGGCACTGCGGGCGATCGTGGCCGCGCTGATGGAGTGGAGCCGCAAGTCGGAGCTGTCCGGCGACCGCGCCGGGCTGCTGTGCTGCCAGGACGTGGAGGCGTCGGTGCGGGTGCACATGAAGACCGCGGGCGGCACCTGGCTGTCCGAGATGAACCACGGCGCGTTCCTCGACCAGGCCGACGACTACCTGCGCTCGGGCGACCTGCGCGACGGCGTGCTCAAGCTGCTGAACCTGGAGCTGCGCTCGCACCCGTTCTCGGTGCTGCGCGCGGCCGAGCTGCGCCGCTGGATCCAGTCCGGCGACTACGACCGGGTGCTCGGCGGCACCTACCCGCGGCGCGCGCACGACCGCAACGCCAAGATCGGCGACGAGGTGAAGGAGGCCGCCCGCAGCTACCGGGAGTCCTTCGACCAGTCCGACGACCTGCTGGTGCGCACGGTGCGCGACCTGGGCCGCGATGTCGGGGCCGCGGTGAGCACCGTCGGCCAGGAGGTCGGCCGGACCGTGTCCGATCTGGGCAAGCGCTTCGACGACTGGCGCCGGAACTGACGCGTCAGCGGGTGAAGAACCACGCGATGACGACGAGCACGAGCAGGGCAACCAGCGCGAGCTGAACGCGAGAACGAGGCATCAGCGGGCACCGCTGCCGACGGTCGGGCGCGCCGGCGCGGCGGCGGTGACCGGCACCGCTGTCGCGGCGACCGGCGGCTCGGTGCGGTCGCCACGGCCGAGCAGGCGGAAGATCGCGCGCAGGGCGCGGTCGAGCACGAAGGCGATGGCGAAGCTGATCGGCACCATGCCGACCAGCACGACCAGGAACTGGGGGATGAAGGGCAGCCCGGCTACCCAGAGTTCGAAGCCGTCCCACCAACCCGCGATGCTTTGCACGCCGACCAGCCTAGACGGTCACCGTGAACGGGCGAATTCCGTCGCTGTGAGCGGCACGTCAGCACCGAGCGGTGGACGAGCGCGGTGCCGCGCCCTGATGATGGGGTATGGAGTCTCCCAGTGCTGACAGCCTGCCGATTCTGAGCCCGGTCTCCTCCAGCGGCAGCCGCGGCGCCTTCCCGCCGATCGACGACTACGCGTTCCTGTCCGATTGCGAGACCAGCTGCCTGATCGCCAACAGCGGGTCGGTCGAGTGGTTGTGCGTGCCGCGTCCCGACTCCCCCAGCGTCTTCGGCGCCATGCTCGACCGCAGCGCCGGGCACTTCCGGATCGGCCCGTACGGCAAGAACGTGCCTGCGGAACGGCGCTACCTGCCGGGCGGGATGATCCTGGAGACCACCTGGCAGACCGAGACCGGCTGGCTGATCGTGCGCGACGCGCTGGTGCTCGGGCCGTGGCACAACAACATCCAGCGGTCCAAGACCCATCGCCGCACCCCGATGGACTGGGACGCCGAACACACCCTGCTGCGCACGGTCAAGTGCGTGAGCGGCACGGTCGAGCTGGAGATGAGCTGCCAGCCCTCGTTCGACTACCACCAGGGCGGCGCGAAGTGGGAGTACACCGGCAAGGTCTACGAACAGGCGACGGCCCGGCCCTTCCTCGATCCCGATGCCGGGCCCGCGCTGGTGCTCACCACCGATCTGCGCCTCGGACTCGAGGGCAGGGAGGCCCGCGCCCGCACCCGGATGTCCGAGGGCGACGAGGTGTTCGTCGCCCTCACCTGGTCGGAGCTGCCCGCGCCCGCCACCTTCGCCGAGGCCGCGCAGAAGATGTGGGCGACCGCCGAATGCTGGCGGCGCTGGATCACCCTCGGCGATTTCCCCGACCATCCGTGGCGCGGCTACCTGCAGCGCAGCGCCCTCACCCTGAAGGGCCTCACCTACGCGCCGACCGGCGCCCTGCTCGCCGCCGCCACCACGTCCCTCCCGGAAACCCCTGGTGGACAACGCAACTGGGACTACCGCTACACCTGGGTGCGCGACGCCAGCTTCGCCCTGTGGGGTCTGTACACCCTGGGCCTGGACCGGGAGGCCAACGATTTCTTCGCCTTCCTCAACGACGTCACCACCGGCGACAACGGCGACGCGCTCCCACTGCAGGTGCTCTACGGCATCGGCGGCGAGCGCCGCATCACCGAGTACGAGCTGCCCGATCTGTCCGGCTACGACGGCGCCAGACCGGTCCGCATCGGCAACGCCGCCTACGACCAGGACCAGCACGACATCTGGGGCACCATGCTCGACGCGGTGTACCTGCACGTGAAATCGCGTGGGCAGGTGCCGGAATCGCTGTGGCCGCTGCTGGAGCGCACCGTGCACGCGGCCATCGCCAACTGGCGCAAACCCGATCGCGGGATCTGGGAGGTGCGCGGCGAACCGCAGCACTTCACCTCCTCGAAGGTGATGTGCTGGGTGGCGCTCGACCGCGGCGCCCGGCTGGCCCAGCTGCACGGCCAGCACGCCCGCGCGGCGGAGTGGTTCGACATCGCCGAGCAGATCAAGGCGGATGTGCTCGAGCACGGCGTGAACCACGAGGGCGTGTTCACCCAGACCTACGGCGGCGACACCCTCGACGCCTCACTGCTGCTGGTGGTGCTGACCCGCTTCCTGCCGCCCGACGACCACCGCGTGCGCGCCACCGTGCTGTCGATCGCGACCCGGCTCACCGTCAACGGCCTGGTGCTGCGCTACCGCACCGACACCACCGACGACGGTCTCGACGGCGAGGAGGGCACCTTCACCATCTGCTCGTTCTGGCTGGTCTCGGCGCTGGTGGAGATCGGTGAGCTGGAACGGGCCACCCACCTGTGCGAGCGGCTGCTCGGACTGGCCAGTCCGCTGCGCCTCTACGCCGAGGAGATCGACTCACGCACCGGGCGGCACCTGGGCAACTTCCCGCAGGCGTTCACCCACCTGGCGCTGATCAACGCGGTCACCCACGTCATCCGGGCCGAGGATTCGCGCAACGCGGGCCAGTTCCAGCCGGCGCACACGCCGTCGCACCGGTCCTAGCCGTCAGTACGCGAGCCGGTCGGCGCGTTCGCGCAGGCCGGCCACGGTGCGCAGGCCCGCGTCGATCTCGGTGATCCGCAGCTCGCGATGGTCGCCGTAGCGCAGGCCGGTCTCCTCGGCCGCGCGCAGCGCCTCGTCGGCGGTGCGGCCCACCTCGGCGGCGATCTCGGTGTAGTGGTCGCGCAGCACCCGCTGCAGCGTGCGCAGGCGGTTGCGGGATTCCTTGCCCACCTGGAAGATCACGTCGTCGGCGAGCCGGGCGACCGCGACCTTGGCCTCGGCCTGCCTGCGCTGCTTGCGATTGCGGCGGTCGTCCCACAGCGCGTTCACGCCGAGCAGCACGCCTGCGCCCGCGGAGTACCAGTTGACCAGCGACATCCCGAGCAGGCTGGTGGCCAGACCGACCATCAGGATGCCACCGTAGGAGCCGCGCAGGGCCGACAGCGCCTGCTGTCCGACACTGGATTTCGCGCTCTCCAGCGTCTCCAGCGACTGCACCGGCTCGAGCACGTCGCCCGGATTGGTCAGGCGCAGTTCGGGCAGCGGCGGGGTGCGGTTGTCCGGCGGGAACTTCGCGGCGACCTGCTCGGCGAGCTCGACGGCGCGGTAGTGCGCCATCACGAAGTTCTCCTCGACGGCCTCGCAGATCCGCGCGTCCAGCTCGGTCGCGAACTCGGTCCACTTGCGGGCCGGATCGGTGCGCGAGATCTCCGCCTCGGCCTCGCGCACGAGGGTGCGTAGTCGATGCCGCAGATCGTGTTCGATATCGGCGCTCAGCTCGGAGCTGCCGTCGACGAGGGTGACCTGCCAGGTCGCGGTGCGCTGACGCAGCTGATCTGCCGCGGTCCTGGCGGCCGCCAGTCGCTGGGTGATCTCGGCCCGGCTGCGCGGGTCGCGCAGCGCGTCGGCCTCGGCGCGCAGGGTCAGGACGAGCTGATCGGTGACCAGCGCGATATCGCGCACGGCCGCCGCGACCGCGACCGAATCAGCCTGGGCGACAACGTAATCGCGCAGGTGATCGATGAGTTGCGGCACGCCCGACTCGATGTCGCGCTGCTGGTCGCCGTTCTCCTGCGCCTGCCGGTGCATCACCGCCGAGACGGGCGCGACCGCGAAGTTCAGGCCGGCCCCGTCGAGCAGCGCGCGGTTGCGGCGCTGGGTCAGCGACCAGTGCGGGTTGCGGTCGATCTTGGTGAGCACGCAGACCACCGACGGGCACACCTGCTCGACCCGGCGCAGGTAGTCCAGCTGCGCCTCGGTCAGCTCGGCGGCGGCGTCGGCGGCGTAGAGGACCACGTCGGCGGCGGCGATCATCGACCAGGCCGCGCTCTCGTGGGCGGCGGGGCCGGGCGCGTCCATCACGACCAGGCCGTCGGCCAGTAGCGGGCTCGGCTCGGCGAATTCGGCGCGCAGCACGCCGAGGGCGGTCAGCGCGGGTCCGGGGTTGAGCGGGTCGACCGACACGCGTTCGACGCGACCGCGCTGTGCCGACTTCACCAGTGTCGCGGCGGGGTTGGGCCCGTACTCGACGATCACCGGAACGCTCGGCTTGCCGTCGGTGGCGCTGACCGGCGTGCCGACCATGCTGTTGACCAGCGTGCTCATGCCCGCCTGTGGTTCACCGACCACAACCAGACGCACCCGGGGATCGCTGAGTCTGGCGCGCACCATGCCGAGTCTGGCGTCGAGGTCGTCACGACCGCCCGTGCGGACCAGTTCCCGCAGTTCGTCGACCAGGGAAACGACCGGAGCCATCACATCCGGATGCTTCACCGTCGCGGCCTGCAGTCCGGCAGCGGCTGACAACCTGTTCCTCACTCTCGTTGCATGAGTCCGTCCGAGACGCTGGGAGCAGACGTCGTCGTGTCAGACGACGAAGTCATACCCATGATGCTCGACGGGAAACGCGGCGGCCAGGTGATCTGCGCCGCCCACCCCGGAGTCGAACAGTCCGGCCGACACGCCATGGTAGCCGTCGTCGGTGTAGCTGATGTCGGCGGCGATCGGCTTGGTGTCGATGACCGGCGGTTTCACCGGGACCTGGGTCGGCTGCACGGTGACCACCGGCGGCGGGGTGACCACGGTCGGCGGATCGATGTCGACGGTCGGCTGCTTGGTCGGCATCGTCGGCTGGTGGGTCGGCGCGGTCGGCTGCTGGGTGGGCACGGTCGCCGTCGGGTGCGACCCGGTCGGGTCGGGGACGTCGACGGTCGGGGTGCTGGGCGCGGTCGAGGGCACCGTGGCGCCGCCCGTGGTGCCCGGCTTGGTGATGACGACGTCATCGTCCGGGACGGTCGGCTTGGTGGGGCCGGTCGCGCCGGTCGGCGGCACGGTGACCGGTGCCTTGGTGGGCTCCGGCAGCTGCGCGGTCGGCTTGGGCAGGTCCGGCAGCTTCACCGTGGTGGGGGTGTCGATGTCGACGGTCGGCTGCTTGGACGGCACGGTCACCGGGACGGTGGTCGGGGTGTGGCCGCCGGTGACGTCCGGCACGACCACCGGCTTGGTCGGCGTGGTCGGCGTGAACAGCGCGGGCACCGCGGCGGCGGGCGCGGTCAGCGGCGAGGTGGCGGCACCCGCCCCACCGAAGACGTTGGCGATCGGCGTCGACGCGGCATCGGGCTGGATGGTCGTCTGCAGCGGCGTGCTGACCACCGGATTGGTGGCCACCGGCGCGGGGGCTGCGGGCGCGACCGGCGCCGGGGCGGGCGCGATCGGCGCGGGCGCCACGGGAGCCGGAGCGGGGGTCTGCGCGAGTGGCGCGGCGGGCGCGGGGGCTGGTGCCGGAGCGGCGGCCGCGGGCCCGGTGGTGCCGGGCAGGCCGACACCGGAGGACGACGATCCCGGCAGGCTCGGCCCGGTCGGCGAGGTCAGGCTGCCGCCGGTGCCACCGGCGGTCGTGTCGCCGGGCACCTTGATGCCGTCACCGAGCCACTTGCCGTAGTCGTCGAGCTGATCGCCGACCTGGCCGACCTGGGCGGTGACCTTCATCTGCGAGGTGAACCACACGCCGTCCAGGCCCGCGTGCGCGTCGATCTGCCATTCGGTGTTCACCATCGCGCCGAAGCCGTCGAACATGTCACCGATGCCGTCGAACAGTCCGTCGCCGGGCTGGCCCGCACCTGGCGTGCTCGCACCGGGCAGACCGCCGGGCGAACCGGGCAGGCCGATGCCGTCGTAGCCGGGAATGCCGAGTCCGTGGCCGGGCAGGCCGTCGAACCCGGGGAGGCCGATCCCCTGACCGGGCAGGCCGAAGGCGGGCGTCTCCGGGAGGCCGAACGGGTTGTCGGTGTCGGCGCCGCCGAGTCCGAGGCCGGGCCCGGCGGGCGTCTGCGCGTAGCCCGGGATGCCGTAGCCGGTGGAGTGGCTGCTGTCGGCGCCGGGGATCCGCAGCTCCCGCTCGTCGTCGGAGCCGGGAATCTGTGGGCGCCACTCGGATTCGGTGGCGCGCGCGACCATGGTGACGTCGGCCGGAGCGGGCGCGTGCGGGGCGAACGGCGCGTGCGGCGCCTGATGCGGCGCGGGCACGTCCGACAGATCGGGGAAGGTCACGACCGGGCTCGGCGCGTCCGGGCTCGGGTCGGAGTGGTACTGCGAGGACCACCCGGCGACCCGGCTGTCGGCGTTGCTGGTGCCCGGCGTCGTGTCGGGGCCGGTGCCGTTCGCGGCGACCAGGGCACCACCGGTGACGTACGCGCCGGCGCGCGCTACCCGCGCGACACCGTTGGCGACCCGGTAGGCCGTGTCGGTCCCCTCCGCGCGCGCAGCATCGTCATCGAAAGGCAGATCACGCGTCATCAATGCTCCAACACTCGCATCACTGTCGGCCCCCCACCACGAACGAGGCGAAGTGAAGATCATCCAACACTACTACCGGAGGCCGAACTGTCGTTTCGTCCAGAACGGTTGGTACCACCTTATGGCGAGCAACAGATTTCGGCGACCCGGTGGAATCAGGGGGTTCACGATCCCAAGAGAACTCTAACGATTGCTCAACGGACCCTGAAGATCGGCTGCTTAGCGTCGGTTTCGCCGGTCGAGCCGATCGGCGAAACCCGTTCGGAGGAGTCCCGCCCATGACCGTATTCACCGCCCGCCGCCGGGCCCGTGCCGCCGCCCTTGTCGGCGGCTTCGCGCTGCTGACCGGCACGATCGCCGGTGTCGCCGGCGCCGCGACCGCCGATCCCGCCGTGACCAGGGAGATCGGGCCCGAACGAACGCTGATCATCTGTTCGCCGGACGCGCCGGGCACGCCCGCCCTGCCCCTGCCGCCGGAAGGCGCGCGCGTACACATCGAGCGCTTCGACGGCGAGCCGGCACGCGCGCTGCCGGTGCTGCCCGCGCTGCCGGGCGAACCGGCCGTCGACGCACCGAACTGCCAGGACGTCGACCCGGGCGACGCGCCGGGCGGGGTCATCGTGGTCCGCCCGCCGCACGTGCGCTGACCAGGGCAAACAGTGGATCGCACTAGGGTGAGCGGGATGACCGGACAGCAGATCTTGGTCGTCGACGACGAGCTCAGGGTGCTGGCGTCGCTGCGGCGCGGCCTCGAGCTCTCGGGCTTCGACGTCGTCACGGCCGGTGACGGCGCCGCGGCGCTCGCCCTGGTGCGTTCCGCCACCCCCGACGCCATGGTGCTCGATGTGAACATGCCCGAGCTCGACGGCGTCGGCGTGGTGACCGCCCTGCGCGCGATGGGCAACGACATCCCCATCTGCGTGCTCAGCGCCCGCAGCGCCGTGAGCGACCGGATCGCGGCCCTCGAACGCGGCGCCGACGACTACCTCACCAAACCGTTCGACCTCGGCGAGCTGATCGCCCGGCTGCGTGCCCTGCTGCGCCGCAGCGCGGCAACCGCTGCGCCGCAGGGCAAGACGGTGCGGGTGGGGCAGGTGGAGATCGATCCGGCCGGGCACCGGGTGCACGCGGGCGGACGACAGGTCGACCTCACCAAACGCGAGTTCGAGCTGCTGGCCATGCTCGCCGAGAACGCCGGCATCGTGCTCGGCCGCGAGCAGATCCTGTCCGCCGTCTGGGGGTACGACTTCGCCACCGACACCAATGTGGTCGACGTGTTCGTCTCGTATCTGCGGCGCAAGCTCGAGGCCGACGGCGTCGACCGGGTCGTACACACGGTGCGCGGCGTCGGATTCGTTCTGCGGGAGCGCCCGTGAGGACCGGGTCGTGGTCCCTGCGGACCCGGGTGGCCCTGGTATCGGCCGTGGTCGCCGCGCTGGTGGCGATCACCCTCGGACTCACCTACGCGGCGCTGCTGAAGGTGGCGGGCACCCGGCAGCTCGATCAGACGGTGTCGACGATGAATGTCCAAGTGGTGCAGCGCATCGACGGCGTACCGGCACTGCCGATCCCGCTCCCGGCCGAGACGATGCCGTTCCCCGATGCTCCCGAACCACCGACGGTGGTGGCGCCGGGCAGCCCGTCCGACACCGCGCTGGCCAAGGTCAAGGGCGCGCCCGGCCTGCTGGTCCGGCTCGATCCCGACCGGGAGCTGGTCGACGCCGCGATCACCCGCAGCCAGCTGATCGGCCTCGGCATCGGGGTCGGCGGGGTGCTGGTGGCGGCCGGATTGGGTTGGGTGCTGGCCGGTTTCGCCGCGCGCCCGCTGCGCAGGCTGGCCACCGCGACCCACGAGATCGACACCCTCGACGAGCTGCCGCCGCTGTCCGGCCGCGGCGCCAGGGAGGCCGAGGAACTCTCCGACGCCATCACCCGGATGCTGGCGCGCCTGGAGACCGCGCACGGCGAGACCAGGCAGGCGCTGGCAGGCGCCCGCGATTTCGCCGCGGTCTGCGCGCACGAACTGCGCACCCCACTCACCGCGATGCGCACCGATCTCCAGGTCCTGGCCGGGGACGACCTCCCGGCCGAGCAGCGCGGCGCGGTCCTGGCCGACGTGCTGGCCGCCGAACGCCAGATCGAGCGCACCCTCACCGATCTGGAGCGCCTCGCCGTCGGCGAGCTCACCGACGCGGGCGCCTTCGAACCGTTCGACCTGTGCGAGACCCTCGATCGCGCGGTGCAGAACGCCCGGCGCGCGCAGCCCGGGGTCGACATCACGCTGACCGCGTGCGACCCGGTCCCGATGACCGGTCTGCCCGGCGGGATCCTGTTGATCGTCACCAATGCCGTCACCAACGCGGTCCTGCACGGACACGCCACCGAGATCGCGGTCGCGGCCCGTGCGAGCGCGGACGGGATCGAGATCACCGTCGACGACAACGGCACCGGGATCCCGGAACACCTGTCCCCCACCGCCTTCGACCGCTTCGCCAAACGACCGGGCTCCCCCGGTTCCGGCCTGGGCCTGGCCCTGGTCCGTCAGCAGGCCGAATTACACGGCGGCACCGCCGAACTCGCCGAAAGCCCGCTCGGCGGGACGCGCCTGCTGGTGCGCGTCACCGCCGAGCCGGGGTGAGGTGGGTGACTACTTGCCCTCGAAGGCGCTCACCCGGATGCCGAGCTGATGTTCGACCAGGACCTACAGGTTCACTCGTCGCGGTGGAACGACGCGGCCAACAGTGATCCGTCCCGCACCGTCAAAGGTTCGCCGTTGCGCCGGATTTCGGGAGCGCCGTCACTGGTGTCGACCGAGCAGTCGTGCGGCAGCGCAAGGTAGCCGACGATGGAGGGATTGATCACGGCGAGCTCGTAGAGCGTGGCGGATCGCATGGTGCTGTCATCGTGCTCGTGGGCCGGGCCGGAGCAGCCGACAAACCAGCCCGAAAAGTCATCGTAGTGTTCGTTGTGCGGGTACCGGTACATCACCGCGCCGCCGGAGTCGGCGAATGCATCGCAGGTCACGGCACGGTGGGTGTAGTGCGGGAAATCCAGCTCGTCACCCAGCCCCACGCTCTCGGCGACTTCGCGCTGATACCACAACTGGACCACCGCCTTCGACGCCCCGGCTGCCAGGATCGGCGGAACGTTCTCGAAATCCGGCTCGCACAGCCCCAGCGTGCCATCGGCATTTTCGATGACGTAACAGTTCAGCCAGCCGATCGTCACGGTCTGTGCGGGAGTGAAGCGGCTGCCCGCCCGAATCGAGTCCTCCAACCACGACACCAGCCAGTCGATGCCCAGCTCCGTCACGGTGTCGTACTCGTACTCGAGGGTGAACTCGGCCTGCCCCGCGACCCCCGCCGCCGTCCTACGCTGCTCCATGGGGCTCAGCTTTCCAGCCCCCGCCCACATTCACCACACGTGGTCTGTACCAACGTCTCCGAGGTCGCAGAACTCGCCGAAAGCCCGCTCGGCGGGACGCGCCTGCTGGTGCGCGTCACCGCCGAGCCGGGGTGAGAACGGTTCTACTTGCCCTTGGGCTTGTCCGACGCCGCGTCCGAGGACAGCGCGGCCACGAAGGCCTCCTGCGGCACGTCGACCCGGCCGATGGTCTTCATGCGCTTCTTGCCCTCCTTCTGCTTCTCGAGCAGCTTGCGCTTACGGCTGATGTCGCCGCCGTAGCACTTGGCGAGCACGTCCTTGCGGATCGCCCTGATGTTCTCGCGCGCGATGATCTTCGAGCCGATCGCGGCCTGGATCGGCACCTCGAACTGCTGACGCGGGATGAGTTCGCGCAGCTTGGTGGTCATCTTGTTGCCGTAGGCCTGGGCGGCGTCCTTGTGCACGATGGCACTGAACGCGTCGACCGCCTCGCCCTGGAGCAGGATGTCGACCTTGACCAGCGCGGACGACTGCTCGCCCGCCTCTTCGTAATCGAGCGACGCGTACCCGCGGGTGCGCGACTTGAGCGAGTCGAAGAAGTCGAAGATGATCTCGGCCATCGGCAGCGTGTAGCGCATCTCCACGCGCGTCTCCGACAGGTAGTCCATGCCGAGCAGCTCGCCGCGGCGGCTCTGGCACAGCTCCATGATGGTGCCGACGAACTCGCTCGGCGCGATCACGGTGCACTTGGTCACCGGCTCGAAGGTCTGGCGCACCTTGCCCTCGGGCCAGTACGAGGGGTTGGTGACGATGTGCTCGGTGCCGTCTTCCATGACGACCCGGTAGATCACGTTGGGCGCGGTGGAGATCAGGTCGAGGCCGAACTCGCGCTGCAGCCGCTCGCGGGTGATCTCCATGTGCAGCAGACCGAGGAAGCCGCAGCGGAAGCCGAAGCCCAGCGCCACCGAGGTCTCCGGCACGTAGGTCAGCGCCGCGTCGTTGAGCTGCAGCTTGTCCAGCGCGTCGCGCAGATCCGGGTAGTCGGAGCCGTCGACCGGGTACAGGCCCGAGTAGACCATCGGGCGCGGTTCCTGGTAGCCCGCGAGCGCCGAGGTGGCGCCGTCGCGCGCGGAGGTGACGGTGTCACCGACCTTGGACTGGCGCACGTCCTTCACGCCGGTGATCAGGTATCCCACCTCGCCGACGCCGAGGCCCTGGGTGGGCTTCGGTTCGGGCGAGACGATGCCGATCTCGAGCAGCTCGTGCTGCGCGCCGGTGGACATCATCTTGATCTTCTGGCGCGGGGTCAGCTTGCCGTCGACCACACGCACGTAGGTGACCACGCCGCGGTAGGTGTCGTAGACCGAGTCGAAGATCAGCGCGCGGGCCGGGGCGTCGGCGTCGCCGACCGGCGGCGGGACCTCGGCGATCACCTTGTTCAGCAGCGCGTCGACGCCGACACCGGTCTTGCCCGAGACGCGCAGCACCTCGTCGGGCTCACAGCCGACGATGTGCGCGATCTCGGCGGCGTAGCGGTCCGGGTCGGCGGCGGGCAGGTCGATCTTGTTGAGCACCGGGATGATCACCAGATCGCGTTCCATCGCCAGGTACAGGTTCGCCAGCGTCTGCGCCTCGATCCCCTGTGCCGCGTCGACCAGCAGGATCGCGCCCTCACAGGCCTCGAGCGCGCGCGACACCTCGTAGGTGAAGTCGACGTGGCCCGGGGTGTCGATCATGTGCAGGACGTAGTCCTCGCCGTCGACGTTCCACGGCAGCCGGACGTTCTGCGCCTTGATCGTGATGCCGCGCTCGCGCTCGATGTCCATCCGGTCCAGGTACTGAGCGCGCATGGCCCGCTCTTCGACCACACCGGTCAGCTGCAGCATCCGATCGGCCAGGGTCGACTTGCCGTGGTCGATGTGCGCGATGATGCAGAAGTTCCGGATCCGGGACGGATCGGTGAACGTCGTATCGGCAAAACTGGAAGCCACTCCACTCCTCGAGGGGTATCGGCGAACTGCGTCTATCGTCCCATGCGACGAATCGCCCCCTTGTCACCGGTGCGCTCCAAGCGCGAGCGACCGTTATATTTCAGGGATGGCCAGCAGTTGGAACACTCTCGGTAAGCAACTCGGCGTCATCGCCAAGGAGCAGGGACCGAAGATCGTGCGCAAGCAGGGTCCACGGCTGCTCGAGAAGCTGGTGGGGGCACTGGCGGCCAAGCCGGAGCCCGCCGTCGCGGTGCGCCCGACCGCGTCGACGCCGGTGCCCACCGCGCACCGCGCCCGGCAGATCGTCTACTGCCCGCAGCTCGACGGGCGCGCCGACCCGGGCGAGATCGTGTGGACCTGGGTGCCCTACGAGGAGGACCCCACCAACGGCAAGGACCGGCCGGTGCTGGTCGTCGGGCGCGATCGCAAGACCCTGCTCGGGCTGATGCTGTCGTCCAAAGCCGAACGCGCGCACGACCGCAACTGGGTCGGCATCGGCTCCGGCCCGTGGGACCACGACGGGCGACCCAGCTGGGTGCGGCTGGACCGGGTGCTCGACGTGCCCGAGGACGGCATCCGGCGCGAGGGCGCGATCGTCGAGCGCAAGACCTTCGACCTGGTCGCGCACCGGCTCGTCGCCGAGTACAGCTGGAGCTGACCGACCTAGGTCAGCACGTCCCTGGACCGGCCGAAGATCAGGCCGTACACCAGCGCGCCCAGCGCGCCACCGGCCAGCGGGAACAGCACGAACACCCAGACCTGCGCCATCGCACCGTCCTGATACGGCGCCACGCCCAGGCTGCGGGCCGGATTCACCGAGGTGTTGTCGATCGGCAGCGAGACCAGGTAGATCACCGTCAGCGTGACACCGATCGACAGCCCCGCCAGCGGCACATCGGAGATCTGGTCCGTGGAGGCCAGCACCACGAACACCAGCAGCGCGGTCAGCATCACCTCGATGATGATGGTCGCGGCCAGGCCGTACCCGTTCTGGACGACGACCTCACCCAGCGGCCCGCGGATCGCCGACGGACTGTGCGCGCCCCAGCCGTTGGCGCCGAGCCCGTCGACCGCGCGGTCGTAGGACGGCAGGTTCTTGGCCAGCGCGAACAGCACGAGCCCGGCCAGGAAGGCACCGACGAGCTGCGCGATCACATAGCCCGCCGCGCCGACCGCCGAGATCCGGCCGAGCAGCAGCTGGCCGAGGGTGACCGCCGGATTGACGTGGCAGCCCGAGATCGGCCCGATCGCGTAGACGAGGAACATCAGCGTCAGGCCGAAGGCGAAGGCCACCCCGAGCGACCCGACCCGATCACCCGCCAGCACCAGCGTGCCGACGCCACAGATCACCAGGATGAAAGTGCCGAGCCCTTCGGCGACCCATTTCTTCGGCTCGGGTACGACCTCGGACTCGACGAGTTCCTGTGCAGTGGGCATCGGCCACCACCTCTCCGGGAGGATTCATCCCCGCGGCGAGCGGGGTCCGCACGAGCGAGGTGGACATTACGCCAGGCGGGTGACCTCCACAACGACCTCGAGGTCGGTCGAGCCGCCGCCGGAGAAAACACCTTTCAGCGGTGGCACATCCGCGTAGTCGCGGCCGACACCGACCGAGACGTGCTGCTCGTTGACCGCCAGATTGTTGGTCGGGTCATAGCCCCACCACTGCCCCGTCCAGGCCTCCACCCAGGCATGCGACTGACCCGCCACGGTCTCACCGATCTCGGCGCTCGGCTTCGGATGCAGATACCCGGAGACGTAGCGGCTGGGAATTCCCATGCTGCGCAACAACACCAGGGTCAGGTGCGCGTAGTCCTGGCACACCCCGCGCCGCTCGGCGAACGCCTGCAACGCCGAGGTGTGCACCGAGGTCGTGCCCGCGATGTAGTCCATCTCCTTGTGCACCCACTCGGCCGCGCGCACCACCGCTTTGGCCGGCTCCTCGCCCCGGGACAGCTGCCTGGCCACCGTCGCCAGCTTGCGATCGCGCGGCACATAGGCGGTGGGACTGAGCATTTCGTCGAACCGGTCGACGATCCGGCCGCCGCGCAGGTCGTCCCAGCTCAGCTCCTCGGTCGGCTCCGCGAACGGCTCGGTCTCCACCACCGAGGACCCGGTCACCTCGAGTTCGGTGTGCGGCGCGTGCAGGTCGAAGGCGGTGACCGCGGTGCCCCAGTAGTCGGTGTAGCGATACGACCTGGTGGCGGGCACGGTCTCGACGCGATTGAGGATCACGTTCTGCCTGCTGTCGGCGCGCGGCGTCAGCCTGGCCTCGTTGAACGACCGCGTCACGGGCGCGTCGTAGACATATCCGGTGGTGTGCACCACCCTGATCCGCCAGCTCACAATTCTCCTTCCACCTGCACGCGGCCGTCGGAACTGCTGCGCACATCGGTCCACGCCACCCAGGGGGCGGCGTGGAAGTACTGGCGTGACACGGCCTCGCTGACCTCCCGGCACGACTTCTGCAGCGCGAGCAGCCTGCTCTGCAAGTCCTCCAGCAGCACACCGGGCGGCAGGAATTCGAGCTCGCTGCGCGCGCGGCCCAGCACCCGCTGGGCCTCGTGCCGCGCGCCGACGCGGCTGCCCGGCCGCTGGTCGAGCTCGGTCAGGCAGGCCTCGGCGACGCGCAGCGTGTGGAACACCGAGCGCGGGAACAGCCGGTCGATCAGGATGAACTCCGCGACCCTGGCGGCGTCGAGCGCGCCGCGGTGGGTGCGCAGGTAGGTGTCGTGGGCGCCCGCCGAGCGCAGCACCGTCACCCAGGCGGGCGAGGACGTGCGGTCGCCGGCGCGCGAGAGCAGCAGGCGCACCATCATGTCCACGCGTTCGATGGAGCGGCCCAGCAGCAGGAACCGGTAGCCGTCGTCGCGTGAGAGGGTCGAGTCGGTCAGCCCGGTGAACATCGCCGCGCGGTCCTTGATGTAGGAGAAGAACTCGTGCGGGCCGAGGCCGCGCGCCGCCTTCTCCGCCGTCGCCAGCCCGTTGTAGGTGGCGTTGAGGCACTCCCACATCTCGCTGGAGGTGACTTCGCGTGCGCCACGGGCGTTCTCGCGGGCCTTGCCGATGGAGTCGCTGATCGAGACCCCGTGGTCGTGGCTGAACGCGACGAGGTCGGTCACCGACCACACGTCCAGGTGCAGTCCCTCCGGCGGTTCGATCCCCAGCACCTTGAGCAGGACCCGGGAGGTGCGGTCGGCGTCGACGGTGGCGTCCTCGAGCAGCTGGTGCACGGCGACGTCGAGAATGCGCGCGGTGTCGTCGGCGCGCTCGACGTATCGGCCGATCCAGTAGAGGGATTCGGCGTTGCGAGCAAGCATGTGTGTCAGTCCCCGATCAGCCGCTGCGTCTGTTGTTGTTGCTGCTGTTGCTGATTGGCCTGCGGCGCGCTGAGCTCGCGGCCGATCTCGAACGAATCGGCCTGCGGCGGATCGCTCACCAGTTCCGGACCGGCCAGTTCCCGGTCGACCGGACCGGAGCGCCCGGCCAGCACCCAGGTGTCCTTGCTGCCGCCGCCCTGGCTGGAGTTCACCACCAGCGAGCCCTCCGGCAGCGCGACCCTGGTCAGCCCGCCGGGCAGCACCCAGATGTCCTCGCCGTCGTTGACCGCGAACGGGCGCAGGTCGACGTGCCGGGGCGCGAGATCGTTGCCGATCTTGGTGGGCACGGTCGACAGCTGCACCACCGGCTGGGCGATCCAGCCACGCGGATCGGCCTTGACCTTGCGCCGGATCGCCTCCAGCTCGCGCGGTGTCGCGTCCGGCCCGATGACGATCCCGTAGCCGCCGGACCCCTCGACCGGCTTCACCACCAGTTCGCCCACCCGGTCGAGCACCTGCTCGCGTTCGTCGTCGAGCCAGCAGCGGAAGGTGTCGACGTTGGGCAGGATCGGCTTCTCGCCGAGGTAGTACTCGATGATCGTCGGCACGTAGGTGTAGATGAGTTTGTCGTCGCCGACGCCGTTGCCGACCGCGCTGGAGATCACCACATTGCCCGCGCGGGCCGCGTTGAGGACGCCGGCGACGCCGAGCACCGAGTCCGGGCGGAAGTGCATGGGGTCGAGGAAGGTGTCGTCGATGCGCCGGTAGATGACGTCGACCTGGCGCTCGCCCGCCGTGGTGCGCATGTAGACGACATTGTCGCGGCAGAACAGGTCGCGCCCCTCGACCAGCTCGACGCCCATCTGCCTGGCCAGCAGCGAATGCTCGAAGTAGGCGGAGTTGTGCACCCCCGGGGTGAGCACGACCACGGTCGGGTCGGCCTCGTTGGGCGCCGCGGAGGCCCGCAGCGCCCGGAGTAGGTGGGCGGGATAGTCGCCGACCGCCCGCACCCGGTGCGAGGAGAACAGGTCGGGGAAGACCCGGGCCATGGTGCGCCGGTTCTCCATCACATAGGAGACGCCCGACGGCGAGCGCAGGTTGTCCTCGAGCACCCGGAAGTCGCCGCGTTCGTCGCGCACCAGGTCGATGCCGGAGACGTGGATGCGCACCCCGTTGGGCGGCACCAGCCCGGCGGCCTCGCGGTGGAAGTGCTCGCACGAGGTGACCAGCCGCTTGGGGATCACCTGATCGCGCAGGATGTTCTGCTCGCCGTAGACGTCGGCCAGGAACAGCTCCAGCGCGGTGACCCGCTGCTTGATGCCGCGTTCGAGCTTGGCCCATTCCGCGGCCGCGATCACCCGCGGCACCAGATCCAGCGGGAACGGGCGTTCCTGCCCCGACAGGGAGAAGGTGATGCCCTGGTCGATGAACGCCCGGTCCAGCGCGTCGGAGCGTTTGGCCAGGTCGTCGACGTCGTTGGCGGCCATCGCGGCGTGGATACCCTTGTACGGCGCCCGGACTCGTCCCGCCGCGTCGAACATCTCGTCGAAGGCGTCGGCGAAGCGGCCGGGGCCGTACCCCTCGAACAAACCGGCGTGCGTGTTCACCGGATGCCCGTTCGTTCTCACCAACGCCGGTGATGCAGATCGAGCCGTACTCGGCGCTGTGGTGGAGGTCATGAGAAAAACTGTGCATCACCCGGCAGCGGGGTCGTGTGAGACACAGGTAAATTTCTTGCATCACCTGAAACGGGTGAAAATCGGCGGGGCCCGCGGCGGGCGTTCGGAGCCCGATTTCGCCGGGCGGTGCCGAGCTGGTAACCTCGATCTTCGGCGCGGTGTTACCCGTAGTTCAGCACCATCTGCTGCATCGTGGGCGCGCGCCCGACGAGCTTTCGAGACATACCACCCAGCGACAGGAAACCAGAGGATACAGGCGTGGCCAACATCAAGTCCCAGATGAAGCGGATCCGTACCAACGAGGCGGCGCGCAAGCGCAACCAGTCGGTCAAGTCCGCGCTGCGCACCGCGATCCGCAACTTCCGTGAAGCTGCCGCGACCGGTGACAAGGAAAAGGCTGCCGAGCAGCTGCAGTTCGCGAGCCGCAAGCTCGACAAGGCCGCGTCCAAGGGCGTCATCCACGCCAACCAGGCGGCCAACAAGAAGTCCGCGCTCGCGCTGGCTCTGAACAAGATCTGATCGGAGCGGGGGCTCCCCGCTCAGCAATACTTCGCAAGACGCAGCCGCCGTGGCCTCGATGACCACGGCGGCTTTTGTCGTCGGCTACCATTCCGCGCATGCTGACGGTGTACGCGAATCAGACGGTGGTACGAGGCGACGACCTGGCCGAGGTGATCCGCGCCGCGGAGATCCTCGGGCTCGGTCTCAAGATCGAGAACGTGATGGTCCCGGACGAGGACGGCGGCTTCGCGGCCGCGTGGATCGTCACCAGGGAGGACGAGGTCCCGCTGTACGAGGAGTGGGACGGTCGCTACGAGGATCTCGAGGACGACGAGGAACTCGCCGTCGTCGGCGACTGATCAGTTCACACAGGGGACCTGCCCCGAGGTGATGTCGCTGCGGACCGGTGTGCCCGCGTCGGGGGTCTCCGACACCGAGGTGGTCGCGCTGGTCCGCCAGGCGCCCGTCGTCGTCTCGTACGGCCACGCGGCGGGCGGTTCGGTCCGCGCCGTGGTGCGCCGGGTGGTCGTGCTGGCGGGGACCGGCATCCCGAACGCGGCCGCGATCTCGCGGCGGATCGCCGAGCGGTCCACGATGTTCACGTCCTGCCCGTTGATCACGTCGTAGCGCAGGATCGGCAGGGTCCGGAATTCGACCTGCGGGTCCTTCGCGGAGCCGAGCGTGCGCACGAATTCGGTCATGTTCCAGCCGTCCGACAGGACGATATTGCGATGCGCCACCTCCATCAGCGCCGACAGTTTGCCGGGGTCGGTCAGGGTGCCCGCGCTACGCAGCTGCCTGGCCACCGAGGTGAGGAACGCCTGCTGCCGGTGGGTGCGGTCCAGATCACCGTTCTCCAGTCCGTGCCGCTGCCGCACGAAGGCCAGCGCCTGGGCCGGGTCGAGATGCTGGCGGCCCGCCGGGAAGTCCGCGCCGGAGAACTCGAGGTCCTGCACCGGATGGTTCAGGCACACCTCCACCCCGCCCAGCGTGGCCGCGAGATCGTAGAAGCCGGCGAGGGTGATCTCGGCGAACCGGTCGATCGGCACCCCGGTCAGATCGCGGACCGCCCGGACGATCGAGGCGCGCCCCGCCTCCCGGCCCGCCTGCTCGAGCTTGCGCTGATCGGTGACCCCGCGCGCGATCAGCTGATCCTGCACCGCGGCCTTCTTCAGCCCGTACGCCTCCTTGATCTTGGCGTGGGTGTGACCGGGAATACCGCTGACCGGCACGTAGTCGTCGCGCGGAATCGAGACCGCGACGATCTTGTCCATCGCGGCCGGAATATGCACCAGGATCAGCGTATTGGCGTTGTAGCCGCCCTCGTCGCCGTCTCCCGCGTGCAACTGGTCCAGGATTTCCGGCGGCAGCTCGTTCCCGTTCTGATCGCGGCGGGTATCGAGCCCGATCAGCAGGATGTTCAGATCCCCGCCGAGCGAATGGGGCGCGTCGTCCTCGATGGCGTGCGAGCGCAGGAACCCGGCGTCGAAACTGCCCGCCGTCGACCACCCGTACGCGGTGACGGCGACCACCAGGGCCGACATCCCGGCGGCGAACCCCTTCCCGAAGGCCCTGGCCAACCGGCCCGCCGAGGCACGAGCGCGGCCCCTGCTCCCGCGCTCCCCGGTCAGGCTGACGGTCGGGTCGTCCATGTCATGATCAACTGTGCCAGCCGCACGGCCGCACCGACATCGCGATTCGGTCCCGATTCCAGCGTGTCCCGGCGTGTCCGCTCAGCGAGTGGACCGGGGCGGTTCGGCCCTCAGCCCGCGGCGCGGAGATCGAGGATGCGGGAGAGGGCGTGTTCCACGGCGTAGGTGGCGTCGGCGGCGCCACCCTTCACGTCGGCGTTGAGGGCGGCGACCACGTGGAGCGCGGTGCCGATGGTGGCCGGGGTCCAGCCACGGGCCTGGGCCTGGGCCTTCTTGACCTTCCAGGGCGGCATGCCGAGCTGCTGGGCCAGTTTGAACGGGTCACCCCGGCCCGCGGAACCGACGCGGGCGATGGTGTGCACGGAGTCGGCGAGGGCGTCGGCCAGCAGGACGTGCGGGACACCCCGGTCGGTGGCCCAGCGCAGGGCTTCCATCGCGGCCGGGCGGTCGCCCGCGACGGCGAGATCGGCCACGTCGAAGCCGCTGACCTCGGCGCGGCCCGAGTAGTAGCGGCGGACCGCGTTCACGTCGACCTTGCCGCCGGTGTCGGCGACCAGCTGCGAACTGGCGGCGGCCAGTTCCCGCAGTTCCGAGCCGACGGACTCGATCAGCACCCCGACCACATCGGGCGCCACCCGGACGCCGAGGGCACGGAACTCCGCCCGCACGAACTCCACCCGCTCGGTGGCCTTGGTGAGCTTGGCGCACTCGTGCACCACCGCGCCCTGCTTCTGCAGGGCGGGGGCCAGCGCCTTGGCCCGGCCACCGCCCGAATGCAGCACCATCAGCACGACACCCGCCGGCGGGTCGGCGGCCGCGTCGGTGATCACCGCCACCGCGTCCTTGCCCGCCTCCGCGGCCGATTCGAGCACGATCACCCGGTCCTCGGCGAACAGCGACGGGCTCAGCAGCTCGGCCAGTTCGGCGGTACTCGCGTCACCGGCGCGCAGCCGGTCGACGGGCACCGAGTC
The DNA here is from genome assembly GCF_042882065.1 of Nocardia sp. NPDC058244. Taxonomy (NCBI): domain Bacteria; kingdom Bacillati; phylum Actinomycetota; class Actinomycetes; order Mycobacteriales; family Nocardiaceae; genus Nocardia; species Nocardia sp. NPDC058244. The sequence goes on along the minus strand of NZ_JBHVWX010000004.1, from coordinate 379,899 downwards.
CGGGTCCGGCGCGCAGGCCCGCACCTGGCCGGTCACCTGCGCCACCGCGCGTTCGACCAGCAGCTCCTCGTCACCGAGAACCAGATGTACCGCGGCAGGGCGTTCGCTCACCAGGCGATCCTACGTTCGGGCACCGACAGCGGACCGGCCGCGGTCCTTCGTCGGTGCGCCGCTCCCCACGGGCCGGCGGTGGACGAGCCCGCCCCGGCCTGCCTGCACCGAAACCCCGGTGCCCGCGGTGTCGTCGACCGGCGCCCGAGGCCAGGTCGCCGCGCAGGCATCGTGGACCGTGGCGGTCGGCGCGGGCGCGAGCGCGTCGTCGGGACGTGGCGATTCTCGGGTCCGCGGCGGTACCCGACACGATCACGTCACCGTGGCGGTCGGTGCGGGCGACGGTCACGGCGAGCGTGTCCAGCGCGGCGATGATCGTGGCATGCGGGTGGCCGAAGGAGTTGTCCGTCCCGGCACTGATCAAGGCCAGGCGCGGGTGGACCGCGCGCAGGAATTCCGGTGTGGTGGTGCGGGATCCGTGATGGGGAACCTTGAGGATGTCGGCCCGGATGTCGTGGTCGCGCGACACTCGAGACTGAGCGGTGGCTTCGATATCGCCGGTGAACAGGATCGTGCCGACAGCGGTGCGCGCCCTCAGCACCAGGGAGCGATCGTTGGCGTCGTCCAGATCCAGTGACGAAGGCACATCCCGATCCGGCGCCAACACCGTCAATTCGACTGTCCCGAACGTCAGTACATGTCCCCGGTGCAGCTCCATCAGCGGGATCCGCGCGGACTCCGCGAGTTCGACGACTCGCTCGACGCCACCGGATTCGGTGCTGTGCGCAGACGAATGTCGCTGCGCCACAATGCCCGGTTCAGCGGTGAGACGAGGTGTAGTCGAGTGTTCGCCGTTCGGGTGGCGGCCGTCGGTGACGGGGCTCCCGTCGTTGGTGGAGGTGCCGGTACGGGTGGACGGCTCGCCACCACCGGTCGGCTCGCCACCACCAGTCGACCCGCCATCACCAGTCGACCCGCCACCAGCGGACGACCCGCCACCACCGGTCGGACCGTCACCGGAGGATGGCCCATCATCGCCGGAGCGCCCGCCACCGACGAAGGGCCCGCCACTGGAGGACTGCCCGCTCCCGATGGCAGGCCCAGCACCGACGGAGGAGCCGCCATCGACGGACCCCCCATCACCGCCGGAGGACCCGCTCCCCACGGAGGGCCCAGCACCAACTGACCGCCTGCCATCGGCGGAAGATCCACTGGCGGAGGAGCCATCACTGGTGACGTGCCCGTGGCTGGCGGAGCGGAGTTCGCCTGGTGCGGTTGCTATCGCGGCGATGGTGCGGCCACGGAGCACGCCGACCAGACCGTCGATGTGGTCGGCGTGGGGATGGGTGAGGATCAGGAGTGGGACATGGGTGATGTGCAGGCGGTCCAGGCAGCGGCGGATCGGGCGGGGGTCCGGTCCGGTATCGATCACGATCGCGGCGCCGGGCGCGACGGAGAGGGCGAGGCCGTCGCCTTGGCCTACATCGCACATCGCCAGCACCCAGCCCGCGGGTGGCCACCCTGGCTGCCAGAGGCGCACTGGGACAAGCACTACCGCGATGCCCAGGGTGCCGACAGCGAGCAGTCGGCGGGCCTTCGACCACCGCAGGGCGGCCACCAGGACGACAACGATCGCCGCCGCGACCAGTCCCCCGCTCATACCGGAGGGCACCGAGACCGTGGCACCGGGGACCGCGGCGACCCGGTCGGCCACCGTGAGCAGCCACCACATCGGCGGGCGCGCGCACCACAGCACCCACACCGCGGCATCACCCCACAGGCAGGCGAGGCCCGCGCCGACCGCACCGATCACGGTGATCACCCCGACCACCGGCGCGACCAACGCGTTCGCGACGATTGCGACCACGCTCACCCGCCCGGACAGCGCCACCATGAGCGGAAGGGTGACGACGAACGCACCCGCCGACACCGCGACGATCTCCGCGGGTGCGCGCCACCACCCCCGCGCCCGCAACCAGTCCGCCCAGGACGGCGCGAGCAGGATCAGACCGGCGGTGGCGAGCACCGACAGCCCGAACCCCGCGCTCACCGCCAACTGCGGTGCCACACCGAGCAATCCGATCACCGCGGCACCCAGCGCGGGCAACGCCTGCTTGCGCCGCCCGGTGAGCAACGCGAGCACCGTCACCGAACCCATCGCCGCCGCCCGCAGCACGCTCGGATCAGGCCGCGCGAGGACGACGAACATCACCACCGTCACCGCAGCGGCCACGGCACTCGTCCGCGGACCCGCGGTCAGCAATCTCGTCAACGCGAGCAGTGCGGTGAGCAGGATCGTGAAGTTCGCACCGCTGACCACACAAAGGTGTTGCAGACCTGCGATCTCGAAGGCATCCCTCACCTCCTCGGACAGCCCGGCCGTGTCGCCGACGACGAGCGCCGGTAGCAGTCCCGCCGCTGCGGGTGGCAACGCCCGCGCCGAAGCCGCCGCCAGATCCGCCCGCACGCCCGCTGCCATCCGCTGCCACCACGGAGGTATCCCGACCCGCTCCACCACGCCGACGGGGTGCAACGCCGCCACCGTCAGGTCCGACCGATTCGGCTCGGCGACCTTCGCCCGAAACCGAATGACCTGACCGGGCGTCAGTTCAGCCCACCCCTCCCCCGGCGCGAGGATCACCAGCGCCCCACCGACCCGGGTGAGTGTCGCGCCGACCAACCCACCGAGCCGGCTTGTCATCGCGCTCGCCGCCGGCCCGCCCACCGGCAGCCCACCCGCCGACGGCACATCTGCCAGCGGCACCTCCATCGGCAGCACGCCCGCCGACGACACACTCACCGGCGTCACCTCTACCGACTGCGCACTCGCCAGCGGCCTGCTGATCGTCGGCACACCCGCCGACGACACCCTTGGCAGCGGCACCTCCACCGGCAGGACGTCCACCATCGGCACACTGAACGACGAGAGGCCGGCCGACGGCACCCCCGCCGACGGCATCCTTGCCAGCGGTACCTCCACCGACGGCACACTCGCCAGCGACCTGCTGATCGTCGGCGCGCCCGACGACGACACCCTTGCCAGCGGCACCTCCACCGGCAGCACGTCCACCATCGGCACACCGGCCGACGGCACGCCCGCCGACAGCACATCCACCGACGGCACGCCGGCCGACGGCACATTCACCGGCGTCACCTCCACCGACGGCACACCCGCCGGCGGCCTGCTGATCGTCGGCACACTCCTCGGCGGCGCGTCGACAGGCGGCACACTCGCCGGCGTAATGCCGATCGCCGGCTCGTTCAACGGTGGCATGTTCACCGGCGGCACACTCGCCGACGGCACGCTCATCGCCGATGTGCTCGTGCCTCTGCTGAACTCGCGCAGTTCCGCGTGGACGATCCACCGCCGCTTTCCGCCGAATCCGCCCGCCCGCATCGGTTTCGGGTCGTCGGTGACCACGGCCAGCACTGTCACCGTGCGCCCGAACGATTCCCGCAGCGGGTGTGTCTGGACGTGGTGCGCGCGCCAGGCTCCCGCTGCGCCGAACCCGGCGGTCGCCAGCATCGTCGCCAATCCGGCGACTGCAACGACCCGCCATCGCTCACGCTTGTGCGCGATCGCCCACAGCAGTACCACCCACGAGCTGATCGCCATCACCACCGCGGCAACCGCCAGTACCAGCCCCGCGAACCATCCGAGGGACACCGCCACGATCGTCGCGGCCCAGCAGCCCAGTGCCGCCGGGACCAGGCGCATGTCCAGGACCTGGCGTTCGGTCTCCTCCGCGATCTCCTCCTGAGCCGCGGCACTCATTCCGAGTCCGGGTTCGACATCGGCGCGTCACGGCAGACCGCACTCCGCCCGAGCACCGACGACACCCCGAAGCACCCGAATTCCATACTGCTGTAAGAGTGTTCGACGCAATCCGCGAAGCACGTGGAGAACCCGCTCGCCGGCAGCGGGTCCGCCTCCGGCGTCGATACGTCCGCGCTGGCGCCGCCTGGGTCGGTCGGCTCGGTCACGTCGTCACCAGGTCGCGGAGGCGAGCCAGGCGGGCGGGGCCGATGCCGTCGACTTCGCCGAGTTGGGCGACGTCGGTGAATCGGCCGTTGGTGGTGCGCCACGCGAGAATTGCTTTGGCGGTGACCGGGCCGACTCCGGGGAGGGCGTCGAGTTCGGCTTCCGTCGCTGTGTTCAGGTTGACGCGCGTCTTCGCGTTCGGGGTGTCGGTGTTCGGGGGCGGTCCGCTCGTGGGGTGCTGCCCCGCGGCGGGTGCGCGGTCGGCGGCGCCGATCATGACGCTGCCGAGACGTGGCGGTCCCGCTTGGGGGCCGGTCGTGCCGACGACGACCTGGTCTCCGTCGGTGAGGCGCTGGGCCAGGTTCAGTCCCGCGAGGTCGGCGCCGTCGGTGGCACCACCCGCTCGCTCGATGGCGTCGGCGACGCGCGCGCCTCCCGGCAGATGGTGCAGCCCCGGCCGTTCGACCAGACCCACCACGCTGACAACGACTTCCGCGGTCGGGCTCGGCATGGCGCCGGCCACCGCGGCCAGGCCCGCGTTCGGTTCCGAGTGGGTGCCCGAGGGCTCCGCGCGGACGACGGGGACCGGCGGCAACGACTGCGACGTCGGCTGATCGCGGAGAACCAGCACACCGGTGCAGACGACGGCCGCCACCCCCACCAGGCCGAGAACCAGCGCACCGCGGCGGCCGGGGTCGACCCGCGCCTGGCGGAACCGGTCCGGAACGAGTCGGCGCAGTCGCCCGGAGTCGGCACCCTCGTCGAGCCAGCCCGGCGACCGCACCTCCCCGGTCGAGGGGAGTTCCTCCGCGTCCCACCGACCTTCGGTGCTGCGGCGTGGACGGGCCGGGTCCGGCTCCCCGCGCAGCGAGCCGGACCCTGGTTTGTCGCGCAACGCCAACCCACCCAGCCGTTGCCGTACCCGCTCGTGTTCGTCGTGTCGTGACATGTCGGCGACGCTACGAGGCGGCGACCGCGGGAACCCGGCGCCGACCTGGGCCTCGAGCGAACCTGTGGACAACCCTGAGCCTGTGGACAACTCCCGGTCACGCGGTCGTCGGGACCGGTCTCCGCGCTGCCCGAGCGAATACGGTGCGCCCATGGCCGAGACCACGTACGGATGGACCCATGGACCTCGCACAACGATTCCGCGACTTCGCCCACCGCGAGGTGAACGGCAACTCCCCGCTGTACCACCGGCGCGCGCTCGAGATCGCCGAGGACCCGGCGGTGCTGGCGCTGATCGCCGCGCTGCCGACCGGCAAACAGCAGCCCAACCTGGTGCTGGCGGCCGCGCGGGTCCACGGCGCGATCGCGGTGCCCTATCGCGATTTCCGCGAGCAGCTGATCGCGCACTGGCCGTCGATCGCGGCGACCGCGCTCGCCCGGCGCACCCAGACCAACGAGGCGGGCCGCGCGGCCACGCTGCTTCCGGTCCTCGCCCGCTTGCCCGGACCGTTGTCGCTGATCGAGGTCGGCGCGTCGGCGGGGCTCTGTCTCTACCCGGACCGCTACAGCTATCGCTACGGCGCGCTCGCCCTGGATCCGGCGGACGGTCCGTCCTCGGTGGTGCTGCGGTGCACCACCACCGGCGCCGTGCCGATTCCGCAGCGGCTACCCGAGGTCGTGCATCGCGCCGGAGTCGACCTGAACCCGCTCGATGCGGCGGACATTCGCGACCGGGAGTGGCTGGAAGCACTCGTCTGGCCGGGACAGGACGACCGGCTGTCCAGGCTGCGCAATGCGTGTGCGATCGCCGCCGCGAACCCACCGACACTGGTGACGGGCGACCTGAACGAGCGACTCGCCGAACTGGTCGACGCGGCACCCGGCGACAGCACCGTGGTCGTGTTCCACAGCGCGGTGCTCACCTACCTGCCGCCAGCGGCACGCGAGGGATTCATCGCCGCGGTCCGTATGCTGCCCTGCCACTGGGTGTCCCAGGAGGGCACCGGGGTGATCGCCGAGTTCACCGATCGTGTGCCCGTGCAGGATTCGGGACGGGCTCGGATGGTGCTCGCGGTCGACGGCGAGCCGGTCGCGTACGCCGGGCCGCACGGTCAGTCACTCGACTGGTTCGGCCCGGCGTAGCGGGAACACCCTCAGACGCGGCGCATCACCGAGACCACGCGGCCCAGGATCACGGCTTCGTCGCCATCGATGACCGAGTAGGCGGGGTTGCGGGGTTCGAGCAGGACGTGACCGTTGCGCCGGCGGTACACCTTGACGGTGGCTTCCTCGCCGATCATGGCGGCGACGATGTCACCGTTGGTCGCCTCGCGCTGGCTGCGCACCACGACCAGATCGCCGTCGCAGATGGCGGCGTCGATCATCGAGTCGCCGCGCACTCGCAGCCCGAAAACCTCACCGCGACCGACCAGTTCACGCGGCAGCGTCAGCAGATCGTCGGCGTGCTGCTCGGCCAGGATCGGGGTGCCCGCGGCGATGTCGCCGACCACCGGCACAGTCACCGAGTCACTGGAACCGGCGGCGGGGGTGTCGCGCAGGAACAGGCGCACATCGATCTGGCGGGCCATCCCGGTGCCGCGCCGCAGGAAACCGTCCTCCTCCAACGCCTTCAGATGCTGGGAGACCGTGGAGGTGGACCGCAGGCCGACCGCGTCGGCGATCTCCCGCGCACTCGGCGCGTAGCCGTGCGCGAGCACCGAATCCCGGATCACGGCGAGGATGTGTTGCCTGCGGGGCGGCAGGTGCGCGGTGTCGGGGAAGTCGAAGTCGTCGTATCCGGTCACCGGGGCATCGTAGAGGCCCAGCGGTCCGGACTGTCGGCGCAGGCTCCCGGCGTGCCCCTCAGCGCCGGAAAGCGGCGCCGGTCAGGAACACCCACCGGGCACGACCAGCACACCCAGCGCGCCGACACCGAGATGGACACCCAGGGTGGGACCGAACTCGCCGACGTACAGCTCCTCGACCTCCGGCACCTGTTCCCGCAGCTGGGCCGCGATACTCTCCGCGGCATCGGCGGCGCCCAGGTGCTGGACCGCCAGGGCCGCACCGTCGCGCCCGGCCGCCTCCACCGCGGCCGCGACCAGCTTGGCGTAGGCGCGCGACCGCGTGCGCACCTTCTCGCGCAGCTCCAGCTTGCCCTCGACCAGCTGCAGCAGCGGCTTCGTCACCAGTTCGCTGCCGAAGAACGCGGCGGCACTGCTCAGCCTGCCGCCCTTGCGCAGCTGCTCGGTGCGGTTGACCAGGATGAACGTGCGAGCACGGGCGGCGGCCGTCACCGCGCGTTCGTAGACCGCGTCCAGCGCCTCACCCGCCCGCGCGCGGCGGGCGGCCGCGAGCACGGGCAGGCCGGTCGCCAAGCCGGCCCCCAGCGAATCCACCAGGCGCACCTTGTCTTCGGCGCCCATGTCACGGACGGCCTGCCTGCCCGACTCCCAGGTCGCCGACAGCGTGCGCGACAGATGCACGGCGACGACACCGTCGCCGTCACTGCGGCTCAGCGCCCGCTCGTAGACTTCGCGCAGCTCGCCCGGCGACGCGGCCGAGGTGGTGACCGAGTCCGTCGAGTAATCGATCTCGACGGGGTCGACACCCTCCCGGATCTCCCGGTCGCCGACGAGCACATGCAACGGGACCACTTCGATACCGAGCTCGCCGACGACGTCGGGCGCCAGCCCGGCCGCCGAATCGGTGACCACCACAACGGTCACGGACTACCGGACCTCCTGCAGCGCCTTGGTCATCGCCGTCGCCACCGCCGCGTGCCCGGCCCAGCCCCAGTGGATGCCGTCCGGGTTCGCCGCGCCCGACTCGATGTCGTCGCGCACGGCCTCGCCGAGGTCGACCAGCGGCACCGCGGTACGGCCGGACCACGCCTGCAGCGCCTTGACCGCGCGCGCCCGGCCCCGGTGCACCCGCCCGTAGGCATCGCACTTGTGCACCGACGGCAGCACCGCGACCACGGGCAGCTCGGGACGCAGATGATCGAGCGCCTCGCGCGACTGCTCGAGGTAGTCGACACTCACCTTCGGCGGAAGTGCCACGGGCCGACCGAGTTTCGACAGCTTCGGCTGCAGCCAGTTGTAGGAGGCGCGCACGCCGCGACGCAGCTTGGGCGGACGGATGTAGCGGATCAGCTCGCGCAGCGCGGTCGGCAGCGGCGAGGGCAGCGTGTCCATGCCGCCCACGGCGAACACGACGGCACCCGCCCGCGGCACGGCGGCCCACACCCGGGGGTCACCGATCAGCGCCCAGTAGGCGTCGCGGCAGGTCCAGCCGATCCGGGCGATCAGCTCGACATCCCAATCCAGTTCGGCGGCCACCATATTCGGCCAGATCCGGGGATCGTCGGCGGGCAGGCCGCCCTTGGGTCCGTAGTAGGCGAGCGAGTCGGCGATCACCAGCAGCACGGGCCGCGGCGAGGCGGACTCCACCGGCCGGGGCGCGGTGGACTCCTCGACGAGGACGACCTCCGCGGCCGCCGCACCGAGCGATTCCCCCTGTGCGACAGCGGTCTCCGCGACCGGCGCCGACACCTCGGTGACCGCAGCGGCCACCGTGACGGAATCGGCGGATACCTCGACGGCTTCGTCCGTCTCCGTCGCGACCACGTCCGGCACCTCGTCCGCCGAGGTGTCCGCGTCGGCGGAACCATCGGCCGCACTTGCCGGCTGGAGATCCAGCGCCGCAGCCGATTCGGCGGGCGCCGCATCGACGGGAGTCACATCATCGACTACCGCGGTGTCGGCAGTCTCGGTGGTATCCGGCTGCGCGACAGTCGATTCAGCGTCCGGCTGCGCGGCGGAATCCGCGTCGATGGCTTCGGCGACAGCGGCGCCCGCTGTGGCGGGCTCGCCGTCGACATCGCCGTCCGCGTCGTCCGACGAACCGGCCACCGCCGATTCACCGGCCGCGACCTCGGCCTGCTCGGGCTCGGCGGCTACCGGCGCGGGCGGCGGACCGAACAGCGCGTCGGGTAGCGAGCGCTCACTGCGCGCGGTGACCTGCTTGAAGAGTTCGTCCGGTACCGAACGGATGGGCTCCTCACGCTCGGGGCGTGCGGGCTCAGCGGGTGGCGGGCCGAACAGCGCGTCCGGCAATTGCCGTCCGGCCTTGGCCGTCACCTGCTGGAACAGTTCGTCCGGTACCGATCGGACGGGCTCTTCAGAGGACATCGGGAGCTACCTTCGCCGCTGCGTTCCAAACATCGAGGCGCCAGCCGGGTCGGTCGATGTCGGGCCCGTGGCTGGACAGCTGCACCCAGCTCGTATTGGCCAGCCCGCCGAGGGCGGGCCAGTTCTCCGGAGGCAGTTCCAGCAACGCGGCCGTGAGGGCAGCGATCAGCCCGCCGTGCGCAACCAGGATGATAGTCCGACCGGGCCAATCCTGTCGCTCGTTGTACAGTTCGCGCACCACCGGAAGCGCACGCGCGCCCACCTCGAGTTTGCTCTCGCCGCCGGGCGGTGTGTAGGTGGCGTCGAGCCGCCACTGCACGCGCGCGCCGGGATAGTCGGCGTCGACCTCGAGATGGGTCAGTCCCTCCCAGTCACCCAGGTGGGTCTCCCGCAGTCGCTGATCGGTGACGACCGGCAGATTGCTGATGTCGCCGAGCGCCTGCGCGGTTTCCTTGGCACGGCGCAGATCGGAGGCGTGGACCGCGATCGCGTTGCGGGACACCAGTTCCCGCGCCGCCTCTTTGGCCTGCTGCCTGCCGAGGTCGGTGAGATCGGTATCGATCTGGCCCTGCATCCGGTCGGCGGCGTTCCACTCGGTCTGCCCGTGCCGCAGCAGGATCAGCGTGCGCACATGGGCGTACTTGCTCACTCGGTGTCGCCCTCTACCTGTGCGTCGTCGGCGGCGGGTGTCGCCGGGGTGGCGATGCCCTCGACGGCCACGGTCGGGCAGTCACGCCACAACCGCTCCAGCGCATAGAAATTGCGCTCGTCGTTGTGCTGGATGTGCACGACGATGTCGACGTAGTCGAGCAGCGCCCAGCGACCCTCGCGGGTGCCCTCGCGGCGGACCGGCTTGTGCCCGGCTTCGCGCAGCTTCTCCTCGACGTTGTCGACGATCGCGTTGACCTGACGCTCGTTGGGCGCCGAGGCGATCACGAAGCAGTCGGTGATCACCAGCTGCTCGGAGACGTCGAGGACGACGACGTCGGTGGCGAGCTTGTCGTCGGCCGCGAGTGCGGCGACCTTGGCCATTTCGACCGCTTCGGCAGTGGCAGTCACGACTGCACCTCGCTCGTGTGGCTCAACGTCAGCTACCTTCCGTTCCTGCGGGCACATACAGGTGCCGCTTCGATATGTACTGCACCACGCCGTCGGGGACGAGGTACCAGACCGGCCGACCCTCCGCCGCGCGGCGGCGGCACTCGCTCGACGAGATGGCCAGCGCGGGGATCTCGATCATCGTGACGGCATCGGCGGGCAGGTCCCGCAGATGCTCCTCGAGATGGTCGGTGTTCAGCTCGTACCCCGGACGGCTCACCCCGACGAACTTCGCCAGTTCGAACAGTTCGGTCCAATCCTGCCATGTCAGGATGTTGGCCAACGCGTCCGCACCGGTGATGAAGTACAGCTCCGCGTCGGGATGGGCATTCTGCATCTCGCGCAGGGTGTCGACCGTGTAGGTGACCTTGTTGCGTTCGATATCGGCCCGGCTGACCGAGAACCTCGGGTTGGACGCGGTGGCGATGACGGTCATCAGGTAGCGGTCCTCGGCGGGGCTGACCTGCTTGTTCACCTTCTGCCACGGTTGTCCGGTCGGAACGAAGATGACCTCGTCGAGCTCGAACCGGTTCGCGACCTCGCTGGCCGCGACCAGGTGACCGTGGTGAACGGGGTCGAACGTCCCGCCCATGACGCCGAGCTTGCGGCGCGGCCGAGCTGTCTCGTGCATGAGGTCCGAGCTTAACCGGGTTGCCACCACTCGACCGGACCGGACCGCCCCCGAGCGGCCGGGCGGTCGTTCGGGCCCGACGCCTGCGCGCACATCTGGGCGAACTGGGCGCGGGTGCGGTCGAGCTCGTCGGCGATGTGCGCGGCGGGCTCGGCGGCGAGCCGCTGATTCAGCTCGGCCATCAAGACGTCGATCGTGACCCACCACGGACCACGGATCCGGCCCTGGGGTCCGCGCAGCTGTAACCACGCCGCCGCGCGCAGGCAGCGGGCCCGCGGCACGATCTTGTCCAGCTCGCCCCACAGGCCCGCGGCGCGCAGATAGCCGCCCAGCGCCGCGGACTCCTGGCCGCAGCACTCGCGGGCGACGGCGGCCGACCACACCAGGTCCGCGTGCCTGCGCCGCTGGGCGGGCGAGCCCGCGAGCAGCCGGGCCGCCTCGGTGAACTGCCAGGCCGCCTGCCGGTAGCGGCCGAGCCGCAGCAGCGACTCGGCGAACTCGGCGCGGACCAGCGCGAGCTCACCGGGCGGATAGGCGACGGTTCCGGTGAGCAGTGGCCGGTCGAAGGCGGTGACCGCCTCGGCATGCCTGCCCGCCCGCGCCCAAGCCCGGCCCGCGACCACCCACAGGTGGGCCGCGTCGGCAGGCGAGATCGGGTGCCAGCACGCCGCGGCGGCGGCCGCCGCCCTGGCCAGGTCGCGATCCCGGCGCGGTTGGGCGGCGATCGCGGTGACCAGGCGGGTGCGCAACTCGGCGAGTTCGCGTCCGTCGAGTTCGCCGCAGCCGACGACCAGGGCCCGGCGCAACTGTTCCTCCGCGGCGGCGGGCGCGTCGGCCAGCCGGGTCGCCGCGACATCGGCCAGCCGCCGCGCGGCCCGCGCGCCCGCGCCGGGACGCAGGTGCTCGGGGCGCACGATCTCGCCGGACGGCACCGTGCTGTGGGGTGCGCACGGCGACGGGACGGCCCCGGCGCCGTCGTTCGCGAGCGGATCGGTCACCGGGTCGACCGCGCCCGCCGTGCCACCACTCGTACCACCGTGTCGGACGACGCCCGTCGACCGAACCGCTCGTCGTCGCGCGACGCCCCAGCCAGCATGGCGGTGATCTTGGTGGAGGGCGCCTGTAAGCGGCTTAACGTCCGCTGAAACGATCAGCCGGTGGGGCGCTTGGACTTCGGCAGTTTGGCCACGACCGCGTCGTAGGAGGCGTCGATCAGCTCGCGCAGTTCGTCGGGTGGGACGGCGCCGCCGACGGTGACGCTGTTCCAGCCGTAGCGGCCGATGTAGGCCGAGGCGGTGACGTCGCCGGGATAGACGTGCACCAGTTCGTCGGCCTCGGCGCGGTCCCGGCCGCATTTGAGACCGATCGCGCCGCCGTTACCGAGGAAGGCGAAGATCTTGTCGCCGACCTTGGCGACGATGTCGCCCTCCCACGGTTCGTCCTGCCAGGCACCGGGTTTGGCCAGGCAGTAGGTCAGCAGATCCTCGCTCATCACCAGCTCCTTCAGACGGGCAACAACCGGGAGACCACATCGGTCAGCTGCCGGGCCGACCGGCATTCGTGCATCTCGATCACCTCGCCGTAGTCGCGCGCCGCCGAATCGCCGGTGCCCCACAGGTTCCGCGGCTCCGGGTTCAGCCAGTGCGCGTGCCGGGCGGTGTCGACGAGCTGACGCAGGATGTCCAGCTTCGGATTGCGGTAGTTGGTGCGACCGTCGCCGAGGACCAGCAGCGAGCTGCGGCTGGTGACGGCCTCACCGAAGTTGTCGGCGAAGGTGGTCAGGGCCTGGCCGTAGTCGGAGTGCCCGTCGGCGTCGATGATCCGTGACTCGGTGAAGATCCTGGTGAGTACGTTGTCGAGGCCGACATACGGGTCGAAGAAGCCGGTGACCTCGTCGGTGCGGTCGACGAAGGCGAAGATCCTGACCCGGGAGAACTGCTCACGCAACGCGCTCACGAGCAGCATGGTGAAGTTGCTGAAGCCGGCCACCGAACCCGAGATGTCGCACAGCAGCACCAGTTCCGGGCGGCCGGGCCGCGGCTTGCGATTCACCAGATCGATCGGGACGCCACCGGTCGACATCGACGCCCGCAGGGTCTTGCGCAGGTCGATCTCGCCGCGACGGGCCTTCTTGCGCCGCACCGCCAGGCGGGATGCCAGGATGCGGGCCAGCCGCTGGCTGCCGCGACGCAGTTCGACGAGTTCGCGTTCGGAGGCGCGCAGGAAGTCGGCGTCCTCGGCCTGGCGGGCGACGCCGTAGGTGGCGACACGGTCGCGCCCGATCTGTTCGGCCACGCGACGGTTGGTCTCGGCTTCCACGCTCGCCCGGAATCCGGCGATCCGTTCCCTGGCGATGCGCCGGGCCACCTCGGTGTCGCGGTCGCTCGCGTCCGGCGGCAGCGCGAGTCCCGCCAGCACCCGGGACAACAGGGTCTGCGGCGCGAGGTCTTTCATCGCCTGATAGGCGGAGAACGACGGCCCGCGCGCGGACTGATACTGGCCGAGCTGTTCGACGACCTGCCCGGCCAGCAGCTGCAACTGCTGACCACCGTCCTCGGCCGCGAGCATTTCGGCGAGCTGCTCGCGCAGGGCGGGCAGGTCGATCTGGCCGTCGGGTGTGCGCGGCAGCTCGCGTGTCTCGGCGGAGCGCTCCCCCACCGCGACCGGAAACCACAGGTCGAACAGCCCGTCGAAGGTGGCGCGGTGGGTGGGGCGGCGCAGCAGCGCGCACGCCAGCCCCTCCCGCACGGACTCGCGATCGAGCAGGTCGAGCACGGTCAGCACCCGGCCCGCGTCGACGGTCTCCGACGGCCCGACCGGCACACCACGGGCCCGCAGGGCCGCGACGAACCCCGCGACATGCCCGCCGAGGCCGTGCGGGGCAGGCGCTGTCATCTCAGGCCAGCTTCAGCTCGGCCAGCGCGCGCTGGTGGTCGCTGCGGTGCTTGAGCACCACGCCGAGGGTGGCGCGCACGGTGGCGTCGTCGAGGTCGCCTGCGCCCAGGGCGAGCAGCGTCTGGCCCCAGTCGATCGACTCGGCCACCGACGGCAGCTTCTTGAGCTGCATCCCGCGCAGCACGTGCACGATCCGCACCAGCTGCTCGGCGACCGACTCCGACAGCTCGGGCACCCGGCTGGCCAGGATGCGACGCTCCAGGTCTTCGTCCGGGAAGTCCAGGTGCAGGTAGAGGCAGCGGCGCTTGAGCGCTTCCGACAGCTCCCTGGTGGCGTTCGAGGTGAGTACCACGAACGGCTTGCGGGTGGCGGTGATGGTGCCCAGCTCCGGCACGGTGACGGCGAAATCGCTGAGCACCTCCAGCAGCAGGCCCTCGATCTCGACGTCGGCCTTGTCGGTCTCGTCGATCAGCAGCACTGTCGGTTCGCTGCGCCGGATCGCGGTGAGCAACGGGCGCGAGAGCAGGAATTCCTCGGTGAAGACGTCGGCTTTGGTTTCGGCCCAGTCGTTCTCGCTCGACGCCTGGATCCGCAGGATCTGCTTGGCGTGATTCCACTCGTAGAGCGCGCGGGCCTCGTCGACACCCTCGTAGCACTGCAGCCGTACCAGTTCGGCGCCGGCGACCTGGGCGACCGCGCGCGACAGCTCGGTCTTGCCGACACCGGCCGGACCTTCGATGAGCAGTGGCTTGCCCAGCCGGTCGGCCAGGAAGACCGAGGTGGCGGTGGCCTTGTCGGCCAGGTAGCCGGTCTCGGCCAGGCGGGTGATGACGTCGTCGACCGAGGTGAAGATCGGTTCCTGTACCAGTGTCACGATCACACCGGCCGAGTCTGGCCGTCGCCCCACACGATCCACTTCGTGGAGGTGAGTTCGGGCAGTGCCATCGGGCCGCGGGCGTGCAGCTTCTGGGTGGAGATGCCGATCTCGGCGCCGAATCCGAACTGCTCGCCGTCGGTGAACGCGGTGGACGCGTTCACCATCACGGCGGCCGCGTCGACGCGGGTGGTGAACTCGCGCGCGGCGGCCAGGTCGGCGGTGACGATGGCCTCGGTGTGGCCGGTGCCCCAGGTGTTGATGTGCTCGACCGCGGCGTCGAGATCGTCGACGACCTTCAGCGCGATATCGAGGGTGAGGTACTCCTCGCCCCAGTCGGTGTCGGTGGCGGGCACCTGGCCGGGCAGATCACCGTGGATGGTGACGCCCGCGTCTTCGAGCGCCTTGCTCAGCCGCGGCAGCGCCGACTCGGCGACCGCCGCGTCGATGAGCACCGTCTCGGCCGCGTTGCAGACGCTCGGGCGACGGGTCTTGGCGTTGAGCAGGATGGCCTCGGCCATGTCCAGGTCGGCGGCGGAGTGCACGTAGACGTGGCAGTTGCCGGTACCGGTCTCGATGGTCGGCACCTGCGCGTCGCGCACGACCGCGTTGATCAGGCCGGCGCCGCCGCGCGGGATCACCACATCGACCAGGCCGCGGGCCTGGATCAGGTGGGTGACGCTGGAGCGGTCGTGGCTGGGCAGCAGCTGGACCGCGTCGGCCGGGACGCCCTGGGCGACAAGGGCTTCGCGCAACACCTCGACGAGGGCGGCGTTGGAGTTCGCGGCCGAGGACGAGCCGCGCAGCAGGGCCGCGTTGCCCGACTTGAGTGCGAGGCCGAACGCGTCGACGGTGACGTTGGGGCGCGCCTCGTAGACCATGCCGACCACGCCGAGCGGCACCCTGGTCTGGCGGATCTCGAGGCCGTTGGGCAGCGTGGAACCGCGCACGACGACGCCGACCGGATCGGGCAGCCCGGCCACCTGGCGCAGGCCGGAGGCGATGCCGTCGATGCGGGCCTTGGTCAGCCGCAGGCGGTCGAGCAGGTTCTCCTCGGTGCCCGCGGCCTGCGCGGCCGTGATGTCGGCGGCGTTGGCCGCCAGCACGCGGTCGGCGGCGGCGAGCAGGGCATCGGCCGCCGCGTGCAGGGCCTCGTTCTTCTGCGCCGTGGTGAGCTGAGCCAGCACGCGGGACGCGACGCGAGCCCTGCGGGCGGCGTCGTGCACCGCTGCGCGGATGTCGAGCTCGGGGGTCACTTCTACCGTCATGGGTATCAGCGTACGCAGGCCGCCGGTCCGCCTCGACGCCGCCCGGACCCCGGAATACGGCTCCGACCGGCGGCGGGACCGAGTTGTCCACAGGTTTCGGGGCACCGCGGGACTTGTCCACAGGTCACCGGGTGATCCGGCCGGGAACCCGCGCCCGCGGTGGGGTCACCGCTAGATTTGCGGCATGGACCGCAGCGCCGCACCCACCGTCGTCGTGCTCGGCAGCGTCAACATGGATCTGGTCACCACCACGGCGCGGCGGCCCGCACCGGGCGAGACCGTGCTCGGGTCCGGCTTCGCGACCGTGCCGGGCGGCAAGGGCGCGAACCAGGCCGTCGCGGCGGCGCGGTCGGGCGCGCGGGTGCGCTTCCTCGGCGCGACCGGCGACGACGCCTTCGGGACCACACTGCGCGCGACGCTGTCCGGCGCCGGTGTCGACATCTCCCTGCTGCGGACCGTCGACGGGTCGAGCGGGGTGGCCACGATCGTCGTGGACGAGTCCGGGGAGAACAGCATCATCGTCGTCGCGGGCGCGAACGGGCGGGTGACCGAGCTGACCGCCGACGAGCTCGCGGCGATCGCCGCCGCCGACATCCTGCTGTGCCAGCTGGAGATTCCACTCGCCACCGTGGCCGCGGCGGCCCGGCACGCGCGCGCCGCGCACACGATCGTCGCGCTCAATCCCTCACCGGTGCGACCGCTGCCCGCCGCGCTGTGGGCCGATGTCGACCTCGCCATCGTGAATGCGCTGGAGTCCGAACACTATTCGTCCGACCTCGACCGGATTCCGCACGTCGTACGCACGCTCGGCGGCGACGGCGCCCGGTATCGATCAGCCGAGGGCACCGAGTTCGCCGTCCCCGGACGCACGGTCGAGGTCGTCGACACCACCGGCGCGGGCGACGCCTTCACCGGCGCCCTGGTCGCGATGTGGCCCACCGGCCCCGACCCGGCGCTGACCTGGGCCAACGCCGCAGGCGCCCTGGCCACCACCCGACTCGGCGCCAGCTCCTCGATCCCGGATCGCACCCGGATCGAACACGCGCTCACGGCGGACTGAGTGCCGCGCTCCAGTGATCGGTCCGGCTCGCGCCCGGCGATATTCGGATGCGCTGCCGTGGCCTCGGTCCTACCGTTGGTAGTACACCGAGGAAAGGATCGAACCATGTTTCCCGTCGAGCTGCGCGGTACCAGGGCGCAGACGCTCATGTGGGCAGACGAGCACGAGATCGAGCAGTCCGCGCTGCGCCAGCTCCGCAATATCGCCGAGCTGGAGTGGGTGTACGGACTGCGCGTGATGCCGGATGTGCACCTGGGCAAAGGCGCGACGGTGGGGTCGGTCATCGCGATGCGCGACGCGGTCGCGCCGGCCGCGGTCGGGGTCGATATCGGCTGCGGGATGGAGAGCGTCAAGACCGGGCTGACCGCCGCGGACCTGCCCGACGACCTCCGTTCCCTGCGGTCGCGGATCGAGCGCGCGGTACCGGTCGGGTTCAACGCGCACAAGGAGGCGGTGAACGTCACCGCGCTGCATGCCGGTTCGCACGGTCAGTCGGCGCGGACGAAGGGCTGGGACCGGTTCTGGCGTGGGTTCGGCGAGCTGCACCCGGGGGTGTCGTCGCTGGAGTCCAAGGCGCACAAGCAGATCGGCTCGCTGGGTGGCGGCAACCACTTCATCGAAGTCTGCCTCGACCAGGACGACGCGGTGTGGATTCTGTTGCATTCCGGGTCGCGCAATATCGGGAAGGAGCTGGCCGAGCGGCATATGGCGGTGGCGCGGGCGTTGCCGCACAATCAGTCGCTGCCGGATCGGGATCTGGCGGTCTTTCTCGGGGGGACGCCCGAGATGGCGGCGTATCGGCGGGATCTGACCTGGGCGCAGGAGTACGCGGCGCGCAATCGGGCGGTGATGCTGTCGCTGGTGTGCCGGGCGGTGCGGGACGAGTTCGGTGAGCGGGACGTGCGTTTCGACGAGCCGATCTCGTGTCACCACAACTATGTGGCGGAGGAGATCATCGACGGGATGCCGATGCTGGTGACCCGCAAGGGCGCGGTGCGGGCGGGGGCCGGTGATCTCGCGCTGATTCCCGGGTCGATGGGGACGCGGTCGTATGTGGTGCGGGGCAAGGGGAATCCGGCCTCGTTCCAGTCGGCCTCGCACGGCGCGGGACGGCGGTTGAGCCGGACCGCGGCCAAGAAGCAGTACACCGTCGCCGATCTGGTCGCGCAGACCGAGGGCGTGGAATCGCGGAAGGACGCGGGCGTGGTCGACGAGATCCCGGCCGCGTACAAGGACATCGACGAGGTGATCGCGGCGCAGGCCGACCTGGTCGACGTGGTGGCGACGCTGCGTCAGGTCCTCTGCGTGAAGGGCTGAGTCATCGTCGGCGCAGGGTGCCCGCCACCCCCGCGCCGACGAGCAGCAGCCCGAGGACGAAGGTGAAGCCGCTGGTGATCCACGCGTTGAGCGCGATGTGCAGCTCGTCGGTCATCAGCGGCAGATCCCCCACCATCCGCCAGGTGCTCTCCGGCGAGACGAAGTAGACCAGCCCCGGCAGCACACCCCACACCAGCCCGGCCAGGATGGTCGCGATCGGCGTGAACCCGGCCAGCGCGCTGACCAGCAACAACAGCACCGCGCCCACGATGATCTGCAGGGTCGAGCCGAGGCGGTCGGCGGCGTCGCCGAGAATCACCCACCGGCTGGTGTCCAGCGCGCCGTGCGCCGCCAGCGCCATCCCGAGCGGCGTCACGATCAGCGCGAGAAACGCACCGGCCACCGTCCGCGAAACCCCCGAATTCGTCCGGAACTGCGCCCCGGGCGGCGTCCACCCAGCAGGCGGGTCGAATCGGTTCGCCATGGAGCCCCTCCGGCAAGTCCGGTAACCCGCCCTATTGTCCTCCCCCATCCCACATTTCGCCGAGGGAACGGGGCACCCGACCCCGACCCCCTATAGACAGATCTCGCACGAACATGGGTAACTCGCCGGGTACGGGCTCACCTGGCCACCCACTCTCCGTCGGCCGCCGGACCGAAGCCCCCCGCACCTGACTCCGGCCAAAAATCCCGGAGAGGCGGAACTGTACCGGGGGTCGTCTCTGTCGGTGGGGTCGGGCAGCATGGTCGGCATGACCTCAGCGACCGGCCACGACGTGCTCGATCTGACGGCTCCCGACCTGCGCGAACGCGCCGAGGAGTTGTTGCGCGAGCTCGCCGGGCCGCAAGCGCGGCTGCGCGAGGACCAGTGGGTCGCGATCGAGGCGCTGGTGGTGCAGCGGCGCCGGGCCCTGGTGGTGCAGCGGACCGGCTGGGGTAAGTCGGCGGTGTATTTCATCTCGGCGAAGCTGCTGCGGCGGGCGGGGCGGGGGCCGACGGTGATCGTGTCGCCGCTGCTGGCGTTGATGCGCAATCAGGTGGCCGCCGCCGAACGGGCCGGGGTGGTGGCCGACACGATCAACTCGGGCAATGTCACCGAGTGGGACGAGATCCACGAGCGGGTGGCCGCCGGCGCGGTCGACGTGCTGCTGGTGAGCCCGGAACGATTGAACAATCCGGACTTTCGCGATCAGGTGCTGCCCCGGCTGGCCGCCGACGCGGGGCTGGTCGTGATCGACGAGGCACACTGTGTCTCGGACTGGGGGCACGATTTCCGGCCCGACTACCGCCGCATCCGGACGCTGATCGCCGATCTCGGGTCGGACGTGCCGGTGCTGGCGACCACGGCGACGGCCAACGATCGGGTGGTCACCGATGTGGCCGGGCAGATCGGCACCGACACGCTGGTGTTGCGCGGCACGCTCGATCGCGAGTCGCTGCATCTGTCGGTGGTGCGCTTCGACGACGCGGTCCAGCGGACGGCGTGGCTGGGTGCTCAGCTGGACCGGCTGCCCGGGTCGGGCATCATCTACTGCCTCACGGTGGCCGCCGCGCACGATCTGGCCGACGTGCTGACCTCACACGGGCACACGGTCGCCGCCTATACCGGCCAGACCGATCCGGCCGAACGCGAAGTGCTCGAGGGCGCGCTGCTGAACAACGAGGTGAAGGCGCTGATCGCGACCTCGGCGCTGGGCATGGGCTTCGACAAGCCGGATCTCGGCTTCGTGGTGCATGTGGGCGCGCCGTCGTCCCCCATCGCCTACTACCAGCAGGTCGGGCGCGCGGGGCGCGGCACCGATCGGGCCGAGGTGGTGTTGCTGCCCGGCGCGGAGGACGCGCGGATCTGGAGTTACTTCGCCTCGGTGGCGTTCCCGCGCGAGCACATCGTGCGCGCGGTGCTGGCGGCGCTGGACACCGATCGGCCGATGTCGACGGTGGCGTTGGAACCGCTGGTCGAGCTGAACCGGTCGCGGCTGGAGATGGTGCTGAAGGTGCTCGACGTGGACGGCGCGGTGCGCAGGGTGCGCGGCGGCTGGCTGTCCACCGGTGAGCCGTGGACCTACGACACCGAGCGCTACGAACGCCTGGCCGCCGCCCGCGACACCGAGCAGCAGGCGATGATCGACTACCAGGCGACCACCGCCTGCCGGATGACCTTCCTGCGCCGTCAGCTCGACGATCCCGGCCTGGGCGCCCTCGATGCCGCGACCCCCGATTGCGGACGCTGCGACAACTGCACCGGCGCCCGCCCAGACACCACCGTCGACGCGGCCGCCGTCGCCGCCACCCGGGCCAGGCTGGACCGGCCCGGCCTCGATCTGGCACCGCGCAAGCAGTGGCCGACCGGCATGGCGAAACTGGGAATCCCGTTGTCGGGCAAGATCACCGGCGCGGCCGACACCGGCCGGGTGCTGGGCAGGCTCACCGATCTCGGCTGGGGTCAGCGGCTGCGCGCGCTGCTCGACGGCCCCGACGCGCCGGTGCCCGACGCGGTGTTCGACGCATGCGTGGCCGTGCTGCGGGACTGGAACTGGGCCGCCCGCCCGACCTCGGTGCTGGCGCTGGAATCACCGCGCTATCCGCAGCTCACCGCGAGTCTGGCCGCCCGGCTGGCGCAGGTCGGGCGGCTCGACAACCTGGGCACCCTGCACACCAGGCCGGACCGGCCGCCGGTGTCGGCGGCGAACTCCGCGCACCGGGTCGCCGGGCTGTTCGACTCGTGGGAGGTGCCGGATCTGAGCGGCGTCGACGGCCCGATCCTGCTGGTCGACACGCTCACCGACACCGGCTGGACGATGACCGTCGCCGCCCACGCCCTGCGCACCAGCGGCGCGGACGCGGTCCTGCCGTTCGCCTTGGCGACGCCGACCTGATCGGATCCCGCGACGACGCACCGGCCGCCTCGCCGCCGAGCATCAGCACGGCTTGCCGCCGGCGAACCCTCCCCGACAGGCCGCGATTCCCGTAAGCTCGGTCCGTACGTGCAGGTCAACCGGCCGACGATGGAGTCGACGATGACGTCCACAGCACCGAAGAAGCTCCCCCCGCTGCCTGTGCTCCGCGCGATCGAACGGGTGCGCGACGCGCTCGGCGCACTGCACCGGAAACTGGTTCCCGGCCATATCGCGCTGCTGGAACTCCAGATCGCCGGATTCCTGTCCCAGGCCATCAGTGCCGCCGCCGAACTCGGCATCGCCGACGAGCTGGCCGAGGGCCCGCGGACGCCGGCGAAGCTGGCGGGGGCGCTCGGGATCGACGAGGGCGGGCTGCGCAGGCTGATGCGGCTGCTGGTGAGTTTCGGGGTGTTCGCCCAGCGGCGCGACGGCTCCTACGAGCTCACCCGGCTCGGTGACGCGCTGCGCAGCGACGCCGAGGTGACGCTGCGCGATCTGTCGCGGTTCTTCGGCTCGCCGTACCATCGCAACCACTGGACCCATCTGACCGACGCGGTGCGCACCGGCGAAGCCGTCGGCCAGGCCCTGGACGGGGCGAGCTTCTTCGAGTACGCGGCGGTGAACCGCGAGGTCGGCGAGCTGTTCGACAACGCGATGACCAGCGTGAGCACCCTGGCGATCGAGCCACTGCTCGCCGCCTACGATTTCGGCCGGTTCGGCACCCTCATCGATGTCGGCGGCGGCCGCGGCAGCCTGCTCACCGAGATCCTCGGCCGGTATCCGGCGGCCCAGGGCATCGTGTTCGACCTGCCGAACGTGGTCGACGACCTGACCGCCGACCTGGAGGCGGCGGGCCTGGGGCAGCGGTGCACGGTCGAGAGCGGCTCGTTCTTCGAGGAGGTTCCCCAGGGCGGTGACGTCTACCTGCTCAAACACATCGTGCACGACTGGTCCGACGCGCACGCCGAGCAGATCCTGCGCACCGTGCGCGCCGCGATGCGCCCGACGTCGACGCTGCTGCTGCTCGAACTGGTGCTGCCCGATCATCAGCGCCCGCATCCGGGGAAATTCATCGATCTGGAGATGCTGGTGAACACCGAGGGCGGCCACGAACGCACCGAAGCCGAGTTCCGCGCGCTGCTGGCGCGCAGCGGCTTCACGCTGGTGCGGACGGTCGAGACGGCCGCGCCGGACTGCGTGCTCGAGGCCGTTCCGCGCTGACTGGCGGGTCGACACGCCGCCGCCGATTGTGTGTGCGACCCGCCACCAGTGTTTCAATGCGGCTATGACCAGGACCTCATTTGCTCGATCCCTGATGGCCGTCGCCGCGGGCTGTGCGGCCGGATTCACCCTCTTGACCGTTCCCGCCCAGGCGTCGAACGAGAACCCCCTCGACTGCGCGGGCGTGCCGGGCGCGCAGGCCGCGGCCGACCGCGAGAGCGCGCAGCGCGGCATCGCGATCACCCCGCTGTGCTTCAGCGGTGGCCTCTACAGCGGCATCCACGCCGGTATTCCGCTGGCCGTGCTGAACCCGCTGACCATGCCGGGCACCGCGAGCGTGTGCGTCGACGAGCGCGGAACCGTCGAGGCGGCAGCCAAATTCGAATGGACCGACCGGGTCCACGTGATGCCGATGTGCATCCAGAACCGGGCGTTCGGCGTGTACGAGCTGTAGTTCCGCGCCGCCGATCCGCGGTCCGCACGGAGTCGATCCGTGCGGACTTTTTTTGACTCTTGCCCTATACGTATACATCTACTTATAGTGAGTCGGACGGGACGCACAGTCGCCCCACAACCGCATACCGACCAGTGACGACGAGCCGGACCAGGGGCTCGCCGCTCGAATACCCATGCCCATATGCGCATTCCGATATCGAAAAGGACCTCTCACCATGTTCGCCAGACTGGGGCGCGTCGTCGTCCACCATCCGTGGAAAGTGATCGGGCTGTGGGTGATCGCGATCGTCGCCGTGCTGTCCACAGCGCCCGCGCTCACCGCGACGACCGACCAATCCGCCTTCCTGCCTTCGCATTACGAGTCCATCCAGGCGATGAAGCTGCAGGAGCAGGCCTTCCCGCAGCATGCCGCGCCCGCCGCGCTGATCGTCGCGGTCCGTGCCGACGGCGGCCAGCTGACCGAGTCCGACTCCGCCACCGTGACCGCCGTGGCGGGCGCGCTCACGGCGCAGAACATCAAGGGCGTCACCGGCATCCAGGTGACTCCGCCCTCGGAGAATCGCCTGGTCCAGGTCATCGCGGTGCAGATGGCCAAGCTCACCGACGCCTCGGACAAGACCCAGGGCGAGGCGGTGCGGAGCCTGCGCGAGCACCTGAAGGATCAGGTCGGCGACACCGGGTTGAAAGCCGGCATCACCGGCACGGCGGCGCAGACGCTGGACCAGACCGAGCAGGGTGAGAAGGGCATGGCGATCATCGGCATCGCCACGATCGTGCTGATCCTGGTGTTGCTGCTGATCATCTTCCGCAGCCCGGTCATCGCGCTGCTGCCGGTGATCACCATCGGCGCCATCTCGGGCACCGTCGGCGGTCTGATCGCCATGGCGGCCAAGGCCTTCGACCTCGAGATCGACACCTCGGTGAACTCGATCCTGCTGGTGGTGCTGTTCGGGGTCGGCACCGACTACATCCTGTTCCTGATGTTCCGGTACCGGGAGCGGCTGCGGGCCGGTGACGATCCCAAGACCGCCATGGTCAATGCCGTCGCCCGGGTCGGCGAGGCCATCACGTCGGCCGCGGCCGCGGTGATCATCGCGTTCATGGCGCTGACCCTGTCGAGCCTCGGGATGTTCCGGGCGCTGGGCCCGGCACTGGCGATCGCGGTGGCGGTGGCGCTGCTGGCCGGGCTCACGCTGGTGCCCGCCATCGTCTCGCTGCTGGGTACCAAGGTGTTCTGGCCGTCGAAGGCCTGGCAGGTCGAGCCCAAGGGCGCCCGGTTCGGCGCGATCGGCGCGGCGATGGGCAGGCGGCCCGGCGTGTTCGCCGTCGCCTCCGGCGGCGTGCTGGTGGCGCTGGGCGTGTTCGCCTTCGGCTTCAATCCGACCTTCGACCTGAACTCGGGCTCGACCACCGATGCCTCGGAGTCGGTGGCGTTCACCACCGAACTGCTCAAGGGCATGCCCGCGGGTGCCACCCAGCCCTCGGACGTGCTGCTGCGGTCGAGCACTCCGCTCGCCGAGGACCAGCTCGCGACCTATCGCACGGCGCTGACCGGCGTCGACGGTGTCGGGCAGGTCGCGGCGCCGCAGCTGTCGGCGGACGGGACGATCGCGAACTTCCAGGTGACGCTGGCGAACGCGCCGGAATCCGACGCCGCCCTCGACACGGTGGCCGGACCGCTGCGCGAGGTCGCCCACCAGGCGGCACCGGCGGGCGCCACGGCGGCGGTCGGCGGCATGACGGCGGTGTTCGTCGACTTCGAGGACGCGATGAACCACGACTACCGGATCGTGTTCCCGGTGGCCGCGATCCTGATCATGCTGGTGCTGGCGTTGCTGCTGCGCAGCCTCGTCGCGCCGTGGTACCTGATGGCCTCGGTGTTCCTCGGCTTCGCCGCGACGCTGGGCGCGACGGTGCTGGTGTTCCAGCAGATCCAGGGCGAGCACGGGCTGATCTTCACGCTGCCGGTGATCATGTACCTGTTCGTCGTCGCCCTCGGCACCGACTACAACATCCTGATGGTCGCCCGGTTGCGGGAGGAATCGCGGGAGGGGCATACGCCCCGCGAGGCGGCGGCGCTGGCGGTGCGCCACACCGGGCCGACGGTGGCCGCGGCCGGACTCATCCTGGCGGGCACCTTCGCCTCGATGATGCTGGCCGGCAACAGTTCGCTGTCGCAGATGGGCTTCGCCATCTCGGTGGGCATCGCGATCGCGGCCTTCGTGATGGCGCTGTTCTTCACCCCGGCGGTCACCGCGCTGCTGGGCAAGCGGGCCTGGTGGCCGGGCCACGGCGGCGACAGCGACGAGGAGCGCTCACCCCGCTGGGCCGAGTACTCCTACGCCGAGAGCTACTACACGCCACCGGCGCGACAGCGCCGCTGACACGGAAGGCACGGCCAGGTCCGCTCCCCCTCGGGAGCGGGCCTGCTCGTCTATCGTTGCCCGTGTGGCCAAGTCTGCGACACCGGCGGTGGAGCTACCGGTGGGTGAGCACACGGTGCGGGTCAGCAATCCGGACCGGGTGTACTTCCCCGAGCTCGGCGCGACCAAGCTCGACCTGGTGCGGTACTACCTGAGCGTGGGCGACGGCATCGTCAACGCACTGCGCGACCGGCCCTGCATGCTGCACCGGTTCCCCAAGGGCCTGCCCGGCGGGAAGGTGCATCAGAAGCGGTTGCCCGGTGGCGCGCCGGACTGGATCTCGACGGTGCGGGTGTACTTCCCGCGCTACGGCAGGCACGCCGACGAACTCTGCGTGCACGAGCTCGCCGACGTGATCTGGGCGGTGCAGATGTCGACCGTGGAGTTCCATCCCTGGAATTCGCGGGCGAGCGATACCGAGTCACCCGACGAGTGGCGCATCGACCTCGATCCCATGCCGGACTGCCCGTGGTCGCGGGTGCGGCGGGTCGCCGGGGTGGTGCACGAGGTGCTCGACGAGCTGGGCGCGGTTGGCTGGCCCAAGACCTCCGGTGGCTCGGGACTGCACGTCTACGTGCGGATCGCGCCCGAACACGGCTTCAAGGAGGTCCGGCGGGCCGCGCTGGCCTTCGCCCAGGAAGTGGAGCGGCGCGCGCCCGCCGACGTGACGACCGCGTGGTGGCGCAAGGATCGCGATCCGGCTCAGCTGTTCGTCGACTACAACCAGAACGCGCGCGATCACACCATCGCCGCCGCCTACTCGGTGCGCGGGGTGCCCGCGGCGACGGTGTCGACGCCGGTGCGCTGGACCGAGATCGACGACATCCACCCGCGCGACTTCACCATCGAGACCGTCCCGGCCCGCTACGCCGAACTCGGCGATCTCCAGGCCGGCATGGACGACGCGGTCTTCGACATCACGCCGCTGCTCGACCTGGCCGACCGGCACGGCGTCGACGAACCCGTCGACCTCGACGAACCGTGAACCCGCCCGGCCGACCCCGCGAAGCCGGGGTGGGGCGGCACGGTCGCGCGCGAGAGGGAAGAATCGGATGCCGACACTGCTCGGCCGCACGGTGCGGCGTGGGCGGCCGAGCATCCAGGAGGTCTCCGTGCAGGAATCCGCGACCACGATCGCGCTCGGTCCGGACCCGCAGGCGTCCCGTCTGCTGGAGAAGGCGGTCGTCGGGGCGGGTGCCCAGGTCGGCGAGCTCGCCGACGCGGAGGCGCTGATCTGGACCGGCACACCGGGTGCCTTCCCGGCGACGCTGCCCTCGTCGGTGCGTTGGGTGCAGCTGCCCGCGGCGGGGATCGAGGACTACTTCGACGTCGACGTCTTCGCCGCGCACCCCGACGTGCTGTTCACCTCCGCGGCGGGCGCGTTCTCGCACAGCGTCGCCGAGCACGCGCTGATGCTGCTGCTGGCCGGGGTCCGGTATCTGCCCGAGCACCTGCGGGCGACCTCGTGGCAGCAGCGCGAGTTCTTCCCGCATGTCGGCTCGTTGCGCGGCAAGACGGTGACCATCGTCGGCGCGGGCGGGATCGGGCGTGCCCTGATCCCGATGCTGGCGCCGCTGGGCGCGCACGTGATCGCGGTGAACCGGTCGGGCACGCCGGTGACCGGCGACGGCATTCCCGAGGGCATGGAGACGCTGCCCGCCGATCAGCTGAGCCGGGTGTGGTCGCACACCGACCACGTGGTGATCGCGGCGCCGGCGACCGCGCAGACCCGGCATCTGGTCGGCGCCGACGAACTGGCCCGGCTCAAGCCCTCGTCCTGGGTGATCAATGTGGCCCGCGGCAGCCTGGTCGACACCGACGCGCTGGTCGACGCGCTGACCCGGGGCGTGATCGGCGGCGCCGGTCTCGATGTCACCGAGCCCGAGCCGCTGCCGGACGGGCATCCGCTGTGGACGCTGCCGAACGCGATCATCACCCCGCACGACTCGAATCCGCCCCAGCTGCGGCTGGCCGCGTTCGCCGATCACGTCGCCGCGAATGTGGCCCGGTTCGTGGCGGGCGCGCCGCTGCTGGCGATCGTGGAACCGCGCCGCGGCTACTGAGCGATCCGGCCGCGCCCCACCCAGGCCGCGATCTGGCTGCGCTTGGCGAAGCCGAGTTTGGTGAGAATGTGCTGGACATGGTTCTGCGCGGTGCGTTCGGACAGCACCAGCGCGGCGGCGATCTCCCGATTGGTGAGGCCGCGGGCCACCAGGTCGGCGACCTCGCGTTCGCGCGGAGTGAGGGTGGCGCAGTCGTTCCGGTTGGCGGTGAGCACGCGCAGCCGCTCGGCCCAGGGCGGCATGCCGAGCGACACGGCCACCGGCAGGGCGGCCGCGGCCAGGGCGAGCGCGTCGGCGGTGGCGCCGCGGGCGAGGTGGAGTTCGGCGAGTTCGCATTCGGCTTCGACGGCGAACCCGGGCGCGCCGATCGCCCGCGCGATCCGCGCCGCCGACCGCAGCTCGACGCACGCCGCGTCCGGATCATCCAGTGCGGCGGCGAATTTCCCGAGCCACAGGGTGGTCGGACCGAGGTAGTGGGCAGTGCCGCCACCGCCGGTGATGTGTCCGTCGCGGTAGCGCGACAGTCGCTCGCGGAAGTAGGCGACATCGTCGCGCAGACCGAGCGCGACGGCCACCGCGCCGCCGACGGCGAGCACGTTGAGCAGGAAATACGGTGGCACCGGCCACTTCTCGGGCCGGCCCAGGCCGCGATAGAGCGGCTCGGCCTCGGCGATCCTGCCGCTGTCGACCAGGGGGAAGGCGGTACCGAGGGCGGCGAACAACAGGGTGCGGACCTCGCCGCGGATCGGTGCGTGCGGCGGGGCAAGAGCGTGCGGGTCGTGGCCGGTGTGATGGCCGACGACGGCCCGCAGCGCGCGGAAGGCACCCTCCCCCGCGGGATGGCCCAGGGTGGTCGCGAGCGCGTGGGCCCGGCCCGCCCGGTCCAGCGCGTGCGCGAATTCGCCACGGGCCTGCGCCAGCGCCGCTTCGGCGACCAGCAGGTGCCACCGCGCCATCGGGCCACCGGTGTGCTCTGCACACCAGGTCAGGCAGGACAGTTCGCCCGTGACCGCACCCAGATCACCCCGCTCCCACAGGGCGTCGATGCGCCACAGCCTGCCCCACATCTCCACGGCCGGATCGCGGGCCCGTTCGCCCGCCGCGATCATCCGCGCGGCCAGGACGCCGTGTTCGGCTCGGTGGTCGGGTCCGCTGCAGGCGAGCTGACGGGCCCGCAGCGCCGCCGCGAGCACATCCGGATCGTCACCGCGATCGGCCGAGACCAGGGCGGCCCTGCTGGATTCGTCGACGCCGTCGAGCCTGCCGAGGTAGACGGCGGTCTCGGTGGCGCGGGCCAGCAGCCGGGCGCGCAGGGGTTCGGGCAGGTCGTCGGTGGTGAGCGCGTCGGCGCAGGCGTCGGCGATATCACGATCCCAGCCGCGGTCCCCGATCGGTTCGAGGATTAGCGCGGCCTCGGCCCACAGCGCCGGTTCCCCGGCCTTGCGGGCCAGTGCCCGCGCGGCGGCGCAATCGGCGCGGGCGGCGGTCAGGTCACCGGCCCGGACCGCGGCGACGGCGCGCTGGAGCAGCAGTCCGCCCCGGTCGACCGGTGCGAGCGCGGCGGCGTGGGTCAGCGCCAGACCGTACAGCCGCACGGCCTCCTCGAAGGCCAGCTCGCGCAGCGCCACCTCCGCCGCCCGCCGCGCCCAGCGGACAGCGGGCTCGTGCGCGCCGGTCACCGCGGCATTGGCCCAGTGCCAGGCCAGCGCGGCCGCATTCGCTTCGACCGCATCGGGATACAGCGCCTCGATGGCCAGCGCCGCGCGCTGATGCAGGATCACCCGCTGCTGCAGGGACAGCCCGTCGAGCAGGGCCGCCCGCACGAGCGCGTGCGCGAACCGGACGGTGCCCGGTTCGTCGGCGGTCGCCAGCAGCCCGGCCTCGATCGCCTCGTCGACGGCCGCCAGACAGTCCACCGCCGGGCGGACGACCAGCCGGGCGGCGACCGCGATCGAGAACCGCTCGCCCAGGATCGACGCCGCCCGCAGCAGCTCCTGTGCCCGGCTCGACCGCGGCGCCATCCTGGCGCGCACCACCTCACGCAGGCTCGTCGGCAGGCGCAGGGCGCCGTCGGTGGAACCGCGCATCGAGCGACCGAGTTCGCGCAGGTAGAAGGGGTTGCCGCCGGTCATGTCGAAAGCGTCGCCCGCCAGTTCGTCGGGCAGCTCGCGGCCCGCCTCCAGGCACAGGCAGCGCGCCGAGTCGGCCGGGGAGAGCCCGCGCAGCAGCAGGGACGCGGTGACCGGTTCGCGCAGGAGCTCCGGTTTGATCGCGGCCCAGCCGCCGTCGGTCGCACCGGCGCGTTCGATGGCGCACACCATGATCCGGCGCTCGCGCAGCGCGCGGACGACGTAGAGCAGCGCCTGCAACGAGGGCTCGTCGGCCCAGTGGATGTCGTCGACCACCAGCAGCACGCCGGTGTCGGCGCCGTCGAGGCCGGCCGCGAACCCCTCGAACAGCGCGATCCGGTCGGCACTTGGCGCGGGCGTGCCGGTGCCGAGCGCCTGGCGCCACAACCAGAAGGGCGGGGTGTCGGGGAGTTCGAGCGCGCGGGCCCACAGGGTGCGCACCCCGCGGTCACGGGCGCGCCCGGCCAGTTCGGCGACCAGCCGGGTCTTGCCGACACCCGCCTCACCCGAACAGATCACCAGGTGGGGGGCGCCGTGCACCGCGTCGTCGAGCCGGGCCAGCAGATCGGCCAGTTCCCCCTCGCGTCCGATGAGCTCGGTGATCACGCCGCACCTCCGAGTACCAGAGCATACTCGCAGGTGAGGGCCCTACAGAAGGGTCAGGAGGCGGTCCGCTCGACGAACCCGCCGACCGTGACGACGTACTCCTTCGCTTTGTCGTCGTAGCCGATCGAATACGTGGTCGGATACCGCGTGCTGTGCTGATAGGCCTGCGGTTGCGGAATATCACCGGTGAACGAGGGCTTGGTGAGCAACCAGTCCCTGGTGAACATGGGCTCGGTGAAGATGTACTGGCCGTCCCAGGCACCGTTGATCAGGGTCTGGGTGAACTCGCCCGGCGCGACCGGATTGCTCATGTCGACCCAGTGCACGCCCATCGCGGGCACGGCCTGCACCTCGATCGGCTCGGGCAGCGTCGAGCTGTTGGCGGGCATGTACTTCGAATCCGGGTTGTGCGCCGCCTTGGTCAGGAACTCCGGGTCCTGCGGGCTGATCGCCGCCACCGTCGCGTCGTCGACGAAATAGAAGTGGGCGTCGAAGTGCGGCTTGTCGAACATGCCGATCGGCGGGTGACCATGCGGCACCCAGTCGAAGGTGAGGTGGTCGACCACCGTGCCCGCCGCTTCCTTCGGCAGCGCCAGCGGGGGGCTGGCGGGCGGCGGACCCTCCGGCATCGTGGCCGGCATCGGCAGGCCCTCCAGCGCCGCCTCCTGGACGCGCAGGCCGACCTCGGTCGGGGTGCCGCCATCGTCGGTGGTCACGAAGGTGCGGATCTGGCCGTTGCCCAGGGCGCGTTCGTCGCCGTAGTAGGTCTTGTCGGCGTCGTCGCCGCAGGCCGCGGCGGTGGCCAGGACGAGCAGGGCCGCCAGCGCGGCGGTGATGCTTCGCGTGCGCATGGCGCTCACCCGTGCGTGGGTCATGGCTCCTCCGATCGACGGATCTGTCCCGAAGGTAGGAGCCGTGACGGCGGTCGTCGTCCGCCGAAATACTCATCTCGCTACTCAGAGCGCCCGAAGTTTCCATCCGGACGGAAGAACGATGCGCCGGAATCGGACACGACGGTTAGGCTGTCCTCGTCCTGGTTCGGTAAGGATGGGATCGGCAATGGGATGGACCTTCAACGCTGACGAATTCGCGCACGTGTGGCGGGAATCCGGTCAGGACAGAATGCCCTTCCCGATCCGGGTGCTCGAATCACCGCGCACCGAGGACGAGGCCGCCCGATTGCGCGCCGACCTCGATCATCGACTACCCGGCGGCGGCGACCCCGACCTCGCCGCCTGCCTGCGGATCGTCGCCGCACCCCACGCCAGGATCGCGCTCGTCGGCGGCGCGCACACCCCCGGCAGCGAGATCCGGTTGCTCGCCTGCTCGGTCTTCGATCACGCGGTCCTCATCGTCCAGGAGCCCGGCGCCCGGCCCGACTACGGTGGCCGCGTGCGGGTTTCGATCGGGCACACCGCCGGGATCGGGGCCAGGGTCGCCGCCTGTCTGCCCGACACCCCGCCCGGCCGGGAACCGGCGCGCGAGGCCGCCGCCGACGCCGTCCGCGACGAGGAGACCGTGGTCGCGACCCATCCCGCGGTCCCCCGGATCCAGCGCCTGCTGCGCCGCCCGCACACCGCGGAGGGCCACATCCGCATCGAGACCGGGCTGGACCGCGCCACGCCGGTGCCGCCGGTGCATTACAGCTGGATCGATGTGGCCGGCGACGGCCGCTATCTGCTGCGCGCGGGGGAAACGGTGCACGTCGTGCCCGCCGCGGCCGGCCAGCTGGCCGCCCAGCTGCAGCGCAGGCTCGCTCCTGTGCACAGTTCCAACACCAGAAGGTCCGGCTAGCCTGGACGCCGACGCACGATCTGGAGGGGAGACGCGATGACGATCGAGAGCAGCAGAGCCGAGATCTCCCGGTTCCGCAGCGCCGCCGCGGCGGGGACCGTGAAGTTCGATCCCGATGCCGCGCGCCGCTGCGCCGACCTCTACGAACAGCAGGCCGACCGGCTCGGACAGCTCCGTCAGCGCCTCGAATCCGCCGGTGAGGCAGGCGGATTCGGCGGTTTCGTCTCCGCGCAGCAGCTGCAGGCCGGGTTCGCGCACAAGGCCCGCGACGCCGCCGATCTGCTCGACCACTACATCGAGGCCGCCTACCGGATGAAAGAGGCGTTCCTGCTCAGCGCCGGTCTGCTCGACGAGGCCGACGCCGCCGCGGCCGCCGCCCTGCGCGCGGTCGACCCGAGGCGGCGCTGATGGGCGGCACCGACCCCACCTACATCAGTGCGATGGAGCATTTCGAGTCCATACCGCACGAGCAGATCTATGCCCGCACCCAGCAGATCGACGCGGCCGAGGTGCTCGACGCCTCGCTCGCCTGGCTGGAGAGCGCCGCCGCGCTGACCACGACCATGCCGCTGACCAGGTCCAATGCCGACCGCGTCATCGACGAGACCGGGTGGGAGGGCGCCGCGGCCGACGCCGCCTTCGCCAGCACCCGCAGCTTCGCCGACTCGATCGGCGAGCTGGCGACGGTCTTCGGCGAGGTCGGCGCCCGCCTCGGCGGCGTCGCCGCGGCCGCGGAAGCGGTGAAGCTCGCGGTGGTGGCGCCCGGCGGGTCCGGGCCGATCGGCACCATCGCGCGGTTGCTCGAGGCCGCCCATGTCATCGACGCGCAGATGGCGGCGGAGGCGTTGCGGCAGGAAGCCGTGCTGGCGATGAACATGATCTACAAGCCCGCGTACTCGCTGGCCGGGACGGGTGTGCCCGCCTTGCCCGCGCCGCCGGGGTCCCCGGGGTCGCCACCGTCGACGGAACAGGGACGTAACGGGTCGTCGCCGGGGTACACGCAACCCTCTGTACCGCAGGGTGATTCGACGCAGGGCGGTTCGGCGCCCGATACCGGCGGCACGACCGCGCCGGGCGCTGGGAACGGCGAAAGCTCGGCACCGAGCCAGACTCCGGCCCCGAACACCGAAACACCGAAGCCGGACACCACTCCCACACCGTCGAGCGAGACACCCGCTCCCCCGACCACCACCCCGGCTCCGGCGACCCCCGCCCCGACGACGGAACAATCCGCTCCGACCAGCGAACGACCGGCACCGTCCACAACCGACCAACCGGCACCTCCCGCTCCGACGTCGGAACCGCCTGCGCCACAACCGGAACCCACCACCGAGGCGCCTCAGTCCCCCGCGCCCACGTCCGAACAGCCCGCCCCCCAACCGGAACCCGCACCGCCTACCCCCGAACCGGCGCCCCAGGCCCCCGCCCCGACATCCGAGCAACCTGCACCGGAGCCTCCGGCGCCGACGACGGAACCGCCCGCGCCCACCTCGGATCAGCCTGCACCGCAACCGGAACCCGCGCGCCCCACCCCCGAACCGGCGCCGCAATCCCCTGCACCGTCCTCGGAACAGTCTGTGCCGCAGCCGGAAACGTCAGCGCCACCCGCGCCGCAGAGCCCCGCACCGGAAGCACCCGCACCGCAACCGGTTCCGCGAGCACCGGAACCACACGCGGGCATCGTGGTGCCGCCGGTCCCCGGTGGACCGGTCGATCCGGGCGGACAGCCGGGCGTCACCGGCCCGATCCCGGAAACGCCCGAACCACGGCCGCAACCTGCGACACCCCCGCCCGCACCACCCCTGGACCTGGATCAGCCAGGCGTCATTCCGCCACGGCGGTAGGCCGCCGCGATCGCGGGGCCGGTCGACGTTCAGGCTGTCCCTCCCCTCGGCGGTCGGAGGTCGGGCGGTTCCCGTCGCCTAAGCAGCCAGAGGTCAGGCTGATCTCCTCGCGCCTAGCGGTGGGCCACATGTTTCGGCGCTGAACGGGCTCGACCGGTTCGCCCCGTGCGGGTGAACCGCAGAGTTCTGGAAGGGCACGACGCCGAGTCGCGGAAGCGAGTCCACTCCGGCGCGGCCTCGATCTCGGTCGCGAAAGGTCTACCCGTGGGCGATGTTTCCGTTGTCGGAGGTCGGGATCAGACCTTGACCAGGTCGTCGGCGTGGATGACCGGGCGCTGCATGGTGTCGGGGAGTTCGGTGGTGGAGCGGCCGAGCATGGTGGTCAGTTCGGTGCTGTCGTATTCGACGACACCGCGGGCGACCACGCGGTTGTCGGGGCTGACCAGGTCGACGACGTCGCCGCCGAAGAAGCGGCCGCGCACGCCGGTGATGCCCGCGGCGAGCAGGGAGCG
Organism: Nocardia sp. NPDC058244; assembly: GCF_042882065.1. Taxonomy (NCBI): domain Bacteria; kingdom Bacillati; phylum Actinomycetota; class Actinomycetes; order Mycobacteriales; family Nocardiaceae; genus Nocardia; species Nocardia sp. NPDC058244. Next base: position 345,637 of record NZ_JBHVWX010000004.1, on the reverse strand, counting down.
GCGTTTGGCGACGGCCTCGACGGCGCCCGCGTCGATCAGGACCGCGCCGCGGGTGTCGGCGGCGTGGCGGACCCAGAACTTGCGGCCGGACAGGCGGACCGGGCGGGCGGCGAAGGCGGTGCCGACGGTGCCGTCGGCCAGCGCCGTCGCGGCGTCGGCGGCCGAGGCCAGCAGCACGGGGATGCCCGCGTCGGCGGCCAGGCGGGCGGCCGACAGCTTCGAGGCCATGCCGCCGGTGCCGAGCGCGCCACCGCTGCCCGCGATGACGCCGTCGAGGTCGGCGCTGCTGCGCACCTCGGGGATGAAGTTCGCGGCGCCCTTGCGCGGGTCGCCGTCGTAGAGGCCGGAGACGTCCGAGAGCAGGATCAGGGCGTCGGCGCCGACCAGGTGCGCCACCAGGGCGGCGAGGCGGTCGTTGTCGCCGAAGCGGATCTCCTCGGTGGCGACGGTGTCGTTCTCGTTGACCACGGCGATCGCGCCGAGCGACCGTAGTCGGTCGAGGGTGCGCTGGGCGTTGCGGTGGTGCTCGCGGCGGGCGAAATCGTCGGCGGAGAGCAGCACCTGGCCGACCGTGCGGTCGTAGCGGGCGAACGAGGTGCCCCAGGCGTGCGCGAGGGCCAGCTGGCCGACGCTCGCCGCGGCCTGCTTGGTGGCCAGGTCCTTGGGCCTGCGCGACAGGCCGAGCGGGGCGATGCCCGCGCCGATCGCGCCGGAGGACACCACGACCACGTCCGAGCCGGCCCGCATCCGCGCCTCCACGGCGTCGGCCAGCCGGTCGAGCCGGTCGGTGTCCAGACCGCCCTCGAGGCTGGTCAGCGCCGACGAACCGATCTTCACCACGACCGCGCGCGCCGACACGATGGCCTGGCGCGCCGCACTCAGCTCCGAACTCACCCGCATAGCCTTACTCCCTGCACCGCGATCACCATCGTCGACGGTCCCGGCGCGAGCCGGTGACCCACCGCAGTATGCCGATCGAACGGCCGCGCGCGACACCGGTTTTCGGTGCCGCGCGGCGGCCGGACCCCTTACTTCTCGTTCTCGTCGAGCAGCCCGCGACGCGCCCGCGACGCGTGCTTGCGCTCGGCCGCGCCGACCCGGCTGTTGTTCTCCAGCCGCACATCGGTGCCGCGCCCGGTCGGCACGATGTCGACACCCGCGGACACCTGCGGCTCCCACTCGAACGACACGTCGCCGATGGTCACCGAGCACCCCGGCTCGGCACCCTGCTTGACCAGCTCCGCCTCGACACCGAGGCGGGCCAGCCGGTCGGCGAGGTAGCCGACGGCTTCGTCGTTGTCGAACTGGGTCTGGCGCACCCAGCGCTCCGGCCGGGTGCCGCGCACGATGAAGCCACCCGGCTCCTGCGGATCGGCGATGACGCTGAACCCGGACTCGTCGGTCGCGATCGGGCGGATGATCTGGCGCTTGGGCGCGGCCTTGGGATGATCCTCGCGATACTGGCGGACCATGTCGGCCAGCGCGAAGGTCAGCGGACGCAGCCCGGCGCGGCTCACCGCGGAGATCTCGAACACCGGCCAGCCGCGTTCGGTGAACTCGGCGGTCACCATCTCGGCCAGTTCGGCGGCGTCGGGGACATCGGTCTTGTTCAGGATGACCACGCGGGGGCGGTCGGCCAGATCGCCGAGACTCGCGTCACCGGCCAGCGCCGGCTTGTACGCGGCCAGTTCGGCTTCCAGCGCGTCGACATCGGAGACAGGGTCGCGGCCCGGTTCGAGGGTCGCGCAGTCGACGACGTGGGCGAGCACGGCGCAGCGCTCCAGGTGGCGCAGAAAGTCCAGGCCGAGGCCGCGGCCGTCACTGGCGCCGGGGATCAGACCCGGCACGTCGGCGACGGTGAAGGTGGTGTCGCCGCTGGCGACGACGCCCAGGTTCGGGACCAGGGTGGTGAACGGGTAGTCGGCGATCTTGGGCTTGGCGGCCGAGAGCACCGACACCAGCGAGGACTTGCCCGCCGACGGGAACCCGACCAGGCCGACGTCGGCGACCGACTTCAGCTCCAGCACCAGGTCGAGCTCTTCGCCCTCTTCACCGAGCAGCGCGAAACCGGGCGCCTTGCGCGCCTTGGACGCCAGCGAGGCGTTGCCGAGACCGCCGCGACCGCCCTTGGCGACCACGAACTTGTTGCCAGCGCCGACCAGGTCGACGACGACCGCACCGGCGGAATCGACCACCACGGTGCCGTCGGGCACCTTCAGCACCAGATCGGTGCCCATCTTGCCGTCGCGATTGCCGCCCTCGCCGGGCTTGCCGTTGCCTGCCTTGGCGTGCGGGTGGAAATGGAAGTCGAGCAGGGTGTGGACGTTGGCGTCGACCTCGAGGATCACGTCCCCGCCGTTGCCGCCGTTGCCGCCGTCGGGACCACCGAGCGGCTTGAACTTCTCACGATGCACCGAGGCGCAACCGTGTCCACCTCTACCGGCACGAACATGCAGCACGACGCGGTCGATGAATTTGGACATGGGTTGATCCTCCTCCTTCTGACTGGTCGATTGCGGTAAGGGTGGGCGAACACGACGGAGCGGGTCAGGGAAACAACCCTGACCCGCTCCGGTGTCCGTGGGGAGCTGACGCTCCAGGCGGTCAGGCCTGGGCCGGCTCCGGGACGACGATGTTGACGGTCTTGCGGCCACGCTTGGTGCCGAACTCGACCGCGCCCGCCGCGAGGGCGAACAGGGTGTCGTCGCCGCCACGACCGACGTTCACGCCGGGGTGGAAGTGGGTTCCGCGCTGACGGACGAGGATCTCGCCCGCGCTGACCTTCTGGCCACCGAAGCGCTTCACGCCGAGGCGCTGGGCGTTCGAATCACGACCGTTCCGGGAGCTGGATGCACCCTTCTTATGTGCCATTGCTTCGTCTCCTCGGGATGTCTTACTTGATGCCGGTGACCTTGATGACCGTCAGCGGCTGACGGTGACCCTGGCGCTTGTGGTAGCCGGTCTTGTTCTTGAACTTGTGGATCCGGATCTTCGGGCCCTTGGTCTGGTCGACGACCTCGGCGGCCACGGAGATCTTGGCCAGCTTGTCGGCGTCGGTGGTCAGATCGGCGCCGTCGACGACGAGAACCGGGGTCAGGGCCACGGCGGTGCCGGGCTCGCCCTCGATCTTCTCGACCTTCACCAGGTCACCGACCGCGACCTTGTACTGCTTTCCGCCGGTCTTGACGATTGCGTACGCTGCCATCGGTCGGCTTCCTCCACTCACGTTGGTCGTGCTCGTTTCACGTCACAGCTGCGCGACGCGTGTTCTTGACTGGGGCTCATTCCCGCGAACGGGGAGAGCAACGGTCACTTGCCTGCGGTATCACCCTGCCGTTCGGCTAGGTGCCCAATCGCGGGGCAGCGACCGACCTAGGTTACCAGACCGGTATCCACTCCCCCAATTCGGCCGGTCAGGGCCGGATCGGGGGCCTGCGCGCGAGGAGGGCTCCCCGCGCGCAGGTGGCCTCCTAGTTCGATTCGGCCGCGGGCGCGCCCGCCGGCCTGCCCACCGCGCGACGGCGCGGCTTGCGGGCGGGGACGACGACCGGCTCGGCGGCGAAGTCCACCACCGCCGTGGCGGGCGGCTGCTCGCTCGTCGACAGGACGAACACCGCGCCCGCGCTGTCGGGGGCGGGTGCCGCCGTCGAGCGGGCCACCCGGCGCCTGCGCGGTGCGCGGGCAGCGGGCTCCTCGACGACCGGCTCCGGTTCGGGCTCGGCCTGCTCGGGCTCCGGCTCGGCGACCGCCTCGGCCGCGACGGGCTCCGGCTCGACGTCCGCCGGGACCGGTTCCGGCTCGACCGGCGTCGGCTCGGCGACGGGCTCGACCGGGGTCTCGGCGGCGACGGCCGGGGCCGTCTCCTCGGCCTGCTCGGCCGGGATGACCCCGGTCAGCGCGGGACTGTCGACCGCCGACTCGGCCTGGGCGGCCGCGCCCCGGCTCGACCGGCGCGACCGGGACCGCGAGCGCGAACGGGTCGGCTCGGCGGGCGCCTCCTCGGTGGCCACGGCCTCGGCCACGACCTCCTCGGCGGGCTCGCCGTCCTCACCGTGGTGGGCGGCCATCGCGAGCGCGACCGGATGGGCCCGCTTGACCGCGATGTCCTCCTCACCGTGCTCGGCGGGTGCGGTGCCATTGGTCGCCGGCGCGGCCGTGGCGGCGGGCTTGTCCTGGCTCTTGTCCTTGCCGCGACGACGCCGCGACGAGCCTTCCTTGGCCCGGCTGCCCGAGTCCTCGGCACCGGACCCGGCGTCGACCGGGTAGGAGTGCACGAGGATGCCGCGCCCGTGGCAATGCTCACAGGTGGTGGAGAACGCCTCGACCAGACCGGTGCCCAGCTTCTTGCGGGTCATCTGGACCAGGCCGAGCGAGGTCACCTCCGACACCTGGTGGCGGGTGCGGTCGCGGCCCAGTGCCTCGGTGAGCCTGCGCAGCACCAGGTCACGGTTGGATTCGAGCACCATGTCGATGAAGTCGACGACGATCATGCCGCCGATGTCGCGCAGCCGCATCTGGCGCACGATCTCCTCGGCCGCCTCCAGGTTGTTCCTGGTGACGGTCTCCTCCAGGTTGCTCGACCCGGAACCGGTGAACTTGCCGGTGTTGACGTCGACGACGGTCATCGCCTCGGTGCGGTCGATCACCAGGGTGCCGCCCGAGGGCAGCCACACCTTGCGGTCGAGCGCCTTGGCCAGCTGCTCGTCGATGCGGAAGGTCTCGAACACGTCGACACCGTTGTTCTCGTGCTGGTTCACCCGCGGCAGCAGGTCCGGCGCGACGGTGCGGACGTAGTTCTCGACGGTGCTCCAGGCCCGGTCACCTTCGATGACCAGCCTGGCGAAATCCTCGTTGAACAGGTCGCGGATCACCTTGACCAGCAGGTCCGGCTCTTCGTAGAGGGCCTTGGGCGCGTTGGACTCCTTGGCCGCGGCCTCCTCGATGGTGCGCCAGGTGGCCTGCAGCCGCTCGACGTCGCGGGCCAGTTCGGGCTCGCTGACGCCCTCGGACGCGGTGCGGATGATCACACCGGCGTCGGCGGGCACGATTTCGCGCAGGATCTCCTTGAGCCGCTTGCGCTCGGTGTCGGGCAGCTTGCGGCTGATCCCGGTGGAGGTGCCGCCCGGCACGTACACCAGGAAGCGACCCGCGAGCGAGATCTGCGTGGTCAGGCGGGCGCCCTTGTGACCGACCGGGTCCTTGGACACCTGCACCAGCACCTGATCGCCGGGCTTGAGCGCCTGCTCGATCTTGCGCTCCTTGCCGCCGAGACCGGCGGCGTCCCAGTTCACCTCACCGGCGTAGAGCACGCCGTTGCGGCCACGGCCGATGTCGATGAACGCGGCCTCCATGCTGGGCAGCACGTTCTGCACCTTGCCGAGGTAGACATTGCCCACCATCGACGCCTGGCCGGAACTGGTCACGAAGTGCTCGACCAGGATGTTGTCCTCGAGCACCGCCACCTGGGTGGTGATCTGGTGCCCCGGCGCGTGCTCGGCGGCGTCGAACGACTTCTCCCGCACGACCATCACCCGGTCGACCGCCTCACGGCGGGCCAGGAACTCCGACTCGGTCAGGATCGGCGGACGACGGCGACCGGCCTCCCGGCCGTCCCGGCGACGCTGCCGCTTGGCCTCGAGCCGGGTGGAACCGGAGATGCCCTGTACCTCGTCGGACCCGGCCCGGCCGCGGCTCTTGTTGCGCGGCTCACGCTCGTGCACGACGGTGTTCGGCGGATCGTCGTCGGCGGCGTCGGCGTCGCCACCCTCCCCACCGACCTTGCGGCGGCGACGACGGCGACGGCGACGGCTCGCGCCCTCGGGCTGGTTGTCGTCCTCGTCGTCGGACTCGGCGTCGGTGTCCTCGGCCTGCTCGGCCTCGTCGGTGGCGGCCTCCGACGACGCGGACTCGTCGTCGGCGTCGTGCTCGGCGCCCTCGGTGTCGGTGTCGTCGCCGTCGGCGGACTGCTCGCCCCGGCCACGGCCGCGGCCACGACGGCCACGGCGACGGCGGCGCGGCTGGCCGTCGGCGTCGTCGTTGTCACCGGCGGCGTCGGACTCGTCCTCGGCGTCGGTGGTCTCGGGCTCGGGCTCGACGTCGGCGACCGGCTCCTCGGTCCGCTTGGCCGTGCGCTCGGCCCGGCGGCGCTTGCGCGTCTCCTCGGCGGCGGTGGCATCCGGCGGCAGGAACAGCGGCGCGGTGAACGCGGGCGCGTCGAAGCCCGCGGCCTCGGCGGGCGCCGGGGTCTCGGTGGACCGATGGGTGAACAGATCGGTGTGCGCATCGCTCGTGGCGAACACGCCCTCGGTGCTCGCGACGTCGGGCGCCGAGAACATCGGCGCGGGCGCCGTGCTGGAGTCGGCCGGCTGCTCGGCGACGGGGGTGGCGGGCGACGGTGCCGCCGCGGGGGTGGATGCTGGGGATTCGCCGGTCTCGGCGTCGGCGGCGGCGATCGCGTCGCGCACGGTCTCGGCGACCGCGCGATCCACATTCGATTGGACGCTGCGCGCCTCGGTCCCCAGTTCGGCCAGTTTGGCCAGGATGCGTTTGCTGGTCACTCCCAACCGCTTGGCCAGTGCATGAACTCGAATTCGCTCCGGCAATTGATCGGCATCCTGTTGTGTTGTGTCCAGCGGCTCTGTATCGGCCACGAAGTCTCCTCGGGCCCCCGGGCGCGTCCCTCCCCGGTACGGGAGTGACGCGGCCGACGCGGGGGCATCGTCCGTGCACCTCGTACCGATGGTACGAGGGTCATCTGGTCTCGCCCCGCGTGTCCGGTCTCACCTCGATCGATCTTCTGGCGGGCCAACCGGTCACGCGGCGCCTGGCTGTACGGCGTGACGCCGCGCTCCGAGCGCTCATCCAGCGTGCCTGCGCGGGCAACCCCAGCAACAGGGTCGTCCGTGGCAGCGATGATCGGCATCCAACCGCGGTGTCATCCGGTCATGTTCGTCACCGTCGTCGCGTACCTGCGCGACAGGCTGTCACCAACCGCCCTGTTCGAGCATCGGTGACGAACACATCCGTAGTCAGTATCCCATACGGTTCGCGCGGGGATCGCCATCGGCGCAACTCACGCGAACCTCGGCCGCTCGAGCCCGTCGCGTCCGCACCGGACGCGACGAGCGAGTACAGCGCGTTCAGGCAGGGAACTCGGGGAACCAGAGCGCGATCTCGCGCTTGGCGGACTCGGGCGAGTCGGAACCGTGAACGAGGTTGAACTGGGTCTCCAGACCGAAGTCACCGCGGATGGTGCCGGGGGTGGCCTTCTCGACCGGATCGGTGCCGCCGGCCAGCTGACGGAAAGCGGCGATCGCGCGCGGGCCCGACAGCACGGCCGCGACGACGGGGCCCGAGGTGATGAACTCGATCAGCGAACCGAAGAACGGGCGCTCGGCGTGCTCGGCGTAGTGCTCCTCGGCCAGCGCGGTCGACACGTTCTTCAGCTCCAGCGCCTCGAGGGTCAGGCCCTTGCGCTCGATGCGGGCGAGCACCTCGCCGACGAGGCCACGGGAGACGCCGTCCGGCTTGATGAGTACCAAAGTCTGCTCAGTCACGGCGCCACTCTAACCGGCGTCGCCGCCCGGAGCCGAACTCGTGTCAGTTCGGCCACCCATTCGCTGACTGGGCAGTAGCCCCGCGTCCATCCGGCGCTGCACATCCGAGCGCAGCACGAGGATGAACGCCCACACCGCGACGAACACCAGGCCGATGATGCCGATCGACAGGTGGATGAACGTGCCTGCCAGCAGCAGCACCTGCAGACCGATGGTGAACGGGATCGCCCACGGCTTGCGCTGCACACCGGCGCCAAGGACCATCAGCACCGCGAGCACCACCAGGTAGGTGCCGGAGAACCAGGTGACCCCACCGCCGACATCGGCGACCACCGGCAGCGCCAGCAGCACCACGATGGCCTCGAGGACCAGGGTGCCCGCCATCACCCCGCGCAGACCCTTCCACGGGTCGGTGGTGGGCGGTGGAACCTCACTCATGCCGGAGCCTTTCCGAAGAGGGCGCGCGCGGCGCCCGCGGTCACCACCGAGCCGGTGACCACGACGCCGGCGCCCGAGATCACGTCACCGTCGTCGCCCGCCTGCTCGGCCAGAGCGATCGCCGATTCCAGCGCGTCGGGCAGGGTCTCGGCGGTGATCACCCGCTCGTCGCCGAAACGCTGCACGGCCAGATCGGCGAGCGCGTCGACGTCCATCGCCCGCGGTGACCCGTTGCTGGTGACCACGATCTCGTCGAAGACCGGTTCCAGCGCGTCGAGGATGCCCGCCGCGTCCTTGTCCGCGAGCACGGCGACGACGCCGACCAGCTTGCGGAAGTCGAACTCGGTGGTCAGGGTGTTCGCCAGCGCCGTCGCGCCCGCGGGGTTGTGCGCCGCGTCGACGAAGATGGTGGGCGCGTTGCGCATCCGCTCCATCCGGCCCGGACTGGCCGCGCTCGCGAAACCCGCGCGCACGGCCTCGATGTCGAGCTGACGATCGGCGCCCGCGCCGAAGAACGCCTCCACCGCGGCCAGCGCGAGCGAGGCGTTGCGGGCCTGGTGCTCGCCGTGCAGCGGCAGGAAGATCTCGTCGTAGACGCCGCCGAGCCCCTGCAGGGTCAGCAGCTGACCGCCGACCGCGACGGCCCGCTCCAGCACCCGGAACTCCGCGCCCTCGCGGGCGACCGCGGCGTCGGCCTCGACGGCGCGGCGCAGCAGCACGTCCATCACCTCGGGCTCCTGCTCGGCGATCACCGCGACGGTGTCGACCGGGATCAGCGCCTCGGGGGCGCGCTTGATGATCCCGGCCTTCTCCTTGGCGATCGAGGGGAGATCGGGGCCGAGGTACTCGGTGTGGTCGAGGCCGATCGGGGTGATCACCGCGACCTGCCCGTCGATGACATTGGTCGCGTCCCAGGTGCCGCCCATGCCGGTCTCGACCACGGCCACGTCGACCGGCGCCTCGGCGAAGGCCGCGTAGGCCATACCGGTGAGCACCTCGAACTTGCTCATGGCCGGGCCGCCGGCCGCCTCGGACTGCTGGTCGATCATCCCGATGTAGGGCTCGAGCTCGCGGAAGGTCTCCACGTAGCGGGCCGGGCTGATCGGCGCGTTGTCGATGCTGATCCGCTCGGTCGCCAGCTGCAGGTGCGGGCTGGTGATCCGGCCGGTGCGCCGGTGCAGCGCGGTGAGCAGGGCGTCGATCATCCTGGTCACCGACGTCTTGCCGTTGGTGCCTGCGACGTGGATCGCCGGATAGTTGCGCTGCGGGTTGCCCAGCAGATCCATCAGCGTGCTGATCCTGGTCAGCGACGGCTCGATCTTGGTCTCGGGCCAGCGCTTGTCGAGTTCGGCCTCGACCAGCGCCATCTCGGCCAGGTCGACCGGCGACGGTCCGGCGCCGAGCGGAGCCGGGTGGTGGTCGTCGGCTTCGTACTGCGGCTCCGGCTCGTCGTTCACTTGCCGCTCAGCTCCGCCAGCCGGGCACCGATGCGCGCGACTTCGGCCGCGGCCACATCCCGGCGGCCGGTGATCTTGTCGACGACCTGCTGCGGCGCCTTGGCCAGGAACGCCTCGTTGCCCAGCTTGGCCGTCGTGGTGTCGAGGTCCTTCTGCGCGACCGCGAGATCCTTCTCCAGCCTGCGGCGTTCGGCGTCGAGGTCGATCGCGCCGGAGGTGTCGAGCCGCACGGTGACCGTCGCGCCGGACAGGCGCACCTGCACTTCGGCGGTGGTGGCGAAATCGTCGCCGGGTTCGGTCAGCCGGGCCAGGTTGGCCACCGAGCCCGCGAACCCGCCGAGTCCGGCCTCGTCCAGGCCGGCCAGCGTGGCCTTCACCTTCTGCTTGTCGGCCAGGCCCTGGTCGCTGCGGAAGCGGCGGATCTCGGTGATCAGGCGCTGCGCGTCGGCGACCCGCTGCGCGGCCACGGTGTCGGTGGCCACGCCGCTCGCGGTCGGCCACGGGGCGACGACCACCGAGTCGCCGCCGGTCAGCGCCTTCCACAGGGTCTCGGTGACGAACGGGATCACCGGGTGCAGCAGGCGCAGCACCGCGTCGAGCACCGTGCCGAGCACCACCGCGGTGCTCTCGGCGCGGGCGTCGGACTCGGCGAACTGGACCTTGGACAGCTCCAGGTACCAGTCGCACAGCTCGTCCCAGGCGAAGTGGTAGAGCGCCTCGCAGGCCTTGCCGAACTCGTAGGCGTCGAAGGCGGCGTCCACTTCGGCGCGCACCTCGTCGAGCCGGTCGACGATCCAGCGGTCGGTGTCGGTCAGCGTCTCGCGCGGCGGCAGCTCACCCGAGCGGGCGCCGTTCATCAGCGCGAACTTGGTGGCGTTGAACAGCTTGGTGACGAAGCTGCGCGAGGCCAGCGCGTGCGGTTCGCCGACCGAGAGGTCGCCGCCCGGCTGAGCGCCGCGGGCCAGGGTGAAGCGCAGCGCGTCGGCGCCGTAGGAGTTGATCCAGTCCAGCGGGTCGATGCCGTTGCCGCGCGACTTCGACATCTTCTTGCCGAACTGGTCGCGGATCAGGCCGTGCAGGAAGACGTCCTCGAACGGCACCTGCTTCTGGCCGCCCTTGCCGACGGTGAGCACCGGGTCGTCGCTGACGAACATGCCGAACATCATCATCCGGGCCACCCAGAAGAACAGGATGTCGTAGCCGGTGACGAGCACGCTGGTCGGATAGAACTTGGCCAGCTCCGGGGTGGCCTCGGGCCAGCCCATCGTGGAGAACGGCCACAGGCCCGAGGAGAACCAGGTGTCGAGGACGTCCGGGTCCTGCACCCAGCCCTCGGGGGCTTCCTCGTCGGGGCCGAGGCAGACGATCTCGCCCTCGGGGCCGTACCAGATCGGGATGCGGTGACCCCACCACAGCTGGCGCGAGATGCACCAGTCGTGCATGTTGTCGACCCAGTCGAACCAGCGCGGCTCCTGGCTGGCCGGGTGGATCTTCACGTCGCCCTCGCGGACGGCGTCGCCCGCGGCCTTGGCCAGCGATTCGACCTTGACCCACCACTGCATCGACAGGCGCGGCTCGATCGGCTCGCCGGAGCGCTCGGAGTGGCCGACGCTGTGCGCGTAGGGCCGCTTCTCGGCGACCACGCGGCCCTCGGACTGGAGGCGCTCGCGCACCTTCACCCGCGCCTCGAAGCGGTCCATGCCGTCGAATTCGGTTCCGGTGCCGGTGATCCGGCCGCCCTCGTCCATGATCGTCGGCATCGGCAGGTTGTGCCGCAGGCCCATCTCGAAGTCGTTGGGGTCGTGCGCGGGGGTGATCTTCACCGCGCCGGTGCCGAACTCCGGGTCGACGTAGTCGTCGGCGATGATCGGGATCTGGGTGCCGGTGATCGGGTGGTAGACGGTGGTGCCGATCATCGCGGCGTAGCGCGGATCGTCGGGGTGCACGGCCACGGCGGTGTCACCGAGCATCGTCTCGACCCGGGTGGTGGCCACCACGACGTGCGGCTCGTTGTCGTCGAGCGAGCCGTAGCGCAGCGAGACGAGCTCGCCGTCGACGTCCTTGTAGTCCACCTCGAGGTCGGAGATGCCGGTCTTGAGCACCGGCGACCAGTTCACCAGCCGCTCGGCCCGGTAGATCAGGCCCGCGTCGTACATCTTCTTGAAGATGGTGCGGACGGCGCGCGAGAGACCCTCGTCCATGGTGAAGCGGTCGCGGCTCCAGTCGACGCCGTCACCGAGGCGGCGCATCTGCGCCTGGATCGCGCCACCGGATTCGCGCTTCCAGTCCCAGACCTTGTCGATGAACAGCTCGCGGCCGAAGTCCTCTTTGGTCTTGCCGTCGACGGCCAGCTGCTTCTCCACCACGGTCTGGGTGGCGATGCCGGCGTGGTCCATGCCGGGCAGCCACAGCACCTCGTAGCCCTGCATGCGCTTGCGGCGGGTGAGGGTGTCCATGAGGGTGTGGTCGAGGGCGTGGCCCATGTGCAGGGTGCCGGTGACGTTCGGCGGCGGCAGCACGATCGAGTAGGCGGGCTTGCCGCTGGTCGCGTCGGCGCCGAAGTATCCGGCGGCTACCCAGCCCTCGTACAGGTCGGCCTCTACCTCGCTGGGGTTCCAGCTCTTGGGCAGGGCATCGGCACGATTACGCGAGTTGTCTGGGGCTGCGCTGGTCACGCCCCAATCCTAAGGGGCGCCGCCTCGGCGGCTTACCACCACCTCCGGCGGTCGGCCCCGGAGAAAAACAGAGACGGAATCTTCGGTGGATGAGGGACACCGAAGACTCCGTCTACCCCTGTGATACTACCGGCGATTCGCGGTGGCCAGGGGAATCCATAGGCAATTCTCAGCTTCAGGTTGCCGCGCGAGTAACTTTTGTTTCCCGGCCACAACGACACGCGGAAGTTGTTGTGAGCCAACCGGCTCCGACGAAGATCCGGGTAATCCCCGATTGCCGAATTGTCCGTTTTCGCGGATTCTGGAGAGGGTGACGCCCCCGCTCGATTCCGCCGCCTCTCCCCCGCCCCGTGCCGCGCGCACCCGGACCGTCCGGCCCGCCGCGCTGCTCGACCTCCGCGCGGACGAGGTCGACGAGCTCCACTACCCCGCCGCCAGCGTGCTGGTCTTCGCCGGTGTGCCCGGCGCGGGCAAATCCACTGCGCTACACCGCTTCTTCGCCGCCGGACCGGAGGCCGAGCAGCCGGTGCGCACGGCTTCGGGCGCGCTGGTGCTCGATTCCAACCACACCCGCAACCGGCTCCGGCACCGGCTCGGCCTGCTGCCGTACCCGCTGTGGCGACCCCTGGTGCACCTCGCGCACTACCGCGCCATCCGCGCCGCGCTGCACACCGCCGAGGGGCCGGTGGCCATCCACGACTGCGCCACCTTCGGCTGGAGCCGCGCGCTGATCGCGCGCTGGGCCCGCGAGGGTCGCCGGGAACTGCACATGGTGCTGATCGATGTGCCCGCGACGCAGGCCAGGGACGGGCAGATCACCCGGGGCAGGCGGGTCAACGGGGTGGCGTTCACCGCGCACTGCCGCCGGTGGGAACACATGATGCGCGACCTGGGCGCACGCGGCGAGGGACCGCTCCTGGTGTCGCCGTCACCGCTGGACTCGGCGTCGGTGGTGATCGTCGACCGCCCGACCCTGAGCACGGTCGCCCGCGTCACCTTCGACGCCGCCTGAGCCGCCACACGCCTCGCGGTGCCCAGGGAAGGCACCGCGAGGCAAGGCGACCGTCCTGCGCCCGGACTACCGTGCGCGGCGCGGCTCCACGCCCGGCGCAGCGCGCGGGCGGCGGCGCCTCAGGGCACCAGCACCGTCAGCGCGCCCGGCATCGCCTGCACGGTGACCGGCAGCATCCCCGCCGGCTCGCCGTCGGCGGTGGCGTAACCGCCGTCGGCGCTGACGGTGATCCGCCGGGCGCGGTAGCGCTTGGTCGACGGATGGTCGATGCGCTTGCCCGCCGACAGCGCGGGCAACAGCCGTGCCATCTCCAGCCGGGAGACCGCGCCGACCACGGTGATGTCGAGGTAGCCGTCGTCGGCGACCGCCTCCGGGCAGACCAGCATGCCGCCGCCGTAGGTACGGGTGTTGCCGATCGGGGCCATCACGGCATCCGTGTGCACGACCGTGTGCTCGCCCTCGGGGTTGTCGAGCGCGCCGGGCGCCAGGCCCGACAGCTCGATCGTGAACGGCAGCGTGTAGCCGCGCATCAGCTCGGCCACCGCCGCCACGGTGTAGCGCAGCGGGCCGCGCGGGTAGCGCATCTTGTTGGCGCGCAGGGTGACCCGCGCGTCGAACCCGGTGCCGACGACGGTGGCGAACCAGGTGGGCGTCGCGTACGTCGACTCGATCCGGCCGAGATCGATGTGACGGACCCGTCCGCGCAGCACGATGTCGGTGGCGGCCTCCGGATTACCGGTCGGGATGCCGAGTTCCCTGGCCAGGTCGTTGCCGGTGCCCGCGGGGACGAGGCCGAGCGGCACCGTGCTGTGCGCGACCGCGGCGAGCAGCACGTTCATCAGCCCGTCGCCGCCGACGCAGAGCACCGCGTCGGGCCTGCGGAGCTCGCTGGTCACGGCCGCCTTGACCTGCTCGACGGATTCGGCCGCGCTGGGCGCGCGGACCTCGGCCACCTCGACGCCCTGCGCCAGCAACCGCTCCAGCACGGCCTCGGCGACACCGTCGCCCCGGCCCGCGCCCGAATGCGGATTGGTGACGACGAGCACGCGTCGCACCGCGAGTTCACTCACGACTCCACCTCACCGGGACTCGGCGCCGTCGTGCGCGACCGCGCGCGACGGTTCTGGATCGCTCGCCGAGACTCCCTCACGGCACCAGCTTTCCAGGATTCAGCACGCCGGCGGGGTCGAGTTCCCGCTTCACCGCGCGCAAGACGCGAACACCCAGGTCACCGATCTCCGACTGCATCCACGGACGGTGGTCGGCGCCGACGGCGTGGTGATGGGTGATGGTGCCGCCCGCGGCGATGATCGCGTCGCCGACCGCCGACTTGGCGATCCGCCACTGCGCGATCGGATCGTCGAGCTGCTTGGCGACGATGGTGAAGTACAGCGAGGCGCCGGTCGGGTAGGTGTGCGAGATGTGACACATCACCAGGGCGGGCGTGCCCTGCGCGCCGAGCGAATCCATCAGCGCCCCGGTCACCTTGGTCTTCAGGTTCGACAGGTTCGCCCAGGTGGTCGCGGTCTCCAGGGTCTCGCACAGCACGCCGACGTCGAGCAGCGCGTCCCGCAGGTACGGCGCGGCGAAGCGGCCGTGCTCCCACTGCTGGGCAGGCGCCTCACCCAGCGCGATGCCACCGGCGGCGGTGAGCAGCCCGCTCGCCTCCAGCGCGCGGGCGGCGACGTGCGCCTCGGTGCCCTCGTAGGTGGTGATGGCCAGGCAGCCGGTGACCGGCGCGCCGCCGATGTCCCCGGAGCGGGCCAGGTTCAGCCCGGTCTCGGCCTCGTCGGACAGGCGGAGCACGGTCGGCGCGGCGCCGGTCTGCACCAGGGTGCGCAGCGCGGCAGCGCCGGTGGCGAAGTCGGGGAACGACCAGGCCTGGTAGGCCGTGGTCGCCGGGACCGGGTGCACGCGCAGCGTGACCGAGGTGATGATGCCCAGGGTGCCCTCGGAACCGACGAACAGCTCCCGCAGGTCCGGCCCGGCGGCCGAGGCGGGCGCGCGCCCGAGTTCCACGGTGCCCTGCGGAGTGGCGACGACCAGGCGCTCGACCATGTCGTCGAAGCGGCCGTAGCCCGCCGAGGCCTGACCGGACGACCTGGTCGCGGCGAACCCGCCGATGGTGGCGAATTCGAAGCTCTGCGGGAAGTGCCCCAGCGAGAGCCCGTGCGCGCCGAGCAGCTTCTCGGCCTGCGGACCGGTGAGGCCGGCGCCGAGGGTGGCGAGCCCGCTCACCGGGTCGACGCCGGTGAGGGTGTCGAGCCTGCGCAGATCCAGCGCGATGACGGTGTCGAACTGCCCGCGCACCGGGTCGACGCCGCCGACCACGCTGGTGCCGCCGCCGAACGGGACGACCGCGACGGCGTGCTCGGAGCAGTAGGCCAGCAGCGCGATGACCTGCGCGTGATCGGCCGGGAAGACGATGGCGTCCGGCGCGTCCTGCGGGCCGGTGGCCCGGCGCCGGAGCAGATCGGGGGTGCTCTTGCCGCCCGCGTGACGCAGCCGGGCGACATTCTCGGTACTGAGATTTTCGTCACCGACGATAGCGGCGATCCCGGCGCGGTCGGTGTCGGTGAGGGCGGCGGGGCGCAGCGGCACGTCGCCCTCGTCGCGACGCGCCACCGGCTCGCCCGAGATGCCGAACACCTGCGCGAGCAGGCCGCGGATCTGCGCCGACAGGGGCTGGTGTCCTGCGGGGACACCCCAGGCGTCCCACACCATACTCGGCGGCAGGGTGGCGGCACCGGAATTTTCGGGTTGCGTCTCGACCATGCGTTACATTCTGACATATAGTGTCAAGCAGTAACCAGTACGATATGTCCTCGAGTCGACATCCGATCGCTGTCGGATGTCACTGCCCCGCATTCACGACACCGACCCCGCTGGCCCGCTCGATACCCTTGAGCGTTCCAGCTCGACCACGGCGCCCCTTCCGGCGCCGCCGAACACACCGGGGTGAAGCACGATGATCGACATCGCAACCAACGCGGACGAGCAACTCTCGCCCACCGACGTGGCGATCCTCGATGCCACGCGCGCCTGTGTCGTCGATTTCGGTGTCCGTCGCACCACGCTCACCGAGGTGGCGCGCCGCGCCGGGGTCAGCAGGCCGACGGTGTACCGGCGCTGGCCCGACACCGGGTCGCTGATCGCCGAGCTCCTGGTCCGTGAGTTACGCACGATCGTCGGCGAGACCATGCCCGAGATCGGCCTCGGCCGGGATCGGCTGGTGCGCGGCATCGTCGCCGGTGCGGCCGCGATCCGGGCGAACGCGGTGTTCGCCAAGATCTTCCGGACCGACACCGACCTCATGCTCACCTATGTGTTCGGCAGGCTGGGGCGCAACCAGCGCACGCTGATCGAGCTGTTCGCGACCGCGATCCGGCTCGGCCACGACGACGGTTCGATCCGGGCGGGCGATGCCGAGCAGATGGCGACCATGCTGTTGCTCATCACCCAGTCCGCGGTGCAGTCCGCGGGCACGGTGGAGCCGCTGCTGGCCGGTGCGCAGTTCGACGCGGAGCTGTCGAGGGCGATCGAGGGTTACCTGCTCCCTCCTCGCGACAAGGACTGTGATGACTCCTGATTCGAAGGCCGCCCTGCACGCGACCCGCCGCACCGCCGACCTGACCGCGCTGGGCGATCGCCCCGAGGTCGACGTGCTGGTGATCGGCGGCGGCGTGACCGGCGCCGGCGTCGCGCTCGACGCCGCCTCCCGCGGACTGCGCACGCTGCTCATCGAGCGCACCGACTTCGCGTTCGGCACCAGCCGCTGGAGTTCGAAGCTGGTGCACGGCGGCCTGCGCTACCTGGCGAGCGGGCGGGTCGGCATCGCGCACGAGAGCGCGGTCGAGCGCGGCGTCATGCTGCGCACCACCGCGCCGCATCTGGTGCGCCCGCTGCCCCAGCTGGTGCCGCTGCTGCCCGGCATCAAGGCGTCCCAGAGTGCGCTCATCCGCGCGGGTTTCGCCGCCGGTGACGCGCTGCGCGTCGCCGCCCGCACCTCCGCCGACACCCTGCCCCGCTCCCGCCGGGTCGCCGCCGCCGAGGCGCTGCGCCTGGCCCCGACCGTGCGCCGCGAGGGCCTGCGCGGCGGCCTGCAGGCCTGGGACGGCCAGCTCGTCGACGACGCGCGCCTGGTCGTCGCCCTGGCCCGCACCGCGGCCGCGCACGGCGCGACCGTGCTCACCAGGGCGGAAGCCGTGACGGCGAGCGGTGATTCGGTCCAGCTGCGCGACACGATCACCGGCGAGACGCTGACCGTGCGGGCCCGCGCGGTGATCAACGCGACCGGTGTGTGGGCGGGCGAGGTCGACCACAGCATCAAGCTGCGGCCCAGCCGCGGCACCCACCTGGTGTTCGACGCCGCCGCGTTCGGCGGCCTGAGCGCCGCGCTGACGGTGCCGGTCCCCGGCAGCATCAGCCGCTTCGTGTTCGCCCTGCCCGCCGCGCACGGCCGCGTCTACCTCGGTCTCACCGATGAGGAGGCGCCCGGTCCGATCCCTGACGAGCCGCAGCCCACCGAGTCCGAGATCGACTTCCTGCTCGACACCATCAACACCGCGCTGCGGGAACCGTTGACCCGCGCCGATATCCGTGGCCGCTTCGCCGGTCTGCGCCCGCTGCTCGAGACCGCCGACGACAGCACCGCCGACATCTCCCGCGAGCACGCGGTCCTCACCTCCCCCGACGGCCTGATCACCGTCGTCGGCGGCAAGCTCACCACCTACCGCCAGATGGCGCAGGACGCCGTCGACGCCGCCGTCGCCCACGCGGGACTGCCCGCGTCGGCCTGCCGGACGACCAGGCTCCCCCTGGTCGGCGCCGTCGCCGGCGCGGCCCGCGACCGCATCGACGCGCCCCCGGTCCTGATCGAGCGCTACGGCAGCGAGGCGGGCCGGATCGTCTCGGCGTGGCTGGCCGACCCGTCGCTGCGCGAGCCGGTCGCCCCCGGAATCGACGTCACCGCCGCCGAATTCGACTTCGCCATCAGCCACGAAGGCGCCCTCACCATCGACGACCTGCTCGACCGCCGCACCCGCATCGGCCTGGTCCCCGAGGACCGCGCCGCCGCCACGCCTGCCGCGGAGGCCGCTTTCGCCAGGGCTGTCGTCGGCAGCTGACAGCGCCGCCCTGCACGGCTTCGCGCACTGGCGCGACCGACCGCCACCCCGGTGCGGCTTCGCGCACTGGCCCGACCGACCGCCACCCCCGGTGAGGCTGGGCGCAACAGTCCGACCGACTGCCACCCGGGCGCGGCTTCGCACAGCGGTCCGACCGACTGCCACCCAGGCGCGACGCGGTTGGTCCGGCGGACCGAGCCACCCTGCGCCGATCGCCCGGCCACTTGCATCCGCGGCCGGGCGACCGTCAGCCGTAGATCCAGGTGTCCAGGTCGGCGCGCATGCAGGCGCGGGGCCATTCGTCGAGACCGTGGGCGCTCTCGGCGGCGCGGATGGCACGCAGCTCCGGCGTCTCGTCGGCGACCGGGATGTAGGTGAACCCGAGCCGCTCGTAGTACGGGCCGTTCCACGGGACCTCGGTGAACGTGGTGAGGGTGATCTCGCGCAGCCCACGCTCTTTCGCCCAGCGGACGGCGTGGTCGATCAGGCGTTTGCCGATGCGCAGCCCGGCGTGGGCCGGGTCCACCGAGACCTGGTCCACGTGCGGCTCGCCGTCGACCATGCCGAGCACCAGGTAGCCGATGGCGCGGCCGGTCTCGTCGGGCCAGACCCAGGCGCGCCCCGCGGTGATGTATTCGCGCAGGGTGTCGGCGGGCGGCGGGTCGTCGTCGGCGACCGCGGTCATGCCCACCGCGGCGAACGGGGCGCCCGCGCGCTGCTCGATCTCCTGCAGCACCGGGATCTCGGCCTCGGTCGCGGGCCGGAGGGGACCGCCGCTCGCCCGCGGTCGCTCGGCGATCCCCGACTCGTCCACGCCGGTCATCGCGCGTCCACCGGGGTGGCGAGGATGCCGTTGAGCATGGCGCGCAGCGCCCACCGGCCGCGCGCGTCGCCGTCGCCCGCGAGCATCTGCTCGCGCAGCGCGACGATCGTCGGGTAGCGCTCGGCGGGCAGTTCGGCGAAGCGCCCGCCGATCTCGGCGAGGTAGTCCGACTCGGTGCCGCCCTGGGTGTTGTAGGCCGCCTGCTCGGCCGCCTCGGCGGTGATGTGCAGGTGGATCAGGTCGACGGCCCAGGAGGCGGTCGCCGGATCGAGGCCGCCCTCGCGCAGTAACGCCAGCAGCTGTTCGATCAGGCCGAGCGCGTGTTCGGTGGTCGGGATCCGGCCGAACGCGACCAGGGCCAGCCCCTCGTGCCTGCCGAGCACCTCGATGGCGCGCTCGACGACGGCGGTCAGGCGCGCACGCCAGTCGCCGTCGGCGGGCGTGGTGACGGTGGACAGGACGTGATCGAGCATGCCGGTCATCAGGTCGTCGCGGTTGGCGACGTAGACGTAGAGCGACGCGGCGCCGGTGTCGAGTTCCTGGGCGACCCGGCGCATGGTGAGCGCGGCAAGGCCGTCGCTGTCGAGGATGCGCAGACCGGTCTCGATGACGACCTCGCGGCTCAACGGCGCTTTCGCCGGTCGGGCCCGGCGGCTGACGGGTGCGGCGTTCATGCGCCGATCATACGTGGGCCACGAACGACGTTTGACACGAACAATGTTCGTACGGCTCGATGGACGACTCCCGCGGGCCTCGCTGCGCCCGCCCGCCGCGCGCACGGGTTGCCCGGCCCGCCGAAAACCGCTGCGCCGGTACCGCATCGATCCCGACTCCCCTCCGCGAAACCGCAGGTGGGCCCCTGTTCGCCCACTGTTCGCGGCCACATCCCGCAACCGCACGCGACGACTCGATCTATGCTGGCAAAGGCCAGTCCGACAAGGAGGCATTGATGCGCGCGCATTCGTCTACCGTGGCCATCGTGCCCGGTACCGGGATCGTCGCCCGATTCGGCGACGTCGTCATGTATCTCGCGGGTGAGACCCCGTCCACCGACCGACTACTCGGCGCGGTCGAAACCGTCGCGATGAGCACCGCGGCCTCCGCGCCCGGCGCCGCGCTGGCCCAGCGACTGGCCGGCGTCGTCTTCGGCGGCGCGTCCGCCCCGCCGCCGTTCGGCGTCCTCGCTCCGACCGCCGACGGGATGCTGATCCTGTTGCGCGGCGCGGTGATCGCCGAGATCTCCGGCGCCGAGGGCAACCGCCGTCTGGCCGGCGACCGCGCCTTCACCTGGGTCGACGAGATCATCCGTGAGCCAGTCCGCCGGATCGCGGTCGGCGCCGAGATGGCCGACCCGACCAGCGCCAATCCACGCACCGACCTGCGGGCCGGCATCGTCACCGGCAACGGATTCGTGCTCAACCTCGGACGGCGCCGCAATCCCGCGCCGCGCCGGGTCGAGGCGATCGACGAGCCGCCGCCCACCGAGGCCACCGGCTTCCGCGCCCTGCGCACACCGGCGGGTCATACCGAGAACGGGGAGGCCAGACCGGCGACCGCGGGTTTCGCCGTCCCCAGCGCCGAGGCCGGATCCTCCGGTCCGGCAACCGGTTTCGTGGCCGCCCCCGAGGTGGGTGATCCCGACGGCGAGACGGTGAGCACGGGCTCGCGCCCGGCGACCGTCGACGGTGAGACCGTCAGCACCGGTCCGCGCAATTCCCCCGCCACCAACGCGCCGCTGGCCTGGTCCCAGGCCCTGGACGCGGCGAAGCGGGCCGAGCCCGTCGCACTGGGGAAGTCCGGACCGCATCCCACCAGCTCGCGCGGCGCCCTCGTCACCGAGGACGGGCTGAGCTATCCGCTGGATCGGCCCTATGTCCTGGGCCGTAACCCCTCCGGCGACGAATCGGTGCGGGCCGCCGCCGCCACCCCCATCCTGATCGAACGCGACCGGCTCGTGTCCCGGGTCCACGCCTTCGTCGCCCCCGACCGGGGCAAGGTGTTCGTCCGGGAGGCCCCCGCCACCTCCGGCACGTTCTTCGCCGCCCCCGACTCCGAACGCTGGTCGCGCGTCGGCACCCTGCCCATCGAACTGCAACCGGGCTGGCGCCTGCGCATCAACGATTTCCTGCTGACCTACTGCGTCTGAACCAGCTCATCGGGCCGAACTGTCCCGACGCCCGTGGTGTGCACGCTGTGCGTCCACGGGCGTCGGACCGCGATTCGGCTCAGGCCTCGAGGGCGTCCAGCAGTGCCGCGCGCTGGCGAGCACCGAGGCCGCCGATGCGGCGATCCTCGGGGATCTCGGCCTGATCCATCAGCTTGGCCGCCTTCACCGGGCCGACACCCGGCAGCGCCTTGATCACGGCGGCGACCTTGGTCTTCTTGACCAGGTCGTCGCTGTCGGCCTTCTTGAGCAGATCGGCGACGGTGACCTTGCCCTCCTTCACCTTGCCGATCAGTTCCGAGCGCGCCTTGCGCACGGCAGCCGCTTTGGCCAACGCCTCGGTGCGCTGTTCGGCGGTCATCGTAGGCAGTGCCATGTCTCCTCCGCTTCCACTCGTCACTCGAACATCTGATTGACGGACCGAGTAAACAGCAACCGAACGGCAGCACCAGTCCGACACACCGCGAGGATACGCCGATGAGTTTTGCGTGCTGGGCCCGTCGTAATGGGTGAACGACCTGCAAGACGGACGAAACGGACGAAAGGATCGGCGCCATGGAGCTCTCCCTGACCCAGTTCCGCACCATCGACGGCGTCTCCCAGGCGCCGGGCGGGCCGGACGAGGACACCGTCGACGGCTTCACCCGCGGCGGCTGGTCGGCCCCGTTCGACGACGAGGACTTCGACGTCTTCATCGCGAGCTACCGCGCCGACGGGGCACCGAAGTACGGCGATTTCTCCGCGGGGTGATCCACGTAACACCGCGCCCAGCTGCGACGAAACACCAGCAGAAGCACAAAACGGGACCAAGGTTCAACGGCGAACCACGGAGGATCAACGAAGCTCCTCGACCCCGGGCGCGACCGGTCACCGGTCGTCACCGTCTCCCCGTGGATGTGCGATGACAGCTACACAGTTGTGCGCCAGACGTTTCCGGCAGCGGCGGGTCGGCGAGAAATCCGGCCCGCGGTTGTGCTCTCCCCGGCTCCATGCGCAAGAATGACGCGACCCGGCGAACCCCTTTGCTACTTGGAGTTGCGATGCGCGAGGAACACCCGCTCGATGACGAGGTCGTTGCGTTGCCTGTCCGGGTCGAACGGGCCAGGCGGCGCATCGCCTACCAGTCCGATCCGGCCCTGACCGACGCACTGTCGGAAGACGAACTGCGCGCTGAGCGCGAGCTCGCCGAGAAGATCCGCACCTACGAGCGCGACCAGCGCTGGAAGCAGATCAAGGCCGCGTCCATGCACGCCGATCGGCTGCGCGAGACCACCGCCGAGATGGAGCGGGCCGAGATGGCGGACGTGATGCTGGCCCGCAAGGCCATCGCCGCCCAGCGCCGCGAATCCAACCCGCGCGCCCGGCTGGCCTCGCTCTACCAGCACCGCACCTGGTCGCTGCGTGCCCTGGCCGGCGTGGTCATCGCGGGCATGCTGTGGTCGGCGGTGAACGTCCAGCACAACATCGCCCCCGGCGGCCCGAGCGACCCGCTCTACTGGGCCAGCTTCGGCCTGGAGGCCATGATCAGCGTCTGCCTGGTCATCATCATGATCGGCACCACCCGGGTGGCCGAGTGGGGCGTGATGGGCAACCGCACCCAGGTGCTGGTCGCGGAACTGTTCCTGCTCTCGCTCACCATCGCCCTCAACACCTATCCCCACCTGAGCGCGGGACACTGGTACGACGCCGCCGTCCACGCCGTGGCCCCGGTCATGATCGGCGTGGCCCTGATGATCCACAACGCCGCCAGCGCCCGCTACAGCACCGCCATCGCCCGCGCCTCGGCCGAGATCCCCTCCGACGACGCCGAGGACCTCCTCTCCGCGGCGCCCGCCTTTCGCGAGAGCTAGCGAACAACCACACACGACAGAGGGCCCCTGCTCCAGCTGGAGCAGGGGCCCTCTGTCGATGGCGCTGTGTGGGCTCTACGCCGACTTCTCGCGGCGCTCGGTGCGCTGGGTCTTGCGCGGGACGATCGTCGGGAGGACGTTCTCGGTGACGGTGTCGGCGTTCACGACCACCTTGGCGACGTCGTCGCGGCCGGGGATGTCGTACATCACCGGGAGCAGGACTTCCTCCATGATGGCGCGCAGGCCACGGGCACCGGTGCCGCGCAGGATCGCCTGGTCGGCGACCGCTTCGAGGGCGTCGGTGGTGAACTCGAGGTCGACGCCGTCCATCTCGAACAGCCGCACGTACTGCTTGACCAGCGCGTTCTTCGGCTCCGAGAGGATCTTGACCAGCGATTCCTTGTCCAGGTTGGTCACCGAGGCGACGACCGGAAGGCGGCCGATGAACTCGGGGATCAGGCCGAACTTGATCAGGTCCTCGGGCATCACGTCGGCGAAGTGGTCGTCGGTGTCGACCTCGGCCTTGGAGCGGACCTCGGCGCCGAAGCCGATGCCACGGTGCCCGGTGCGGTCGGAGATGATCTTCTCCAGGCCCGCGAACGCGCCGGCCACGATGAACAGCACGTTGGTGGTGTCGATCTGGATGAACTCCTGGTGCGGGTGCTTGCGACCGCCCTGCGGCGGCACACTCGCCTGGGTGCCCTCCAGGATCTTCAGCAGCGCCTGCTGCACGCCCTCACCGGAGACATCGCGGGTGATCGACGGGTTCTCGCTCTTGCGGGCGATCTTGTCGACCTCGTCGATGTAGATGATGCCGGTCTCGGCGCGCTTGACGTCGTAGTCGGCGGCCTGGATGAGCTTCAGCAGGATGTTCTCGACGTCCTCACCGACGTAGCCCGCCTCGGTGAGCGCGGTGGCGTCGGCGATGGCGAACGGCACGTTCAGCATCTTCGCCAGCGTCTGCGCGAGGTAGGTCTTACCGCAGCCGGTGGGGCCGAGCATCAGGATGTTCGACTTGGCCAGCTCGACGGTCTCACCGCGGCTGTCGCGGCCCTTGTCGCCGGCCTGGATGCGCTTGTAGTGGTTGTAGACCGCGACCGCGAGGGTGCGCTTGGCCGTGTCCTGCCCGATGACGTAGTTCTCCAGGAAGTCCCGGATCTCCGACGGCTTGGGCAGCTCGTCGAGCTTGACCTCGCTCGACTCGGCCAGCTCTTCCTCGATGATCTCGTTGCAGAGGTCGATGCACTCGTCGCAGATATAGACCCCGGGGCCCGCAATGAGCTTCTTGACCTGCTTCTGGCTCTTTCCGCAGAACGAGCACTTGAGCAGATCGCCGCCGTCTCCGATGCGCGCCATCTCGTAGGTCCCTACTTCCTTGTCCGAGTGCGACCGTCGTCCCCCGATTGGGCCGGAAATACGTTTCGGTGCCGTCAATCAGAGCAGTGGTCCCTGAGTCGACCGTACCTGGTGTGCGCGAGAGAGGTCGACAACTCGCGCATGTTTCTGTGAAGCGTTGTGCGGGTTCTCACCATTGTGAGGCCCACGGTCGAAAAAAGATGGGCCCGCCGCCCAGATCGGGCGACGGGCCCGGGCGTGTCACTTCTGTCCGCTGAGCTTCCGGTAATCGAAGACCTGGTCGACGATGCCGTACTCCTTGGCCTCCTCGGCCGTCAGGATCTTGTCGCGGTCGGTGTCCTTGCGGACCTGCTCCTCGGACTTGCCGGTGTGGCGCGAGATGGTGACCTCCATCAGGCGGCGCATCCGCTCGATCTCGGCCGCGGCGATCTCGAGGTCGGACACCTGGCCCTGCACGCCGCCCGAGGACGGCTGGTGGATCAGGATGCGCGCGTTGGGCAGCGCGGCGCGCTTACCGGGCGCACCGGCGGCCAGCAGCACCGCGGCGGCCGAGGCGGCCTGACCGAGGCACACCGTCACCACGTCGGGGCGGACGTACTGCATGGTGTCGTAGATCGCCATCAGCGCGGTGAACGAGCCACCGGGCGAGTTGATGTACATGGTGATGTCGCGGTCGGGGTCCTGGGACTCCAGCACCAGCAGCTGCGCCATGATGTCGTTCGCCGAGACGTCGTCGACCTGGTTGCCCAGGAAGATGATGCGCTCCTCGAAGAGCTTGTTGTACGGGTCCGACGTCTTGACACCGAACGAGGTCTGCTCGGTGAACTGCGGCAGGATGTAGCGCGCCTGCGGGAGGCCCGCAGCGGAGCCGCCATGTCCGGCGCGCGGGTCGAAGAGGTTGGCCATCTTTATCTCCAAGCTTGTCTCGAGTGAGGGGGGACGGCGGCGTTACTTCGCCTGGTTCGCGTGGGTGACCACGTGGTCGATGAAGCCGTATTCGAGGGCTTCCTTCGCCGTGAACCAGCGGTCGCGGTCCGCGTCCTCGGTCACCTGCTCCACCGACTTGCCGGTGTGCAGCGACTGCAGCTCGTTGAGCTCGCGCTTGGTGTGGGCGAACTGCTCGGCCATGATCGCGATGTCGGCCGCCGAACCACCGATGCCCGCCGACGGCTGGTGCATCATGATCCGGGTGTGCGGCAGCGCGAAACGCTTGCCCTTGGTGCCCGCGGTCAGCAGGAACTGCCCCATCGACGCGGCCAGGCCCATCGCGACAGTCTTGATGTCGCACTCGGCGAACTGCATCGTGTCGTAGATGGCCATACCCGCGGTGACCGAGCCACCCGGGGAGTTGATGTAGAGCGAGATGTCCTTGGTCGGATCCTCGGCCGAGAGCAGCAGGATCTGCGCGCACAGCTTGTTCGCGATGTCATCGTCGACCTGCGTGCCGAGGAAGATGATGCGCTCGCGCAGCAGCCGCTCGTACACCGAATCACTGAGGTTGAGACCAGCAGTAGCGGCTGTCATGACCCCTGCCTGGTTGATTGTCACGGATACCTGCCTTCTCTTCTCACCGATTGCTACGGCCATACGGTTCGTCGTCACAAACAGTAACGAAGCAGGGCGGCACCGAACTCCCGGTACCGCCCTTCTTCGCTCACAGCGCAATCCAAGCACCCCCTGTGGGGTACCGGTCACACCGGCATCACAAAACTTATTCGGCGGCGGCCTCGACCTGCTCGGTCTCGGCGGAATCCGCGGGGTCACCGAACATTTCGGTGGTGTCCACCACGTTGCCCTCGGAGTCGGTGACCTTCACCTGGCCGACGACACCGGCCAGCGCCTTGCCACGACGGACGTCGGCGAACACCGCGCCCAGCTGACCGGCCTGCTGCACCTGCTGGATGAACTGCTCCGGCGACATGCCGTAGCGCTGGGCCTGGAACAGGATTCGCTCGGTCAGCTCCTGCTGGCCGACCTGGGTGTTCTCGGCCTCGGCGATGGCGTCGAGCAGCAGCTGGGTCTTCACCGACTTCTCGGCGGCTTCCTGGGTGTCCTTGTCGAACTCCTCGCGGGAGGAGCCCTGCGCCTCGAGCGCCTCGGCCAGCTTGGCCTCGTCGTGGTCGAAGCCGTGGACGGCGTCGTGCAGCACCGCGTCGACCTCGGCCTTGACGACGGCCTCGGGCAGCGGGACCTCGACGGTCTCGAGCAGGGTGTCGAGCACCTTGTCGCGGATCTGACCGGCCTGCTCGACCTTCTTGACGCGCTCGACGCGGCCCTTCAGGTCTTCCTTGAGCTCGTCGATGGTGTCGAATTCACTGGCCAGCTGGGCGAACTCGTCGTCGGCCTCGGGCAGCTCGCGCTCCTTCACCGACTGCACGGTGACGGTGATGACGGCTTCCTTACCGGCGTGCTCACCGGCGACCAGGGTGGAGGTGAACTCCTTCGACTCGCCGGCCGACAGACCGGTGATCGCCTCGTCGAGGCCCTCGATCAGCTGACCCGAACCGACCTCGTGCGACAGGCCGGTGGTGGCCGCCTCCGGGACGTCCTCGCCGTCGACGGTGGCCGACAGGTCGATCGAGACGAAGTCGCCGTCCTGCACGGCGCGCTCGACACCGGTCAGGGTGCCGAAGCGCTGACGCAGCGAGGTGAGCTGCTGCTCGATGTCGGCGTCCTCGATGGTGAACGCGTCGACGGTGACCTCGAGGCCCGAGTAGTCCGGCAGCGCGATCTCGGGGCGCACGTCGACCTCGGCGGTGAACGCCAGCTCTTCGCCGTCCTCGATCTTGGTGATCTCGATCTCGGGCTGGCCGATGACCTTCACCTCGGCGGACTGCACGGCCTCGGCGTAGCGACCCGGCAGCGCGTCGTTGACGACCTGCTCCAGCACGGCGCCACGGCCGACACGGGTCTCGATCAGCTTGGCCGGAGCCTTGCCCGGACGGAAGCCGGGGATGCGGACCTGCTGGGCCAGCGCCTTGTACGCCTTGTCGAAGTCGGGCTTCAGCTCCTCGAAGGGCACCTCGACGTTGATCCGGACCCGGGTCGGGCTCAGCTGCTCGACGGTGCTCTTCACGGACATGCTCCTTGGTTCGTAGTTCAGTGGTGTCCCCGCATGGGACGTCGCGCCATGAGTCGGTGCGACGAACGCATCCCGACCAGGGTAGTTGACCGCCTTCGCGGTCGTGCAATCGGCGGCTGTTTGGGCGGCGGCTAGCGGCCGACCTGCACCGCGTCGGTGACGAAGACCAGCGTCTCGTTCGGCGCGACGCCGTTGCCGCCCGCACCGTAGCCGAGGTTCGGCGGCACGATCAGCAGCCGGCGCGCGCCCTGCTGCACGCCGAGCAGACCCTGGTCCCAGCCCTCGATGACCTGGCCGGCGCCGAGGGTCAGCTGGAACGGCTTGCCACGCTTGAACGAGCTGTCCAGGGTCTCCTTGTCCGACCAGGTGACCAGCGCGTAGTTCATGGTCAGCGGCTGACCGGCGACCGCGCCGGGGCCGTTGCCCGCGACGAGGTCCTTGACGATCAGGGTCTTGGGCGGATCACAGGAGTCGGGAATCGTGATCTCCGGTGCGTCGCCGTAGCCACCGCTGACCTTGATGTCGTCGGCGGTGCATTCGCGGCCCTTGCTGGCCGTGGACTGGCCCGCGGCGGCGGTGCTGCTGCTCGGCGAACTCGCCGTATCCGAGTCCGAGCCGCACGCCGCTGTCGCGATCGCGGCGGCCGCGACGAGTCCGATGCCGATGATCCTGCCGAGAGAATGCATGGCCCGCACAGTAATAGACCGCGGGCGCGGCGCCGGGAACGGGCACGGCGGTAGGCTCGGCGGTGCGTTTCTCCACCGGTGTCGCCGAGTGCCGAATCGGCGCCCCGTGCAGGTCCCGGCGGCGCGGACGGCGCCGCAGCTCACCGAGTACGAGGAGAGTCCGCGATGACCCGGACCAGCGATCTCGACGCCGACACCGCCGCCGACAACGTGGGCGGCGGCGACGGCGAGACCATCGCCCCGCAGCCCTACGTCCTCATTGACGCCCCCGGCCCACTGTCCCGCGACGAGCTGGTCGCGGTGGACACCTGGTGGCGGGCCGCCAACTATCTCGCGGTCGGCCAGATCTATCTGATGCGCAATCCGCTGCTGCGCGAGCCGCTGCGCGCCGAGGACATCAAGCCGCGCCTGCTCGGCCATTTCGGCACCGTGCCCGGCCTGAATCTGGTGTGGGCGCATGCGAATCGGGTGATCCGGAGTCGCGGGCTCGACGCGGTGTACGTGGCGGGCCCCGGCCACGGCGGCCCCGGCCCGAACGCCTGTGCCTGGCTGGAGGGCGCCTACACCGAGCTCTACCCCGACATCGCGCGCGACAGCCACGGCATGCGCAGGCTGTTCCACCAGTTCTCCTTCCCCGGCGGCGTGCCGAGCCACTGCGCGCCGGAGACGCCCGGCTCGTTCCACGAGGGCGGCGAACTCGGCTACAGCCTGCTGCACGCCTACGGCGCCGCGCTCGATCATCCCGATCTGACGGTGTTCTGCGTGATCGGCGACGGCGAGGCCGAGACCGGCCCGCTGGCGGCCAGCTGGCACGCGAACAAATTCCTCAACGCGGCGCGCGACGGCGCGGTGGTGCCGATCCTGGCGCTCAACGAGTACAAGATCGCCAACCCGACGATCCTCGCCCGCATCCCGACCGACGAACTGGTCGCGCTGCTGCGCGGCTACGGCTACGAGCCGCTGATCGTCTCCGGCGACGACCCGGCCCCGGTGCACCAGGCGCTGGCCACGGCGATGGACACCTGCCTGGACCGCATCGCCGGATTCCAGCGCGCGGCCCGCGTCGACGGCGACACCACCCGGCCGCGCTGGCCGATGATCGTGCTGCACACACCGAAGGGCTGGACCTGTCCCCCGGTCGTCGACGGCGAACAGGTCGAGGGCACCTTCCGCGCCCACCAGGTTCCCCTGCCCGCGGCCCGCACCAACCCTCGGCACCGGCGCGTGCTGGAGCAGTGGCTGCGCTCGTATCGCCCCGAAGAACTGTTCGACGAGCACGGCGCCCCGGTCGCCGCCGTGCTCAGCCAGATCCCGGACCGGCCGATGAGCCTGAACCCGGTCGCCAACGGCGGGCTGCTCGTGCGCGATCTGGACCTGCCGGACTGGCGCGAGTACGGTGTCGCCGTCGAGCGGCCCGGGTCGGGACCGCACGAGGCGACCCGGGTGCTGGGCAGCTGGCTGCGCGATGTCACGGTGCGCAATCCGCACAACTTCCTCACCCTCGCCCCGGACGAACTGGTCAGCAACCGGCTCCAGGACATCCTCGAGGTGACCGGACGGGACTGGCAGGCCGAGGTCGGCTGCTGGGATGTCGACCTGTCGCCGACCGGCCGCGCCGTGGAGGTGCTCTCCGAGCACCTGTGCCAGGGCCTGCTGGAGGGCTACCTGCTCACCGGCAGGCACGGGGTGTTCACCTGTTACGAGGCGTTCATCCACATCGTCGACGCCATGTTCAACCAGCACGCCAAGTGGCTCGACGCCAGCCTGGCGGTGCCGTGGCGGCGCCGGATCCCCAGCCTGAACTATCTGCTCACCTCGCACGTGTGGCGCCAGGACCACAACGGATTCACCCATCAGGACCCGGGGTTCCTCGATGTCGTGGCGAACAAGAGTCCCGAGATCGTGCGGGTGTACCTGCCGCCGGACGCGAACACGCTGCTGTCCACCTACGACCACTGCCTGCGCTCGCTGCACTACGCCAATGTGGTCGTCGCGGGCAAACAGCCGGGGCCGGACTGGCTTTCGGTGTCCGAGGCCGCGCTGCACTGCGCCCGCGGGGTCGGGATCTGGGAGTGGGCCTGCCACAACGACGACCCCGGCACCACCCCCGACGTGGTGCTCGGCTGCGCGGGCGACATCCCCACCCTGGAAACGCTCGCCGCCGCCGCGATCCTGCGCGATCGGCTGCCCGACCTGCGGGTCCGGGTGGTCAATGTCGTCGACCTGATGCGGATGCTGCCCGCAGGCGAACACCCGCACGGCCTGCCCGACGCCGAGTTCGACGCGCTGTTCACCATCGACCGCCCGGTGATCTTCGCCTTCCACGGCTACCCCTGGCTGGTCCACCGGCTCACCTATCGCCGCACCAACCACGCCGAACTGCACGTGCGCGGATACAAGGAGAAGGGCACGACCACCACTCCCTTCGACATGGTGATGCTCAACGACCTCGACCGCTTCCACCTGGTGCTCGACGTGATCGATCGGGTGCCCGGCCTGCGCGCGCGGGCGGCGGGTCTGCGCCAGGAGATGGTCGACGCCCGGCTGATCGCCCGGCGCTGGACCAGGGAGCACGGCGAGGACATCCCGGTCGTCGCGAACTGGGTCTGGCCCGAGGCCGCGATCCCCACTGTGACGTAACGCGGTTGCGGCGCGGGCCCGCGCTGCACGACGATGGAGTCGATGACCGAGCCCCGCCGCCCCGACACCCTCCCCCGCGATCGTCGCGACCTCACCGGCCCCTTCGACGTGATCGGCGACGTACACGGCTGCCGCGGCGAGCTGGAAACCCTGCTGGGCGAACTCGGCTACATCCTCGAGCGCGACGAGCGCGGCCGGGCGATCGGCGCCGCGCACCCGGAGGCGCGCACGGTGGTCTTCGTCGGCGATCTCGTCGACCGCGGCCCCGACACCCCCGGTGTGCTGCGCCTGGCGATGGGCATGGTCGCCGCGCGCACCGCGCTGTGCGTCACCGGGAACCACGAGTACAAACTGGTGCGCGCGCTGGACGGACGCAATGTCCGCGTCGCCCACGGTCTCGAGCTGTCCCTGGCCCAGCTGGCCACCGAAGACGCCGAATTCCGCGCCGCCGCACACACTTTCCTGCGCGAGCTACCGAGCCACTATCTGCTCGACCGCGGCAAGCTGGTCGTCGCCCACGCCGGCCTGCCGGAAAGCCTGCACGGCAGCACCTCCGGCCGCGCCCGCTCCTTCGCCCTCTACGGCTCCCCCACCGGCGACTTCGACGAACACGGCCTGCCCATCCGCTACGACTGGGCCCAGGACTACCGCGGCGCCGCCACCGTCCTCTACGGCCACACCCCCGTCACCAAACTGACCTGGGTCAACAACACCCTCTGCCTCGACACCGGCGCCGTCTTCGGCGGCACCCTCTCCGCCCTGCGCTACCCCGAACTGACCACGATCTCCGTCCCCGCCGAACAGATCTGGAGCGAACGCGCCGGCATCACTCCCGGCAGTTAGTCCTCGCCGCGGGCCTGTTTGATCTTGCGCCAGCCGCCAGCGCGGTTGTCGGCGATGATCTGTTTCAGCATCTTGCTCAGGGCGCGGTCGTTGAGGGTCTGGCCCTCGTAGACGGCGACGGTGCGCGCGGTCTTGTTGTCGTGGCCGCCGGTGATGATGTTGTCCGGGTCGGGGACGATGGCGCCGTCGTAGAGGAAGATGTTGACGTGCGTCTTGGCGGCGAGCAGCGCGCAGATATTGCCGTCGAGGACGAAATAGGGCTGCACGCGCCGTTTCACGGTTTCGACGACCTCGGGGTCGGCGGCGTGGACGAGGTCGCGGACCTGGCGGCAGACGGCCTGCTGCCAGGTGGGGAGCGCGTCGATGTAGGCGTCCACGCGCGGATCGGCGACGTAGGTCACCGATCGATGGTGACACATCGGCGGGCCGGTGTCCGGGCAGCGCGCCCGGCGGGATCGTCGCCGAATCGTCAACTCGACATCCCGGGCGAGCGGGCCGCGACCTGGCGAAACGGGCTTACCATCGCACCGGACGACCCGACTCATCGCCGAGGAGAGGTTCATGCGCCGAACAATGCTCGCCCTGTCCGTGCTCTGTCCGCTGGTCGGCGCCGGGCTGGCCGCCGCCGATCCGGCGCCGCCGGGGACCGGAACCGCCGGGACCCTGAGCGTCCTGGCCTTCACCGGCCGGGACCCGATCCCGGTCAACCGCGCCGAGATCACGGTGACCCGCTGCGGTGAGACCCAGGTCGTGACGACCCTGACCAGCGGCCCCGACGGCCGCGCCACCGCCGCCCTGCCCGACGGTTGCTACGAGGCGAGGGTGATCACCGTGCCCGGCGGGTGCGCGCTGGCCGACACCGCACCGGCGCGCCTGCAGGTCGCCGCGGGCACCCAGGTGAGTACCGAGTTCCGGTTCCGCTGCGCCTGAGCCCTCAGCCGCAGACGGGAAGGAACCGGTCGAGGTCGATCGCCTCGGCCATCGCCCGGTAGCCCGCCGCGTTGGGGTGCAGGTTGTCCGCGCCCGCGTAGCGGGGATCGAGGACGTCCGGGTTCGCCGGATCCCGCAGCGCCGCATCGAAATCCACCACGCTGTCGGACAGCCGCTGGGTCCGGATCCAGGCGTTGATCCGCTGCCGCACCGGATTCGCGTACGGCAGCGTGGCCATGCCGTCCAGCAGGGCGTTGCTCGTCGGCAGCAGGGTGCCCAGGTGGACGCGCAGCCCGGCGGCGTGCAGGCGGTCGATCAGGCCGGTGTACCCGGCGACCACCTCGTCGTAGCCCGCGCCGATCGGAATCCCCAGATCGTTGATGCCCTCGAGCACGATCACCTCGCTGACCCCGGCCTTGTCGATGACGTCGGCCTGCAGCCGGGCGCCCGCGTGCGGCCCGAACTGAGGGATGAAGCCGTCGCGGGTGACCCGGTTGCCCGAGATCCCCGCGTTGAGCACGCTGAACGGCTTGCCCGCGGCGTCGAGCCTGCGCTGCAGGAAGTCGGGATAGCGCACGTTCCGATCGATCACGCTCGGGTCCTGCGGGGTGCCGAGGTAGGTGGCCGACACATAGCCGTCGGTGATCGAGTCGCCGAAGGCCACGATGGTCGAGACCGCCCCCGGCGCCCGCACATCCAGACCCGAGACGAACGGCACCGCGGTTGTGCTCAACGGCAGCAGCGCGCCCGACGGATCGGTGGTGTGATCACCGGCGAACGGGAGGCTGTAATAACTGGTGGCGTTGCCGTTGAAATGCTCGGTCGGCAGCACCGCGAGTCCGGGCGCGTGCACGCTCACCGCCAGCGGCGCGAACGCCTCGAACTCGAGCCGGACCGGGTCGCTCACCACATCGCTCCACGGCGCGATGGTCACGGCCCGCTCGCCGCCGAAGGTCACCTCGCGCACGGAGTCGGGGCGCACCGCCGCGCCCGCGCTCTGGGCCCCCACCGTCACGTGTCCCACGGTCATCGCGATCGGCCGGGTGCGATTGGTCAGATGGACCCGCAGCTCCGAGCCACCCCGGTGCGGCGTGATCACCACGCGATAGGTCTGGTCCGAGAGCGACAGCTGGGGAATCAGCGACGGGTCGGCGGCACTGAGCGAATCGGAGGGCGCCGCCATCCAGCTGCCCACCCAGGCGGGTTCGTCGCAGGTGCTCGGCGCTGCCCCGGCGATCCCGGTCGACATCGATCCGGCCAGTACCATCGCGGCCCCGAGAACCGCCCACTTCCCCACGCCGCACAACCTCCAGAGTCACCACCCGACCGTTATCGGGGGTAACAGTAAAAGCGGCGCCGTACCGGCGGGTACGAATCGCGAAAATTCTTCGCGCCCACCGGCTTCGCGTCAGTTGGTGGGGCCACCGGCGACGTAGAGAACCTGACCGGACACGAAGCCCGCGCCCTCGCTCACGAAGAACGATGCCGCGTTGGCGATGTCGGCGGGCGTGCCGACCCGGTTGACCGGGATCTGCGCGGCGGCGGCCTGCTTGAACGCCTCGAAGTCGACGCCGACCCGCGCGGCGGTCGCGGCGGTCATGTCGGTTTCGATGAAGCCGGGGGCGATCGCGTTCGCGGTGACGCCGAATTTGCCCAGCTCGAAGGCCAGGGTCTTGGTGAAGCCCTGCATGCCCGCCTTGGCGGCGGAGTAGTTGGCCTGGCCGCGGTTGCCGAGCGCCGAGGTGCTCGACAGGTTCACGATGCGGCCGAACTTCGCGTCCACCATGTACTTCTGCACCGCCTTCGTCATCAGGAAGGCGCCGCGCAGGTGCACGTTCAGGACGGTGTCCCAGTCGTCCACCGACATCTTGAACAGCAGGTTGTCGCGCAGCACGCCCGCGTTGTTGATCAGCACGGTCGGCGCGCCGAGCTCGGTGGCGATCCGCTCGACCGCGGCGGCGACCGCGGCCTCGTCGGCCACATCGGCGCCGACGGCGAGGGCGCTGCCCCCGGCGGCCTCGATGGCGGCGACGGTGTTCGCGCAGGCGGCGGCGTCGAGATCGAGCACGGCGACGGCGAATCCGTCGGCGGCGAGCTTGCCCGCGACGGCGGCGCCGATGCCCCGCGCGGCACCGGTGACGATCGCGACCCTGCGTTCCGTGGACATCTGCACTCCTCCGCGCTGACACAACCGTGAGCTGGGCGAATGGTGATGGTCGGGGTGACAGGATTTGAACCTGCGACCCTCCGCTCCCAAAGCGGATGCGCTACCAAGCTGCGCTACACCCCGAGGCCTCGGGGCTGCGACGCCGTCGAGGGAATTCATGTTTGAGCGGGTGACGGGAATCGAACCCGCACCATCAGCTTGGAAGGCTGAGGTTCTACCATTGAACTACACCCGCAGGCATACGACATCGATGGGATCGCCACGATGTCGTGTGCGCCACGACTGTACCGAATCCCGCGCGCTAAATGCCAATCCGCCCCCGGCGAGCACGGCGGCGCGCCCCCGCCCCGCGGTGACGACCCCCGCCGGCGCCGGTGCCCGATTAGGGCCTAATGACCCTATCCACACGAACCCCCGCCCGGCCACGATGGTTGATGCGCGCCAATGGGGACCGGCGCCTGCTCCACCGGGGGAATAAATAGGAGAATTTTCCTTAAAAACCTGGCATGTGGGCGGCGAGTAGGCCACCATGAAATGGCGCGTGACGGGCTCCTTGTCGGGGGGAGTCGTGGTCACTCGGCCACCTCGTCACGACTCGCCCCTGGGCCAGGAGGAACCGCATGGCAATGCAACGCCCACCCCCTCGAGATGGGCTCTACGCTGCATGTTTCGGTCTTCCCAAAGTTTTTTCGGGAAGTGTGTAACGCCGGGACACCTGTAGCGATGTCATAGCCGATCGCCATTCGCGAGAGACTGCAACGCGTTCTACAACGCGGCTTTTCGGTCTCGGGTGGCTTGCTAGGATCCTTTTTGCCGGACGGGGGTATCTGGAAAGGGGGCGGTGAGCGTGTGCCGAACTCGGTGGACTCAACCGCGTAGCAGTGCGAACGATCGAGGTGGCGCGCTTGTCGCCACCGACCGCCGGTGATGTCGATGACTGTCCACATCGAGCCACCGGTCGCCGCGATGGCCCGCGCCTGGGCCCGCGCGGTGTGCGCCGAACCGGGATCGTCCACGGCGCCGCACCAGCTGGAGCCGGTGCTCGTCGAGATCGTCGAGCGGCTGCTGCATCTGGCGCGGACCGAACCGTTCCCGGTGCCGCAGGCGCGGATGCTCGGCGCCCGGCTGGCCGAGGCGCCCTTCGAACGAACCAGGATGCTGGCGCACGCCACCCGCTGGCTGCTCGGCTTCCCCTCCGGCGTGCCCGGCTCGCTGGTGGCCACCCGCTGGCCGCTGGTCGCCAGTCAGGCCATCGACAGTTACGCGCAGGCGCTGCAGGAACGGGCGCTCGCGCAACAGGAACAGAACATCTCGGCGAAAGTGTCGCTGCGCGTACAGGAGATCGCCGCGCTACAGCACCGCTTGCGCCACGAAGCAACCCACGACGCGCTGACCGATCTGGCCAACCGCACGTTGCTGCAGGAACGGGTACGGGCCTTCGCGGCCGACCCGACCCGCGGCGTCGGTGTACTGGTGGTCGACCTGGACCGGTTCAAGCAGATCAACGACGGCTACGGGCACGCGATCGGCGACGAGGTCTTGGTCGAACTGGCCAACCGGCTGCGCGAGGTGTGCCCGCCCGAGACGGTGATCTGCCGGTACGGCGGTGACGAGTTCGTCGTCGCCGCCAACCCGCGGCGCGACACCCTCGGCGAGCTGGCGCACCACGTGGTGGCCGCGCTGCGCGACCCGGTGTGGTCGAGCGCGGGGCCGGTACCGGTCTCGGCGAGCGTGGGCACGGCGTTCTGCGCGCCGGGAAAGACGTGCGATTTCACCGATCTGCTGCGTCGCGCCGACCGCGCGATGTATTCGGCGAAATCCGCGGGCGGGCGGCGTTTCGCGCTCGCCGAATCGGGCGACCCGGAACTGGGAACCGCGGTCGCGGGCTGAGTCGGATCGCGAAGCCTGCACTTCGCGTTCCGGCTCAACCCCTTTCGATGTAGTCAGGCAGTGTGCTCGGATCCGGCTCGGCGTCTCGCGTCGAGCCGGATCAGCGGCAGCGCCGCGACCGCGAGCACCGCGCCGATCAGGCCGACCGAGGTGAGCCCGCCGCCGTGGGTGAGGGTGACGGCCGCGAGCACCGGAGTGCCGCTGATCCCCAGCTGGAAGGCCGACACCGTGGTGGCGCCCGCGAGCGTCGGCGCCGCGGCCGCGATGGTGAAGACCCGGCCGTACAGGGCGGGATTGAGGACGAACGCCGCGACCCCGAGCGCGAAGACCGCGGGCACCACCACCCCTACCCATGCCATCGCCGTCGCGAGCAGCACCGACAGCAGGCCGATGGCGATCGTCCCGGCCGTCAACGCGGCGTGCGGCCGCCGGTCGGCGATCCGGCCGCCGAGGGACAGGCCGACGAAGGCGCCCACGCCGAACAGCGCGAGGACGGCCGGAATCCACACGGCCGCAACACCGGTGACCTCGCCGAGCAGCGCCGCCAGGTAGTTGAACGTGATCATGTAGGCGGCCGTGCTCAGGATGGTGATCGCGTAGATGCCCCACAGCGCGGGTTCGCGCATCACCGCGAGCTCGCGGCGCACCTCCGGCCTCGCCCCGGATTCCGCTGCGGTGGTGGGGATTCCGAGCAGGCAGCCGACCATCCCCGCGAGCGTCAGCAGCACGACCGCGACGAATCCCCCACGCCAGCCGAGGAAATGACTCAGCAGCGTCCCCATCGGACCACCGACCACCATCGCCACGCTGAGCCCGCTCACCACCACCGCGGACGCCCGCCCGACCCGATCCGGGGTCACCAGGCGGACCGCCGTGACCGACGCCACGGCGAAGAACCCCGCGTAGGCCACACCGGCGACGACCCGCGAGATCAGCAGCACCCGATAGTCACCGACCAGCCCGATCGCGATACTCGCCGCGAAGACCGCCTGGGTCACCAGCAGCGCCGAGCGCCGCGGCAGGCGCAGGCCGAGCACCGCGCACGGCGGTCCGCCGACGACCACACCGAGCGCGAACGCGGTGATGAGCATGCCCGCGGACGAGAGCGGCACCCTCAGATCGAGCGCCACATCGGGCAGCACGCCCGCGAGCAGGAACTCCGCGCTGCCCATCGCGAACAGACTGAACCCCAGCAGATATACCCCGGCGGGCAGCCGGTCGCCGATACGCGATGCCGGGGCGGTCGTGTCCATTTCCCTTGTCGAATCCATCTCGGATCACCTCCGCGACGAGCATCCCGACGCCTTTGCGGTATCAGCAAAGAGCCTTGCCGTTTCCGGGACGGATCGATTCCACTGGGCGCATGGAGGACCAACCGACCGTCGGCGCGGTGATCGAGCAGATCGGGCCGCGGTTGCGCCGGGCGCGGGAGAAGCGGAACGTCAGCCTGGCCGCGGTCGCGCGGGCCACCGGCGTCTCGACGAGCACGCTGTCGCGGCTGGAATCGGGGCAGCGCAGGCCCGGTCTCGAACTGCTGCTGCCGATCACGGCGGCGCTGGGCATCGGGCTGGACGAGATCGTCGCGGCGCCACGCGTCGTCGATCCCCGGGTGCCGCGGGAGTCCACCGGCGACGGCGGCCGGCTGCTGATCCCGCTGTCCCGTCACCCCGGGGAGCCCCGCGCCTACAAGATGATCATTCCCGCCCGCGACGAGGACCCGTTCCCGCGCGCCCATGACGGCCACGAGTGGCTGTACGTGCTGCGCGGGCGGCTGCGGGTCCGGCTCGGCGACCACGATTTCGTCATGGGCGCCGGCGAGGCGGCCGAATTCGACTGCCGGATCCCGCACTGGTTCGGCGCGGCGGGCCGGGGCAGTGTCGAGATCCTCAGCCTCTTCGGCGCGCACGGTGAGCGCATCCACGTCAGGGCGAGTTCGCCCGGCGGCCTCAGCGCGGCTGACAGGTCGGGCACCAGAAGAGGTTTCGCCCCTCCATGACGCCGTGCGCGATCGGGGTCGCGCACGCCCGGCAGGGCTCGCCCTGGCGGCGGTAGACGTAGGTGCGCGGCCGGTCCTTGGCGTAGGACGGTGCGCCGGTGTCGTGTTCGGGCCGGACGACGTGCATCCGGCCGGTGGCCACGCCGACCGGCATCAGCTCGACCAGGTCGGCCCACAGGGCGTCCCATTCCTCGGCGCTGACCGAGGTGCCCGGCCGGAACGGCGAGATGCCGTGCCGGAACAGCACTTCCGCGCGGTAGACATTGCCGACGCCGGCGATCAGCGCCTGATCCATCAGCAGCGCGCCGATCGCCCTGCGGGAGCGCCGGATGCGCGCGCCCGCCCGGTCGTGATCGGCGTCGGGGCGCAGCGGGTCGGCGCCGAGGCGGGCGAGGAGCGTGTCGACCTCCGGCGGCAGCAGCACCTCGCAGGCGGTCGGCCCGCGCAGATCGCTGCCGAAATCCGTCGCGGCGCCGAGCATCCGCATCCGCACCTGGCCGACCGGCGCCGCCAACGGCAGTTCGGCCTCGCTGAAAGTGCCGTACAGGCCCAGATGCACGTGCACCGTCAGCCCGGACGCGTAGTGGTGCAGCAGATGCTTCCCGACGGCCTCGGCCGACTCCAGCACCCGCCCGTCCACCATCGCCGCGCCCTCGGCGAAGCGCCCCTGCGGACTCGAAACCCGCACGGCTCCACCGGCGAACCGCTCCTGATGCAGGCGGGCGATGCGATGAAGGGTGTGCCCCTCAGGCAAGAAACACACCTTCCTCGAGCTGAGTGCGGAACTGTCAGTACGCGGGGACCGCGGGGGCCTCGCCGGACTTCTCGTAGTCGGCGAGGATGTCGATGCGGCGCTGGTGGCGCGGCTCTTCCGACCACGCCTGGGCGAGGAACGCGTCGACGATGGCGAGAGCTTCCTCGGTGGTGTGCATGCGGCCGCCGATCCCGATCAGCTGGGCGTTGTTGTGTTCGCGGGCCAGCTTGGCGGTTTCGACGCTCCAGGCCAGGGCGCAGCGCGCGCCGGGGACCTTGTTGGCGGCGATCTGCTCGCCGTTGCCGCTGCCACCGAAGACCAGGCCGAGCGAGCCCGGGTCGGCGACGGTGCGGCGGGCCGCCTCGATGCAGAACGCGGGGTAGTCGTCGAGGGCGTCGTACTCGAGAGCACCACAGTCGACGACGTCGTGTCCGGCCTCCTGCAGATGGGCCTTGACGTGATTCTTCAGTTCGAAACCGGCATGGTCGGCACCCAGGTAAACGCGCATGGCTGCGATTGTGTCAGGCCCGCTTAGAGTCGTTTCATGCACCCGCACGAACCGCATCAGCCGCCTTCGGCAGGTCCCCCGCCGGGGCATTCCGGCCCACCCGCCGAGTCGGTACCGTCGCTGGACAAGGGCACCGGCGACGCCCCCGTTCCACCGCAGTACCCCGGGCCCGCCGCGTCGCCCTGGGCCCAGCAGGCCCCGCCGACCGGTGGATTTCCGGCCCAGCCGTACGCACCCGCACCGCAGTACCCCGGCCCGTATCCCCCGGTGCCACAGGCCGGTTACTACCCGCCAGGCGGGCCGCCGATCCCCCCGCAGCAGCAGCCGCGCGGGCTGTCGCCGTTCGGGATGCCCGCCCGGCATTCGTGGGAGATCCCGCTGCTGGTGGTCGTGATCATGTTCACGACGGTGGCGTATCTGCTGGTCGCGCTGATCCTGCTGGTCGAGCTGTTCGCCGAGCCGGTGCTCGACGACAAGGGCCAGCCGGTCGACACCGGGTCGATCCTGACAAGTCCGTACGTGCTGCTGCTGGTGTTCGCGCCGGTGCTGCTGTGGCTCGGCCGTGGCCTCAACTACGCGACCCAGCGGATCAACGGCGTGAAGATGTCGCCGACGCAGTTCCCCGAGGGCTACCGGATGGTGCAGGAGGCGGCGGCGCGCTTCGGGATGAGCAAGGTGCCCGACGCCTACGTCGTGCTGGGCAACGGCCAGATCAACGCGTTCGCGTCCGGGCACGGGTTCCGCCGGTTCGTGGTGGTCTACAGCGACCTGTTCGAAATCGGCGGCACCGCCCGCGATCCCGACGCGCTGGCCTTCATCATCGGCCACGAGGTGGGGCATATCGCCGCGGGGCACGTGTCGTACTGGCGCCAGCTCGGCATGTTCGTCGCGCCGTGGCTGCCGATCCTGGGGTCCTCGCTGATCCGCGCGCAGGAGTACACCGCGGACAATCACGGCTTCTGCAATCGGTACCAGGGCGCGCCCGGCGCGATGGGCACGCTGGCCGCAGGCAAGTACCTCAACGCCCAGGTCGGTTTCGACGAGATGGCCGACCGGGCCGCGATCGAGAAGGGCGGATTCGTCTGGCTGGTCAACGCCATGTCCAGCCATCCGGTCCTCACCTGGCGGATGTGGGCGCTGCGCGACCGCAGCAAGCATGGCCCGATGTTCCTGCGGCCGAGCGCACCCCACCCCGGGGCCATCCCGCCGCCGGGCGGCTATCCGCCGATCACCGCGCCGCGCGCGCTGCCGCCGAAGCCGGTGTGATCAGGTCGGCGGGGTGCCGGACGGTGGGTCCGGCACCCCGTTCGGCACTCAGTCGAAGACCGGGTCCTCGGTGCGCGTGCGCTTGAGCTCGAAGAAGTGCGGGTACGAGGCCAGCGCGACCACGCCGTCCCACACCCGGCCCGCGTCCTCGCCACGCGGAATGCGCGAGAGCACGGGACCGAAGAACGCGACGCCGTTGACGTGGATGGTCGGCGTGCCCACATCGGGGCCGACCTTGTCCATGCCCGCGTGGTGGCTGGTGCGCAGCGCCTCGTCGAACTCGGTGCTGGTCGCGGCGTCGGCCAGCTCGGCGGGCAGCTCCAGCTCGACCAGCGCGTCGGCGACGACCGCGGACAGCGTCTCGGCGACGGTGTCGCGCTGGTACTCGTCCCTGCGCTCGTGGATGCGGGTGCCCAGCGCGGTGTAGAGCGGCAGCAGGATCTCGTCACCGGACTTCTCGGCGGCGGCGATGGCGACCCGGACCGGGCCCCAGCCCGCCGCCATCAGGTCGACGTAGCGCTCGGGCAGATCGTCCTTGCCCTCGTTGAGCACCGACAGACTCATCACGTGGAAGCGCGCCTCGATATCGCGCACCTTCTCCACCTCGAGGATCCAGCGGGACGTGATCCAGCACCAGGGGCACAGCGGATCGAACCAGAAATCGACGACGTCCTTCGTGGCCTGATCGCTCACGATTTTCCTCTCGGGTCAGCACGGCGGGGCGATACGCCCACCGGATGGTGCAACCCCGCGACGACCGGAATCGTTCCCGTGCGGCAGCTCGCGCACTAGGCTCGAGGCGAGGGAGTCCGGTCGTCCGCGAGAAGGAGTCCGTTCATGAGCTCGAATCAGCATTTCGTCGTCATCGGCGGCGGACTCGGTGCAGCCAAGCTGGCCGAGGCTCTGCGCGCCAACGACTTCGACGGCCGGGTGACGGTGCTGGCCGCCGAGGAGGAGCTGCCCTACGAGCGGCCGCCGCTGTCCAAACAGCATCTGGCCGGCACCCAGCAGCTTCCCGATTTCACCGTCGACCAGGGGTCCTGGTACCGCGATCACCACATCGACCTGCGGCTGGGCACCACCGCGACGGCCTTCGATCCGGCCGCGCACACCGTCACGCTGCCCGACGGTTCCACCCTGAGCTACGACAAGCTGGCCCTGGCCACCGGTTCGCGCCCGCGCACCCTGCCGATTCCGGGGGCCGCCGCGCCGAACGTGTACACGCTGCGCACGATCGGGGATTCGGACGTGATCGCCGAGATCCTGCGCTCGCACCGCAAGCTGGTGATCATCGGCGCGGGCTGGATCGGGCTCGAGGTCGCCGCGCAGGCGCGGGCCAGGCAGGTCGACGTCACCGTGCTCGAGGCGGCCGAGCTGCCGCTGATCGGCGCGCTCGGTCCGGAGATGGGCGCGTTCTACGCCGAGCTGCATCGCTCGCACGGCGTCGACCTGCGGACCGGCACGAATGTCGAGATGATCCTGACCGAGGACGGCATGGCGACCGGCGTGCAGCTCGGCGACGGCACGGTGGTGCCCGCGCAGGCGGTGCTGGTCGCGGTGGGCGCGGCGCCCAATATCGAAGGCGCCCTGGCCGCCGGGCTCACGACGAACGGCGGCGTGGTGGTCGACGCGGCCCTGCGCACCAGCGATCCGGATGTGGTCGCGGTCGGCGACATCGCCGAGCAGCAGCATCCGGTGCTGAACCGGCCGGTGCGGGTCGAGCACTGGGCCACCGCGCTGAACCAGCCCGCCGTGGCGGCGCTGACCATGCTGGGCAAACCCGCCTCCTACGACCGCCTCCCGTACTTCTTCAGCGATCAGTACGACGTCGGCATGGAGTACACCGGCTATGTCGGCCGCGACGACGACGTGCGCGTGGTGGTGCGCGGCGACCAGGACGAACGCGAGTTCGTGGCGTTCTGGCTGGACCCGGAGAACCGGGTCGTGGCGGGGATGAACGTCAATGTCTGGGACGTGACCGAGCGGATCAAGCAGCTGATCCTCTCGGGTGCCCCGGTCGATCCGGAACGGCTGGCCGACCCCGACATTCCCCTGTGACTCAGTTCACACCGACTGGCGGGGCGGATGTGTCGAACGGCGCGCGCCCGCTCCGACCATG
This sequence comes from Nocardia sp. NPDC058244, assembly GCF_042882065.1. Lineage (NCBI taxonomy): Bacteria > Bacillati > Actinomycetota > Actinomycetes > Mycobacteriales > Nocardiaceae > Nocardia > Nocardia sp. NPDC058244. The sequence continues at coordinate 302,299 of NZ_JBHVWX010000004.1, read as the reverse complement.
TCTCGAGCGCGCCCGCGGGGCGCCCCCGACACCAGGAGCGATGCGATGAAGTTCATGCTGGTCAAGACCTACGCCGAGGCCGCCTACTGCAACACCCCGATTCCCGAGTGGGCGCCCGAGGACATCGCCGCCCACATCGATTTCCAGCGGGTGCTGGGCGAACAGCTCGCCGCCGCGGGCGAACTGGTCGACGCCCAGGGCCTGGCCGGGCCGGATCAGGCGCTGATCGTGCTCTCCGACGGCCGCTCGGCGCCGGTGGTCACCGACGGCCCGTTCCCGGAGACCAAGGAGTTCCTGGCCGGCTACTGGATCGTCGACGTCGACTCGCGCGAGCGCGCCATCGAGATCGCCGCGCAGGCCTCGGCCGCGCCCGGCCCCGGCGGCACACCGATCGGCGAGTACATCGAGGTGCGCCAGGTCATGAGCGCCCCCGCGGAGTGAGTACCGCCCCACGCATCGAGGACCTGCTGCGCGAGCTCGCCCCGCAGGTCCTCGGTGTCCTGGTCCGCCGGTTCGGCGATTTCGACCTGGCCGAGGACGCCGTGCAGGACGCGCTGCTGGCCGCCGCGACCCAGTGGCGGACCGAGGGCCTGCCGGAGCATCCGCGCGGCTGGCTGATCCAGGTCGCCCAGCGCCGGATGGCCGACGCGGTGCGCGCCGAGGTCGCCCGGCGGCGAAGGGAAACTACGGTGTTCGTGCGCGAGGTGCCCGCCGAGGCGAGCACCCGGGACGACACCCTCGACATGTACTTCCTGTGCTGCCACCCCGACCTGCCGCCCGCGGGCGCGATCGCGTTGACGCTGCGCGCGGTCGGTGGCCTGAGCACCGCCGAGATCGCCGCCGCCTTCCTGGTCCCCGAAGCGACCATGGCGCAACGCATCTCCCGCGCGAAGAAGCGGCTGGCCGAGTCGGAGCGCCCGTTCGCCGACGGCGCGCAGGACGGCGCGCGGCTGAGCGCGGTGCTCCAGGTGCTGTACGTGATCTTCACCGAGGGCCACACCAGCAGTGCCGGGTCGGGGCTGCGCCGTGCCGACCTGTCCGCCGAGGCGATCCGGCTGACCCGCGCGCTGCGCGCCCTGCTGCCCGACAACACCGAGGTCACCGGCCTGCTCGCGCTGATGCTGCTCACCGATGCCCGCCGGGCCACCCGCTCGGGTCCGCACGGCGAACTGGTCCCGCTGCACGAACAGGACCGCACCCGCTGGGATCGCGCCCAGATCACCGAGGGCCTGCGCCTGCTCACCGCGACAATGCCCGCGGGCCTGACCGGGAGCTACCAGCTCCAGGCCGCGATCGCGGGCCTGCACGCCCAGGCCGCGCACGTGGCGGACACCGACTGGGCCCGGATCCTGGTGCTCTACACCATGATCGAGCGGTCGAATCCGAATCCGATGGTCACCTTGAACCGGGCCGTGGCGACCGCCATGGTGCACGGCCCGGCCGCCGGACTCGCCCTCGCCGACACGGTGGCCGAGCCGCTGGCCCGCTCCCACCGCCTGGCCGCGGTGCGCGGGCACCTGCACGAGATGGCGGGTGACGACGCGGCCGCCGTCGCCCAGTACCAGCTGGCCGCCACACAGACGGCGAGCGTGCCGGAGCGCGACTACCTGCTGTTGCGCGCCGCCCGCGTGCGTTCGGCCGCGGTGGACCGCCCCGGCGTCGCCGATGCCGTCGACCCGGGTCCGGCCGCACCCGTCCCTTGAGCGCCGCCACGATCAAGGGGCGGACCTGCCCCCGCCGCCGGATCGGCCCGCCGCACCCGACGGCGTTCGGATGGTCGACGGGCACACGCGGGTAGGGCCGATGGACCTCAGCCCGCCCGCTCCAGATTCGCGATCATGCGCGCGAGAGTGCCCGTGAGCGCGGTGAATTCGTCGTCGGTGACACCCTCGGCCAGCTGTCGACGGATCGCCCCCACCGACCGTGCGGAGGACTCGTGCGCCGCCCCGCCCGCGTCGGTGACGGTCCACCGGCCGTCCGCCTCGCGGGTGATCCACCCACGCGTGGCCAAGGCAGCGGTGACGTCCGCGATCGACTCGCCGTCGGATTCCCAGAACGGGCGCAGCGCGTCGACCAGGTCGGCGCCGGGTTCCCGGGCGATCGTGTTCAGCGTCTGCCATTCGCGCCGCGACATGCCCACGCTCTCGACCGCCCGATCGAAGCTCGCCTCGATGAGCTGGTCCAGGCGCTTGACCTGGTAGCCGATCAACCTGCGCTCGGTCATCGCACACCTTTCATGCCTATCAGCAACTACATGTTCTATTGCATGTACATGTTCGACGGTAGCATGAGCCCGTGGACGAGGTCGAGCGGATCGAACGGGCGATGATCGCCATCCGGCGGCGCCAGACCCGGCGCACCCTGGCGGCGGACGCGCCGAGCGGGCAGGCCTTCGACGTGCTCGACGTCGTCGAGGACGCCACCGAGCCGACCGTGTCGACGGTGGCCGCCGCGCTGGCGGTAGACCAGCCGCGGGCCAGCAAGCTCGTCGCCGCCGCCGTGACGGCGGGCTACCTGCGCCGCGTCGCCGACCAATCCGACGGCCGGCGCTCGCTGCTGGTGCTCACCGAGCCCGGCCGGGACCTGCTCGAGCGCGCGCACGAGCGCCGCCGCGGCGCCTTCGACCGCGCGATGACCGGATGGCCGGACACCGACCGCGCCGAGTTCGCCCGCCTGCTCGGCCGCTTCGTCGACGGCCTCGACTGACCGCGTTCCTGGCAGACTCTCCGTCGTGACGGATGTATTCAGTGCGGGCGTCCTGGTCTACCGCCGCGGCGAGGACGGGATCGAAGTCCTGCTCGGACACCTGGGTGGCCCGCTGTGGGCGAAGAAGGACGCCTCGGCGTGGTCGATTCCCAAGGGCGAGTACGTGCCCGAGGAGGAATCGGCGCGCGCGGCCGCGGCCAGGGAGTTCACCGAGGAACTCGGGCTTCCGGTCCCCGCGGGCGAGTGGACCGGCCTCGGTGACGTGACCTACGGCAGCGGCAACCGACGCAAGACCGTCACCGTGTGGGCGGTCGAGGGCGATCTGGACCCGGCCGAGGTGGTCCCGGGGACCTTCGAGATGGAGTGGCCGCCCCGCTCGGGTCGGCTGCGCGAGTTCCCCGAGATCGACCGGGCGGACTGGTTCGATCCGGCCACCGCGCTGGACAAACTCGGAAAAGGCCAGCGACCCTTCCTCGCCCGCCTCACCGAGCTGCTCGGCTGATCACGGGCACCCCGCCCGTTCACGGAAGCGGAGTAGATTGCGGACATGCCCAGCGACTTGCAGCTGAAGATCATGAACGCCGGTCACCGCGCCCTGCTCACGCTCACCGGCGGCCGCATCGGCAAGAGCATCTTCGGGATGCCGTCCCTCGAACTCACCACGATCGGCCGCAAATCCGGAACGCCGCGCAAGGTGATGCTGACCGCGCCGGTCATCGACGGTGACACCATCGTCGTCGTCGCCTCGCGCGGCGGCGATCCGACCCATCCGGCCTGGTACCTCAACCTGCGCGACAATCCGGACGTCGAGGTGTCGCTGCAGACCGGCCCGACCCGCCCGATGACGGCCCATATCGCCACGCCCGAGGAGCGGGCGAAGCTGTGGCCCCGGGTCGTGGCGGGCTACAAGGGCTACGGCGACTACCAGACCAAGACCGACCGGGAGATCCCGCTGGTCCTGCTGACCCCGCGCGCCTGATCAGACGAGCGCGGCCCGAAACTCCGTCGGGCTGCTGCCGCGCGAGCGCTTGAACGCGGCACTGAAACCGAAGGCGTCGGAGTAGCCGACACTGGTCGCGACCTGGGCGACGCTGCGCGCGGGATCGGCGAGCAGCTCCTCGGCCTCGGCCATCCGCCATTCGGTCAGGTAGGTCAGCGGCGGTTCGCCGATCACCTCGGTGAACCGCTTCGCGAACAGCGCCCGGGACACGGCGGCCTCGGCGGCCAGGCTCGCCACCGTCCAGCGGTGGAACGGCCTGGCGTGGATGGCCTCCAGGGCCGGGCCGACCACCGGGTCGGCCATGCCGCGATACCAGGCGGGCGCGCAGTGCTGCTGCTCGGCGAGCCAGGTGCGCAGGTTGCAGACCAGCGCCCAGTCCAGCAGGCGGTCCATCATGGCCTGAGACCCCGCGCTGTGCCGGACCGCCTCCGCGGCCGACTCCTCCAGCCAGGTGCACACATCGCTGTCGGCGGCGACCACCATCACCGGCGGTAGCGCGCGCAGCAGCCGTTCGTGCCGCCTGCCCGAGGCGCGATAGGCCCCGACGATCATCGAGGTCTCCTCCGGCGCACCGGTTTCGGTGACCTCCTCGATCAACTCCGGTGTGGCACAGCTCAGATCGGCCGGTCCGAAGCCGTTCGGCACGAAGCACGACAGTTCGTACTCGACCGGCGGGCGATCGGCGGCGGTGTCGATATCGGTGAGCCGGAACGGTTCTCCGGCCTGGATCACCGCGGTGTCGCCCGCGACGAGCCGGGTGCGCGAGCCGTCGGCGAGCACCAGGGTGCCGCCGCCGCGCAGGACGCACACCATGATCAGCGGGGCCCGGTCGGCGAAGTGGATCGTCCACGGCGCGCGCAGGACGGCGTGGGCGAGGACCGAGCCGTCGGCACGGATGCCACTCAGCAGTGAACTCAACGGATCCATGCCACCAGCGTAGACGAACTCCTATCAACCCGAGATGATCACCCATAGATCGTCCATGCGATTCACGGTGTACTCGAAGGCACGGGGCGCACGCCCCACCGCCACGATCGAAACAGGGAGTCCACCGTGTCGCAGTCCCCCGCCACCGCCACCGACCCGCAGCCGACCGAATCCGGCACTCGCCGTGCGCTTGTCGTGCTCTCCCACCATCGCCGCGACTCGCTGACCGCGCACATCGCCGACCTGTCCGTCGCCCGGCTCGTCGCCGGCGGCTACGAGGTCGACCTGCTCGACCTGCACGCCGAGGGTTTCGACCCGCGGATGACCGTCGCCGATCAGCCCGATTGGGGTCATCGGGACAAGGAGTACTCCGCCGAGACCGAGGCGCACATGCGGCGCCTGCTCGCCGCCGACGTGGTCGTGGTGGTGTTCCCGGTCTACTGGCAGAGCCCGCCCGCGATCCTCAAGGGCTGGATCGATCGGGTCTGGAACTACGGCTTCGCCTACGGCCGCAGCAAGCCCCGGCTGGCGGGCAAGCGCGTGCTGTGGGTCGGCCTGGCCGGCGCCACCGCCGACGACGCGATCGTCCCCGGCATGCAGGCGGTGCTCGAGGGCCTGCTCAGCGAGGGCCTGGCCTACTACAGCGGCTTCGCCGATTCGCGGGTGCGCCTGCTGCCCGATGCCGAGGAACAGCCGCAGTCGCTCGACGCCGAGGGCAATCTGCTGATCGGCGAGGCGATCAGCGGCGACGCGCGCACCGCGCACTACGCCGCGTTCGACGCGACGGCCGCCGGCTTCGTCGACGAGTTCCTGGCCGCCCAGCTGGTCGACGCCTGAGCCCCCCGGCGACCGTGTGGTGACGGCGAGGTCACCACACGGTCGGCCGGTCCGGCTCGCGATCGAGCGAGCCACCTCGTCGTCACAGCCCGGTGAGCGTCCGCCGCAGCACACCGAAGAGCTCGGTGGGGTTGCCGGATTCGACGGCCGCCTTGTCGATCAGATCGATGGCGGCGGCGGTGAATTCGTCGCTCTGTTCCTGCACGAAGTCGGCCGGGGTGTCGATGCCCACCGCGTGCTGGGTGAGCAGGGTCGCCATGGCCTGGAGGAACGGGGCCATCAGCCCGGCCAGCCGCTCGGCGGTGCCGCCGGTGCTGCGGACCATCGCGCCGCCCTGCTGGAACGCGGCGAACATCGCGTACATGCCGCCCAGGATCGAGACGTCGTACATGGCCGCCGCGCCCAGGTCGGCGCCGACGAACTCGGCCGAGCCGAACAGCTCGAGCACCGGGCGGTACCGCTCGAACGCCGCGCTCGCGCCGCTGTACAGCACGAACGCGCCCGGTCCGCCGATCATCGACGGCACCGCCATGATGCCGCCATCGATCAGCTCGACCCCGCCGGCCGCGGCCCAGCGGCCCAGCGCCCGTGCCTGTTCCGGCGTGGTGGTGGTCAGGTTCACCACGGTGCGCCCGCGCAGCGACGCCGCCGCGGGCTCGAGGTGTTCGCGCGCCGCCGCGTCGTCGAGCACACACAGGATCACCAGATCGGCCGCCGCCAGCGCCTCGGCGGAGGTCGCCGCGAGCACCGCGCCCTCGGCCACGAGCGGCTGCGCCCGCGCCGCGGTGCGGTTCCACACCGTCACCTGGTGACCGCCCGCCAGCAGCGCCCGCGCCAGCGCGGTGCCCATCGCGCCGAGCCCGATCACCGAAACCCGCTGTGCCGTCGCCGAGTTGGTCATTGTTCCCCTTGGTTCGCAGCTCTCGTTGCCGGTCGGCAACGCCCTCCCAGATTCGCCGGTAGCGGTACACTGCACAAGTACCGACTATGAAGTCCAATACTCACCAAAAAGTAAGTAAGGCGACCATGAAGCAGCGAGAGCGTCCGTATTCGTGCGGGATCGATGCCGCGCTCGACGTCGTCGGCGGCAAGTGGAAGGCGCTGATCCTGTGGGCGCTGTCCACCGGCACCCAGCGCTTCGGCGACCTCAAGCGGCTGGTGCCCGGCGTCACCGAGAAGATGCTGATCCAGCAGCTCCGCGAGCTCGAGCACGACGGGATCGTGCACCGGGAGATCTACGCGCAGGTGCCCCCGAAGGTCGAGTACTCACTCACCGACCTGGGGGTCTCCCTGAACGCGGCGCTGGTCACGCTCGGCGCGTGGGGCACCGCCAACATGGACCACATCTGCGAGGTCAAAGGCGTTGCCGCGCCGGTGCACTGACCGGGCGCGGCGCGCCGCTCAGCTCCAGGTCCGGCCGGTGATGCGCTCGTAGGCCTCTTCGTACTTGCGCCGGGTCGCCTCGACCACCTCGGCGGGGATCTCCGGGCCCGGGTACTCCTTGTTCCAGCCGGTGGAAGTCGACCAGTCGCGCACGAACTGCTTGTCGAAGGAGCGCTGGGCGCGGCCCGGCTCCCATTCGTCGGCGGGCCAGAAGCGCGAGGAATCCGAGGTCAGCACCTCGTCGCCGAGGGTGAGCACGTCACCGTCCCAGCCGAATTCGACCTTGGTGTCGGCGACGATCACGCCGGCCTTCGCCGCGTGCTCGGCACCGCGCGAGTAGATCTCGAGGGTCAGATCGCGCAGCCGCTCGGCGACCTCGCGGCCCTCCTGGTTCACCACATCGGCGAAGCTGATCGCCTCGTCGTGCCCTTCGGCGGCCTTGGTGGAGGGGGTGAAGATCGGCTCGGGCAGCTTGTCGCCGTCGCGCAGCCCCGGCGGCAGGGCGATGCCCGACACGGTGCCCGACTGCTGGTACTCCTTGAGCCCCGAGCCGGTCAGGTAGCCGCGCGCGATGCACTCGACCTGCACCATCTTCAGCGGCTTGACCCGGATACCGCGCCCGGCGAACTCGGCGGGCACGTCGGTGGCCGAGACCACGTGATTGGGGATGCCGGTGAAGTACTCGAACCACCAGTTCGACAGCTGCGTCAGCAGCGCGCCCTTGTCCGGGATCGGGGTCGGCAGCACGACGTCGTAGACCGAGACGCGGTCCGAGGCGACGAGCAGCAGGGTGTCGCCGTCCTCGTAGAGGTCGCGAACTTTCCCGGCGTGCACATGCTTCAACGTCGAGCCTCCGAATCCTGGGTGCGGTTTGCCCGGAACTCTACCGGCTGCCCCGCACCCCGATCGGGCCTGGTCACCGCGACGCGAGGCCGGTCACATTCCGTCGCGGCGCGCTCTCGTCACCGGTGGTCCGGTCACGCGCTCGCGCGGTCGCTGTCGCTGCGGCGGAAGGTCCGGCGGTAGGCCAGCGGGGCGACGCCGATCGCGGTCTGGAAATGCTGGCGCAGTGAGGTTCCGGTGGCGAAGCCGACCCGGCCCGCGATCTGCTCGACCGACAGCTCACTGGCCTCGAGCAGGTCGCGGGCGCGCACCACGCGCTGCTGGGTGAGCCAGCGGCCGGGGCTCAGGCCCACTTCGTCACCGAAGCGGCGGGCGAAGGTGCGGCTGCTCATGCCCGCGTGCCGGGCGAGGTCGGCCATGGTCAGCGGCAGATCCAGGTTCTCCAGGGCCCAGTGCCTGGTCGCGGCGGTGCTCGCCATCGCCGGATCGGGGACGGGCAGGTCGATGTACTGCGCCTGCCCACCCTCCCGCCACGGCGGCACCACGCATCGGCGCGCCACCTCATTGGCCACCGCGCTGCCGTGATCGGCGCGCACGATGTGCAGGCACAGGTCGACCCCGGAGGCCGCGCCCGCCGAGGTCAGGACATCGCCGTCGTCGACGAACAGGACGTCGGGGTCGAGCCGCACCAGGGGAAAGTGCCTGCGGAACAACGCGGCCATCCGCCAGTGCGTGGTCGCGGGCCTGCCGTCGAGCAGACCCGCCGCGGCCAGGACGAACGCGCCGGTGCAGATCGACACGACGCGCGTGCCGGGCCGGATCCGCGCGAGCGCGCCCCGAGTCACCGCGCCGAGCCCGGCGAGCGCCTCGGTGATGTCGGACGCGGGGATCACCACCGTGTCGGCGGTCGCCAGCAGTTCGGGCCCGTGCTCGACGGCGATCCGGAAGTCGGCGCAGGTCCGCACCGGCCGCCCGTCGACGGAACAGGTGAGCACCTCGTAGCGGTCGTCGATGGTGCCGAAGACGCGCTGCGGGGTGCCGAGTTCGAACGGGTAGACGCCGTCGAGCGCCAGGACCACCACACGATGCATGGCACGATTCTATCGGATGATGACTTTCATGCCATTTCCCCGGCGGCCGCCACCCGGCACCGTTGACCCCATGACCGACACCATGCGCGCCATCAGTCAGGACACCCTCGGCGGACCCGAGGTGCTGCGCGAGATCGAATTGCCCCGTCCCACACCCGGTCCGAGCGAAGTCCTGGTTCAGGTGCACGCGGCGGGCCTCAACCCCACCGACTGGAAACACCGGGCGCGGTCCGGGTTGTTCCTGCCCCCGCCGCCGTTCGTCCTCGGGTGGGATGTCTCGGGCACCGTGGCGGCCGTCGGGGTGGGCGTCACCCTGTTCGCGCCGGGTGACGAGGTGTTCGGCATGCTGCCCTACCCACACGGCCACGGCTCGCTCGCGGAGTACGTCACCGGCCCGGCCAGGGCCTTCGCGCGCAAGCCGAGCCAGGTCGACCACACCGTGGCCGGGGCGACACCACTGGCCGCGCTCACCGCGTGGCAGGCCCTGGTCGATACCGCGCGGGTCGCGGCGGGACAGCGGGTGCTGATCCACGCGGCGGGCGGCGGCGTGGGACATCTGGCGGTGCAGATCGCGAAGGCCCGCGGCGCGTACGTGATCGGGACGGCGAGCGCCGCCAAACACGAGCACCTGCGCGAACTCGGCGCCGACGAACTGATCGACTACCGGACCGTGGATTTCGCCACGGCCGTCACCGACGTGGACGTCGTGCTGGACACCCTGGGCGCGGCGAACGCCCGCCGGTCCCTGCCTACGCTGCGGCCCGGTGGCGTGCTGGTCACCATCCTGCCGACCGGCGACGCCGACCTGCGGGCCGACGCGGACCGCCATGGGGTGCGCTACGCCGAACTGCTGGTGGAGGCCGATCACGCCGGGATGAGCGCGATCGCCGAGCTGCTCGCCGCGGGCACGCTGCGCCCGACCATCGCCGGGGTGTTCCCCCTGGCCGCGGCGGCGAAGGCGCACGCGCTCGGGGAGACGGATCGGACGCTCGGGAAACTCGTCGTCACGGTGCGCTGACCGATCGGCGCCGCCACCAGCGGGGTGGCGGCGCCGTCGGCGCGCGGGTGGCGGGAAACTCGTGAGCGGTGCTCGACGGCAAGTGGCATTGTGGACGCTGATGTGCGCTCCGGTGCCGACCGGAACGCCGAGCCGTGCCGTGTTCGTCGACGACGAAGGAGATCTATGTCCGCCCCGAATCTCACCCGCGACCAGGCGGTCGAACGCGCCGCGACGGTGGCCGTGCAGAACTACCGGATCGAACTCGACCTCACCGACCAGCCGCGAAGCGCGGGCTCGGAAGTGTCGGACACCTTCGGTTCGAAGACCACGGTCACCTTCACCGCCACCCCCGGCGCGAGCACGTTCATCGACCTGGTGGCGCCGCGGGTGCGCTCGGCCGTGCTGAACGGGACCCCGCTGGACATCAGCGACTACGACGAGTCGACCGGGATCACGCTGCCCGAGCTGGCCGCGACCAACGAGCTCGTCGTCGAGGCGGACTGCGAGTACTCGCACACCGGTGAGGGTCTGCACCGCTTCGTCGACCCGGCCGACGACAACGTCTACCTGTACTCGCAGTTCGAGACCGCCGACGCCAAGCGGATGTTCGCCTGCTTCGACCAGCCCGACCTCAAGGCCACCTTCGACATCGTCGCCACCGCGCCCGGTGACTGGCGGGTCGTCTCCAACGGCGCCACCGCCGAGGAGCACAAGGTCGGCGCGGTCGTGCGGCACACCTTCGCGACCACTCCGAAGATGAGCACCTACCTGGTCGCCATGATCGCCGGCCCGTATGCCACCTGGACCGACACCTACACCGACGGCCACGGCGAGATCCCGCTCGGCCTGTTCTGCCGCGCCTCGCTGGCCGAGCACATGGACGCCGAGCGGCTGTTCACCGAGACCAAGCAGGGTTTCGCCTTCTACCACGACAACTTCGGCGTGCCGTACGCCTTCGGCAAGTACGACCAGCTGTTCGTGCCGGAGTTCAACGCGGGCGCGATGGAGAACGCGGGCGCGGTCACCTTCCTCGAGGACTACGTGTTCCGCTCCAAGGTGACCCGCGCGTCCTACGAGCGCCGCGCCGAGACCGTGCTGCACGAGATGGCGCACATGTGGTTCGGCGACCTGGTCACCATGAAGTGGTGGGACGACCTGTGGCTCAACGAGTCGTTCGCGACCTTCGCCTCGGTGCTGTGCCAGGCCGAGGCCACCGAATACACCAGCGCCTGGACCACATTCGCGAATGTGGAGAAGTCCTGGGCCTACCGCCAGGACCAGCTGCCCTCGACCCACCCGATCGCCGCCGACATCCCCGACCTGCACGCGGTCGAGGTCAACTTCGACGGCATCACCTACGCCAAGGGCGCCAGCGTGCTCAAGCAGCTCGTCGCCTACGTCGGGTTGCAGCCGTTCCTGGCCGGGCTGCGTGCCTACTTCGCCGAACACGCCTACGGCAACGCCACCTTCGACGATCTGCTCGCCGCGCTGGAGCAGGCGTCGGGACGTGACCTGTCGGACTGGGGCGCGCAGTGGCTCAAGACCACCGGCCTGAACATTCTGCGCCCGGACTTCCTCGTCGCCGCCGACGGCACGTTCGCGAGTTTCGCCGTGGTGCAGGAGGGTGCCGAGCCCGGTGCCGGTGAGCACCGCGTGCACCGGATCGCGATCGGTGTCTACGACGACGTCGACGGCAAGCTGGTGCGCACCCACCGCGTCGAGCTCGATCTCGACGCGACCGGGCGCACCGAGGTGCCGGAGCTGGCCGGGGTGCCGCGCGGTCAGCTCGTGCTGGTCAACGACGACGACCTCACCTACTGCTCGCTGCGCCTCGACCCCGACTCGCTCGACGTGGTGGTGCAGCGCGTCGGTGACATCGCCGATTCGCTGCCGCGCACGCTGGCCTGGTCGGCGGCCTGGGAGATGACCCGTCAGGCCGAGATGAAGGCCCGCGATTTCGTCGCGCTGGTGCAGCGCGGGATCGGCGCGGAGTCCGAGATCGGCGTGGTGCAGCGGCTGCTCATGCAGGCAGCCACCGCCATCTCCAGCTACGCCGAACCGGGGTGGGCCGAGCAGGAGGGCTGGCCCGGCTTCGCCGACCGGCTGCTCGAGCTGGCCCGCGCGGCCGAGGCGGGGTCGGATCATCAGCTCGCCTTCGTCAACGCCCTCACCGGCGCGAAGCTCCAGTCGCGCCACACCGGCGTGCTGACGCAGCTGCTCGACGGCGATCCCGCGGCCGCCGGGCTGGCCGGGCTCACCATCGACACCGACCTGCGCTGGCGCGTCGTCACCGCGCTGGCGGCGGCGGGGCAGATCGATGCCGACGGGATCGACGCGCCGACCATCGACGCCGAGCTGGCGGGCGACCCGACCGCGGCGGGCAAGCGCCAGGCCGCGGCGGCGGCCACCGCGCGGCCGATCGCCGAGGTGAAGGCGCAGGCCTGGAACACGGTGATGGGCGACGACTCGGTGCCCAACATCACCGCCCGCGCCATCGTCGGCGGCTTCGCGCCCGCCGGTCAGGGCGCGTTGCTCGCGCCGTACGTGGACAAGTACTTCGCCGACATCCCGGCGGTGTGGGAGCGCAGGTCCAGCGAGGTCGCCCAGACCGTCGTCATCGGCCTGTACCCGCACTGGGCCATCAGCGAGGACGCGGTCGCCAAGGCCGACGAGTTCCTGGCGGGCGATCACCCGCCGGCCCTGTACCGCCTGGTCTCCGAGGGCCGTGCCGGGATCGAACGGTCGCTGCGCGCACGCGAGTTCGACGCCAAGTAGGTGGCACCAGGACAGGCCCCGATCCCCCGCGGATCGGGGCCTGTCGTGTTCTCGCTGTGGCTCAACGCATTTCGCCACGTCGGCGGATCCGGCGGGTAGGCTCCGACCCGGGGGATCACCTCCATGTCGGTCTTCGAAGGAGAAGCGGGATGGAAACCATCGCTGTCGAGCGGGTGATCGCGGCGCCGATCGATCAGGTCTTCGACTGGTGCGCGACCACGACGAACTACGAGCGCTCGTTCTGGGTGCTGCGCAACCGGCTGGCCCACCCCGGTCAGGGCGCGCCGTACGGGGTCGGCGCGATCCGGCGGCACACCTGGCTGATCGGCCACCTCGAGGAACGGATCACGCGCTACGACCCGCCGTTCTCGTTCGACTACCTGGTCACCCGCAGCGTTCCGCCGTCACGGCACGAGGGCGGCACCATGACCTTCACGACCGTGCCGGGCGGCACGCGGGTCGTCTGGACGACCACCATGGAGGCGAAGGTGCCACTGCTCGCCGGACCGGTCACGCGCGGGCTGGCGGCGCCGGTGGTCGCCAGGATCTTCGGGCAGATCCTCGATATCTGCGCGAAGGAGCTGACCGTGGCCGAGCCGACCGCGGGCTGATCCAGCGCCACCCCGGCGGGCCGCCTCTGCTGCTGTGAGCGGATCTGCCGGGAGCAGCAACGGCGGCGAAACCCGGTGCGCGCGAGGCACCGTGGACGCATGGCACACGACGACAAGACCCCGATGTTCAGCTGGCGGGCCCGCGAACAACTGTTCGGCCGCCGCATCCTCGTGCTCGACGGCGCGCTCGACGACGACAACGGCACCCTGCTGATCACCCAGCTGCTCACACTGGCCGCGCAGAGCCCCGAGGCCCCGATCTCGCTGTGGATCCACTCCCCTGGCGGCTCGGTGCCCTCGATGCTCGCCATCCGCGACGTGATGCGACTGGTCCCGTGCGAGGTCTCCACCCTCGCCCTCGGACTGGCGTGCAGCGCTGGGCAATTCCTGCTCTCCTCCGGCACGCCGGGACGCCGGTTCGCGCTGCCGCACGCCCGCATCCTCATGCACCAGGGCTCGGCCGGCATCGGCGGCAGCGCCGTGGAGGTCGAGGTGCAGGCCGACGATCTGCGCTACACCGTCGACACCGTGCTCGGCCTGATCGCCGCCGACACCGGCCAGCCGTTCGACCGGATCTACGAGGACTCGCTGCACGACCGCTGGTTCACCGCCACCCAGGCCAAGGACTACGGCTTCATCGACCACATCGTCGAATCGTTCGACCAGGTCGTCCCCAACCGCCACCGCATCGGCATCACGGCCTGAGACAGGTTCTCGCAGAGGAGATTCCCATGACCAGTTACACCATCCCCAATGTCGTGTCCCAGCATCGCGGCGGTGAACGAATCACCGACATCTACTCGCATCTGCTCAGCGAGCGCATCGTCTACCTGGGCACACCCATCGATTCCGGTGTCGCCAACGCGCTCATCGCCCAGCTGCTGCACCTGGAATCCGACAGCCCCGGCCAGCCGATCAGCCTGTACATCAACTGCGAGGGCGGCGACCTGTCCGCCATGCTCGCTGTCTACGACACCATGAGTTTCATCAAGGCGCCCGTGCACACCACCTGCGTCGGCCAGGCCATCGCGGTCGGCGCGGTGCTGCTGGCCGGTGGCGCGGCCGGGCATCGCGCGATGCTGCCGCACACCCGGATCGTGTTGCACCAGCCCGCGACTCGCGGCCAGGGCACCATCCCGGACCTGATCCTGCAGGCCGACGAGATCGTCCGGATGCGGGCGGCCATCGAGGCGATCCTGTCCAAGCACACCGGGCAGACGCCGGAGACCCTGCGCCGCGACACCGACCGGGACCGCGTGTTCACCGCCGCGACGGCGCTGGAATACGGCCTGGTCGACCGCGTATTGCACGAGCGGGAGTGAGCGCCGGGCTGTGCGCATGCCCGCCGGGATCGGCCGAGCCGATTCCTCGGCGGCGCGACGCACGCACAGCCCGATTCAGCGTTGGCTCACTGCTTTTCGATGCGGTCCAGGTAGGCCCGGCGCACCGTGTCGTCGACCCGGGTGATCGCGGCGTCGTCGTGGGCGGCCTTGCGGAAGACCCGCATCACCGGCTCGGGCACCAGCCCGGCGGCATCGGCCATCAGCCCGACATACGACGGCACCGCGATCTCGGCGGCCCTGGACTTCACGCTGCGGACCACGGCGGCGGCGATGTCCTCGGGATCGACGGCGGGCAGGATGCCGTAGTCGATGCCGGAACTGAGTTCGGTGCGCACCGCCGAGGGCAGCACCGCGCTCACGCTCACGCCGGTGGCGTCCATCTCCAGCCGGGTCGCCGCGGTCAGCCCGACCACCGCGAACTTGCTGGCGTTGTAGACCGCCAGGCCCTTGATCGGGAACTTGCCCGCGAGCGAGGCGACATTCACCACGTGGCCGTAGCCGCGCTCGACCATGCCCGGCAGGGCCAGCCGCATCCCGTGGATGACGCCGTAGACGTTGACGTCCATGGTGAGCTGGTCGATCCGGTCGGCCTGCTCGAGGAAGGCGCCGTTGGGCATCACGCCCGCGTTGTTCACCAGCACGTCCAGCGGTGCGCCGCGCCAGGTCTCGGCGGCCGCGAGGAACGCCGCGTAGGAGCCCTTGTCGGTGACGTCGAGGACATGGCCCATCGCCCGGTCGCCGAGTCCGTCGGCGGCCTGCACCGCCAGCGCCTCGTCGAGATCGCCGAGCGCGACATAGGCGCCCCTGGCGGCGAAGGCCGCGGCGGTGGCCAGGCCGATGCCGCGCGCGGCGCCGGTGATCGCGACCAGCGCGCCGTCCAGATCAATCCGTGGGTAGCTCATGCGGGGACCGCCATCTCGTCGTCGTGGGTGATGCTGAAGTCGTCGGGGTCGAAGGCGCTGACCCGGCGGGTCAGTTCGCCGGTGGACCAGGGCCAGCTGAAACTGTTGCGGCCGTTGGCATCCAGGTAGTAGCTCTGGCAGCCGCCCGCGTTGTAGACGGTGCCGGTGAGCGCGGCCTGCACCTGGTCGACGTAGCGGGCCTGGACCTCGGGGCGCACGTCCAGGATCGCCCAGCCGTGGCGCCGGGCACGCGCGATCGCCGAAACCAGGAAGTCGACCTGCGCCTCCAGGATGGCGAAGGCCGAGGAGTGGCCGGTGCCGAGGCTGGGGCCGAGCACGGTGAACGCGTTCGGGAAACCGGTGGTGACGGTGCCGAGGTAGGCCTCGGGCGAGCCCTGCCAGTGCTCGGCCATGGTGCGGCCGTCGGCACCGCGCACGATGTCGGCCAGCGGGGTGTCGAGGATGTGGAAGCCGGTGCCCAGGATGACGGCGTCGACCTCGGCGGTGCTGCCGTCGGCGCCGAGCACGGTGCTGCCGCGGAACTCGGCGACGGCGGTGGCGTGCACGTCGACGTTGTCCTTGGTCAGCGACTGGAGGTAGCTGTTGGAGAACAGGATTCGCTTGCAGCCGAGCAGGTAGTCGGGGGTGAGCTCGGCGCGCAGCTGCGGATCACGCACCACCGCGCGCAGATACGCCGAGCCGACCTTCTGCACGGTCTGCATCAGCGGCCGCGGATGGCGGAACGCCACACCGAGCGCTTCCATCAGCCCGTACTCGACCGAGCGCAACGCCTTGTGCGCGAACGGCAGCCTGCGCATTACCCGCTTCTCGACGGCGGGCACCGGATGGTCGAGCTTGGGCAGCACCCACTGCGCGGTGCGCTGGAACAGGTGCAACTCGGCGACCTCGGGCTGGATGGCGGGCACGAACTGCACCGCCGAGGCGCCGGTCCCCACCACGGCGACGCGCTTGCCGCGCAGGTCGTAGTCGTGGTTCCAGCGCGCGGAGTGGAAGACCTCGCCGGGGAACTCGGCCAGGCCGGGGATGTCGGGGAAGCGCGGTTCGTTCCACGGGCCCGCGGCCGAGACGACGAACCGGGCCGTCAGCTCCCCGGTGCTGGTGTCGAGGCGCCACCGGCGGTCGGTGTCATCCCAGCTCGCACCGAGCACTTCGACGCCGAAGCGGGTGCGCGCGGCCAGACCGTTGTCGCGGGCCACCCGGTCGACGTAGGCGAGGATCTCGGGCTGCGTCGCGAACAGCCGCGACCATTCGCTGTTGGGCGCGAAGGAGAACGAGTACAGGCCCGAGGGGACGTCGCAGGCGCAGCCCGGATAGGTGTTGGCGCGCCAGGTACCGCCGAAGGTCTCGGCCTTGTCGAGGATCACGACGTCCTCGACGCCCGCCTCGGCGAGCTTGATGGCGGCGCAGATGCCCGAGATACCCGCACCGATCACGACCACTTCGTGGTGACTCATACGTTTTCTCCTTCGACAGCAGATGTCCGGATCGCGTCGGCGACCCGGGCGGGGACGGCCCGGTGGGCGGCGGCCAGGGTGGCCGGGCGCCGGGCGGAGTCCATGAAGTTGGCGCCCATGGCCGCGAGTTCGGCGGGGCCGGGCTCGACCCGGATCACCCGGGTGCCCCGCGCGCGCAGCAGCGCCACCTCGCGATCGAGGCCGCGCGTCATCTGGCCGCGCAGCAGTCGTTCGACCCGGCTCAGGCCGGTGGCGGGCGCGCCGCCCTCGGTGGTCATCGGCGCGACGACCACCACCTCGTCGAGGTCGAGCGGGGCCAGCAGATCGGCCGACACCGAGGACACCGCGCCACCGTCGACGAACGGGCGGCCGCGCACCGGCACCGGCGGGAACCAGCCGGGGATGGCCCAGGAGGCGGCGATGGCGGTCCCGAGGTCGACGGTCGGCGCGCTCGGTGACCCGAAGGCGACCCGCTCGCCGGTGCGCGGGTCGGCGGCGACCAGCCAGGTGGCCGGATGGTCGACCCACCCGCCGCGCGGGGTCAGCGCCCGGCCGAAGGCGCGCAGCCAGTCGGCGTCACCGCGGCCCTTGGGCAGCAGTCCGGCCAGCGCGGTGTAGACCGATCCGCCGCGCACACCGGCGCCGATCAGCCCGAGACCGGGCAGCCCGAGGCCGGGTACCGGCGGCGTCATCCCGGGGTCGACGGCCACATGCCGGGCCAGGACCGGATCGGCACCGGGCGCGCCGTCGAGCGCGGCGAGCAGGTCGGCCGGGGTTCGGCCCGCGCCGAGCGCGGCGACGATCTCGGCGCCAGCGGAGGTGCCGATCAGTACGTCGGCGGTGCGGACATCCCAGCCGAGTGCCTGTTCGACGGCGTCGAGGGCGACCGCGGTCCAGGCGAAGCCGAGGATGCCGCCGCACCCGATGGCGAGGCCACGTCGTGTAGTCATAACTCGGATACTAACGGTATTTGAATTCCAGCGGTACCCCGACTTGCTACACTTTTGCCGTGGCCGCCCGGATGACACGTAAGGAATCGCACGCTCAGACCCGCGAACGACTGGTCGAGACCGCCAAGCGACTTTTCCTCGCGGACGGCTACAACGTGACCTCACTCGAGAAGGTGGCCGCCGAGGCGGGCTTCTCCAAGGGCGCCGTCTACTCGAACTTCGCCACCAAGCACGAACTGGGCCTGGCCGTGATCGATGTCGTGCACGTGGAGCGCGCGCACTCGCTCAGCGAGGCGGTCCTGCGCCACGACACGATGACCGAGCGGATCGAGGGGTTCGCGCGCTGGGCCGACGAGAACATCGGTGATGTCGGCTGGACGGCGCTCGAGGTCGAATTCGCCACCAGCACCCGGCACATGCCGGAGGTGCGCACCGAGCTGGCGGCGCGCAGGCGGTCGATGACCGCGGTGCTCGGCTCGCTGATCCAGGTCCAGGCCGACGAGATGGGCTTCGAGCTGCCGATCTCGGCCGACGACGCCGCCGTGCAGCTGCTCTCGCTCGGTATCGGTCTCGGCGTGCAACGCGCGATCGACCCCGAGATGCCGGTCAGCGCGCTGGTCGACCTGCTGCGCAGCCTGCTCGAATCGGTCCGGACGGCGTAACCGTCCGGCTCAGGCCACCATGAGGACGGCGTTCGGCGCGAACGAGTTCTGCACGGGCGCGGGCTGCGCGTGCGTGCCGATACCGCGGTCACCGCCGAGGACGACGGCCCTGGCCGGGACCCGGCCGCGCAGCGACTCGGCCACCTGGGCGACCAGATCGCTCAGCGAGGTGTCGAGCGCGCCGGCCAGCGCCGCGATCATCTCACTCGACGGCTCCTTGCGGCCGCGCTCGACCTCGGACAGGTACTGCGGGGAGATACCGGCGCGACCGGCGGTGTCGACGAGCGTGGAGCGTTGCTCGAGCCGCAGCGTCCGCAGCCGCTCGCCGAGGGCTTCGCGCCACAACGGTTCGGGGCGCGGCCGCCGTTCGCCGCGTCCGCCCGGAATCACCCGCAACCCGCTGTGTTCGCCCATACGTCGAGCGTAGGGACACCGGTCCCGACACACCCGGTTCTTCTGCTGTGGGCGTAACTCAGCGGGTGATGCCGAAGCGGGTGTCCACCCAGCCGAGCGCGTCGGCGAAGGACGCCGCCACGATGCCGCTGTGGTCGACGTCGTCGTACTTGCGGTAGTCGACGGACTGACCGTTGAGCTGCTGTTCGGCCACCATCGCGTCGGTCGACTTCAGCGGCACGGTCATGTCGGAGCGGCCCTGCAGGACCAGCACCGGCGCCGCGAAACGCAAGGCGCTGGGATCATTGTCGTCGAGGACCCGGAGCAGGCCGGACAGATCACCGTCCTTCGTGAACACGTCCTTCGCCGACAGCCCGCCCCACTTGCTCCGATCCCGCAGTCCCGCGGTGCATTCGGAGTCGGCGAGCGGCAGCATCGAGACCGCGCGCCCGGTGAGGAACCGGCCGGGATCGACATCGGTGACGGTCTGCGCGCCGCGCACCAGCAGCGGCACGTACAGCGAGACGTCCCCGGTGCCGAGCTTGCCGAGCGGATTCGACACCGCCCACTTCGCCATCCTGATCTGTTCACCCAGGTGCGAGGCGGGTGCCAGCGCGACCGCGCCCAGCAGTTCCGCGCCGGGCGCCCACCCGCCCGCCGCGCTCGCGGCGAACAGGGCGGCGTGCCCGCCTTGCGAATGCCCCATCGCCACCCAGCGCGTGCCCACGGTCCGGTCGACTTCGCGTGCGGCCGTGGCGATATCGCTCATCGCCCGCTGTTCGGTCTCGCCGATCAGATAGCCGTGGTTGCCCGGCGTGCCGAGGCCGAGATAGTCGGTTCTGGCCACGGCGTAGCCCTTGGCGACCCAGCGGGCCTGGTCGTCGCGGCCCGGCGAGGACCCCTCGGTGCGCGAGGGCGCGCACGCATCGGCGACGCCGTTGGTGCCCGGTGCCCACGACAGCAGCGGCCAGCCGCCCGCCGGTGGCGTCCCCTCCGGCACGGCGAGCGTGCCCGAGACCGCGACGGGGGCGCCCTGCGCGTCGACCGATCGGTAGAGCACCAGGAAGTTGCGGGCGCCCGGCACCGCCTGCGACCCGGTGACCGGTTGCGTCCGGATCACCGACCCGTGCGGGCCCGGAATCGATTCCGCGGGTGGCGAATAGAAGTCCGACCGTGGCGCTCCCACGACCTCGGCCGCGCTCGCCGTGTCCGGCGCGCAGGCCGTGGCGGGCCAGGCCAGACAGGCCACCGCGGCGGCCGTGATCACCCGGGCGATTCCCGTCTGCATGTTCCCCCCACTGCCACCGAACGGCCGCCCCGCGCGACCGGTAAACCGCCGATCAGGTTACTCGATGCCGCGCGGACGGCCGGGCGCCGCACGTCGCCCGGCCGTCCGTCGGGCTCAGCGCAGGGTCCGGCCGAGGAAGTCGCGGATCAGCGCGGCGATCTCCGGTCCGTGCGTCTCCAGGGCGAAATGGCCCGCGTCGAGCAGGTGCAGTTCCGCGTCGGGCAGGTCGTTGAGGTAGGCGCGGGCACCGTCGGCCCCGAAGATCTCGTCGTGCTCACCCCAGGCGATCAGGGTCGGCGGGCGATGCTCGGCGAAGTACTTCTGGAACGCGGGATAACCGTCGAGGTTGTTCTTGTAGTCGAAGAACAACTGGAGCTGGATCTCCTTGTTGCCAGGGCGATCCAGGTAGGCCTGGTCGAGAGTCCACGTGTCCGGGCTCACCAGCGACAGCCGGTCGGCCGGAACACCGTGTGTGTACTGCCATTTCGTGGCGTCGAGCTCGAGCAGCTTGCGCACCTCGGGTTCATGGGTGACGCGGTCGGTCGCGTGCGCGAACAGTACCTCCCAGAACGGCGTGAAGCCCTCCAGGTAGGCGTTGCCGCTCTGGGTGATGATCGCGGTGACCCGCTCCGGGTTGCGCGAGGCGATGCGCAGGCCGATGGGGGCGCCGTAGTCCTGGATGTAGATCGCGAAGCGATCGATGCCGAGGGTGTCGAGCAGGTCGAGGGTGATGTCGGTGAGCGCGTCGAAGGTGTAGTCGAACTCGTCGACACCCGGCGCGGCCGACTGGCCGAAGCCCAGGTGGTCGGGCGCGATGACGTGGTAGTCCTCGGCGAGGGCCGGGATCAGGTTGCGGAACATGGCCGAGCTCGTCGGGAAGCCGTGCAGCAGAAGCACAGTGGGACGGTCCGGGTCGCCCGCTTCGCGGTAGAAGACGGTGTGGCCCTGGATCTGGACGGTGTTGTGGCGGATCTGGCTCATGATGGATCTCTCTTTCTCGGTGGGTGATTACTCGGACCAGGCGGAGTTCTGGATGACCTCGACGAAGTCGCCGCGCCGGAAGCCGGGGACGAAATGGGCCAGCACATCGGCTTTCACGGTGCCGAAGGTGGTGTCGGGGCGGTCGCGGATGCCGTCGGTGAAGGCGGCGAGGATCTGGCGTTTGAAGTCGGGGCGGGGATGCTCGGCGACCACGGCGTCGCGCTGTCGGTCGGAGATCGCGTCGTAGCCGATTCCCAGCACGTCCAGCTCGACGCCACGCGTGACCAGCGCGATCTCGGGCGCCATGTGCAGGGGGATCTCCGGGGTGGTGTGCAGGGCGATGCCGGTCCAGGCGAGGTCGGCCAGGCAGTCGGCGATGCCGTGTGCGCGCAGGAAGCGTCGGGCCTCGTCGGCGCCGTCGATCTCGAAGCGCTGGTTGCCGGAGCGGTAGCGCCGGGTCAGGCCCAGGTCGTGGAACATGGCGGCGACGTAGAGGATCTCGGGGTCGTAGCTCAGGCCCGACGCCGCCCCGCGCAGGGCGCCGAAGTAGTAGACGCGGCGGGAGTGGTGGTAGATCAGCGGGCTCGCCGCGGTGCGGACCAGCTCGGTGGCCTCGGCCACCAGCGCGGAATCCGGAATCGCCGGAAGCTCGGTCATCGGGGTTTTCCTTTCAGGCGGTGACCGGTTCGCGGTGGCGAACCGGAGTGATCAGGGCCGCGGCGGCGGCGGTGAACACCAGACCCAGCGCGAAATAGCCGCGGTAGCTGTCGGTCAGGGCGTGTACGACGGTCGCCACGGCGAGGCCGGTGGCAGCGGACAGCTGGTGGATCACCCAGGCCGGGGCGAGCGTGCGGCCCATCCGGGCCGGGTCGAGGCCGCGCGAGAGGATCGCCATGGTCAGCGGGATGACCGGGAACGAGGCGACGCCGAACAGCACGGCCACCACGACCAGCACCTGCGGGCCGGGGACGAACACGGCGGGCAGCAGGGCGGCCAGGCGCACCGAATACAGCACCCGCAGCAGGGGTTCCGGTGGATAGCACCGCAGCAGGCGCACCATCGCGGCCGAGGTGAGTCCGGCCGCGAGGGCAGCCAGGGCAACGAGCCTGCCCGCGCCCGCCACCGACCAGCCCTGCTCCACCGCGTGCTTGGGCAGCATCAGCACGACCACGTACAGGGTCGCCGCGTGTAACCCGAAGGACACCAGCACTGTCCATCGGTCGGCCAGCGACTCCCCGGCGCCGGCGACCGTCGCCGCCCGCTGATCCGTCGGCAGCAACCGCCACAGCACGGCGGTGGCGGCCAGGCCGATCGCGCCGAGCAGCGCGAAGGTGCCGCGCACGCCGATCGGCTCGAACAGCGCCGTGGCCGCCCACGGCGTGATCAGCTGACCCAGGTTGATGCCGATCGCCGCGCGCGCCATGGCGGGTCCGGCCTGCGCGCCGTGCGCCCGGCCGAGCAGGGTGGTCACGGTCAGCGTCGAGGAGGACGCGAAGCCGAGGCCGCCGAGCACCATGTAGGCCGCGACGAACTGCCAGGTCTCGGTGACCGTGGCCAGCACCAGGTAGCTGCTCGAGATCAGGGTGAGCCCGCCGATCAGCACGAGCTTGGGCCCGAACAGGTCGAGCAGCCTGCCGATGCCCTGCTGCGCCAGCCCGGTGACCGCGGTGCCCAGCGCGGCGGCGACGGCCAGCGCTGTCGCCGAGACGCCGTACGCGGCGGCGGTCGGCGCGAAGAACACGCCCATCGTGAAGTTCAGGCCGAACGACACGGTCATCGCGGCGAGTCCGGCCCAGGCGAGATGTTCACGTCGCATGCCGTCACCTCCTAACTATCTAATGTGATTTGAATGGTTATAACTGGGCCGCGGTCGGCGGCATTCCCGTCGCCGGACATCAATCGCGCGCGGAATCGCTTCGTAGGCGGGCGATCTCGGCTTCCAGTTCGCCGATCCGATCCCGCAGGACCTGCATCGCCTCGGCGACCGCCGCGCGCGGGAACAGCGGCGGAATGTGCTGGCGGCAGTTCCAGTCGAACGCCTCTACCTCGATCAGCACCGCGCGCTCGACCCGCGCCGGGTAGCCCTCGATCGTGAGCGCGGCGATCAGGTCCGGATCGTCGGCGGCCTCGACCACCCGCGCCCGGCCGAAGATCTTCATCCGCGTCTGCGTGGCGTAGTCCATCAGGAACAGCGAGACCCGGTCGTCGTGGTCGAGATTGCCGCGGCTGATGTACTGCTTGTTGCCCCGGAAGTCGGCGAAGCCCAGCGTGCGCTCACCGAGGACCTTCAGGAATCCCGGTGCGCCACCGCGGTGCTGGATGTAGGGCCAGCCGGTCTCACCGACCGTCGCCAGGTAGAAGCTGTCCCGCTCGCCGATGAACCAGGCCTCGTCGGGCCCGATCCGGTCGGCGACCTCGGGCACCTGCGCCATCCACTCGTAGCTGCGCAGGCTGCCGTGCGCGCGCTGATGCGCACGCACCAGCGGAGTGAACGCGACTTGCGCGTAGCGCCCGGTCACGACTACCCCTTCGCCCGTTCGGCATCGCTCCCGGTGACGACGCGGACCCGCCGCGGCGCCAGTCGCGCTCGGATCGAACCGAATCGGGCGTGCGCGGCGCGGCCGGACGGCGGGACGGTGTGGAAGGTCATGGGCTCGCCCTTTCGGTTCGTGAGGATGGCTGCCATCGCTCTAACCATCTAACAACAGATAGAAGGTTAGAGCGGAGGTGTTTGATTCCCGGTTCGGGGAAAAACTTTCGGATGGGCGACGGAACGCCTTCGCGGCGTACTCAGAACCTACGGCGCGGGCGGGGCCCCGACGGCGGACCGCCGACGCCGCGCAGCGGACTTTCCGCGCCAGCCCGACCGGCCGGAAATTCGGTTGGGGCGCCACGACCGCCGTGGACTAGCATCCGCTGGTGATCGACAGCACCATCCCGGTACGCACCGCCCGGCTGATCCGGGCGACCGCGCGGGATGTCGGGGTCACCGAGGCCGAGCTGCGGCATCTGCCCGGCCCCGATCCCGCGGGCATCGCCGACGGACTGTCCCGCATCCCCACCGAATCGACTTGGCGCATCTGGGAACTCGTCCACGCGGTCGGCGGTCCCGGCGCCGGGCTGCGCGCGGGCGCGGCCGCCGAGCGCGGGCAGCTGCTCGAATGGGACTACCTGTTCACCAGCGCGCCCACCCTGGCCGAGGGCGTCCGCGCCGCGTTCGATCTGCGGGCACTGGTCACCGATCCGGGCGTCGGCTGGACCGTGCGCGAGGACGGCGGACTGCTGGTCCTGCGGTTCGACGCGATCGAGCCGGATCCGCTGCTGGCTCCGGTCGAGGACTTCGTCCTGACGACGGTGCTGCGGCGGATGCGCGAGGCCACGCGCACGGCGATCACGCCCGTGCACGTCGCGCTCAGCCGGCGCGCGCCCGCCACCCGGCAGCACCTCGTCGACGTCTTCGGCACCCGGCGGATCGACTTCGGCGCCCCCCGCGCCCAGCTGACCTTCCTCGACGTCGGCGCGCTGCCCACCGGCACCGACCCGCAACTGGGCGCCCTGGTGCGGCAGCACGCCGAGCTCGCCCTCGCCACCTCCGGCCCCGTCCCCACCTACCGGGAAGCACTGCGCGCCGCGATCCTCGACGAACTCGCCGCGGGCGACCTCGAACTCCCCGCCGTCGCGGCCCGCTTCGCCGCCAGCCCCCGCACCTTCCAGCGCAGGCTCGCCGAGGCGGGCACCACCTGGCGCGACGAAGTCGACGCCGCCCGCCGCGAGCGCGCCGAAGCGCTCCTGCGCGAGTCCGACCTCCCCGTCCAGTCCATCGCCGCCCGCCTCGGCTACAGCGACGCGCGGACCCTGCGCCGCTCCTTCCGGCGCTGGACCGGCCAGAGCCCGGACACCTTCCGGCGGGCCGCCGGGCCGGGAAACACGAACGGCGCGTTCACCCGAAGGTGAACGCGCCGTTCGGCGGAAACGAACTAGCGGCCGATGGCCGCGGCCATCACGCGGACGGCGGAGATCAGGCCGTCGATCAGGTTGCCCTGACGGAACGACGCCAGCGCGGCGGTGACGCCCAGCTGGCAGATGCGATCGTTGGCACGCTCGGCGACGTTGGCGCCGGAGCGCACCTCGATGGCGTGCTGGTTCGGCGAGACCGCGATGAGCACCGAGTCGGCCGCCTCGGGGGTGTTCGGCAGGACCGCGTCGGCGCCGGCCGCCGGGTCGTTGCCGAGATCGCCGAGGTAGATGTTGAAGCGGACCTTGGTCGCGCGGGTCGCTTCGGTGAGCGCGTTGTCGAGCATGATGCGCTCACGGTCGGTGAACGGCACCTCGTCGAAGACGGTGCCCGGCTCGTGCACGCCCGAGACGCGGCCGCTGCTGGTCAGCGCGAATCCGTGCGGCAGGTCGGCTTCGACCACCGCAGGCCAATTAGAACTTGCCACTTGCCCGGCCTCCGATCAGCTCCGCGTTCGCGGCGTCGAGAGCCGCATGGCTGCCATGCGACTCGGCGGTGTGGTGACCCGCCGCGGCGGTCACCTCATCGGTAGCACTCCACAGCACCGGCTGGTGGGTCCACTTCTGCCCGAGCGCGAAGTGGGCCGGCTTCTCGCCGGGGAATGGCTTACCGAGATAGGACAAACCCGCGATCGCGAAGTAGATCGCGGCCGGGATGCCGACGAAGATCAGCACTGTCTCGAGAATGCTCACGGACCAACGGTAGACGATGCTGTGTAGTAGTTCATCCTCCGGCACTCCCGAAACCGCGTGTCCGCCCTCCTCAGACCAGCCAGGCCGCCGCGTTCGCGGGCAGCCGGTCGTCGGCGACCGGGGCGCTGGCCAGCAGCACCTCCCCCGGCGGCAGCTGGATCGGCCCGTCGGAGGCATTGAGGACGCAGATCAGTCCCCCGGGCCTGCGGAAGGCCAGGCACCCGTCCGGGCTGCCGTACCACTCGATCCGGTCGCCCGCGAATTCCGGTCGCGTGCCACGCAGGTCGATCGCCAGCCGGTACAGCGACAGGGTCGAATGCAGGGTCTCCAGCTGGGCTTCCACCGTGCGGTCGGCCCAGTCGGCGGGGATCGGCAGCCACGGGGTGCCCGTGGTGAAGCCGAACGGGGTGGCCGCGCCCTCCCACGGGATCGGTACCCGGCAGCCGTCGCGCCCGCGTTCGGTGTGACCGGAGCGCTCCCACACCGGGTCCCGCAGCGCGTCCTCGGGCAGATCGTCGACATTGGGCAGGCCGAGTTCGGCGCCGTTGTAGACGAAGACCGCGCCGGGCAGGGCCAGCTCGACCATCATCATCGCCCGCGCCCGCGCCACCCCGGTGCGGCCGTCGCCGTAGCGGGTGACCTCGCGTTCGATGTCGTGGTTCGACAGCGTCCAGGTCGGCGGGGCACCGACACCGCTCACCGCGTCGAGCGAGTGCGTGATGGCCGCGCGCACGCCCTCGGCGGTGAAGGGGGTCTCGGCCAGCCGGAAGTTGAACGCCAGGTGCAGTTCGTCCGGGCGGACATACTCGCCGAAGCGGGTGTTGTCGTCGACCCACACCTCGCCGATCGATACCGCGTGCGGGTAGTCGTCGAGCACCGTGCGGATGCGGCGGTGGATAGCGTGCACGCCGGGATTGTTGAAGCGGGGATCGTCGTCGTCGTGAACCAGCATCTTGGTCTCGACCTTCGCCATGTCGGGCAGGCCGTCGGGCTTGGCCATCCCGTGCGCGACATCGATGCGGAAGCCGTCGACCCCGCGGTCGAGCCAGAACCGCAGCGTCTTCTCGAAATCGGCGGCGACCTCGGGATTCTCCCAGTTCAGGTCCGGCTGTTCGGGCGCGAAGATGTGCAGGTACCACTGGCCCGGCGTGCCGTCCGGCTCGGTGATCCTGGTCCAGGCCGGGCCGCCGAAGATGCTCGGCCAGTTGTTGGGCGGCTCGGCGCCGTCGGGACCGCGGCCGTCCCGGAACAGGTAGCGGGCTCGCTCGGGGCTGCCCGGCGCCGCCTCCAGCGCCGCGGCGAACCACGGGTGCTCGACGCTGGTGTGGTTGGGCACCAGGTCCATCGTCACCTTGATCTCGCGGTCGTGCGCCTCGGCGATCAGCTCGTCGAAGGCGGCCAGCCCGCCGAAGAGCGGGTCGATGTCGCGCGGGTCGGCCACGTCGTAGCCCCCGTCGGCCTGCGGCGAGCGCATCACCGGACAGATCCACAGCGCGTCGACGCCCAGTAACTCCAGGTAGCCCATCTTTTCGCGAACGCCGCCCAGATCGCCGACACCGTCACCGTCGGAGTCCGCGAACGAGCGTGGGTAGACCTGATAGAACACGGCGGTTGTCCACCACGGAGCGGTGCTGTTTTCCCCCGGCACCGGCGAGGCAGGTGTCTGTGTCACAACCGCAATATTGCCAAAGATTGCCCGGGATATTCCTACGGCGCGAGACTTTCTGCGAATCTGGCAAATCGCCAGCGTTCGCCACGCCGGGGCGAAACACCGGGGTAAACCTCGGCATCGAGCCGAAACCGCGGCGCCACCTGCCGGTCATCAGCGAACGCGGGGCACCCTCACCCTCAGCCGGGCGCGTTCTGCAGTGAGGCGGCCGCCATCTGGAAGTAGTCCATCAGCTGCTTGCGGTGCGCGTCGTCCAGGATCGACGGCTCGATCTCGCCGACCGCGATGGTCATGCACCGCATCCAGGCGTCGCGCTCGAGCGGGCCGACGACGAACGGGTGGTGCCGCATCCGCAGCCGCGGGTGCCCGCGCTCGTCGGAGTAGGTGCGCGGACCGCCCCAGTACTGTTCGAGGAACATCCGCAGTCGGCGCTCGGCCGGGCCGAGGTCCTCCTCCGGGTACAGCGGGCGCAGGATCTCGTCGGCAGCGACCTCGCGATAGAACACGGACACGATGCGGCGGAACGTCTCGGCGCCACCCACCGCTTCGTAGAACGAGGTCGTTGTCTGCTCACCTGAAGTCACGGCCTCCATTGTGCCCCGATGGCCCGGCGGGCGGCCGGGCGGCAGCCGCGGTCACGAACGCGCGGCCCTTCAACCACAGTTCACCCGGAAGTTTGAAAAATAGCCGTGCAATACCGGCGGAACCATGGTCAACTGGGGGGCAGTATCGGCCCCAGATACCACATGATCCTGCCAATCATGAAATTGAGGTCAAGATGAAGCAGCGACCAGGCGCCCGGTCACACGAGGCGCGCGCGCACCGACAACTCCAGCCCGCCGACGTCCACAATCGTGGCTCGGGGGCCATTCCGCTGCACATCTTGTCCGATCACCATCCGGGCGCACACGGTCATCACGACCTGCCGCATCACCCCGCGCCATTGCACCTTGCCGGAGACCACGACGCCGCCGCATGGCGCAAACGCCGGGTCCTCCTCCTCAACGCCACCTACGAGCCGCTCACCGCGCTGTCCGCGCGCCGTGCTGTTGTCCTGCTGATCTGCGCCAAAGCCGACGCCGTTCACGACAACCCCGAAGCCCCGGTCCTGCATTCGGCGGGTGCCGAAGTGGCGATTCCCTCCGTCATCCGGTTGCGCACCTACGTGCGCGTGCCCTATCGCGCCCGGGTGCCGATGACCCGTGCCGCGCTCATGCACCGCGACCGCTATCGCTGCGGATACTGCGGCGGCAAGGCCGAGACCATCGACCACGTGATCCCGCGCAGCCGCGGCGGCGAGCACTCGTGGGAGAACTGCGTCGCCAGCTGCGCCCCCTGTAACCACCGCAAGGCCGACAAGATGCTCACCGAGCTCGGCTGGACGCTGCGCCACCCCCTGGTCTCCCCCAAGGGCCCGCACTGGCGGCTGCTGTCCACCACCGCCGACCTGGATCCGATCTGGTTGCAGTACCTCGGCGAAGGAGCCGCCTGACTCAGGGGCTCTCGATGACCATCGAGGCCCAGGTCCCCGGCTCGAGCGCCTCGAAGATGTGCGGAAGATCGCCCAGGTAGCGGACGTAGTCGCCGGGGCCGATCTCGATGGGCTCGTCCGCCGGGCCGACCAGCGCGCGCCCGGCGGCCAGCACCACGTGCTCGACCACGCCCGGGTTGTGCGGGTCGGAGCGGCGAGTGTGGCCGGGCTCGGCTGCGACCCGGTAGACGTCGCAGCGGGTGTGTGACTGACCGGCTGCGAGCAACGTCACTCGATAGTCCGCGTCGGCCGACGGCACCGGCGCGCCCTCGTCGGCACGGATCACCTGGACGTTGGGCCGGGGCGGGTCCAGCAGCCGCGAGAACGGCATTTCCAGCGCGACGCACAGTGCCCACAGGGTTTCCAGGCTGGGATTGCCGGTGCCCGATTCCAGTTGGGACAGTGTCGATTTCGCGACGCCCGCCCGGCTCGCGACCTCGGTCAGCGACAAACCCGCGCGTGCGCGTTCGCGGCGCAGCGACGCCGCGATCACCGCTTGGGGTGGTCCGGTCACCGGGTCCTGCCGGTCCATCTACGCCTCCTGGGAGCTGGCGATGTCGCGTTGACTTTACCCACCCGGCCCGTTCATTATGAGAAACATGCGTTCGATATGGCGAACACTCGATCGGCGAACCCTCACCGCCGTGGCCGCGGCCTGCCTGGCCGTCGGCCTCTTCGGCGTGTCCTACGGCGCGTCGACGATCGCGGCCGGATTCCCGGTCTGGATGCCGATCGTGATGGCGGTGACCGTGCTGGCCGGCGGGTCCGAGCTGCTGTTCTTCGGCATCGTCGCGGCCGGTGGCAGCCCACTCGCCGCCGTGGTCGCCGGACTGCTGCTCAACGCCAGGCACCTGCCGTACGGCCTGTCCGCGCCGGAGGTGTTCGGCCGGGGCTGGCAGCGGGTGCTCGGCATCCACGTGCTCAACGACGAGTCGGTCGCGTTCGCGACCGCGCCCGGTGACCAGGAACGCAAGCGCGCCGCCTACTGGGCCTGCGGCATCGGCGTCGCCCTGAGCTGGCCGCTCGGTGCGAGCATCGGCGCCGCCCTCGGTTCGCTCGTCCCCGACACCTCGGCCCTCGGCCTGGACGCGGTCTTCCCGGTCATCCTGCTCGCGCTCATCCTGCCCGCCCTGCGCGACCGCGCCACCCTGCGCCCGGTCCTGGTCGGCGCGGCTCTCGCCGTGGTCGCCGCCCCGTTCGTCCCCGCCGGGCTGCCGGTGCTGATCGCCCTGCTCGGCCTGGTGTTCGCGCTGCGTCCGCCGGAGAAGACCATCACCCCGACGGCGCAACCATGCTGACCTCGACCACTCCACCGGGCCCACCGACAACCCTGGCCTCAGCGATGGCCACCTCCCCGCGACGGTGTGCCGCGTGAACACCCCGTACCTGCTCCCCGCGATGCTCGCCCTCGCCGTCGGCACCTACGCGCTGCGCTGGACCGGCCCCGCCCTGCGGCATCGACTCCGCTTGTCGCCCAGAATGATCCACCTGCTCGACACCGGCGCCCTGATCCTGCTCGCGGCGCTGGTCGCGACAGCCACCCTCCCGACCGGCTCCGGTGAGCTGGGCATCGCATTGCCCGCCGGAGTCGGCGTCGGCGGCATCCTCGCTTGGCGTCGCGCTCCTCTGCTGGTCACCGTGATCGCCGCCGCGGCGACCACGGCACTCCTGCGCCTGGCCGGCGTGCACTGACCCGACTCACCACCCGGTGCCACCGCTCGCGACCGCCGCTTCACTCGGTAGCACGCGTCGACACGGAAACGATGTCCGACCGGACTGGCACCATGTCGGCCGTGACCACCATCGAACGGCCGATGCCGCCCCTGGATGCCGATGAACGCGCGACCGCGGAGGCGTGGCTCGACTTCTATCGCGCGACGCTGGCGCTCAAATGTCAGGGACTCGACGATGACCAGTTGCGGATCGCCGCCGGACCGTCGGCGCTGACGCTGCTCGGTCTGCTCCAGCACATGGCCGAGGTGGAACGGAACTGGTTCCGCCGGGTCCTCGCCGGGGAGCAGGCGCCGCCGATCTACGACCCGACCGCCGACACCGCGGGGCACGACGGCGGGTTCGATCTCACCGACGACTCGTCCTACGACAAGGCTGTCGCGATCTGGCACGACGAGATCGCCCAGGCCCGCCGCAACTGCGCCGCACGCGAGCTGGACGACACCAGTCCGTTCCTGGACGGCCGGGTCAGTCTGCGCTGGATCTACACGCACATGATCGCCGAGTACGCGCGCCACTGCGGCCACGCGGATCTCCTCCGCGAACGCATCGACGGCACCACCGGCGTCTGATCCGTCGCGGGCCCGCAATTCCCCCGACCGCGCCGGACAGCGCGGATGTCAGCTGGGCGACAACGGGATTCCGCCGCCGAGGCGCCGCGCGACCGAACCGTAGCGGGCGTCGAGGCGCAGCCAGGTGCGGGTGGCGCGGACCCGGACCAGTTCCGTGGGCTGGATGCGGCGCGATTCGGCCTTCTCCCCCGCGTGCGGGATGAAATCCATGGCGGTGAGGGCGAAGACCACGCGCATCGGGACCTCGACCGCGAGATCGTCCGCGCCGGTGACGGTGAGCACCGACTGGTCGAGCAGCGAGGCGGGCGGGCCGTGGGCACCGCCGTGCTCGCGGGCCAGGTCGGCACCGCGCTCGGCCAGCTCGACGAGGGCCCGGGCCGGGACGTCGTCGACGTGGGTGAAGCCTTCGGCGGGTGGCAGCGCGCCCCGCCAGGCCGAATCCATCGAGTAGCCGAGGTCGATCGGATGACCGGTGCGCAGCCCCGCCAGCACCGTGTCGGCGCCGACGGTGACATCGTCGACGCCGAGCTCGGCGGTCACGGTGCGCACCGCGAGCGTCTCGAAACCCGTTGCGACCCACGCGGAGACGAGGCTGGAACCACGCCGCCGCAGCCGGACCACGGCGGCCGCGTCGAGCCGGGTCGCCCGGGTGAGGAAGGTGGCCAGGTTCTCGCGTTCGGCCGGATCGGGCGCGTGCAGCACCCGCTGTTCGGAGCTCACGGACGTCAGGCCCGCCACAGGGCCAGGTAGTCGCGTTCGGTGTCGCTGAGCCTGCGCAACCGCTGGGTCTCGATGTCGAACGCGGCGAGCTGGGTGGTGGCGGTGACCGCGGGCGTCGAATCCGGGGCGGCGCCGCTGGCGCGCACCTCGTAGCCGATCGTGAAGTCGACCGCCCGCAACTGCTTGACCCACATGGCGATGTCGAGCGGGGTGTCCTCGTGCCGCAACTGGCCCCGGTACTTCACATGCAGGTCGACCAGCACACAGCCCTGCCGCCCCATCGACGCCGTCGGCTTGTCCTCGTCGAACAGCCACGGAATCCTGGCCTCTTCCAGCAGGGTCACCATCCGCGCGTGGTTGACGTGCTGGAACACGTCCATGTCCGACCAGCGGATCTCGACCTTGGCGTGAAAGCGCTGGGGCAACACCAGGTTCGCCCCCGGCGCGGCCGTGGCTGTGTTCGGCGAGCTCGTCACCGTGGTACCTCCGATTGGGCGCCCACCCCGCTCACCATGCTCCGCACCTGTCGCGCGGC
Source organism: Nocardia sp. NPDC058244 (assembly GCF_042882065.1). Classification (NCBI taxonomy): domain Bacteria; kingdom Bacillati; phylum Actinomycetota; class Actinomycetes; order Mycobacteriales; family Nocardiaceae; genus Nocardia; species Nocardia sp. NPDC058244. The sequence continues at coordinate 269,667 of NZ_JBHVWX010000004.1, read as the reverse complement.
GACCGACAGTGTGGCGAGGTCGTGGGTCCCGGACTCGAACAATTCCGACAGTGCCGCGCGCGCACGACCCAGCCGGGACTGGTTCTTCGACTCCCAGTATGCAATTTTCTCGTCGGCCGTCTCCTCCGGGTCACCCGCGGACAGCACATCGAGGGTGAGCGAGCGCAGCGAACCGTACATGTCGTCGCGCAGCGCGAGCCGGGCCAGCGCGTGCCAGCGGTCGCCGCGTTCGAGGTGGCTGACCGCCTCGAGCAGCCAGTCGATCTTGAGGTGCTCGTTGAGCGCGTAGTACAGCGCGCCCACCTCGGTGCCGTCCCGGTCGGCGATATCGGCGATGTCGACGATGTCGAGCAGCGGGTACAGGCTCAGCAGCCCGAACACCTCGGTCGCCAGCTCGGTAGGCGCGCCACGGGCGATCAGCTCGGCCGCGCCCTGGGTGAGCGAGGTGACGTGGTGCCCGCGCAGCCAGCCCGGCACCTGCGGCGCCAGCTCCTGCACCCGGCGGTGGTAGCGGTTGATCTCCGCGCCGACCGCGATCGGCTGCGGCCGGTTGCTGAGCAGCCAGCGCGAGGCCCGGTCCAGGGTCCGCTTGGACTCCAGCTCCAACAGATCGCACACCCCGGCGGGCGCGTCGGCGCTGCGGATGCGCGCCCACACGTCGTGCAGCTCGAAGATCTCGGCGGCCGCGGCGAACGCGCGCACGGTGTCGGAGGTGCTGGCGCCGACCTCCTCGTTGAGCCGGTGCGCGTAGGTGATGCCGGCGTAGTCGACGACCTCGTTGACGATCATCGTGGTGACGATCTCGCGACGCAGCCGGTGCTTCTTGATCGCGGCGCCGAACCGCTCGCGCAGCGGCGTCGGGAAGTACAGCGGCAGCCTGCGCGCGAAGTAGACGCTGTCGGGCAGATCGGTGTCGAGCAGATCGGCCTTGAGCCCCAGCTTGACGTGCGCGAGCAGGTTGGCCAGCTCCGGCGAGGTGAGCCCGCGGCCCTCCTCGTCGCGCCGTTTCAGCTCGACGTCGGTCGGCAGCGCCTCCAGCTCACGGTCAAGGCCGCGCCGCTGCTCGAGATCGTCGATGACGCGGGCGTGCACGCTGACCATCTGCGGCGCGTCGGTGCGCGCGATGCCGATCAGCACGTTCTGATCGACGTTGTCCTGCAACACCATCCGCGCGACCTCGTCGGTCATCGAGGCCAGCAGCGGATTGCGGTCGGCGGGCGCCAGCGCGCCCGCGCTCACCACGCCGTCGAGCAGCACCTTGATGTTGACCTCGTGGTCGGAGCAGTCCACGCCCGCGGAGTTGTCCAGCGCGTCGGTGTTCATCTTGCCGCCGCCCCGGCAGAACTCGATCCGGCCCAGCGCGGTGGCACCCAGGTTGCCGCCCTCGCCGATCACCTTGACCCGCAACTGATTACCGTCGACCCGGACCGCGTCGTTGGACTTGTCGCCCACCTCGGCATTGGATTCGCTCGCGGCCTTGACGTAGGTGCCGATGCCACCGTTCCACAGCAGCTGGACGGGAGCGAGCAGGATGGCCCGCACCAGTTCCGGCGGCGTGAGCGCCTGCACCGAGTCGGGCAGCCCCAGGGCGAGCCGGGCCTGCGGCGAGATCGGCACCGACTTCACGGTCCGCTCGAACACACCGCCGCCCGCGCTGATCAGCGATCGATCGTAGTCGGCCCAGGAGGACCGCGGCAGCGCGAACAGCCGCTCGCGTTCGGCGTAGGAGGTGGCGGCGTCGGGGTTCGGGTCGAGGAAGATGTGCCGGTGGTCGAACGCGGCGACAAGGCGGATGTGGCGCGAGAGCAGCATGCCGTTGCCGAACACGTCACCGCTCATGTCGCCGACGCCGACGACGGTGAAGTCCTGGCTCTGGGTGTCGATGCCCATCTCGCGGAAGTGCCGCTTGACCGCTTCCCACGCGCCCCTGGCGGTGATGCCCATGGCCTTGTGGTCGTAGCCGGCCGAGCCGCCGGAGGCGAACGCGTCACCGAGCCAGAAGCCGTAGCGGGTGGCCACGTCGTTGGCGATGTCGGAGAAGCTGGCGGTGCCCTTGTCGGCGGCGACGACCAGGTATGTGTCGTCGCCGTCGCGGCGGACCACCCGGGCGGGTGGCAGCACGGCGCCGGTGGCCAGGTCGACATTGTCGGTCACGTCGAGCAGGCCGGAGATGAAGGTGCGGTAGCAGGCGACGCCCTCGGCGATGCTCGCCTGCCGGTCGACGGCGGGATCACCGGTGGCGGCGGGCGGGTTCTTCACCACGAAACCGCCCTTCGCGCCGACCGGCACGATCACCGCGTTCTTCACCGCCTGCGCCTTCACCAGACCCAGGATCTCGGTGCGGAAGTCCTCGAGCCGGTCCGACCAGCGCAGCCCACCACGCGCCACCGACCCGAACCGCAGGTGCACGCCCTCGACCCGCGGCGAGTAGACGAAGATCTCGAATTGCGGTCGCGGCTTGGGCAATTCGGCGATCTCGCGCGGCTCCACCTTGAACGACAGGTACTCGCGCGGACGGTCCTCGGCGTCGACGACGTAGTAGTTGGTGCGCAGCGTCGCCTTGATCAGGCCGAGGATGGCGCGCAGGATGCGGTCGGCATCCATGCTGACCACCTGGTCGATACCGGCGCGGACCTTCGTCTCGAGCTCCACCGCGACCTCGGCCGAGACAGTGTCCGGATCGAACCGCGCGGCGAACAGGTCGACGAACGCGCGCGCGACCTCCGGATGCGTCAGCAGCACCCGGGCGATGTTCACCTGGCTGTACGGGAAACCGGCCTGCTGCAGGTACTTCGCGTACGCGCGCAGGATCGCCACCGACCGCCACGGGAGTCCGGCCCGCAGCACCAGCTCGTTGAGGCCGTCGGCCTCGGCCCGGCCGTACCAGACCGCCTCGAAGGCATCGGTGAACCGGGAGTGCAGCTCGTCCTCGTGGGTGGCCTGCTCGAGCAGTTCGGCGTCGAGATCGCCACCGAGCGCGTTGCGCAGCAGTTCGGGGCGGGCTTGCAGGCCGAAGTCGTAGATCCAGCGCTCGGCGCCGCTCTCCAGTTCCAGCTGGTAGGGCCGCTCGTCGACCACCTCGACGCCGAGACTCTGCAGCACCGGCAGCACCTGGCTCAGCGAGACACCCGATCCGGCGATGTAGAGGCTGAAGCGCCACGACCCCGGCGCGGCCTCCGGCTTGCGGTACAGGTGCTGACCGATGCCGCCCTCGGTGAGCCGCTCCAGCCTGCCGACATCGCCCAGCGCCCTGGCCGGACCGAAGTCCTCCTTGTAGCTTTCCGGGAACGCCTCCGAATACCGCTTCACGACAGCGGGATCCAGCACCGTGGAGGTGGAGACCGCGTCGTCGATCCGGTCGTCCCAGGTGTGGCTGGCGGCGTTCAGCAGGGCCTGCAGGCGCAGCCGGTTGTCCTCGGAGGTGTCGGGCGCCGCGGTGGCGTCGGCGGGCAGCGTCACCGTGAAATACACACTGGCGAGCTCGCTTTCGCTCACCCGCGCCGAGTAGTCGATGTCGGCGCCGCCGAGCTCGCGGACCAGGATCTCCTGCATCTGCAGCCGCACGGCCGTGGTGTAACGATCACGCGGCAGGTACACCATGCAGGCCACGAAACGGCCGTAGCTGTCACTGCGCAGGAACAGCCGCACCTGCCTGCGCAGCGCGACGCCGAGCACGGCCACCGCGGTGCGGCGCATCGCCTCGGTGTCGGCGGAGAAGAGTTCGGTCCGCGGGAAGGACTCGATCACCTCGAGCATCGCCTGCCCGGAGAACGAGTCCTTGTCGAACCCGGCGGCCTCGATCGCGGTCCGCACCCTGGTGTTGATGACCGGGATGTCGAGCACGTTCTCGTGCACCGCGCTGACGGTGAACACGCCGATGAACAGGTGCACGCCGACCACGGCACCCGCGTCGTCGACATCGGCGACACCGACGAAGTAGGGGTACACCGAGCGGTGCACGGTCGCGCGGACCAGACCCTGGGTGAGCATCAGCAGCGGACGGTCGCCGCCGTTGATCGGGACCTGGAAGTCGGTGCCGATGTCGGCGCGCAGCACACCGAGGCTCGCGCCGGCCACCTGCGTGGACACGGTGTGGCCGTGCTCGGTGTCGCGCCGATAGCGCGCGTAGCCGAGCAGGGTGAAATTGCCGCGGGACAGCCAGCGCAGCAGCTCCGCGCATTCGGCCAGATCGGTGGCGGGGAACGGGGCCGAACCCGAGCCAGCGGTGCGGTCGAGCTGGTCGGCCAGCGAGCTCTGCACCCTGGTCATCGCCTCGGTGTCGTCGATGACCTGACGGACGTCGGCGACCACTTCGGGCAGCGTGCGTTCGATGTGGTCGAGCTGGGCCCGGCTGGTCGACGGGTGCAGCTGCAGGTGCATCCACGACTCCGGCTTGCCGGTCGCGCCGTTGCCGTCCACCTCGTGCGGCGCGGCGGTGACCAGCGCGCCGTGCTCGTCGCGGGTGACCTCGAAGATCGGGTGGATGACCTCGGTGACACTCACCTGCATCCGGCCCAGCGCCGCGGTGATCGACTCGACCAGCAGCGGCATGTCGTCGGTGACCAGCTGCACCGCCGCGCCCATGCCCGACCCGTCGTCGGGATGGTAGACCCGCACCAGCGCCGTGCCGGCGGGGCGCTCGGCGGCCAGTTCCATGTGCCGCCGGAAGATCTGGTTGATGCCGGTGACCGGGAAGTCCGCGTCACCGGCGTCGACGTGTCGGAAATACGCCCCCTCGAGTGTCGCGAGATCACCGCGCAGACTCTGCGGGATTCCCGCGGCCCACGCCGCGCTCGACATTTCCGACGAGACCGTCATCGTTTCGCCCACTCCCATGGATTCGGTTCGCTTCGATTCCGCAACTCAGGTGACGCAAATTCGAGACTAGCCGGGGCTCCACGGACACGCGGAGGGAATTTCAGCTTGCCGCGCCGGTAACTTGGCCAACGTTCGGTGAACGCCGGGGAAGGCGTCGCTACCAGTCGTTTTCACGCGCTGACGCCGACGGCCCGGCGGAAGGATCATCGAGGATCGTTCCGCCGGGCCGCCACAGCAAACTCTGGATCAGTCGCGGGTCAGCTTGCGGTGGGTCACGCGGTGCGGGCGCGCCGCTTCGGCACCGAGGCGGTCGATCTTGTTCGCCTCGTAGGCCTCGAAGTTGCCCTCGAACCAGAACCACTTGGCTTCGTTGTCGCTGTCGCCCTCCCACGCCAGGATGTGGGTGCAGGTGCGGTCCAGGAACCAGCGGTCGTGGGAGATCACGACGGCGCAGCCGGGGAACTGCTCGAGCGCGTTCTCCAGCGAGCTGAGGGTTTCGACGTCGAGGTCGTTGGTCGGCTCGTCGAGCAGGATCAGGTTGCCGCCCTGCTTGAGGGTCAGCGCCAGGTTCAGGCGGTTGCGCTCACCACCGGAGAGCACGCCGGCCGGCTTCTGCTGGTCCGGGCCCTTGAAGCCGAACGCGCTGACGTAGGCGCGCGAGGGCATCTCCTGGTTGCCGACCTCGATGAAGTCGAGCCCGTCGGAGACGACCTGCCAGACGTTCTTGTTCGGGTCGATGCCGGCGCGATTCTGGTCGACGTAGCTGAGCTTGACCGTCTCGCCGACCTTGACCTCGCCGCTGTCCGGCGCCTCCAGCCCGACGATGGTCTTGAACAGCGTGGTCTTACCGACACCGTTGGGGCCGATCACGCCGACGATGCCGTTGCGCGGCAGCGTGAAGGACAGATCCTTGATCAGCTGACGATCGCCGAAGCCCTTGTCGAGGTTCGACACGTTGACCACGATGTCGCCCAGGCGCGGACCCGCGGGGATCTGGATCTCCTCGAAGTCCAACTTGCGGTGCTTCTCGGCCTCCGCGGCCATCTCCTCGTAGCGACCGAGGCGGGCCTTGTTCTTGGCCTGCCGGGCCTTGGCGCCGGAGCGCACCCAGGCCAGCTCCTCCTTGAGGCGCTTCTGCAGCTTCTGGTCCTTCTTGCCCTGGACCTCGAGGCGCTGGGCCTTCTTCTCCAGGTAGGTGGAGTAGTTGCCCTCGTACGGGTACGCGCGGCCGCGGTCGAGTTCGAGGATCCACTGGGCGACGTTGTCGAGGAAGTACCGGTCGTGGGTGACGGCCAGCACGGCGCCCGGGTAGGCGGCCAGGTGCTGCTCGAGCCACAGCACGCTCTCGGCGTCGAGGTGGTTGGTCGGCTCGTCGAGCAGCAGCAGGTCGGGCTTGCTCAGCAGCAGCTTGCACAGCGCGACGCGGCGGCGCTCACCACCGGAGAGGTTGGTGACCGGCTCGTCCGGCGGCGGGCAGCGCAGCGCGTCCATGGCCTGCTCGAGCTGGGAGTCGACATCCCACGCGTCGGCGTGGTCGAGGAACTCCTGCAGCTTGCCCATCTCGTCCATGAGCTCGTCGGAGTAGTCGGTGGCCATCAGTTCGGCGATCTCGTTGAAGCGATCCAGCTTCACCTTGACCTCGCCGAGGCCCTCCTCCACGTTGCCGCGGACGGTCTTCTCCTCGTTGAGGTGCGGCTCCTGCATGAGGATGCCGACGGTGGCGCCGGGCGCGAGGAACGCCTCGCCGTTGTTCGGCCGGTCCAGCCCCGCCATGATCTTCAGCACGGACGACTTACCCGCGCCGTTCGGGCCGACCACACCGATCTTGGCGCCGGGCAGGAAGTTCAGCGTCACGTCGTCGAGGATGACCTTGTCGCCGTGCGCCTTGCGAACCTTGATCATCTGATAAATGAACTCAGCCATATACGGAAGCCTATCGGTGCGGTTAACGGGGATGAGATGCGGAGCGGGCCGGTGCCGCGGATGCGACCCTCAGGCCTCGACCTGCGCGGGCGTACCGGAGATCGGCACCGCAACCGGCGATCGCGCCGGGAGGGAATCCGCCGCGGTCGTAGAGGCTACGGCAGTGGGTACCGTCGGCGCATACTCGGCCGCGTCCTGCGCGGGGACCGGGGGTACAGCGCCCCGGCGGTCCGAAATATTCCGCACGGCGTGCGGAACGGAGCGCGCCGCGTCGGATCGCCGGACGACCGACGCGCTGCACCGCCCCAGATCAGGGCCGACGGCGACCGCGCGCATCTCCAGATCCCGGCGCTCGGTGCCGTCCTTGCCGCGATACTCGTGCGAGCGCAGCTGACCGTAGGCGATCACCGGATCGCCCCGATGCAGCGACCGGTCCACCCCGGCCACCAGCCTGCGCCAGCAGCTCACCGTGAGATACAGCGTGCCGTTGTCCACCCATTCCCCGGCCGCGGCGTCGAACCGGCGCGAATTGCTCGCCATCCGGAAGGTCACCACCTGCTCACCGTTGGCCAGATCACGCCGGGCCGGATGGGTCACCACCGTGCCGATCACCGTCGCGTGTGCCTCGTACATCGAATCCGCCCCCACTCGGTCGCCGTGTTGCGCTGACCATCCAAGAATGGACTCGCGAACAGCCGAACGGGCGGGCGCGGACACGACTGGGGACAACCTCGACGGTTGTGGAGATCTCCTGTGTCAGAGCACGGGGAGTTCGGTGTTCGCCCCGCACAGGACGACGATCGGGCGCACGCCCGGGTCCGGGCGGTAGACACCGCTCTGCACCGCGGCCAGCGCGGCGGCGCCCTCCAGCTCGACGACGACGCGGAATTCGCGCCACAGGTACTCCCTGGCCGCGGTGATCGCGTCGTCGGCCACCGACAGGGCGGGCATCCGATGCCTGCGCGCGATGTCGAAGGCGATCTCGCCGACCCGGGTCGCGCACAGCAGCTCGGTGGCCCTGGCCTTCGCGTCGATGTCGACCGGCCTGCCCGCGGCCAGCGCGGCCGAGAGCGCGGGGGTGTGCTCGGACTCCACGCCGACGATCTGCCTGCGCCTGCCCAGCGCGGCGCCGAGACCGGCGATCAGCCCGCCGCCACCGATCGCCGCCAGTACCGGCGGCCGCCCGCGCACCTGCTCCTCCAGTTCGAGGCCGATCACACCGGCGCCCGCCACGACGGCTGGCATGTCGTAGGCGTGCAGGTGCTGGGCGCCGCGTTCGGCGGCCAGCGTCACGGCCCTGCGCTGCGCCTCGGCGTAGCTCGTCCCGTGCCAGAGCACCTCGGCGCCGTGCGCCCACATCGCGGCGACCTTGGTGTGCGGGGCCGACTCCGGCACCACCACCGTGCAGGCCTTGCCCAGCTGCGCGGCGGCCAGCGCGACCGCGATCCCGGCATTGCCGCCGGACGCGACGACGACGTGGTCGGCGCCCTTGTCCGCGGCCAGCAGCGCGTTGAGCGCGCCACGCACCTTGAACGTGCCGCCGTGCTGCAGGAACTCCAGCTTCAGCGAGACCGGGACGGCGCCGTCGGGCCCGTCGACGGTCGTGTGGAACACCGGGGTCTTGCGCACCCGGCCCGACAGCCTGCGCCGCGCCGCCCGCACATCCGTGCGCAGCACGCGATGCGGTTCGGCGCGATGTGTGGCATTCACCGGCACACCGCAACCACTCACTGACGCACCTCGCCGTCGCGACGCGCCAGCTCGGCGTACATCGCGTTGTAGGCGGTGAGTTCGGCGTCGTTGTCGCGGTCGGCGGCCCGGTCGGTGCGCTTGGCCAGGCGCTGATCGCTGCGCGACCACTGGATCAGCAGGGCCAGCATCACCACGACCAACGGCACCTCGCCGCTGGCCCAGGCGAAACTGCCGCCGTTGCGCTGGTCGGCGAGCAGATCGATGTTCCAGCCGAGGCCGAGGGTGCGGTAGAACCAGCCGCCGAGCACGGTGTTCATGCTCATCAGCGCGATGCCGAAGAAGGCATGGAACGGCAACGTGCCGAACACCATGGCGAGCTTGGTCAGCGGCGCCACCTCACGCGGCTTCGGATCGATGCCGATCACCACCCAGTAGAACAGGTAGCCGCTGATCAGGAAGTGCGCGTTCATCATCAGGTGCGCGGCGTGCGAGTCGACGTAGGTGTCGAAGATCCCGCCCAGGTACAGCGCGTAGAACCCGGCCACGAAGATGATCGACGCCACGACCGGCTGGGTCAGGAACCGGGAGACCGGGTTGTGCACCGCGGCCAGGATCCACTCGCGCGGACCGGGCACACCCTCGCGTCCGGCGGGCGGCAGCGCGCGCAACGCCAGCGTCACCGCGCCGCCGAGGGCGAGCAGGATCGGCGCCAGCATCGACAGCGCCATGTGCGCGCCCATGTGCACGCTGAACATGGCGGGCGAGTACCGGCCGACACCCGAGGACGTGGCCAACAGCAGCACCAGACAACCGCTGCACCAGGCGATGGTCCGCCCGATCGGCCAGGCGTCGCCGCGCTTTCGCAGGCGGTACACCCCGAGCAGGTAGAGCGCCGCGAGCACGATCGCGAGGGTGCCGAAGATCAGGTCGAAGCGCCAGTCGAACAGCAGTCGGCCGACCGTCGGCGGCCCGGCCAGGGTGTAGCCGAGTTCCACTTCCACCGGCGTCGGGATCGAGGTGGGCGGCGGGGGCGGGGTGCGCCCGAGGCCGACGGCCAGGCCGATGGTGGCCGCGAAGATCAGCATCTCCACCCCGGCGAAGCGGATGAGCGCCCTGCGGTCGCGCGGATCGGCGGCGAGCGCGGGCAGCGCGGCCCGGCGCTGCAGGTAGCCGAGCACGCCGAGGACGAGCAGCGCCGCCACCTTGGCCAGCACCAGCTTGCCGTAGGTCGTGCTGAACAGGTCGGCGGCGGGCAGCCGCACCCAGGCGTTGACCACGCCGCTGAGACCGATCACCACGAACGCGATGGTCGCGGCGACCGAGAACCGCCGCGCGGCGACATCGGTGCCCGCGCCGCCGCGCAGGGCGTGCGCGAGCACGGCGATCAGGCCGCCGACCCAGACCGCGGCCGCGACCATGTGCAGGATCAGCGAGTTGGTGGCCACGTCGTGGGCGCCGCCGGAGGACGAATGCCCGGTCAGCGCGAGCGGCATCATGGTGATCAGCGAGCCCGCCAGCAGCAGCGGCGTCCAGCCCCAGCGCAGGGCCAGGCGGCAGCCGATGGCGACGATCAGCGCCAACAGCGTGGTGGTCCGCCACGCGCCGGCGACCTCGACCTGAGCGATCACCGGCCACAGCACCTCGGGCCGCCAGATGTCACCGACCGGCTGCCCGGTCGTGTCCGAGACCGTCAGCGGCACCAGCAGCGCCGCGCAGCCCGCCCAGACCAGCGCGGCGTCGGCGGCCCGGCGCACCGCGCGGTAGCCACCGGCTTCGAGCAGTCCGCTGTCGCGGGGCGGCAGCAGGAACGCGGCGAACAGCAGCGAGCCGACGGTCACCGCGGCGGCCAGATCGGCCACCGCCCGCAGCGCGGGCAAGCCATATGTTGTCAACGGCCCCGGATCGGGTATACCCAGCAGACTGAGGGCCTGCGCCGCCGACAACCCGACCACGATCGCCGCGACGACCGCGGCCATCGCCCCGGCGACGACGCTCAGTACCCCGAACGTCGCGGCGTTCCCTGTCGGCGCAGCCCGACCCGCTTCCACCGGTGGCGCGCCGTCCACGGCGGGTCCAGCGGAACGGTCCTGCGATAACGACATGACAACGAGGGTAGTTCGACCTGCCCGGAGCCGACCCGATGGGGCGGCGCTGCCGATCCCAGCACTCGTTCTGGTCGGTCGCTATACTTTTCGCGCTGGACACCGGCGCCGAGTTCGGCCAAGGTGGATGCCACTGCCTCCGTAGCTCAGTTGGATAGAGCAAGGGCCTTCTAATCCCTAGGTCGCAGGTTCGATTCCTGCCGGGGGCGCATCGAAGATGGGAACGGAACCGGCGCGTCGCAGTTGGCGCGCCGGTTCCGCCCGCCCAGCTGCGCGGATGGCGCGTGTTGACCCTGCCGTCAGGGTTCCGCGTACCGTGTCACGGACCGTGGCTAGGGTTGGCCGACGAGTGTGATCCGGTAGGTCGCCCGGTGGTGGGTTCTGTTGTAGCGGATCTCCAGGCGCAGCGCCTCGAACAGGGACCGGGCAAGTTCCTCGGGCAGGTCTTGGACATCGATCGTGCCGGTGGGTAGCGCGTCCAGCAACGCCGGGGTAGGTGTGAGCAGATCCTCTGCCGCGTCGGTCTCGCAGGCCCGCGTGGGCCGGTCCGGGATTCGGACCGGCCTGAGGATGGTGTGCCAGGTCGCGCCCACCGTCGGTGCGGTGCTTTCGCTCGAGCGTTCGGAAGACGACCCGCTTGCCGAATGCCGCCCGGTGGGGCTGGGTAGGTATCAGGTGGGTTCGATGTCGGGTAGACGCCAGGTCTTGTCGAACAGGGCGGGAGTGGGGCCGTAGAAGCGGGCCAGCAGCTCGAAGTCGCCAGTGGGCGAGGTCGGGATCCAGTTCGCGGGCCGTTCGGTCGGTGGGTTCGGGCCGATGACCAAGGTGACCGAGCCGTCGGGGTCGCTGGTGAGTCCTTCGGTGTTGGAGGAGCGGCTGGCCCATTCGACGTCACGGATGAGGGTGTGGGTGTCGCGGTCGTAGGCGGTGATCGACCAGTACAGGGTCACCGGTGCGTTCGCGGGCACGGTGAGCTGGTAGGTGTGGGCGCCGTGCAGACGGTTGCCGTCGCGGTCGCGGATGGCCATGAGGTAGAACTGGCCGCTGCCGAGCTTCTTGGCCGCGAAGAAGGCGAAGGTGTAGGTCAGGCCGCGGGCGTCGACCGGATAGGAGTTCGGGTCACGGTAGCCGCTTTCAAGGGCGGTGATCAGCTCGCGCGACGCCGGCAGTGCCCATCGGCTATCGGGGTAGAAGCCGGGGACGAACGCCTCTTCGTAGCGCTGGCCGAGCCAGCCGAACGCGGCGTCGACTCCGCGCGTGAGCAGTTCGCGGGTGGCCTGGTCGGGAGCGAATAGGGTGCCTTTGGCGAGGCCGAGGGTGGCGAGCTGGTCGATCATCACCGCGTCGCGGGTCAGCCACGGCTCGGCCTGCAGGCGCCGGTCGAGCAGATCGAAGAACGACGAGTCGGTGGGCAGGGTCGCATCGAACATCCGGCCGTAGGCATCGAGGAACACCGTCTCGGGCGGATGGTCTGCCGCGGCCAGTGGGTAGAGCCGGGCCTGCCTGCCGTAGTCGACCGCGGCCCGGACCGCGTCCTGGCCGCCGCCGGTGAGGTTGGAACGCAGCAACGCGAAGCTGCTGTAGGTCTCGCCGGAGACCGGTATGTAGCCGTTGGGCACCGGGTCGGTGTGGCCGGGTGGCAGCAGGAGATAGCGGGCGCCGTTCCCGGCGTCGGCGCCGGCGGGGCCGACATCGGTCAGCGGGGTCTGCCAGGCGCTGTCGATCGACCCGGTGATCGAGGCGTTCGCTGTGGCGTCGGGGATCTCGAACACCATCGGACCGCCGGAGGTGTCGATGAACGCCATGAGGTAGACCGCGTCCGGGTTCGGGGTGAGGGTCTGGTTTTGCCAGTCCAGCAGCCGGGACCAGTACACGATCTGGTTCGGGCCCCCGCCCAGCGCGGTCGCCGCCTGATACATGGCCTCGAAGTTGACCGCGGGCACACCCCACACCGTCGCCGCGATCGCCCGCGCCACCACGATCTGATCTTGCAAGGGCCGCTCCATGGCCACAGCGTGGCTCGCAGAAAACGCTACGGCCTCACCCATCCGGGGTGAACTCGACCAGGTGAGAGCCCGAGCGCGTGTTCGGAAAACGACCGTTTTCCGAACATCGGTACTGCGGCGCCGAGTTGCCAGCGGCACTGGTGATGGCGCCCGGCCGTTCAGGGGCAGCGGTGTCGTGGGGCGACCCCTGGTCACCAGAAAAGTTCGATGAGTCGTGCGCCGAGCTCTTGGAGCGCGCCGCTGATCAGGGCGCCGAAGGTGCCCGCTACGGCGGCCAGTAGTGGTGTTCGGCTCCAGCGACGTCGCGGTGCAGGGTTTGAGTCGAGGTCGCGTGGGGCGTCGGTGTCGGTCATAGGGGGTGTTCTTTCCGTTGCGGTGGTCGTGGCGATGTGTGCCGCAACAGGAAAGACCGAGGCTGGACGCGATACAACGTGACGGGTCGGCTAGCGTTGGTGAAATCGCATGTAGCACCCGGTTTTTCGTCTCCCCGAGTCGGGCCGAATCGGGGATGAACGGGTGAGAGGAACCGTTGGATGAGCAGTACCGGCAGCGGCGTAGAAGGTTCGACATCGTCGCGGGAGCGGTTCATCGTCGAACTCGCCGCGTTACGGCAGTCATCGGATCTGACCGCCGGTGACGTCGCCGCCTGGATTCAGCATCGGCACGGCCTCAAGGTCGCGGAGTCGACGATCAGTGAGTGGCTCAAGCCCGAGCCGCGAATCCCCCGCGACAACAAGAAGTTTTTGCTGGTGGTCGAGTGCCTACACGTTGGTGCCGGTCGCGCGTGGAACGCGACCGCGGTGGCGCACTGGACGAGGCTGCACGCCAGCGCTTACCGCGAGAACAGAACATCGGGTACCAAGCTGGTCCCGGAGACCGCCGGCAGCGACGCCGAGCGCCCGCCTACCCATGACTCACCAGCGCGGTCTTTCACGGCCGTTGTCGAGAACGTTGCCGCTGACGACCTTCCGGAGCCGACCGCGCCCTGGGAACTGGCACCGCCGGACCGTCCCCACATCGCCGATGTTGCGCTGCCAGAAGCGCAACCCGGTCTCGGTGGCGAGGAAATCACTGTCGATCCTCCCGCCTCACCGGCCGCACCGACATATCAGGCCTCCGGTCCGAACCAGCTACCCACAATGCTCGGGTCCTCGCGGCCGGCGCGACCGCCTCAGGTGTCCCGCCGGAGTCTGCTGGTCACCGGCACAGTTGTAGCTGCTGCCGCTGCTGTGTGGTCCGCGCCCGACTTTTTCCGGAAGATTTTTTTCGATCCGAACGACAAGGTTCTCTACCACCGAGAGATCACCTCGCTGGCGTTCAGCCCCGACGGTGCGCTGGTCGGTGCATCCAGCGGTGACGACAAAGGAGTCGGCCTGTGGAGCGTGGACACGCGTGAACCTGTCGAGTCGGGACTGCTGATCGGAACCCCCGTCACTTCAATGATGTTCAGCCCCGACGGAGCGCTGCTGTTGACGAGCAGCTACACCAGCGCTACCGCGTCCCCTGACACGATCACCTGCACAGTGCAGTTGTGGGATGCGCGAACCCGGCGCCCCTTCGGATCCCCCTTCCTCATCGAACAAGAGGAGGACCCCTACGACGACGACGCCAGAGCCAAAATAGCTTTCGCCACCTTCAGTCCTGACGGAGCGCTGCTGGCCACGGCCGGCTACACCAGCGGGGTGCAGCTGTGGGACATCCGTTCACGCCATCCCCGCGGGTCGACACAAATCGCCGGCGAGGTGGCGCACTCGATCACGTTCAGTCCGGACGGCAGTGTCCTGGCCATCAACAGCGTTCCACGGACCCAGGACCCCCCTACCACCAGCACAGTGCGGTTCTTTGACACCCGAACACGTCAGCTCGACGGCACAACGCTCATCGACCCCTCCGGAGCAGTGGACTCGATCCTGTTCAGTCCGACCGGGGCACTGCTCGCGACCACCACATACAAACCCGAAGCTGACGGCGAAAACGGTGTGGGGACGCTACGACTGTGGGATGCCGATACCCGGCAACCCGACGAGCACCCTCTCGTCCATCAGTCCGGCCGGGTCCGTATGGGATTCAGCCGCGACGGGGCACTGCTCGCGACCAGCCGCGCCAACACCGTGAGCGTGTGGAACGTCCAAGACCGACGCCCGACCAGAAACGAGTTCAACCACATAGGCGGAGACGCAACGGCCGTAGCCTTCAGTCCCGACGGCTCTCTGCTTGCCGCCAGCGGCGAAGGGCAGATCCACTTCTGGGCTCTCCGGTAATCGAGGACACCGGCGATCGAACCACGGCCCGGCGGTGTTCGGAAACCCGTTCGGAAACAGGCAGGCTCGTTCCTGGTTGTCGAACACGTTTCCCGAACAGGCAGAGGCGCAGTCCGGGCGCCATTCGGCCAGCAGCCCCGACAACGCCGTCACCCGGGTTGCAGAATCGGACACCGACTGGTCGTTGTTGGATAGGTGGCCTGCACTCGGCAGTCGGATGGGCACCGCCCACCAGGTTGGCCACCAGACCCTTCCAACCTTCAACCACCGATCCGAAGGCGACGAACCGATGGGGCCGCGCCCGGAAGCGACATCGTTGCAGCGCCCAGAAAGTTTGGGCCGGGATTCTTGGCGTATTTTTAGTGGCACCTCGCAAACTAAAACAGGTCAGGGCCGCATATGGCCCGGAGTGCCGGGCGCACCAGGTAGGGATTGCCCGTGGTTGGGCTGGCAGATCACCCCTATTCCGTCGGCCGTGATGCTCGGCGACTCTCTCGAATTCCGAAATCCGGCGGCCCCGCCGTGCCCAGACATCGGCTGTTCAGCCCTCCCCCGAAACGGTCGCGCGCCGTCGCGCGCGATCCACCCGAATCCCGAACCCCACCGATTGGAGCGAAAACCTATGAGCACCAATGGAATTACCACCGGCAGCGAGCGGGCGATCATCGAAGACCTGCTCGACCGCAATCGCGCGGCACTCGTCGCGACCGCGCGCGGCCTGTCCGAGGATGATGCCCGACGGCGGCTCGTCGCCTCGCTGACGACCCCGATCTCGCTGCTCAAGCACGCGGCGGCCGCGGAGCGGATCTGGTTCCAGCGGTTCTGGGCGGAGCTGGACGAAGCCGACTGTGACGGCTATTCGCGCCGCGACGAGGGCACCTTCGCCGTCGCGGACGACGAGTCGCTGGCCGAGGTCATCGCCGAGTTCGAGCGGGCGAGCGCGCGGTCACGGGAGATCGCGTCGCGCTTCGCCCTCGACGACACCAAGATCAACCCCCGCGAGGGCGAGGTCAGCATGCGCTGGACGCTGCTCGCGATGATCCAGGAATTCGCCCGGCACGCGGGGCACGGCGACATTCTCCGCGAGCAGATCGACGCGACGGGAGCGCGCGCGCCGATCGCGTGACGGCTCGGTACGCGCCGCGCTCGCGCGGACGCCGCCGATGTGCATAATCGAACACATGTGCGAATCCATCCGGCCCTATCTGCGCGCCGGCGTATGGACCGAACCGTCGCCGCGCTTCTGCCCGAACGGGCACCGGCTCGGGGCCGGGCGCGCGCTGGTCGTCGCGATGCCGTGCCGCCGGATCGGTGGTCACCACCGGGTCCACACCTGTCTGGCCTGCGGTGCCGTCACCTACAGCCCGCCCGCGCACAACGACTGCGAGCACTGAGATCCACAAGCCGGGGCGCGCCGCCCCCGGCCCGCCGGAGCGACCTGACCGCGCGCAGCCTCAGTGCGAGTAGTCCCGGAAGGTCATGACACCGCCCACCACGACGATGATCGCCGTGAGGATGTAGACCATGACGCGGAACCACGTCGGACCGTAGTAACTGACTGCCATCGACGCGCCGAGCGCCGCGAGAATCATCACCACGCCGTAAGCGGGCGTGCGCTGCTCCCTGTCAACCATTCCTCCAGTGTCCGCCGACGACGCGGCGGTGCCAATGCCCGCGACCGGGCCGACGCCGGAGCGCCACACCACCGTGCCCGACGACCACACTCACCGCGCCCCACCGACGGCGACGCCGGGCGCGGGCAGCCGCATCCGGTTGCCCACCGGGGCCGGGAACCACACCTCGGCCGACACGGGCGCAGGACGGCGCCGGTGGATGCGCCGCCACGCCGTCGCGAACAGCGCCGCGGCGACGGCCAGCGCCACCACCACCGCGCCGATCGCCAGCCAGAGCGACACCGTCACCGCCGTGCCCTCCCGCCCCGCGCCGCTGCGGTAGATGAGCACCGCGGCGGCCACCGGCCCGGCCATTCCCCCGGCCGCGATCGTCAGCAGCATCGCGCCGGTGAGCAACTCGACCACCCGCAACGGCCGCCGCGTCCGCACCCGGACTGCGCGGTGGCTTCCTCCCAGCGAACCCCATGTTCTCCCGACCAACGCCACAGCCAGCCCCTTCCGCTCCTCTGCCAACACCCGCATTCGAACCGGACACTGCACGGTATACCGCTGCTCGACCGCCCGACGAAAATGAAACCGAACAGTTGCCGAGTCAGACGGCAGCAACCATGCAGCGATCTGGGTGTTGACGCGAACGAACGAGGGCTCAGCGCAGGGCGCGGCAGTACAGCGCGTCGGGATGGGCACCGCGGGCGTTGGCCCACGAGAAGGCGATGCCCGCCGCGTACTCGGTGGCCGCGCACTGGGCCTTGTAGTACCCGTGCGCGTAGTCGCCGCCTTCGCCGGAGGCGGGGCGGCTGTCGCCGCGGTCGTCCCAGAGCGTGCGGCCAGCGCCGGCCAGTGGCAGGCGGGCGGGGGCGCACAGGACGGCCGACATCTTGTCGCCGCGCAGGCTGTAGCCGATCATGAACTGCCCGTCCCGGCACTGGTACTTGGTGAAGCCACCGGCCCAGTCGGTGCTGACCCGCTCCGAGTCCACTTTCACGGCCGTGGTGCCCGGCTGCCAGAGCGCGCCCTCGGTGGCGTCGGTGCACAGCCCGCCCTGCCCGCGCGAGCTGATGCCGATCAACCGCTGATCATCGGGGCAGACGAGTTTGTGCGCACCGCTGTCCCAGTCGGCCGCGGCCCGCACCGAGCGGTTGTCGTCCTCGTGGATGCCGTTGAGCATCGACCAGGTCCGGACCGGCGCGACCGGCCCGGTCTTGCCGTCCGCGGCGAGCAGCCGGCGCACGTGCGCGCCGCGCCAGTCGTCGGCGTCGGTGACGCTGCGCAGGCCGCCCGCGGTGTCGTAGCGCAGCAGGCCCCACTGATTGCCCGCGTCGTTCTGGTGGAACCCGACGAGCGGCCAGTAGGCGAAGTCCAGATCCTTCTCGACGAGGAAGTCGACCAGGGCGCCGAACCAGGCGCGATCCAGCGGTTCGGCGTCCTTGCCGATCCCGAATTCACTGATCCACACCGGCGCGGTGAAATGCCGGTCCGGCGTGGTCGCCACGAACCCGGCGAGTTCGTTCATCGCCTGGAACAGCTCGGCGCGCGACAGATCGCGGAAGCGGGGGTCGGTGGTCTCGCCCCAGCCGGTCGCACCGGTGTGATGGCGGCCGATATAGCCGTAGAAGTGCGCCGCGTAGACGACCTTGTGCGACTGCTTCAGCGTCACCGACAGCCGGTTCAGCGGCTCGAGCATGGGACGTTCGTGCGGGGTCAGATCGGTGGGGATGCCGATCCAGTTCAGGCCCTCGATCATCACCAGCAGGTCCGGATTCGCGCCGCCGACGATGGCGTCACCGGCCTCCTGCGCGGCGTCGTACCAGTCGTGGTTGTCGCCGAGGCCCCAGTTCGGGTCGTCCCAGGTGTCGCGGCGCACCTCGTTGCGCAGGTCGGCGCCGACGACGCCGGTGTTGCCCCGGTAGCGGGCGGCCATGAACGTCCAGTCGTCGATCCACTCGTCCCACGACTGGCCGGAATTCCAGCGCTCGTTGCCGTCGACGGCGCAGCACCAGCGGGTGGAGGTGGTGTGATTGTTGAGGATGACGGCGAGCCCGGCGTCGGTGAGCGCGGTGACCGCGCGATCGAACACCTCGAGCGGACGCAGCCCGTTGAGCTGCGGATTGGCCGTCAGCCCCTGCACCGGGCGGGCGTCGGTGATCATCTCGTTGGAGAACGGCAGCCGAATGCTGTTGAGCCCCAGCGCCTTGAAGTCGGCGATCAGGACGTCCATCCGGACCCGGTCCAGCCCGAGCGGCGCCCGGTGCCCGTTCTCCTGGGCGAAGTTGGCGGCGTCGGTCTCGTCGTCGCCGCTGCCGTTCCAGGTGCCGCTCGACCCGTGCCAGTTCCCGGATTTGAGCTTGACCCGATTCCCGTTCGCGTCGACGATGTAGCGCCCGCTGGTGCTGAGCGGGCCGTGGATTCCGCCCGGATCGGCGACCGCGGGCGCGCTGTCGCGCAGAAGCGGAGTGAGGAGCGCCCCGAACAGGCAGGCGACGACGGCGAAGATCCTGAGCTGCATGCCGACGAACGCTAACGCACCGGAAATCCTCTGTGAAACAGCTGAATTTCACCGATTCATCGGATTCGGTTGTCAATCGCCGCACCCGCACTAGGCTGCGCGCCATGGAGGTGCACACCCGGCAGTTGCGATACTTCGTCGCGGTGGCCGAGGAGCTGAACTTCACCCGCGCCGCCCAGCGTCTGCACGTCTCCCAACAGGGCTTGAGCACCCAGATCAAACAGCTGGAGCGGGAGCTGGACGTGGCTCTGTTCGCTCGCACCACCCGCACCGTCGAGCTCACCGCCGCCGGTGCCGTGTTCCTCCGCGACGCCAGGGCGGCGCTGACCGGCCTGCACGCGGCGATCGAGCGGGCCAGGTCGACGCACCGCGGGGAACGGGATCGCCTGGTCCTCGGGCTGATGGAGGGCGGCGCCCTCACTCTCACCGAGCCGATCCTGTCGGCGTTCCGGGAGCGTCATCCCGAGGTATCGGTGGAGCTGCGGCATTTCAGCTACGCGGACCCGGCCGTCGGCCTGACCGACGGCTCGGTCGACGTCGCCTTCGCCCGGCGCCCGTTCCGCGACGACGGCGTGCGCTTCGAGCCGCTGTTCACCGAACCGCTGATGGTGATGCTGCCGTCGAACCATCGGCTGGCCGACCGCGCCGAGGTCGCGGCGCACGAGCTGCTCGACGAACCGATGCTCGGCGCCGCCACCGCGGATCCGGTCTGGAATGCCTACTGGGAGCTCGCCGAGCATCGGAACGGGCTGGCCGCGCTCGTGGTCGGCCGGTCGAGCTCCTTGCTCGAGGAGCTGAACAAGGTCGCGACCGGTGTCGGCATCGTGCTCACCGCGGCGTGCGCCAGGTGGGTCCCGTTTCCGCGGGTCCGGTTGGTCCCGGTCGCCGGGACCACGCCGAACGAGGTCGCGGTCGGCTGGCGCGCCGACCACGAAACGCCCCTGATCCGCTCGTTCGTCGAGATCGCCCGATCGGTGCGCGACGCCAACCCCGACCTCGTCCGCGATCTCCAGGACCCCGACTTCGCGGACTGTTCGGTGCCACCCCAGCTCTGAGCACCGAACCGCCGTGACCTGCGGCGACGCCCCAGCACGACGGTGCGATGCCAGCGACACGCCCGGGTACGGGTAACCTTCCCCCTCATGTGGATCATTCTCGCCATTTCCGTGGTCAGCTCCGTGATCATTGCGATCCTGTTCGCCACCGGCTTCCCGGAGCACTGAGCCGTCGCGGTAGCCGTCCTATAGCTGTCCGGCCCCGTTCGCGGGATGTGGTGAGAAGATGGCTGGGTGCCGAACAGTAGCCAGCCCAGTGCGCGGTCCGACGACGGCCGCTCGTTCGTAGTCGCCGACGCCACCGACAGCGCGCTGGTCGCCGGTTCGCTGGCCGTAGTCGTCGCGGCCGAGCGCCGTCAGCTCGTGCTCGTCGAGGAACGGTCGGAGACGACCCCGGTTCGCCTGCGCGGCCGGTTGATCGGCGAATTGAACGACGACGGCATCGACGTCCGCGCCGGCTACGCCTTCACCGAGGGCACGGTCGAGATGGTCGACGCCGCCACGGTCCAGACACTGCACGAGACGACCGGCGCGCTGCTCGACGTCGGGGTGAACCTCACCCCGCCCGGCGGCCCGGCCCGGCTGCTGCCCAAGCGGTTCAACCGGCACACCTTCTGGTGTGGGCAGAGCGGGTCCGGCAAGACCTACGCGCTCGGCGTCGTCCTCGAGCAGGTGATCGCGCACACCGCGCTGCCCGTGGTGATCTTCGACCCCAATTCCGATTTCGTCCGGCTCGGCGAGATCGCCCCCGGTGCGACCGGCCCCACCGCCGACGCGTTGCGCGAGCGCGACATCCGGGTGCTGCGCCCGCATTCCGCGCACCCGCTGCGGGCCAGGTTCACCGCGCTGCCGCTGACCTCCAAGGCCGCGATCCTGCGGATCGATCCGATCGCCGATCGCGAGGAGTTCAACGAGCTGATCCACCTCGCCGACCAGCTCGCCGCCGCCGAGCTAGAGGAAACCCTGCCGTCGCTGCTGCGCTCGGAATCCGCGGCGCAGCGGCGCCTGGCGATGCGCATCGAGAACCTCGGGCTGCACGAGTGGGAGGTGTGGGCCCGCCAGGACCGCGCGGTCACCGAGGTCGTCGAGGAACGCCCCGACGCGACCGTGCTCGACCTGGGCGGATTCTCCACCGCCGCACAGCAGCTCGTGGTCGCGCTGGCCCTGCTCGACGACCTGTGGGCCCGCCGCGAGGAGCGCCGCCCTATCCTGCTCGTCATCGACGAGGCGCACAATCTGGCCTCGCCCCGGCTGGATTCCCCGATCGCGATCGCGGTGCGCGAGCGGTTGATCCAGATCGCCGCCGAAGGCCGCAAATTCGGGCTGTGGCTGCTGCTGTCGACGCAACGTCCGTCGAAGGTGCACTCCGGCATCATCTCCCAGTGCGACAATCTCGCGCTGATGAAGATGACCTCCCCCGTCGACCTCGCCGAACTCGGCACCTACTTCGGGTACGCGCCCGCGGCCCTGCTCGGCCGCTCCCCCTGGTTCCGCCAGGGCGAGGCGCTGTTCGCCGGCGGTTTCGTCCCGGCGCCCGCGCTGGCCAAAGTGAGCGCGCGGATCACCCCCGAGGGCGGCAGCGACGTCGGGGTTCCGCTGCGCTGAGCAGTCACGATCGTCGGCGTTTTCGTCCGGATCACGGTGGGGCCGCCTAGAGTTGACTGATTGTGCGGGGCGATGCGGAGGGGGACGGCCGAGTTGCCCTCGCGGTGCGCCGGTGCGCATTCCGTCGGCGCAGGCCGAGCGCCCTCGGCGTGTACTGGAAGCTGGCGCGGGCCGGATTCAAACGGCAGGCCCAGTACAAGCTGGCGATGTTCGCCGGGCTGTTCACCAACTGCGTGTTCGGTTTCGTCCGGGCGGCGGTGATGGTGGCCGCGGTCCGCGCCGCCGGCGATTTCGGCGGCTACGACGAGGGCACCATCGGCGCGTACGTGTGGCTGTCGCAGGCGCTGCTCGGCGCGACCCAGTTCATGGGCCCGCCGATCGACCTGGTGGAACGGATCAAATCCGGTGACGTCGCCATCGATTTCCTGCGCCCGGTCGACGTCCAGCTCAGCTATCTGGCCACCGATATGGGCCGGGCGGCCTGCACGTTCCTGCCCCGCGGCGTGCCGAGCATCATCATCGGCGCCGCGACCTTCGGGCTGTCGATGCCGACGACGCCGGTGGCCTATCTGCTCGGCCTGATCAGCGTGCTGCTCGCGGTGGCGCTGTCGTTCCTGTGCCTGTTCGCGGTCGCGCTGATCGGGTTCTGGGTGGTGGAGATCCGCGGGATCCGGGTGCTGTACCAGATCGTCGGCACCTTCCTGGCCGGGCTCTTCGTCCCGGTCCACATGTTTCCCGACTGGTTGCGGACGATAGCGATGGCTACCCCGTTTCCCTCCATCCTCCAGGCACCGATCGATACGCTGTCCGGGCGGGTCGCCGGCATGGACGCCTTGCTCACTGTTGCGGCGCAAGGCTTCTGGGTGCTGGTGATCGGACTGCTCGGCAGGGTGTTGCTGCGGGCGGGACAACGCAGGTTGGAGGTACAGGGTGGCTGAACCGGATTCCGCGCGCATCGTGGCCGGGACCTGGTTCACCCCCTATCTCGCAGTATTGCGTTCGCGTGTGAAAGCACAGCAGGTGTACCGGCTCTCGTTCGCCACCGAGGTGTTCAGCGCCTTCCTGATCGGCCTGGTCGAGTTCGCCGAGGTGTGGGTCATCTTCCACAATGTCGGCACGCTCGGCGGGCTCGACACCAACGCGGCGCTGCTGCTGTTCGGGCTGTCCAACACCTCCTTCGCGCTGGCCCAGGTGCTGGTCGGGCACCTGGACTCGCTGCCGGCGATGATCCGGATGGGCACCCTCGACGCCTATCACCTGCGCCCGCAACCCCTGCTGCTGCAACTGATCACCAGCGATATCTCGCTGCGCAGGCTCGCGCGCGCCGCCGTCGCGGTGATCGTGCTCGGGGTGGGGCTGTGGCGCAACGAAATCGACTGGGGCATCGCCCCGGTTACCTTGATCGTGATCACCCTGATCAGTGGAATTGCCCTGTTCTGTGGCCTTTTCGTATGCGCGGCGGGACTACAGTTCTTTCTGATCGACGGTGCCGAGCTCACCAACAGCTTCACCTACGGCGGATCCTTCGCCGCGATGCAGCCCGCTTCGGTGTTCCCCGCGCCGCTGAAGCTGTTGTTCGGGTTCGCGATTCCCGTCGCGTTCACCGCCTACGTGCCGACGATAGCGCTGCTCGGTCTCCCCGGACCGCCGCTGTTGCCCGCGTGGTCGGCCTGGTTGACACCGGCGGCGGCGGCATGGGTGTGGTTACTGGCCTTCGCAGCGTGGCGGATAGGAACGAGGCACTATCAGGGAGGAGGGGGATAGCGATGGAGGACGAGTACGGCTCCGCGGAGCCGATCATCGACATCGACGACCTCACCCGGCAGTTCACGGTCTACCGCAAGAACGGCAGCCGCTGGCGCAGACACCGGGACACCATCACCGCGGTCGACCGGATGAGCTTCCGGATCGAACGCGGTTCCGCGGTCGGCTATATCGGCGCCAACGGCGCGGGCAAGTCGACCACGATCAAGATGCTCACCGGCATCCTGGTGCCGACCACCGGCAGCGTCCGCACCTGCGGGCTGGAACCGGTGCGCCAGCGCAGGGAGCTGGCCGCGCGGATCGGCGTCGTGTTCGGGCAGCGCTCGCAGCTGTGGTGGGATCTGCCGCTGCACGAGTCGTTCTCGATCCTGGCGGCGATCCACCGCCTCGATCCCGACATCGCCGACAAGCGCACCCACGAGCTGGTCGAACAGCTCGAGATGGCCGACACCCTCGACACCCCCGTCCGCCAGCTCTCGCTCGGCCAGCGCATGCGCGCGGAAGTGGCCGCCGCGCTGCTGCATTCGCCGGAGCTGGTGATCTTGGACGAGCCGACGATCGGCCTGGACGTGCTGTCCAAACAACGATTACGCGAGTTCCTGCGCGCCGAACGGATCGAGCGCGGCACCACGCTGCTGCTCACCACCCACGACATGGGCGATATCGAACGGCTCTGCGACCGCGTCCTGGTCGTCGATCACGGCAGGCTGGTGTACGACGGTTCACTGGCCGGGCTCGGCGCCACCGTCGGCGCACGCCGGGTGCTGGTGGTCGACCTGGCCGCGCCCACACCGGATCTCGACGACCTGCCCTGCGGGGCGCAGCTGCTGTCCAGTGAGGCGGGCGGCATGCGCCAGCGCCTGGCCTTCGACGCCGAACACACCACGGCGGCGGCGTTACTGGCCGCGGTGTCGGACCGGGCGCAGGTGCGCGACCTGTCGATCGAGGAACCGGGCATCGAGGACGTGGTGCGCCGGATCTACGAATCGGCCCGCTGAGTCAGCTCGGCGCGTTCGGCGTGCCGGAATACAGGCTGACCTCGCCGTTCTCGCCGAGGAACGCGTTGACCAGCATGATCCGCTGCGCCTGGAGGTCGCCGGGCTCCGGCGCGCTGGTGGTGATCGAGATCTGCGGTATCGCAGCCCAGTTCACCACATAGCGTTCGGGCGGGCCGTCGTCGTCGGACAGGCGCGCGAGCCGGAACACCGAGACCGCGCGGCGCTCCATCAGGTCGCGCACGACGTCGGCGATTCGCTGCGGGTCTTCCAGCGCGAACAGGAACCCGAAGGTCAGTTCGGGTGAGGACACATAGGCCGGCACATTTATCGAGGTTAGTGCATGCGGCGGCAATCGCGGCGGGTACGGTCGCACCGATTGCCGGGAATGTGCGGATGGGTAACACGGGAGACGTCTCGTGGTGACCCCGCCGTAACGGTGCATAACAATTTCCGCAGACCGGGCGATTTGTACACCATACTATTGCGCGGTCGCGCCGAATCGCGCTTTCCTGAGAGGGTCCCGATTTTTCCCCGGGTCGTCTTCCTCGCCGCAGCGTCGCGGATATTCGTCGACGCCCGGGCGGGGCTACGCCGGTGCCGGGGAGTGCACCTCCCCCGAATCCTCCCCGGCTCTGGCGTATCCAAGCACGAAATTCAGCGTATTCAGGGGCGTGCATCATGCCGTTCGATCCCGGCCATCGTGTGGATGCCACGCAATTCCCGCCACCCTCGGCGCTGTTGCGGGCCTTCCTGGAATCCACCGACCCCGACCCGGCGCGGCACCGGGTACTCGAGGCCGCGAATCGGCTGGCCCGCTGCCACGACCGCAGGCATCAGGCGATCGAGGCGGCCCGCGCGCCGGAGGCCACCAGCGGCCGGATCGCGGCGTGCGGCAAATTGATCGACCAGATCGACGGCGACCGCGCCACGCTGATCGACCGCATCGACGAGTGGGTCGCCGCCAATGTGGCGCACCGGGCGGGCGCCTCGCTGCACACCGAGACCCTCGGCGCGGTGATCGACCGGATGGCGGCGAAATGGATCGCCGCCCAGCGGGCGCTGGGCGGCGATCCGGTCGAGAAGACGACCCCGCGGCAGTGGGAGGCACGCACCCATCTGCACTGGTGCCGGCTGGCCGAATTGACCGACGGCTACCGGGATCTGATCACCGATGTCACCGAACACCGCAGGCGGCTGCCGGTGTGGTGAGGGTCAGGCCTTGTCGCCGGGAACCGGCTCGGTGACCTCGGCTTCGACCTCGGCCTCGACGGGCTCGTCCGCGGCCTCGGCCTCGACGAACTCGGTGTAGGCGCGCTCGGCGTCGAGCTGCTGCTCGGCGTCGCGGCGCGCCGCCGCGGCGGCCTCGTTCATCTCGATCGCGTCGGTGATGAACTCACCGATCTCGCGCGCGACCTCGGCGACCGCCCCGGTGATCAGCGTGGCGATATTGCCGACGTGCCTGGCACCGGAGGACGTCAATTCCTGGACAAGATCTTTGTTGCTTTCGAATTTGCCGACCATTTACACGCCCACTTCGGTTGCCTTCCGATTACGCATAACGATAACACTGGGCTTGGGGGCCCTCTTGACGAAGCGATCCGGCACCGAGAGCAGGAAGATCTTGGCCCAGACCGAGCCGATCTGCTTGGAGAAACGACCGGTGTTGTACGGCAAGCCGTACTTCTCGGCCAGCGCCTTCACCTCGGGCGCCATCTCCGGGTAGCGGTTGGCCGGGATGTCGGGGAACAGGTGGTGCTCGATCTGGTGCGACAGGTTGCCGGACAGGATGTGGAACAGCTTGGAGCCCTTGATGTTGGCCGAGCCGAGCATCTGCCGGACGTACCACTCGCCGCGGGTCTCGACCTCGGTCTCCTCCTTGGTGAACGTCTGTACACCCGAGGGGAAGTGACCGCAGAAGATGATCGAGTAGGTCCACAGGTTGCGCACCAGGTTGGCCGCGGCGTTGCCGGCCAGGGTGTGGAAGAACAGCGGGCCGGTGAGCAGCGGGAAGGCCACGTAGTCCTTGACGACCTGCCTGCTCGCCTTCTTGGCCTGCCCCTGGAGCAGCGGCTTGATCTGGGCCCAGGTGCGCTTGCCCTTGACGATGTTGTCGAACTCGAGGTCGTGGAGCATCACGCCCCACTCGAAGAAGGTCATCAGCAGGAAGGCGTACACCGGGTTGCCCAGGTAATACGGGTGCCACTTCTGGCCCTCGTCCATGCGCAGGACGCCGTAGCCGATGTCGCGGTCCATGTCGTGGACGTTGGTGTAGGTGTGGTGCATGTAGTTGTGCGAGTGCTTCCACTGGTCGGCCGGGCAGACCGTGTCCCAGTCGAATTCGCGGGAGTTGATGCCGCGCTCACGCATCCAGTCGTACTGACCGTGCATGACGTTGTGGCCGATCTCCATGTTGTCCAGGATCTTCGACACGCCCAGCGCCGCCACGCCCGCCAGCCAGAACGGCGGCAGGAAGCCCAGGTACATCAGGCCGCGGCCGGCGATCTCCAGGCCACGCTGGGTCTTGATGATCTTGTAGATGTAGTCGCGGTCGCGTTCGCCCAGATCGGCCTCGACGCGGGCGCGCAGTTCGTCGAGCGCCCGGCCGAGCTCCTCGACCTGGTCCGGGGTCAGGATGACCGGGCCGTCTTTGCCTTCGGTGAGGATCGTCATGGCTGTATCTCCCCTTGGTTGGTTTCTCGGTACTCGGTGTCTAGAGGGCGATGTCGACGTCGCCGACGGCCGTGTTCACGCAGATCTGGATCTGCTTGTCGGGATCGGCGTCGAGCTCGCCGGTGCGCAGGTTGCGGGTGCAGCCGGAGACCTTGGTCGCGGTGCAGGAGAAGCAGATGCCCATCCGGCAGCCGTATTCCGGGGTCAGGCCCGCCGATTCGGCCTGCTCGAGCAGCGACGCTCCGGTGTTGTCGGCGGCGACGTCGCTGCCGGAGAAGGTGATGGTGCCGGTGGCCTCGGCCGGGTCGGCCGGCACGGTGGTGAGGGTGAACTCCTCGCTGTGCACCCGATCGGCGAGACCCTCGGCCTCGAAGATCGTCTGCACGGCCCGCATCAGCGGCGGCGGACCGCAGACGAAGGTCTGCGCGTCGGCGAACCACGGCGCGACCCGCTCGAGCTCGTCGTAGTCGAAGAAGCCACTGCCGGTGGAGGTCTCACCGTCGACGACGGTGCCCGGCTCGACCGGGTAGCGGTACTCGATCCGGAAGTTCGGCCTGCGGTTGGCGATCGCGGTCAGCTCGGCCCGGTGCGGCACCATCTCGGGCTGACGCGCGTAGTGCAGGAAGGTGATCTCGCCGGTGAAGCCCTCGGCGTCGAGGGTGCGCAGCATCGACAGCACCGGGGTGATGCCGCTGCCGCCGCTGACCAGCAGCACCCGGTCCGGGCGACGCTCGGGCAGGGCGAACACGCCCGCGGCGGGCGCGAGGTCGACGACCATGCCCGGCTCGGCGTGGTCGTGCAGGTAGTTCGACACCAGCCCGCCCGGGTGCGCCTTCACGGTCAGCTGGAGGAAGCGGTCGCCGCGGCTCTCCGGATCGATCGGCGAGTAGCAGCGGGTGTGCCGGACGCCGTTGATCGAGACGCCGATCTGCACGTACTGACCCGCGCTGTGGCCGCGCCACTGCCGGGAGGCGCGCAGGGTGAGCGTCACCGAACCGGGCACCGCGTGCGAGACATGAGTGACCTCGGCGCGCAGCTCCCGCGCGGTGAGCGCGGGCGAGACCAGCTCCAGGTACCGGTCCAGCGGATGCGGCGTCGTCAACGTCTGCACCAGGTCGATCAGTCCCACCATGCGTCTTGCCCCTCTGCGGAAGTTGTGCGGCATGCGATTCACAATTCAGTGCACGCCTGTACACTCACCAGTGTGCCGGATGGACCCAGCCCGCTGTCAACCGGCAAAGATGTGAGGCGGGCAACATATCCAGGGAAGCGACTATGGTGAACGGATGTATGCTCACCGATGTGACTGAGCAGGCAGGAACCCGCAACGAGCGCAAGGCGCACACCCGTGCGGCCCTCCTCGAAGGCACCCTGACGCTGGCCGCCGACCGCGGATTCGCGGCGTTGAGCCTGCGGGAGATCGCCCGCTCGGCCGGCATCGTGCCGACCGCGTTCTATCGCCATTTCGCCTCGCTCGACGACCTCGGCGCCACGCTGGTCGACGAGGGCGTGACGGCGCTGCGCCTGGCATTGCGCGAGGTCAGACGCAAACCGGACGCGCATCTGGCCGATACAGTGCGCTTCGTGTTCGAGCAGGTCAGGGCCAAGCGCGCGCTGTTCGGCTTCCTCATCCGCGAGCGCCACGGCGGGCCTGCCCCGCTGCGCCAGGCGATCGCGATGGAGATGCAGCTGATCGTGCGCGAGATCGTCGCCGATCTGTCCCGGCTGCGCGCACTGGACACCTGGAGCACCACCGAGCTCGAGATCGCGGCCGACCTACTGGTCACCACGGTCACCGACGGGATCGCCGCCTACGTCGCGGCGACACCGCGCGAGGAGTCGGCGGTGGTCGAACGCACCGTCATGCAGATGCGCCTGATCGCGCTGGGCATCGGCGGCTGGGTTCCCAAAACCGCTGACTGAGGGATGTTTCCGGGGCTGTGGCCGCATGCGGTCCATGGTGTAACACACCCCACATGCCGCACAGCCGGAATTTCAGAGTACGGGCGTACACACAGTGCGGGCCGCCCCGTTCTGGTGAACCACCACTACGCCGCGGTCACCGTGGAGGCGGGCGCGCGCACCGGCAGCAGGACGAGCAGACCCGCCGCCAGGACGACGAGCAGTCCGGCGATCCCGGCCCGGTCGCTGTGGAAGATCGACACGAACACACCGAACAGCAGGGGCGCGAGGAACGAGACCGCCCGCCCGGTGGTGGTGTACAGCCCGAACAGCTGACCCTCCCGCCCGGGCGGCGCCAGCCGCGCCAGGAACGAGCGCGCCGAGGCCTGCGCGGGCCCGACGAACACGGTGAGCGCGAGCCCGAAGATCCAGAACATCAGCGAGCCCGACACCACCAGCAGCACCAGCCCGCACGCGAGCATCCCGATCAGCGAGGCCACGATCACCCGCTTGGGCCCGAGGGTGTCGTCGAAGCGACCCGCCGCGATCGCCGCCGCGCCCGCCACGACATTGGCGGCGATGCCGAACAGCAGCACATCGGCGTCGGCGAAGCCGTACACCTGCACCGCGAGCACCGCCCCGAAGGTGAACACCCCGGCCAGCCCGTCCCGGAAGACCGCGCTGGCGAGCAGGAACCACACGGTGTGCCGGTCACGCGCCCACAGCTCGCGCACATCGCGCCACAGGACCCGGTAGGAACCGAGCAGCCCGGCCCGCGCCGCGCCGGGGTCGGCGGTGGTGCGCGGGAGTTCGGGCACCGCGAACAGCACCGGCAGCGCGAAGACGGTGAACCAGACCGCCGCCAGCACGATGGCCAGGCGCACATTGAGCCCCTGATCGGTGGGCATGCCGAGCACGCCGCGGGTATCGCCGTCCCCGGCCAGGAACCCCACGTAGCAGATCAGCAGCAGCACGATGCCACCGAAATAGCCCATCGCCCAGCCGAATCCGGAGACCCGCCCGACCGTGGCCGGCGTCGAGACCTGCCGCATCATGGCGTTGTAGGGCACACCGGCCAGCTCGAACACGGCCGAGGCGAAGGCCAGCAGCGCCAGCCCGAGCCACAGATCGTGGTAGTCGTCGTGGACGAAGAACATCAGCGACATCGCGCCGACGGTGAGCGCGGTCAGGGTCGCCAGCGCTCGCTTGCGGGAGCCGACCGCGTCGAAGTACTGCCCGCAGACCGGCGCGGTCAGCGCGACGACCAGCCCCGCCGCCGCCAGGGCCCAGCCCAGCCAGGCGCTGGCCGGGGTGTCACCGGGCAGGTCGTCGCCGACCTTGTCGGTGAGATACACCGAGAACACGAAGGTCAGCGTGACGGCCTGGAACGCCGAGGACCCCCAGTCCCACAATCCCCACGCCACTACCTGCCCGCGCCCGGCCGCCTCGCCGACGGTCTCGGCCGCGTTCACCTCGGTCATGGCCGAAGCGTAATGGGGATCACGGCTCCCGGCAGGGCACATCGGCGTTTCGGCACGCCGTCAATCATATGAACCTGGTTGCATAGTACCGAGCGTTCCGGATACCCTCGTCCCATGGCACTGGAGCACGCGCTGCTGGTCTCGCTCAGCGAACGGGCCGGCTCGGGCTATGAACTCGCTCGCCGATTCGACAAGTCGATCGGCTATTTCTGGAGTGCCACCCACCAGCAGATCTACCGGGTACTCAAGCGTATGGAGGATTCCGGTTGGGTGACCGTGGAATCGGTCGCCCAACAGGGAAAACCCGACAAGAAGGTGTACTCGGTGGCCGCCGCGGGCCGGACCGAGCTCGCCCGCTGGATCGCCGAACCCACCGAGTACAGCCCGTCCCACGACGAACTCGGCGTGAAGATCCGCGGCGCCGCGCACGGCGACATCGACGCCGTGCTGGGCGAGGTGGCCCGCCACCGCGCCCAGCACGCGCAGCGGCTCGACGAGTACCGCCTCAGCGAGAAGAAATTCTTCCCGGCGCCGGACCAGCTCTCCGGCGCCGCCCTGCACCAGTATCTGGTGCTGCGCGCGGGCATCCGCGCGGAGTCCGGCTACGTCGAATGGTGCGACGAAGTACTGCAGGCCCTGCGACCCCGAAAAGGTGACGACCTTCCATGACTTCCTATCCCCACCTGTTCGAGCCACTCGACCTCGGCCACACCACCCTGCGCAACCGGGTGGTCATGGGCTCCATGCACACCGGCCTCGAGGACCGGGCCTGGGACACCAACAAGCTGGCCGCCTACTTCGCCGAGCGCGCCCGCGGCGGGGTCGGCCTGATCATCACCGGCGGCTACGCCCCCAACCGCACCGGCTGGCTCGCGCCGTTCGGCGGCAAGCTGACCACCAAGTCCGAGGCCTACCGCCACCGCCGGATCACCAAGGCGGTGCACGCCGAGGGCGGCAAGATCGCCATCCAGATCCTGCACGCCGGTCGCTATTCCTACATGCCGACCAGTGTCTCGGCCTCGGCGATCAAGTCCGCGATCAACCCGTTCAAGCCGCGCGCGCTCTCGGCCAAGGGCATCGAGAACACCATCGACGACTACGCGCGCTGCGCCGAGCTGGCCAAGTTCGCCGGCTACGACGGCTGCGAGATCATGGGTGGTGAGGGCTATTTCATCAACCAGTTCCTCGCGCCCAGGGTGAACAAGCGCACCGACAAGTGGGGCGGCACCGCCGAGAACCGGCGCAGGCTGCCCGTGGAGATCGCCAAGCGCATCCGCGCCGCCGTCGGCTCCGACTTCATCATCGTGTTCCGGCTGTCGATGGCCGAGCTGGTGGAGAAGGGCCAGACCTTCGAGGAGATCATCGCGCTGGCCCAGGAACTGGAGGCCGCGGGCGTCGACATCCTCAACACCGACATCGGCTGGCACGAGGCGCGGGTACCCACCATCGTCACCTCGGTGCCGCGCGCGGCGTTCGTGGAGTTCACCGCCAAGGTCGCCCGCCGGGTGAACATCCCGGTCTGCGCGTCCAACCGGATCAACATGCCCGAGATCGCCGAGGAGATCCTCACCCGCGGCGACGCGGCGCTGATCTCGCTGGCCCGGCCGCTGCTGGCCGATGCCGAGTGGGCCAACAAGGCCGAGGGCGACCGCGCCGACGAGATCAACACCTGCATCGCCTGCAACCAGGCCTGCCTCGACCACGCCTTCGGCAACAAGAAGGTGTCGTGCCTGGTCAACCCGCGCGCGGGTAGCGAGACCACGTTGCAGCTGTTGCCGACCCGGCGCGCCAAGCGGTTCGCGGTGGTGGGTGCCGGTCCGGCCGGTCTGTCGGCCGCGGTCAGCCTGGCCGAACGCGGTCACCACGTCGACCTGTTCGAGGCCGACGACAAGATCGGCGGCCAGTTCGACATCGCCCGCCGCATCCCCGGCAAGGAGGAGTTCGACGAGTCGATCCGCTACTTCCGCCGCAAGATCGAACTCACCGGCGTCACCCTGCACCTGGAGAGGCGGGTCAGCGCCGACGAGCTGATCGCGGGCAGGTACGACTCGGTGGTGCTGGCGACCGGCGTGCGCCCGCGCATCCCCAACATCCCCGGCATCGACCACCCGATGGTGCTGTCCTACGCCGAACTGGTGAAGGAGGAGAAGCCGGTCGGCAAGAAGGTCGCGGTGATCGGCGCGGGCGGCATCGGCTACGACGTGAGCGAATTCCTCACCGTCGAAGGACATCCCACCCTCAAGCTCGACGAGTGGAAGGAGGAGTGGGGTGTGGACTCCGAGGACGAGCAGGTCCGCGGTCAGCTCAAGCAGCCCAAGCCCTCCCCCGCCGCCCGCGACGTGGTGCTGTTGCAGCGCAAGTCGACCCCGTTCGGCAAGGACCTGGGCAAGACCTCCGGCTGGGTGCACCGCGCCGCGCTCAAGGCCAAGGGCGTCGAACAGGTCGGCGGCGTGAACTACGAGCGCATCGACGATCAGGGCCTGCACATCAGCTTCGGTGAGAAGCACGAGAAGCCGCGGGTGATCGAGGTCGACAACGTGATCGTCTGCGCGGGCCAGGAATCGGTGCGCGAGCTGGAAGAGCCGCTGCGCGCGGCCGGCGTGGACCTGCACCTGATCGGTGGCGCCGACGTGGCCGCCGAGCTCGATGCCAAGCGGGCCATCGCCCAGGGCACCCGCCTGGCGGCGCGCCTGTAACCGCAGACCCGGTCGTCCGACGCGAGGGACGATCGCCGCACCGCCCCGTACACCGAACTCGCATCCGGTGTGCGGGGCGGTGTTCTGCGTCCACGAGGATCGGCGCGAGTCGCTAACCGGCGGCCGTGTCGCGCACGAGGGCGAGCAAGGCACGTCCGTCCGAGGTCTGGAACCAGGACAGATGGCCGAGTAGCCAGTCACGGTAGGCGATCTCGGCATTGCGCGGCTCGGCGGCGACACTCAGGAAGTAGTCGATCTCAGATAGCTCGTAGCCGAGATGGACCAGCGGGAGGAGGTCGGCGAGCAGTACCTGTTCGGCGGCCGCGAGCGGACGCACCGCCCGGTAGCCCTCGAGCAGCGCGCGCACCTGCTCCGCGCGGACGTGGGCAGGCCCGCCGTCCCGCAGCGACACCCAGTCCACCGCAGCGCGTTCGATCGCGGTGGCGAGGTCGAAGACGGCCGTCGTGCGGTCGGCCAAGCCGAAGTCGAAGACCGAGGTGACCTCGGAGCCGGTCCAGAGCAGATTGGTCGCGTGCCAGTCGCCGTGCGTCCACAGCAGGGCGACACCGGTGAGATCGACGCGCAGATCCGGGATTTCGGCCCGCCAGTCACGATCGGCGAGGAAACGGGCGACGGCGGGGCGGCGGGCGATGTGCCACTCGAAGGCACGCGCGACGTCATCGCCGTGCAGGCTGGCGACCAGGGGCCGAGCCGGTCGCGCCGGAGCGTCGAAACCCGCTGCGGCCAGGTGCATCCGGGCCATCATCGCACCGGCGGCCGCCGCATCGGCGGTGTCGCGGTACGGCGTCCAGGAGAAGTCGGCGCGATACCGGTCCTCGCCCGCCCCCGCCCGCTGGACTTCGTAGACGAAGCCGGGCGCGCCACCGACAGGCCGAGCGCCGCGAGTGGCCCGGACTTCGGGCACCGGGATGCCCCCGGCGCGCAGGTGCGCCATGAACCTGTGTTCCTCGGCGAGCGCGGACAGGTCGCGGAGATGCAGCGGCAGCCGCTTCACCACGACCATGGCCCCGTCGCCCAATCGCACGCCGACCGTCGAGGACAGCGGACGCGCACTGCGCCAGACGATCTCGACGGGCTCGGCTCCGCCCCAGGTCGCCTCGACGGCTTCGGCGATCTCGTCCTCGGTCGGCGACGGCCAGGTAGGCGCGGCGGACGGCTCATCGCCCATTCCGAACACCTGGTGCTCAGCCACCATGGCCACCGCCGATCGGCGGGCCCGGTCGGCCGAGGGTGCGCGGCGGCCCGAGGGTGCGCGGCGCTGCGGGATCGGTCCGGCGATTCGGCGATTCGGTCGTCATGACGGGGGTAAGCCTAGGGCCACGGCGACCCGGTCGACTGAGCTCGGTGGGCGACGTGGCCACCGCCCGGCTCCGGCCGATCCCCTAAGCTCCCCGTGTGAGCTTGCCCTCCCCCACTGCAGACAATCGTGCCGTCGTCACCGGCGCGTCCTCCGGAATCGGCACCGCGCTGGCCGCCGAACTGGCCGGACGCGGTTACTCGCTGATCCTGGTCGCGCGGCGTGGTGAGATCCTCACCGAACTGGCCCAGCGGCTGACGCTGGCGCACGGGATCACCGCCGAGGTGCGCGCGGTCGACCTCGCCGACCGGACCCAGCGGGCGAGCCTGGTCGACGAACTCGCCGTGCGCGATATCGCGGTCCTGTGCAACAACGCAGGCATCGCCACCTTCGGCCCGGTCGCCGAGCTGGACTTCGCCTATGAGCGCGCGCAGATGGAACTCAACGCGACCGCCGTGCACGACCTGACCCTGGCCGTGCTGCCGGGCATGATCGAGCGCAAGGCGGGCGGCATCCTGATCAGCGGCTCGGCCGCGGGCAACATGCCGATCCCGAACAACGCCACCTACGCCGCGTCCAAGGCGTTCGCCAACACCTTCTCCGAGTCGCTGCGCGGCGAGCTCAAGGGCACCGGCGTCAACGTCACCCTGCTGGCGCCCGGCCCGGTGCGCACCGAGACCCCGGCGCCCGAGGACGCCTCGATCGTGGACAGGATGGTCCCCGACTTCCTCTGGGTCTCCTCCGAGTACACCGCCAAGGTCTCCATCGACGCGCTGGCCCGCAACAAGATGCGCATCGTGCCCGGCCTGATCAGCAAGGGCATGAGCGTCGCGGGGAACTACGGTCCGCGCGCGGTGACCGCCCCGATCGCCGGCGCGTTCTACAAGAAGCTGGGCGGCTGATCATCCCTGACGGGTCGCGTGTGTCAGCAACCCGTCAGGAACTCCGGCCGGGTGGTCAAGGACTCGTCAATACCGAGGTCAGCGGCCCGCGCACGGCGTAGTCCTGGAATCGGCCCCGCCATCGGAACGCGGGGGCGTCCCCAGGAGACCACCGTGACGTTGCTCGACATCTTCCCGTCGTTGCGCGCGACCACCGTGCCGCGGCTCGACCCCGCTGTCTGGCCGGCCGACACCCACTACGACCAGGACGGCCGGATCACCCTCGGCACGGTCGCCCTCGCCGATCTCGCCGACGAGTTCGGCACCCCCGTGCACGTGGTCGACGAGGCCGAGGTGCGCGAGCGCTGCCGCGCCTACCGCAAGCACTTCCCCGATGCCGAGATCGTCTACGCGGGCACCGCGCTGATGGTGGGCGCGGTGGCGCGCTGGGTCGTCGAGGAGGGCCTGTCGGTGCAGGTCGGGTCCGCGGGTGAGCTGTCGGTCGCGCTGGCCGCAGGCATCGAGCCGCGCCGGATCGTGCTGCACGGCAACGGCAAGACCTTCGACGAGCTGAAGACCGCCGTCGGCTGTGGCGTCGGCCGCATCGTCGTCGGGTCGCTCACCGAGATCACCCTGCTGGCCGCGCTGGCCACCGCGCCCCAGCAGATCCTGCTGCGCGTCGCCACCGGGATCGATGTGCCCGGCGGCCCGCAGTTCGGCTTCCCGCTCGGCAGCGATTCGTTCGAGACCGCGGTCGCCCGGATCGCGACCCAGCCGAATCTCCAGCTCATCGGCCTGCACTGCCACCTGGGAGCGCAGATTCACAATCCGGACCACTACGGCGAGGCCATCCGCCGGATGGTCGGCGAGCTGGCCTGGATCGACAACGAATACGGCATGCTGCTGACCCACCTCGACATCGGCGGCGGGCACGCGGTGGCCTACCGCAGCGGCGACGCCGAACTGAACCTGCGCGAACTCGCCGACATTCTCGACGACGCGCTCGACGCCGCCTGCGCCCGGCACCGCTTCCCCCGGCCCGCGATCACCATGGAACCGGGCCGCGCGATCGTCGCCAGGGCCGGCGTCACGCTGTACCGGGTGCTCTCGATCACCGAGACGGCCGAGGGCGGACATCGCGTGATCGTCGACGGCGGCAGCTGCGGTGGGCAGTGCCGCGGGCAGGGCGGCGCGCTGGTGGTCAACCGGCATCCCACCGGCGCGCAGCTGACGGCGTCGATCGCGGGCAGGCACAGCGAATCCGGCGAACTCATCGCCACCGAGGTACGGCTGCCCGCCGATCTGCGTCCCGGCGAAGTGCTCGCGCTGCCGTGCACCGGCGCGTACCACCACGGGCTGGCCTCGACCTACAGCACCGTCGGCAGACCGCCGATCGTCGCCGTCGCCGAGGGCCGCGTCCAGCAGCTCCTGCGCCGGGAGACGACCGCCGATCTGCTGATGCGTGAACTCGGCTGAACCGGGCATCGGGCGCCGTCAGGGGCTGGTGGCGACGCCCGTACCGAGCCTAGGATCGGACATGTCGGGGAAATCGAACAAATCCGACCGACGAGGCAGCCATGAAGACCGACACGACACATCAGGCAGGCATGCGCCGACTGCTCCTGGGTCTCGCGGTAGTGGGTGCGACCCTCACCCTTCCGCTGACGGTGGCGGCACCCGCCATCGCCGCGCCCGCCGTCACCCCCGGCGTGGTGCAGACCGAGTATCCGCGCTGCGACGACTGGAACCACCGCGGCTGGGAGTACTGCGACCGCGACCGCGGCTACCGCTGTGACAACGACTGGTACGGCCGCGACCACCGGTACGACCGCAACTGGGAATACTGTGACCGTGGCCGCGGCGGCGGCTACCACAACTGGTTCCCCTGGGGATGGTTCGGCAGCAGCTGAGACCCATCGCCCCGCATCGCACGACCGGGGACGACCGCCGGCCGTGCGATGACCAGTGCTCGCTAGCGCCGCCGCGTACCGAAGATGCTGCGGCTGATCTCCCGGCCCGCCGCACTGGCCGCTGAGCGCAGGAAGCTCTTCACCGCCGGGTTCTTCATGATCCGCTCGGCCGCCGAATCCTCTTCCGGCTGTGCGCGTCCCGGCGCCCGCGGCGCTTCGGGGGCCGGATCGGCGGCGGCCACACTCGCCAGCAGCATCTCGTAGGCCGATTCGCGATCGATGCTCTGTCCGTACTTGCCCTGCAGCGGACTCGACAGGGCC
Source organism: Nocardia sp. NPDC058244 (assembly GCF_042882065.1). Classification (NCBI taxonomy): domain Bacteria; kingdom Bacillati; phylum Actinomycetota; class Actinomycetes; order Mycobacteriales; family Nocardiaceae; genus Nocardia; species Nocardia sp. NPDC058244. The sequence continues at coordinate 232,124 of NZ_JBHVWX010000004.1, read as the reverse complement.
TTGGACTTGATCGCCTCGTCGCCGATGGTGTCCATCAGCGAGCGCGGCGGCGCGATCTTGGTCCAGGCCACCGGGGTCGGCGCGCCCTTCTCCGAGAGCACGGTGACCACGGCCTCGCCGGTGCCCAGCGAGGTCAGCGCCTCCTCCAGGTCGTACACCGTCGACTTGGGGTAGGTCCGCACCGTCTTCGACAGCGCCTTCTGATCGTCGGGGGTGAACGCGCGCAGCGCGTGCTGGACGCGCGCGCCGAGCTGGGACAGCACCGGATTCGGGATGTCGGTGGGCAGCTGGGTGCAGAAGAACACGCCGACACCCTTGGACCGGATCAGCTTCACCGTCTGCTCGACCTGCTGCAGGAACGCCTTGGACGCCTCGGCGAAGAGCAGGTGCGCCTCGTCGAAGATGAAGACCAGCTTGGGCTTGTCGACGTCGCCCACCTCGGGCAGCGTCTGGAACAGGTCGGCGAGCACCCACATCAGGAAGGTGGAGAACAGCACCGGACGCGCCGCCTGCTGGCCGAGCTCGAACAGCGTGATCACACCCTGGCCGCCCGCGGTGCGCAGCAGATCGGCCGGATCGAGTTCGGGTTCGCCGAAGAACGTGTCGCCGCCCTCGGCCTCCAGGTTCACCAGGGCGCGCAGGATCACCCCCGCCGTCTGCGCCGAGACGCCGCCGATGCCCTTGAGGTCTTCCTTGCCCTCGGGGCTGGTCAGATGGGTGATCACCGCGCGCAGGTCCTTGAGATCCAGCAGGGCGAGGCCGCGCTGGTCGGCCCAGTGGAAGATCAGGCCGAGCGTGGATTCCTGGGTGTCGTTGAGGCCGAGCACCTTGCTGAGCAGGATCGGGCCGAACGAGGAGATGGTCGCCCGGATCGGCACGCCGATGCCGCCGGTGCCGAGCGAGACGAACTCGGTGGGGAAACCGCTGGGCGCCCAGTCGGTGGCCCCGGTCTCGGCGGCTCGCGCGGTGATCTTGTCGTTGGTCTGACCCGGTTCGCTCAGGCCGGACAGGTCGCCCTTGATATCGGCCATCACCACGGGAACGCCCGCCCGGGACAGGTGCTCGGCGATGCCCTGCAGCGTCTTGGTCTTGCCGGTGCCGGTGGCGCCGGCGACCAGACCGTGCCGGTTCATCATCCGCAGCGGAATCCGCACCCGCGCAGCGGGATCGGTGACGCCGTCGACCATCACGGTGCCGAGTTCGAGCGCGGGTCCGTCGAAGGCGTAGCCCGCCGCGATCTCGGCGGCCGCGCCGGACGCCGCGGGCGCCTGCGCCGCTTCGGCGCTCGTCGCGGCGGCTTCCGCCTCGGCGGCTTCCGCGGCCGCGGCGGCCTCCGCGGCGACCCGCGCCGCCTCCTCGGCCGCCTTGCGAGCCGCTGCCGCCTTCTCCTGGGGGGTGGTCATTCGCGCGTCCTCCGTCTGGTCACAACTGCCGTACGCAAGAAATGCTCGAAACGTCTGCCGGGGAATTCCAAGCAAACTGTATCGCCCGTTAGGGTGACTCAGGTGTCAGACAAACTCTTGGTCTGGATGGATTGCGAGATGACGGGGCTCCGCCTCGACAGCGACAAGCTGATCGAGATCGCCGCGCTCGTGACCGACAGCGACCTGAACATTCTCGGTGACGGTGTCGACATCGTCATCCACGCCGACGACGCGGCGCTGGCCTGCATGCCCCCGGTCGTCGCCGACATGCACGCGAAATCCGGTCTCACCGAAGAGGTTCGGCGCTCCACCGTGACCCTCGAGCAGGCGCAGGCCGAGGTACTCGACTACATCTGCCAGTACGCGCCCACCGCGCGCACGGTGCCGCTGTGCGGTAACTCGATCGCCACCGACCGCGGCTTCATCGCCCGCGACATGCCCGAACTCGACGAGCACCTGCACTACCGGATGGTCGACGTGAGCTCGATCAAGGAGCTGTGCCGCCGCTGGTACCCGCGCATCTACTTCGGGCAGCCGGAGAAGGGCCTGGCACACCGCGCCCTGGCCGACATCAAGGAATCCATCCGCGAGCTCGAGTACTACCGCCGCACCGCGTTCGTGCCGCTGCCCGGCCCGTCCACCACGGAGATCGCGGCGGTCGCCGAGGCCGTCACCGAGGCCGTCGATGTCACCGGAACAAGCCCACGACCAGCCGATTAGGGCCTGAGGGCCGAGACAGGCTACTATTTACCGCGCCGGTGAATAACCGGTGATGGTGACTGTAGTTCAGTTGGTAGAGCACCAGGTTGTGATCCTGGCTGTCGCGGGTTCGAGTCCCGTCAGTCACCCCTAGTGAGAAAGCCCGGTCCACACGGACCGGGCTTTCTGCATTCCCGGCGCCTTCATGTCACACTCGCGGCCCCGCCGTCGTCGACTCGGTGGACCACCGAGAGAAGTGAGGATTTCGAGCATGGGTATCGACGAACTGCGCGGCACCGTCCAGGGCACCGTGCTGCTGCCGGGTGACGCGGACTTCGAGCAGGCCGCCCGGCCGTGGAACGTGGCGGTGACCCAGTCGGTCGGCGCCGTCGTCGCGGCCGCCGACGCCGACGACATCGCCGCCGTCGTGCGCTGGGCGGCCCGCGCGGGCCGCACCGTGGTGACCCAGCCGACCGGCCACGGCGCCACCGGCGACATCGACGACGCCGTGCTGCTGCGCACCGGCGCGCTCGACGACATCGCGATCGATCCGGCCGCGCGGCGGGCCAGGGTGGGGTCCGGCGCCCAGTGGGGCCGCGTGCAGGCCGCCGCGGCGGCGCACGGGCTGTCCGGCCTGGCGGGCAGCAATCCCGTCGTCGGCGTGACCGGCTACACCCTGGGCGGCGGCTTCGGCTGGCTGGCCCGCGCGCACGGCTGGGCGTCGAACGCGGTCCGCGCGTTCGACATCGTCGACGCCGACGGCGTCCGGCGCCGGGTCGACGCCGCGTCCGATCCCGACCTGTTCTGGGCGCTGCGCGGCGGCGGTGGCGATTTCGCGATCGTCACCGCGCTCGAGTTCGATCTGGTCGAGCTGCCCCAGCTCTACGGCGGCCGGGTGAGCTGGTCGGCCGAGCGCACGCACGAGGCGTTCGAGCTGTTCACCGCGCTCACCACCGACGCGCCCGCCGAACTGTCGGTGTGGCTGCAGCGCTATCAGCTGCCGGGCGCGGCGCCGACGGTCGCGATCGACGTCGCCTACCTCGGCGACCCGGCCGACGGCCGCGCGCTGACCCGGGGCCTGGACGCGCTGCCGGGCGCGCTCGTCGACACCAGGGCGGCGATGACGGCCGACCAGCTCGGCACCATCACCGCCGAGCCGACCGATCCGAGTCCGTCGCTCTCACGCGGCGAACTGCTCGCCGACCTCGGTGACGCGGTGGTGAAGACGCTCATCGACGCGCCGGTGGCGCCGCTGCTCAACATCCAGCTCCGCGGCCTGGGCGGAGCGCTCGCCGCATCCGGCCCGCACGACGGCGCCCGCGGGCCGGTCACCGAGCCCTACGCGCTGTACCTCCTCGGCCTCGGCCTGCCGCACCTGGTCGACGACGTGACCGCCGGGTTCGCCTCGATCCTGGACCAGCTCGGCCCGCACATCACCGGCGCCAAGCCCTACACCTTCCTGGCTCCCGGCGAATCCGCGAGCGCGGCGTTCGACGCGGCGACGCTGGCCCGGCTGCGCCTGCTCAAGCAGGACCGCGACCCGCACAACGTCCTGCGGGCCAACTTCCCGGTCCTGGGCTGACGCTAACGGGCGGCGGCGCGGCTCGCCCGATGCCTGCGCACGGCCGAGCGGTTCGCGCAGGCCGGGCTACAGAAGCGCTGCCTGCCGTTGCGTGAGGTGTCGGCGTACACCCGCGCGCAGCCCTCGGCCGCGCAGCCACCGAGGCGATCCATGCCGAGCCCGGTCAGGTGCAGCGCGGTGCCGACGGTGATGAGCGCCGCGATCTGCCGGTCGGTGGGGACGCCAGGATCGCGGAAATGCAGGTGCCAGCCGTCGCCCGCGTGATCGGTCAGCCGGGGCGCCGAGGCGTACTCGCCGAGCAACGTGTTCAGCAGGGCGGCGCGCTCAGTGTGGTCGGCGCATTCCACCACCCGGCGCCAGCGCGCCAGAAACGCCGTCACGGACGCGAGATCGGCGGCGGTGGGCGCGGTGGCCAGCACCAGCCCCGACGCCACGCAGCGCTCGCCCAGCTCCGCCGCGTCGGCACACGGCCGGTTGAGCAGATCGACGCCGAGCTGCACCGGCTCCCGTCCGTAATGGTTGTAATGCACAATGCCATTACATCAGAATCGAAGCATGACCAGCCACCCCACGCACACCTGGCGGATCGAGTCCTGCCACCGCACCAGCGAGGGCCTCGTCGCCTATCAGCGGTGCCGCTGCGGCGCCCGCCGCGTCGTCGTCGGCGATCCCGGCGTCAGCATCTCGGGCGAACTGCGCGGCCACGACGACGGGCTCGCCGCGACCGCCTGAGGCTCTCCGACCAGGGCCATGACGAACATCACGTTTGCCCGCTACACTCTGGACCACTGCCCAGATGTGGGGCATATCTCGTCAGCGTTCGACCGGAAAGACCACTTGATGAAGCGTTCCACCGTCGTCGCGGCCTTCGCGGCCGCCACCGCGCTCGGCCCGATCGCGGGGACCGCGGCGGCCGAGTCGCCCGGCCTGCCCCTGTCCCCGTATGTCGCCGCCGCGCCGACGGCCACCGGCGATTTCGGCCTGCCCAGCGACAAGCCCGAGTCCGGCTCGGCGCAGAGCGGCTCGACCACCGGCGTCGAGACCACCGGCTCGTCCGGCACCGGCTCGGCCGGCCTGCCCAATCTGGACCGGCTGCTGTTCGGCGGCCGCATCCTCTGCGGCGCCCTCGGCAGCGCGCTGGCCGTCGCGGGCGAGGCGATGATGGACTGCGCCGACCTGCCGACACCGGCCTGACCCACCCCGCAACGAAACGAAGGGCCACCGGAAATCTCCGGTGGCCCTTCGTTTGTCGTGTCGATCAGGGGGCGTCGGCGTTGCCCGCCTTCCATTCCGGCCACGCGATGTTCCAGTCGCCGAGGCCGTCGACACCGGACAGGGTGCCGCCGACGGTGTTCTTGATGATCGTGATGTCACCACGCTTGGCGTTCTCGTACACCCAGCGCGCGTTCGCCGGGCTCAGGTTCAGGCAGCCGTGGCTGGCGTTGGAGTAGCCCTGCTGCCCGATCGACCACGGTGCCGAGTGGAAGAAGATGCCGCTGTAGGAGATTCGCGTCGCGTAGTCGACCGGGGTGCGGTAGCCGTCCGGCGAGTTCACCGAGACGCCGTAGGTCGAGGAGTCCATGATGATCTTCTCGTGCCGGTCGCTGACGATGTAGATGCCGTTGTCGGTGGGCGTGGAGTCCTTGCCCATCGAGGTCGGCATGGTCATGATCACCTGACCGTTGCGCTCCACCGTCACCTGGTGGGTGTTGTCGTCGGCGGTGAAGACCTGCGCGTCGCCCACGGTGAAGAACGAGTGGATGTTGTCCTGACCGAACAGGCCCTTGCCGAGGTCCTTGCCGTAGACGTTCACATCGATGGTGACCTTGGTGCCCGGTGCCCAGAAATGCTCTGGGCGCCACCGCACTTCGCGGTTGTTCACCCAGTAGAAGGCGCCCTCGACCGCGGGCTCGGTGGTGATCTTGATGGCGTCCTGCGCGGCCCGGCGATCGGGGATGTTCTCGTCGAACTGGATGGCCACCGGCTGACCGATGCCGACCACTTCGCCCTCGCCGGGGAGCAGGTACGGCTTGGTCTGGCTGTTCGGGGAGCTCGTGGTGAAGCTGAGCGTGGTCGAGTTCACGCCGCCGAGGCCCATCGCCGAGGCCGTCAGCTGGTAGGTCTTGCCGTACCCGAGCACCTCGCTGGTCGCCCAGGAGCGGCCGTCGGCGGCCAGCTGGCCCGCGACCGCGCGGCCCTCCCTGTTGGTGAGCGTGACCTCGGTGAACTTGCCGTCCTCGACCTGGAAGGCCATCGGCATCCCGGGCGAGACGCCGACCTGCCCGTCCTTGATGGTCGACACCAGCTTCGGCTTGATGAGTTCGGTGATCGGGTTGCGGTCGATCGCGACCTCGACCCCAGCGCCCTCGGCGGCCGAGCAGGCGGACGCGCCGAGCGCGAACACCGCCAGCAACGCCACCGGAACGATCGTCCGCAGCGACCGATGTCGCCCCCGCGTCTTACTCATGTCAACCCCGTTTCCGTACCGACGCAATAACTGTGTGCGCCGCAGATCCCACCGACGCCTATCGCTCGTGCCATCCGCGCCGGCGGGGGCGGACGAGATCGTCGTCCCGCCATTCTGCCAGCCCGCCCGGTCGCCACCAACGGGAAAGGCCCCGCGACACGACCAAGTCACAATCGTTAGATACGCGGCGGGGCCTCCGCCGTTAACAACGCGAAGGGCTCAGCATCGCCGCTGGTCAGAGCCCGATTTCACTTTCCGGCCCCAAGCCTGTTAATGTTTGTTCCGCACCGGAGAGCGGGGCTGAGGGAGACACCGAGAGGTTCTCTCCCAGAGTCGCGGTCCGAGCAAACCAAGCGCCATTAGCTCAATTGGCAGAGCAGCTGACTCTTAATCAGCGGGTTCGGGGTTCGAGTCCCTGATGGCGCACAACAGACCGCATCCCGGCAGTTACCGCAACTGCCGGGATGCGGTCTTTCTACGTCCGGTCCGCCCGTTCGGTAACGGTCACGAGGTCGTTATCGAAATGCCATGGACAGCGGTCGTCACATCACAGCAGTCCCGATCCGGACACGCTGGAGCTGCGCAAACGCTCCCGAAACCAGATTTGGGCAAACTTTTTCTGTGACGCGCGGCACATCGTTCGAGGCGGCAAACCCCCTGCATAGATAACGATTCTGCAACTGCGCGGGGAACCGACCAAGATCGGCAGCGTTTGCCGTTCAGATTCCGTTTACCTTCTGTTCACCCGTCGTGACCATTCTGCAATCAGGTCACAAACAGACCTGCGGTTTGGTTAGCCCCGAGGTATCCAACTTCCGGAGCACAGAACCGAACAGCGCGTGGTCTCCCCGCAGCCAGCTGTGGAGCACCGTGCGACGCGCGGACCGCCATCGAGCGAGTCCGACCACTACAGCGTCGCACATTCCCATACAGACAGAAACAACACATCGCCTGACCGGCGTGCGCCGCTGCGCGCGCTGCGCGATCCACCGCGCCCCCATCGGGGCCCGCGGTCGCCAGACAGAGATGAAGGAACAGAACAGCAATGCTCAACAAAGACAAGCTCAGCACCGTTATCGGCCGTCGTTCGCGCCGTGAGGCGTTCACCGTGGCGGTCGCCGCGGTCGGTCTGGTCGCCGTAGCCGCGTCCTCCGCCGTCTCCTTCGCCGACGACAGCGTTCCCGAGCGTGCTGCCATGGTCGTCGAGCAGGCGGAGAGCATCCCCGCCGTCGGCGCCGCCCCCGCCGTCGAGGCGATCCCCGCCCCGGCCCCCGCGCCGCAGGCCGCTCCGGCCCCCGCGCCCGCTCCCGAGGCCGCTCCGGCCCCGATGCCCGAGCCCGCCGCCCCCGTCTACCCGGACAACCTGGACGGCTGGATCCGCCAGGCCCTCGACATCATGGCCGCCAAGGGCATCCCCGGCAGCTACGAGGGCATCCACCGCAACATCATGCGCGAGTCGACCGGTAACCCCCAGGCGATCAACCTGTGGGACTCCAACGCCGCGATGGGCATCCCCTCCAAGGGCCTGCTCCAGGTGATCGACCCGACCTTCGCCGCGTACCACGTCGAGGGCACCCCCTTCGACGTCTGGAACCCGGTGTCCAACATCGTGGCGGCCTGCAACTACGCGGCGCACCGCTACGGCTCGATGGACAACGTCAACAGCGCCTACTGAGCCAGCTGACGGGTGAACGCCCGCGCCCCGGTCATCGCCGACCGGAGCGCGGGCGTTCGTCGTAGAATCGGCCCGTGCCAGACAGCGCCGATCAGGCACCCGATCACGCGCATTCCGACGCGGCCACCGCCAGCCGCGTCGCCAAGGCCCGTCGGCTGGCCGGCTACCTCTGGGATCGCGATATCCGCGGTGCCGAACTGCTCGCCCTGCCCGCGGCCACCCTGCGCAAACTGGCCAGGGCCGCCGACACCAATCCGCCGAGCACCGGCGAGACCTGGCAGGTGGTCGCCGACCTCCTCGACCAGAAGGACGCCTGGGCCGCCCGCAACCCCGGCCACGCCGCCGCGGTGCGGGCCAACGCCGACGAGAAGCTGCTGTGGGTGAAGCCGCCCGTCACCCCGTGGACCGCCGGGTCCTGAGCGGCGCCGTCAGGCGACGACCAGCCCGATCGCGAGCGCGAACATGATCACCGCGATCAGCGAATCGAGCACCCGCCACGCGCCCGGCCGCGCGAACAGCGGCCCGAGACGGCGCGCGCCGTATCCCAGCGCCAGGAACCAGACGACGCTCGCGAACATCGCCCCCGCGGCCAGGAACCAGCGATCGGGGCTCGCGTAGGTACTGGCGAAGGAGCCGAGCAGCACCACGGTGTCCAGGTAGACGTGCGGATTGAGCCAGGTCAGCGCCAGGCAGGTGAGGACCGACGCCCCGACGGCCACCGAGGCGCCCGCCGCCTCGGCGATCAGCGCCGACGAACTCAGCGCCCGGCGCGCCGCCAGCAGGGCATAGCCGAGCAGGAACGCCGCACCCGCGTACCGCGCCACGATCAGCACCGCGGGCACGGCCTCCACGACGGTCCCGAACCCCGCGACCCCGGCCGCGATCAGGACGATGTCGGACGCCGCGCAGACCGCGATCACCGGCAGCACGTGCTGCCCGCGCACGCCTTGGCGCAGCACGAACGCGTTCTGCGCGCCGATCGCCACGATGAGCGAGAGCCCGAAGCCCAATCCGGTGAGGGCGGCCAGTGCCGCGGAGGATGCCGTCACGTCTCTCGACGTTAAGAGACCATCAATTTTCAGACCAGCTAATGATTCTTCACTACCATTAGAATTTCTTACATGGATCTCCAGCTGGACCAGCTGCGCGCACTGGACGCGGTCCTCACCGAGGGCACCTTCGACGCGGCGGCGCGGCGCCTGAGTGTCACCCCGTCGGCCATCAGCCAGCGGATCAAAGCGCTGGAGGAAGCGGCGGGCCGCATCCTGGTGCAGCGCTCGAAACCGGTGCGCGCCACCGAATCCGGGCTCGCGGTGCTGCGGCTGGCCCGGCAGGTGGAACTGCTCACCGGCGACACCGCCCGCGAACTCGGCGACGTCGACCGCCCCGCCGGGCGGCCGGCGCGGATCCCGATCGCCGTCAACGCCGATTCGCTGGAGACCTGGGTGATGCCCGCCCTGGCCGCGGTGGGCAGCGGAATCTGCTTCGAGCTGCATCGCGAGGACGAGGAACACACCACCCGGCTGCTGCGCGACGGGACCGTGATGGCGGCGATCACCGCGACCGCGACGCCCGTCCAGGGCTGCAAGGTCGTCCCGCTCGGCGCCATGCGCTATCAGTCGCTCGCGACCCCGGCGTTCGTGGCGCACTGGTTTCCCGACGGCGCGCGTCCCGACGCGTACGCGCACGTGCCGATGATCCAGTTCGACCGCAAGGACGATCTCCAGTTCCGCCACGTCGGCCGCCGGTCACCCCTGCCGATCGACCCGCCGATGCACTTCGTCCCGTCGTCGAACGCCTTCGGCGACGCGGTGCGGCTCGGCATGGGCTGGGGCATGCTGCCCGACCTGCAGACCGAAAAGGACAGGGCCACCGGCACACTCGTCAACATCAGCGGGCACGCCCATATCGATGTCCCGCTGTACTGGCAGCAGTGGAAACTCGACTCCCCCGCCCTGAGCAAGACCGCGGCGGCCATCGTGGCGGCCGCCGCGGACAAGCTGATCCAGCCGACGCGCTGATCGGCGAACCGTCACGTGGCGCTGATCAGACCTTCTTCACCACACTGGACTTCAGCTGCATCGGGCCGATGCCGTCCACCTTGCAGTCGATGTCGTGATCGCCGACGCCCTGCACCAGGCGAATATTGCGCACCTTGGTGCCCGCCTTGATGCCGGTCGGGCTGCCCTTGACCTTCAGGGTCTTGACCACGGTCACGGTGTCGCCGTCGGCGAGCACATTGCCCACGGCGTCGCGGATCACGTCCTCACCCGCGTCGTCGGCGCCCACGGGCGTCCACTCGTTGGCGCACTCCGGGCACACCAGCAGGGCGCCGAGCTCGTAGGTGTATTCGCAGGAACAGGCGGGACACGGGGGCAGCGAATCGCTCATCGGTAGTCCTTCGGGGCGGGTGATCAAGCGGCGGAGAGGAATTCGACGAGGACGCGGTTGATCTCGTCGGGCTGTTCGAGGTAGCCGTAGTGCCCGCAGCGTTCGATCTCGGCGTAGCGGGCGCCCGGGATCGCCTCGGCGACCTCGCGGCAGAACCGCGGCGGCACCATCTGGTCGTCGGCGAATCCGACGACGAGGCTGGGCACGGTGATCCCGCGGTAGGCCGCGCGCCGGTCCTGGGAGCGGTCCATCCCCAGCTGGGCGCGGGTGCCGGGGGTGCCCTTGCCCGAGGTGAATTCGAAGATGTCGAGCCACTCCTGAGCCTTGGCGGGGTCGGCCAGGGTGTGCGGGGACAGGTTCAGCATCGCCTTGACCGCCGCCGCGTACTCCGGCGGCAGCGCAATTCCCTTGTCGAACAACGCCTGTTCACCACGGTTGAGCGTGCTCGACACCGGATGCGGCCGCGCGGTGGCGGCGAACATCACCGCCTTGCCCAGCAGTTCGGGCCGCGCCAGCGCCAGCTCGGCCACCACCCGCGAGCCCATCGACGTCCCGACCACGTGTGCGGGCGCGCCCAGCTGCTCGATCAGCGCGGCCGTGTCGCCGACCAGGTCGGCCATGCTGATCCCCGCCGCCGATTCCGACGACGGCGCGATCCCCCGATTGTCGACCGTGACGACCTGGAAGCCCGCCTTCACCAGGGCGGGCACCTGATAGGTCCGCCAGACCCGGCCTGGACTGCCGCTGCCCATCACGAGCAGGACGAGCGGCCCCGACCCGGTGACGTCGTAGTTGAGCTGGATGCCGTTGAGCGAGGCGAGGGGCATATCTCTCCTGTTAGCCTGTTTGCTAAAGTTAGAAAACACCATACCGCCACAGCAGGACGGGGTTCGCCGCGGTGCCAGGACTGAGCAGGCCGCTGTACCAGATGAAGGCCGACTTCTTCAAAACCCTCGGCCACCCGGTCCGCATCCGGGTGCTGGAGCTGCTCAGCGAACGCGAACACGCGGTCTCGGAGATGCTGCCCGAGGTCGGCGTCGAGGCCGCGAATCTGTCGCAGCAGCTCGCGATCCTGCGCCGGGCCGGATTGGTGACCGCGCGCCGCGAGGGACTCTCGGTGACCTACGAACTCACCTCGCCGCGCGTGAAGGAGCTGCTGGTCGTGGCTCGCGCGATCCTCACCGGCGTCGTCGCCGGACAGGCCGAACTCCTCGAGAACCCCGAGTCCACCGTGGCCTGATCCCCTCCTCTTTCCCGCAGCTCTACCGCCGCCCATTGATTGCAGACTTTCTAAATTAGCCACCTAGCAAGTTGACAAGGAGAACATCCGTGACCGCGAGTTCCGCGCCGACGACGGTTCCGACCGACCATCCGGCCATCCTGCGCTGGGTCGACGAGATCGCCGCGCTGACCACCCCCGACCGCGTCGTCTGGTGCGACGGGTCCCGTGCCGAATGGGATCGCCTGACCGGCGAACTCGTCGAAAAGGGCACCTTCGTCCGGCTCACCGGCAAGCCCAACTCCTTCTGGTGCGCCTCCGACCCCGACGACGTCGCCCGCGTCGAGGACCGCACCTTCATCTGCTCCGCCGACGCGGCCGACGCGGGACCGACCAACAATTGGGTCGACCCGGTCGACATGCGCACCGTCATGACCGAGCACTACCGCGGCGCGATGACGGGCCGCACGATGTACGTCATCGCCTTCTGCATGGGCCCGCTCGACGCCGCCGAACCGAAGTTCGGGGTGCAGATCAGCGACTCGCCGTACGTGGCGGCGTCCATGCAGATCATGACCCGCTCGGGCACCCCGGTCTGGGAAAAGCTCACCGGCGACACCGAATTCGTGCGGTGCCTGCATTCGGTCGGCGCGCCGCTGGCGGCCGGCCAGGCCGACGTGCCGTGGCCGTGCGACAGCACCAAATACATCGCGCACTTCCCCGAATCACGCACCATCTGGAGCTACGGCTCCGGCTACGGCGGCAACGCCCTGCTCGGCAAGAAGTGCTTCGCGCTGCGCATCGCCTCGGTGATCGGGCGCGACGAGGGCTGGCTGGCCGAACACATGCTCATCCTCAAACTCACCTCGCCGCAGGGCCGCACGCACTATGTGGCCGCCGCGTTCCCGTCCTCCTGCGGCAAGACCAACCTGGCGATGCTGGAGCCCGCGCTGCCCGGCTGGCAGGCCGAGACCATCGGCGACGACATCGCCTGGCTGCGTTTCGGCGCCGACGGCCGGTTGTACGCGGTGAACCCGGAGGCCGGATTCTTCGGTGTCGCGCCCGGCACCGGCGCGCGCACCAACCCCAACGCGATCGCCACCATCGACCGCGGCAACTCCATCTTCACCAACACCGCGCTCACCGATCAGGGCGACGTGTGGTGGGAGGGCCTGACCAAGGAACCGCCGGCGCACCTCACCGACTGGCGCGGCGACGACTGGACCCCGGACTCCGGAACCCCTGCCGCACATCCGAATTCGCGCTACTGCACGCCGATCGAACAGTGCCCGTCGGTGGCGCCGGAATGGAACGACCCGACCGGCGTGCCGATCTCGGCGATCTTCTTCGGCGGCCGCCGCGCGAGCACGGTGCCGCTGATCGCCGAGACCTTCGACTGGGCGCACGGGGTATTCACCGCGTCGGTGCTGTCCTCGGAGACCACGGCGGCGGCCACCGGCGCGGTCGGCGTCGTACGGCGGGATCCGATGGCGATGCTGCCGTTCCTCGGCTATCACGTGGGCGACTACTTCGCGCACTGGCTGCGGCTCGGCGCGGCCGCCGACGCCACGAAGCTGCCGAAGATCTTCCAGGTCAACTGGTTCCGGCGCGACGCCGACGGCACCTTCCTGTGGCCCGGCTTCGGTGACAACGTGCGCGTGCTGAAGTGGGCGCTGGAACGCCTCGACGGCACCGCCGACGCCGAGTGGACGCCGATCGGCTTCGTCCCCACCACGGGCGCGCTGGATCTGGCCGGGTTCGACGACGCCGACCGCGCGCTGGTCGAACGGGCACTGGCCGTCGACGTGGACGAGTGGGTCACCGAGACCCGGTCCATCGACGAGTGGTTCGCCGGTATCGGCGGCAACCGGCTACCGGACGCGTTGCGCGAGCAGCTGGCCGCGCTGAAATTGCGTCTGCTCGGCAACCGCTGACCATGCGGGCACTGCTGCCGACCTGGTCGGAGTGGAAGCCCGCCTTCCGGGCGCCGGGCACGGATCTGATGGCGGGGCTGATCGTGGCGCTGGTGGCACTGCCGCTGGCGCTGGGATTCGGCATCAGTTCCGGGCTCGGCGCCGCCGCCGGTCTGGCGACGGCGATCGTGGCCGGTGCGCTGGCCGCGGTGTTCGGCGGCTCACGCTTTCAGGTGTCGGGACCGACCGGCGCCATGACCGTGGTGCTGGTGCCGATCGTGCACGAACACGGCGCGTCCGGGGTGCTGACCGTCGGGCTGATGGCGGGTGTGTTGCTGATGGCGCTGGCCTTCGCCGGTGTCGGCCGTGCGGTGCGGTTCATGCCGGCTCCGGTGATCGAGGGATTCACCGCGGGGATCGCGGTCGTGATCGCGCTGCAACAGGTTCCGGGCGCGCTGGGGGTATCGGGAGCCGAGGGCGAGAAGGTCTGGCAGTCGGCCTTCGACGCCGTGCGCCGGTTCGCCGAGCATCCGGACGCGACCGCGCCGGTGACGGCACTCGTCGTCGCCGTGGCGATCCTGATCGGGGGACGGTTCCTGCCGAAGCTGCCGTTCGCGCTGGTCGCCGTCGTCGCGGCGACGGTCGTCGCGAGCGTTTTCGATCTGCATCTCACCCGGATCGGGGCGATCCCGGCCGGGCTGCCCGCGCCGTCGCTCGACTTCGTGCAGTGGGGCGCATTGTCCGGGCTGCTGCTGCCCGCGCTGGCGGTCGCCGCGCTCGCCGCCCTCGAATCGTTGCTGTCGGCCACCGCGGCCGACGCCATGGCGGTCGGCACCCGGCACGATCCCGATCGCGAACTGTTCGGCCAGGGCCTGGCCAATATCGCCGCGCCGCTGTTCGGCGGTGTGCCCGCGACCGGCGCCATCGCCAGGACCGCGGTCAATGTGCGGTCCGGTGCGAGGACGCGGCTGGCGGCGCTCTTCCACGCGGTGGTGCTGGCCGCGATCGTCTCTCTGGCCGCCGGGCTGGTCGCCGACATCCCGATCGCGGCGCTGGCCGGTGTGCTGCTGGCAACCACGGTGCGGATGGTGGAAGCGGCGTCGCTGGCCGCGATCGCCCGCGCGTCGCGGGGGGACGCGATCGTCATGGCACTCACATTCCTCGTGACGGTGGCGTTCGACCTGGTCACCGCGGTGGTGGTCGGTATCGGCATCGCGCTGGTGCTCGCGGTGCGCGCGGTCGCGCGGGAGGCGAGCATGCAGCAGGTACCGCTGGACGAGGGCGACCATCTCGGCGAGGAACACGACCTGCTGCGCGACCATATCGTCGCCTATCGCATCGACGGCCCGCTGTTCTTCGCCGCCGCTCACCGCTTCCTGCTGGAGCTGTCCGAGGTCGCCGACGTGCGGGTGGTGATCCTGCGGATGTCGCGCGTCACCGCCCTCGACACCACCGGCGCCCTGGTCCTCGCCGACGCCGTGCGCAAGCTCCAGCACCGCCACATCACCGTGCTCATGTCCGGACTGCGCGACGACCATCGCGCCCGCCTCGCCACCATGGGCGCGCTGCCCGCCGGCGGCGACGACGCGGTGTTCCCCGACACCGGCACCGCCATCGGCTATGCCCGCCGCTTCCTCCCCACCCACCGAACCCACTGAGCACGAGCGCCACCCGGCACCACCCGGCCACTGGGTGCCGCAGCCATTACGCGGCATCCACCGTGCAGACAGCTGGAGCATCTCCCCCACCGCGACTCGGGCCGGGAACCAGCACGCTGGTGGACGGCACACCTCGCGTGACTCCGGCAACGGAAAGCAGCACGGCTGGGCGGCAGCACGGCGGAGCGGCAGCACGTCGGAGCGGCAGCACGGCGGGGTTCGACCGGCTGGCGGAGCCGGGGCCGGGGCCGGGCAGTGGCGCGACGCCGCCGTGAGCACGATGTCGATCCGCTGGTCGCAGCGGCGTATCCGGGGCGGTGCGCGGAACCGGCTGTGGGACAAGGGAGCCCGCGTCTCACGCGAGGTCGGTGCGGAACTGTCTGCGGTAGGCGGTCGGGGTGCGACCGGTCGCGGCGCCTAGGTGGGTGCGCAGGCTCACCGTGGCGCCGAGGCCGCGTGATGGCGCGACGCCGACGTGAGCGCGATGTCGATCTGCCTGCCCCAGCGATTGTCCGAGGCTGGTCGTCGAACTGGCTGTGGTGCAAGGGAACTCGCGACTCAGGTGGGGTCGGTGCGGAACTGTCTGCGATACGCGGTCGGGGTGAGGCCGGTCGCGGCGGCTAGGTGGGTGCGCAGGTTCACCGTGGTGCCGAGGCCGCGTGGTGGCGCGACGCCGAGTGAGCGCGATATCGATCTGCCGGTCCCAGCGGTTGTCCGAGGCGGGGCGTCGAACTGGTTGTGGTGCAAGGGAACTCGTGGATCAGGCGGGGTCGGCGCGGAACTGTCTGCGATACGCGGTCGGGGTGAGGCCGGTCGCAGCGGCTAGGTGGGTGCGCAAGTTCGCCGTGGTGCCGAGGCTGCTCGCGGTGGCGACCCGGTCGATCGGGAGGTCGCTCGCTTCGAGGAGGCGGCGGGCGTGGTCGAGGCGGCGGGCGGTGAGCCAGGACAGTGGGGTGCAGCCGAGTTCGGCGCGGAAGCGGCGGTGCAGGGTGGCCACGCTCACGCAGGCGTGGGTGGCGAGGTCGGCGACCGTGATCGGTTCGGTGGCATGGTGTTCGGCCCATTCCACCGTCGGCGCCAGGGACGGACCGGGGTCGCGGGGCACCGGGCGGTCGATGAACTGGCGCTGGCCGCCGCGGCGGTGCGCGGCGAAGACCAGGCGGCGGGCGACCGCGGTGGCGATCTCGGTGCCGTGGTCGCGGCCGACCAGGTACAGGGCGAGGTCGAGGGCCGCCGCGCTGCCCGCCGAGGTGAGGATGTCGCCGTCGTCGATGAACAGCACGGCGTCGTCGACCGCGGTCTCCGGGAAGCGGCGGCGGAACTCGGCCGCCCACTGCCAGTGCAGGGTGACGGTGCGGCCGGTCAGCACCCCGGCCTCGGCGAGGGTGAACGCCCCGCTGCACATACCCACCAGCCGGGCGCCACGGGCGTGCGCGCGGGCGATCGCCGCGAGGACGGCTGGATGCCGTGGGGTACCGGTGTCGGGGCGGTTCGGGACGATCACGGTGTCGGCGGCGTCGAGCAGGGTGAGGTCGGCCAGGCCGGTCATGGTGAAGAAGTTCTGCCGCATCGGCACCTCGCGCCGGTGCGCGCAGAGCCGGAAGTCGTAGAGCAGGCCGCCGATCTCGGGCCGCTCGATCCCGAACACCTCGGTCATGCAGGCGAGCTCGAACGGATTGGACCCGTCGTCGACGAGCGCCGCGATGCGGTGCAGTCCCGGCTGCGAGAAATCTTGCGACATGTGCCATTCATCGCACTGTTCGGCCCGCCACCGCAACCGCGACGATGAGGCATGACCGATCGACCGATGAATATCGACACCGCGCTCGCCAGCTTCGACACCCTGTGGAGCCCGCGCATCCTGGCCCGCGTCAACGACTGGGATGTCCGCCTGGCCAAGGTGCGCGGCGAGCACCTGTGGCACGCCCACCACGACACCGACGAGTTCTTCCTCGTCCTCGACGGCACCCTCGACATCGGCCTGCGCGCACCGGACCGTCGAATCACCCTGCACCGCAACGACACCTACGTCGTCCCGCGCGGCGTCGAGCACCGCCCGTCCTCGACCGAGGGCGCCACGCTGCTGCTGTTCGAACCCGCGGGCACCCTGACCACCGGTGACTATGCGGGCGAGGTCCCCGCCCACATCACCGCCACCACCGGCACCGCGCTCACCTGAGGCGGGACACCCCCGGCCGATGACCTGAGCGCACCGATTCCACGCCCCGGCCGAATACGGCAGCGGCGGCGCTGCCCAGCCGGACTGGAGGGGTCGGAGGCCACGGGCCGACCGCAGAAGGGCAGCGCAACCCAGCCGGATGGGGCCGGAGGCCGAACACAGAAGGCCGGCGCTGCCCAGCCGGACTGGGGTCGGAGGCCACAGGCCGAACACAGAAGGGCAGCGCAGCCCAGCCGGACGGGGCCGGAGGCTGAACTCAGAAGGGCAGCGCAGCCCAGCCGGACGGGGCCGGAGGCCGAACACAGAAGGCCGACGTAGCCCAGCTGGCCGGAGGCCGGAGGCCGCACGGCCGAGATCCGCCGGACCGGGCGCGATCGTCACGACCGCAGCGGAGGTTCGTCCGGTCAGCCCGCGGTCGCGGCGAAGTACGCGGTGCGCACGGCGACCTCCGGCGGGGGCGGGAAGTCGGGGTTGCCCGAGCCGAGCGGGCCGACCTGCACCGTCCACGTGCTCGACGACGTGTCGACCGCGGTGCGCGCGTTCGCGGGCTGGAGCACCACATCGTGGCTGCCACCGTCGCAGGAGTACGCGCCGACCAATCCGTCGGAGCGCCCACCCCACGCACCGCCGACCCGGATGCGGCAGTGCCTGCCGTCGGCCAGTTCCAGCGCCCACGGCTCGGGCGACTCGGTGCGGCCGACCGGCGTGAGCTGCGGTGTCACCGTGTAGCGCCGCAGCGTGCGCTGCCAGGGATCACTCGCGCAGAGCAGGGTGGTGTTGCCCGGCGGTGCCCAGCAGACATCGGCCGAGTCGGCGGACGCGCCGCAGCCGGAGTAGATACCGGGGGTGTTCCCCGAACGGCTGGGTTCGGCGTATTTGCAGTCCAGCGCGCCGTACGGATCGGGGCTGACGATGGCGAAGCCGTCGGTTGCCTGCCCGGCGGCGGTCACCGCGACGACCGAGACGACGGTGGTCGCCGGGCCGGACGGGGCGAGTGTGATCTGGCCCGAGGTGACCGGCGCCCCGGGGGCGGTCGTCGGGCCGGGTGTCCCTGGCTGCCCGGACGCCTGAGTCGGCGTCGCGCCCGACGGACCCGGCAGCCCGGTCGCCTGGGTCGGCGTCGCGCCGGACGGTGCCGGTGGCGCCGTCGACTGGGTCGGCGTCGCACCCGACGGTTGCCCGGTCGGCGTCGCGGAATCCGGCGACGACGAACATCCGGCGAGAACGATCAGCGCCGCGCCCACCGCACCGGCAACTCTTGCTCGAACAGTCATAGCCACCCCTGGGTTCGACGAGCCCGACCTACGCGTTGTCCATCGACCGTCAGCGCGAATCCGTTAACTGGGCAACGCGGTTCGGGCGTCGCTGGCCCCGACCACCTTCGCCGACAGCGACCGGATCGCGTCGCTCTCGGCCGCGTCGAGCCGGTCGACGAACACATCGCGCACCAGCTCGACATGCTCGGGCGCGGCCCGGCCGAGCACCGCGCGACCCTCCTCGGTCAGCGAGACGACGATCCCGCGCGCGTCGTCCTCGGCGGGCCTGCGGTCGACGAGCCCGCGCGCGGCCATCCGGGCCAGCTGCTTGGACAGCCGGGACTTGTCCCAGCACACCTCGCTCGCCAGTTCCTTGGCCCGCAGGCACCCGTTCGGCGTGGCGGAGAGCGGCACCATCAGCTCGTAGTCGGCCATCGACAGGCCGTGCTCGGCCAGCCCGGCCGCGATCGCCGCGTCCAGGCGCTGGCGCATGCGGATATAGGCCTGCCAGGTCTGCTGCTCTTCCTCGGTCAACCATCGGGTCACGGGAATGATCCTAGAACCTATTTGGTTGACATGGAAACAAAGCACGTGACCGACCAGGAGGCGCATCCCATGCCCGCAATCACCGTCGACGACATCATGGTGCTGCCCCGGCTGCCCCGGCCCGATGTCACCGAGACCCAGCGACCCGTCCGCCAGATCGTCACCGCCGCGCGCCAGCAGGAAGGCGCGGGCTTCGAGGTGACCCGCCCGTTCCCGAGCATCGATCTGCGCTCGGCCGACCCGTTCATCCTGCTCGACCAGATGGGGCCCGTCGCCTACGAGCCCTACGAGGCCAAGGGCGCGCCCTGGCATCCGCACCGCGGCTTCGAGACCGTCACCTACATGCTCGATGGCACCATGGTCCACCACGATTCCCAGGGTGGCGGCGGCGTCATCAGCGAGGGCGACACCCAGTGGATGACCGCGGGTTCGGGCATGCTGCACGACGAACTGCCCGAGGAGAAGCTCGTCATCTCCGGCGGCACCTTCCACGGCATCCAGCTGTGGGTGAACCTGCCGCGGGCGAACAAATTCGCCACCCCGCGCTACCAGGACCTGCGCGCGAGCGAACTGACCCTGGTCAGCTCGCACGACGGCGGCGCGCTCGTGCGTGTCATCGCCGGGGAGCTCGGCGGCTTCGCCGGTCCCGGCTCCACCTACACCCCGATCGCCTACGCGCACGCCTCGCTGGTACCCGGCGCCCAGCTGGAGACGCCGTGGCCCAAGGACTACACCGCGATGGCCTACGTGCTCTCCGGCAGCGGCACCGTCGGCGTCGATCGCAGGCCGATCAGCGCCGGCCAGCTCGTGGTCTTCGGCAAGGGCGACGCCATCACCCTGACCGCCGACCGCACCCAGCACAGCAGCACCGGCGATCTCGAGGTCCTGTTGCTCGGCGGAATGCCGTTGCGCGAACCCGTGATCCAGTACGGACCGTTCGTCATGAACACCCGGGAGGAAATCATTCAGGCCATGGAGGATTTCCAGGCCGGTCGAATGGGTACTGTTCCTGCCGAACATTCGACCGGACGCCGCCTGGGCGAATAACCGACCGCGATTCGCGGCGATTGGGGGCACCCGCGCGGTTGACAACCGGACGCCCCGTTCACGATTGTGGACGGGGCCGCCCGGGGTGCCAAGTGTCCGGGCCCACAACCGAACCGCAGCAGACATCGAGGAATTCATGAACGTTCGCCGGCTCTCCGTGAGCCTCGCCGCCGCAGGTCTCACCCTGCTCGCCGTCCCCGCCGCCCACGCCGATGTGGTGTCGGGCTCGGCGGGCACCGGCTCCTCCAGCTTCGACTCGCTCCTCGGCGCGACCGGCTCGGCCAACCTGGTCCAGTCCGGCTCGGCCGGCGGTGCCTTCCGCAGCTGCGACGACGCGATCGCGGCCGGGCGCGCCCCGCTGTTCCGCGGCGAAGCGGGCTACTCCCCCCACCTCGACCCCGACGGTGACGGGCTGGCCTGCCCCACGCAGTAGTCCCGCGCTCGAACAAGAACACCCGATGTGGCTCGGCCACATCGGGTGTTTTGTTTCGCCTGCTGGGTCAGCGGCGGAAGATCTTGACCAGGACCAGGCCTGCCACCAGGGCACCTGCGCCGATCAGCGTGTATTTGACCTTCGGCTCGTTCAACTTGGCGACCACGATCGCCTTGGTGTCG
This sequence comes from Nocardia sp. NPDC058244, assembly GCF_042882065.1. Classification (NCBI taxonomy): domain Bacteria; kingdom Bacillati; phylum Actinomycetota; class Actinomycetes; order Mycobacteriales; family Nocardiaceae; genus Nocardia; species Nocardia sp. NPDC058244. Next base: position 211,453 of record NZ_JBHVWX010000004.1, on the reverse strand, counting down.
TCCGCGATCCGCTGTGGATCGGCGCGCACCGCCAGTTCGTCGAGCGTCGTCGCCAACCGGGCGCGCGCGATCTCGATCTCGCGCTCGATCCGGTCGGTGTCGTCCTTGGCCACCGTCACCTCCAATATGTGTCTGCTGCTCGCCGACGAGTCTATCCATGCGTTCGCCGGACCCGGTCGGTTACCGTGCGGTGGTGACCGACAACCATCGCCTCTCCCCCGGAGACACCGCCCCCGCATTCACACTGCCCGACGCCGACGGCAAGGACGTGTCGCTGTCGGACTACCGCGGCCGCAAGGTGATCGTCTACTTCTACCCGGCCGCCAGCACCCCCGGCTGCACCAAGCAGGCCTGCGATTTCCGCGACAACCTCGCCGAACTCGGCGGCGCAGGCATCGACGTCATCGGCATCTCGCCGGACAAGCCGGCCAAGCTGGCCAAGTTCCGCGACACCGAGGGCCTGACCTTCCCGCTGCTGTCCGATCCCGAGCGCGACGTGCTCAAGGAGTGGGGCGCGTTCGGCGAGAAGATGATGTACGGCAAGACCGTCACCGGCGTCATCCGCTCGACCTTCCTGGTCGACGAGCAGGGCAAGATCGAGCTCGCCCAGTACAACGTCCGCGCCACCGGCCACGTCGCCAAGCTGCGCCGCGACCTGTCGGTGTAGTCAGCCGCCGAAGGTGCGGATGAACACCTCGTAGCCGTCGAGCAGGCGAGCCAGCCCGAACTCGAAATCGGCTGCGCTCCAGTCGATATCGTCGGCGTCGAAGGCGGAGGCGGTCAGCGCGGCCGACACCGAGGGAAAGCGCTGCGGGTCGAGCACCCGCGCGAGTACCGAGGCGAAGTCGCCGTCCTCCTCCGCCTGCAGGTCGCGCACGGCCCGCCGCTTTCCCACCACGAACATCGACAGGTTCATCACCAACTGGAGCTTGACCGGCTCGGGCACCGCCGTCTCGCCGAGCACCCGCAGCCCGGCGTCGAGCCAGGCCATGTTGTTGGGCCCCAGTGGCGGCCGGTTCAGCGGGATGTCGACCCACCACGGATGTCTGCCGATCCGCTCGAACTCCGCGCTCGCCCACTGCTCGAGCCCGGCCCGCCACGGCGTCCCGGCCGCGATCACCGGCGGCACGCCGACCACCCGGTCCAGCAGCAGGTCTTCCAGCGTGTTCTTGCTGTCGACATAGCGATACAGCGACATGGCGGTGAAGCCGAGCTGCTTGGCGACCCGGCCCATCGACAGCGCCGCGTAGCCCTCCGCGTCGGCCACCTCGACGGCGGCGTCGAGGATCTGCTCGAGGGTCAGCGTGCGCCGGGGTCCGCGGGTGCCGGGCTGACCCAGCCCCCACATCAGCTCGACCGCCTTCGGTAGCGCCGCGTCCGTCATCCACTCTTCTCCTCCGCTCGGGTCGACTCTAGCGGGACCACTCTTGCGCCGATTAACTGCTTACTCTATAAACTATGTTTATCTCATAAACAGTTTCTCGATCGGAGAACTCATGACGCTCGAACCAACGCCCGCCCTCTCGGTCCGTCGGCTGCGCAAGAGCTTCGGCGCGCGGGTCGTGCTCGACGACCTCGAGCTCGAGGTCGCGCCCGGCACCGTCTTCGCGCTGCTCGGACCCAACGGCGCGGGCAAGACCACCCTGGTCCGCATCCTGGCCACGCTCGTCCGGCCCGATCAGGGCGACGCGCACGTCTTCGGGCACGACGCCGTGCGGGCGGCCGACACCGTGCGCGGCCTGATCGGCGTCACCGGGCAGTACGCCGCCGTCGACGGCGTCCTCACCGGTGCCGAGAACCTGCGGCTCACCGGCAGGCTGCTGCACCTGGGCACCGCCGAGACCCGGCGCCGCGGCGCCGACCTGCTCGACCGCTTCGACCTCGCCGACGCCGCCGACCGGCCGGTGTCCGCCTACTCCGGCGGCATGCGCCGCAGGCTCGACCTCGCCATGAGCCTGATGGGCAGGCCGCGCCTGGTCTTCCTGGACGAACCGACCACCGGCCTCGACCCGCGCAGCCGCCGCGACCTCTGGACCGCGATCCGCGACCTCGCGGCCCAGGGCACCACCGTCTTCCTCACCACGCAGTACCTGGAGGAGGCCGACCAGCTGGCCGACCGGATCGCCGTGCTCGACGGCGGGCGCATCGTCGCCGACGGCACGCCGGAGGAACTCAAACGGCTCGTCCCCGGCGGGCACCTCCGGTTCCGCTTCGCCGACCAGCGCCTGCTCGCGGCCGCCGCGCACGCCGTGGGCGACCAGGCGGGCCACCTCGACCCCGAGCAGCTGACCCTGCAGGTGCCCTCGGACGGCAGCGCGGTCGAGATCAAGCGGCTGCTCGACCGTTTCGCCGAGCTCGACATCGCCATCGACCAGCTCAGCGTGCACACCCCCGACCTCGACGACGTCTTCTTCGCGCTGACCGGCCGCGCCCACCGGGCCGCGTCGGCCGCCTGAACTCCCACGAAACGAGACCGACCATGACCACCCAGTCCCCCGTGCGCATCGCCCAGGACTCGATCACCATGCTGGACCGCAATATCCGGCACACCGTGCGCAGTCCCGACACGATGATCATGACCATCGCGCTGCCGGTGATGATCCTGCTGATGTTCGTCTACGTCTTCGGCGGCGCGATGCAGGCGGGCCCCGGCCCCTACATCGACTACGTGGTGCCCGGAATCATCCTGCTGTGCGCGGGTTTCGGTGCCTCCACCACGGCGGTGGCGCTGTCGACCGATCTGGCCGAGGGCATCATCGACCGGTTCCGCACCATGGCCATCGCCCGGTCGGCGGTGCTCACCGGCCATGTCGCCGAGAGCGTGCTGCGCAATCTGCTCACCTCCGCCGTCGTGATCGGGGTGGCGGTGGCGCTCGGCTTCCGGCCGACCACCGATCCGCTGCGCTGGCTCGGTGTCCTCGGGGTGCTCGCGATGTTCGTCTTCGCGCTGTCCTGGCTCGCCGCGGCGCTGGGCCTGCTCGCCCGGAATCCGGAGGCGGCCAACGGCTTCACCTTCTTCTTCATGTTCCTGCCGTACGTGAGCAGCGCGTTCGTGCCGACCGAGACGATGCCGACCTGGTTGCACACCTTCGCCGAGCACCAGCCGGTGACCCCGGTGATCGAGACGATGCGCGGGCTGCTGATGGGCACGCCGATCGGTGACAGCGCGCTGCTCGCCGTGCTGTGGTGCGCGGGCATCGCGATCGCCGGATATCTCGCGGCCGGTATGCTGTTCCGCCGCCGGACCAGCGTCTGACCGACGAGCAAGGGGCCGCGCGACGAATCGCGCGGCCCCTTTCCCGTGTCGCGGGCGGACTAGTCGGCCGAGGCCGAACGCGGGCCCTCCGGCACCGGCGCCTGGGCGGGCTGCATCCCCATCGGGATGCCGGTGCCCGGCAGGGTCGGCGCCGCGGCGGGCGTCTGCGGGACGACCGGTGCGGCGGGTTCCAGCGGCAGCGGCTCGTCCTGCGGCGCGTCACCGTAGAGCTGGGTGGGGTACTCGAGCGGGAACCGGCTCGGGTCGACCAGCTGCGGATTCGGCGACACCGTCTCGTACGGCGAGGTCGTCGACGGCTCGGCCGCCGGGCTCACCTGCAGGCCGCTGCTGGAACCGACGCCGCCGGTCGAGCCGGTCTCCGCGGACCCGGTGTCGGCCGTCTCGTGCAGCTGCGGCCCCGGCGACGCGACCGGCTCGGCCGGATGCGCACCGGGCTCGGAGGACACCGCGGTGTTGTCGACCGCCTGCGGCCCGCCGTTCATCACCGCGTACGACCCACCGGCGACGAGCCCGCCTGCCAGCAGGCTCGCGGCCGCGGCCACCAGCGCCGTGCCCCGCTTGGAGTGCGCGGCGGCGGCCACCGGCACGTCGACGGAATCACCGAGCGCGACCAGCGCGGCACCGGCGGCGGGGGCGAACGGCGCGAGCCGGCACGGCAGCACCGGCACGCCGAACCCGGCGGCCGCCTCGCGCACCGCGGGCGCGTCGGCGGTCGAGCCGACCAGCACCACCGCGCCCGGCTTCACCCCGGCCGCCTCGAACTGGTCCCAGGCCGCCGACACACCGGCGCGCAGCGCGTCGGGGGTCGGCGCGCCGGTCTGCGCGGAGGCGGCGAGCACGCGATGCCTGCCGGGATCGAGCAGGGTCATCGCCTGGTGACCCGGCACGGCCTCGTAGACCAGCAGATTGTCGAATTCGTCGAGCCAGGTCATCGCGCCCGCGACGAACAGATGCGCCGATTTGGCCGAGACCAGCGACGCCGTGCGCCACGGTGTCGACGCCAGCCGGGTGACGATCGCGCGCCGCTCGGCGGCATCGCGGTAACTCACTGCCACTCCGGCGATCTCGTGCTCGTCGTCGAGTTCGGCGGCCATCGTGTCCAGCGCGGTCTGCACCGCGACGGCGACCTCCGCCTTGCTGTCCCCGCCCGCACGCACCGTGCGCCGCAGCAGCATCCGGTCGGTGAGGGTCGCGCCCGACTCGGCGAAGGCGACCGCGTGCACGGCGCCTCGCTCGGTGCTGACGCCGAGGGTGATCACAGATCCTGCAGCCACAAGTCATGCCTTCCCTGTGCGAAACGATGCGGGACGGGACCGCACGGGGCCCATCACTTCGCGGTAGGTCGGTTGCGACGAGAGATCGCCGCGAATAAGCGTGCGGATGCACGCACGCTCATCTGATGATTCGTCACCAGCTGTGGCATGGATGGGAGGAATTTCGCCCAGTTGTTGACACGCTGTCGGTAGACGCGTGTCGGGGATGTGTGTATACCGCTAGCCTGGATGGGTGGAAGTACACGCGCAGGCCCGGTCCAAGCAGAGCCGTCCGGACCCTGCGCTGGAATTGCAGGACGACCCGCAGGAGCTGATGCCGCGCAAGCGGCCCACCCAGGAACGCAGCAAGCGCAAGTTCGACGCGCTGCTGGCGTCCTCGCGCGAACTGCTCGTCGAGGTCGGTTTCGAATCGTTCACCTGTGAAGAGGTCGCGCAGCGCGCCGAGGTGCCGATCGGCACCCTGTACCAGTTCTTCGCCAACAAGTACGTGATCGTCTGCGAGCTCAATCGGCAAGACCTGGTGGCGGTTTCCCGTGAGCTCGCCGATTTCCACGGCGAGGTGCCGTCGCTGGACTGGCTGCGGCACATGAACCAGTTCGTCGACCACCTGGCCGGCCTGTGGACCACCGATCCCTCGCGGCGCGAGGTGTGGCTGGCCATGCAGTCGACCCCGTCCACCCGGGCGACGGGCGCGCTGCACGAGAAGGAATTCGCCGAGGTGGTCTCGCAGATGCTGCGGCCGCTGACGCCGCGCACCCCGCGCGCCCGGCGCACGATGATGGCCGAGGTGCTCGTACACGTCGTCTACTCGATGCTGAACTTCTCCGTGCAAGACGAGCAGTCCAACGCCGACGCGGTCGCCGAGCTGAAGCGCCTGATGGTCGCGTACCTGCTTGTGGCGGAAAAGGAATCGCGCACCGCCACGGAGTGACGGTGCGCGATGTCTACCGGGTAGTTTCCCTACCCTCGATCAGATCGGCGAGTTCGCCGGGATCTTCCAGTACCACCATGGCCGCGGCCGTGTCGCCGTCGTGGGTCAGCGACAGATGGACGCGGGCGCGCGGCAGGAACTCCGCGGCCAGGCCGTGCAGCTTGATGCTCGGCCTGCCCCAGGCGTCGTTCACCACCTCGATCAGCGGATACGGGTTGTCCCCGATCTGCGGGCTGCGCGCGAAGCGAGACGATGCCCAAGCCTTGAGCACCGCCTCCTTCGCGGCCCAGCGTGCGGCGAAGCTGCGGGCCGGGTCCGTCTGCTTGCTCTGGCAGTAGCGGCGTTCACCAGCGGTGAAGCTCTCCCTGAGCATCGTCGTCCCCGACCGTTGCAGCTGCTCGGCGAACTCGGAGATGGTCACCAAGTCCAAACCGATTCCGAGAATCGTCACGAAGCGGCAGCCTACGACGCTTCGGTCGACTGCGGAGCGGAACCGATTCGCCCGGTGCCGCAACCCCATCCGTTCGCCTGGTACACACCGTCGCCGTCGAGCCTGGCCTCCGGCGAGAGCAGCATGTCGGCCTCGAGCTGACGGATCTGCTTGGCCGGGGTGCCGTCGGCGCCCAGGCGGCGATCCGCCGGCTTCTCGTACAGCGCGCCGCCACCGCACATCGCCTCGGCGAAGCGCTGCCGACCGGCGAGCTGACGCGCCTGTGCCCGCTCCTGGTAGTCGGCCCGCGCCGCCGGGTCGATCGCGGCCAGGAACGCCTGCGGATGCACCACCGCGAGCAGACCCGACACGTGGCCGAAGCCGAGCGAGGTCACCAGACCGGCCTTGAGCGCGAACTTGTCGCCGAAGCGCAGCGGCTCGCGCGCCCACACCAGGTGCGGGTAGGCCGACATCTTCTCGTCGACACAGTCCAGGCTCCGGTTCGGCGGCACCACACCGTTTTCCAGCACCTGGCACAGGCCGATGAGCTGGAAGGCCGCCGCGCCGCCCTTGGCGTGGCCGGTGAGGCTCTTCTGCGAGACCACGAACAGCGGGGCGCCGTCGGTACGGCCCAGCGCGCCGGCGAGCCGCTCGTGCAGCTCCGACTCGTTGGGATCGTTGGCGGCGGTGGAGGTGTCGTGCTTGGAGATCACCGCGATGTCGTCCGGGGTGACGCCGAGCTTGCGCAGTTCCGCGGCCAGTCGCGAGCCGCTGCCGCCACGACCGGCACCCAGCGCGCCGAGACCCGGTGCGGGGATGGAAGTGTGCACGCCGTCGGCGAAGGACTGCGCGAAGGCGAGCACGCCGAGCACCGGCAGACCCATCTCCACGGCCACGTCACCGCGGGCCAGCAGCACGGTGCCGCCACCCTGCGATTCCACGAACCCGCCGCGACGGCGGTCGTTGGCGCGGGAGAAGTAGCGGTCGCTGATGCCCTTGGCGCGCATGGCCGCCGAGTCGGCGGTGGCCGACATGTCACCGAAGCCGACGATGCCCTCGATACCGAGATCGTCGTAACCACCGGCGACCACGACCTCGGCCTTGCCGAGCCGGATCTTGTCGACGGCTTCCTCCACCGACACCGCCGCCGTGGCGCACGCCGCGACCGGGTGCACCATGGCGCCGTAGCTGCCGACGTAGGACTGCACCACGTGCGCCAGGGCGACGTTGGGCAGGGCCTCCTGCAGGATGTCGTTCGGGCGCGGCTCGCCGAGCAGGTTGTCGACGTAGAGCGAGCGCATCGAGGACATGCCACCCATGCCGGTGCCCTGGGTGTTGGCCACCAGGCTCGGGTGCACCCAGCTCATCAGCTCGTCGGGGCTGAAGCCCGCGCCGACGAACGCGTCGACGGTGCAGACGATGTTCCACAGCGCGACCCGGTCGATCGAGGCGGCCATGTCGGCGGAGACGCCCCAGATCGTGGGGTCCCAGCCGGTCGGGATCTGGCCACCGACCACCCGCGACAGCTTCGCCTTGCGCGGCACCCGGATCTCGGTGCCCGCCTTGCGGGTGACGGTCCAGTCGCCGGAATCGGCGACCGGGGTGATCACCGTGTGCTCGGGATCGGCGGTGTGGAACGCGCGGGCCTCGGCCTCGTTGGCGACGGTGAAGCTCAGGTCCTGGTCGAGGAAGACCGAGGTGAGCAGCGGCGCCGCGTTGTCGAGCATCGCGCCGTCGTCCTCGTAGCGGCGCACGCCGCAGCGCTCGACGACGGTGTCGTGGTAGCGCTCGGCCAGCTCCGACTCCGGCACGAAGTCCCCGGATTCGGTGTCGTACCAGCCCGGCTTCGGGTCGTTCTCCCAGCGGATCAGACCGGTGGTCCAGGCCAGCTCGAGCACGCCGGCGGCGGAGAGCTTGTCCTCGACCTCCATCTCGAAGCGGGTGCGCGAGGAACCGTACGGGCCGAGCTCCGCCGCACCGACGATGACGACCATGTCGGCCAGGTCGGCGGTCACCGCACCCCACTCCGGCACCGGCAGCGCCGAGCTCAAAGTGGGCGGCGCGGGCAGCGCGGCGATGGTGGCGGCGGTGCTCGCCTCCTCCTCGCTCGCGGCCGCGGCCTCCTGGGCCTGCTTGGCCAGTGCGGGCAGGTCGAGCTTGGCACGCGCCAGACCACCGGTGAGGTCGATCTGCTGCGGGCCGGTCTCGGTGACCTGACGCGCCCGCGAGGTGCACCACTTGAGCAGCTCGTCGGCCATCTCGGTGGTCGACCAGGTGTGCACGCCCGCCTTCTCCACGGCCTCGACCATCGGGTCGTTGTGGCCCATCAGCCCGGTGCCGCGCACCCAGCCGATCAGCGCGTGCACCATGGTGACCCGCGCGGACCACGACTTCTCGGCCCGCCAGCGGGTGACCACCGCGTCGAGCGCGGCCTTGGACTCGCCGTACGCGCCGTCGCCGCCGAAGAGGCCGCGGTTGGGCGAACCCGGCAGCACCACATGCAGTTTCGCGTCGACGTCGTGGTCGGCGCCGAGGGCGGACAGGCCGCCGATCAGCCGCTCGACCGACCAGAGCAGAACCCGCATCTCCATCTCGGCGCGGGCGCCCGCGTCGGCGAGATCACCGGCGACGCGCGGCGCCGCGAACGGCAGCAGCAGCGTCGGGGTCATGGCGTCCTTGACCTTGATCTTGGCGCCACCGGCGTTGTCGACCTGCTCGGTGCCGACCCAGTCGATCAGCGCGTCGAGGTCCTGGTAGGAGGCCATGTTCGCGGGGACGACCCACAGCGCCGCGCCGTGGCGGGCGTTGTCGCGGTAGAGCGCGCGGTAGAACCGCAGCCGCGCGTCGTCCAGGCGCGAGGTGGTGACCACCACGGTCGCGCCACCCGAGAGCAGCCTGCCGGTGACGGCGGCCGCGATGGAACCCTTGCTGGCGCCGGTGATCACGGCGACGTCGTCGGACCACAGACCGGGGTCGGTGGTGTCGAGGGCGGCGTCGGCGATCTGCGCGTACACCCCGGCCAGCACCGAGCGGGCCTCGTGCATGGCCCGCTGACGCCACCAGTTCGCCTGCGCGGCAACGGCCGCACCGGCGCCGACGTAGCCGCCGATCGACAGCTCCGCGGTGGCGGCGTCGTCGCCGAGCCACATGGTCGCGAGGTCCTCGCGGGCGGTGGCCCAGCGGTCGTCGATCAGGACGGCCTTGCGGGCGTCGAACGCCGGGGCGACCAGGCGCGGCCAGTCGGTGCCGAGTTCGGCCGAGACGAGGTCGACGAGGGTGTCCTCGGTGGCCTCGGGCGCGCTGACCTGCTCACTCAGGCCGAGCTGCTCGAGCACGACCCGGGCCGCGGTGGCGAGCACGCCGTCCCGGCCGGTGATCTGCTCGGTGAACTCGCCCAGTGCCGCCGCGTCGACGGTGCCGCCGGACGCGCCACCCGCCGAGGGCAGCGACACGGCGACACCGCGGCGCGCCGCCACCGCCTGCACGGCGGCGTCGATGGCCGCGTCGACCGAGGCGGCGTCGGACAGCGCGCCGCCGGCGAGCCCGCCGAGGTCGCCGCCGCGCACGCTGGCGCCCTCGCGGGTGCCGAGGGAGACCTCGGCGGTGACGTGGCTGGCCCAGCCGTCGCCGAGTTCCCAAGTCTTCTTGACCCGGTCGGCGATGGCGGCGGGCCGCTTGCCGGAGGGACCGAAGACCTTGCGCAGGTGGTCGCCGATGGCGTCGGTGAGCACCGTGCCGAACGGCTTGTAGGTGCGGGCCAGGCGCTCGACGGTGCCCGCCAGGGCGCCCATGTCGGCGTCGGCCGCGCCGTCGATGGCGCCGAGCGAGAGCTCGGAGCCGAGGTCGACCAGCAGCTGGTTGCGACGCGAGGACACGCCGTCGCAGAGGCCCTCGATGGTGTCGACCGGGCCGATCTGGTCCAGCCGCAGCTTGGTCCACAGCGCGATGAGCACCCGGGTGGCGTCGGCGGCGGTGAAGGAGATGTCGTCGGGACGCGGGCCACCGGTGGCGACCGGCGCCGCGGCGACCGGTGCGGCCGCAGCGGCGGGAGCGGCCGCGGGCGCCTCGGCCGGGGTCTCCTCGATGTCGTCGACCGGCGCGGGATCGGTGTCGGTGGCGTAGACGACCGCGGCGTCGCGCTCGACGTTGACCACCTCGACCGTCGCCCCGCCGAACGCGGGCAGCTTCAGCGTCTGGGAGGCCAGGTTGGCCACCGTCGGGGTGGCGCCGAGGCCGATCTCGACGAACCGCTCCACGCCGAGGCCGCCGTGCGCGGCATCGGTGAACAGCAGGTCCTGGGTCTCGATCCAGCGCACCGGGCTGGCGAACTGCCAGGCCAGCAGCTCGATCAGCACCACGCGGCACAGCTCGGCCTCGCGGTCGGCCCAGCTGTCGAAGTCGGCCAGCACCGCGGCGAGCGGCTCCGACGGCACGAGTTCGGCGATCTCGGTGAGGAACTCACGCCGCAGCGAGAACGGGCGCGGCACCAGGTTCGGGATGTAGCGGCCGACGAGCACCTCCGGGTGCACCTCGGCGGGCAGCAGCTGCTCGAGCTTGTGCCGGAACTCCGGGACGCCGTCGCGCAGCACCGAGGAATGGAACGGCACGTCGATGCCGGGCACCAGGATGAACGCGCGCTTGCCACCGAATTCCTCGCGGCGGCGGTCGATCTCGGTCTCCAGCGCCTCGAGCCCGGCGACCGTGCCAGCGATGGCGTACTGCGAGCCGCGCAGGTTCAGGTTGACGACCTCGAGGAACTCACCGGTCGCCTCGCCGATGCCGTTGACGAAGTCGATGACCTCGGCGTCGGGCAGCCCGATCTGCGACGGGCGGATGGCGGCCATCCGGTAGTCGCTGCGGCCCTTGGCATCACGCGGGACCAGCTCGTGCATGGCCGAGCCACGCTGGAACACCACCTCGAGCACGGCCTCCAGCGGCAGCACCCCGGCGACGGCGGCGAGCGCGTTGTACTCACCGACCGAGTGACCGGCGAGCATCGCGCCCTCGACGAAGGCACCGGCCTCGCGCAGCTCGGCGACCTGGGCGACGCCGAGGGTCGCCATGGCGACCTGGGTGAACTGGGTCAGGTGCAGCACGCCGTCCGGGTGCCGGTGCTCGACACCGCGCGCCTTGAGGTAGGTCGGGTTGTCGCGCACCACCGCCAGGATCGAGAAACCGAGGGCTTCGCGGGTGTGCGCGTCGGCACGCTCCCACACCTGCTTGGCCGCCTTCGAGCGGGTCAGCGCGTCCAGACCCATCCCCTTGCGCTGGATGCCCTGGCCCGGGAAGGCGTAGACGGTCTTCGGGGCGGCGGTGCGCCCGGTCGCGGTCATGACCAGGTCACCGTCGACGCGGCAGGAGACCTCGATGATCTCGCTGCCCGCGTCCACCGCGATCCGCTCCACCCGCACGTCCACGGTCGCGCCGGGGCGGACCATGCCGAGGAACCGGGTGGTCCAGGCCGTGAGAGTGCGTGCGGGAAGGGAGCTTTCGGGATCCACGGCGACGACCGCGTGCTGGGCGGCGGCCGAGAGCCACATGCCGTGCACGATCGGGCTGCCCAGCCCGGCCAGCTTGGCCGCGGCGTCGGAGGTGTGGATCGGGTTGTGGTCACCGGAGACCGTGGCGAACGCGTGCATGGCGCGCGGCGCGGTCATCGAGACGTCACGGCGCCGGCGACGCGGGGTGTCGGTGGCCTCGGCGGAGACCGCGCCGGCCGCGCGCGGCGGATCGGTGAGCTCGCCCGCGCCGTTGCGGCCGCGGATGGCGAACCGCTCGACCAGCCGGGCCAGCGGGGTCGGCTCGAGGCCCTGATCGAGGATCAGGCCGACGTTCACGGCCACCTCGACGACCCGGCCCATGTCGGTGTCGACGACCGCGCCGCTCTCGGCGCGCACGACGAGAATGCCGGTCTCCGAGGGCAGTTCGGTCAGCAGCTCGATCTGGTGGTCGAGGTGGACCAGGTCCAGCATGCCCTCGATCACCGAACCGCCGTTGCCGGTGCGGGCCGCGCCGAGCACCGCGAAGACCGCGGGCCAGCAGGCACCGACCAGCACGTCGGGCGCGGTGCGGCCGAGGGTGCTCAGGGTGGCGGGCAGACCGGAACCGGTGACGCCGGCGTGATCGGCGACCAGGTCCGGCATCCAGGCCAGGTTCAGGTGCGCCACACCGGATTTCACCTCGGGCAGCGACTGGCCGGCGGCCACGCCGAGCAGCGCCGACATGGCGGTCTCGGCGTCGGCCTCGGTGATCACCGGCGCGCCACCGGAGTAGACGCTCACCGGCACGGTGATGCGGATCTTCACGGCGTCGCGGCCGAGCAGCGGCACGGCCAGCTCGACGTAGCTGAATTCGGCTTCGGGACCGGAGATCTCGGTCAGCGTCGCGCCGGTGCCCTGATGCACCGCGCTCCCCTGCTCGACGATCCACTCGGCCTGCGCGCCGAGCCGGTGCACCGGGTTCACGGTGGTGCGCCCGGCCCACTGCACGTCGGGAGCCGCGAGCACGGTGTCGAGCGCGCCCGCCACCACACCGGCGACGCGCCGCGCGTCGACCGGCGCGGGCACGACGCCCGCGCGGACCAGGCTGTAGGCGGTGTCCTGCTCGAAGCGGTCGAGCAGCTCGCCGACCGGCTCGTCGACCCGGGTGATCCCGGCGACGGCGACGGTGCCGGGGATGACGCACACCTGGTCGGCCGAGTAGCGGGGGTCATGGGCCTGCCACAGCGAATCCGAGCGCCACCAGCGCCGCACGTCGCCGTCGACGACGGGCACGAAGTTCACCGGCTTGCCCGGGGTCTTGCACAGCGCGACGAAGAACGGCACGTCGGCCGGGTGCAGCACGGTCTCGGCGACCGAGGGGTACTGCTTCTTGAGCGCGCACAGCGCCTGCACCGGGTGCTCGAAGGCCTCGTCGTCGGCGAACAGGGTCTCGATCTCGCCGCTGTCGGCGGGGTGCAGCCGGGCTTCGGTGCGCCGCATCATCTCCGCGAACCGGTCGCGCCAGCTGATGTCGAGCCAGTCCGAGCGGGTGGCGTCGATGATCGCGTCGCCGATGTCGCTGCCGCAGTCGAACGAGATCGGGACCTCGCTCGAGACCGCCAGCGAGACATAGCGTTCCAGCCACTGCTGGTAGGTCATGGTGGCGACGTCGCCGAAGTAGGGCTTGGCGGTGGCGTCGAGCGCCGCGATGATCTCGGCGCGGCGGGCGGCGACGGCCTCGGCGTCACCGGCGACCTCGTCGAGCAGGCGGCCGGTGCGCGAGGCGGCGTTGTCGATCTCGTGGATGTCGGCGCCGAGCTGGCTGCGGCCCGAGGCCATGCCGCCGTTGGCGGTGCCCGCGCCGACCCAGTCGGGAGTGCCGGGGGTGTCGACGAGCAGCTGCTTCACCTCGGGGGCGGTGGTCGCCTCCAGGGTGGCCATGGCGGCGGTGCCGACCAGGACGCCGTCCAGCGGCATCACCGGGTAGCCGTGGGCGGTGGCCCAGGTGCCGGTCAGGTAGTCGGTGGCGCGCTCGGGCGTGCCGATGCCGCCGCCGACGCAGACCACCACATTGGCCCGGTTGCGCAGCTCGGCGTAGGTGTCGAGCAGCAGGTCGTCGAGGTCTTCCCAGGAGTGGTGCCCGCCGGCCTTGCCGCCCTCGATGTGCATGATCACCGGGTAGTCCGGCACGGCGTCGGCGATCCGCAGCACGGCGCGGATCTGGGCGACGGTGCCCGGCTTGAACGCGACGTGGCTGATGCCCGCCTCGGTCAGCTCCTCGATCAGCGCGACGGCTTCCTCGAGCTCCGGGATGCCCGCGGTGACGATCACGCCGTCCAGCGGCGCACCCGCCGCACGCGCCTTCTGCACCAGGCGCTTGCCGCCCAGCTGCAGCTTCCACAGGTACGGGTCCAGGAACAGCGAGTTGAACTGCACCGCGCGACCCGGCTGCAGCAGCTGACGCAGCTCGGTCATCCGGTCGGCGAAGATCTGCTCGGTGACCTGACCGCCACCGGCCAGCTCCGCCCAGTGCCCCGCGTTGGCCGCGGCGGCGACGATCTTGGCGTCGACGGTGGTCGGGGTCATGCCCGCCAGCAGGATCGGCGAACGGCCGGTGAGCTTGGTGAACGCGGTCTCGACGACGATGCGACCGTTGGGCAGCCGCACCGGCTTCGGCGCGAAGGCCGACCACGGGGTGGCGGGCTCGGGCGCGGCGCCCGGGGTGAGCAGGCTGCGCTGGCCCGGACGGGTGGCGGCGGCGATCACGCCGACGCCGGTGCCCTTGAGCGAACCGCCGGTGATCCGGGAGAGCAGGTCGCCGGGGCCGAGGTCGAGAATCCACTCCGCGCCCGCGGCGACGACGCCGTCGACGGTGGCGACCCAGTCGATCGGGTCGACCAGCACCTGCTGGGCCAGGGTCGCGGCGAGATCGGCGTCGAGCTCGCACTGGCGGGCCCAGCCGGTGACCAGGTCGACGGTCTCGGCCAGCGCCGGGTGGTGGAAGGCGACGTCGACGGAGATGTCCTCGAACACGGGCGCGAAGACCGCGCCACCGCGCGCCTTGCTCTCCCGCTCGCGGGTCTGCTCGTCGTGCAGCTGCGCGCAGCGCACCCGCACGCGATCGATCTGGGCCGGGGTCCCCGACAGCACGACGCGCCTGCGGCCGTTGCGGATCGAGATCACCGCGGCGCTCGCGGGGTCGACACCCTCGGCGACCTCGGCGACGATCGCCTGCAACTGCTCCGGATCGACATTGGACACCGCGACCATCGGCGAACGCTCGCCGATCGGCATCAGCCCGCGCCTGCGCGCGACCAGCCCGGCCGCGGCACCGATGAACTGGGCGATGGCCAGCAGCTCGGCGTCGCGCTCACCACGGGCCTCGACCGCGGCGGCGGCCAGCAGACCCTGCGAGTGCCCGACGATCGCGACCGGCGCGTGCTCGGTCGTGTCCAGGCCCTGCAACCGCAGCGCCTTGATGGCCGCGAGCTGGGCGAGCAGCACGCCCGGCATCGAGACCGCGGCCGAGCGCAGCACCGCGTCGGCGGGTGCCGAGGACGGCTCGTCCGGCTCGTCCAGCTCACTCTCCAGCATCCAGCCCATCGGGTCGAAGCCACCGGGGCGGACCACCAGCAACTGCGCCGCAACCGGCTCGACCAGCGCCTCGGCGGCGTGCACCAGCGCGGTCAGCTCGGATTCGAGCGCGCTGTCGCGGCCGATCTCCTCGAGCTCGCGCAGCCACTGCGCACCCTGCCCACCGAACGCCAACGCGTACCCGGCCCCGTTGCGCAGCTGCTCCAGCAGCGCTGCGCGGACACCCGATGCCTGGCCACGACCACCAGCTTTCGCGGTCGACCCTGTGCTAGTCAGGGCGTCTGCAGCCCGGGCGGGAGTGCTCGATTTCGCCACCGAACCTGGGCCCATCTCGGTGCTCTCGTTGATCGTCAAGACGCTCGACTTCCTTCTCCTGGCGCTCCGCCCACCGACGGCACGCACACGTATCCGGCAGCCCCTCGGGCCTGTTGGCAGCCACGATCGCACAAAATCATGAGGAAAGCCTCACGTTTCCCGCCCCGACGGCAGCTACCGCCGAGTATTTTTGTACGCCAGTACCAATTTTTTCTGAAACATGACCCCGCCTCATGTTCAAACCGCAGGTCCAGCCTGTTACTTCGCTTCGCAAACATGAGTGGCCCTCATGTTGAGGTTTATCAAATCGTTATAACCCCAGGTCGTGTTACCGACGAGTACGCCACGCCGCCCGAACGCTTCGCGAAGCCGGATTTGCCCGGTAGAGTTTGGACGGTCGTACACATCCAGCGCGAGTGGCGAAATTGGCAGACGCGCCAGATTTAGGTTCTGGTGTCCACGGACGTAGGGGTTCAAGTCCCCTCTCGCGCACAGATTCCTGGCTTTCGAGCCAGATCAGGGCTTCCGCGTGTTCGAGTGCACTCGCACACGGAGGAGACACGACATGCAGGGACCTGACCTGCGTAAACATGGTTCATCAGGTGGCAGCTGTGCCACTTTTCGCACCCTCCCGGCACCCCGTCACGGGCGTGGTGATCGCCGGTGATCGAGCCACTCATCCCGCCCAGACTGCACTCCAGGACCGCATCCACGGCCCGGTTCCGGTGTGCGTCGTACCGGGCACCGCCGACCCGGATCTTGCCTACGGCGTCGCCGTGGTCGGTGATGCCGGCCGTGTCGCCGACCGCGCGGTGCTTGCGGCGCTGAACTGGGCTCCGGGTACCCGGCTGGCGATGTTGTGCACGGAGGGCGGCCTCGTCCTTGTGCACGCAGTCAGCGACGGCCCTGTCCAGGTGACCGGCGCCGGATTCTTCCGCGTTCCGTTCCGCCAGCGCCGCCGCGTCCTGCTACTCGAAGGCGACCGGGTGCTGCAGGTAGCCCACCGCGAACGAAAGCGGCTGTTGGTCTATCCCCCGGCCGCGCTCGACGCCCTGACCCGTGAGAGCCGACGAATCTTGGAGGACTCGCTGTGACGATCTACAGCCCTGCCCGTCCGGCCCCCACCGCAGAGACCTTGGCCGCTGCACAGTTGCTGCTGACCCAGATGGGCATCACCGCAGCGGACCTCATCGGCAGTGCCCCCGCAGCACCGACGTTCGCCGAAGTGATCCCGCGTGTACGGGCACGGTTGTCAGCAGGCACCTCACGCACGTACGGAACTCATCTGGATCTGCTCGAATCCCGTTGGCCGGAAAGATCGTTGGCCGAGCCCACCCGTCACGAACTCGAAGAACTCACGCGCTCGGTCCAGGCGTCAGCCCGCAGGTAGCGCGCTGGCGCTGCGGCCCTCGGATTTGGATACCGGGCAGCGGCTGGTGAAGCTACGCGGGAAAGGCGGCACGGTTCATTGGCAGCCGGTTTCGTCGACATTGCTGGCGATGCTCACAGCCCAGTGCGATCGGGGCGCCGCGCCGGGTGAGCAGTTGTTGCGCTACCGGCACGGCCGCCCGATCACCCGCCGTCGCTACGACCACCTGTGGATGCGTGCGGGCCGTGAGCTGCCGTGGGTGACGACGCAGCAGATCAGCACGCACTGGCTGCGGCACACGGTGTTGACCTGGGTGGAGCGGAACTTCGGCTTCGCAGTCGCTCGGGCGTATGCCGCGCATGCGATCCAGTACACCCCCGGTGGCGCGACGTTGACCTATGTTCGGGCCTCCGTCCACGAGGTCGCGGGTGCGTTGTCCGCGCTCACCGGTGAGGTTCATCCGCTGGCCGAGGGCCAGTCGACCACCCCACCAGTGTTGGCGCCTTTGCCGCTACCAGGCTGGTCCAGTACGCGGCGCCGACGAACACGGCCGGATGTCACCTAGGCCGAGACGGTTAGCCCGGTCCGGATCTGCCGGCGGGCTGTGTGACGCGGGACGTGATGTCGTCACGAACGAGGCGCATACGTTCGATGACGCTGCGGCCGAGGAGTTCTTGTTGGCCGGGGATGCCGAGGCATCGGTTCGGTGCCGGTGATGCTGATGGGGTATTGGTGAAGTTCCGACCTCGGTGGCGGAGGGCCGCCACCCTTCACCAGCGACGGTCCTGCGGCTCCTGCGCGAGTACGACCGCAGTGGCGTGTGGTCGAACCCTCCTGACCCGGTGTCTCACTCCGCCGTGACGTCGAGGTCGCGGTGCGGGGATTCACCCGAAACAGGTGATGGCCTCACCGGGCCGGTCCCGCAGGATCGGGCTATGACCAGGGATCTGAGGGAAATCGCGTTCGACGTCTACCAGTACGCCTACCCGCTGGTGATCCTCGACACCACGATGCGGCAGGCCACCAACGTCCCCGACGCCGAGACGACCTATCTGCGCGCACCGGTGAACCAGTTCGCCCACGCCCGCTCCTATCCGGCGGCGGACTCGCGCGACGTGGTCCGGTTCAACTTCGACACCCTGTACTCGTTCGCCTGGGCGGACCTGCGCGACCAGCCCGTCGTGCTCACCGTGCCCGAGGGCGGCGACCGCTACTACCTGTGCCCGATCCTGGACATGTGGACCAACGACATCGCCGTGCCAGGCACCCGCACCACCGACGGCGCCGCGGGCGCCTACGCGCTCACCGCGCCGGGCTGGACCGGTCAGCTCCCCGACGACGTCGAACAGATCGTCACCACGACTCCGGTCGTGTGGATCATGGGGCGCACCCAGTGCAACGGCCCGGCCGACTTCGCCGCGGTCAACGCCTTCCAAGACGGGTTCACCCTCACCCCGCTCGACGCCTGGGGCACCGACTACACCCCGCCGCGTGACCTGCCGGTCGACCCGACCATCTCCGAGGCGGACCCGCAGTCACAGATCGACGCGCTCTCGGGCACCGAACTGTTCACCCGCTTCGCCGAACTGCTGAAGGTGTTCCCGCTGCGCGCCGACGACTACCCGATCAAGGCCCGGATGAGCGCGCTCGGCCTGATCCCCGGCAAGGACTTCACGCCGAACCCCGAACTGTCCGCGCTGATCGACGAGGCCGCCCGCGCCGCGCACGAGGACATGGTCACCACCGCCAACCACGGCGGGATCGGCGCGTTCGGCAACGGCTGGGCCTGGCTCGAGAACAACATCGGCAACTACGGCGTCAACTACCGGCCCCGCGCCGTCGTCGCCTGGGGCGGCCTCGGCGCCAACATGATCGACGACGCGGTCTACTACAACAACATCGCCGACGCCGACGGCGAACCCACCGACGGCGGCCGCCGCTACGTCCTGCACTTCGACAAGGCCGAGATCCCGCAGACCGACGCGTTCTGGTCGCTGACGATGTACGACGAGAAGGGCTTCCAGGTCCCCAACCCGCTCGACCGCTTCGCCCTCGGCGACCGCGAC
Source organism: Nocardia sp. NPDC058244 (assembly GCF_042882065.1). Taxonomy (NCBI): domain Bacteria; kingdom Bacillati; phylum Actinomycetota; class Actinomycetes; order Mycobacteriales; family Nocardiaceae; genus Nocardia; species Nocardia sp. NPDC058244. The sequence goes on along the minus strand of NZ_JBHVWX010000004.1, from coordinate 192,717 downwards.
CCGCTGACCTTCAACCCCGACGGTTCCCTCGATCTCTACATCCAGCACACCAGCCCGGGCCCAGACCGGGAACCGAACTGGCTGCCCGCACCGGCGGGCCGGTTCCTGGTACTGCTGCGCGTCTACTCGCCGGGCCCCGAGATCGTGCGCAGCCGATACCGCGTTCCACCGGTACGGAAAGCCTGAGCCCGGCACGCTGCTAATGGCCCGAGCTGGCGGGTGTGGGCGCACACCCCGTCAGCCGCTGCTCGCCCACGCCCGGCTCCGGTTCGGTACCAGACCAACCGCGGAGTGGCATGTCCGCCGCCTCGACCACACCGAACCTGATCAAGGCGAACCCGAGCGGTTCCACCACAGCGGACCAGCGGAGGGCGCTGGTAGGACTCCATCGAACACGGCCCTGAACACGACTTCGAACATCACTGAAGCCGACTTCGGAAACTGACAAGGTGTACCGACCCACTCGCAGGCGGGGGTGTTCGGAAACAGGCAGGCTCGTTCTTGGTTGTCGAACACGTTTCCCGAACGGGCGGAGGCGCAGTCCAGGCGCCGGTGTCGCTGTCGATGTTCGAAGTCGCGTTCATCGATGTGCGGAGTGGCCGTGCTGAAGACGAGTACGAGACACGCCGATGATCGCTAGTCCCGTTCAACCGCAACAGAATCCGCAGGTCAGCACTGAACAGGACTCCGACAATCGACAGGTTCCGGTCCGGGTCGCCGACTGTCGTAAAACGAACGATCGACACCGACCGCGTGGCCTCCTACAGCGTGATGCGGTCGAGCTCGATGAGTCGGTATCTGACGACGACCCGCCCGGATCTGGGGCACCGGCTGGAGCGGTCACGCGCGGGTGATGTCGTGGTCGGCCCCGTGGGAGCCGAGGACGGCGGGTCGCGCACGATACTCTTTGATGTCTGACATCTATCAACGAGCGAGGTGGCGATGGCTGAGAAGACGTCCGGTGTCCCCGATGCGACCGAAGAGCCGGAGGGCACGCAGAACACCACGAAATCCGCGCCGCACGACTACGAATCGTTCGTCGATAAGGGCTCGCAATTCATCATCGAGCCCGGCGTGTGGTCCAGCGTGCGGCCCGACGAGGAGGACAGCTACTGATCTGTCGCCCATCCGGAAATCCGGGCCCTGAACGCCGGTGACCACCGCCGGTGGGCGGGCCTACACCAACCCTCAGCGCCCTAGGAGTTTCGGGGGAACTCGCGCAGGGGCGTCGGCGGCGGCATGCTCGGCGACGAAGGCAACATACGGTGAGACGGCTGTGCGCTCGACACAGCTCGTAGACCACGGTGCGGCAGCGAATCACCCTGATCAGCAGTGTCGAAAGCCAGGGGCTCGCCATGTGGGTTGTATCGTTGCGCGAAATCGGGTGACAGGCAAAGGAGCAGCCAGTGACTGATGACGAGACCTCGTTGCACCCGGCAGGGGAGACAGCGACCGGTAAGCTCCGAGCCGTCGATCCGGACAACGTCACCCAATTGGTCGCCAGCGACGGTGACAACATCCCCGGAACGATTCCGGTCGTGAACGACGACGGCGAACCCGTCGCCGTCTACACAGCTGGCAAGTTGCCCCGGCTAGGACTCCCTGGGGGCAGTGCCAACTTCATCAGCAAATGAAGTCGTCGACCTCGGCGGCGGCGGGCGTGGCTGCAGGGTTTGTCGGGTTCCCGGCGCTCACGGACAGACTGACTCCTTCGCGGCCTTCACCTCGCCGTGGACGACAGCCCGGCTGACCCCGACCCCACGGGAGATCTCAAGCTGTCCGACGTACCGATCCATCGGGTCTTCGACAGGCATTCTCGTTCCTATGGAGCGGGCCCGCTCGAAGGCCCGCTCGTTCAAGCCGGGAGCGCCGCGATCGATCGTGGCCTTTCGTTCGGCGAACTTGGCCAGCGCCTGCCTGAGGTCGGACAGTTGCGCGGGTTCCGCTGAATCCAGATCGAGGTTCCGCATCTGTCGAATCTCGACCTTCAACGCCTCCGCCTTGGCGGGCTGATTCGAGGTTCGCGGTGTTGACAGCGTCGTGTGTGCTCATCCACCGATGGCGCATCGGCAGTCCGACAACTCCACGGCCGCAGAGGATCTGACCTGCGGCGCTCCCGCAGCTGCGAGCAATCTCCAGCGGTGAGCGAGCAGGGCTGATCCACGAACGAGATGTAACCACCACGGCCGCGCCGCAGAAACACTACGTGACCCGTCCAGCCAGCTACACAAGTTTGGCCGGAACTCACCGGCACCCCCGCACAGATTGGCTGGGCGGCGACCATCCGCGCGGCGAGGATGAGTGAGTTCGACGCCGCCGAGATGACCGCTGCAGCCCGGGCCGCGTTTCGCGGCGTGCTGCTGGAGGTCACCACCGCCAGCGATTGGATCGACACACGATCCCATGCCCATTGGCACCTCGGCGCCATCGCGCGGCTGGCGATGACCTTCGATCGCCGCGAACCTACGATCCGGGACTGGATCGCTGCCGCCCGCCGGCGAGGGTTCCTCGCACCGGTGGCCCCCGGCCGACGGTCTGTGGCGCCCGGCCCGAACCTGCCGACTCCCGACGCAGCGCCGTAGGCATCGGTGTTCGGAACGACGGTCTTCGGCTGCTCGGCGAACGGGAACGAGGGTTTGTCGGTCGTTATGCGCAGGTAGTGGGAGCGGGTTGTCCGGTCAGGCGCTGGTGTATCCAGTCGAGCATCACGGTCGGGAAGGCGGTGATGAGGTTGAGGCTGTGCCCGATGATCAGGCCGGGGGCGATGGTCGGGATGGTGGATTCGTGTAGCGCGAGGGTGGTTCCGCGTGCGCACCAGCGGCGGGCGAGTTCACGGACCGAGTCGGCGGGTAGGTCGTCGTTGTCGCCGGTGATCAGCAGGATCGGGACGGTGGGTGTGTGGTTTCCCAGTGCGAGCCGTTCCATCACTTCGCGCAGAACGGGCTTTTCGGTGAGGACGTCGAGCAGCGGTCGCCCGTCCACGCTCCAGGCATTCGGGTTCTGGAAGCCGTGGCGTAGGACGGTTTCGGCGGCGCACTGGCCGGTGACGGAGTCCATCAGCGCCCGGCCTGCCGGGGACAGCGATTCGGACACCGCTTGCGCTGCTTGCGATGACTGCGCGGCGAGGGTGTGCAGCAGGTATCCGCTCACGCCGCTGAGGGCGCCGATGGTGGCGGCGTTGAACAGGGTCGCCATGTCGACCGGTACCGATCCCGCGACGACGCCGCGCAGGTCGAGTTCGGGTGCGTAGGACGGCTGTTGTTCGGCCAGACCGGCCGCGGCGTTACCGCCTTGGGAGTAGCCGGTCACCACGACCGGCCCTGTGGCCGGGATCGCGGGGTCGCCGAGGTGCTGGGCCGCGCGGATCGCGTCGAGCGCGGTGCGGGACTCGGCGATCGGGTCGAGCGCTGAGGGCCCGCCGGCGACGCCCAGACCTGGGTAATCGGGGACGACGACGGAAAACCCTTGCGCGAGTAACAGATACAGGAAGGGCAGCTCGTATTCGGCCATCACGTCCAGCGGTGGGGTGTATTGGATCCCTCCGGGGATCTGGATCGAGGGCGCGCACTGGCGGCCCATGCCGTGCACGCCGTTGAGATAGGCGATCAGCGGCTGGGGTCCCGGCCCGCGCCAGGGCGTGGCGGGGGTCAGCACGAGACCGGTGGACACCGCCGCGGCGTCGTGGGTGTCGCGAGTGTGGAACATGATCCTGGTGGCCTTGCCGGGCAACGCGCCGGCGGGGGTGGGCACGGCCAGGGTCAGGGGCACCGCTTCGCTGCTGACGAGCGAACCGGCGGGTCCGGCCGGCCCGGCGGGCAGATCGTAGAACGCGGGCAGGTTCGCGCCGGGTTGCGCGGCGGCGGGAGCGGTGAGCAGGCCGGGGCAGACGAGCAGGGCGATGCTCAGCGCGCCGATGAGGGTGTGTCGCAGCGTCATTGCTGATTTCCTTGGCAGGTCGGAGAGCGGTCAGGCGTCGCGGCGAACGCGGGCGTCGTAGTCGGCACGGGCGCCGGTGTCGAGGCTGTGCAGCACCCGGTCGCGGGTGAGATGACCGCGCACGGCCGCCAGAACCCGGTCGGGCAGGACCGCGGCGGCCAATTCGTAGGCGCGCATCCAACCCGGCACCGCGACCAGGGTGCGCCGGCGGTGACAGGACGCGACCACGGCTTCGGCGATGCGTTCGGGCTCCACGGTCGGCAGCACCCCACCGAGTTGCACACCGGCGACCAGATCGGTGCGCACGGCCGAGGGCAGGACCGCGGTCACGGTCACACCGGTGCCCGCGAGTTCGTCACGCACCGATTCGGTGAACCCGATGACCGCGTGCTTGGAAGCGCAATACGAGGCCAGACCCGCGGCGGGAACCTCACCGAGGTAGGAGGCGAGGTTGACGATGTGGCCGTGGCGGCGGGCGAGCATGCCGGGCAGGGCGAGTTTGGTGCCGGTCAACACGCCCTTGAGGTTGATGTCGATGATGGCGTCGGTCACCGCGTCGTCCTCGTCGGCGAAACGGCCCATCGGCATGATCCCGGCGTTGTTCACCAGCACGTCGAGCGGTCCGTCGACTGCGCCCAGGAACGCGGCGAACGACTCGCGGTAGCGAACATCGAGTTCGTGGCCGGTAGCGCCGATCTGGTCGGCGGCGGCTTTCGCGGCGACCGGATCGATGTCACCGATGTGGACCCGAGCCCCCGCGACGACGAAGGCCTTCGCCGTGGCCAGCCCGATCCCGCGCGCGCCGCCGGTGATCGCGACAGTGGCGCCGGGTAGCGGTAGCGCGGTCACCGGGCGCCGCCGGTGGTGTCGAGGGTCTCGTACCAGTGGGCGATCACCGGGTAGCCGCCCTTGCCGTTGTGCCATGTCTTACGGGCCAGATGCACGCCCGGAATGATCTGCACGACCTCGTCGCGGATGCTGCGACCCAGCTTCGGGTTCGCCGCGACCGTGGAGAAGTCCAGGATCAGGGCGTTCGTGCCGGGCGAGGAGTAGGCCTTCTCGACGTAGGTGACCATCTCGAGGCCCTCGTAGAGACCCCCGACCCGGCGCAGTACTCCTGGGAACAGGAACCGCGCGACGGTGCCGAACAGCGGAGTCCACTCGTTGGTGCTGTTGCCCTCGGCGTTGTACTTCTTGCCCAGCCAGAACCGCGAGGAATCCACCCGCGTGCAGACGGCCTTGATCACGGTGAAGAGCGCGCGCCCGGTCGGGTCGATGCCCTGCCAGTCGGCCCAGCCGATCACGTGACCGCGCGACGGGCCGACCGGGTGCGGCGGCGTGCCGAGCGCGAAGAGTTCCGCGATCTCATCCTTGATCTCGGGCTGGGCGTAGTCCCTGGTCAGGCGGGCGAACCAGCCCAGGACCGCGTCACGGGCAGCTTGGGGATCGGTGTCGGCCTGCGCGCGCAGCACGGTCAGACGGCGGGCGACCGTGGAGGTGGAGTCGGTGGTTGCTGTGTCGTGGGTCATGCCGCAATCAAACCTAAAAATGACTGGCGAGTCAATAATTGATCAACGAATCATTCTGCGTTCGGCAGGTCAGTTGATGACTCGCGTAGCATCGTCGGCATGGCCGAGACCCTGTCGCGGATGCAGCGCCGCAAGCTCGAGACCCGCCGCGACATCCTCGACGCGGCGTATGAGTGCTTTGCCGAACGCGGCTACCACGGCACCTCCATCGCGCACATCGTCAAGAAGGTCGGGATCGCGCAGGGCACCTTCTACCTGTACTTCCAGACCAAACGCGACATCATCGACAAGGTCCTCGACGACCTCGTCGACCGCTTGACAGTGGCCCTGGCCGCGATCCCGCCGGAAGGCTCGGCGACGCTGGCCGACTACCGCGCACAGGCCGAACAGCTCACCGACACGCTCACCCGCGTGCTGACCGAAGACCCCCGTGCGACCCGGCTACTGCTCTTGCAGGCCGCCGCGGTCGACGACGAGATGGCCGACCGGATCCTGTCGCTGCACGAACTGGCCGCGGCCTGGCAGGCCGGCTACCTGCAACACGGCGTCGACGCCGGTTACTTCCGAGCGGACCTGGATGTCGAATCGGCGGCTCGCGCCGTCAACGGCATGATCTTCGCCGCCGCGATGTATCAACTGCGTGATCCGGGTGCTGCCGACATCGACCGCCTGACCCGCACGATTCGCGACATCATCTACCGAGCACTGGCCGCCGGCGACGGCGCGTAACTCCCCGTCGGTCGAGGTGGGATGTTCTCAGGCGCGGCTCCGCTACTTCGCCTTCGACCGACCCGAGAACATCGTGGCGTTCGACCCGCACCTGCTCACCCAGCCGCTCCCGCGCGCCGATCCACGCACCCTCCTACTCACTCACGTCGACCTGGACGCAGCGGGACCCGACGAGGTAGCCCGCGCACATATGTCGATGTACGGGCACGGTTGTCGGCGAGCACCGATCGCACCTACGGAGCCCACCTGGATCTACTCGAATCCCATTGGCCGGACCGGTCATTAACCGAGCCCGGCCGTCACGAACTCGAAGAACTCACTCGCTCGGTCCAGGCATCTGCCCGCACCAACCGAGCCGCCCGAGGCGGGACCAGTGCGGTCGAACACTTCGTCGCCCGCGGTGCTCGACGCGGTCGCCGTGCCGAGGCTGCTCGGCGGCCCGCCGCGACGTAACCCGGATCGGGTCCTGGCCGACAAGGCGTATTCCTCGGCGGCGAGTCGAGAGCTGTTGCGAGGCAGACGAATCGAAGCGGCGATCCCGCAACGATCCGATCAGGTCGCCAACAGGAAGCGTCGTGGACGTGCTGGTGGACGCCCGCCGGGGTTCGATTCCGATGCCTACAAAGGTCGCAATGTGGTCGAGCGGGCACAACCCGGGACATGGCCCCGTCATGGAAGGAGAAAGAGCCGCTCACACGGCAGGCGTGGCCACAGCCGCAGATCGTCGGCCGGCGCGCTGGTCACTTCGATAGCGCACCAATGCTTTCGACTCCGGTCGAGGAGGAGATTGCGTGCTGCGACCGCAGCCGCCGTGTAGTCGAAAGCCATGTCAGCCAGCCAAATTCGCACATGAACATCGCCGTCGGGCGCTGGGCAGGACGCGGCGGTCATAGCCGTCCGCCTTCCCGTGCGGCCACGCTCCAGACAGAGCAGAGGCGCTCCCGGTCGGTGAACAACGAGTGCGGGTTGGCACGGAGGGCAGGGGTGCCCGCTTCGAAGGTGTATCCAGCCACAACAACTACCGATTTCGTTTCAGTGGAGTGGAAGCTCAGTCGAGCGTGCGACAGCCTGGCGGCCATGCACCGTTCGATCGGCCCGTGGAGACAGCCGGGTGATCTACCGCAGCTCTCCATTGACTGACCTATCGTCCCAATTGTAGGACAATGCGACAGTCCGAACAACCGGTAGTTCCAGCCGACCAGGTCAATAGCGCCAGCGAAGCCGGGAGTCAGGCCGATGCCCGCTGCGCGGCCACCCGGTCCCGCAGCGTACAGATCGACTCGGCAACCATCCGCGCGATCAACGGGCGGGCGATCCGCTCGGCGACCGAGCCGAGCCGCCCACCCCGGAACCGGTAACCGAACCGGCATTCGAGCAATGTCCGGTCCTTGCTCGCCGGGACGAGCGTCCATGCGATATCCGCCCTGCCGTCGGGCACACATGTCAGCCGCAGGAACTCCGACGGACGCAATCCGGTGATTTCCCAGGTACCGAACCAGACCCGGGCGCCGAGGCGCAGCCGCCCGGAGTACCGCGCACCGACCTCGACCCCTCGATCGGCAGAACCGTGCAAGCTCATCAACCCTGCCCACCAGTGCGGAACTTCCTCATGCGCGCACAGCGCAGCAAACACCACCTCGGCTCCGACGTTGAATTCGGTCAGATAGCGCAGCTCTTGCATGGATACCCTCCGTCGACACTGATTCCTGCCGCAGCCGCCCGGCCCGACTCGGCGCGACCGCACACCCATGGACACTAGCAACAGGTATTGATACAACTGTAGCGAAGGCATGGCGAACAGCGCCGATCTCGTTTCACAGGAGCAACTGAGATAGCCCTCGACCACACCTGTCGGTCGTCCAGCTCGTCTACGGACTTCACCCACAGGTGGGGCAGGACGATCGCCCGCCACCGACGGCCGATACCCGCTGTCGCGCGCGCGATAGCATTGGTGATGCCTCGGAGTTCACCTCGAAGTGAGGCGTGATGACCGGACCGATAGAGGACGCTACAGCTGCTGCCGATCCGCGATCGGGGCTGCCGGTCGGCGGTGAGCTCGAGCCCGGGGACCGGATCGACGACTTCGACTTGCTGCTCGAGCTGGGCGCCGGCGCGTTCGCCAGGGTATTCCTGGCGCGGCAACGCTCGATGCAGCGCCTGGTAGCGGTGAAGATCTCGGCCGACCACGGCACCGAGCCCCAGACACTCGCGCGATTGGAACACGAGTACATCGTTCGGGTCTACGACCAGCGTTCACTACCCGGCCACGCACTGAAACTGCTGTACATGCAGTACGTGCCGGGCGGAACGCTGGCAGCAGTGCTGAAGCGCGCTCGCGAGACGGCCCCGGAGCGACGTAGCGGACAAACACTCTTGGACGCCGTCGACGAGGCGTTGGCAGCCAAAGGTGAGATCCGCACGTCGGGCGTCCGGGTTCGCGACGAGATCGCCGCCCTGTCGTGGCCGGAGACGGTGGCCTGGCTGGGGCGTCGGCTCGCCGAGGCAGTGGACTACGCCGAGACTCGGGGCGTGCTGCATCGCGATATCAAGCCCGCCAATGTGCTGCTCTCCGCCGACGGCGTGCCGATGCTCGCCGATTTCAACATCAGCTTCAGCGACCACCTCGCGGGCAGCAATCCGGTGGCGTACTTCGGCGGATCCCTCGCCTACATGTCTCCAGAGCACCTCGAGGCGAGCCATCCGACGCTGCCGGGAACGGTCGACGACCTCGATACCCGCAGCGACATCTACGCCCTCGGCATCGTGTTGTGGGAACTGCTGACCGGCCGACGACCCTTTCCCAGGATCGAGGCGAAGGATTCTCGGGCAGCCGTCGAGCAGCTACTCGAGCTGCGTCGCCGTCCGATCGCACAGGAATTCCTGGACGATCTCCCCGCTGACTGCCCGGCCTCGCTGCGCCGGGTGCTGCTGACCTGCATGGCGCCGGAACGTGAGGATCGGTGGGCCCACGGAGCGGAGCTGGCCCGACAATTCGAACTGTGCCTCGACCCCCGTGCACGGGACCTGGTCGATACACCGCAGCGAAGCCACCGGCCGACTGGGCCGCTGTGGCCGATACCGGTCCTGGTGATCGCGATCGGACTGCCGAATGTCGCGGCAGCGGCGTACAACTACTACTACAACAAGACGCTGATCGTCAGCAAGCTCACGCCGGAAGCACAGCGCTCGTTCGACTATGTCGCCGCCATACTGTATCCACTCGCCATCGCGATTGCCGCCGTGCTGATCCTCTACGCTTCGCGCCGCCTCATTCTGGTACTCACCGGCTTGCGCATCGGCAGGAAGTTCCCCGAGGAAACTCTCACTCGCGCCCGCATCGACGCGCTCGGGCTCGGCAATCGGGTGGCCTGGATAGCTTTCGCCTTCTGGGCGCTCGGCGGGATCACGTTCCCCGTGCTGCTGAATCTCATCGCCGGGGGTGTTCCGAGCGGCACCTATGCCCATTTCATATTGTCGGTGTTCGTCTGCGGCGCGATCGCGGTGGCGTACCCCAACTTCGCCATAACCTGGTATACGGTTCGGTGTCTTTACCCCGTCCTCCTGGTGCACGGACGTTCCGACGCCGCCGACGTCGAACACCTGCGACGACTCTCCTCGCGCACCGGTTTCTACCTCACCGTCGCGGCCGCGATACCACTGGTCGGCGTCACCGGTATCACCTTGCTGCCCGGGACCGAGATCGATTCCATCGTCTGGGCGGTCCGCATCCTGTGTATCGGCGGCATCATCTGCTTCGTACTCGCCTATTTGTTGTTCGGCGTCATCAAAGAGGACCTCCAGGCGCTCGAACGCGTAGCCACAGCATCCGCAGGCGTCGCCTCGATCACGCCGGCGGACGCCGCCGGCCCTTAGCTCGGCGGGAGAATGGGCCCGAGCGCGAATTCGAGCATCACCTTCACATCCCAATTACTGGGGATGACCACCAGTCCGAGGATGGTGCGCACCAGCAACTCGGAGGTCATGTGTGGATCGGCGGCGCGCATCTGCTGCGTCGCCATGGCCGCGGTGACGATCGGCACCCCGATGTCGGTGAGCCGGGCCAGCAATTGCTCGCCGAGACCGGTTGTCAGGATTCCCCCGATGATCTCGGGCTCGTGTTCGAGCATGCGCCGAACCAGCGGGTGCTCGCGGATGACGTCGATGACCCGCGCGATGGTGTCGATGAGAAGCTGCTGCCAATCCTCCCCGCTGAGTAGTGCCTGGCCGGTTTCGTCGAGGAACTCGTAGAGCACTCGCGCACCGCACAGCGCTAGTGCCTGATCAACGGAATCCACCTGCCGATACAGGGTCGTGCGCGCCACCCCGGCTTCGCGCGCGAGATCCGACATCGACGTGCGCGCGAAGCCGTACCGCGCGACCGCGCGTTCCGTCGCATCGATGAGCGCGTTGGCCGAATCAGGCGGGCGCGGAATCGAATCCATCGCCAACAAGGTCTCCAGCATCCGAGACGCGCGATCGATGCCGGAGGCGCCGACCTTGTCCGAGGGTGTAGCTCGTCCGGCCATGTCGCAACTCTATCGACGTCGAAAAACGCACGCAATGTAGCACTGTCCGGACAATCAGGACACCGACTGACACTGTTGTACCGCAGAGGTGACGCGATAGTGGCCTGGGCGGCTTCCGGTCCACCGTTTGAATGCCCGGGAGAAGGCCGCGCTGTCGTGATAGCCGAGCCGCACGGCGACCTCGTCGACGGTCAGCCGCCCCTCGACCAGCAGTTCGACAGCCAATGTCGTGCGCACTTCGTCGACGAGTTCGCGGTAAGAGGTGCCTTCCGCCGACAACCGCCGCCGCAGCGTCCGTTCATCGATCCGGAGCTGGTGGGCAATCGCCTCCATACCGGGAGGCGTGGGCAGTTGCGCGAAGATTCGCTCCCTGACCTGCGCGGCGACACCTCGCCGACGACGACGCTTCTGCAGCAACTCGGCACACTGTGCCTCCATCGCCTGCACTACGACCGGATCACCTTGCGGCATAGCGGAATCGAGCAGCTCGCGACTGAACACCAGCGCGTGGTCGGCATACCCCGCCAGGACGGAACGTCGAGGAGCCAGGCGATGCAACGCGTCGGCACGTGTGTCGTCGAACGAGGTCTCCACATGAAACCCCGGCCGGGCGCCGACGATGAACGGTTCGAGCGTCAGAATCTTCGCGAGTTCACGTTCGACGAAGAACGATCGCACGTCGTCAGGAATGTCGTCCGCGTCGTAGACGACCCGACCACCGGTGTCGTCTTCGAGGTACCTCGGGCGGATGAACGCGAAGGACAGTCCCGCATAGCGCGTTCCCAGCTTGGCCAGGTCCCGCACGGTGGGACTGGTCAGCATGGTGAACCCCCAGATCCCGAAACTACCCAGGGTGTAGCGGCTACCCGCCTGCGCGCCGAGTCCTGGTCGGTCCCCGGTGACGCGCAGGAGATTCCGGGCGATAGCCAGCTCCTGTCTGCCCTCGATCTCGGTCGCCGGATCGTCGAGGTCGGTACGACGCAGCCCGGACCCGGCGAGCAGCGCGGCCGGCGAGATACCGCGCTCCTCCCCCAGGTCGAGGAGGATGCGAGCGGCGATCCCGCTCCGTGTCTGGTCCCACCAAGGGCGCGGTTGAGTATCCATGTGTCCGGAAATGACATTACCCTGTCCGCGCCGGTCATGTCCGCACGTGCCCGACTGTCACTACGGTCGCCGGACCGCATGTGAACAGGAGGAAGAATGACCGATCCGGCATCAATCGCGATCATCGGATGTGGTTTCGGTGGTGTCACCGCCGCGATCGAATTGCGGCGGGCAGGCATCGCCGATTTCGTCATCTTCGAACGTGCCGGCGATGTCGCCGGCGTCGACGAGTTCGATCTGCGCGCGGATATCCGATTCGGTACCGAGGTCACCGAGGCGGCTTTCGACGATGCCGCCGGCGGATGGACACTGACGTTCGGAAACGGCAGGCCCCCAGCGAGCTTCGACGTGCTGATCTGGTGCACCGGCAACGCGGCGGGCGATCTCGTCGCGCCCGTCGTCATCACCGGTCGCGGTGGGCTCGACATCCGCACGCACTGGGAGCACGGGGCTCACGCCTACTTCGGTGTGTCGACCATCGGATTCCCGAACCTGTTCCTGTTGCTCGGCACGAGTACCACCAGCTCCACCGACGCCGATGTCTTCGTGTCGGAGCGGCAGGCGGCCTACATCCGGCAGGCCATCGAACACAAACGGCGCCATCGACTGCCCACGCTCGAGGTCAGGCGCGACGTCTACCGGGACTTCCAGAAGGGGCTCGACCGCAGTCCGGACAAGACCGCCGCGGCAGGCCCAGACGGCACAACCACCGCCAGGTGGCCGCAGTCCCCGCTCGAATACACCTGGGCCAGCGTCAATTTCCGGCCTGGCGACTATGCCGTGTCCCATCGACCGCTCAACTACACCCGCGTGGGACAGGGCGAGCCACTGATCCTGATCCATGGCACCGCCGGGCACCTGCACACCTGGAACCCGGTCATCGCCGAGCTGGCCACGCGGTTCGATGTGATCGCTGTCGACCTGCCCGGCTGCGGCGGGACCGCAATCTCGGGAAGCTACGCGATCGCCGACCAGGCCGACAGCGTCGTGCGGTTGATGGACAGCCTCGGCATCGACCGGGCCCATCTGGCGGGCAATTCACTCGGTGGCACGCTCGCACTCGAGATCGCGGCACGCGGCCGTGCCCGGTCGGTGATCGCGTTCTCACCGGCCGGGTTCTGGTCGCGTCCGGGCCGGGTCTGGTTCCAGGTCCTCATGCGAGGAATCCACGCGCTCGGTTCGCTGCTACGGCCCGTTCTGCCGGTCCTGCTGCGCAACACGATCACCCGCACCGCTCTGTTCGGGCCGTTCGTCGGCCGGGCTTGGACGCTGCCGCCGGAAGTCGCCGAAGCCGAAGCGAACGCGGTCCTCGACTCGGCGGCATTCGCCGGGACGCTGGCAGCGTTCTGGACCTACCGCGCGGACAGCCGGATCGACACCGTCGCCGTGCCGACCACCATCGCGTGGGGAAAGCGTGACGCGCTGCTCACCTACCCGACCCAGAGCCGCCGGGCCGCGCGAGCGCTTCCGGCCGCGATCCACATTCCGTTGCCACGATGCGGGCACATCCCCTTCTTCGACGATCCGACCCGGTGCGCGGAATTGATCGCATCCAACGCACTGCCGACCGAACACCCACGGAAACGGTGAACTCATGACCTCCACAACACCCTCGGCGCGCCTGTCGAGCACCATCGTCGACCTGCTCACCGCGCACCTGTCCGGCTCCGGACCCGAAGTCACCAACTTCGCACCCGCCACCGGTGAACCCCTTGCCACACTGCGACATTCGCTCCCCGGCGATGTCACGGCGGCCGTGTCGACGGCACGTCGCGCACAGCAGCGGTGGGCCGCGACGGCCCCACGCGACCGCAGAGCTCCCTTTCTCCGTTTCCACGACCGGATACTCACCGACGCGACCGCTCTCGACATCGTCCAAGCCGAAACGGGCAAGGCCCGGGCGAATGCCTTCGAGGAGGTGCTCGACGCCGCGGGTGTCGCCTTGTACTACGGCCGCAGAGCTCCGAAATTCCTGGCCCCCCGGAACAGGGCCGGCGCGATTCCGTTCGCCACGCGGACCCACGAGCTCCGCAAACCCAAGGGCCTTGTCGCGGTGATCTCGCCGTGGAACGCGCCGTTGTCGCTGGGCATCGTCGACATCATCCCCGCGTTGCTCGCGGGCAACGCAGTCATCCACAAACCGGCCACCCAGACAGCCCTCACCGCCCTCTATGCGCGCAACGTACTGGTCGAGGCCGGACTCGACCCCGATCTCTGGCAGATCGTGGTCGGGTCGAGCAGCGTCGTCGGAACCCCCGTCATCGACAATGCCGACCACATCTGCTTCACCGGATCATCCGCCGCAGGCCGGATCATCGCCCGTCAGGCCGCCGACCGGCTCATCGGCTGCTGCCTCGAACTCGGCGGCAAGAATCCGATGATCATCCTCGACGACGCCGATATCGCCAAAGCGATCAAGGGCGCGGTGCGAGCCTGCTTCGGCCACACCGGGCAGCTGTGCCTCGGCATCGAACGCATCTATGTCGCGAGTTCCCGCTACGACGAGTTCGTCGACAGGTTCGCTGCCGCGACCGAGCAGCTCGTGCTGGGCCGCGGCCTGAACTACTCCTATGACATCGGGCCACTGGCCAATACCGCCCAGCTCGACACGGTCACCCGCCACATCGCGGACGCGCGCGCCGCCGGCGCGACAGTCCGCACCGGCGGTCGAGCCCGCCCGGATATCGGACCGCTCTTCCACGAGCCGACCATCCTGGAAAACGTCACGCCGGACATGGAGGTCTGCGCCGAGGAAACGTTCGGGCCCGTCGTCTCGGTGTACAGATTCGACAGCGAAGACGATGCCGTGGCGCTCGCCAATTCCACCCAGTACGGCCTGAACGCGAGCATCTGGACCGAGAACCTGGCTCATGGCCGACGCCTCGCCGCGCGGATTCGCTGCGGCACAGTGAATATCAATGAAGGCTACGGGTCGGCCTATGCGTCCAACGATGCCCCCATGGGCGGCATGGGCGCTTCCGGGCTCGGCCGCAGGCATGGCATCCAGGGGCTACTCGCCTACACCGAACCGCAGACCGTGGCCAGCCAGCAATTGATCGGCTTCGATCCGCCGCCCGGATTCACGCCGCAACGTCACGTCGACCTGTTGCGGACGACCTTCCAGCTGGCGAAACTGTTCCGGCTCAAGTGAGTTGATGGTCGATCCGTTCATACCCACGGGCACCCGTCGAGCGACGGTCTCTCCCGAGCTGAAACACTCGATGGCGGACCACCATTCGTGGACCGCCATCGAATGTTCAGATGCTCGGATCAGGACGGCGCGTGGATGTAGTCCGCAGGATCCTCGGCGTAGAGTTCGGCGATCTCGGCCGTGTACTTCTCGGCGATCACCTTCCGCTTCAGCTTCATGGTCAACGTCACCTCGTCACCACCCGCTTCCCAGAACACCGGCAGGATACGGAACCGCTTCACCTGCTCGACCCGCGACAACTTCGCGTTACCCGCAGCCACACCCGCCGCGATCTCCTTGACCACCTCGGGGTTCGCAGCAAGGGCCGCGACGGAGGCATCGGGCAGATTGTGCTGGGCCGCATACGGTTCGGCGCTCTCTGCGTCGAGCACGATAAGCGCCGTGTTGTAGGGCTTGCCGTCACCGAGGGTGGCCATGGCACCGATCAACGGGGTGGCGGCCTTGATGGCGTGCTCGATGGTCGTCGGGGACATGTTCTTGCCCGCGGCGTTGATGATCAGTTCCTTCTTGCGGTCGACCACCCGCAGATAGCCGTCGTCATCGACGGTCACCACGTCACCGGTACTCAGCCAGCCCTCGGCGTCGACAGCCTCGGCGGTCTTCTCCGGCTCGCCACGGTAGCCCTTCATCACCAGCGGGCCCTTCACGAGCAGTTCCCCGTCCTCGGTGATCCGCGATTCCATGCCCGCGAGCAGTCGCCCGACCGTGCCGAGCCGGGTCTCGCCCGGCGCGCTGACACTGCAAATGCACGACAGCTCCGACATGCCCCAGATCTCCGAGATCGGCACCCCGAGCCCGGCGAAGAAACCCAACGTCTGCGGCGGGATCGGCGCCGCGCCCGAGAGCGCGAAACGCAGCCGATCGAACCCCAGCTTCGCCCGCAACTTCGACAACACCAACTCGTCGGCCTTGGCCCACTCGGCGGCCACCTCGTCGGGAATCGGTTGTCCGGCGAGCTGGTATTCACTGCGCTTGGCGGCCACCGCCAAAGCCCACTGCATCCCCTGCTTGCGCGTCTCATCGGGCTCGTTCGCCACGACGAATTCGATAGCGGCCTTCAGCTTTTCCCACACCCGCGGCACCGCACCCCAGATCGTCGGGCGCAGATCCGCCAGCGCAGCAGCGATCAGCTTCGGATCCGACACCGCGGTGACCTGGGTACCGAACACCTCCTGCAGATACAGCGCGGTCAACCGGTCGGCGATGTGCGCGCTCGGCATGAACGAGGTGATCGAATCACCGAACTCGAAACCGAGCACATCACCGATCCCGTACGCCTGGAACATCAGATTCGCATGGGTGGTCTCCACACCCTTCGGGTTCCCGGTGGTGCCCGAGGTGTAGATCAACGTCGCCACATCACCGGGCTCGACCGCCCGCCAGGACGCCTCGAAATCGAAATCCGCTGCACCACCGGCGATCATCTCGGCCACCGGCACCGTACCCTCGACCGCGTCGTCGACGCAGACGACGTGGTCCAGCGCAACACCGCTCTCGCGCAGACGCGACACATACTGTGACTCGCAGATCACTACGCGCGCACCCGCGTTGCCGAGGACATGCGCGAGCTGCTCGGCGGAGAGCGTGTTGTAGACCGAGAACGAGGTCGCACCCAGGTGCTGGGCGCCGACCTCGAGGGGATAGAACTCGACGCGATTGCCCATCATCAACGCGACGGTGTCACCGCGCCGCACGCCCAGCGCCGCCAGACCCGCCGCCGCGGCACGCACGCCATCGGCGTACTCGCGCCAGGTAAGGGTCTGGACGTCGCCCGGGGTGCGCAGCGCTACGGCATCCGGATCGATCGTGGCGTTGTATTGGAAAGCAGCACAGAGGGTTTCGAAACGAGGTGTCGACATAGTGAGGTGACTTCCGTGTTCAGACCGCTGTCGCGGCTTGGGTATCGAGGAGGGACGTGATGAATCGGCCCGCCGCGCCGAAGGCGAAACGGGCTTCGGGCGCCAGTGCGGGCATGACCTGGAAGACGTGCATCTGATCGGGCCAGACCTGGAGTTCGCACGCCACGTCGGCCCGGCGCAATCGGGCAGCCAGTTCGATCGCGTCGGCGGCGAAGTATTCCGCGCCACCGGTCTGGATCAGGGTGGGCGGCAGGGCCATGCCCAGTTCCGGCCGCAGTTCGAGGTGTTCACCGGTGAACTGGGCGACTGCCTTGGCTGACAGCGCGTGGGAGATCACACCATCGCGATTTCGGCCGCCGCCTCCGGCGATCCGCAGGCCGAGGTCGGCCATGGGTGAGAACAGCACCAGCCCGGCCGGTCCCGGAATCCGCAGGCGCGCGTTGGCGAAAGCAAGGTCGGCGGCCAGGAAGCCACCAGCCGAGTCACCCGCGACCACGATCCGGTCCGGCGCGTATCCGCGCCGCAGCAGCCACCGATACGCTCGCGCCACATCGAGCTGGGCGCACGGGCTCGGGTGCTCCGGCGCCAGCCGATATTCGACGACGAAGACCCGGCTGCGCGTTGTCGTCGAAAGCCGGGACGCCACACCGCGGTATGCCTCGACAGAGCCAGGCAAGCTGGGCCCGACGACCCGCATTGCGGTGTCGATCGCCAGCCGCGCCACCGGCAACGTCGCGGTATCGACTGGGATCGCCGCCACCAGCGGCAGCACCGTCCGCTCCGCGACCAGCCTCGCGGCCCGGGTACGCAGTGACCCTCGTCCGAGCGGCGTCATGAGGCGCTCACCTCGTACGACTCGGCGTCGAACGCACTACACCGGGAGCCGACGATTTCGCGACGGCGCGCCACGACGCAGGGGAACTCGCCGCCACCGCAGCAGCGGCAGCGGCGAGCCCAACGACGTCGCTGGGCGGCTCAAGCCTTGCGACGTCGGTTCGAGGCGCAGTCCCGCAGGCCGACCCTGGCTCGCGCTCGGCGCAGAGAACCAGGTCGACCCGCCTGCGGCAACACGAGGAAAGTTCTCGGCTTTGCCTCTCGATCGACAGCGCTCGACCGAGGGAGGAACAGGGCATGGAACTGAGCCTTCTTACACGCTCGACCGCGGGCCGGATCGGTCGATCTCCCAGTCGGACGGATCGATCCGGCTGAGCAGTTCTTTGTGCCGTGCCACGCTCCACGGCCAGATCGTGGGCGTCCCATCCGGGCCCATGTACCAGCTCTCGCAGCCCCCGGTGACCCAGATCGTGGCGGGCATGGCCGCACGGACGTCCTCGTTGAATCGATCGGTGGCGTCTACCGACGGGGACATCCATTCGAATTCGCCTGCCCGCCATTCCTGCACGCGGTCGATCACGAATTCGATCTGGGTCTCGGCCACCCCGAACAGTGACTGGTTACCGAACGGGGACTGCGGACCGATCAGGGTGAACAGATTCGGGAACCCCGGCAGCGCCACCGAGCGGTAGCCGTGGATCCGTTTCTCCCACAGATTCGACAGCCGGACTCCTTCGCGACCAACGACTTCCATCGGTCGCAGATACAGCTGCGTGTCGAATCCTGTCGCTGTGATGATCACATCGAGTTCGTGCAGTTCGCCGTCGCTGGTGCGAATGCCGTTCGGCTCGATCCGTTCGATCGGAGTATCGACCAGACGTGCGACGCCCTTGTCGAACAGCGAGTAGAAGCCGCTGCCGATGATCAGCCGCTTGCAGCCCGCGACGTAGTTCGGGGTGAAGCGCTTACGCAGCTCGCGATCGCCGATACTGCGCAGGTGCCGGTTACAGGCGGCGCTGATCATCCTGCGCTCCCACCCGTCCTTGATCATGGCATTGCCGTACGGCTTCACCGTGATGAGATCCCACGCCGCGCCTTCCCACTTGAACAGCCGGGGCCACCTCCGGTGTAGTGCCTTGACAAAGCCCGGGTACCGGAAGTTCGCCCAGGGCAGGATCCACTGCGGAGTGCGCTGGTAGAGCTCGAATTCGGCGGCGATCGGCGCCAGCGACTTGGTCAGCTGCAGGCCTGTGGAGCCGGTCCCGATCACAGCAATCCGTTTGCCCGCGAGGTCGAGCGAGTGATCCCATTCGGCGGAGTGGAACCTTTGCCCCGCAAAGGTTTCCAGACCAGCGATATTCGGCGTTCTCGTCCGCACGAGGACACCGGTCGCCGAGACGACGAAGTCGTATTCGGCGCGATCACCGCGGTCGGTCTCGACAATCCACCGATCGTTGTCCCATCGCACTTCGGTGACCTCGGTGCCGAACGAGGCATTCTCGCGCAGCCGGAATTGTCGGGTCACCTGATCGAAGTACTGCCAGATCTCCGGTCCGGTGCTGTGCAAGGCCGACCAGTTCGGGTTGGGCGCGAAACTGTACTGATAGTTGCGCGATGGCACGTCGCAGGCCAGCCCCGGGTAGCTGTTCGCGAACCAGGTGCCGCCGACATCACTGTGACGCTCGTAGATGTGGAACGAATCGACACCGATCATTCGCAGCCGGATCGCCATTCCGATCCCGGACATACCCGCTCCGATGATCGCGACGCGTGGTGTCCGGCGAATGTGTGCCTCAGTGTCCATGGCCTACCTTTCGGTGTCTTCTCGATGTCCCGAAGTTAGAGACAACTCGCGGCTGCGGGTATGTCAGAAGCGGACGGTCACATGTCATTTCCGGACAGACCCCATGGCAGCACTCGTCCGACTCCACCCGCCGAGGAAGGTCTCGACCGCCGGATGCGCAGTCACCGCCGCCTCGACATGCGTGACGCATAGAGGGAACTCGCCGCCACCGAGCGGCGGCGGCGAGTCAGTGGACGCCGTACCGGACGGCGCGGGCGAATCACATTCCGACGGAGGAGATGTCGATCATCGCCGATGCACTCGAACCGGGAGCCCGCCGGCGAGTCCGATCGACAGGTGCAGCTCATGGCGCGGCTTCCAGCCCTCGCGGACTTCGAAGGTGTAACGCTGGAGAATCGACGCAAGGGTGAGGACACCGCTGATGTAGGCCATCCGGCTGCCCATGCACTTGCGTGGGCCGGTACTGAACGGGACGAACGCGTTCTTGTCGATGTCGTCGGTCACCCAGCGATCGGGGTTGTACCAGTCGGGATTCACCCAGAACCGCGCATCCCGCTGGAGACCGTACGGGGAGATCAGCACATGGGATCCGGCCGGAATGCGGTAGCCGCCGATTTCGTCGTCTTCCGTCGATGTGCGCCCGTTCAACGGCGCGGCCTGCAGCCGTTGTGCCTCATCGAAGCAGGCACGCAGGTAGGAAAGCTGTTCGACGTCGGTATACGCGACGGTGCGGCCACCGAGTGCGTCGACAGCGGCGTACGCCTTCGCGAGAGCATCCGGAGTCTGGGACAGCATCGCGATAGTCCAGGCGAGAGCCTCGGCGGTGGTATCGAATCCGGCGAACACCAGCCCCGACAGCTCCGACCGCATCCGTCGGTACTGCTGGTCCTCGTCCCCCTCGAATTCCATGCCGAGCAAGACATCCAGCACGTCCTTCTGCTCCCGTTCGGGGGCAGCCAGCCGCGCCTTGATCATGCTGTCGAGTTCCCCCAGGAACAAGGACTGGGCGGCGCGCCCCTTGCGCTCGCGCGGGCGCGGGATCCAGGACGGCAGGGGTCCCATCAGCCCGCGGACCATGATGTATCCGCCGAAGTCCGTCGCCGCGTCGACCCACCGGTCCACCGTTGCGTTGTCGACCGAGTAGGTGAACATCGACTGCAACAGCGTGGACATCACGATCGAGCCGAATTCGTGCTCCAGATTGACGAAATTCCCGCTGTCGGCGAAGGCTTCCCAGCGCTCGAGCTGGCCGATCGTCGTGGTCACCATCGCCTCGGTGACGTTCGCCAGCGCCTTCTCGGCGAAGTACGGGTTGACCTGACGCCGCACCCGCTTCCATTCCGCGCCGGCGAGAATCGGCAGCGCGGGCGGTTCACCGGCGGTCAATTCGTTGGTGAGGGCGAGCTTCGCGTACCGCTCGTTGTTCTTGATGAAGACGTGCTCGACGTGGTCGGGGTGGCTCAGCAGCGTCGCCGTCAGACCCGGAATCGGCAGGTCGACGACATCGCCGTACTCGGCCGCGATCCGCGGCAGGTAGCCGAACAACATATCTCGTGGCGCCTTCGCCAGGATCCGGGTAGCGGCCAGGACACCCGGACCGGGTGGACGACCCTGCTTGCGCGTGCTCCCGCCGCGATCGGCATGGCGTGCTTGCGTCACCATTGACGCCCCTTTCATTGTTTGTCCCACTGTCTCATTTATAGGATTGTGGGACAGAAATGTCAACGGGGCGCAGCTCGGCTTCCCGTCACTTGGTCGGCAACGCCCCGTCCAGTCCCCCGACATCGGTGATCTGCCACCCAGTGTTCTCATCCACCGTGATCGCATAGGTCACGGTGGTTCGCAGGCCCTGTGGGTTCTGGGCATTCGTCGAGTTGACGTTCAAGAAGGCGTTGACCTTGTAGATGCCCGGGGAGTCCGAGGTGACGGCGGCGGTAATCGGTGCGGCCGTCGAGGTCCACTGCAAGGGCACCATGATCTGCTCCAGCTGCGCGGCGGTGGCATCGAACTTGGTCGACAGCGCGGCGTTTGTGCCCTTCTTCAGGCTCGTGAACCACGCCTGGGTGTTGCGATAGTCGACAGTCGCGGCGCCGACGGCGTAGTCCATCGCGATCTGCTTCGCGTGTTCGCTGCTCTGCGCCGCCGCGTCCCGGCCGGAGAGTTCGTCGCGAGCATGCCAGTACAGCAGCCCGAAAGTCGCCGTCGCCGCCGTCAGGACGGCCACTGCCGCGGCCGTCGAGACGGTGGCGACCGACAGAGTCACCTTCTTGGCCGCAGTACCGCGGCGCGACGGCACCGTGCTCGTCGTGTCGGTGTTCGGCTCGGATCCCACGACACTCTCGGTGTCGGTCGTCGTTGAGGCCATCGTTGTTCCTGTCCCGGCGAGTCGGTCGCCGTGCTGGTCTATTTCACTTGCAGTCGGAGGTGCACCACACCGTCGTCGCCGACGGTGCCGAGCGCCTGGACGATGAGGGAGCTGATGTCCACCCGCGACAGCGCCGTGCTCCCGTGGGCGGACAGCGTCTGCAGCAGCGGTACGGCAGCCTGCATGCTCGGGCCCAGATCGGCCATCAACTCGTTCAGCCTGCCGAGGAAGGGGACGACCCCATCGCCGGTCAGATAGTCGTTCGGATCACGCTTGCCGCTGAGTTCGGCGGCTTCCCCGATCGCCTCTTCGAGCCGACCGCCGAGAGCGACCCACTCCGGACCCGAATCGTGGAAGGCGGGTCCCGCCCACGCGGTATCGCCGCCGATCGTCTGGAGGTCGAGCAGCAGCTGATGGATCGAGGCGGTGCGACTGAGAATGGTCGCCGCCAGCAATCGCGTGGCTCGCTCCAATCCGGGTAGTTCGGATTCGGTGCCGCGCACCGCGCGGTCGGCGGTGTCGACGAGCGAGGAGATCGCCGCGGGATCGAGTTGCTCGACCACCGCGACGATCCGGGCCGACATCTGCGGGATCGACACCGGCGGCGTGATCGTCCGCGTGTCGACTCGCTCCCCGTTCCGCAAGTAGGGGCCACGATCATCGATCGGGGTGAACTCCACGTATGGCTCGCCCAGCGAGGACAAGGCCTCGATTTTCACCGCGCTGGAGACCGGAATCCGATATTCGTCGCGGATCCGCAGGTGCACTTCCACACCGGTGGCGGCCTTGCGGACCTCGGTCACCGATCCCACCTCGACGCCGGTCAGCAGAATCGGTGAGTCGACCGCGAGTCCGCCGGAGGTGGGCAGCGTCATCCGTATGTTCGTGTATTTGGCGAAGGGGTTGATCTCGAGCACACCGACCGTCATGTACAGCACGCCCGCGACGAACAGCACGATGATCGCGCCCAGCGATACGACCGATTTCAGTTTCACCGCACTGCTCCGATCATGCGCAGGGTTCGGATGATCCGATCCGCCTGTTCGGCGGCTGGCATATCGGCGGCGGCACCGGTGACGCGCACACCCTGGACATCGACCTCGGGGCCCAGTTCTACGAACGGGATCAGCTTGTGCTGGATCAGGTCCGACAGCTTCCGCAGGTTCGACGGTTTGCTCAGATCGAGTGGGTTCCCCGTGAACAGAACCGGCATGACCGCCCGTGCGGTGTCGTCGAGCGACTGCACCAGCGGCGCCAGCCAGACTCCGTTGTGCGACAAGGGCCCTAGTTCGGTCAACGCGAACAGGATCTGCAGAACCGAGTTGAACACCGCGGTCACGTGCTCCACGCCGTAGTCGGTGAGCAGGCCGGCGAGCATGTCCCGATCCTGCAGGACGGTGGCCGCAGTCGAGTTGAGCCCGTCGAGCAGGGAGTCCAGCGAGGACAGATCTGACGACACATCCATCAGGTCCTTGCCGACGACGTCGAAGATCCGTGCCGTTTCCGCGGGATCGGGGGGAAACACCGTGTTCAGCTGTCGCACGATGTCCTGGAAGCTGGTGATCGACCCGCCGGTCACCGCGGCGGCCAGTCCGGACATCGTGTCCTCGACCTGCGCGGCCTGCGTCGTCTGCGAGCGAGGCAAGGTGGAGCCCGAAGCCAGGAACGGCCCGGGGCTTCCCGGCGTCGAAGTGAGCGCGATGTGGACGTCCCCCAGCGGCGTGGCTTGGCGCAGTTCGGCCGTGGTGGCGGCAGGTAGCCGCAGGTCGGCTCGGATCTCCACGTCGGCGACCACGAATCCCTGACCTCCGTCACGAGGTTCGAGAACCCGGACGCCGATCAGATTCCCGACCTGTACGCCATTGGCGATCACTTTCGCACCCGGCGGCAGGTTGAGCACGTTCGAGAACTCGATGTGCAGAAGTTGTTTGTCTCCGGAGATCGTGGCGCCGGGCACCGGCACCGCGGCAGGGTCGAACGCGCAACTTCCGGTGACGAATACGGCGGATACCGCGAGCAGCGCCGCGATTGCCCGAAGCCCGATTCCTCGCGGCGCGTTCATCGCGTCACCACCGACGCCAGGACGAGACGGGTGAGATCGAGCTGCGCGAGCCCGTCCGCGCCACCGCCGCAGGTGCCTGGAACCAGCATGCCCAAACCCGCGCACACCTGGGCAGCCACCGGTTCGGACAGTTGCACTCGTGGTGGTGAATAGGACAGCCCGATCCGCCCGGTCGCCGGATCCACCGCACGTTCGAACGCGGACGTGAAGATCGGAAGCATGTCGAGTATCTCCTGGAACGAGCCGATGCCGGCGGCGATCAGTTGCGGCAAGTTCTCGATCGAGTCGAGGCGGCGCAGCCCTGGCCCCGCCAATCGGGTGATGTCGTCGATCGCGGGCAGCAGGTCACCTGCCTTGTCGACGATCTCGATGACCGGTGGCACGATGACCTGATTGATCAGATGGATCGCCTCGGCCATCCGGGTGACCATCGATTCGACGTCGGACCACCCGCTGGCGGCACTTCGGCTCAGCGCCGCAAGAGCGTCGATCAAGCCGCCGAGGTGACCTACCGCTTCGTCCGGTGAGGCGAACGCGGATCCGAGGCCACGGATGATGGCGTTGATCTGGTCTCCGGTTCCTGCCGAAGCGGCGCTGAGCGCACGCAGTCCGTCTTTGACGAGATCGGGATGTGCCGGGTCCCCCGCACCGTTGAGTTCGTCGGCCAACCGGGAGATCGCGGCGAAGGTCTCGGTGATGCTCTTGGGTGTGACGGTTTTGGTGATGCAATCCGACGACGCACGACTCGGAACGCCGGACTCGGCACCGACGATCGCCAGCCGGCGATCGGCGATCAAGGTGTCCGACAGTGTCGCCGCGCCGGCGTCGGCGGCCACGGTGTAGTTCTCGTAGACGGTGAACTCCACCCGCGCCTGCGCCCCGGCGGGCGCGACACCGGTGACTTCGCCGACCGGGAGTCCCCGGATGGTGACCGCGCTGCCCTCGAACAGACCGATGGCATCGGGCATCAACGCGCAGTAGGCGCGCGCCGGGGGTTCCTGCTGTATCAGGCGGAACCCGACAACACAGAGCACCGCGACCAGTGCAACCAGCGAGAACGACAGCAGACCGCGCGAGCCCAGGATCCTGTTCACCATCAGCACTGCCTTCCCGCCATCGGGACACAGGGAGCGACCGCGACCACGCCTGCCGACTGGTCGATCGTGACGCCCCCCGGACCGGAGATGATCGGTTCCAGGACCCGGCCCAGTTCAGCGAGTGAACGCAGCAGGTCATCGAGCTCGGCGCCGATCCCTTCGAGCTGCGGTATCGCCGCACGCAATTGCTGCACGAGTCGGCTGTTGCCTGCCTGCCACTCGCGCCCGAGCGGGGCCACCGCGGCCAGGATCGCGGCAGTGTTGCGCAGGGATTCGCCCACCTGCACGTGATAGGTGATCACCTGGTTCTCCAGCAGATTGAGCGCGTTGATCGCGCGAACCAGAACAGGCTTGGCCACATTCAACGCCGACAGGTACTCGTCGGCCAGCGCCAGTGACCGGGTCACTTCGTCGTTCTGTTTGTTCATGATCGACACGATGCTGTTCACCGCCCCGACGGCCGCCGCGAACGACTGCGGGCTGCTGTCCACCGCTTTTGCCAGTTCGCCCAGGTTCTGACGTAATACGCCACCGTCGATGTCCTCGATCGGCCGCATCGCGTCCTGGAAGATCTCGGTCAGGTTGTACGGCAGCACGACGCGATCGGCGGGAATGACAGTGCGGCCCAGCGGTTGTGTCCCCGCCGGTATCAACGCGACATAGTGGCCGCCGACGATGGTCAGCATCCGCACGCTCAGCGTCGATTGCGCGCCGACGAAGACCGCGTCGTCGACGGTGAACGTCATCGCGACGTGTCCGGGCCGCAGTTCCAGAGATTCGACATTGCCGACGTGGATGCCCGCGACCCGGACCTCGTCACCGACCCGGACCGACCCGGCGTCGGGCATCTGGGCCGAGTACGTACGGGTACCGATGTCCACGACATAGACGACCCCGAAGGCGGCGACGATCACCACGACCAGGACCAATCCGGCTATCCCCCACTGCAAGTCGGAGAACCGAGGCCGGCCGTGCGGCCGGGCACTCCTCCGTGACCGCCGGGCACGCGGCGGGCGATTCATGGATTGCACAGCGAAACCTTTTGTCCGGCAACGAGTATTTGGAAGGGCGCGGGCAACGCGAGCGAGCCTCGCGAGCACGAGAGGTCCACATTCGGCCCGGTCTGCGGGATCAGCCCCTGGAACGACTGCAGCAACCCGGGAAGGCTGCGCAGAACCTCGCGCGCTTGCGCGGGGTCGGGGAACGCAGCGTCGAGGGCGGAGGTCAGATACGGGTTGGGGTCACCGGTGAGGCCAAGTTGAGCGAGCAGGTCACGCGCGGGCACCAGGACCGGAGGGAAGGTCAGGCCGAAGTCGATCAATCCACTGGCCTTCTGCTGCAACGTGTCGAACAGCACGGTGAGCTGTTCGAGCAGCGACACCGCCTGCGGTGACTTTCCGCCGATCTCCCCGGAGACCATGGCCAGATTGCGAATCAGCGTCGAGATCAGCTGCTGGCGGTCGACCGCGTACCGGCTCAGCTTCTCGATGGCGTCGAAGGCAGGCCCGATACCGCTGCCGTCGCCTTGGACCACGGCGAGCAGACTTTCGGAGAACTGGTTGAGGTCGGCGGGTGTGAGTTCGGCGAGTACGGGCTGCAATCCGTTGAACAGCGTCGTGACATCGAACGCGGGCACCGTGTGCTCGATGCCGATGACCGCCCCGGGGCGGAGGCGTCCGGTGGGCTGCGCCGCGTGCTGGACGTCGACGTAGCGCTGACCGGTCAGGTTCTGGTATCTGATCGCCAGGGTGCTGTTGTCGTAGAGCGGGCGGTCCCGGCGCAGCGCGAAGCGGACTTCAGCCCTGTCACCCTTCAACGCCAGACCGGCGACGGTACCGACCCGCACACCGTAGACCCGGACGTCATCGCCGGGTTTCAGCCCGTTCGCGTCGGTGAACATCGCGGTGAAAGCGTCGGTGTCCGCGCCGACCGGGCGATCGATGGTCTGGACGACGGCGACCAGCAGCAGCCCCATCACCGCGGCGAAGAGCCCGATTCGGGTGATCAGAACCCGCATCGACGTCATCGGGGGCCTCCTGGGAGCAGCGGTGGCGCACCAGCCTGCAAGGGCCCGGCGAGACCGGGTACCAGCCCCAGGTCGATGTCGATGTCGGCGTCGACGCGGACCACAGGCCCGTCCGGAGTGGGTTGGAAGGCCCGGTCTGTGCGATCGAGCAGCTCCCCCAGCTGCGCACCGGTCAGGTCCGGTGTCGGCACGGTCCTGGCGATGGCATCGAGCAGGGGCACCACCGCCAGGCTGTGCCCGCTGTAGTACTGACCGCCGGTGCCGAGCACTGTGGTCAGCGTCGGGAGGAGATCATCTCTGATCACCGCGATCGTGGCGTCGAAACGTCGGCGGTTGTCGTCGGATTTCATGTACTCGTTCTCGTAGGCGGTCCACAGCAGCCGCACCGTGCCATCGGCGGTGCTCGGGAACCCCTGCAGCGTCTGCCCGAACTGCCCGAGCAGGAACGACGCAGGCAGTCGCTGCGTATCCGCGACCAGCGTGGCCGTGACGATGATCGTCTGGATGAGCGGGGTGAACGCGCGTGTCTGGTTGGCGATCATCGCCAGCACACTCGCCAGTTTCGGTGTCAGGACATCGTCGGTCAGTTGCCCGATCGATTGCAGCATCGTGGACATGGTGACGTCGGAGACCCGGGACGCGCGGTCTCCGGTCAGGTCGACCACCGCGTTGTCGACCAGATCGATTCCGCCGGCGCGGGGCAGTAACTCGACTTCGCTGATACCGAAGAGGTTTCCCGGTGCGTAGTCGATATCCAGCGCGTCGGTCAACCCGAACAGCTCGGCTTCGGCCAGGTCCAGCACGATCCGCTGATAGCCGTCCGGTTCCGCTTCGATCCTGGCAACGGCACCCACGTTGACCCCGTCGAGGCGGACGTCGGTACCCGATTCGATTCCCGGCCCGACTCGTTCGGTGCGTAGTGTCACGGTGATCCGACCCGGCGGTTCGTTCGTCGAGGCGACCCGGATGACGATGAACGACAGCAGGGCGGCGACGACCGCGACAGCGCCGGTGATCCGGGCCCCCCGCTGCTGTATCCGTATCCCGGGCAGTGCGTAGTTGAGTGGCATGCGTGTCACCCCGTGAATGCGATCGGGGTGCTGAAGCCCCACAGCACGATTGTCATGATCATGTCCAAAGCGATGATGGCCACCAGACTCGCCCTGATCGCCCGGCCGGACGCCGCACCGACGCCCTCGGGGCCACCCACCGCGAAAAAGCCTTGGTAGCAATGAATGAGGATGACCGCGACGGCGAACACCAGCACTTTGATCGCTGCTGCCAGCACGTCCCAGGCCACGATGAACTGATTGAAATAGTGCGCGTACACCCCCGCGGGTTCCCCGTGCAGCACTGTGATCACCAGCCCGGTCGTCGCGTAGGAAACGAGCAATGCGAGCAGGAAGGTGGGGACGATGGAAACGGCGCCCGCGATGACGCGCGTGGTCACGACGAACGGTACCGACCTGATGCCGAGCGATTCGACGGCGTCGATCTCCTCGGAGATCCGCATCGACCCGATCTCCGCCGTCATACGGCAGCCGGCCTGCGCGGCGAATCCGACGCCCGCCGCGATCGGCGCCAATTCACGTGTCGTGGCGAAGGCCGACACCAGGCCGCTGACCTGGCCGAGCGCGACGAGGTTCAGCGCGCTGTAGGCCTCGATGCCGATGGAAGCCCCGACCGCGGCACCCATCACGAGCATGACTGCCGCTGTCCCACCGCCGACGATGATCGAACCGCGGCCCCACGTCATGTCGGTGATCGTCGCGACGGTTTGGGAACGATAGTGCTTGAGCGTCAGCGGGATCGACGATACGACCTGCCAGATGAAGCTGAGCACGAAGCCCACGTGCTCGAGCGGAGCCAATTTCTTGACCCGCCGCCGCAATCGGCTGAACGGGTGCAACAGCGGCGGTGTGTACGGCGTTGTCGTCATCAGGACAACCTCGTCGGGAAGAACATCGCGACCACCTGGGTGATCAGCACATTGACGACCGCGATGGACACGACCGACAATATGACCGCCGCGTTGACTCCGTCGGCCACGCCGCGAGGCCCGCCCTTGGCTTCCAGGCCACGCTGGCAGGAGATCACCACAACCAGATAGCCGAAGATCACCGATTTCACGATCGACACCCAGACATCGGTGATGGTGGCGAATGATCCGAACGAATCCCAGTAACTCCCCGGCGTCACATCGAGCGCGACGATGGCCACGATGTAGCCGGCCACGATGCCGACCGCGATGATGAGCACGTTCAACAGCGGCGCCACCAGGACCATCGCGAAAACCCTGGGGACTACCAGACGCTGGACCGGGTCGATTCCCATCACCCGAAGCGCGTCGACTTCTTCCCGGATAGCGCGTGCGCCCAGATCCGAGGCGATGGCCGCGGCTCCCGCGCCCCCGAGCAACAACCCGGTCGCCAGCGGCGCGCCCTGTTTGATGACTCCGAGTCCGCCGGCCGCACCGATCAGCGCGTTCGCGCCGAGTTGATGCACCACGTTGCCGACCTGCGCGGAGACGATCACACCGAACGGGATCGCCATCAAGATCCCGGGCACCGCGGTCACGGTGATCAAAAACCACGCCTGGCCAAGCAACTCACGCACGGGCAGCCGCAGACGGACGAGGTCGACGACACCCTGCTTCGTCGCCGCGGCACCGGAACGCATGGCTCGGCCGAAGGTCTCGAGGCTCGACAGAACCGTCCCGGCGAAGTTGCCACGCAGGACCTGCATCGCGGACGGCGGCGAATCCTGATCACGCATCGCGGCCTGGTCGGTCGGCGTCATGAGACCACCACCTCCAGCGCCGAATCGAGTGACACGGTTCGGCGACCATTTCTGGTCGACCGAGTGAACGGACTACCACCGAGCGACAGCGACATCTTCGCATGACACGGCAGCAGAACCGCGGTAGAACATGCGGTGATCGCCATCGGCAGACAGGGGCGCCCGTCCTGCGCCGTGGCTTTCACTCCGAGCTCGCGGCGCGCGCGTGCGCGCGCATGTCGGCCAGGTCGGTCAGCTTCAGCCGTGGCCGCGTCACGGCCAGACCGGCGGAGACCTCGAACTCATCGATGCGCTGCCACCCCATCCAGTCGGTGTAGTCGGCGGCGGCCCGGCGCCGGCACAGGTCGTCGAAATCCGCAGGCACAGTGCGGTTTCTCGGCAGAATCCCGGATTCGAGATCCTCGAGCAGGGCGCGGACCGTGCCGACCGCACAGAGCTTGTTGGTGCCGATGACACCCGAGGCACCGCGTTTCGCCCAACCCGCCACGTACACACCGGCCACCGGTCGATCACCATCGATCACCCGTCCCGCCTGGTTGCGGATCGTGCCCCGCCCGTCCAACGGAACGCCGAAAGGTGCTTCCGAACGATGCCCGACCGCAGTGACAACCAAGCCCGCCGCGATCGTCTCGACCACGCCGGTCAGCTCCGCCCTGACTCGTCGATCGGCCCCGACGCTCAAACGCGTATCGGCGGCGACAACTGCGCGCACACACTCCTCACCGCTGAAGGCGGTGGGAACGGAACAGAACTTCAAACGAATCGACTTCGCCGCACCCGACACGCCACGATCGGCGAGTTCCCGGACGATCTGGACGTTCGACTCGACCGAATTGGCATTGGCGGCATTCGCCTCCGGCACCAGTGCGGCCGGATCGTCCATACCCTGCACCGTCACGTCGACATCGGCGAGCTTGCCGAGTTCGATCAGCTCCGGGGAAGTCCACGCCGCCTGTGCCGGTCCGCGCCTACCGAGCACCACGACCTCGCGGATCCGGCTGCGCGACAGGGCGTCGAGCGCGTGCTCCGCGATGTCGGTGCGTTCGAGCTCAGCGACGGGCGTGGTCAGGATGCGAGCGATGTCCAGTGCGACGTTTCCGTTTCCGACCACCACTGCCCGTTCGACCTCGAGGTCTACCGGCAACAGCCGCTGATCCGGATGGCCGTTGTACCAGCGGACGAAATCCGATCCACCGAAACAGCCGTCCAGCCCGGTCCCGGGAATCTCGAGTCCACGGTCCGCGGCGGCCCCGGTCGCGTACACGACCGCGTTGAAGAAACCGCGGAGCTCGTCGTGGGTGATATCGCGGCCGATTTCGACCCCACCGAGGAAGTGGAAGCAAGGGTGCGCCGCCGTCCTGGTGAACAACGAGGTCACCGACTTGATCTTCGGATGGTCCGGCGCCACGCCGGAGCGCACCAAGCCGAAGGGGGTCGGCAACCGATCGATCATGCAGACCCACACATCCGGGCCCAGCTTCTTGATGAGCTCAGCGGCGGCGTAGAAACCGGACGGCCCGGATCCGACGATCGCCACACGCAAGGGTTCCGAAGGCATTCCCCGATCCGCCTTTCACTCGAAGTAGGCGGCGTTGGCGTCGATACTGGCCGCATGCTCCTCGGGCACCCGCTCGATCGCGTGGATGGCGCCGACAGGACAGGCCGCGAAGCACGCGTCGCAGTCGATGCAGGCACCGGGATCGATGTACAGCTGCTCCGCCGCCGCGTAGCCAGGAGTGTCCGGCTCGGGATGGATACATCCGACGGGACACACATCTACGCACGAGGCGTCCTTGTTTCCCACGCACTCGGCGGTGATCACATACGGCATCCCGTTCGACTCCTTCGTCTCGGGTTCATCTGTCTTGCTGAAATCCGGCCATCACGGCCGTGCCACGCGGCCCACATCCAGGACCACCGGCGAACCGAAGACGGTCCACTCAATCGCGGATGATCGAACCCTAGTACAGGGTTGACCCGCTGTCCCAATTATAGGTCATTGAGACTATCGGTCAAGCTTCCTTGGGCACGCCACCTGCAACGACGGCATGGCGGATCACCGCACCGAGCACCGAACACAAGGTCACGGCACGGACCGCGCAGGTCATCCTCGTCAGATGACCTGCGGATTTGCTGAATACCGAACGCGCGGGACCGCGATTGGTCAGGCATCCCGCGGCAGGCTCAGTGGCGGGCTTTTAGGACATCGAGCCGATCAGGTCGGTATTTGGCGGGGCGGCTGAGAACGCCGCCGCTAAGCTCAGGAGCCGTGAGCACTGACGACGACCGAATCGCCAACGATGACGCGGAGGTCGATCCCGAGACCGCTCGCCTGTTGGACGTCGCGCGCGAGGAGTTCATCTCGCATGGATTTCGACGAACCAGCATCGGCGAGATCGCCCAGCGAGCCGGCGTTTCACGCAGGACCGTGCACCGGCGCTTGGGCGAGAAGGACGATATCGTCGCGGCCGTCGTCGAACGCGATATCCAGGAATTCCTCGTGCGAGTAGCTCAATCGGCGATCGCCAGGACCGCACCGGAGGTCGCGACGGTCGAAGCCTTCGTCCTCGGCATCCGGGAGTGCCGCACTCATCCGCTGGTGGCGGCGGTACTCGAGTACGAACCGGAAACGCTGCACGAGACCGCTTTCGGGAACTCCGAAACGCTGGTCAGGATCCGTTCGGTGATCGCCCTGCTCATGGCGCTGGACGGCAGCTTGGATCCCGATTCCGCGCACGAAGTCGCCGAGCTGGTCATCAGGATCACGCTCACCTTGCTGATAGCCCCCTCCGCGGTACTGCCGACCGGCACCGATGACGAAGCCCGCCATCTGGCCACCAAGTATTTCGTCCCCCTGATCACTGCGGCCAAGGCCCAGGCACGCCCACTGCAGCAGTGACGGCGAGCAGATCAGGCGGCGGCCGACGACCGCCGCCTGATCATCCGGCGGTGGGCTCCAGCAGTTGTCGACGCAATCTGCCCTCGGTGTACTCGATCCCCTGCGTGACCAGCGCGTCGATCACCTTCGCCAGCGCCCGGCCGGTGAGCCCGCCGACCAGCGTGTAGGCCACTTCCGCCGCAATCCTGGTCCGACCCGGGTCACGAGGCTCGAAACGCCAGGTCATCACCCCACTGATCGGCCCGTCGGTGAGCGTCAACGCAATCAGCGCGTTCTCACAGTATTCAGTGACCGTACCCAGACTGTGCACAGTCATCGGACCGAATTTGATCGTGACAGCGACGACGGCGCCCAGTCCCCGCTCCTGCGGGCCGATGGGCTCGCACTTGGTGACTCCGAACATCCATTCGGGCGCCTTCCGCATGTCGTCCACATAGGCGAAGCAGACTTCCACCGGGACAGCGATGTCAGCCGAATGGGAAACGCGATGCATGTTATTTCTCCTTGCCGGCCATCCGGCGGCGATATAGAACCCTCTCCGGCAGCGACAGTTTCGTGCCGGCGGCGCGCCGACAGACCACTCGACATGGCCCGCCGGCGCTGTCTGCGCTGAGCCGGTCAGGCCACCTGGACCGTGGTGGGCGGATCACCGGCGCCGGCCTTCTCACGCAAGCGGTCCAGGGCGGGAGAGTAGATACACGCGACCACGACGGCCGCGTTGAGCACCGTGGCCAGAATTCCGGCGATCCAGCCGACGACCGGACCCGCGCCGGTGTGAATAGCGAGATACGCAGGCCAGGTGGTGACGAGCGCGAACAGCGGCAAGACCGCGGCGAGAGCGAAAGGCACCACTACCCAACGCCATCCGTGAATGTGCGGCAGCAGCCACGCGAGCACCCAGGCGACCACCGCGAACATGCCGCCGTTCTGTACGTAGCAGTAGATCGGGACACCGAAGATCACGGAATGGTTGTCGTAGTACTGCATCCACCCGAACTGGGCGCCCGAAATCTCCATCGGCACTTCGAGGATGGTCACGGCGATCACCAACTGCAGCAACCGCTTCGCCGGCAAGCCGCGCTTGGTGATCTCGTGAGCGGCGACCGTCACCAGCGGGATGCCACCGCCGTAGAACAATACCGCGAGCCACGGCATCGGCCGGTCGAAGACGGTCGCGGCGACATCCATGTTCGCCGGGTACCACACTGCGACGAACCAATCGCCGAATGGCTCGACGACCAGCGGGTAGAGCGTCCAGCCCGCTACCGCCGCCCAGAAGAACAGTGGGCTTCGCGTGCGAATCGTATAAACGATCCCGATCACCGTTGTGACGATGGCGAAGCAGATGCCGAAAATCGTCGGGACCGAGGGATATTGAGCGATCGCATCGACGGGCGGGTCGCGGAAAACATCTGTGAACGACATTGCATATTCCCTATCGAACTGAAGTGAGGGCGACCGGCAGGCCGCCCTGGATCACGGTGGAGAACGTCGAGGCGCGCTTCGTTGTCCAACCCGGGTGGGCCGGTACGGATCGGCCGAGTCACCCCGCCACGAACCGCCTCATTCCGCCCTGACCGAACCGGACCTCGGGCGGTAGGCGTGGCAGTCATCGCCGACCGACCTGGACAGATGGTGGCATCGCAGATTCGAATTGTCAATCGCGTATGCGAATCACGATTCGCATACTAGGATTCTGGTGACGACACGTGGGAGGAGGACCTGTGGCTGCCGAGCGGCGATTGGCCGAACGCACGCGAGCCCAGCGCACCGAGCAGGTACGCAAGGAGATCGTCGACGCGGCGATCGTCGAGTTCATCGAGCGCGGATACCACGAGGCGTCCCTCGCCCACATCGCCGAAAGGATCGGGACCGGCGCATCGACGATCTACCGGTACTTCGCGAGCAAGCGCGAGATCCTCGACTACGCGGTCGCCGACACGGTCGCGGCGCTGGCCGAACTCCTGGGCCGCGCAAACGCCGAACCGCCGGGTTCGATCGCCGAATTCCGTCACCGGGCAAATGAATTCGGCGATGTGATGGCCGACCTGTTGACGGGCGATCCGCGAATCGCGCAGATGATGCTCATGGTCGCGACGTCGAAGGACGAAGAGCTGCGCGGGAAGTGGACGGCGATCTATGCTCTCGCGACAACCGTCGTCGAGGATTTCCTGTCCGGCGCGGTCGCGTCCGGCTTCGTCCGCGCCGACCTGGACGCAAAGGCTACGGCCGCCGCGATCATCGCGATCCCGTTCGGCATGGTGGCCTGCAATCCCGACCTTTTCGCCGATCCGAAGGCCGCGACAGCGGCGGTTCGCGCGACGGTCGACATGGTCGTGGGTGGTATTCGCAGCTCCGAAGCCCCGCTGACTTCGCACAGCTGACGCATTCGGCGGAGAAGCCCATTGGAGCGGCGCCCCCGCCGGCAAGGTGCATGCTTGGCGGCGTTCCGCTCGCCTCTGCGGCGCTCTGGGCTATCGCACAACTAGACAAGGTCAGGCGCGGCGCTAGATCTCGGTGCCGACTACTGCCACAGCGTAGGTCGCAGCGAATCGGAGCGGTGACGAGGGTCGTCCCGTCCCCTTCTTCGGTGCCCCGCCGAGGGCACAAACCTGCGACACCATTTTCGCAGC
This sequence comes from Nocardia sp. NPDC058244, assembly GCF_042882065.1. Lineage (NCBI taxonomy): Bacteria > Bacillati > Actinomycetota > Actinomycetes > Mycobacteriales > Nocardiaceae > Nocardia > Nocardia sp. NPDC058244. The sequence goes on along the minus strand of NZ_JBHVWX010000004.1, from coordinate 157,304 downwards.
TCAACAGCTTATGCCTCGTAATTCCGAGGAAGTCTCATCATGAAAGCCCAGGTCAGTCGCATTCGCCCTGGTGAAGTGGGTAGGGCAAGCGAACATGGGAACACATCGGTCAACAGGACAAACGTGCCAGGTCCTTCCATGACGTCGACCGCCGCTCCTTGCGGCTTCGCCAATGGCCTGGCGGGGTGCTCCACTGTCCCGACCTCGACCGAGTCCGTCTAGTGACAGCATCGAGGCGGTCATGCTAGGTCGGTTGCACGCCTCCAGCCCTTCTCGGCGTCCTGGAATCCGGTCGGTGTGACGCCTTTCCAGCGTTTGAAGGCATGAGTGAAGCTGGCGGCTTCGGCGTAACCGAGCCGAATCGCGATGTCCTCCACCGACAGCGCGCCGCTGCGCAGCATCTGTTCGGCGAGGGTCACGCGCACTTCGTCGCGCAGGCTGTGGAAGGTGGTGCCTTCCTCGCGAAGACGGCGACGCAGCGTGCGGCTGCTCAACCCGAGCTGACGGGCGACGTCGTCTTGGCCGGTCGCTGTCAGATCGAGCCGAGTCAGCACAACCTGGACCTGGGCCGACAGCCCGTTGCGTTGGCGCCGGGTGTTGACCAGTTCCCGGCACAGCGCCTCGCATTCGGCGAGGATTCGGGGATTGGCCTGTGGGAGCGGCTCGGTCAGCAGTTTCGGATCGAAGACGATGCGGTTGGCCTGTTGCGCGAAGACCGGACGGACATGCAGCACGTCTTCGAACGGCTGCGTCGAAGCCGGTGTCGGCGTAGTCAGTTCGACCCGGTGCGGCCGGAACCGGCCGGGGAAGATTTCCTCGATCACGGTCAGAATGGCGGCCGCATCGCGCTCGACCAGGAACTGCCGGACCGGCTCGGGTATGCCCGAATCGTCCAAGCTCGCCACGACCGCGTCGGCGGTGACTTCGACCTTGGGAATGCAGAAGGTGAAGGTGAGGTCGAGATATCGCAGGAAGACGCTCGCCGCGTCGGCGAAGGTCGGACTGGACAGGCATGCGAATCCGAAGCTGCCGAAGGTCGACATTCGATATCGGCGGCCGAGTTCGAGGCCCACCTGCGGGTGCCCATCGAGGGCGCGCGCGATGTTCGCGGCGACCCGCATCTCCTGCTCGGCACTGATCTGCGCGGTGGAGTCGGCCAGGTCAGCGGCGGTCAGGTCGGACCCGGCCAGAATCCGATCCAGGGGAATCCGCCGGTCGACACCGAACTGGGTCATCAGAACTACGGAAGCCATCGACCGTCGGAATCCGGACCCGGTGACCACGGCGGGAAACTGCACTGGCATACGAGAAGGCCTGGTCCGGGGTCGATCGGCGCTCGCGGGTCTCGAAGCGGTCAGAGGTTCACCGCCCACTTCCGATTCGCCTGTCGTTCCGGGTAGGGATTGCCACGAAATCGTCGGCGCCGAATCTCCTTGTGCGCCGCGCGTACTCCGAGACCAAGCCGGGCCAATTGGAGGTGATTCGTGCCGAGGTCGCGGACCGGTACCAGCTGGCGCAAGCCGCCCACGCGGTCGTGGTGAGGCGCTGCTGGATTTCTTGATCGTAGTGATCTTCGATGTCGGGGCGCACGTCCAGGCTCATGCCTGGACGGTCGAGGAGGTGTCGCACAGCCTGGCGGATGTATTCGGCTTGGCGCTCGAGCATGAAAATGATGGACCCGGTCCCGAGATTGGTGTTGGGGCCGTACATGAGGAACAGGTTCGGGAAGTTCGGCACCGTCATGCCCAGGTAGGCACGAGCGCCCTCGGACCACACCTGATGGAGATCGAGCGCTTCTCGGCCGGAGACCTCGATCGGCCCGAGGAATCGTTGCGTGGCGAATCCGGTGCCGTAGATGATCACGTCGGCGGGGTGTTCGATGCCGTCGGCCGTCCGTACGCCGGTCGCCGTCACTTCCGCTACCCGGTCGGTGACGACGCGGACGTTGGGTTGCGAGACGGCCGGGTAGTAGTCGTTGGAGAACAGGACCCGCTTGCAGCCGATCTCGTAGTCGGGGGTCAACGACTCCCGCAACCGCCCGGAGCGCACGCGGGCCCGTAGGTGCCCCAGTGCCGCCGCCCGCACCGCCGCGCTCACCGCCCGGTTGCCCAGCATGCCGAAGGTCCACAGTTCGCCCAGCCCCCACCACAGCCCACGTTCGGCGCGCAAGGTGATCGGAGCCCGACGGAACAGCCCACGCCGGAACTCGCCATAGCCCCCATCGGGTTTGGGCAGCACGTAAGGGGCCGAGCGCTGGAACACAACGAGGTCGGCGACCTGCGGCTGAATACGTGGGACGAACTGGATGGCGCTGGCTCCGGTGCCGATCACGGCGACGCGCTTTCCGCGGAGGTCGACATCGTGGCGCCACTGCGCCGAGTGGAACGACGGGCCGGCGAAACCGGCGATTCCCGGGAGTTCGGGCAGCGCCGGTCGCGAGAGCTGGCCCGTCGCCGGGATCACCGTTCGGGCCGTGAGGACGGTGCCGTCGGCGGTCTCGACCGTCCAAAGGCCGGACTGTTCGTCGAACCGTAGTGCCGTGACCTCGACGCCACACCGGATACGGTCACGTACTTCCGGTTCATCGGCCGCCGCACGGAGGTATTCCACGATCTGAGCCTGTCCGGCGTAACGCCTCGTCCACGCCGGATTCGGTCGGTCGGCGAAGGAGTAGTACGCCGAGGGCACATCGCAGGCCGCGCCCGGGTACGAATTCTCCCGCCACACACCGCCCACCGACCGCGCCTGCTCGAGAACGAGGAAGTCCTCGATTCCTGTCCGGATGAACTCGCGCGCCATCGCCAAGCCGGCGAAGCCCGCGCCGATGATCACGGCCGACACTGTCTCTGTCGCAGTCATATCTCGCACGACCGTGAACGGTAGTGGCCGCGCTGAGCACGGCCGAGATACTTGTGGCCAGGATTTTGATACTTCGGGCCATCCTTGCTCGGGGTGCTCGGCGTACCGGGTTGCGCTGGCGTCGAGGCAGGGATAGACGGCGCCTGCCCGCTTCGTGTCGGCCATGGTGTCATGCCTCGGCCGCAGCTATCGAAGTGAAGGTGAGCGGCATCGCCGCGGGTCCGCGCAGGGTGGTGTGCTCGCGGTAGGGCGGTGGGTCCATGGTCAGGCGGGGGTCGATGACCCGGCGGGCCAGGCGGCTGACGGCGACGGTGGCTTCGAGGCGAGCCAGCGAGGCGCCGAGGCAGAAGTGCTGGCCCAGGCCGAAGGCGAGATGTCGATTTGCCCGGGCGGGGTCGAAGCGGTCGGGGTCGGTGAAGACCGCGGGATCGCGGTTCGCCGCGGCGATGAGCATGACGATCAGGTCGCCGGCCACGATGGTGACATCCGGGAGGTGAATGTCGTCGCGGGCGATCCGGGGAATCAGCTGGACCGGCGGGTCATAGCGCAGGCTTTCCTCGATCACCGCGGCGGCGAAGGGCGGCGCGGCGCGCAGAATCCCGAGATGGAGGCGGTGTCGTAGCAGGGCGAGAACGGTGTTGGCGATGAGGTTGACCGTGGTTTCGTGGCCCGCGATCAACAGCAGAGCGCACGTGGCGATGAGTTCGTCGTGGGCGAGTGCCTCGTCTGTTTCCTCGGCGGCGATCAGCGCGGACAACAGGTCCTCGCCCGGCCGGGTGCGGCGGTGACGCGCGAGTTGTTCGAAGTAGTCGTGCATCTCGTTGTTGTCGCGAACTAGCGCCGCAGGCTCGGGGCGGTGGAGGGTCGCCGTGGCTGAGACGGGGTCGAGCGCGCGGGTCAGCCGGGTCGACCACCGTCGGATCAGCGGTTCGTCATCGAGCGGAACGCCGAGTAGTTCGCAGATCACCGTGACGGGAAGTGGACCGGCCAGATCGGCGACGACGTCGAGTCGACCGCGGTCGGCCGCCCGATCAAGGGCAGCGTCGGCGATGGCGGTGATGCGTGGCTCCATCCGGCGTACGACGGCGGGGGTGAAGGCTTTGGCTACCAGGCCACGCAGGCGTGCGTGGTCTGGGTTGTCGCGAAACAGCATCGGGGCGGTGCCGACGAGTTCGCCGGCAGCCTCACCCACGAGATCGTGCAGGGGCGTGGGCCCCAGGGGAATCGCGGCGTGGTGGCGTTCGACGCTGCTCGCCTTGTGGCGCAATACCGTTGCGCAGTTCTCGTACGACGACAGCACCACCACCCCCGCCCCGCCCAGCCGGAGCGAACCGTGTTCACGAACGCGGGCGTAGAGCGGGTAGGGGTCGGTGCGTTGTGCCGGATCGAGCAGCTGGGCGAAAAGTCCGGGGTCGATCGGGGGTGGGGTGGTCATCATGTCGCCGCGACGGTCATCCGTGCCGGATGGCGCGGTGGGTGAAGGTGGGTGAGGTTCCGGGATTGAGCAGCGCGCCGGTCAGCTCACTGGACGGGAAGAACTGGAGGAAGCGCGAATCCTGCTGGGATACATCGACAATGGTCTTCTCGATGATCAGCGAGTTGTACTGCTCGTAGGTGGTCTCGATGGTGTTGACGTTCAGCACCACCTCGTGTCCCCAGGATTTCGCCGCGTTCGCCAGGCCGGGGATCCGCGACCTGTCCGGGGTGAGGCATTCGGTGGCGATGGCATTCTCGCTGATCGCCCAGATACCGGTGTCGGTATTGAGTACCAGGGACTGGTTGCCCATCGCGTGGCCGGGCGTGGTGATCAACGCGACGCCGGGGCCGAGCAGGACGCTGCCGTCCAGCGGCAGGATCTTCTCGGGCGGCAGGTCGACGAAGGTGCGCGGCTGGTACCAGGGCCGTTGGAAGGGATGCAGGTCGGCCATGGCCTCGAGTTCGTCACGCTGGGCCAGCAGCTTGGCATTCGGAAATGCCGCTGCCACCGGACTGTTCGGGCTGATATCGGGCTGCGGCCGGGTGGTGCCCAGCCAGCGCCGCACGTCCTGGGTGTGCAGGTGGTCGAAAGCGAGGTAGTCGACCTCGGCCGGATCCACCCCCGCACGGTGGCAGGCGGTCAGCACATCGGTGTGCTCGTGGACGAACAGCCCACGCAACGGTCCGGGGGCCATGCGTTTCATGTCGTCGAAATAGGGTGTGTAGGAGTCGAGTTCGTGATCACTCGGCTCGAAGAGCAAAGTGCGCGGGGTGCCGTCGGTTTCGGTCCAGCGCACGATCAGCAAGCGGTTGCTGATCGTGACGAACGGCGTGGGGCTGATCGCGGCGCGGAACAGACCGTAGCGAGTCGGGTAGGGCAGCGAGATCAGATCGTGGGTTCGGACCGAGTCCGGGCGGCCGGTCGCGGCGAACTCGTGACGGAAATCCAGTGCCGCCGTTCGGCATGCGCGCAGTCGTGGACCGAAACCACCTGGCGCGGTGAGCGCCTTGTCGAAGGTATCGATCCGGGGAAACGATGCGGTGACAGCCGGTCGCGGGATGGCGAGCGGCTCGGTGACGAGTCGATCGGCGATACTCATAGGACTCGGGGCCGCATCCGGGTGGCGGTGAACAGCGGGGTGAGCGGTCGCAGCGGTATCGGTGGCACCCACACGCCGAGCAGGTCGACGCGGTGCAGCCGTGCCTCGATCACCCGCCCGATCCCCATCTGGTCGAGCGGATCGCGTTCGGAGCCGTGCAGTTCCAGGGTGAAGTCCTCGATCTGCCGTACCTCGATCACGCGCTCGCGGGGCGTGAAGCCGACCAGGAAGGCGGGGAACAGGCCGGCGAGGCCGACGACGTTGCGGTGGGGGCGGGCCAGGATCGGCGGTGGATCGGCGATGACCGCGCCGAGCTTGCCACCCATCGTGAGCAGCTTCTCGCCACGGCGCGACGCCTCGGCACGGATCTCGGTGTCGGTGGCGGTCCAGTCGACCTCGCCGAGCTTCTTCGGATAGCCGAGCAGTTCACGTCCGATGATCAAGGCGACATCGTCGTCGAGAATCATCCACGGGCAGTGGATTCCGGTGCCCTGCACGGTCTTGATGTGCACGAACAACCCCGCCTCGTGGTATCCCGGTGATTCGAAGTTGTTGTCCGGGAAGCACGCGGTGAACAGATCCGCGCGTGCCGGTTCGGCCAACCGCACCCCGGCGGGGAGCCAACGGCTCATCGCATCGGGCTCGATTTCTACGGTGGCGCTGAAGTAGTGGGCGTCGCGATAGAGGCTGCGGCGTGGATCACCGATCGCCAGTGCGCGCCGCACATCCGCCCCGAGAGAGCGCCCATCGGTGCGGTCGGCAGGTTCCCAACCCATGTCACTTGACCTTTCGGTAGACGGTGCGCAGGATCGGGCCGACCAACCCGCGCGGGGTGTACTGGCCGCCGACGGTCTGTACTTTGGCGAAGATGCCGGGGACCACGCGGCGGCGGCCACCTGCCATGCCCGCGATCGCGTCGCTCGCGGCCTGTTCGGCGCTGACCCACAGCGGTCCCGGTACCAACCGGTCCAGGTTCGGAACCTCGGCGACTTCGGCGTATTCGGTCCGCACCGGGCCCGGCGCGAGCAGGGTGCACTGCACGCCGGTGCCTGCCAGTTCACCGTGCAGCGATTCGGCGAAGGTGTTGGCGAAGGCCTTGGTGGCCGCGTAGGTGGCGTTGTTCGGGCCGGGCTGGTTGCCCGCGGTGGATCCGGTGATCAGGATCGCGCCCGCGCCCCGCGCGAGCATGCCGGGCAGCACGGCCAGCGTGAGGTCGTGGACGGCGACGGTGTTCAGTTCCACCTGTTGGCGTTCCCGGGCCGGGTTCGCGGTCGCGAGTGTGCCGTAGGTGGCGAAACCGGCGTTGTTGCACAGCACGGCGATCTCGCGCGAGGCTAGTTCGTCGCACAGTTTCGCGCGCTCGTCGCGGTCGGACAGGTCGACTGCGCGGACCTCTGCTTCGATGCCGTGGCGGCCGGCGAGCCGGTCGGCGGACTCGCGCAGCCGGTCTTCGCGTCGTGCCACCAGGATCAACGAGTATCCGCGACGGGCCAGGCCGTCGGCGAGTGCCTCGCCGATGCCGGAGGAGGCTCCGGTGACGACGGCCCGCAGGGCGGGGGTGGGAGTGGGCAAGCTCATGAGTAACTCCTCGGTGATCAGAATTGGGTGAGCGCGCGGACGGTCACGGTGGTCCCGGCGACGGCCAGCGTCCGGAGCGCGCCCGGTCCGCTCACCTGTCGCTCGCCGGCCGCGATGCGACGGAAGTTCGCTGCGTGCCAGGCGAGTTGGAGGTAGGAGTTGATCGGTGTCGCGCCCTTGATCGGGATGCGCGGTGCCGTGGGCAGCGTCAGCGGCTCCTGCGTGCCGGCCAGCAGTTGTGCCGCGATCTCGGGGCGCACCGCGAACGGACGGCCGAGTCCGATCACATCGACCGCGCCCTGGTCCAGCACGTCGTTCATGAAGTCGAGGGTCCGGATTCCGCCGGTGAGCATGAGCGGCATCGCCGATTCGGCGCGTAGATTCTGCGCGTAGCGCAGGAAGTACGCCTCTCGCGCACGAGTGCTGTCCTGCACGACACCGGTCATGGCGGGGGCCTCGTAGTTGCCGCCGGAGACCTCCAGCAGGTCGATCCCGATCTGATCGAGGGCCAGCGCGATATCGAGCGATTCGCGTTCGTCCAGTCCCCCGCTCTGGAAGTCGGCGGAGTTGAGCTTCACCGAGAGCAGCGCCTGTGGCCCGATGGCCGCACGCACGTCGGCGACGACCTCGAGCAGCAGGCGACGGCGATTCTCCGGGCTGCCGCCGTATCGGTCGGTGCGCTGGTTGGCGATCGGCGAGAGGAACTGCGAGAGCAGGTATCCGTGTGCGGCGTGTACCTGCACGCCGGCGAAACCGGCCTCGACGGCCAGCTCCGCGGTGCGTACGAAGCGGCGTCGCAGGTCGGCGATGTCATCGAGCGTCAACGCGCGCGGCTTGCGCAGGTTGTAGCCGATCGTCCCCGGACGCAGCGCCGACGGGCCCACCGGTAGCCGATTCAGCGGGCCGATCGCGACCCGGCCGGGATGGTTGATCTGCATGACCATGACCGAACCCTCGCGCGATCCCGCGCGCGCCCAGTTGCCGACGGCCTCGAGGTGGCGATCGTCTTCCAGCGTCACATTGCGCGGCTCGACGTAGGCGCGGCGGTCGATCATGACGTTGCCGGTGATCAGCAGACCGGCACCGCCGCGGCCCCAGGCGCTGTAGAGCCGGGTGAGGGTCTGACTGGGGGCGCCGTTGATCTCGCCGAGTTGTTCGCTCATGGCGGCCTTGGCGATGCGGTTGGGCAGGGTGACCCCGCACGGCAGAGTCAAGGGGCTGCCGATGGCGACGGTGTGGGGTGCGTGGTTCTTCGGGGGCATGGAGAGGTCTCCTGGGTTGGTAGTTGCGGTCAGGCGATCCGGCGGCCGACGGCGCGGACCGGGCTCAGCACGATGCGGGGCAGGCTGCGCGACGCAACCGGCCCGGGTGCGGTGCTCGCCGTGTCCGGCGCTGTCGTGGCGGGGTCGCCCAACAGCAGAGACTGCAACGTGGACAGCTGGGTCAGCCTGCGCACCAGCCATCGGCCGCGCAGCACTTCCCAGCGCAATTCCGGTCCGCCCGCGAGGATTTCACCCGAAGGCTCGGAAACGATCGAGTACAGATCGCCGAGCGGGGTGCGGATGCGCTGTTGCAGCAGCGCGGCCTCGGCGAGCAGTCGGGAGCTGTTCATCAGCAACATGCCCGCGCCGGAGCGCGGCGCGACCAGTCCGGCGAAGGAGAGGTTGGCCAGGCCGGGCGCGAAGGTGTGCGACACCAGCCGTGGCTGACCGTTCTCCCAGGTGAGCAGCCCATCGCGCAGGAACGGGAAGGTGGTCTTGAACCCGGTCGCCCAGACGATGGTGTCGTATTCGCCGCTGGTGCCGTCGGTGAAGTGCACGGTGTGCCCGTCGAAGCGCGCGATCTCGGGGCGGACCGCGATCCGGCCGTGCTTGAGGAAGTAGGGCAACTGCTGGTTGACCACCAGATCCTGGTCGAAGATGCGGTGTTTCGGCTTCTCCAGCCCGAACTGGTGATAGCTGCCCATCCCGAGTGCGACGATCGCCCGAAAGACAGTCTCTTGCAGTAGTTTCGGCACCGGAACGGACCCGATGTCGAATTTGCTGCTCGGTACGCCGAGCACATATTTGGGAATGAACCAGTAGCTGCGGCGCAGGGAGATCTCCGACGTGCCGAAATTCAGTGCGGCTTCCACTGCCAGATCGCAACCGGAGTTGCCGGCGCCGACGACCAGGATCCGCGTGCCGTCGAGATCGGCGGGGCGCTTGTAGTGCTTGGAGTGGAGCTGCTTGCCGGTGAATTCGCCCGGGTAGGTCGGGATGTTGACGTCCCAGTAGTGCCCGTTGGCGACGACGACGCCGGCGTACTCGCGCACCTGCCCATTCGCGAATTCGACCCGCCAGCCCGCCAGGCCGGTGTCGTCGAGCGGCGCGACATCGGTCACTTCGGTGTCGAACTCGATGCGCCGGTCGAGTCCGAACTCGGCGGCGAAGGAATTCAGGTAGTCGCGCATCTGTGCGGCGCTGGGAAAGTCCGGATAGTCCTCGGGCATCGGGTAGTCGGGATACTCGGTGACCGCTTTGGCGCTGATCAGGTGGGTGGAGTCGTACACACCGTGCGACCAGTTGCCACCGATCGCGGCGGTCGCCTCGATGTGGTCGTAGTCCAAGCCGAGATCGGTATATGCCTTCGCCACGGCCAGACCGGTGTATCCCGCTCCGATGATGCAGTATCGGCGCGTCATTGCGACCTCCCATCAAAAGCTACAGTGATAGTAGCTACAGTGAGTGTAGTATTTGCCATCCGGTGGTCCGGTGTCAAGCGAGGGACATCGAATCGCCCATGACACTCGGGACGATTCACGAGGAGAAGTCACTTGGACAGCGCACCGCGGCAACGGCAAAGAAGGCGCTACGCTGCGCGTAAGACACCGGCGGATCGCCGGGAACAGATCCTGGACGCCGTGCTCCGCATCGTCGTCGAACAGGGCGCGCACTGGGTGACCATGAACAGGGTGGCACGTGCAGTGGGCGTCAGCCGCCCCGTCATCTACCGCGCCTTCGCCACCACCGACGACATGCTGACCGCCTCACTGGAACGAGAACACAGGGCGGTGCTGGCCGAGCTACTACCCTCACTGTTCATCCTTCAGCCTCCGAAGGACACTCACCCCGGGGGTCGTGGACATCGAGATCACCGCACACGTCGTATACACACTGCTGTGGGAAGCCTGCCGCACACTGCTGACAGAGCCGGAAGCCTTCTTTCACCAGCGCATTGTCATGTTCGCTCACACAACGATCGCCGACCACGTCGACAACCCGCGAAATCTCGGCGAACAGCCGACGGCCGAATCGACGAAGGGCCCCGTCGACGACGGCGGACTTCGTCAGGCTTCCGAAGGACTACGAAATGTGGGTAGGGCAGGGAGGAGCCGAGCGACGTAGTCGCGAATGCGTTGCGGCGGAAAGGCATCGGGTTCGGCCAGCACGAGTCGGCCCGCTTCCCAGAACAGCGCGTGGATGAGCCGGGCCGTGAGCTCGACGTCGGTCGAGGCGAGTCTGCCGGATGTCACCGACGCGCGCACATAGGCGGCCAGAGCCTCGGTGAACACCTGGCGTCCGCGCTCGAGACGTCGACGGAAGGCGGGGGTGCTGGAATCGGCGAGCTGGAACGCCGCCCGCCAGCGATCAGGGGCCGCCTGCACCACATCGAGGAAGCGGCCGAGACTGTCCGCCAAGGCACGCGCGGGATCGTCGTCGTCCCGTGGCGACAGCTGGACCACCGTGGCCATCTGCGCCACCGCCCCGGCCTCCTCGCGATCGAGGCAGGCCAGCAGCAGCTGGTCGGAGTCGTCGAAAAGGCCGTAGACCACGGGACGACTCACGCCGGCCTCTTTGGCGACAGTGTCGATGGACACCTTGTGTACACCCTGCCGGACGATGACCCTCAGAACCGCGTCGAGCAACTGCTCCCGACGCTGCTCAGGAGCCATTCGCGGGGCATACGCTGCCCGGCCCTGCCGTTCGGCCACGATCCCTACCACCTTTCCGCGCCGACAACGGTTACCCAGCGGGCAGCGCCGCGAGAATAGTACAACCAATGTAGCTACACATAATGCAGCATTACTTCGGTTGCAAGCTGTCAACGCCCGATAGGCAGGCCGGGTTCGCCGCGGAGACCGCCCATCGCCGCGCATGTGCAGACGGAACACGCGTTGGCCGGATCGGTCGTTGGCCGACCCGACCCGCCACAAGCTCGAGGAACCGGATGGATTCGGCCACTCGCGGTCGCGGATTACAACACCGCGCACTCGGCCATCGGACGCGGCGACCCCGATCTCGCGGACAAGCTCGACGGGCAGGCGCACGAGCGCGCCGCCGCGTTCTGGCCGAACAAGGGCGAGATCGATCCACGCCCGGACCAGAGCCTCGGGTACGCCTCGATCGCGCCGGTCGCGCCGAAGCGGCCCGCCGTTCCCGCCGGCGCGCCCGCGGCCCTGGTGCTGCTGCCCGTTCCCGCCGTTCGCGGCGATCAGCGGCAGCCGAACTGAGCAGGTTTCAGGAATGACAAGCAGTTACTCGACGCGATCGCCGCGTACGCAAGCACAGCGCAGCGCGCGGACGAAGGAGCGACTACTGGAGGCGACAATCGACTGCTGGTCCGAATTCGGCTACGCAAGCACCTCGATGCCTTCGATCGCCCAGCGCGCCGGAGTCACCCGCGGCGCGCTCGACCACCACTACCCGTCGGCGGGCGAACTCGTCATCGCGGCCGCCACCTATCTGACAGACAGGTGGTCAGCGGATCTGATCGCTGCCTCCGCCGACGGTGAGCTGTCGATTTCCCAGCAGCTCGATCGGCTGTGGTCGACTCATCAGGACGGGATCTGCTCAGCGATGATCGAAGTGACGATCGCGGCCCGAACCGACCCAGCGCTGGCGTGCCACTGGCAATCCGTGCAGGACGGCCTTCGGCCACGTAACCCCGCGCCACCACGATCCGAACCAACGAGGTTCCCGGAGTGGGCGGATACCGCCCTGGACGCCATCTGCGGCCTACTGATGAGAACCTTCACCTCCAGCGACCCGGCCACCGCGCGGCAAGCTCACTGGCCGCAACTCCGACAGCATCTGATCACAATGATCAAAGCCGAAGCACCGACCAGATCCGAGCAGTCCTCGACGACAGTTCCCGCCGACTGAACACCGGCGCGGTCGTACATGATTGGTGCGCACCAGCAGTGCCCTGAACTGCGTAAACAAGATTCACCAAGTGGTCAGGTTGATGTCGATGGACGTGCGCACGATCTGCGGTGTGGTCATCTCCCACGGTGTCGGTGGTTCGGCCGCTATCGTCGATCGGTTCGAAGCTTGTAGCGCTGGAGTTTGCCGCTCGGAGTCTTCGGTAGATCATCCACGAAATGAACCCTGCGGGGATAGGCGTGCGCGGCGAATTGTTGTTTGACTCGCTGCTGGAGTTCTGTGACGAGTTCGGGCGAGCCTTGCCCGCCTGCCCGCAGAACGACGTACGCCTCCAGTACCTCGCCGCGGAGCTCGTCCGGCGCGGCGACGACCGCGGCCTCTGTGACGGCGTCGTGGGTGGCCAGGACGTTCTCCACATCGGCGGGGCCGATGCGGTAGCCGGCCATGATGATCACGTCGTCGTCGCGAGCGGAGAAATACACGCGCCCGCTCTCGTCCTGCTTGGCGGTGTCGCCGGTGAAATACCAGCGGCCATCCGCGCTGTATCGCTCGGCGGTCTTGTCCGGGGCGTCCTTGTATTCGCGAAACCACATCAGTGGGCTGGTCGTGTCGAGGGCAAGACGACCTATGGTGCCGTGCGGCGCGACGACGTCCGCGTCGTCGGCGAGTACCACACACGACCAGCCGGGAAGCGCTCGACCCATCGACCCGGCGAGGATGGGCTCGCGGATCTCCGCGCGCCACGCGTTCGCGATCACCATGCCGAGTTCGGTCTGCCCGTAGTGGTCGCGCACCTCGACACCGAGTGCCTCACGCGACCAGTCGACGACTGTCGCGGGGAGCGGCTCGCCCGCCGAGGACGCGCAGCGCAGCCGGACAGCGGGGCCGGGCTCGGCCCGCATCGCGCGATAGATCGTCGGCGCACCCGCGAAGTTGGTGACCTCCAACTCGTCGAGGACTCGCCAGGTGAGCTCCGCCGAGAAACCGGCGTGCAGCAGGATGCTGGTCCGGCCCATCGCGAGTGGGGCGATGATGGCCAAGTAGAGGCCGTAGGCCCATCCGGGGTCGGCGGCGTTCCAGTACACGTCGGACGCCCGCACGTCCAACGCGTCGATCAGGTAGCGCTGCATCGACGCGAGCGCGCGGACAGTGACCGGGACGCCCTTCGGCGCGCCGGTCGTTCCGCTGGTGTACAGCAGCACGAGCGTGCCGTCGGCGCCGATGCGCACCGGCTCGGGTTCGTCGGCGCTGCCGATCGCGGCGAGCAGATCGTCGAACGCGTGCCAGTTCGGCCGGGTGGGTGCCTGGCCACCGACCTGCACGACGCGCAGTTCGGTGTCCGCGGCGAGCTTGTCGGCCTGATCGGCATCGGTCACCACGAATTTCGCGTCGGCGCCGCCGAGCCGCGCCGCGACGGCGGACCCGGCGAATGCGGTGAACAGCGGTACGTGCACGGCGCCGAGCCGCCAGATCGCGAGCAGAACGACCGGCAGCTCCGCCGACTTGCCCATCAGGACACCGACGGTGTCGCCGCGGCGCACACCGAGGTGAGCCAGGCCGGTCGCGAATCGCCTGGATCGTTCGGATAGCTCGCCGTAGGTGAGCTCGCTGATCTGCAAGTCCGGCTCGACGATGCGGAACGCGATGGCGTCCGCCGGATGCCGGTCGCACAGCAGGTCGGCGGCGCATGCGTCGGCCGCGCCGTATTCCGCGAGAGTAGCGGCGATTTCTCGGTCTATCGAGATCATGTGGGGTTCGGCTTCCTGAGAGTCGATTCGTTGCTGTGCAGGCGGATGAAGGATGCGGCTTCGTCGAGAGCCTGACGAGCCTCGGGGATGGGGAAATTGGGCCAGACGTGCACCATGCCCGGGTAGTGCCGGTGATCGATTGCTGGATTGGCTGCCTTCAACCGCAGCGCGTCGGAGCCCAGGATTTCGCGATCCCCGCTGAAGACCATGGTCGGAGGCAGGTCGGCGTGGGAGGCGAACAACGCACTGACGCGCGGGTCTCGCGGCGGGAGCCCTTTGAGCCATCGCGACCGGACTTCGCCGAACAGGCCAAGGGAAAGCATGGGATCGCGACGTGCCAGGGCTTTCTGGCCAGGGTCCTCGCCGGTGAGGTCGAGCGCCGGAGAGAAGAGCACCAGGGCCTTCGGCTGGGGAAGTCCGGCATCGCGCAGCGCCTGTGCGAGCAGCAGCGTCAAGGAGGCGCCCGCGGAGTCGCCGAAGACGATGATGTTCTCCGCGCCGTGGGCTTCGGCGAGGGCGAGGTAGTGCCGCTGGATCGCGGTGGTCGTCTCCGCCCAGTCCGCTTCGGGGCCGAGCGGATAGATCGGCGCCACCACCTCGGCGTCGACGCGTTCGAGCAGGCCGATCGGGATATTCCATTGGATCGTCTGCAGATCCATGATGAAGGCGCCGCCGTGCAGGAAGAGTAGCCGCAGCGGTGTTTCCGGGGCACCCTTTCGCCTGGCACGGAACGTGCGCAGTCCCGCTTCGATCCCTTCCCGGAAATCGAGTTTGGCCAGGCCCCGGCGGGATGGCCGTTGTGGCCCCGCCGCACGATCCTTTTCGATCATCCTGGCGAAATACGCCGGGTCGCCCAGGTCTATCGGTGCGAGCTTTATCGCGTAATAGAGTGCTGTGCTCGGGAGCTGTCGCCAGCGGCGCGAAATCGCTCCAGACAACGTCGATGTTGTCGTCATCAGATACCTCTTGTTCGTCTGCACAGGCCCGCTGTCGAGCCCGGCGTCCGGCTATTTCCGGCCGTATTTTCCGTCGATGGTCATTCCGCGCGACTCGGCCATCTCGAAGGCGTCGTGGGTGTCGATGACCGGCGCGACCGATTCGATGGTCTGCACACCTGGGAATTCCCTGTATGTTTCGACATCGAGCTGACGCTCCATGAACTTCGCGTAGTTGGCGTCGGTGTAGAGCCGCTCAGCCGAGATCAGTTCCGTCTCGGGATCGAAGGTCATCACCACCAGGTACAGCCCTTTGAGCCGACTGCCCTCGGGCGTGTTCCATGACACCCACGCCTCGCGGACCAGCGAGTTCGGCCCGCCCGCGTGCACTCGCTTCTCGGCCGCGATATTCCACTGCTGCGCACCGGGCAGCATCCGCCGGTAGTGCTCGCGAATCGCGTCGAGCCCGATCGCCACCAACCCGTCGCTGGGAAACTCCCAGCGGCCGTTCGGGGACACGGTGGCCATCGTCGCTTCGATATCCATCTCCAGCTCGGCCTTCTCGTGCGCGAGCAAGATGTTTTCCATTTGTTCGAAAGTGAGTTCACCCATGATGATTGCACCTGTTCTCGAAAGCCCGAAGCAGAATCATGCGGCTAATTACCCACGTCCAGTTCGGGAGACCTCGGCGGGGACCACTTGATGCCGGTCAGGCCGCTCTATCGAATCGTAGGAAGGCCATATCGAGTTTGTCAATGCCGCGCCCCAGACGCGCGAACGGCCGGAATATCGACATATTTGTGCCACGTTTGGCGGGTACTATCAGGAAAGTAGGAATGCGATAATAAGCGATTCATTCGCATCACCCGAGGCCGGAGCCCATTGCCATTTCTCGACTCGATTTCGACCGCGGATTCCAGCCCTGCGCGTATCATCTCCGAAGAGAATACGGCGCGCGATTCACACGGCATACGCTCGATCACCTACGCAGGGAGGAACGCACTCGTGGGAAAGCTGTCCTCGGATGTGAGCGAACCCCTCGAGGTCGTCCGGTACTTCGATGCTCTCGTCTCCAGCAGGGTCGGGCTCGACGTGCTGCTGCGCGGCGCGGCCGTCCTCGCCGGAACCGTGGCCGGCGCGGTGCGCAACGGGCGGATCTCGCGATTCGACCCGGCTGGGCGGAACGTTTCCGGCGACGACGAGGGGCCGAGGAGGCCGGAGCGGTCGATCGAGGGCGGGCGTGTGTGGCTCGAGCGCGACGACGCCGCCCATGCCAACGACGAGATGATCCTCGAGCGGTTGGCCTTCGCGGTCGGGCTGCTCGGTGCGTGGAGCGACCGGGCCGCCGGGCTCGCCCTCATCATCGATCAGGCGCGATCGGTCGACGAACGAGCGCCCGGGCTGGCCCGCCTCCACATCGATCCGAGTACCCGGATCAGGCTCATCGCCACCGACGTGGGCGTGGCGCCGGCGGGCATCTCGGCGGCCGTTCCCACTCGATACGGAATTCTGCAAGCGAGTCTGGACCTGAGCGGACGGATCGAACCACCCGGACCCGCGGGCCTGGGGATGTGGGTTCGGGCCGACCACGCTCCGGAATCGTGGGATGGAGCGGTCATCGCCCACCGGCTCACCAACCCCTCGACACCCGTCGTCGACGCCACCGATCTCGGGGCCATGATCATCCTGGCCCGTGACCACGATGCGGCGTCGCCACACGGAGACGTGACCGCGCTCGTCCACCTCGATGCTCGCTCGGCGGAGGTGCTCCGGGTGCTCTGTGATCTCCCCAGTCTCCGCAGCGCCGCGGTCGAACTCGCCATGCACCATTCGACGCTGCAGGCCAAGCACGAGAGTCTGACCCAGCTCCTCGGGTATGACGTGCGCACGACCGCGGGCCGCATGCGCTACATCGCCGCGGAATTCCTTCGCCGTCTCGGCGACTACTGATTCGGCTGCCGCTCGGACTTACCGCGCATGGCGTGCGAATGGCGGGAAAATCGCTCATTTTCCGCCGCGCTCGGCGGATGGTGCGCACCCGCACCGGGGGCCAGGATGGGAATACCGACCGGTGCCCATCAGCGGCATCGTCCTTCTCCGGCAGCGGAATTCGACGGTCCCGCGTAGGCCCACAAGCGCAGAATGAGGAACGCATGAAGGCAGCAGTTCTCCACGGCAAGGAAGACCTCCGAGTCGAGGAGGTGCCGGAGCCCGTGACCGGACCCGGACAGGTGAAACTCGAGAACGCCTACGCCGGTATCTGCGGGTCCGACCTGCACTTCTACTTCGCGCCCGAGTCCATTCCCTACGACCTGACGACGCCGCATCCGCTGACCGGCGCCAAACTCCCGCAGATTCTCGGCCACGAATTCAGTGGCACCGTCGTCGAAGTAGGCGACGGAGTCGCCGATATCGCGGTCGGCGATCGTGGCGCCGTCTTTCCCGTCGTCGCCACCTGCGGAAAGTGTTCCGCGTGCCGTCGTGGAGTTCCGATGACCTGCGCGCTGATGGGATCGCTCGGCGCGAACGCTGTCGGCGGCGGTCTCTCGCGCTATGTCACGGTGGACGCGAGGCAATTCCACCCGTTGCCCGAGAAGGTGGACCTGCGCACCGGTGCCCTCGTCGAGCCGATGTCGGTGAGCTGGCACGGCGTCGAACGCGGCGGTGTGCGGCCCGGCGGAGCCGCGCTCGTGGCCGGAGCCGGTCCGATCGGTATCGGCGCCTGGTTCGCGCTCGCGGCGCGCGGGGTCGATCGAGTACTCGTGTCCGAGCCCAACGCGCAACGGCGCGCGACCATCGCCGCGCTGGGCGCGAGGGTCGTCGACCCGGTGACCGAAGACCTCGCGGCCGCGGTGGCCGCTGTCACCGACGGCGAGGGGCTCGACGCGGTGTTCGACGCCGCCGGAGTCGGACCGGCGATCGAGTCCGGGGTGGCCCACCTCGCGCCCAACGGCCGCCTCGTGGTCCTGGCGCTGCACGAGCACCCGATGGCGTTGCAGCCCACGGATCTCATGATGGCGCAGAAGGAGATCGTCGGGTCGGTCGGTTATCAGCCGGAGGAGTTCCGCTCGGTCATCGCGGCGATGGCCGACGGCGTCTACGACACCACCGGATGGGTCCAGGAATGCGAGATCGACGACATCGTCGACGCGTTCCATCTCCTGCGCGCCGGATCCGCGTCGAAGATTCTCATCCGCGCGAGCTGACCTGCGGTCCCTGCACTCCCGTCGAGTTCCTTGCCCGCATCGAGGGCTTCCCACAGCAGCGGCCGCGATCTCCGCGGGTGTTCCCGGCACAGGTCGAACAGTCGCCCGACCGGCTCGGCCAGCTGGTCTATCTCACCAGAAGGGTCTCCCCATGAGCACTGTCGCTCCCATCCCCGTTCGTTTGCCGCTGCCCAGCGCGTTGGCCGGTGACACCGTCGTCATCGCGGGCGGAACCTCGGGCATCGGGCTCGCCGCCGCCGGCCTGTTGCGTTCGGTCGGCGCCCGTGTGGTGCTGATCGGACGCGACCGCGAGCGACTCGCGGCCGCGATCTCTCGACTGCGCGGCGAGAATCCGGGCGAGGAAGCCGTGCTGGGCGTCGCCGGTGACGGCGGAGACGAGAAGGTCCTGGCCGAAGCGTTCGACCGCGCCGGAAGCGTCGACCATCTGTTCGTCACCGTGGGCGGGGCAGGCGGCATGGGTCCGTTGACCGACATCCCGACCGATGTCCTGCGCGCGACCTTCGACTCCCGCGTTCCCGCGGCCTACGCCGCCGCCCGGATGGCCGCGGGCAGACTCCCCGCCGGTGGCTCGCTGACCTTCAGCTCGGGCACCGTCGTGGTTCGTCCATTCCCCGGCGCATCGGCCGGGCTGGCCGCAGCCGGCGCCGTGGAGGCACTCACGCGGTCCGTCGGCGTGGAACTCGCTCCGGCGCGAGTGCGCGTCAACACCATCCGCTTCGGTCGCGTCGATACCCCACTGCTTCGGTCGGCCCCGCTGATGGATACCGAGGAGCGCGTCGCCGCCGCGGGAGCGGCATGGCCGCTCGGTCGGTTCGGCACTGCCGAGGAGGCCGCCGCCACCGCACTGTTCCTGATGGCCAACAACTACGTCACCGGACAGATCATCACCGTCGACGGTGGCGAAACCATGGCCTGATTTTCCGATCCGACGCACCGTGTGGATGTGCCGGGCCGTACCCAAGCATTGATGACGTGGTTCATCTTCGGATTCCGCAGCGGTAGAGCGCGTCCTGGCCCGGCATCCCCTTGGGCGCCTTCGCCGAGCAGGTCGGACCTTGCGGCCCCTGAACTACGTCGAAGGCCACTGCCTGGCCAACCTCGATCGGGCGGAGGTCGGACGAATTCGATGGCGGAGAAGTGCACGGGCCGAAGAATCCTGCCGAACGCCCGACAATCAGCTGTGCAGCGAACACCACCATCTCGCGAGGTCGAGCGCTTCCAAGTCCGTGAGGTCGCGGTGAATCTCACCGCTGGACAGCTTCACGGCGAACAGATCGAACTCGACAGGCCCCTCATCCTCGTCCACTGTCGCTAGCTCGACCCCGGCCGGATCCGGCTCGATGAGAGCGAACCGGTTGTCGATCGTCAGGTTCATCCGCTGAACCGCGCGGACAACCCGAACCACATGAGCTCGATCTTGTTCTGCCACCAGCGCGACG
The DNA here is from genome assembly GCF_042882065.1 of Nocardia sp. NPDC058244. Classification (NCBI taxonomy): domain Bacteria; kingdom Bacillati; phylum Actinomycetota; class Actinomycetes; order Mycobacteriales; family Nocardiaceae; genus Nocardia; species Nocardia sp. NPDC058244. Next base: position 137,798 of record NZ_JBHVWX010000004.1, on the reverse strand, counting down.
CTAGTCCGCCTGGGACCCGGGCCTGGAAACTTCGATCGTTTCGTACTCACACGATCAACAATCAGGCACTGTGAGGCAACAACTCTCGAGAAGGCTCCGCGATTCCGCCTGCCACATCCGGAGTTCCATCACGTCGCCCTCCAGGAACGCGCCCACGGGCCCTTGCCGACGAAGCCGCGCACGACGACGTCGAATGCGCTCGGGCCCCGAAACAGCGAGACTCCCGGCGAGACTGCAGTTTTCACCGCAGCGGCACCGGGAGTCCGCGAGCCGGGGGCAGCTATCTGCCTGCCCGATCGCTCAGGGCAGGACCTGGGGAACGGCCTCGGGGTTCACGTGGCCGACGACGCCACCGATGATGGCACCGACGATCGCATGGGGGATCGTGCCGAGGATGAGGCAGATCGGGTAGCCGACGCCCAGCAGGACCACGGACGGGAGGCAATTGACCAGGGTGGCGAGCGCACCGATACCGGCACCGGCGAGAGCGCCGTTGACCACCGGGTCGGAGTTCTCGGCGGTGGGATTGGTCGCCACCTCGTGCAGCTGGGTATCGATCACGTCCGAAACGACGGGAGCGACCTCGGGATCGATCGCCTCCGAGACAGCGCTGTCGCCGGAAAGCCCAGTGTCGTGCGAAATCTCCGCGCTCACCGGGGTCGCGGTTCCGAACGAGAACTCGGCGATGGCGGTCTCGACGCCGCCACCCGGGATGGCCGTCGCGATGGCCGGCTGAGCCTGCTGGTCGGCGAAGGCGTCCGCCGACGCGACACCGTTACCGGCGAAGGTGACCGCCACAACCACCGGCAGTGCACCGAGAAGAAAGAGGCGAGTTGAGCGCATGAACATTGAGTAATCCCTCTCGACGTTGTGCCCCCCAACCCGGACCAATCGAATGTCGACCGAGCTATTAGTAATAGCCCTACCGTCTTAATGGCAACTTTTATGATCTATTTCACATTGACAGCGGGATACCAATCCGCAAACGCCTTTGTCTCGGTGTCGCGCTATGCCGGTTCCGACTGCGGATCAAGTCATTGAATATTCAAGCGGGGCGCGGGGCGTACATGATGACCGCGACGCCGATCAGGCAGATCATCGCGCCGATGACGTCCCATCGGTCGGGGCGGAATCCGTCGAGCGCCATCCCCCACAGCAGTGATCCGGCCACGAAGACTCCGCCGTAGGCGGCGAGGATACGGCCGAAATTGGCGTCGGGCTGCAGTGTCGCGACGAATCCGTAGATGCCGAGGGCGACCACACCGGCACCGATCCAGGCCCAGCCGCGGTGTTCGCGAACGCCCTGCCAGACCAGCCAGGCGCCGCCGATCTCGGCGAGCGCGGCCAGGACGAACAGCAGGATCGAACGCACCACGGTCATCGGCTGAGCCTAAATGCCTGGTTCACGGCGCGACCGCACCGTTCGATGCCGCGATGGCCCATGCCGTCGTCGAACGGGACCGGGCAAGTGGGGATTTCGCTGCGGTGACGGCCTGCTCCGGGTACAGGCGGTGCCCGCCCAGGGAGCGGTCCGGTTCGGCCGGCAATCCGCGGCGTTCGTAGTAGCGCAGGGTTTGCGCGTTCACACCGGCGGCCGCGGCGAGATCCCGGGCGACGGCTTCGGCGCCGACGTCCAGAACCAGCTCCAGCCGCGTCGGGTCGGTCCGGTTCGAGCTGTGCACCGACTCTGCGAAGAACCGGTCGAACTCGGCCACCCGGATCGGTTGCTCGGCGGTGGGCAGGGTGCACGCGGATGGCACCCAGTGCCCCTGACCTGGTGAGATCGTCATGAATCCACGGTAAGCCTGTACCCGGGTACCGGATGCAAGTGCTGATTCCGGTCACCCATCGCGATCGGCGAGGACGGGTTTGCGTGGCATGGTCGCGGTGGAGATCACGGCGGCGACGGCGGCGATCGCGGCGAGGACGAGGTAGGTGCGCGACCAGGTGCCGGTCCAGCTCATCAGAGCGGTTCCGGCGAACGGCGCGGTCGCCATCACGATCACCACGGGCGCCGACAGCAGGCCGTTGAGGCGGCCGTAGTGGGTCGCGCCCCAGCGGTCGGTGATCGCGGTGGCTTGCACCAGGGTCATGATCCCGCGGATCACACCGGCACCGATCGATACCGCGACGAGCGCGAATACCGTTGTCACCCAACCCAGCAGCGCCGTGGCGAGCGCGGTGGTCGCGAACGCGCCGACGATGCGGGCGCCGGGCGTGGTGCGCGTCATCAGCGGCAGGTAACCGAGCCGGCCCAGCACCTGCCCCGCGCCGCCGAGCCCCAGGGTCAGCGCGGCCAGCGACGGGGAGAATCCGCGCTCGATGAGCAGCGGGACCAGGTTGAACACACCGGCGAACGCCGCGAACGCGCCCAGGCTCAGGGACACCACCAACGCCAGGAAGGCGGGGCTGCGAGCGATCGCCCGATGGTCGTCGTCGTGCTGGGTCGCCGGCGGCGGTGCCGCCGGCCAGGGACCCGCCAGCCCGAACAGATGGCCGGGCACGGTGACGACCACCAGCACGACCGTGAGGGCGAGATAGGTCGCGCGCCAATCGGTGCGCTGGACCAGCGCGGCGGTCAGGGGGGCGAAGACCGTGCTGGCCAGACCACCGGCGAGGGTCAGGATCATCAGGGCTTTGACGTGGTCGGCGCCGAACCAGCGGGTCAGCGCCGCGAAGGCGGGCGGGTACAGCACCGCGCCCATCGCGACCCCGGCCGCGAGCCAGCCAAGGAAGAACACCAGCGGATTCGGGGCGAGAGCCACTACCACCAGCGCGGGCACCGCCAGGATCGAGCCCGCGGACATCACGGCTCGGGGCCCGACGCGATCCAGGACGCGCCCGACCGGGATACCGGTCACGGCCGCGGCGAGCTGGCCCAGCGAGAACGCCGCGGTGAGCATCGGCAGTGACCATCCGGTGTCGGCCGAGATCGAGACCGACAGCACGGGAAAGGCGTAGTAGAGGATGCCCCAGCTGGTGATCTCGGTGAGGCACAACGTGATCAGCACGCGCCGCCGCAGACCGGCACCGGGCGACGCCGGTCCGGTCTGCGTGGCCGTCACGGTGGACGACATCGGGCGGGTCAGCGCGCGGGAACCGTGAGCGTCAGGACCTCGGGCGCGGCGGGCGCGCAGCAGCCACCGGAGCTCGCACCGTTCGGGTCGTCGAACACTCCGGCGCCGCCGCAGACACCGGTGTCGGGCAGGGTCAGCTCGACCCGGGCGGCGGATTCGTGGTCACCGGCGAGTTCGGCGGCGACGGAACGGACCTGTTCGTAGCCGGTCATCGCCAGGAACGTCGGCGCGCGGCCGTAGCTCTTCATGCCGACCAGATACACGCCGGTTTCGGGATGGGACAGTTCGGCGACACCGTGCGGGTAGACGGTGCCACAGGAGTGCACGTTCGGATCGATCAGCGGCGCCAGACCCACCGGGGCTTGCAGGACGGGGTCGAGTTCCAGGCGGATCTCCGACAGCCACGACAGGTCGGGGCGGAATCCGGTGAGCGCGATGACATTGTCGATTCCGTCGATGCGGCGCCCGTCGTCGGCGACGAGGGCCGTGCGGTCATCGTCGCCGGTGTCGACCGCGGCGGTGCGGAATCCGGTGACCACGGTGAGCAGTCCGTCTTCGACGGCCTTCTTCGCGCGCAGGCCGAGGGCGCCACGCGCGGGCAGTTCGTCGGCTTCGCCGCCGCCGAAGGTGGCATCGGTCTGGCCGCGGCGCAGGACCCAGGTCAGTCGGGTGCCGGGTTCGTTCGCCAGGCGGGACAGCGCCACGATCGCGGTCAGGGCCGAGTGTCCGCTCCCGGCTATCACGGTGTGCTTACCGCGATAGCGGGCCAGGTCGGCGTCGGATTCGAGGTCGGGCACACGGTAGGTGATGGCGGCGTGGCCGCGTTCGCCCAGTGCGGGAAGTCCTTCACCGCCCAGGGGGTTCGGTGATGTCCAGGTGCCGGAGGCATCGATGACCGCGCGGGCCAGGACCCGGTCTTCGGATCCGTCGGTGCGGCGCAGGTGTACCGACAGCGGTTCGGTGTCGCGTCCGGAGTCCACGACGCGGTCGCGGCCGCGGCGGGCGACGCCGACGACTTCGGTGCCGTAGTGGACCGCGTCGCCGAGCGCGTCGGCGAGTGGCGCCAGGTAGTCGCGGGCCCAGTCCTGGCCGGTGGGGTAATCCTCGTCGGCCGGGGCGGTCCAGTCGGTGCTGTCGAGGAGGCGGCGGGCCGCGGGGGCGACGAGTTCGGCCCATCGGGAGAACAGACGGACGTGGTTCCACTGCGCGACGGCAGCGCCGGCCTCGGGACCGCGTTCGAACACGATCGGGTTCAGTCCGCGTTCGCGCAGTTCCGCTGCTGCGGCCAGCCCGATGGGGCCGGCCCCTACGACGACGACAGGCAGTTCGGTCATCACAGACTCCATTCATCGACACTCATCGATCTAATAATTTCAGACTGTATCGACACACGTCGATGAATGCAACCATCGATCGCCGTCTATATAATCGGCTGCATGACGTCTCTGGACATGCCCACCGTTCGCGACTCCGCCGCGGGTCGCCTCGACGTGCTGCCTGTCGACGACGCGACCACCTACGCGGAATGGTTCGCCTGCCTGGCCGAACCGACGCGGGTTCGGCTGCTGCACCTGGTCGCGACCCGGCCCGCCGGGATCACGGTCGGCGAGTTGACCGAGTCACTGGGCATCTCGCAGCCGACGGTGTCGCATCATGTCCGCAAGCTCGCCGATGTCGGGTTCGTCCGGGTGCACAAGAACGGCACGTCGACGGTGGTGACCGTCAATCCGGCCTGCTGCACCGGCCTGCCCCACGCCGCCGACGCGGTCATGGGCGTTCTCACCCCTCGGCCGTGCTGCCCGACCGATCTGCCCGCCGACGTGTCGGTGCGCGCGATGACCGACGCCGACTGGGCGGCGGTGCGTCGCATCTACGGCGAGGGCATCGCCACCCGCAACGCCACCTTCGCCACCGAGGTGCCGGATCGCGAGCACCTCGATTCCACCTGGCTGCCCGACCACCGCTGGGTCGCCGAGATCGGCGGCGACATCGTCGGGTGGGCGGCACTCGCACCGACCTCGGGCCGCGACTGCTACGCCGGCGTGGCCGAGAACTCCGTCTACGTGGCCGAGGCCGCGCGCGGGCGCGGCGTCGGGAAATCCCTCCTGCATCGGCAGGTGATCGCCGCCGACGCCGCCGGCCTGTGGACCCTGCAGACCTCGATCTTCCCGGAGAACCGGGCGAGTATCGCCCTGCACCACTCGGCGGGATTCCGCACGGTCGGCGTGCGCGAGCGCATCGCGACCCTCGACGGGATCTGGCGCGACACCGTCCTGCTCGAACGTCGCGCCGCCTCGGACGGCGGTTCGTCCGGCGCCTGCGAGCCATCGGCCTGCTGATCGCCCCGGGTGCGTTCACCCACTGTTTGCTTGTCGACTGATTCGACAACCGTCAATATCGATGCGTGTCGAAACCGCTCTCGTCCTGTCAGCCGCAGGACGCTTCCCCGTGTGAGGTCACCCCGCTGACCCGGGAACCGCTGTCCGCCGAATCCGCCGCCGAACTGGCGGCAACGTTCAAGGCGCTGTCGGATCCGGTGCGGTTGCGGTTGCTCAGCCTGGTCGCCAGCCGCGGCGGCGGCGAAGCCTGCGTGTGTGAGCTGTCCGCCGGGTTCGAGGTGAGCCAGCCCACCATCTCCCACCATCTCAAGGTGCTGCGCGAGGCCGGGCTCCTGTCGAGCGAGCGGCGTGGGTCGTGGGTCTACTACCGGATCGAACCGCGCGCACTGGCTCCCCTGGCGCAGGTGCTCGATGTCACGACCGTCCCGGCGGACGCGCGGTGACCGACATTCGACGTCGGCTCCTGGCCGAGTTCGTTGGCACGGCAGCACTGGTCACGGTCGTGGTCGGCTCGGGTATCGCCGCCCAGCAGCTCACCGACGATGTCGCCGTGCAGTTGCTGGCCAACTCCACCGCGACCGTCTTCGGCCTCGGCGTGCTGATCCTGGTCTTCGGGCCGGTGTCCGGCGCGCACTTCAATCCCGCGGTGTCCCTGGCGGATTGGCTGCTCGGACGCCGTCACGGCACCGGCCTGGACTTCATCGATGCCCTCGCCTACGCGATCGCGCAGATCGGCGGCGCGGTCTGCGGCGCCGTGCTGGCCAACATCATGTTCGACCTGGGCGCCTGGCAGATCTCCACCCACGACCGGATCACCACCGGCCACCTGGTCGGCGAGGTCGTCGCCACCGCCGGACTGATCGCGGTGATCTTCGCATTGGCCCGCAGCGGCCGGGCGGCCCTGTCCGCGTCGGCGGTCGCGGCGTATATCGGTGCGGCCTACTGGTTCACCAGCTCCACCAGTTTCGCCAATCCCGCGGTCACCATCGGCCGCGTTTTCTCCGACACGTTCGCCGGCATCGCCCCCACGTCCGCCCCCGGATTCGTCGTCGCCCAATTCGTCGGCGCGGCACTGGGCCTGGCGTTGATCGTGGTGCTGTATCCCCGCTCGGCGAGCGCGGCCGCCGACAACGCGGTGATTCCGCACACCGCGGACCGTCTCGCCACCAGTCCCTCCGACCCGACAACTCACTGACCGAGCCCTCTCCGGGAGCACGCATGTCCGACAGCCCCGCCACCCACGCTGATCGTGCGACATTGACGATCGACCAACGCCACGCGCTCACCACCGCCGCGACCCGGCTACACGAGACCTTCGCCGACACCTACGGACGCGAGACCATCGAACACTTCCTCACCACCAGCTACGACGAGTTCGCCGCCCGCGCCACCGTCGTCAACTACCTGCCGCTGCTGGCCGAACGCTTCGCCCGCCAGCGTCTGCTCGCCTGGCCAAGGTCGAGGGAAAGCTCGACACCGACAAGCCGGTCGTGCTGTTCCTGTGTACCCACAACGCCGGGCGCTCCCAGATGGCGCTGGGCTGGTTCACCCACCTCGCCGGTGACCAGGCGATCGCCTGGTCGGGCGGATCGGAACCGGGGACCCACATCAACGCGGTCGCGGTCGAGGCGATGAACGAGATCGGCATCGACATCACCGGGGAGTTCCCCAAGCCCTGGACCGAGGAGATCCTGCGCGCCGCCGACGTCATCGTCACGATGGGCTGCGGCGACGCGTGCCCCATCTACCCCGGCCGCCGCTACGAGAACTGGGAACTGACCGACCCCGACCACCAGCCCCTCGAGGTCGTCCGCGGTATCCGCGACGAGATCGGCAACCGCGTCCGCGAGCTGCTCGCCTCCCTCGACATCACCACCCACTGAAAGGACACCCTGTGTCGACCAAGCCCAGCGTGCTGTTCGTCTGCGTCCACAACGCCGGACGATCGCAGATGGCACAAGGCTTTCTGACCCACCTCGCCGGTGACGCCATCGAAGTGCGGTCCGCGGGCAGCGCTCCCGGCGACGCCCTCAACCCCGCCGCGGTCGAGGCGATGGCCGAAATCGGCATCGACATCACCAGCCAGGCACCCAAGATCCTCACCCCGGACGCGGTCGAAACCTCCACCGTCGTGATCACCATGGGGTGTGGTGACGCGTGTCCGTACTTCCCCGGCGTCGACTATCGCGACTGGACGCTGGAGGATCCGGCGGGCAAGGGTGTCGAGGCCGTCCGCCCGATCCGCGACGAAATCCGTACGCGTATCGAGAAGCTCATCGCGGAACTGATCCCGGCGTAGCACCGCCGCCTAGGCCGACACCTCGGCGGTGTGTTTGCGAGCGCGTTCGGCGACGGCGGCGGGCATCGGCTCGTGCCGGAGGTACCCGCGGGCGAACGAGCCCGCACCGTGGGTGAGTGACCGCAGGTCGATGACGTACCTGCTCAGTTCGAGTTCGGGTACCTCGGCCCGGATATGGGTGCGGCCGGCCTCGGCCGGTTCGGTGCCGAGAATGCGGCCGCGCCGGGTGGACAGGTCACCGAGGACGGCGCCCAGCTGGTCGTCGGGGACCGTGACCCGCACGGCGGCGACCGGTTCGAGCAGCAGGGTTCCGGACGCGTCCGCCGCGTCGCGCAGGGCGAGGGCACCCGCGGTCTGGAAGGCGGCGTCGGAGGAATCCACCGAGTGCGCTTTCCCGTCCACCAGGGTCACCCGAACATCGACCAGCGGATATCCGGGAGTGACCCCGCGCGCGGCCTGCGCCCGTGCCCCTTTCTCCACCGACCCGATGAACTGCCGCGGCACCACCCCGCCGACCACCCGGTCGACGAACTCGAACCCCGTCCCCGCGGGCAGCGGTTCCACCTGGATCTGGCACACCGCGTACTGCCCGTGCCCGCCGGACTGCTTCACCAGCCTGCCGCGCCCCTCGGCCGCCGCGGCGAGCGTCTCCCGCAGCGCCACCCGATACGGTTCCACGTCCACCCGCACCCCGAACCGCCCGCGCAACCGTTCCAGCGCGACATCCCGGTGGGCTTCGCCCAGGCACCACAGCACCAGCTGGTGGGTGTGTTCGTTGTGTTCCAGCCGCAGGGTCGGATCCTCGGCGACGAGCCGGGTCAGGCTCTGCGAGAGCTTGTCCTCATCGGCCTTACCCTGCGCCCGGATAGCCACGGGCAGCAGGGGTTCCGGCAGCGGCCACGGCTCGATCAGCAGGGGTTTCCCGGTGCCGGACAGGGTGTCGCCGGTTTCGGCGTGGCCGAGTTTGCTCACGAACGCGATATCGCCCGCGACGGCCTCGAACAGGGTCCGCTGTTGCTTCCCCAACGGCGCGGTGACCCCGCCGACCCGGTCGTCGGCATCGTGCTCGGGTCCGCAGACGTGGACGGTGTCCTCGCTGTGCAGCGTGCCGGAGAACACCCGCACCAGCGATACCCGTCCCACATACGGGTCGGACGAGGTCCGGATGACCTCCGCGGCGAGCTCGCCCGCCGGATCGCAGCGCAGCGCGGTGGGCGCGGCGCCGTCGCCGCGCGACACGGCCGACAGCGGGTGTTCGATCGGTGTCGGGAATCCGGCCGTCATCAGTTCCAGCAGTTCGAGCGTGCCGAGGCCCTGTTCGGCGTCCTCGGCCGCCGGTGCGGCGAACAGCACCGGATGGAAGCTGCCGCGGGCGACGGCTCGTTCCAGGTCGTCGACCAGGGTGTCGAGTTCGACGGATTCGCCGTCGAGGTACCGGTCCATCAGCGTTTCGTCTTCGCTCTCGGCGATGATCGCCTCGATCAGCCGATCGCGGGCCGGGTCGATCACCGCGAGCTGGTCCGCCGCGGGTTCGGTGCGCACCCGTTTCCCGCTGCGATAGTCGGCGACGCGTCGCTCGAGCAGTTCCAGCAGTCCGGTCGCGGGCCGGTGCCCGTCGGGGCTCTTCGGCCCGTAGACCGGCAGGTGCAGGGGCAGGGGCAGCACGGTATCGCTCGCGCCGTCGGTCAGCAGCGCCTGACAGGTCTGCACCAGGTCCGCGTACTCCGCCCGCGCGGTGTCCAGGTGGGTCATCACGATCGCGCGCGGCATCCCCACCCGCGCGCATTCGGCCCACAGGTCCCGCGTCGCCCCCGCCACACCCTCCACGCCGTCGGCCGCCGACACCAGGAACAGCGCCGCGTCCGCCGCCCGCAACCCGGCCCGCAGCTCGCCGACGAAATCCGGGCATCCCGGCGTGTCGATCAGATTGATCTTCACCTCGCCCCACTGCACCGGGACCACCGAGACCTGCACAGACCTGTGCTGTCGCCGTTCGACCTCGTCGTAGTCCGACAGCGAGGTCCCGTCCTCGACGCGGCCGGCCCGGTTCACCGTCCCGGTCGCCAACGCCAACGCCTCGACCAGCGTCGTCTTCCCCGCACCACTGCTGCCGACCAACGCGACGTTCCGGATGCTCTCCGGTCGCCACGCACCGTTCGTCCGATCCGCCATGTCGCACGCTCCCTGGGGTTGGGGACCCGGCCCCTTCGAGCTTCCCACCGCAGGTAGGGGCACGTCCACGGTTTGCGGCCGATCGATGCCGGGCCTCGCTCCGGATGTCGAGGCCTACCTCGACATCCGGATAGAGGGCCTCGTCCACCCGGCGGTTCGAGGCCCTCCTCGGAGACGGGCGGCTCAGGCGTCCAGGACGCGGGCCGCCTCGGCGTACATGTCCTCACGGGTGATCGGCTCGATGGTGGAGTTGAGCCGCGAGACACCGGGAATCTCGCCGTAGTCGGGGCCACAGTGCGGGGCGAGGTACTCGGCGAAGAGGGAGTCGCCGTACTGGCGCTCGCTCTTGACCTTCTTCTCGACCGGGTCGAATTCGATGACCGCGAGGTACTGACCGGTCACCCGCTGGCCGTCCTCCCGGTTGAACGAGAAGGACGCCTCCCGGAACAGGGTGTTCGGGCCGACGCCGTGAACGCGCATCTTCGAGGCCGGGTCACCCCGGTCGAGGTCCGCGAGAGCACGCCGGTAGTGCTCGCGGACGGCTTCCGGTCCGTCGGCCGCCCAGCCCCACGACGGGAACTCGTAGTGCGGGTTGGCGACTACGGTCGCCATCGTCGCATCGAGGTCCTCCGACAACTCCGCCATCTCGTGCCGGTAGAGGATCTCTTCCATCTCGGCCAGGGTCAGGTCCGCCATCAGTCACTCCGCACTCTCGGATCCATTTATTAGATCGTTCTATCTAACGCTAAGTGATCGGGCTCACTCACGTCAACGAGATGTTCTGGGCGGCGGTGCGGTTTACGGGTTGTCGAATCCGGCCTGGGTGAAGACCGCGCGGGCGGAGTCCGAGCCGATGAACTCGACGAACGCCGTGGCGGCAGTGGCGTTGGGCGCCTTGGCCAGCGGCGCGACCGGGTAGTCGTTGATCGCCTTGCTCGACTCGGGGAAGTCGATGCCTTCGACCTTCGTGCCTGCGGCGTGCACGTCGGTGCGGTAGACCAGGGCGGCGTCGACCTCGCCGAGGGTCACCTTCGTCAGCACCGCCTTCACGTCGGCTTCGCGGGTGTCGGGCTGCGGGGCGATTCCGGCGGTCTCGAACACCGTCTTCGCCGCGGCACCGCAGGGGACCTGCTCGGCGCACAGGGCGATCTTCGGTTCGGTCTTGCCGAAGTCGGCCAGTCCGGTGATGTGGCCGGGGTTCCCGGCGGGCACCGCGATCTCGAGGCGGTTGCGCACGAACGTGACCGGCTTCGCGGTGATCTCCCCCGCGTCGACGACCTGCTGCATGTTCTTGGGCGCGGCCGAGGCGAACACGTCCGCGGGCGCGCCCTGCTTGATCTGCTCGGCCAGTGCCGAGCTGGCGCCGAAGTTGTAGACCACCTTCACCCCGGGATGCGCGGCCTCGAACTGCTTGCCCAGCTCGGTGAAGGTCTCGGTCAGCGAGGCGGCGGCGAATACGGTCACGGTGCCGGTGACCTTGTCCGCCGAGGCGGGTTCGGTCGTCGTGTCGCTTCCACAGCCGACCGTGGCCAGCGCCACGGCGCCGGCCGTCGCAACACCACAGACCATGCGAATCATCTTCAACTTCATCAACTTTCAGCCGTTCCGGTTCAACAGGTGAGGTCGGGCCCGTATCGATCGGGCGGTCGCAGATGCAGCACGGTAGGCAGTCGCTGTTTCCGGGCGGTCACGACACATCCTCCCACCGGTTACGGTTACCTCTCCGCAGATGCGGGGATTCTTGTAAGATCACCTCGGGGATGCGGAATAACAGGGCTGATCGTACTTCAACTGCGAACATCATGTGCGGCGGTCCGGGAGGGCCGGCTCAGTACACGTCGCGGACATACCGCTTGTCGGTGGCGAGCTTCTTGACGTAGGCGTCGGCGTCTTCTTCGGACATCGCGCCGTGGTGGGAGACGATCTCGCGCAGGGCCGCGTCGACGTCCTTGGCCATGCGGGCGGCATCGCCGCAGACGTAGAAGTGGGCGCCGTCGCGCAGCCAATTCCACAGGTGCGCGCCGTGCTCGCGCATGCGGTCCTGGACGTAGATCTTGGCCCGCTGGTCACGGGAGAACGCGACGTCCAGGCGGCTCAGCACACCGTGTTGCTGGAGTTCGCGCAGTTCGTCGCGATAGTAGAAGTCGGTGGCTTCGTGCTGTTCGCCGAAGAACAGCCAGTTCGGCGCTTGGTCGCCGCGGGCGCGGCGGTGTTCGAGGAAACCGACGAACGGGGCCACCCCGGTACCGGGACCGACCATGATCGCCGGGGTGGCCGGGTCGTCGGGTGGCCGGAAGTGCGGCGCGGACTGGACGTGCAGGACCAGCGGCTGGTCGAGGTCGACGTCGGCGAGGTAGGCCGAGCACAGGCCGCCGCGTGGGCGCCCGGTCGGGCCTTCGTAGCGGATCACCGAGACGGTGGTCCGCACGATCGCGGCGTCGACCAGCGGGCTGGAGGAGATCGAATACAGGCGCGGCTGTAGGCGTTTGAACAACGCCACCCACTGTTGCGGCCCGGCCGACAGCGCGAATTCGGCGGCGATGTCCACGGGTTGGCGTCCCCACAGCCACTTCGCGAGTTCGCCCTTGTTGTCGGGTCTCAGCAACCACTTGATGGTGCGGTCACCGGTCTGTTCGGCGACGAAACGCAGCAGTTCGGTGGTCGTCTTGGTCAGGTCGAGGTAACCCTCGAGCGCGATCGACAGCGGCATCGGCCCCGCCTTGGGCACCTCGACGACGACGGCCGGGTCCAATCCGGTGACGGCGAGGAATTCCCAGACCAGGCCGAGGTCGTTGGCCGGTCGGACACCGAGCGCGTCGCCGACGTCGTAGCTCAGGTCCGATCCGGTCAGATCGTAGGTGAACTGGCGGACCTCTTTCTGCGCGCCGGACAGGCTGAGCAGCCGGTTGCCGACCAGTCTTCCGGTGGGGGTATCGATGCGGACCGCGGTTCTGGTCGAGCCGGGCATCGGTACCGAGACGGTGGCCGCGGGCGCGGGGGTCGCGGTGGATTCGGGCGGCGGGTTGCCCAATGCGGGTAGCAGTTGGGCGAGCCACGCGTGCGCGGCTTCTTCGAAGTCCGGTTCGCAGTCGGCGCGGTCCAGGATCCGCTCGGCGCCCAGCTCGGCGAGGCGCTCGTCGAGACGTTTGCCGTGGCCGCAGAACGCGTCGTAGTTCGAGTCACCGAAAGCCAGGACCGCGAATCGCGTCCCGGTCAGCGCGCCCGCACCGGTCTCGGTCAGCGAGGTCCAGAACGCGGCGCCGTTGTCGGGGGCATCGCCGTCGCCGAAGGTGCTCGAGAAGACGATCAGATCGGCGCCGGCAGGCAGCTTGTCGATCGCGATCTCGTCCATGCCGTGCACGACCGGCACTCGTCCGGTCCCGGCGAGCGCGGGCACCGCGGTGGCGGCGACGAAGTCCTCGGCGTTCCCGGTTTGCGAAGCCCACAACACCACCAGCGGACGGCCGGTGGCAGCCGCCGGTGCCGCCGTCGACACATCGGCGCCAGGCGGGACCGCGAGCGCGGGCAGCAGCCGCGCGAGCCAGCCTCGCGCGGCTTCTTCGAAGTCGGGTTCGCAGTCGACGCGGTCCAGAATCCGCTCGGCGCCCAGCTCGGCGAGGCGCTCGTCGAGGCGTTTGCCGTGGCCACAGAACGCGTCGTAATTCGAGTCACCGAAAGCCAACACCGCGAATCGCGATCCCGCCAGCGCGCCCGCGCCCGCTGCGGCCAGTGAAGTCCAGAACATGGCGCCGTTGTCGGGGGCGTCACCGTCGCCGAACGTGCTCGATACCACCACCAAATCGCAGTTCGGCGGCAGCTTGTCGATCGTGATCTCGTCCATGCCGTGCACGACCGGCGCACGTCCGGTCCCGGCGAGCGCGGGCACCGCGGTGGCGGCGACGAAGTCCTCGGCGTTGCCGGTCTGGGAGGCCCACAGCACGACCAGCGGCCGGACCGCGGCTGCCGCGGGCGGGGTATCCATCTCGACCGGGTGCACGGGTTCGGCTACAGGAGCGAGCTGGTGGGTTACAGCCTGGTGCGGGCCGAAGACCCCGGCCAGCATGCCGTTCACCCAGGCCGTGGCCGGTGGCGGTAGTGGCGCGCTCGACGGTAGGGCGGGGAGTACGTCGCTGCCGAGGCGGTCGATACCGGACAGGAAACCGGCCAGGTAGGCCCTGCCGGTCTCCGACAAGGGCGGAACGCCCAGGTCACCCAGGCCGAGCGCGGCGGCAGCGGTGGCCACCGAGCCGGCCGATGCCCGGATGCCGGGCACGGGCACCGGCGGCGTGGAGGTGGGTGCTGGTGGCGCGGCGTCGACGATGACCGGCGCGTCGGCGGTGGGCTCGACGACGATCGGTGCGGGCACCTTCAACAGCCGCACGGCGCAGACCTTGAATTCGGGCTGCTGGGAGATCGGGTCGATGGCGTCGTTGGTGACGGCGTTGACGGCCCGGTACTCACCGAACAGGTCGTTCCAATGGAACGGGGCGAACACATCACCGACCCGGACCCGATCGGTGACCACGGCGGGCAGCACGGCGCGACCGCGCCGGGAGGCGACCTCGATCCAGTCCCCGGCCGACACGTCGAGGCGGGCGGCGTCATCGGGGTGGACTTCGACGAACGGGCCGGGATTGAGCTTGTTCAGCTTGGCGATCTTGCCGGTCTTGGTCAGGGTGTGCCATTGATGTTGCACACGACCGGTATTCAGTACGAACGGGTAGTCGTCGTCGGGCAGTTCGGCCGGTTCCAGATTCGGTCGGGCGAAGAACACCGCGCGTCCCGAGGCGGTCGGGAACCACAGTCGTGGTGTGGTGCCGTCCTCGCGGGTGCGGAGCTCCTGACTGATCCCGTCGTTGCGGTAGCGGATGGGATTGCGGCGCGGGCCATCCGGGGCGATCGGCCACTGCACCGAGCCTTCGCGGAGCCGGGCGTAGGTGGCCCCGCGCAGGTCGTAGCCGGTGCGCGGATTCCAGGTCTGCTTGATCTCCTCGAAGATCTCCTCGGCGCTGTCGTAGGTGAAAGCCTCGGAATAGCCCATAGCGCAGGCGATTCGGGCGATGATCTGCCAATCCGGGATGGCCTGGCCCGGCGCCGGGAGGGTCTTGGGGATCAGGGTGAGGTTGCGTTCGGAGTTGATCATCACCCCTTCGCCCTCGATCCACAGCGTCGCGGGCAGGATCACATCGGCGTAGGCGTTGGTCTCGGTCTCGGTGAAGACGTCCTGGGTGATCACCAGCTCGGCCGCTTCCAGCCCGGCCAGCACCGTCTTGCGATTCGCCACTGTCGCCACGGGATTGGTGCAGATGATCCAGCACGCCTTGATCTCGCCCGCGGCCATGCGGGCGAACATGTCGATGGTGCCGCTACCGACCTCGGTGCGCAGTGTGCCCGCCGGGACCTGCCACAGCTTCTCGATGAACTCGCGATCACCGTCGACCAGGACCGACCGCTGTCCCGGCAGACCCGGTCCCATGTAGCCCATTTCGCGTCCGCCCATGGCGTTGGGCTGGCCGGTCAGGGAGAACGGGCCGGAACCGGGACGGCAGATCGCACCGGTGGCCAGGTGCAGATTGATCAGGGCGTTGGAGTTCCAGGTGCCGTGGGTGGACTGGTTCAATCCCATTGTCCAGCAGCTCATCCACTCCCCCGCCGTGCCGATCAGCTCGGCGGCGCGGCGCAGGTCCTCGACCGCGACGCCGGTCAGCGCGGCGACGGTCGCCGGGGTGTAGTCGGCGAGGAACTCCGGCATGCCCGCCCAGCCCTCGGTGAACTCGGCGATGAACTCCTCGTCGACGTGTCCGCCCTCGACGAGCAGGTGCAGCAGGCCGTTGAGCAGCGCAAGATCGCTGCCGGGCGTGACCTGGAGGAACAGGTCGGCCTTGTCGGCGGTCGCGGTGCGGCGCGGGTCGACCACGATCAGCTTTGCCCCGGCCTTGACGCGATCCATCATGCGCAGGAACAGGATCGGGTGGCAGTCGGCCATATTGGCGCCGATCACGAAGAACACGTCGGCGTGATCGAAATCCTCGTAGGAGCCGGGTGGGCCGTCCGAACCGAGCGACAGCTTGTAGCCGCTGCCCGCACTGGCCATGCACAGCCGCGAGTTCGACTCGATCTGGTTGGTCCCGATGAACCCTTTCGCCAGCTTGTTGGCCAGGTACTGAGCTTCCAGCGTCATCTGGCCCGACACGTACAGCGCCACCGCGTCGGGGCCGTGGGTGTCGATCAGCTGCCGGAGCCGCTGTGCGGTGTCGGCGATGGCGGTGTCCACCGAGTGCGCGACGGGCTCGGCGCCCCGCTCGGCGCGCACGAGCGCGGTGTCGAGGCGGCCGTCGACCCCGAGCAGGTCGAGGTGGCTGCCGCCCTTGGTGCACAGGCGTCCCCCGTTGGCCGGATGTTGTTTGTCGCCGGGGGCTTTGCGTACTCGCGGGGTGCCGTCGGCTCCGGTCTCGACCTCGAGCGCGATGCCGCAGCCGACACCGCAGTAGGAGCACACCGTGCGGATCGGCCCCGTCATCGCGGGAGCGGGATCAGTTCGGCGAGCGCGCCCCTGGTGCCGCCCGGCGGGAGCAGCGCGAGGGCTTGGGCCTCGACCAGATGTGCCAGGTGCGGGATCCCGATGGGGCCGGTGGCCCGCCATACTCCGCCGCCGACCTGCCCGACCGGGACTACTTCGGTCAGGTCCGCGGTCGCGGCGCAGCGGTCGACCAGACGCCCGAGCATCGGCGGCACCGGATCGCGCGCGGTCAAGGCCTCGAGGACGCGCCGTCCGGTGACCATGAGCGCGGCGATCGCTTCGAACGGATCGGCGGGCACCGCGAGCAGGGTGCGTCCATCGGGTAGCCGGGCCAGCAGCTGGTCGCCGCCCGGGCGCATCCGGACGCCGTCGACGAGGAGGTCGGCGGCGATCTCGGCCAGCAGGAACCGAACTTCCTCGAGCGCGCCGACGACAACGACGACCTCGGCGTCGGCCGGCAGCGCGAACCAGGAGCGCAGCAGTTCACCGTCGCTCATCTGCCACACCTTGCCGGAGCGGATGTCGCACGCCCGCAGGAAGTCCGAGATCACGGGGGCGACGGCGTCGGGTGCCCACTGCGCACCGCGGTTGACGCCCCGGCCGAGCCGACCGCTGGTCACGAGGACATCGGCCGACAGCGGTCCGCGCACCGAGGCCTGCCCGACCCGCGCGCTCGATCCGACCGAGACCACCGCCGGGCCGACCCGCACGCCCGCCGAAGCCAGCACCATGCCCGCGTGCCACTGCGCACCGCGGACCCGGGTGTCGTCGGACTTGGGCGCTCCCGCGGCGCGCATCAGCACGGCCTGGCCGAGCACGCGCGCGAATTCCACGTGGGCGTCGCGGATCACCGCCGTGGTGCACAGCGGTGTCGAGGTCCCGGCGGTGATCCGCGCGGCTTCACCCACCGCCAGCGCCGGGGTCGTCGAGCTCACTTTGCCCGCGCGGACCACCCAGTAGGGGCCGGGTCCGCTGACGGCGTAGCCGTCGCGCGCGGCGGTGTCGACGGAGGGTTCGGCGGTCTGGGCCAGCAGCGGCCGCGCCAGGGTCGCGCCGACGGCGTCGGACAGCAGTCGCGTCACCGGCGCGATCGGCCGCAGCCCGCGACGGACCGCCGGCCCGAGGTCCGCGACCGAGATCCGCGCTGCGCATTCCGGCACCGGGTCCGCGGTGATCATCTTTCCCGCGGCACCGGCCGCGACCTGCTGCAACCCATCGACTCCGACCATGTGTCGATCCTCAGTATCGGATATTGCGGCTCAATATCACCGTAGTTGCCCATTCATCACCGATTTCTCACCCGCATTTGCAGGCCGGTGTGCGCTCGCCCACTGGCCGACCTCAATCGCGAGGTCACGGCGGGTATGAGCGGGAAGGTTCGACAGGGAAGGCGGCCGAATCCGCAGGAGAGGAGACTCAGATCACGTTCGTCCGCAAGTGCGGATCTGCTTGAGTCGACACCATGGCCGACATCCTGCTGTTCTCCTACGGAACCCTGCGTCAACCCGAGGTGCAGCGCACCGTGTTCGGCCGCGAGCTCGACGGCAGGCCCGATGCGATCGTCGGCTACCAGCTGGGTGAGGTGACCATCACGGACGCGGCGGTCATCGCGGCCAGCGGCAGCGCCGTGCATCCGGCGCTGGTGTCCGCCGACCCGGATTCCGGGGTGGACGGGACCGTATTCGCCCTCACCACAACCGATCTCGCGGCAGCCGACGACTACGAGGTCGACGACTACACGCGGGTTCTGCTACCGCTGCGCTCAGGTGCGAAGGCGTGGGTGTACGTGCTGGCGGCCGCGACTCCGGACGGTGTCGATCACGCGGGATAGGTGTGGATCTCAGTCGCTTTCACCGAGGCCCACAGCCGTGCTCCGCTGTGCAGGCGCAGGTCGGCGACGGTGGCGGGGGTGATCTCGGCCAGGACCGGCGGGGCGCCGTCGAGGCGGACGCGGGTGGTGTGCGCGTGCTGTTCGAGGCCGGTGACGGTGACCTGCCAGGTGTTGCGCGGGCTGCCGCTGGGGCGTTCGGGATAGAGGCTGACCGCGGTGGGCGCGAACGACGCGTGGACCGGGCCGTGCGCGGGTTCGGCGATGGTGAAGGCCGCGCCGCCGCCGAGGTCGACGGTGGTGCCCTCGGCCGTGCCCCGGTAGAGGTTGAGGCCGACCAGGTCGGCGACGTAGTCGGTGCGGGGGCGGCGGGCGACCTCGCTCGGCGCACCCTCCTGGACGATGGCGCCGTTCTCGATGATGATCAGCCGGTCGGCCAGGACCATCGCGTCGAAGGGGTCGTGGGTGACCAGCACGGTGTGGCCGGGGTAGTCGCCGAGGTGATGGGCCAGTTCGGCGCGAACCTGCAACCGGGTGCCCGCGTCGAGCGCGGCCAGCGGTTCGTCGAGCAGCAGCAGGGCCGGGTCGGTCACCAGGGCCCGCGCGAGCGCGACGCGCTGGGCCTGACCGCCCGACAGCGCCCGGGGTTTCGCGTGCAGGTGCTCGCCGAGGCCGACGCGTGCGAGCCAGGCGCCGGCCGCGGCCCGGGCGGTGGTGCGATGCTGTCCGCGAGCGCGCGGGCCGAAGGCGACGTTGTCCTGGGCGCTCATGTGCGCGAACAGCAGATAGTCCTGGAACACGACGCCGACCTCGCGTCGTTCCGCCGGGACGAACCGGTCCGGCGGCGCGTCCCAGACGTGGTCGTCGAGGACGATCCGCCCGCCGGTGAGCGGGGTGAGCCCGGCCAGGGCCCGCAGGGCGGTGGTCTTGCCCGCGCCGTTGGGTCCCAGCAGGGCGACGACCTCGCCCGGGGCGACCTCGATCGCGATGTCGAGTTCGAACGACGCGCGGGTAACGCGGATGTCGGCGGTGAGGGTCACAGGGCCCCCCGCGTCCACCGGTCCCGCAGCGCCACCAGCACCGCCACCGACACCGCGAGCAGCACGACGCTGAGCACGATCGCGTCCTCGGGATCGGTCTCCAAGGCCAGGTAGACGGCCAGCGGCATGGTGGTGGTCGTGCCGGGATAGCTGCCCGCGAAGGTGATGGTCGCGCCGAACTCGCCGAGCGCCCGCGCCCAGCACAGCACCGCGCCCGCGACGACGCCGGGCAGCACCGAGGGCAGGGTGACCCGGCGGAAGGTCAGCCACCGCGACGCGCCGAGGGTGGCGGCGGCCTCCTCGTAGCGCGGATCGGCGCCGCGCAGCGCACCCTCCACCGCGATCACCAGGAACGGCATCGCGACGAACGCCTCGGCCACGATCACGCCGGCGGTGGTGAACGGCAGCGAGAAACCGAACCATTCGTAGAGGTATCGGCCGACCAGACCGCGGCGCCCCAGCACCAGCAGCAGCGCCACACCGCCGACGACCGGCGGCAGCACGAGCGGCACCGTGACCAGCGCACGGACGAACCGCTGACCGGGCACCTCGCCGCGCGCGAGCAGCCACGCCAGCGGGATGCCGAGCACCAGGCACACCAGGGTCGCCGAGGTGGCGCAGATCAGCGACAGCCGCAGCGCCTGCCAGACCTCGGGACTGCTCAACCGCTCCGGCAGGGTCCGCCACGGCGTCCGCAGCAGCATGCCGAGCAGCGGCAGGGTCAGAAAGACCAGCCCGCACACGGCGGGCACCAGCAGGATCAGCGGCCGTCTGCCGCGCACGGCCCGCCGCCGGGCGACCCGGGTCATGATCCGGCCCGCACGATCGACCTCGTCAGCTTTCCGGGACTTCGACGACGACATGCGTCGACTTGACCGAGGCCACCGCGATACTGCCGACCTCGAGCCCGAGCTCGTCGACCGAATCGCGGCTCATCAGCGACACCAGCTGAAACGGCCCGGCCTGCATCTCGACCTGCGCCATCACGGTGTCCTTCACGATCCGCGTGACGATCCCGCGCAGGCGATTGCGCGCCGAGGACGCGACCGTGATCCCCGGCTCCGGCGCCTCCGCATTGTGCTGCAGGAATTCCGCCAGCTCACGACCCTCGACACCCTTGCGCCCGCTGTCGAGCTGGATCGCGGTGAGCCGCCCCTGGTCGATATACCGGCGCACGGTGTCGTCACTGACACCCATCAAGGCCGCTACTTCACTGATCCGCAGATTCGACACGATAGGCAGCATATTCGGAGCACTTGCGGAACGCCCGACCCCCGGTCCCTCGGATCCGGTCCGACACGACGGGCACCGGATGAACCGGAGTCGACAAGCCGAGGACAATCGAGCGTTCGCGTTGCCGCCGCCCACGGCTCGCAATATCGTGGTGCGCAACCGATCCGGCTGCGGCGCGACGAAGCGCCGCACCGATGAGACTCACGCCCCGGCCGACCGTTTCCACCACGTCACCGTCCACTCGACGCGACCACCAGTAGCCGCACACCGTCGGGTCGACGCCACGACCAGACACCGTTCGCGCCCGCCGTCGGCAGCGCATTCACGCAGTCACCCCGAGCAGGAAAATCTGTGAGCACCACCAGCGTCATCTATCGGCACACCTCTGTCTACAACCTCCTCATGCGCGGGCTCTACGGCCGCCACTACGGAGCCCGATTCGAAGCGATCGCCGCGTTGATCCCCGACGGAGCCGAGGTCCTCGACCTGTGCTGCGGCCCGGCCACCCTCTACACCCGCTACCTGCGCGGAAAGTCGGTCCGCTACAAGGGTTTCGACATCAACGAACGCTTCGTCGCCCGGGTGGTCGCCGCGGGCGGGGACGGCCTCGTCTGGAACCTCAGGGAGGACACCGCGCTGCCCCGCGCCGACTACGTCGTCATGCAGGCCAGCCTGTACCACTTCCTGCCCGAGCCCGACCCGGTCGTCCGGCGCATGCTCGAGGCCGCCCGCGAGCAGGTGATCATCGCCGAACCGATCCGCAATCTCACCACCAGCTCCAACCGCACCCTCGCGCGATTGTCGGGCCGGTTCACCGACGCGGGCGAGGGCGCTCAGGCGCACCGATTCACCCGCGACACCCTCGACCGGGCACTCGCGCGCTATGCCGACCGCATCGCGTCGACCAGCCTCATCGCCGGCGGCCGCGAGCAGCTGTATGTGCTCACACCGGACCCGCGGGCCCATGTCACCTCGGCGTCCTGACCACCGCGGGCACCGCGATCGCATCCCCTGCCGAGTGCCGCCCGTCGCTGTAGGGTCTGCTGCGTGACCGACAGAGCTGTACCGATCACGGCGGCTGACCCCACTGGCTCCGAATCCCGCGAACACGTAGCCGGAGAACCGTTCTCCCGATCCGGGAGGATTCGCTGGGGCATCGTCACCGTTGTCGGCACGATCGTCGGCTATCTGGCGGTGCTGCTGGCCGACCCGCGCCACTACTACCTCGACGACACCGAATCCCAGTACACCGGCTTGTGGGTCGGGCTCGGGCGCTCGCTGCGCGCGGGCGATTTTCCCGCGCTGTGGCCCAACCAGTGGATGTCGGGCAACAACACCATGGACGACGCCGGCCTGTTCAACCCGGTGCAGCTGCTGATCGACGTCATCGCGCCGTCGGTGGACAACATGGCCCTCTACGCCACGGTCGTCAAGCTGGTGTTCTCGATTCTGTGCGCGCTCGGCGTCTACCGGATCTGCCTGGTCTATCGAGCGGCTCCCGCGTGGAGCGCCGTCGCCGGTGTCGCGTTCCCGCTGTCCGGGTTCTTCCTCTTCTTCGACCAGGCCAGCTGGATGACGGCGCTGACCGGAACCGCCTGGATGCTGCTGGCCTGGGCCTCGGCCGTGCGCTACACCCGCGGTGACGGCGGACCGATCCCCGTCTTCGTCTTCCTGTACCTGACGATCTCGACGCAATACATCTTCCCCGCGGTCGAGGCCGTGCTGATGCTGTTCGCGATCGCCGTCGGCGAACTGGTCTCCCGGGGCGACTGGCGATCGGTCCTGCGGCTGACGGCCGTGTCGGCGTGCGCGGGCCTGGCCGGGCTGCTCACCTTCCTCCCGTCGATGCTCTCGGCGAAAGTCACCTGGCGCGGTACGGCGCAGATCAACAACGACAATTTCCTCGCGGTGCCGTGGTCGGAATCCCTCAACGCGAGTCTGCCGACGGTGTCGCCGGCGTTCACCACCTGGTGGGGCTATATCCAGCCGTTCCCGGTCACCTACGTCGCGTGGTTCCTCATCCCGATCCTGGCGTTCGTCGACTGGGACCGCGCCCGCCGCCACTGGCGCGAACTCACCACCGTGGCCCTGTTCACGATCATGATGCTGATGTGGACGGCGGGCCCGGGCACCATCGGCCCGCTCCGGTGGCCCGCGCGGGTGCTGCCGATGCTCGCGATCGGTCTGCTCGTCCTGGTCTGCGTGCTGGTGGGACGCTTCGGCACCACCGCCAACGCGCGGGCGCGCGGCATCGCCGCCGGCGTGCTGATCGGCCTGCTGTGGATTCGCACCGCCTCCGCCGATCCCGCCGACTGGATCAGCCACGGTGTGGCCGCGGGGTTCGTCGCCGCGGCGGGCGCGGGCGTCTTCTGGCTCGCCCGGCACCGCAACACCGCGGCCGCGTGCGCGGCGACCATCGCGGTGATGTTCCCGATCGCCTTCTATCAGGTGGGTCACGCCCTACCCAACATCATGTCCTACAACCTGCCGACCAGCCGTGCCGAGGCCAAGGCGGCCTTCCCCGACCTGCCCGGGTCCACGATCCAGCTCGCCGATCGCGCGCTGCTGCAGCCCGGTGACAAGAGCCTCGACGGCGCGTACGGGTCCCTGGTGTTCGGCAACTACGCCAAGTCGCTCGAGCTCGACTACGTGAACGGCTACACCCCGACCGGCCATTTCTATTTCGGTGAACTGCTGTGCATGCGCTGGGATTCGAGCGTGTGCCCCGATGCCTATCGCCGCATGTTCGCCCCCGAGTCGACGACCGGGCGGACCCTGGTCGATCTGATGCTGCTGGATCGGGTGGTGCTGCAGAAGGCGCTGTTCCCCGAGGCGGGCAACCAACCCGCTCCCACCGGATGGCATTTCGTCCGCTACCCGGATCACGAGCGCTACATCTGGGTGCTGGAACGCGACGGTGGCGCGGTGTC
Organism: Nocardia sp. NPDC058244; assembly: GCF_042882065.1. NCBI lineage: Bacteria > Bacillati > Actinomycetota > Actinomycetes > Mycobacteriales > Nocardiaceae > Nocardia > Nocardia sp. NPDC058244. The sequence goes on along the minus strand of NZ_JBHVWX010000004.1, from coordinate 114,360 downwards.
GACAGCCAACGGCCGGGTCTCCGCCCTGCGCGGAGTGTCGGCGACCTCGCTCACCGAAGCCGACATGTCGAGCACGCTGCGGGTCAGCTCCGCCGACGGCGGCCGGATCGTGTTCGCCCGCCTGGCCTGGCCCGGCTACCGGGCCACGCTCGACGGAAAGCCCGTCCCGATCACGACCGTCGCGAAATCGATCACCGCGGTCGACATTCCCGCGGGCACCGACAACGCGGTTCTCGAACTGACGTGGCGCCCACCGGGCTGGAAGATCGGCGCCGCGACGGCCGCCGCCGGTCTGGTGGGCCTGGCGGTGCTGCACTGGCTCTACCTCCGCGCCCGCCGACGCGCCGCCATCGCGTCACCTCCCGACCACGAAGACCCGGTCGCCGCGCCGGCCGATGCGCACGCGGATTCGGCCGGTGTGCCGCCCGATCAGACCGACTTGGCGACCGTCATCGCAGCGCCGCGTCCAGAGCGGCGGCCAGGTCGCGTGAACCGCTGACCGTGATCTTCTCGCCGTTGAGGAAGAAGCTGGGGGTGCCAGCCACGCCCAGCGTCCGCCCCTCATCGAAGTCCGCCTGCACGCGCGCCGCCGTCGCGGGGTCGGTGTAGGCGGAATCGAAAGCTGCCATGTCCAAGCCGATTTCGGCGGCCAGGTTCCGGAACACGGCGTCCTGGGCCACGCGCTTCTCACCCCAGTCGGCCTGCGTTTCGAACAGGCGTTGGTACATCCGCTCGAACCGGCCCTGCCGCGCCGCCGCCTCGGCGGCACGCGCCGCGCGCCCCGAGTTGACGTGCGCCGGAATGGGGAAATAGCGCACAACGAAGCTGACGCGGTCGCCGTACTCGGCGCGTAGCCGTTCCATGGCCGGATACATCGCCCCGCAGGCCTCGCACTCGAAGTCCAGGAACTCCACCAGCGTCACCCGCGCCCCGGCGGGGTCCGACAGCCGATGACTGTCCGGCCGGACCGCCATCGCGGGTTGATCGGTCGCGGCGGCTCCTGGCACCGGAGCGCGGTCGTCCGTGCGGGCCGCGGCCAGCACCACGGCGCCGACCACGATGACGAGCACCGTGGCCAGCGTGGTCAGAATCCTGGTGCGGCGGGAGACCGTGCGCGTGTTCACCGACACCAACTCCTGATAAATGAGACAAATCGGGCAGATTCGATCATGGCCGCCATGCTAGCCATACTGTGCGGATATGCGGATACACCCCTGCGGGGCGGACGATCTGGACGAGCTGGCGGCCCTGCGAGCGCGCCTGTGGCCCGACAGTTCCGTCGACGAGCACCGTGCCGATGCCGGCGAACACTACGACGGCTCCCGCACCGCCGCCGCGTTTCTGGCCCGCGACGAGCACGGCACGGCCGTCGGCTTCGGCGAGGTCACTCTGCGCCACGACTACGTCAACGGCTGTGAGACCTCACCGGTCGCCTTCCTCGAAGGGCTCTACGTCGTTCCCGCGCACCGGCGCGGCGGAGTAGCCCGCGCTCTGTGCGAGGCGCTGGAGACCTGGGGTCGAGACCAGGGCTGCACCGAATTCGGTTCCGACGCCCTGCTGGGCAATGCCACGGGGCAGCAGATGCACGCCGCCCTCGGCTTCACCGAACGCGAACGCGTCGTGTACTACCGGAAGATGCTGTAGCAGAGCACTATCGGTGCGAGTACCCCGGACCGGCAGCAGCGCGCGGGTTCGAACACGCCCGTCGAAGCGGGGAGGAAACGATGGGACCGAGACGCGCACCGAGCACGCGATGGCGGCTTCCGATCGCGGCCGCGGCCGGTGTCATCGTTGCCGTAGCGGGCCTGATCTTGCTGCGGTGCGTGTACGTCGCACTGCGCTCGCGGCTGTCGACCGATCCGCTGGCCGATCCCCACGGCTACGAACTCATCGCCGGCACCGTGCTCGTCTTCCCCGCCGCCGCCGTGGTCGCGGTAGTCGCGCCGTTTCTCGTCGCGCCGGGCCCGGACCGGGCACGCTTGGCGAAGACCGTGACGATCCTGCTCGTGGTCCTGACGCCGCTCCCCCTGATAGCGCTGCTCACCGCCTGAACCCGGCCTCGAGCCGCACTCGGGCGGCGCCTGATCAGGTGCAGCAGTTGGGGTCGAGGACCACGCAGAGCGCGGAAAGGGCGTCGCGGCGGGCGCGGTGGAAGGTGTTCATCCCACGCCGTTCGGATTCCACCAGCCCGGCCTTGCGGAGCTGGCCGAGGTGATGGGAGACCGTGGACTCGCCCAGGCCGACCTCGGCGGCCAGGTCGCCGCCGTTGCGTTCCCCCCGCGGGGCGGTGAGCAGCAGCGACAGCAGCTTGACCCGGACCGGGTCGGCGATCGCCTTGAGCCGCAACGCCACTTCGAGCGCGGCGGCGTCGTCGACCGGTCCCGCCGCGACGGGGGCGCAGCAGACCGGGGCGGACATGTCGATCACGGGTAGCGCCTTGGGCATGACATCGAGACTACCCGCGGTATTGACATATGTCGAAAAGGTGAGCAGACTCGGCATCAGAAGTTCTTCGATATATGTCACACAAGTGGAGGTTCGATCATGTCTCGCATCCAGCTCGCCCTCAATGTCGACGACCTCGACACCGCCGTACGGTTCTACTCGACCCTGTTCGACACCGAACCGGCCAAGCGCAAGCCCGGCTACGCCAACTTCGCCGTCGCCGATCCCCCGCTCAAGCTGGTGCTGATCGAGAACGCCGGACAGGGCGGGTCCATCAACCACCTCGGCGTCGAGGTCGAAACCTCCGAGCAGGTGCACGGCGAGATCGCCCGGCTCTCGGAAGCAGGCCTGTTCACCGAGGAGCAGATCGCGACCACGTGTTGCTTCGCCACCCAGGACAAGGTGTGGGTGACCGGTCCGGGCGCCGAGCGATGGGAGGTCTACACCGTGCTGGCCGACAGCGAAACCTTCGGCACCGCACCCGAACTCACCGACGCCGCAGCGGTCGAGGTGTGCTGCGGCACCGCCGCCGAAGCCGAGGCCGAAGGCGCGTGCTGCGGCAGCCAGGCCAAGGAGAAGGCCGTGGCGTCCGGCGCCGGCTGCTGCGGCTGATCGGAGCGCCTTGCGACCGTCCGAGCCCGCCGTGCCGGGCGCGTCCCCGATGGTGGTGACGCGCCCGGCGCCCCCGATGCGGGGAGGCCGCGACCTACGCGGGCGAATCCAGCGTGACGGCGCCGGGCCGCACCTCGACCGGAGCCAGAGTCGGCCGCTTGGCCACCCGGCCGTCGCCGGACGACTTGCCGGTGAGGCGCCGTAGCACCCACGGCGCGAGAAATCCTGTCACCCAGTTGATTTCAGTGGCGACGGCGGCCACCACACCCCGCTGAGCCGGGTCGGGCGACAACGGCTCGGTCCAGGCGCTGCCGGATCCCGGCAGATCCAGTACTTCGGCCAGCGCGTCCGCGATGCGCTGGTGTCCGAGTGCACTGGCGTGCAGGCGATCCCACGACCACATGCGCGGATCGGTGCACACCGGGTGGGCGGCGGTTTCCGCCACGAGGACGCCGTGTCGTCGCGCGACGGCGCGGATCTCCTCGTTGAGCGCGGCGACGCGGCCGCCGAGGGGCCTGGTCACGGGGTTGATCCGGGTGATGTCGGGGACGGTCACCGTCGCCACCACCGCGCCCTGCGCGATCAGCGCCGCGAACATCGCGTCGAGGTGGCCGCCCACCACACTGGCGTCGAAATCCGGGCGGAGCAGGTCGTTCACACCGGCGATCACCGTGGCGACATCGGGGCGCAGCGCCAACGCGGCATCGAGCTGCTCGTGGCGCACCTGACTCGCGAGCTTCCCGCGCACCGCCAGATTCGCGTACAGCACGTCGGGATTCGACCGCGCCATCGCCACCGCGAGCCGGTCGGCGAGGCCGATCAGCCCGGTGTCGTCGGTGCCGTCGCCGACCCCTTCGGACTGACTGTCCCCCAGCGCGACGTAGCGGGCGAACGACGGATCGCTCACGCCGAAGCCTGGCTCTCGATCGCCGCGCGGGCTTCCTCCTGGATGCGCGGGTATTGCTCGGCCATCCGGGCGGCCAGCGCCTGGGCCGCCGAGAGCGGTCGCACCATCACCGCGAACTCGTCGATCCTGCCGTCGGCGTCGAAGTGCAGGAAGTCGCAGCCCGTCAGCTGCAAGCCGTTCACGGTGGCCTCGAACACCAGCGCGTGGTCACGGCTCGCCGGGTCGCCGATCTCGCGCACGTAGCGGAAGTCCTCGAACACGCGCAGCACCCCGCGCAGGATCGCCGCCGTCACCGCCTTGCCGGGGTACGGGGCGAACGCCACCGGGCTGGTGAACACCACCTCGTCGGCCAGCAACTCCTCCACGTTGTCGAGATTCCTCGCCTCGACCGCGGCCCGAAATCGTTGATGCACCCGTGCCTCCTAAGCAAATAATTGAATAGATCTGATCGAGGCTATCCCGCGTCGACATCGCTGTCCAGAGTCGCCTCGTCAGTGCCGGAATTGAATAGTTCAATCCTGTAGGATCAGCCGATGGCGTTACGACATGCGGTACTGGCCACGCTGATGGAAGGCGAGGCGTCCGGCTACGACCTGGCCAAGCTCTTCGACGCGGCGGTCGCGAACTACTGGATGGCGACCCCCCAGCAGCTGTACAAGGAGCTCGAGCGGATGACGGCCGACGGCCTCATCGAGGCACGGGTGGTCGAGCAGGAGAAGCGCCCGAACAAGCGGCTGCATTCGATCACCGAATCCGGCCGGGAGGCCCTGCGCGCCTTCATCGCCGACTCGACCAAACCCACCGTCATCCGCGACGAGATGCTGGTCAAGGTGCAGGGCATGGACTCCGGCGACGCCCCCGCCGTGGCCGCGGTCCTGATCGAGCGCATCGGCTGGGCGGAGGCGAAGCTCGCCCGCTACGAACGCTCGCGGACCCGCCTGCTCGCAGGCCGCAGCGAGCAGGCCTACCTCAGCGAATCGGCCCACATCGGCCCCTACCTGACCCTGTTGCGCGGCATCGCCTTCGAGCAGGAGAACATCCGCTGGGCTCAGTTCAGCCTGGACGCCATCCGACGCCGCGACGCGGCCGTGGCCGATCCGGCCGACGGCGAGGACTCGACCGCCCGTCGGTGACCACACGACCGGCATGATCGTGTTAATGCAAGTTCTGATAGCTTTAATTAGGTAGGTACCCACGCCGGAGAGTTGAGCCGCAGCGAAGAGAGGCAGCAGCACCATGGCCGATCCCCTCCAGATCCACGCGATCCTGGGAAAGCAGCAGGTGTCCCGCGACCAGGTCAGGGCATGGGAGTCGCGCCGAGCCGACGCGGTCCTGAAGAAGTTCGCCGCACGCCTCGGCCGCTACGGGTTCGCCGAGGTGCTGCCGGAGCAGACCCTCGACGAAGTGCTCGCGAGCCCGCTCGACGCCCGCCGCGCGGCCCTCACCACCATGAAGACCAGACTCGGCCACGCGGGCGTCTACGCGATGGTCCGGCACGAACTCGCGTTGTCCGAACGCATGGCGCGCGTCGGCGTCGCGGCGAGCCGGGGCCGGACCAAGCACTCGGTGGTGCGGCTCGAAGTCCCCGGCCTGTCCGCCACGCGGTTCGCCACCTGGTTCGACAACCTCGTCGCCGACAACGCCGAGACCGCCATGGTCGACGCGCACCCGGACCACTACCTGCTGCGCAGGCTCGACAACGGCAACCAGGAGGTCGTCGAGACCACCGGTGGTTCCCCCGCCGCCTCCCGCTTCGTGGTCGACTACCACCGGACCGACTCGCTCACGATCCCGGTCGACCCCGAGTACCCCGTGCAGATCGCCGGTGTCGCCCTGCTCGACGACGGCCTGGCCATCGGTGGCGTCCGCCACCAATTCCGCGACCGTGACGGTGTCCTCGGCGCGAAGCTGACCGTGCAGTTCCCCGGCACCGTGCCCGGCAGGCTGATCACCCAGCACGAGTGGCACCTGGCCTGCGAGTTCAGCAACTGGATCATCGCGGCCGCCCCGTTCACCACCCTGTCGTGACGAACGGGGCGGGGGTCGCGGTCAAACTCCGGGATCGATGAGGATCTTGCCCTCCACCCGGCCGGTGGCCAGCCGGTCGAGCGCGGCGGCGAGCTGCGCGAGTCCCACCGGGGCTTCGGCGAATTCGGTGCCGAGCACCGGACGCTCGGCCAGGATGCGCAGCGCGGCGGGCAGATCGGTCTCGCAGACGTGCGCCAGCGTCGTGTCGAGCGTGATCTCCCGGAAGATCATCGAGTGCAGGTCGAGGGCGGGGTGCTCCTTGGGGATGCCGACGGCTTGGACGCGCCCGCCGTCGACGACCATGTCCAGCGCCGCCGCCAGCTGACCCGGCGCGCCACTGGCCTCGATGACGACATCGGGCTTGCGCCCGCCGAGCGCGTCGACGACATCGCTGCCGAGGGTCGGTGACGGGGTGAGCGTGCGGTCGGCGCCCAGCCGCATCGCCCGGTCGAGGCGGTGGCCGGGAAAGTCGACGACGGTGATGTCGACGTCACCGAGGTCCCGCAGACCCGCGAGGACGAACGAACCGATCGCGCCCGCGCCGATCACGACGACCCGGTCACCGTCGCGCGCACCGGCCCGGCGGGCCGCGTGGATGCCGACGGCCAGCGGCTGGGCGAGCCCGGCGTGGTCGAGCGGCAGCCCCGCGGGCAACGGCCGCAGCGTCTTCGACGGCACCGCGACGTATTCGGCCATGCCACCGTGGACATTGAGACCGAGCGTGCGGTACCGCGCGCACTGATTGGTGCGGCCTTCACGGCATCGGCCGCAGTCGCCACACCACACCCCGGCACCGCTGGCGACCAGGGTGCCCGCGGGCAGTTCGGATCGCGGGTCCGCGTCGACGATCTCGCCGACGAACTCGTGGCCGGGAATCAGCGGCCCGAGGTGACCGCTGTGCGGGTGACGGCGCTGCACGGGAAAGGTTTTCGGCCCGGCGGTCCACTCGGCGGCGTCGGTCCCGCAGATCCCCGACCGCAGTACTCGGACGAGGGCCTCCCCCTCGCCCGGGACGGGGATGCCGACTTCCTCGAGCCGGATGTCGCGGGGGCCGTAGTAGACGGCGGCTCGCATGGTCGATGGCACAGCGTGTCCTTCTGGTCGAGAGCGTGGATCGGAGGCGTGATCCGGGCCGGTCGACCGGCCCGGATCACGCGGTGTCACACCGTGGCGGGTGCGTCGTCGCGGGGATCGGTGATCGGCGGGGCGACGACCTCGTCGGTGACGGTCCCGGTGCGCGGCAGCAGCAGGGCCACCAGCGCCGCGAGGCCGAAGAAGCCGGCGCACACGATCAGCCCGCCCTGGAAGCCGATGCCGGTGGCCAGGCCGGCCAGGGCGAAGGGCGCCAGCGCGGAGATACCGCGGCCGACGTTGAAACAGAAGCCGGCGCCGGTGGCACGGGCTCTGGTCGGGAACAGTTCACCGAGGTAGGAGCCGAACAGGCCGAAGAAGGCGGTGAACGCGCCGAACAGCGGCCCCATCCACAGCAGGGCGGTCTCCTGGGTGGTGAGCGCGTAGATCGGCAGCGTCAGCGTGACGCCGAGCAGGGTGATGATGATCGTGCGGTGCCTGCCGATGTGGTCGGCGAGGTAGCCGAAACCGTTGTAGCCGGCGAACATTCCCAGATTCAGCATGGTGACGAACAGGGCGACCGAGGTCGACGGCAACCCGCGCTCGGTGGTCAGGTAGGTGGGCAACCAGGTCATCGCGCCCCAGTAGCCGAACAGCGCCAGGGCCGCCATGAGGGTGCCGAGCAGGGTGCGGCGGCGCAGCGAGGAGCCGAGCACATCACGCACCGAGACGACGTCGTCGGCGTTGCCGGCCTTCTGCGCCGCCCAGGTGGCGGACTCCTGGAAGAAGATCGCGACGACGGCGATCGGGAGGACGACCGCGCATCCCGAGACGAGGAACATCAACCGCCAGTCCGGCAGGAACCAGCCCGAGATCGTCGCGGCCATCGCACCGCCCGCGGGGAAGGCGCTGATCACGAAGGCCGCGGCGCGACCTCGATGCCGCTCGGGCCAGGTCTCGACCACATAGGCCGAGACCACGCTCCACACCGCGCCGAGCCCGATCCCGGCGAGGAACCGCAGCAGCAGGAACACCTCGTAGTTCGGGACGGCGTAGATCGCGGCGGTGAAGACACCGAAGATGCTCAGCGCCGCCAGCAGCGCCTTCTTGCGCCCGAAGTTGTCGGCCACATAGCCGCCGAGGACGCTGCTGACACCGATGCCGATCAGGGTCGCGGTGGCGAGCAGGCCGCCCTGGGTGATGGTGATGCCCAGGTCCTTGCGGATGGATGGTAGCGCCATGGAGAGCAGGACGATCTCCAGGGCGTCGAACAGGTAGGCGAGGAAACACCCGCCGAGCACGATCCAACGTGTACGTCGCATCGTTGTACCTCCAGTGTGAGCTGCTGGGGTCGTGCCCGGGCAGCGGTGATCTTCGAATCGCAGGGAGCAGGTGCTCGCTGCTGAGGGGTTCCGGCGCCGCGCGGCGGAACCGTTCGATCCGGACCGCGACGGGTCCGGACAGGTGTGACGAGGCGCTATCGGCCGTCGTGTGGGGCGAGCACCAGGTCGAAGGTGATGCTCGTCCAGCCGCCCTGCGGATGGGAACCGTCGGGGGCGGGGGTGTCGGGGTGATGCACGGCGTCGACGATCAGGTTCTCCTTCACGCCGAACACCGCGTCGCAGTCCAGGTAGGGGTCACCGGCGACGAAGATGTGGGTGATCAGCGACCGGAAACCCGGTGCGGTGACCATGAAGTGCAGATGCGCGGGCCGCATCGGTCCGCGGGCGGTGGCCGCCAGCAGATCGCCGACCGGACCGTCGTGCGGAATCGGGTAGGGCGCGGGCAGCACCGACCAGAACCGGTACTCGCCGTCCGCGCCCGACCGCAACCGGCCACGTCCGGCCGAGCGGCCGTCGGGGTATTGGACGTCGTAGAAGCCGTCGGCATCGGCCTCCCACACCTCGATCCGCGCGCCAACGATCGGCTCACCGCCGACCGAGCGCACCGTCCCCGAGACGTAGCAGGCGAGACCCGCCGCGCCACGGGCGATGTCACCGCCGAGCGGTACCTCGGGGGCGTCGTCGACGAAGAACGGGCCGAACACCGTCGATTCGGTGGCGCCGGGCGCGGCGGCTTCGTTGATGGCGACGGTGAGCATGGACAGGCCGAGCACGTCGGACAGCAGGATGAACTCCTGGCGCCGATCGTCGGTGAGATGACCTGCCCGGGTGAGGAATTCGATCGCGGTAGTCCACTCGGACTCGGTCAGCCGGATCTCGCGGGCGAAGGAGTGCAGGTGGCGCACGAGGCTGTGCAGTACGTCGCGCAGCCGGGGATCGGGGGTGGCGTCGAAGCTGGCCAGTACCTCCGCGGTGACGGCACCCTCCCGATCGGTGGCGACGACCTGGTCGCCGCTCATGACGCGAGCTCGGCCGGGTCGGATCCGGCCCACGCCCCGGACAGGATCGCGTGCACTCCGTCGGAGGTGACCGGCGTCGGGTTGTCGGCGGGGGCGATCGCCAGGATGTCCTCGATCACCAGCTCGAGGTCGGCTTCGTCCAGGCCGAGGGCGCGCAGTCCCGCGGGCACACCGAGGTCGGCGCCGAGGTCGCGCAGTGCCGTGACGACATCGGTGCGGCCGAGGGCCCGGCCGATCCGGTCGACGGCCTCGCCCGCTCCGGGAGCGTTGTAGGCCAGCACATACGGGAGGACGATCGCGTGCGTCTGCGCGTGCGGCAGATCGAACGCGCCGCCCAGCACATGGCAGATCTTGTGGTGCAGGCCCGAACCGGCCACGGCGAACGCCGATCCGGCGAGATAGGCGCCGAGCAGGAGCTCACCGCGAGCGGCCAGCCCGGTCGGGGCGGCACCGATCGTGGTGAGTCCGGCGATCAGGTGACGGATGCCGTCCTCGGCGACCGCGCTGGAGATCGGGCTGCGCCGGGGCGCCCAGAACGCTTCGACGCAGTGCGCCATGGCGTTCAGCCCGCTGGCGACCGAAAGGTCGACGGGCAGGGTGAGTGTCAGCTCCGGGTCGTAGATCACGGTGCGCGGCAGCACCCGGCGCTCGATGCCGGTGGTCTTGCGGCCACGCTCGGTCATCCCCCACACCGGCGTCACCTCGGAACCGGCATAGGTCGTCGGGACGGCGAGCACCGGCAGCCCGGTCGTCAGCGCGACGGCTTTGGCCGTGCCCGTGGTGGAACCGCCGCCCACCGACAGCACCAGATCCACGTCGGCTTCGGCGGCCGCCTTCCTGGCGAGTTCGGCGACCTCCACCGGAACATGCGGACGGACCTCGGTGAAGGTGGCCGCCACGCGGTCGGCGAACGGCGCGCACAGCGCGGTGGCGATCTCGGCTTCCGCACCGGAGGCGATGAGCAGGATGCGGTCGGCGCCCAGCAGATCGAGTTCACCGAGCAACCGGGTGCGGGCCACGCCCGCGCCGAACACGACCCGGCCGGGCAGGCCGTCATAGGTGAAGGCCATCAGCGGATCTCCCCCGGGATGACGGTCGGCCAGTAGGTCAGCAGCAGCCACCGCTCGCCCTCGCGCACCCACACCGCGACCGACCGATTGGCCAGTTGCTTGCGCACTCCGCCCGCGGTGATGTCGGCGCGCATCTCCCCGGCGACCACGACGGTGTCACCGACCACGACGATCCGGTCGACCGGATGGTCGATGCGGTGGTAGACGTAGTGTCCCGCACGGAGTTTGGCCAGGTAGCTGTCGAGCGTGTCGACCTCGGCGTTGGAGTGGGTGTAGAGCAGGCCGGGATGGGCGAGGGCGGCGAAGCCGTCGATGTCACCGGCCACCACGGCGGCGTAGCGGGCGTCTTCGAGCGAGCGGATCGTCGATTCGATCTCGACGGTGGCGAGGGTGTCGCCGGTCATGAGCGTGCTCCTGTCTGCGGTGGGGTGGAAAGGATTTCGCGCGGCACCACCTGGTTGCGCCGCAGCGCGGTGAGGACCTCGGCCATGTCCGCCTGGGCCAGCCCGCCCGCGACGGCGTCGTCGAGGACGGCCATGGCGGCCTCGGCGCCGGGCAGCGTCAGCTGTCGGCGGTGGGCCAGCGCCAGCGCCAGGCCGAGGTCCTTGCGGATGAGCGCGACCGGTGCGGCGACCGGAGTCGATGCCGGTGCGAGGAAGGCCTGCTGCTTGTAGCCGACGTAGGGCGCCCCGGCCGCGCTGTTGCGCAGGATGTCGTAGAACGTGGCCGGGTCGAGCTCACCGGCTTCGGCGAGCAGAACCCCTTCCGCGACAGCCTGACTCAGTCCGGCCAGGACCGCGTTGACCGCGAGCTTGGCCGTCGATCCCGCGCCGACCGGACCGGCGTGGAACTGCGCCGAGGTCATCGCGGCCAGCACGGGTCGCGCCCGCTCGAACTGTGCGGCGGTGGCGCCGACCATCGTGGTGATGGCGGCGGTCTCGGCCATCGACACGCTGCCCGAGACCGGTGCGTCGATCACCGCGACCCGTGGCAGGGCGGCGAGTTCGCGGACGACGTCCGGGCCGACGGTGCCCATCACGATGTGCAGGTGGCCGGGCGCGGCGGCGCGCAGGTCGTCGACGACCAGGGCGCGGGTGGAGTCGCCGTCGGGCAGCATGCTGATCGACAGCTCGGTCCCGGCCAGCGCGGCGGCGGTGTCGGCGCGGGTGACCCGCGCGAGCTCCGGCCCGGCCTGCGGGTCGTAGGCGAGAACGGTGTGCCCGGCCGCGGCCAGGTGCGCGGCCATCGGCCTGCCCATGCGGCCCAGGCCGGCGAATCCGATCAGCACGGCCGTGTCTCCCCCGCTGTGGCACTCGTCGCGCCGATCCGGCGAGCGGTCGCGGACAGTGGTGGCGGACAGATCGACCGTGGTCGCGCAATCGGGAATGACACGGGTCTCCTTCGTCGTCGGTGACGGGGAACGGGGCGAAAGCCACCGCGAATGTGTTCAGTATCATTAAACACTTGGCGAGTGATGTCAACCACTACGCAACAGGCCGCCCGATCGCCGCGCACGCGAGCCGACCTCGAAGATTACCGGCGACCTTGCCGGAATCGCCCGCCACCGGCACGATCTCACCGTTCACCGCAGCGGTCGGTAGTGTTCATAGAAAGTGAACACGTAGCGTTCACTGGTAGTTGATTTGTTTCGGCGAGTGGACAGAGGTGCGCTGATGCAGGACAGGATCGGGCCGGCGTTGAAACAGGCGCGCCTGGATCGGGGGCTGAGCCTGCGCGGGCTGGCGGCCGCGGCGGGGATTTCGGCCAGCCAGCTGTCCCAGATCGAGAACAACAAGTCCCAGCCGTCGGTGAGCACGCTGTACGCCCTCGTCAACCACCTCGAGGTCTCCCTCGACGACCTGCTGGGCATCCGGCACGGCCGCCTCGCGCCCACCGGCCAACCCGCCACCGGCTCGCCCGTGCACACCGGCCGGAGCGAGGTCGTGCAGCGCGCCGCCGACAACCCGGTCCTGGAGATGGCCAACGGAGTCCGGTGGGAGAAACTCGCCGTCGACCCGGACGCGGACACGGACGCACTGCTGGTCACCTATGAACCGGGTGCCGCGAGCTCGGTGGACCGAATGCCGATGCGGCACTCCGGAACCGAGTACGCCTACCTGTTCAGCGGGGAGTTGACGCTGCTGCTCGACTTCGACAGGTACACGATCGGCGCCGGTGACTCGCTGTGCTTCGACTCGACCCGGCCGCACATGTACGTCAACCAGGGCGACGAGCCCGCGCGCGGCGTGTGGTTCGTCGCGGGCCGCCACGAGTCCGGGCCGAGCCGGGCCTGGGTCGCCGCACAGCTCGGCGAACTCGACCCCGAGGCACCGGTCCGCGTGACGAATGCCGTCGACGCGCTGGATCTGCTCGGCGCCGCCGCGTCGCGACGGCCCCGGCGCGGCCGCGACAGCTAGTCGCGACCGGCCGTCGGATCGGTCAGAGGCGTTCGAAGACGGCGGCCAGCCCCTGGCCGCCGCCGATGCACATGGTCTCCAGCCCGTATCGGCCTTCCCGGCGGGACAGTTCCCGCAGCAATGTCGCCAGGATTCTGGCGCCGGTCGCCCCGACCGGATGACCGAGGGAGATCCCCGAACCGTTGGGATTGACGCGCGGGTCGTCGGGCTCGATCTTCCAGGTCCGCAGCACGGCGAGGGTCTGCGCGGCGAAGGCCTCGTTGAGTTCGATCACGGCCAGGTCGTCGAGCGTGAGATCCAGCCGGGCGAGTGCCTGCTCGGTCGCGGGCACCGGCCCGATGCCCATGGTGGCGGGCGGCACGCCGGCGACCGCCCACGACGCGAGCCGCGCCAGCGGGCGCAGCCCGAGAGCCAGCGCGCGCTGCGGTGTCGTCACGACGCACAGCGCGGCACCGTCGTTCTGACCGCTGGAATTGCCCGCGGTCACGGTGGATTCGGGATCGACCGCCGCCCGGATCGGGCGCAGCCTGGCCAGCGAGTCGAGGTCGGTGTCGGCGCGCGGATGCTCATCGGCATCGACCAACAGCGGTTCCCGCCTGCGTTGCGGCACGGCGACAGTCACCAGCTCGTCCGCGAAGCGGCCCGCGCGCTGCGCGGCGACGGCGCGCTGGTGCGACTGCACGGCGAGCGCGTCCTGATCGGCACGGCTGATGCAGTACTGGGCGCGCAGGTTCTCCGCGGTCTCGATCATGCCGCCGTCGACCCGGAAGTTCTTGCCACCCGCGGTGATCCGCGCGCGGGCGAGCCGATCGTGCAGCACTGGGCCGTCACCGCGGATACCCCAGCGGATGTCGTCAGCGTAGAACTCGGCGCGGCTCATGGACTCCACACCGCCGGCCAGCACGAGATCACTGCCGCCGGACTGCACCTGCATGCACGCCTGGAGCACGGCCTGCAAACCCGATCCGCACCGCCGGTCCACCTGGATGCCGGGCACGCCGATGCCGAGGCCCGCGTCCAGCGCGGCGACGCGACCGATCGCCGGCGCCTCGCCGTTGGGTGAGGCCTGACCGAGGATGACGTCGTCGACGGTCTCGGCGGCGAGTCCGGTGCGCGCGATCAGTTCGGTGATCACGGTCGCGGCGAGTTCCTGCGGGGCGATGTCTTTGAAGACACCGCCGAATCGGCCGACCGGGGTGCGCAGGGGTTCGCAGATAACAGCTTCGGGCATGGATCTTCCTCGTGGAGGTCAGGTGTTGGATCGGATCTGGGTCAGGTCGTGCTCGATCGCGGCGCTGGTCTCGAGCAGGGCGGGGATGAGCGAGGCGCGGACCTCGCCCAGGGTGTAGCGGGCGGCCTGGGTCGAGATGTTCACCGCGGCGACGACGGTCCCGTGCTGATCGCGAATGGGCGCCGCCATCGAGCGCAGCCCCTGTTCGAGCTCCTGATCGACGACGCAGTAGCCGTCGGCGCGCACCTGCGCCAGCTCGGCGCGCAGCTGCCGCTGCGTGGTGACGGTCGCGTCGGTGAGGGCGGTCAGCTCGACGGTCGCGAGGTAGTCGGCGAGCGCGTCGTCGTCGAGATCGGCGAGCAGGACCCGGCCCATCGAGGTGGCGAACGCGGGGAATCGGGTACCGATATTGATCGAGACGGTCATGATCCGGCTCACCGGAACACGGGCGACGTAGACGATGTCGGCCCCGTCCAGGATCGACACCGAGGTGGACTCGCGCACCTTCTCGGCCAGCGCCTCGAGGTGCGGGCCCGCCAGGTCGGGCAGGCTCAGGCTGGACAGGAAGCTGTAGCCGAGCTCGAGCACCCGTGGCGTGAGCCAGAACTGGTTTCCGTCGGTGCGCATGTAGCCGAGTTCGACCAGGGTGAGCAGGAAGCGCCGCGCGGTGGCGCGGGTCAGCTCGGTGGCGGCGGCGACCTCGCTGAGGGTGCGGCGGGGGTGCCCGGCGTCGAACGACCGGATGACGGCCAGGCCGCGCCCGAGGGACTGCACGTGATCCGGCGACGGTTCTGTCATGGCTGCCGTAACTCCTTCTCCCTGTCGGCCCGATGGCGTCCGCCCCGCGGCGGTCGTCGGTGCATCGGGCCGGGCCCGAGGCTACGTCGCGACGGTCCGATCGCAGGCTCGGCATGCACGAAGGACGGATGTTCACATTGCGAACGCATGTCCGCATATCGAACACGCTACGTCCATCGCTCCGCTCGCCGCAAGTGTTCGCTATACGAACATAGGTGCGCATAGCGAACATCTGGTCTAGCATCGCTCCTGTGATGGACAAAGTCATTGCGACGGCCGCGGAGGCCGTCGCCGATATTCACGACGGCGCGTCGTTCGCGGTCGGCGGATTCGGGTTGGTCGGTGTGCCCCAGGTCTTGATCGACGCCGTCCTCGCCCACGGCGCCACCGATCTCGAGGTCGTCAGCAACAACTGCGGCACCGCTGGCGTCGGGCTGGGAGTCCTGCTCGAGGCGCACCGGATCCGGCGCACCACCAGCTCCTATGTCGGCTCGAACGCCGAGTTCGCGCGCCAGTTCCTGGCCGGGGAACTCGAAGTGGAGCTGACGCCGCAGGGCACTCTCGCCGAGCGGATGCGGGCGGGTGGAGCCGGGATTCCGGCGTTCTACACCCCCGCGGGCGTCGGCACCCAGGTCGCCGACGGCGGGCTGCCGCTGCGCTACGACGGCGCGGGCGGCATCGCGCTGGCCAGTCCCGCGAAGGAGACGCGGGTCTTCGACGGCGTGCCCTACGTGCTCGAACACGCGATCGTCACCGACTTCGCGCTGGTCCACGCATGGAAGGGCGACCGCCACGGCAACCTCGTCTACCGGCGCAGCGCCCGCAACTTCAATCCACCGGCGGCCGCGGCAGGCCGCGTCACCATCGCCCAGGTCGAGAACCTGGTGGAACCCGGCGAGCTGGATCCCGACGAGGTGCACACCCCCGGCATCCACGTGCAGCGCGTGGTACACGTCGGCCGGATCGAGGTCGGCATCGAGAACAGGACGGTACGGCCATGACGTGGACACGCCAGGAACTCGCGGCCCGGGTGGCCGCCGAATTACGCGACGGCCAGTACGTGAACCTCGGCATCGGCATGCCGACCCTGGTGCCCAACTACCTGCCCGCCGACGTCACGGTCGTCCTGCATTCGGAGAACGGCGTGCTCGGGGTCGGCCCGTATCCGACCGAGGACGAGGTCGATCCCGAGCTGATCAACGCGGGCAAGGAGACGATCACCGTCCTGCCCGGCGCCTCGTACTTCGACTCGTCCCACTCGTTCGGGATGATCCGCGGCGGCTGCGTCGATGTCGCCGTGCTCGGCGCGATGCAGGTCAGCGCTCGCGGCGATCTGGCGAACTGGATGATCCCGGGCAAGATGGTCAAGGGCATGGGTGGCGCGATGGACCTGGTCCACGGCGCGAAACGGGTCATCGTGATGATGGAGCACCGGTCCCGCGGTGGCGAACCCAAGATCGTCGAGCGATGCACGCTGCCGCTGACCGGACTGAGCTGCGTGCACCGCATCATCACCGAGATGGCCGTGCTGGACGTCGGCCCCGACGGGTTGGTGCTGGTCGAGACCGCGCCCGGCGTCAGCGAAGCCGAGGTCCGGGCCGCCACCGGAGCGGATATCACGGTCGCGCTCGACGTCGCCACGGCGCGCTGACCGCCGGGGTCACCCTCGACGGCGCGGATGCGACGACGGTGGCCCGACGTGCCCGCGACGTCAGCGCAGGTACGCACCGATCCAGTTGCCGAACTCGCAGGCCAGGTGCCACTGATGTTCGGCGATGTAGAGCTCCGGCACCGCGGCCGGGAAAGCGACCTTGAGCTGCGCGCGGAACCCGCCACCCGGCTCGTCCCGGAATTGGTGGCAGACCCCGCCGATGACCTCGCCGTCGTCCACCGAGGCGATTCCCGCGACCGCGAGCGGATAGCCGGGATCGACCGGGACCATCACCCGGGCGGGATCGGTGTAGTCGACCAGGAATCGGCTGGCCAGCATCGCGCCACCGGTCACTTCGACGACCTCCTGACGGCCGTCGGGCAGGGTGGCGATGATGTAGTGGTCCGGGCACGCGTCGGTCCACACCGCCCGGTTGTCGCGCACCCGAGCCTGGTCGAACCAGTCCACGAAGCCCTGGGCGGTGCCCCGCTCACTGGCGATCTCGGTGGTCGCCACCACCCAGCGCCCACCGGAGGCCGCCAGCGCCGCCCTGGTCCCGGCCTCGGAGGCGACCAGCTCACCGGCCAGCAGTTCCCGCAATCCGTTCTCGCCGATCAGGATTCGTGCTCGCGCCAGCGCCACCCTGGCGGCGGGGATGTCGTCCACCTCGACCGCGAAGCGCGCGATGAGCGAGTCCAGCTCACCGGCCAGCAAACCCGCGTAGTCCTGGCGCAACCGCGCGGCGGCGACCGACAACCGCCGCCGTTCCCACTCGACCACTCGCGCCTGATCCACGACGGCACCATCGATGTAGGTGCGCACGACCCCCGCGGGTACGGCCGGCGCCGCGAGACTCCCGCCCGCGCCGACATAGGCCGCCGCCGCGGTCACCGCCGCCGTGGTCCCGGCCGCGCGAATCATGAAACTTCTCCTGGTCAGCATCGACCATTCCCTTCGGATACCCGCTGTCCGCGCCGCACCGCGGCCGCACGACAGCCCTTCAGTTAAAGCAAGGCAAACTTGCGTTAAGACAGCATCCGTTAGCTGGGCCACACTGTCAACAGCTAGCTATCGATAAACGCCACGAACATTTGCGTTTACCGAACCGGCATCGGCGAGGGCCTTTCCGCTACCGGGGCCCGTGACTCATCGAATGCACTACGCTCGCTCGAACTAGAACAGGTTCCAGGGGTGGGAGCGGGCGATGCGGGTAGTGGAGATCGCGGCGATGCGGGCGGCGGTCGCCGGTGCGGCGTTCGCGCTGATGGTCGTGTGGGCGGGCGGGGCCGCGGCAGTGCCACTGCCGGAACAGGATTCGTTCTATGCCGAGCCCGGTGGTCTCACGGAGGCTGCCAACGGGAAAGTGCTCGCGTCCCGGGTGATCGAACCGGAGTCGTTCGGGCAGCCGCTGCCCGCGCACGCGTGGCAGGTGCAGTACAAGACGGTCGACAATCATGGGGCGCCTCGCGCCTATATCGCGACGGTTCTCGTGCCGCAGCGTGAATGGACCGGAAGTGGTCCGCGTCCGCTGCTGTCGTACCAGGTCGCCGAAGACGGTGTCGGCGCGAAATGCACTCCCTCGTACGCGCTGCGCGGCGGGCTGAACCGCGTTCCGAGCAACGCGTACACCGAGACCGGCATGATCCGGTTCGCGCTGGAACAGGGGTGGGCCGTGGTCGTGCCGGACTTCCAGGGGCCCGACTCCGATCTGTTCGGCGCCGACGGGTACGCCCGCGGCGTGCTGGACGGCATCCGCGCCGCCATGGCGTTCACGCCCGCGGGGATCGATCCCGCGGCGCCGATCGGGCTGTGGGGATACTCCGGCGGGGCGCAGGCCGGCGCCATCGCGGCGCAAGCGCAGCGCACGTATGCCCCGGAGCTCCGGGTGACCGGGGTGGCGCTGGGCGGGACCGTCGCGGATCTCGAGGCCACCCTGTCCGGCTTCAGCGGTAGTGCCCTCGGCGGCGCCGTCGTGATCGGACTGGCGGGGTTGAACCGGTCCTACCCGGACGCCGATATCTCCCGGTACCTCAACGAATACGGCCGCGGCATCATGGCCGCCGTCGACGCGGAGTGCCTGACCGACGCCGCCGTCGCGTATCCCTTTCTCGACGCGGCGGCGCTGGAGGCGTGGCCCGGATCGATCACGAACAACCCCGAATTGAACGCGGTGGTGCGGCGTGCCAGCCCCCGGTACCGCCCGGGCGCACCCACCGCGCCGACCCTGATCTACCACGCCGTCGCCGACGAATTCGCCCCCGTGGCGGCGGCCCGGGCCCTGGCCGGGAACTACTGTGCCACCGGCATTCCCGTCCAGGTCGTCGAGCACCCGATCGGCGAGCACGGCACCGAAGCCATGGTCGGACTGCCGACGGCCCTGACCTACCTGGCCGACCGTTTCGCCGGCAAGCCGGCGGCGAGCACCTGCTGAGGTCAGGTCATCGTGGTCCGGTCGGACACTCCCCGCCAGCCACAGGGCAGACCGCAGGTAGCGACCACCTCGGTCACGATGTGGCCGTCGACGAAGGTGGCGACCACGTGGGCTTGCGCCGGGTATCCACAGGCGCCGCAGGTGCCGAAGTAGTTGAGGATCTCCTGGCTGACCCCGGCGGCGTAGTTCGGCACCGGATTCACGGTCACCCCCTCAGCGGTAGTAGTTCGCCCATCGCCCGAGGACGACCTGGACGAACGGACGGAGGAAGGGAGCGGTCCAGCTCAGCGGCACGAAGGCGAAGACAGCCGGACGGCCTGCGATCGTCCAGCGGAGAAGCGTTGCGCCGTCGGGTGTTTCGGTGAGCTGGAAATCCATGGTGTAGGACTCGACGAACAGCGGGATCGAGGTCTTGACGGCGGCCACGCTCAACCGGGTGTGCGGATCGCGGCGGGTGACCTGTTCCGCGGCGGCGAAGACGATGGCGTCGAGGGTGCGGACGGTGCCGGGACCACGCGCCTGGTCGCGGTAGCTGACGCCGTCGATCATCGGGATCCAGGTGAAGGCCCCGTCTTCGAGGGCGGACCACACCTCCCAGGGCATGGCGGGAAAGTACTGCTCGACCGTCATCTGGAAGGTCGGGCGCCGGGATTCCAGCAGCCGGATCGTCGGGTCGTCGACCGGCGCGATCTCGGTGGCGCGCAGGCGGACGGCACGGCGCTGCAGGACGAGGAGGACGACGAGACCGCCACCCGCGGCCACGAGGAGCGCGCCGAGCGCGGATCCGAGGAGAACGAGCCACATCACGGGTGTCACGGGGCGGGGCGCAGCAGGGGCGAGGAGACTTTGCTGGTCAGCCATCGGTCGCCGGACTTGGTCAGCGACAGGGTGATCGACAGCTGACCGCGCCGGGGCTGCTGTTGCGTCCCGACACTGGCGATGGACTGGTCGACGACGACGATCGCCTCGGCGGTGTCGGTGCCGCTGGTGGCGATCGCGCAGTCGACGGTGCCCGCCGTCGACTGCACCCGGCCCTGGACCAGCACCTCGCGCAGATCGGCACTGGTGGACTCGAATTCCTGTTTCCACCCGCCGGTGGCCCGATCGAGCACGGCGGCGAAGTAGGCATCGAGATCGGTGGCGTTGTAGGTCGACAGCACCGAGCCGTAGGCGCAGGCCGCCGCCCGCGCCTCGGTGCGCGCCCGGTCGAGTTCCCCGGCACGGTGGTGCTGCCAGCCGAAGTACCCGCCGGCGGCTGTGCCGCCGATGCCGAAGGCGACGGCCAGGGCGACCACGATCGAGGTGGTGCGCTTCCGGCTGCGCGATGGTGGTGCCGCGGCGGGGGCTGTCGATTCGTCGGTGTCGGTCATGGGGTTCCTTTCGGTAGCGGGGGCGTCAACGGCCGGGCAGCGGCGCGGACCGCTCGTCGCCGGTGCTGCCCGGCGGCGGTCCGGCGGTGTTGTCGGGCGTCGCGGGCCGTGGCGCGTTGGCCGACCCGCGTACCTGCTGCGCGGGATCGCTGGTGACGCAGTAGTTGTAGAGGCGGACGGTGCCGTCGGAGACGGTGGCAGGCGAGACCGGGATGGTGTCGTACTCGCAGAACGGTCGCGGCCAGATGTCCACCATCGTGTGGAAGGCGTTGTCGTGCGCGGGAACTCCGAGCAGCGCCGTGCCGGTGCGCAAGGCCGGGAACAGCGCCGTCAGCGCCGGTGTGCGCAGCCGGGCCGCCCGGGTGATGGCCCGCAGGTTGGTCACCAGGTTCGTGATCGGGTCGGTGGTCTCGGCGACCACGCCGCCCAGCGTCGCCAGCTGTCCGGGGCCGAGGTCGAGCAGGCGCCGCAGCTCCTGGTCGGCGGCGGCGAACTGCCCGAACAGCACGCCCGACCCTTCGACGAGCGTGCGCAGGTCCGGCTGGGCGTGCGAGGTCGTCTCCGCGATGACCGACAGCTTCTCGACGAGGTTGCGGGTCTGCGGAAGCAGTTCCGTCATCCCCACCATGGCCTGGCTGATCCCGCTGATCACGGTGCGCAACTGGTCCGGCCCACCGGCCAGCGCCCTGTCGAGTTCGGCGACGATGACGTTGAGCCGCTGTGGATTCAGGCCGCCGATGAAACCGGCCGTGTCGGTGAGGAACTCGTCGATGGTGACCGGTGTCGCGGTCCGGTCCCGCTCGACGATCGCGCCGTCGGACAGATACGGGGCGTCGTTGGAATCGGGCCGGAAATCGAGGTACTGCTCCCCCGCGGCCGACAATCGGGCGACGACGACAGCGCCGCCCGCGGGCACGTGATACCCGGCATCGATATCGACGACGGCGGTGACGCCGGTCCCGGACAACTCCAACGAACGCACCGTCCCGACCCGCACGCCACGGAAGGTGGCATCGGAATGCTCGAGCAGCCCACCGGAGCCGGCCAGTTCCACCCGGACGGTGAAGCTGTCCCGCCGCGGGTCGACCCGGATGACATCGACGAGCAGATATCCGCCGCTCACCAGCAACGTCAGCACCAGGCCCACCGCCGCGATGCCGTTGACGTGCTGTTTCGCCCAGCCTGCGGCCCGGAGCAGGTATTGCGCGGCGACCTCGAGTGCCACACCGGCGAACCAGATTCCGACGGTGAACACGAGCGCCAGCGTGAACCGGACGCTGCCACGGGGGTACTCGGTCATCGCCCACCACCCTGCAGCCGGCCGATCACCCGGGCGAGGACTTCGGCGAGGCTGCCGACGAAGGCGCCGGGGTCGGATCCGTCGGGCAACCTGCTGCCCTGCGGGTCGGTCAGGGCGCCGACGCTGAGATAGGAAATCGTCGCCGCGACCGCGAGGCTGGTGCCCTGGGTGGTCGCCAGCAGCGACGGGTGCAGCGCGTGCAGCTGGTCGAGCGCGCCGGCCAGGTTGTCGCCCATCTGGGTGAAGCCGGTCATCAAGGCCTGCACGCTGTCGAAGAGGCCGACGAAATCCGCGCTGCTGGTGGCCGTGAACTCACCGAGCGCGCCGAGGGTGGTCGAGACATCGGCGGTGAGCTCGGTGATGGCGCGATTGTTCTCGGTGAGCACCGAGATCAGCGGCGGGAAGGTGTCGGCGGCCTGGCCGAGCTCGGCTCTGCGCTGGTTGAGGGTGGAGCTGAGGGCGTCGAGACCGCGCAGGACGGCGTCGATCTGACCGGTTCGCTCGTTGAGCGCGGCGAGCGTGGCGGTCAGCTCGGTCAGCAGGTGCGCGAGCTGCGGACCGCGGCCCGCGAACATCGAGTTCGACTCGCTGGTGATCCGGGCCACCTGGCTGAGCGCGCCGCCATTGAGCAGCATCGACAGCGACATCATCAGTTCCTCGACCGAGGCGCCCGCCGAGGTGTGGTCCCGATCGATCACGTCGCCGTCGGCGAGCATCGGTGTGCCGGAACGGAGTTCGGGCAGCACGATCGCGACGTAGATGTCACCGAGCGGGGTCGGCTGGCGGAGCTCGGCCCGTGATCCGCGCGGCAGCCGGACATCCGCGCGGATCTCCAGGTCGACGGTGGCCACGAAATCGGTGGTGTCGAGGCCGGTGACGACGCCGATGTCGGTCCCGCCGGTCTTCACGTGCGCGCGATCGGGCAGGTTCAGCGCGTTGTCGAACAGCGCCCGCACCGTGTAGGTGGGGCCGTCGAGGCCGGGCTTGGGCAGCGGCATGGAGTCGACGGTCACCGTGCAGCCCGCGACCGAGCAGGCCGCCAGCGCCAGGATCACCGCGCGGGCGAGCCGGGGCCTCATCGGGTCAGTCCCAGCAGTGCGGCGAACAGTCCGAAGTCGGGCCCGAAGTCCTGGAGCTTGCCGGTCCGGCAGCCGTCGGCCCTGAGCTCGACCCGCTGGCAGAACAGCGCGAGCAACTCGTTGTCGAGCAGGCTCTTGTCCGTCAGCAGGTGCAGGCGCACCGCCTTGGCCTCGGGACTGACCGCGTTGCCGAGGTTGTCGAGGAACAGCGGTGCGATGTCGACGATCTCGGTGAGTCCGCGGGCATGGTCGCGCATCTGCGCGGTGATCGTGATCAGGCGCAGCAGCGCGTCGGTCAGCGGTTGCCGGTTCTCGCCGACGACGGCGCTGGTGTTGGCGACGAAGTCGTTGATCTGGGTGAGCACGGCCTGTAGTCCCGGGGACTGCTCACGCATCAGCGTGACCAGCTGGGTGAGCCGGGCGCTGAAGTCACGGACGGTCGCGTCGTTGTCGGCGAGGATCTGGGTGACGTCGTTGAGCCGGACGATCGCGTTGGCGATCTGGTCCTTGTTGGCCAGGGTCACGTCGAAGGCGCCGGCGAGCGCGTCCAGGGTTTCGCGAATGCGGTCACCGTTCCCGTCGAGCAGCGGGAACAGCACCCGGCTCGCCATCGGACCATCGGAGTTGTTGCCCGCCAGCGCCTTTCCGATGTCGTCGAAGTTGCGCAGGATGCGGTCCAGCTCGACCGGGGTCCTGGTGCGGGCGAACGGGATGTGGGCGCCGTCGGACAGGGTGGGGCCGCCGGTGTAGGCGGGGGTGAGTTCGATGTGCCGGTTGGTGATCATCTGCGGGGAGACCAGCGCCGCGATCACGTCGGCCGGCACGTCGACCTCGGGGTCGACGACCATGTGCACCTGCACGTACTCGCCTTGGGGGACCAGCGCGGTCACCCGGCCCACCGGCATGCCGAGGACGGAGACCTCGTTGCCGACGTACAGGCCCGCGACATTCTCGAAATCCGCCGTGATGGTCTTCTCGCGGCCGAGCAGCCGGTCCGGCAGCGAGGTCAGGCTGTGCGGCAGCGCCGAGCAGCCCGACAACAACAGGGCGACGGCGGCCACGACGGCCAGCCGGACGAATCTCGTGCGCATCAGCGGCACCCCTCCACGGCCTGAACGGCACACAGCCAGTTGTCGGGGAACATCCACGGCAGGTAGAGCTCCCCGTACGGGCCGTTGCCGAGGGAGTTGTTGAACTGCCGCAGCGTGACCGGCATGATCTGGAACAGGTTGTCCAGGTTGGCCTTGTTGTTCTGCAGGCCCGCCGACATCGTGTTCAGATCGGCGATCAACGGCGCGAGCTGTCCCCCGTTGTCGATCCCCATCGCCTGCAGGTCCTTCGAGACCGCGGCGATACTGTCGAGCAGCTGGGTGACCAGGGTCTGCCGCCGGGCGACCGCGTCGCCGATGGCCTGGCCGCGGGTCAGCAGCAGGAGAACGGCATTCTGGTTGTCGGAGACCACGCTGGAGACCTTGTCGATATTGCGCAGCAGCTGCTCGACCTCGTCCCGGCGCTCGCTGATCACCTGGGCCAGCGAACCCACCGAGTCCAGCGCCGCCGCGGTCAGCTGCGGCGAGTCGCCCATCTGCCGGGCGAGCGCGTCCAGTGATGCCCGCAGGGCCACGGGGTCCACCCGCTCGAGGTGCTCGAAGGAGTGGGTGTACTTGTCGTCGTTGACGACCTTGGCCAGGTTGTAGGGAACTTCGGTCCGGTCCAGGGGAATTCGCTTGCTTTCTGGTGCCGAGGGCGCGCCCGGATCGAGTTCGACGTGCATCCGGCCCAGGATGGTCGACATCTTGATCGCGGCCCTGGCGTCGTCGCCGACCCGGATGCCGTTGTCGATCGAGAGCGCGGCCTCGATCCGGTCGCCGGCCAGTCGCGTCGACTTCACCGTGCCGACTTCGATGCCCGCGATATCGACACTGTCGCCGGCCCGGAGCCCGGCGGTCTGGGCGAATTCGGCGTGCACGGTGCGGTTGCCGAGGTCGAATCGGGTGAGCGCGCTCGAGCCGAACAGCAGTACCAGCACCGCCGCGCCCGCGCCCAGGCCGAGCCACCAGTGGCGATTGTCCGCGAAGCTCGGTATCGCCTGCCACAGTCGCCGCGCCGTGGGCAGCAGCGCGCGCAGACGCTCGGATGGTCGGGTGAACGTCATTACCGGCATACCTCCGAATGGGAATTGCCACCGATCTGGGTCAACATCCCGGGCGGCAGCACCACACCCCACAGCGAGACGTCGAGACTGCAGACATAGGAGTTGATGTAGGTGCCGTTGCCGCTGATCCGGGCGAGGCCGGCCAGGACGAACGGCAGTTCGGCGGCGGTGATGTCGAGTCGCGCGCCGTTGGCGATCAGCAGGCGCACGCCCTCGTTCGCGGACTGCTGCGCCTGCGCGAGCCCGGGCCTGATCCGGGCGATGAGATCGGCGAGCTGCCTGGTCGACCCCGAGGCCTGCTCGACCGCGGACGCGAGCGTCGTGCCCTGCTCGTAGAGCTCGACGGTGAGGGTGCGCGACTGGGTGATCAGTGTCTCCAGCTCACCGCTGCGGTTGGCCAGACCCTCCACCACCCCACCGAGATTGGTGATCACCTGGCCGAGGATCTCGTCCCGGTCGCGGAAGGTACTCGCCAGCTGCGCGGCCTGGGTGACCAGCGCGCTCAGCGATACCCCGTCACCCTGGAGGGCCTGAATCAGGGTGTGCGACAACGAGTTGATGTCGTCGGGCTCCAGGGTCGCGAACAGTGGCTCGAAGCCCGCCAGCACCGTGGACACATCGAAGGACGATTCGGTGCGCTCGTAGGGAATGGTCCCGTCCGGCGGCAGCCGGTCCCCGCCACGGTCCCCGGCGGCCAGCGCGACGTACCGCTGCCCGATCAGGTTCTGGTAGCGGATCAGCGCCTTGGTCGTGGTGGTGAGCTGATGGCGTGACTGCACGCGCAGCACCACCGACGCGCGGCGGTCGGCGTCGAGTTCGATGGCATCCACTCGGCCGACACGGATTCCGGCCATGCGGACGTCGTCGCCCACCCGCAGACCGAGCACATTGCCGAACGTCGCGGTGTAGCGGACGGTGTCGCCGCTGACTCCGCGCTGCAAGGTCGAGAAGATCGTGTAACTGGCTACCAGGGCCAGCCCGACGAACAGCGTCAAGATCAGCAGGGCGGTGCGGGTTTTCATCATGTCAGTTCCCCCTCGGCGGTGCGTCGGCGTAGGTGACCTGGACTGCCCCGTCGGCCAGGACCGGCGTGAGCAGCACCAGTTGCGCGGCGTTCGGCGGTCGCCCGACGAGCGCCTCGATGGCTTCGACGCCGTGCAGCGACGCCGGTGCGGTGGCCGACGCCGGGGCGGCGGGGCCGGGGACGACCGCGTTCGGTGTCAGGCCGGGGATCGCCGGGACGCCGGGGAGCACGGGCGGTGGGCCCGCCGCTTCCAGCCTGCCCGGCAGCAGCTGGGTCGGAATGTGCTGCTCCGGCGCGGTATACGGCACCGTCGCTCCGCCGCAGCGCGGCCCGGCGAGACTGCCGTATCGGGGGCAGTCCGCCGCGGTGTACTGGGTGAACGGGGTGAAGCTGACGTCGACGACCCAGCGCATCTGCCGGTCGGGTCCCCAGTTGAAGACGGTCGCCAGCTTGCTCAGCGCGGTGTCGAGATTGGCGACCGCGGTGCCGATGGCACCGGAGTCGGCGGCCAGCGCGCCGAAGGTCTCGTGCAGCCCGCCGACCAGTTCGGGTCCTGCGTCCGGATTGCGCTCGAAGAGGGTGTTGGTGACACCGACCGCGCCGCGCGCGGCGGTCAGCAGCGCGATCAGGTTCGCGCGTTTCTCGGTGAGGGTGCGCGCCGCGGTCACCGACGAGACGAGGGTGTCGACCAGCTGCGGCGCGGACTCGTTGACCGCCGACGCGGCGGCGCCGAGATCGCCGAGCAGGTCGCCGATCCCCGGTGTCGCCCGGACCTGGGTGGTCCAGGTGTCGAGTCGTTCGATGGTGGAGCCGGGCATGCGGTAGCTGGGGTCGAGCGCGTCGGCCAGCGTGCCGAGGACGGTGGCCAGCCGGATCGGATCGATGGCGTCGAGCACGGTCCGCAGGGTGGTCAGGGTCGTCTGCAACTGGGCGCCGACCTCGCTGGTGTCCTGGGTGACGGTGGCGCCGTCGCGCAGCGGGTCCGGTGCTGGGCCGTTGTCGACGAGTTCGACCGCCGTGACGCCGAAGATGTTGTTCGGCACCACCCTGACGGTGACCGTGGCGGGAATGCGCTGGGCCAGTGCGGGTTCGATGCGCAACCGCACCTCCTGACGCTCGCCCCGCGCGGCGATGTCGGTGCCGGCGACCTGGCCGACCAGCACCCCGCGGAAGGTGACGTCGGCGCGCTGGGGGACGCCGTCGCCGGTGCTGGTCATCCGGGCGGTCACCTCGACGGTGTCGAGGAACTCGCCGTTGTAGCGCAGGCCGAGCAGGTAGACGACCGCGGCGAGGAGCACCGCGATGAGCACGCCGAACAGGCCGAGTCGCAGCGCACTCGGGCCGCGGCCACTGGGATCGAGGATCATGGCCGCCGCCTATCCCGTGATCCGGATGCCGGGGTCGATCCCCCAGATCGACAGGGAGAACAGGAGATTGACGAACACGACGGTCACGATGGTCATCCGGATCGCCCGGCCGGAGGCGACTCCGACCCCCTCGGGTCCGCCCGCCGCGGTGAAGCCGTAGTAGCACTGGATGAAGGTCGCCACCGCGGCGAAGACGATGATCTTGAGGATCGAATAGGCCACGTCCACCGGGTCGAGGAACTGGTGGAAGTAGTGGTCGTAGGTGCCCAGCGTCGTCCCGCCGAGGAAGGCCACGGTGAATCGCGTCGCGAGGTAGGCGACGGCCAGGCCCGCGGTGTAGAGCGGCACGATGGCGACGACCGCCGCCAGCATGCGCGTCGTGATCAGGTAGGGCAGCGGCCGGATGGCGATGGACTCCAGGGCGTCGATCTCCTCGGAGATCCGCATCGAGCCCAGCTGCGCGGTGAACCGGCAGCCGGCCTGGGCGCCGAACGCGAGGGTCGCCAGCAGCGGCGCCAGTTCCCGCGTGGTGGCGAATCCGGAGATCGCGCCGGTCAGCGGGCTCATGGTGAGCAGGTTCAGCGCGGTGTGCGACTCCATGCCGACGGTGATCCCGCCGAAACCGCAGAGGATGACCACGACGCCGATCACCCCGCCGCCGACGATCAACGAGCCGTTGCCGAAGCTCACGTCGGTGATCAGCCGCAGCAGCTCCTTCCGATAGTGCCTGAGCACGAAGGGAACAGCCGCGACCGCCTGCAGGAACACCAGTCCCTGATGGCCGAGCCGCACCGGCACGGTCGCCGGCGCGGTGGCGGCGGCGCGCAGCCGGGAGAGCGGCCGCAACAGTGGTGGAACGTAACCGGACGCCATCTCAGAGCACCTTCGACGGGAACACCGCGTTGTAGAGCTGGGTGAGGATGATGTTGGCCGCGAACAGGACGATCGCGGAGTTGACGACCGCGGAGTTCACCGCGTCGGCCACGCCCGCCGGTCCGCCCCGGGTGTGCAGCCCGGTGTCGCAGGCGATGATCGCCGCCAGCGCGCCGAAGACCGCGGCCTTGACCATCGCGACGACCAGATCGGCGGCCACCGCGAAGGAGGCGAAGGTGCCGACATAGGAGCCCGGCGTCCCGTCCTGGATGTAGACGTTGAACACGTAGCCGGTCGCGAAACCGACGAACACGACCAGCCCGCACAGCAGGGTGCTGATCACGACGGCCGCGGCCAGACGCGGGGCGACCAGGCGGCGCACCGGATCGACGCCCATCACGACCATGGCGTCGATCTCCTCCCGGATGGTGCGCGAACCGAGATCCGCGCAGATCGCCGACCCCACCGCGCCGGCGATCATCAGCGAGGTCACCAGCGGGGCGCCCTGGCGGATGATGCCGAGCCCGTTGACCGCGCCGATGAAGGTGGTCGCCCCGACCTGGCTGACGAGCGAGCCGACCTGGATCGACACCACGACGGCGATGGGAACGGCGACCAGCAGCGTCGGCGTCGCCGACACACTGGCCATGAACGCGCACTGCTTGACGAATTCCGTGGCCGGAAAGCGCCGGGTGACCAGCGCGCGGATCAGTTCGGCCAGCGCCCGCCCTGTCATCAGGACCTGGCGCCCGGCCGTCTCGACGGCCCGTTGCGGGTGGTCGCGCCAGTAGGTCAGCCCGAAGGTGATGACCTGATCACGGGCATCTTCGCCCGGTGGTGGAGCTGTAGTCGACGACTGCTGCACGATGGTTCACTCTCCGCGGACATTTTCTACGGTGAAGTAGTTAGGAATTACTACGCTAGAGTAGATATATGGACACTGACGGCGCCGACAACGCGGCACCCTGCCGGTGGGGGATCATTTCTCGATGAGCATCGAAGAGGACACCGACGGCGTCTGGCGGATCGCTCCGCCGCGCCCGGCCCGGCCGCGGCGCCGCAACGGACCGCGACTACCGCCGGAGGAACGCCGCGAGCAACTGCTCGACGCCGCCCGCGCGGTCGCGGGCCGGGACGGCTTGGCCGAGCTCACGATGCAGGCGGTGGCCAAGCAGGCCGGCGTCGCCAAGCCCGTGCTGTACGCGATCTACCCCACCGCACCCCAGCTGCTCGACGCCCTGCTGCGGCGCGAACACTCCCGGGGCATCGCCCAGGTCCTCGAGGCCCTGCCCGCCGGCTTCGACGACGCCGACCCGGACGTGGAATTCGAGGAGGCCGTCATCGCGTTCCTCACCGCCGTCCAGGACGATCCGGTGCGCTGGCGGTTGATCCTCATGCCCGCCGACGGCGCCCCCGCCTCCTACCGCGGCCTGCTCGCCGGCGCCAGGGAGAAGGTCGTCGCACGCTGCGCCCAGCTGCTCGAGACGGGCATCGCGCGGCGCGGTGGACCCAGGGACGTGGATGTCGAACTGGCCGGTCGCGTCATGCTGGGGTTCATCGAATCGCTCGGCCGACTGGTGCTGTCGAATCCGGAACTCGCTTCCCCCCAGGCACTCCGGCCCACCGTGCGGGCGCTGACCAGGACACTGCCCAAGGCCGAGAACGCGCGGACGCCACCCGAGCATCCGGCGTCACCGTAACCGGATGTCGGAGATCAGCAACGGCGGCCAGGCGATGATCTCGCCGATCGCCGAGAACAGCTTGTCGAAGCCGTGCAGTTCGGCGAGGTGCTCGTGGTGATAGCCCAGCCAGAACAGCCCGATCAGGAAGTACGGCACGCCGAAGGCGATGCCGAGGAAGATGAGCTGGCGCAGGCTGATCCGATAGCCGAGCAGTTCTTTGATCATCACCGCTCCCCTTACGCGATCTCGCCGAGCACGGCCTGCGACTCGATCAGCCCCTGGTCGTCCGGCGCTTCCCCGCGACCGAAGACCCTGGCCCGCTGCTTGTCCCGCAGTGCCTGATGGGCCTGTGCGGGAATGTCGTAGCCGTAGCGCTCCTGTGCCTGACGCGGGGTCATCGTGGTCGCGTTCACCGGCGGGATCTTCAGCAGTACCGGACCGGCCACCGGCACCGACATCGGCGAGATCAGCCGCAGCAGCTGAATCTGCAAGCGCGCGTTGAGACTCACCACCGTGAACGCGACGCTCATCGGCGTGGTGACGAGCGCGTCGAGCAGCCTGCCGGTCGGTAATCCGGCCATCTCCCGCATCCAGCGCGGCATGGTGGCCAGGGTGCCCCGGCGCAGGAAGGCGTAGACGATCTTGAAGATCGGCCGGAGCGGCAGCGGGATCTCCGGCATCATCACCTCCGCCCGCAGCAGGTGCCGCATCGCCTTGCGGGCGATGTCGGACCCGATCAGCTGCGGGCGCATCCGCTCGAAGTACTCGCTGATCCCGGCCCTGGTGCGCGGCACGTCCGCCGGGTCGCAGGTCTGGAGTTCCGCCGCCCGCGCGCACTCCGCCCAGTACTGCAGCTCGTCGGCCTCGCTGAGCCGGCCCGGCCCGTACTTCTCGTAGGCGACGAGGATGGAATGCCATGCCGTCAGGTGAATCCACAGCTGGGACTGCGGATCGTTCGCGTCGTAGGACCGCTGGGTGACGGGGTCGACGCCGATCCCCTTGGAGTGGATCTTCACCAGGATGTCGGCCGCGTGCGCGGTGGACCGGCTGTCGGCGAACATCACCATGGCGAAATACCGCAGGGTGCGGTCGTAGCGGGTACGCGGCCGGTCGTAGATGGCATGGGTGGCGTCCACCGAGGCGACCAGCGCCGGGTCCAGCTCCTCGATCACCACCGCCCGCTGGAAGCCGACCGTCAGGCTGGTCGGGTAGCTCCAGACCTGCCACGCGACCGACTCCGGACCGAAGAAACCGTAGTCCTCCGCGGGCGTCAGTGGGGGTATCGACAGCCACTCACGCAAGGACGCCATCGTTGCCATCGCGAGCTCCAATCCATTTACTACTCATGCGTAGAAGTATTACTACGCGTGAGTAGAAACGATAGACCCACGATGGACGCCCAGTCAACGGTTCGAGCGGAAAAAGTCACCTACTGACCCAGACAGCTACGGGACGTATGTACCACTAGAACATGCTGCACTAGGCCATAGTTGACCAAGTATCCGCTCAACCTCCCCCGGAGTCCGCCTGGAATTGCGGGGAGTCTTGCCTACCAACCCAGACAGATCGACTATCGACGGTCATACCGCGGCAGCGCAGGGCCGGTCGGTCGAATTGTGTTCGGGCTGAGTGGAATCCTGTCCGTCGGCCCCCGCATCGGATTCCATCGATGACATGGCTACCCAGGCGACCGAGACCGACGCGTTCACCAGCGAGTGGCAGGAGTGGCACCGCCGACAGGAGGCGCTCCTGTCCGATCGGCACGGATTCCTGGCCATCACGAGTCTGCACTGGCTCGGCGAGACTCCCGAACGGTTCGACGACGCCCCCGGCGCCTGGTCCACCGGCGCCGACGGCGTGGTGGTCGTCCTCGACGAAGGCGAAGAGCTCAGCATCGACGGCGAGACGGTGCGCGGCCGGTACGCGTTCGGCGTCATCCCCGAGCGCGGCGGCGTGAACGCCGCCTGGGGTGACGCGGTGATCGAGGTCGCCAAGCGAGGCGGCAACGACATCGTGCGGCCACGGCATCCGGACAACCCCCTGCGCACGGCTTTTCGTGGTACACCCGCCTTCGCGCCGGACCGCGCATGGGTGGTGACCGGCCGCTATGTGCTCTTCGACGCGCCACGGCCGACGACGGTCGGCGCGTCGGTGGAGGGGCTCGAGCACGTCTACGACGCACCCGGACAGGTCGAGTTCGAGATCGACGGTCAGCCATTGCGGCTGACCGCGTTCCCCGGCAAGAACCCCGGGGACCTGTCGGTGCTGTTCACCGACGCGACCTCCGGCGTCACCACCTACGCGGCGAACCGGGTCGTGCAGGTGCCGACGCCTGCGGCCGACGGCACGGTGGTGCTCGACTTCAACCGCGCGGTGAACCTGCCCTGCGCCTACACCGATCTGGCGACCTGCCCGCTGCCCCCGGCGGAGAACCGGCTGCCGATCGCGGTCGAAGCGGGCGAGCAGATCCCCTACGAGCGCCGGGGATGAGCACGCCGCGGATCAGCTCGCTGGCGTTTCTGACCCCGGGCAACTACCTCGACGAGGATCCGTACACCGGCCTCGAGGACACCCTGCGGCTGTTCGAGTACGGCGAGCGTCTGGGGTTCGACGGCGCGTGGGTCCGGCAGCGGCATCTCGAGCACGGGGTCGGTTCGGCGGCGGTGTTCCTGGCCGCGGCGGCCCAGCGCACCAGCCGGGTGGAGTTGGGCACGGCGGTCATTCCGATCGGATACGAGAGCCCGTTCCGGCTGGCCGAGGACCTGTCGCTGGCCGACGTACTGTCGCAGGGGCGCCTGCAGCCGGGGTTCAGCGCGGGGACACCGCCGCATGCCGACCTGATCGGCGATCTGGTCTTCGACGGCGACTGGCGCACCTTCGACCTGTCCTACGGCCGGGTCGCCCGGCTGGTCGAGAACCTGCGCGGCCACTACCTGGGCGACGCCGACACCGTCATCCACTCGCCGGGCAACACCCAGCGCCCCCGGCTCCAGCCGCACAGCCCCGGCCTCGCCGATCGCGTCTGGTACGGCGGCGGGAGCACCCGGTCGGTGCGCTGGGCCGCGGAGAACGGGCTGAATCTGCTCAGCGGCAATATCGTCTTCGGTGATCGCAGCGACAACTTCGCGACCGCCCAGCGGGGCCTGATCAGCGACTACCGCGAGCGGATCGATCCGGCGCGACCGGCGCGCGTCGCGGTCGGCCGGGTCGTGGTTCCGTTCGACAGCGCCGATCGCGCGACCCGCGAGCGGTACCGGGCCTACGCCGCGAGCCGCCACGAACGCACGCTCGGACCGCAGGGCGAGCGGCGGGTGCTGTTCGCCCCCGATGTCGTCGGGACCGCCGAGCAGATCCTCGACCAGCTGCGCGCCGATCCGGTGCTCGCGCTGACCACCGAACTGCGCCTGGAATTGCCGTACGAGTTCCATCGTGCGGACTACGAGCAGATCCTGCACGACACGGTCACTCTGATCGCTCCCGAGCTCGGGTGGAAACCCGCGCTCGGCTAGTTACTCCGGCGGTCGATAGGTGACATCCAGCCCCGTCGCGGCATCGATCTGCTCGGGGGTGAGCAGGCCGACGGTGTGCGAGACGGCGGCACCGGCGGCCGCGGTGCGGATCGCGAGCGCCGCGGCGGCCACCTCGTCGGGGACGTCACCGATCACGAACAGATCGTCGTCGCCGAAGGCGAAATAGCAGGCTTCCACCCGCCCGCCGACGCTCTCGACCATCTCGGTGATGGCCGCGCGGCGAGCGCTACCACCCTGTGCGAGGAGGCCGTTGGCCCCGTCTTGCAGATAGCTGACCCGCCACATGTACTTCGGCATACCTTCGAGCCTCCTCGGACTGGGACGCGATCTCGGCGTCAAAAGCCTAGGTCACGACGGGGCGCGACACGGAAAGGCGCGGCCGCAATGATGCGCCACCGTGACGATGGCGATACGCGTGTGAGCGCTAGTCCGCGCGGGCACCGGTGCCGTGCAGGGTGAGGGTGTCGTCGATGCAGCGCGCGATGAACGCGTCGTCGAGCGGCTCGTCGCCGACCAGCAACCGGAAATACAGTGGCGCGGACAGGGTCTCGAGCACATCGCGCGGCCGCACCGTCGCGGGCAGTTCTCCGCGCTCGACGGCCTTGGTGATCACCTGGGAGCTTCGTTCGAAACGATCGTTCCAGAACTTGCGGCGGGCGGCGTCGACCTCGGGATCGGCCGAGAGCGCGATGGTGGTCCCCACCAGCCGCGCGATGCCGGGGCGGGTGATCAGGTGGGAGATCTGCTCGGCGAGCACCAGCAAGTCGGTGCGCAGGGCGCCGGTGTCGGGCGCGGGGTTGCCGACGGCGGCGAGCTCGGTGACCGCCTCGGCGATCAAGGCGGTGCGGGTGCCCCAGCGGCGGTAGATCGTGGTCTCGGCGACCCCGGCGCGGGCGGCGACGTCACCGATGGTCAGACCCTCGATGCCGTGCTCGGCGACCTGCTCCAGGGTGGCCGTCAGCACGGCTTCACGCACCCGCGCCGAGCGTCCCCCGGTCCGCTTGCGCGGGCCCGGTACTGCCACCGGCTGCTCGTCGTCGGTCTCGGGTGCACGCTGCGCCATGCTCCCAGTTCTACTCGACGACGGCGGCGTGCGCGGCCACGGCCGCGTCGACGTGCGCCCCGATGATCCCGCGAATGCGTCTAGGCTCGGCGAACGGCGATTGGCCCGGCGTGGTGTGGGTACGCGCCGGGTGGAGCTCATCACACGGGAGTTCACCGGTCAGCGACGACGAAGGGAGGCGGCGTGCGGAACGGCAACCAGGACGGCGCGCCGCGATCGCGGGCCGTCGGCTTCACAGTTCCGGCCGAACTCGACCAGTTGGCCATGGCGCACGCTCTCGCCGAGACGATCCTGCTCATCGAGGGATTCGCCCTCGACGAGGTCACCGACCTGCTGCTGGCCCTGGACGAGGTGGTCACCGCGCTGGTGCTGGCCGCTGTCCCGGGTTCACACCTCGAGTGCGTGTTCACCGGGCGCGACGGCGCGCTCGGCGCACGTGCCTCCACCCTCGCGCGGACGCCCTCGGCGATCGACGAGAACGCCTTCGGCTGGCACGTGGCGGCGACGCTGACCGACGCGCTGGCTACGGAGTACGGCGAGTACGACCCGGCACGCGACGGCTACCCGACGACCATCGAATTCGGCTGGATTCGCCGAGCTCACAGGCCTGCGCTGCCCGAGTAGCCCGCCGCCGAGGCATAGCCACGGTGGTGCTGGGTACCCCATTGTCATCCAACTCCGCCCGGAAGCGAGGCACGTGGCGATGACAGTGGAAACGATGACGGCAGCCGAGACGGGTGTCCGGCGATCCCGGTCCAGCGGCGACAGCTACGACAACATCGAACCCTGGTTCGAGAAGCTGGGGGCGCTCCCCCCCGACGACGAACACCACGAGGCCCTGCGGGCCGAGGTGATCCGGCGGTGCCTACCGCTGGCCGACCACATCGCCCGCAAGTTCACCGGCCGTGGCGAGGCGTTCGACGATCTGGAGCAGACGGCCCGGGTCGGGCTCGTGCTCGCCGTCGACCGGTTCGACGTCACCCGGGGCTTCACCTTCCTGTCCTTCGCGATCCCCACCATCATGGGTGAGGTCCGCAGGCACTTCCGCGATCGCACCTGGGCCGTGCACGTCCCGCGCAGGCTCAAGGAGATCCAGCTGCGGATCGGTCCGGCCACCGAGGAACTGTCCCAGCGCCTCGGCCGGATGCCGAACGCGCCCGAGCTGGCCGCGGAACTCGAGGTCGAGCTGGACGAGGTCACCAGGGCGCTCGTGGCGAGCAACGGCTACCAGACCAACTCGATCGACGGGATCACCGACGACGATCGCGACAACCCGGCGCCGCCGATCGCCGACACCCTCGGCGCCGACGAACCCTGCTACGAGCTGACCGAGAACGCCATCGCGGTGGCGCCCCTGATCGCCGCACTGCCCGCGGAGAGCAAGCGGGTGCTGGTGATGCGGTTCTACGAGAACCTGACGCAGAGCCAGATCGCGGAACGCCTCGGGGTGTCCCAGATGCAGGTCTCACGCATCCTGGCCAAGACGCTGGGCGACCTGCGCGAACAGGCGCTGGGCTGACATCCCATAGCCACCGCACGGTGTGAGCGAGGCCGCTCACATCCCGGTAGCGCCTGGTCGTCCGACCACGATCTGCACGGTGACGGATGTGGACTCGGGAAGGACATCACGGTGGCTGGACGGCATCGAGCAGTGAGCAAGCGCGGCAAGGCCTTGCGCGGACTTCCCGTGGCGGTCGCGCTGCCCGCGGCGATCGCCTTCGGCATCGGGCCGGGCGCCGCCCAGGCCGCGCCGGTGGAGACCGTCTCCTACACCCCTGACCTGCCGGATTTCGCGGCCCCGCAGGCCGAGGAGGCCGCGTTCGAGACGGCGGCGACGGACCTCGAACACCGTGCCGCGCAGCCGATCTCCTTCGTCGATGACGAGCCGTACCTCGGTGCCGACACGGAAACGGTTGTTCCGCAGCAGAGCATGGACGCCCGGCCGATCGCGACGGCGGCCCCGATCGCGAGCCCGATCGAGAACGCCACCTTCCTCGGCTCGACGGCCGGGCAGGTGATCGGCGGCCTGGCCGGTGCCGGGCTCGGCGCGGCGGGCGGCGCGGCGCTGGCCACTCCGCTGGCGGTCCCCACCGCGGGCCTGGGCGTCCCGGTCGGCGCGGTCGCGGGCGGCATCGTCGGTGGTGTGGTCGGTACCTATGCCGGTTACTACGCCGGCGCCTACCTCGGCACCCTGGTCGCCCAGCAGGCACCGCAGATCATCCCCAACGTGCTGCCCTGACCGGCGTGCGGTGGCGGGCCCGGGTGGCCCGCCACCGGACGGCTATACCGGTTGCTGGACCTGGACGGGCGGGTTGTCGGCGTAGAGCTCGGCGATCTCGGCCGTGTATTTCTCGGCGATCACCTTCCGCTTCAGCTTCATGGTCAACGTCACCTCGTCACCACCGGCCTCCCAGAACACCGGCAGAATCCGGAAACGCTTCACCTGCTCGACCCGCGACAACTTCGCGTTGCCCGCCGCCACACCCGCCGCGATCTCCTTGACCACCTCGGGATTCACCGCCAACGCCGCAGCCGAGGCATCGGGCAGATTGTGCTGGGCCGCATACGGTTCCGCGCTCTCGGCATCGATGACGATCAACGCGGTGTTGTAGGCCCGACCATCACCGATCGTGGCCATCGCACCGATCAACGGAGTCGCCGCCTTGATCGCGTGCTCGATCGTCGTCGGCGACATGTTCTTACCGGACGCGTTGATGATCAGTTCCTTCTTCCGATCGACCACCCGCAGATACCCGTCGTCATCGACGGTCACCACATCACCGGTACTCAGCCAGCCCTCGGCGTCGACAGCCTCGGCCGTCTTCTCCGGTTCACCGCGATAGCCCTTCATCACCAGCGGGCCCTTCACGAGCAGTTCCCCGTCCTCGGCGATCCGCGATTCCATGCCCGCGAGCAGTCGCCCGACCGTCCCGAGCCGGGTCTCGCCCGGCGCGCTGACACTGCAAATGCACGACAGCTCCGACATGCCCCAGATCTCCGAGATCGGCACCCCGAGCCCGGCGAAGAAACCCAACGTCTGCGGCGGGATCGGCGCCGCGCCCGAGAGCGCGAAACGCAGCCGATCGAACCCCAGCTTCGCCCGCAGCTTCGACAACACCAGCTCGTCGGCCTTGGCCCACTCGGCGGCGACCTCGTCGGGAACCGGCTGTCCGGCCAGCTGATACCCACTGCGCTTGGCACCCACCGCCAGCGCCCACTGCATGCCCTGCTTGCGCGTCTCGTCGGGCTCGTTCGCGACGACGAATTCGATAGCGGCCTTGAGCTTTTCCCACACCCGCGGCACCGCGCCCCAGATGGTCGGGCGCAGATCCGCCAGCGCGGCCGCAATCAGCTTCGGGTCCGACACCGCGGTGACCTGGGTGCCGAACACCTCCTGGAGATACAGCGCGGTGAGCCGGTCGGCGATGTGCGCGCTGGGCATGAACGAGGTGATCGAATCACCGAACTCGAAACCGAGCACATCACCCAGGCCATAGGCCTGGAACATCAGGTTCGCGTGCGTGGTCTCCACACCCTTGGGGTTCCCGGTGGTGCCCGAGGTGTAGATCAACGTCGCCACATCACCGGGCTCGACCGCCCGCCAGGACGCGTCGAAGTCGAAATCCGCTGCGCCGCCTGCGATCATCTCGGCGACCGGCACCGTGCCCTCGACCGCGTCGTCGAGACAGACGATGTGGTCCAGCGGCACCCCGCTGTCACGCAGTCGCGGCACGTACTGCGGCTCGCAGATCACCACGCGCGCGCCCGCGTTGCCGAGGACATGGGCGAGTTGCTCGGCGGAGAGCGTGTTGTAGACCGAGAACGACGTCGCGCCCACATGCTGAGCACCGACCTCGAGCGGATAGAACTCGACGCGATTGCCCATCATCAACGCGACGGTGTCACCGCGCCGCACGCCCAGCGCCGCCAGACCCGCCGCCGCGGCACGCACACCGTCGGCGTACTCGCGCCAGGTTATGGTCTGCGCGTCACCCGGAGTACGCAACGCGACGGCGTCGGGATCGATGGTCGCGTTGTACTGGAAAGCGGCACAGAGGGTTTCGAAACGTGGTGTCGACATAGTGTGTGGTTCTTCCGTGTATCAGACCGCGGTCGCGGCCGGTGATTCGAGCAAGGAGGTGACGAAGCGACCCGCGGCGCCGAAGGCGAAGCGGGCCTCGGGAGCCAAGGCGGGCATGACCTGGAAGACGTGCATCTGGTCCGGCCACACCTGGAGTTCGCAGGCCCCGCCGACCTGCCGGAGGCGATCGGCCAGTTCGATCGCGTCGGCGGCGAAATACTCGGCCCCACCGGTCTGGATCAGCGTGGGCGGCAGCGTCATGCCCCGTTCCGGCCGCAGTTCGAGGCGATCGCTGGTGAAGTGCGCGACCGCCTTGACCGACAGCGCGTAGGAGATCACCCCGTCGCGATTCCGGTCGCCGGTATGGGCGATCCGCAGACCGAGGTCGGCCATCGGCGAGAACAGCACGAGGCCAGCGGGGCCGGGGATCCGCAGCCGGGCGTTGGCGAGGGCTAGATCGGCGGCGAGGAATCCCCCGGCCGAATCGCCCGCGACCACGATCCGGTCCGGCGCGAACCCACGGCGCAGCAGCCACCGGTACGCCCGCGCCACGTCGAGCTGGGCGCACGGGCTCGGATGTTCCGGCGCCAGCCGGTAGTCGGCGACGAACACCGGGGTGCGGGTCGTCGTCGACAGGCGCGACGCCACCCCGCGATACGCGGCGACCGAGCCGGCGACGAAGCCACCGCCGTGCACGTACAGGATCACCGCGTCGAGGCGATCGGTCTTGGGCCCGGTGACGAACTCACCGCGGACCGCGCCGTCGTCGACCCGGTGCACCGACGTGCCCGCCAGGCTCGGCCCCACCACCCGCATCGCCGCCTCGATCACGAATCGGGCCACCGGCAGGGTCGCGGTGTTGACCGGGAGCGCGGCGGCCAATGGCTTGACCGTGTGTTCGGCCACCAGCCGGGTTGCCCTGGTCCGCAACGAGCCCCGGTCCGGCGCGGTCACCGGCCGCTCCGCCGCTCGACCCGGTCGAGCAGGTCCTTGACCTTGCCGCTGCCCGCGAGCTGCGCGTCGAGTACCACGTTGACCAGGCCGCGCAGCAGCGCGTAGGGCTCCCACCCGCTGGGGGCGATGGTGCGGGCGGCGCGGCGCGCGATGCCGTCGGCGATCACGGTCGCCGCGTATGTCGCGCTGATCCGGACGTTCAGCGGCCACGGCAGCAGCTCGTCGAGTTCCCGGCCGAGATCGTCCTGGTCGAGCATCGCGTGGGTCATCTCGGTGTCGACGACGCCGAAGTAGGCGATGCCCGCGCTGGCGCCCGCCGCGGCGAGTTCCACCCGCAACGCGCGCCCGAACTGCTCGACCGCGGCCTTGCTCATCATGTACGGCGACCCGGCCATGCCCGGCGCGAACGACGCGCACGACGAGACGACGACCACGTGCCCCGCGGCGGCGACGATGTGGTCGAGGGCGGGATGCACGGTGTTGAAACAGCCTTCGAGATTGATCGCCATCACCCGGTCGAAATCCGCCGGGTCCATCGTGCGGACGGTGGCGGGCTTCGGCGTGACCCCGGCATTGGCGACGACGACATCCAGGCGGCCGAAATAGTCCACCGCGAGCTGTGTCGCGTCGGCCATCGCCCCGCGATCACGCACATCGGCCACGATTGCCAGCGCCCGGGAACCGAGACGCTGCGCGGCAGTCTTGACGGCGATCTCATCGATATCGACGAGCGCGACGAACGCCCCACGGTCGATGAGGATTTCGGCCAGCGCGAGCCCGATGCCCTGACCCGCGCCGGTGATCAGGACCACCTTGTCGCGGACATCGAAGGACCGGCGACCGAGCAGGTTCGACGGAGTGAGCGCGGTGATGTCCATCAGGCACTCACCTCGTAGGACGAGGCGTCGAACACGCTGGTGCGCTTGCGGTATTCGAAACTCCAGCTCGGGTAGAGCCCGGCGTTGCGACCGTCCGCGGTCGTGTAATAGCTGTCACAGCCACCGGTGAGCCACACCGTGGACGCGCTGCGCCGGTGCATCTCCTCGACGAAGCGGTCCTGGACGTCCTGGCGGACCTCCACCCGATGCGCGCCCTTGTCGTGCAGCGTCCGCAGCGCGTCGACGATGTAGGCGACCTGGGATTCGATCATGAACACCGCCGACTGGTTGCCCACCGCGCCGAACGGGCCCAGCGTCAGGAACAGGTTGGGGAATCCGGCGATGGCGGTGCCGAGATAGGTCCGGCGCTGCTTGCGCATGACGTCGCCGACCGACATCCCGTCACCATCCATGACCCGGTCGAAGAACGAGGGCGCCGGATCGAAGCCGGTGCCGTAGATGATGGTGTCGACCGGGATCTCGACCCCGGCGCGGGTGACGACGGAATGCGGCCGCACCTCGGCGATGCCGTCGGTCACCACCTCGACGTTGTCCCGGTCGAGCGAGGGCAGGTAGGCGTCGGAGAAGATCGCTCGCTTGCAGCCGATCATGTAGTCCGGCGTCAGCTTCGCCCGCAGCTCCGGATCGCGCACCTGACGGCGCAGCTGCCAGCGGCCCAGCAGCTCGTACGGGTGCCGGAAGCGGTTGTCGACGAAGCCGACCAGGCCGAATCCTTCGATCGCCGCGTACCAGGCGCTGCGAATCGCTCTGCGCGCCAGCGGCACCCGACGCAGGACGAAGCGCTCCAGATCCGGGATCGAGCGGTCCATTCGCGGGATGATCCACGGCGCCGAGCGCTGGAACACGGTCAGCGCCGCCACCTTCGGCTGGATCTCGGGCACGAACTGGACCGCCGAGGCGCCGGTGCCGATCACCGCGACCCGCTCGCCGGTGAGGTCGTGGTCGTGGTCCCAGTGCAGGGAATGAAAGGTCTTGCCCGCGAAGGTGTCCAGGCCCGGCAGCGTCGGGTACTTGGCCTCGGCGAAGATGCCGGTCGACGAGATCAGGTAGTCCGCGGTGAGCGCACCCCGCGAGGTCTCGAGGTGCCACAGCGAGCGATCCTCGTCCCAGCGGGCCTCGAGCAGTTCGGTGTTCAGCCGGATCCGTGGCACGACATCGAATCTCGTCGCCACGTCGCGCAGATAGGCGAGAATCTCCGACTGCTTGCCGTAGGTCCGTGACCAGTCGGGATTGGGCGCGAAGGAATAGCTGTAGAGCTGGGACGGCACATCGCAGGCGCAGCCCGGGTAGGTGTTGGCCTGCCAGGTTCCGCCCAGATCCGCGGCGCGTTCGAGGATCGTCAGATCGTCGAATCCGGCCTCGCGCAGTTTGATCGCGAGCGCGATGCCGCCGAATCCGGCACCGATCACGACGATGTGACGGTGTTCGGTTGCTGCCATGATTACCGATTCCTTCCGTGCAGCACGGTGACCAGGCGATCGACGAGGGCGTCGGTGGTCTCGCCGCGGGTGAACGTGGTCAGCGCGGGCGGCATCGCGAAGCGCTGACGGGTGGTCGCCTTGGCGTAGGTGAACTCCTTGAGTCCGTCCTCGCCGTGCACGCGGCCGAAGCCGGAGTCACCGACGCCGCCCAGCGGCAGGCGCGCGATGGTGGCATGGGCGACATAGGCGTTGATGGAGGTGCCGCCCGCGCGGATCCGGTCGGCGATCCGCCGGCCGTTGCGCCGGGAGAAGACGGTGCTGCCCAGCCCGTAGGGCCCGGCGTTGACCCGCTCGATCGCCTCGTCCATGTCCCGCACCCGGGTGACGGTGAGGGTGGGGCCGAAGGTCTCCTCGGTGACGGCGAGCGCGTCCTCGGGAACCCCGACCAGGATGGTGGGTTGCACGAACTGACCGTCGATCGCGTGGGCGCCCCCCAGCAGGGCCCGCGCGCCGCGTGCCAGCGCGTCCTCGATGTGGTGGCGGATGATCTCGATCTGCTTGGGCATGGTGATCGGGCCGATCTTCGCCGCGCCGGTGCCCGCCCGCAGATCCGTCGCGCGGTCGAGGAGTTCGGCGAGGAAGTCGTCGTAGACGTCGGTGTGCACGTACACCCGCTCCACCCCGAGACAGGTCTGGCCCGCGTTCGACATGCCGCCCCACACCGCGGCGTCGGCGGCCGCGGCCAGGTCGGCGTCGGCGTCGACCACGAGCGCGTCCTTGCCACCGAGTTCCATCAGCACCGGCGTGAGCGTCTCCGCGCACGCGGCCATGACCCGCTTGCCCGTGGCGGTCGAGCCGGTGAACCCGATCTTGCCCACCCCGGCCCGGCACAGGGCGGCGCCGGTCTCCCCGAGGCCCGTGATCACCTGGAACACCGGCTGTTCCGGCACCACCGCCGCGAAACGCTCGGCCAGCCAGTGCCCGACACCCGGGGTGTACTCGCTCGGCTTGAACACCACCGCGTTGCCCGCGGCGAGGGCGAACGACACCGAACCCAGCGGCGTGAACACCGGATAGTTCCACGGCCCGATCACACCGACCACCCCGAACGGGCGGTACTCGAGTGTGCATTCCTGATTCAGGGCGAGCAGCCCCGGGCGGACCGCGCGCGGGCCGAGCACCCGGCGCGCGTTGCCCGCCGCCCAGGCCAGATGTTCGAGCGCCATGGCGATCTCGAGCCGCGCGTCCGAGCGCGGCTTGCCCATCTCGGTGTGGATGAGCTCGGCGAGTTCGGCCCGCCCCCTGGTGATCTCGGACCGCCAGGCATCCAGTCGCCGGGCCCGCTCACGGAAGCCGATCCGCGACCACCAGTCCGCGGCCCGGCGCGCGTCGGCGACCGTGGCCGCGACGTCGGACGCGGTGTGGATCGGATACGTGCCGACGACCTCGCCGGTCGCCGGTGAGACGACGTCGAAGGTCGAGTCCTCCCGCGCGGTAACAGAATTCACAGATTCCGCGGAAGAGAGTGTTGTTCGCCCCATGGACGACCCTTTCTCGTTCATGCCCTGCTCAGAGATCGAGGACCAGGGATTCGCCTGCCGCGCGGGACACGCAGGTCAGCATGTGGTCGCCGCGCTCGGCGTCGAGGAGTTTGCGGTCGCGGTGGTCGACCTCGCCGGCCAGGACCGCGACCTTGCAGGTGCCGCAGAAGCCCTGCCTGCACGAGTACACGGCGTCCGGCTGGACCCGGGTGATGGCGGACAGGGCGGTCTCGTCCGCGCCCACCCGGACCGTGGCCCCCGATCGCGCCAGCGTGATCGCGAATTCCCGACCGTCGACCACCGGGGCCGCGGAGAACCGCTCGGTGTGCAGCGAACCCGTCGGGTTGACGGTGAAGGCGTGGCGGTGCGCGGCGTCGAGGACCGGCGGCGGACCGCAGACGTAGATCGCCGCACCGGGCGCGGCCCGGCCGAGCAGTTCGCCGACGTCCGGGGTGCCGAACTCGTCGTCGGGGCGGATGTCGATCCGGCGACCGCCGAGAACGGCCAGTTCGTCGAGGAACGGCATGGTCGCCCGCGAGCGCCCGAGGTAGATCAGCTGCCAGCGCGCCCCCGCGGGGGCCGCCGCCCGGACCATCGGCAGGATCGGTGTGATCCCGATCCCGGCCGCGACGAACAGGTACGACGGCGCGGCGATGAAGTCGAACGCGTTGCGCGGGCCGCGGATTCGCAGCGCGTCGCCCACGGCCAGCCGGTCGTGCACCTCGATCGATCCGCCCTCGCCGTCGGCGATGCGGCGCACCGCGATCCGGTAGCGATGGCGATCGTGCGGGTCACCGCACAGCGAGTACTGGCGTTGCTTGCCGGAGGGCAGCACGATGTCGAGGTGCGAGCCCGGCCGCCACGGGGGCAGCGGCGCGCCGGTCGGCGAGGTCAGGGTGAGACAGGTGACGTCGACCGCCACCGGCTCGATTCCCGCGACGGTCACCGGAATCTCGAAGCCGGTGTGCCGCACCGGGTTCGGTCGCGAAATGAGCGATGCCGCGCGCCCGGAGACGAACAGCTGCCGATAGCCGTCGGCGACGGCGCCGATCGCGCGCAGGGCGGCGGGCGGGGTGTACCGCTCGGTCATCGCCGTCACTGCTCGGCCGCCCGCGCCGCGGGCGAATGCGCGAGATAGCGCAGCGCGCGATCCATGGGCCCCAGCTGGGACGGATGGAAGCCCGGTCGCAGGTAGCGCGGGATCTCGGTGAGGAACAGACCGAAATTCGGCATGATGCCGCGAGCGGTCGCCCG
The DNA here is from genome assembly GCF_042882065.1 of Nocardia sp. NPDC058244. Taxonomy (NCBI): domain Bacteria; kingdom Bacillati; phylum Actinomycetota; class Actinomycetes; order Mycobacteriales; family Nocardiaceae; genus Nocardia; species Nocardia sp. NPDC058244. The sequence goes on along the minus strand of NZ_JBHVWX010000004.1, from coordinate 69,744 downwards.
CACCAGCTGCACCGGCCAGAACGGGCCCTTCTTCGGCGACGGGTCCTTGGCGTAGAGGTAGGCCGAGGACAGGATGAAGGTCGCGAGCAGACTGGTGCTGGCTGCCACCGCGGTGCGCGCCTTGCGCGCGTAGCCGCCGTCGACGTACATGTAGGCGTCGTAGACCACGCTGCGGTGCTCGACTTCCTCGGCGCCGTGCCAGCGGATCAGATCGAGCATGGTCGGGTCCATGCCGAGGTCTTCGAACTTGTCGTTCTCCAGCAGCCATTCGCCGATGACGGCGGTGTAGTGCTCCATCCCGGCGAACAGCGCGAGCCGCTCCTTGAGCCATTCCTCCTTCGCCCGGCCGGTCAGGCCGTGGTCGCCGAGGATGCGATCGACGAACCAGGCGAAGGTCTTGACCATCGAGTCGACGTCGAGGCCGATGGCCTGGAGGTGATCGCGCGCGCCGGCGTGACTGCTGGCGTGCATCGTCTCCTGGCCGACGAAGCCCTGCACCTCTTCGCGCAGCCGCTGGTCGTCGATGTAGGGCAGGGCCTCGGCGAGCGCCTGGGCCATCGCCCGTTCGCCTTCCGGCAGTACCAGGTGCATGACATTGATGACATGGGTCGCGAAGACCTCGCCCGGGATGTAGTGCATCGGCACATCACCGAAGTCGAAGTGCACGTCTCGCGCGTGGATCGCGTGCGCTTCCTCGCGGTGATGACGCCTCGTTGCGTCAGCGGAGTGAGCCATGCCTCAACCGTACGATGCAACACAAATGATTGCAATGTTGCAGCAACAAATTGTGTGGATATGTTGCACCGAGCCCCGAGTTGCTACCGTGGTTCCCATGACCGCGGCGTCCCCCACCTCGACGAACACCCCCGACACCGACGATTCCGCGGCGGCGCGCATCCTCGACGCGGCGCTGGTCCAGTTCGAGCAGGTGGGCGTCAAGAAGACGACGATCGAGGACATCGCCCGCCAGGCCGGCGTCGACCGGGCGACGGTGTACCGCCGGGTCGGCTCCCGCGACGACGTGGTCACCGCGGTGTTCGCACGGGAGGTCGCGCGGGTGCTGGCCGACCTGCGGAGCCTGCCGGGCAAACACGACAACCTCGACGACCTCGTCGCCGACATCCTCGTCACGGTCGTCGGCCGGTGGCGTGATCACCCACTCGTGCAGCGGCTGCTGGTCCTCGAACCGGACCGGGTGATGCCGCACCTCACCACCGACAGCGCGTCGACCTTCACCATGTCGATCCTGACCACCGAATCCATGCTGCGGGAAGCGATCTCGGCCGGGCTCCTGCCCGAGACACCGGACCTGCTCACCCGCGCCGAGGTGCTGTGCCGGGTGGTGCACTCGATGATTTTGGCCCCTTCCGGCCTGCTCCCCTTGCGGACCGACGAGGAACTCGACGCCTTCGCCCGCACCTATCTCGTGCCCATCGTCACCCGCTGACCCCCGCCGACTGACCCCACCGTCCGGCCGAACGGCCCGACGGCGCCTCGCGCCGGATCATTTCACTGGTCTATCAGTATTCAGATTCCAGTGGTATCTTGATTCGCATGGCACGGATGACCCGACCGGAAAGCCAGGCACGCACGCGCGAGGCGCTGGCCCGGACAGCTCGCGACCTGTTCATCACCGACGGATTGGCCAACACCTCACTGGCGCGCGTCGCCGAGGTCGCCGGCTATTCCAAGGGTGCGGTGTACTCCAACTTCCGCAACAAGAACGAGCTCTGCCTGGAAGTTCTCGAGCTGATCCACACCGACGTGCTGCGCGATCTGGAGGCCCTGCGGGCAGGGTCGAACTCGGCGCCCGAACTCCTCGCCGCGCTCGCCTCCTGGGCACGGGCGCGGATCGAGAACGTCGCGCTGACCCGCCTCGGCGTCGAGCTGGCGCTGGCGAGCCGCGACGACGCGCAGCTGCGCGACCAGCTCGCCGCCAAGCTCGCCGCGGTGCGCACACAGCTCGCCACCCTGCTCGCTCCGGTGACCGCGAACGCCGACCCCGACCTACTGCCCGCGCGCACACTGGCGGCGTTCAGCATGGTCACGGGCCTGAGCGTGCAGCGTACCGTCGACCCGACCATCTCCGCCGATCAGGTCGGCGACGTGCTGCCGAGCCTGTTCACGACGAAGTTGAAAGATGTTCAACTCGAAACCGGCGAACCAGAAGTTGAAAAAGTTTCAAAACGCGGCAAGCGTACCGATCGCAGCGACGATTCCCGCGCCGCGCTGCTGGACACCGCGATCGCCGTCTTCGGTGCCAAGCGATTCGACGAGGTCTCCACGACCGAGCTCGCACGGCAGGCGGGCGTGGCGATCGGCCTGATCAACTACCACTTCGGCGGCAAACGCGGCGTCTACCTGGCCGCGGTGGAGGCCGTGTACACCGACTTCTGGGACCGCCTGCAAGCGCTGCGCGGACCGGCGGTCTCCCGCCTCATCCAGGGCCTCGATCTCTACTTCGACCACGCCGAGCGCTACCAGGGCTCGCCGCTCGCACTCAGCGCGCGGGCCACCGATCCCGACCTCCAGGCCATTCACGACCAGCACTTCGACCGGCTCATCGTCGCCCTGCTGCAGGAGGTGTCCGGCGGGCCCGGCACCGCGCTGGTGCGCACCTCGGTGGCGGGCTGGCTCGCCTTCGTCGAGGGCGCCGTCGCCGATTGGCTGCGCACCGGCGACCTGAGCCGGGTGCAACTGCGGGAACTGCTGGTCGGCAATTTCTTCACCACCGCGCAGGCGGTGCTGTCGCTGGATCCCGGCACCCCACTGTCCTCCCGCGCGATCACCGCGCTGTTCGACCACGTCCAACCACTCGACGACGAGAAGACGGAGCACGACCGATGACCACCTCCCTCGACACCGGACCTACCAACCGGCTCGCCGCCGGGCCACTCGGCCGCGGCGTCGCCTGGCTGATCGGCCCACGCGGACTGAAGGATCCGGCCCGGCTGCGCCGCGCGGTGGCGGGCAGGGTCGCCGTCGTCACCGGCGCGTCCTACGGCCTGGGCGAGGCCACCGCCCGCATCCTCGCCGACGCCGGGGCGACCGTGGTGCTCGGTGCCCGCTCGGTGGATCAGCTGGAACTGATCGTGGGCGAGATCAAGGAAGCCGGTGGCACCGCCGTGGCCATCCCGCTCGACCTGGCCTCGGAGGATTCCGTCGCCGCCTTCGCCGAGCAGGTGCTCACCCAGTTCGGGCAGGTGGACTTCCTGGTGCACAACGCGGGTAAGTCGCTGCGCCGCTCGATCCACCTGTCCTACGACCGCCCCAAGGATCTCGCCACCACATCAACGGCGAACTACCTCGGCCCGATGCGCCTGACTCTGGCGCTGCTGCCCAGCATGCGCGAGCGTGGGTCCGGCCACATCGTCAACGTGTCGACGGTGGCGGTCATGTTCCCGGTTGCCCCGAAGTGGGGCTTCTACCTGTCCTCGAAGGCAGCGTTCGACATCTGGATGCGCGCGGTCGCGATGGAGGCGCGCACCGACGGCGTCACCCTGACCACGCTCTATGCCGGTGCGATGTTCACCAGGATGAGCGCGCCCAGCGGCTGGATCTCCGCGATGCCGGGGCATTCCGCCCGCGAGGCCGGCTACATCGTCGCGCGGGCGGTGGTGCGCAAGCCCCGGACGTTGACCCCCGCCTACGGGCGGCCGCTGGCCGTGGTGTCGGCACTGCTGCAGAACCCGCTCGAGATCGGCGCCGGGTTCCTGTACCGCTTCCTCGGCGACACCCCGGCGTCGCTGGCCGGCGCGGCGAAGGGCTCGGGCGATGTCGCCTGACCCGGCCGGATTCCGCTGGCGCGACGCCCTCGTGCCGCTCGCCGCCTCGGGCGCGCTGAGGCCCGTCGGGATCGGCACCGCGCTGCGTATCGGTGCCGCGTATCGGCAATACGGCCCGTCCCTCGCCACCGTGCTGGCGATCTCGGCGGCCCGCTACGCCGACCGCACGGCTGTCGTCGACGATCGGGGCGCGATCACCTATGGGGCGCTGCAACGCCGTACCGAGGCCATCGCCGCCGCGTTGCACGCGAGTCACCCCGGCGCGCGCACTCTCGCCGTGCTGTGCCGCAACCATCGCGGGTTCATCGAGGCCACCATCGCCGGGGCCCAATTGGGTTGTGAGCTGGTTTTTCTCAATACCGACCTGCCCGCCGCCCAGCTCACGCCGATCCTCGCACGGCACCGCCCCGACATCCTGATCCACGACGCCGAATACAGCCACGCCGTCGTCGCGGCCGGATTCGCGGGGGCGAGGGTGCTCGCGGACACCGAGGACGCCGACCTTCTTTCGCTGGATTCACTTGCGCACCAAGAGTATCCGGCCCCACCGCGAGTTCGCGACACGGTGAAGATCACCTTGCTCACCTCGGGCACCTCGGGGCTGGCCAAGGGTGTCTCGCGGCCGATCAGCCAGCGGGTGCTCGCCGAGATGGTCGCGACCTCGATGTCGGCGACCCGCTTCACCTCCCGCGACGTGATGGTGCTTGCGCCGCCGTTCTTCCACGGCTTCGGGCTCGCCGTGCTCACCGGCGCGCTGGCACTCGGCGCGACCGTGGTCACCCGTGCCCGGTTCGACCCGGAGCGGGCGCTGGCCGATATCGAACGTCATCGCGCGACGGTGTTCGTCGGTGTTCCGGTCATGATCCAGCGGTTGGTCGCCGTTCCGGACCAGCGGCGACGCGAATTCGACACCGGCTCCCTGCGATTGGCCGTCACCGGCGCCGCCCCGATCGCGCCGGCGACGATCAGCCGGTTTCTCGCCGCGTTCGGCCCGATCCTGGTGAACGGATACGGCTCGACCGAAGCCGGGGTGGTCTCCATCGCCACCGCCGAGGACCTGGCCGTCTCCCCCAAGACCGCGGGCAGGCCCGCCATCGGGGTGTCGGTCCGGATCCTGCGCGCGGACCGCACCGTCGCCGCGGCCGGTGAAACCGGCACGATCTTCGTGCGCGGCGGGCTCGGCTACCACGGCTACGTTCCCGACCCGAACGCGACGACGCCACGCAAGGAAGTGATCGACGGCTTCGTCAACACCGGCGACATGGGCCATCTCGACGCCGAGGGCAGGCTCTACGTCGACGGACGAGATGACGACATGATCGTCTCCGGCGGCGAGAACATCTATCCCAAGGAGGTCGAGGACGTCCTCGCCGATCATCCGGCGATCGGCGATGTCGTCGTACTCGGCGTGCCGAGTACGGAATTCGGCCAGGTGCTACGCGCTTACCTGGTGCCGGCGCCCGATCAGGTCGTGCCGGCGGACGACGAGCTCAAGTCGCATATCCGCGCCCGCCTCGAGCGCTACAAGGTACCCAAGGAATTCGTTGTGCTGGAACAGATTCCACGCAATCCCAGCGGCAAGATCCTGCGCCGCCTGCTGGCCGAACACCCCGGGCCCGGTTCCCGGTAGCTGTCGACAAGGAGTATCCCCATGCGTATTTCCGGCACATCGCGGTGCCTCGCCGTGCTCGTCGCGGCGGCCCTGTCCGTCGGCGGCTCCGTACTCACCGCGTCGCCCGCCGTCGCCGCGCCGTGGACGGGCGACTTCTACCTGCCACCCGACCCATTGCCCGATGCCGCCCCCGGCGACATCCTGCGCAGCGAACCGATCCAGTTGCCGCTGTCGCTGCCGATCGGCGGCGTCGTCACACCGGCGCGCGCCCAGCGGATCATGTACCGCAGCAACGACACCCACGGGAACCCGGTCGCGGTGACCGGCACCTACTTCGAGCCGAGCGCGCCGTGGACCGGGCCGGGCGACCGGCCGGTGGTCGCGGTCGCGCCGGGTACCCAGGGACAGGGCGACCAGTGCGCGCCGTCCAAGACCTTCGCCGAGCTGATCCACTACACCTTCCCGCTCGACCTCTGGGTCAACTACGAGGTCCTCACCGCCTACACCCTGCTCGCGCGCGGCATGTCCGTCGTGGTCACCGACTACTACGGGCTCGGTACGCCCGCGATGCACGACTGGATCAACCGCCGGTCGCAAGCGCACGCGGTGCTCGATGCCGCGCGCGCGGCCAAGAAGCTGCCGGGCACTTCGCTGACCGCCGGATCGCCGGTGGCGCTGGCGGGTTACTCCCAGGGTGGCAGCGGCGCGGCGGCAGCGGCGGAGCTGCAGCCGACCTACGCACCGGAACTCGAGGTGCGCGGCAGCGTGATCGGCGCGCCGCCCGCCGATCTCCTGGCCACCGTGCACTCGGCCACCATCGAGGGCGGGCCGCTCGGCAACGCCGCGCCCAGCGGGGCCGCGCTCGGCCTGTTCGGCTACATCGCCAACGGCATCGCGGCCGACTATCCCGAGGCCGTGCCGGAGATCGACCGCATCGTCAACGCCGACGGCAAACGCATGATGGCCGAGGTCGCCACCACCTGCGTCGCCGAGATGGGGCTGCGCTACATGTATCGCGGTTCCGCCATGTTCACCACCAGCGGGCGCACCCTCGTCGAGGACATCCTCGCGTCACCGACGCTGCTCGCCATCCTCGACGAGCAGCGCATCGGCCGCCTGACACCCGGTGCGCCCGTGCTGATCTCGAGCTCGACGGGCGACGACGTGATCCCCTATGCCCAGGTCAGGCAGCTGGCGGCCGACTGGTGCGGCAGCGGCGCGACCGTCCAGCTGTCGAAGGTCGACTGGCTGCCGCCGCTCCTGCCGAGCACCAATCTGGGACACGACCTGGGCATGCTCCCCTACCTCGTCGAGTCGGCCGGGTGGCTCGGCGATCGCTTCGCCGGCGTACCGGCCGCGTCGAACTGCGCGCGCCTGCCGGACTGACCGAGGGCCCGGTTCGGTCCGGTCAGTCGAGGCAGAATTCGTTGCCTTCGGGGTCGGCCATGACGAGGAAGCCGAAGCTCATCGGGGGCTCGGGTTCGAAGCGGCGCAGCCGGGTCGCGCCGAGGGCGACCAGTCGCGCGCATTCGGCTTCCAGGGCGGTCATCCGCTCCTCGCCCTGGAGGCCGGGAGCCGCGCGGACGTCGAGGTGGACGCGGTTCTTGGCGACCTTGCCCTCCGGCACCTGCTGGAAGAACACGCGCGGGCCGTCCCCCGCCGGGTCTTCGATGGCCGAGCGGGTGTTGCGCTGCTCCGCCGGAACGCCGAGCCGGGCGAGGAATTCGTCCCAGGCGGCGAGCGGGTCGGCGCCGTCCGCCAGCTCGACTCCGGGCGGGCCGGGATGCACATAGCCGAGCACCTCACGCCAGAAGGTCGACAGCGCCTTCGGATCGGCGGCGTCGAAGGTGACCTGGAATTGGCGGCTCATCGCGATTGCTTCCTCTCGTCGGTTCAGCGGATGGTCCCAGTCGAGGTCGACTGCGTCCCTGCGGACACTCTCGCACCAATAGCGGACAGATCAGGTCCGCTATCTCTGGCACGCTGAGAAACGTGAACAGCGACAGCGCGGAACGCGGCCAGACCGAGCGGGTCCTCACGCTGCTCGGTCTGCTGCAACAGCGGCAGGTGTGGACCGGTCCCGAGCTGGCCGAACGGCTCGGGATCACCACCCGCACGGTCCGCCGCGATGTCGACCGGCTGCGCGCTCTCGGCTATCCGGTCCAGGCCGGTCAGGGGGTCGGCGGCGGCTACCGGCTCGGTCCCGGTCAGGAGCTGCCGCCGCTGCTGCTCGACGATCAGGAGGCGATCGCCACCGCGGTCTCGCTGCTGGTCGGCGCGGGCGGGGCGGTCACCGGCGACGGCGCGCTGCGGGCACTGACCAAGCTCGACCGGGTGCTGCCGACCCGGCTCCGGCACGAGGTGCGCGCGCTGACCGGCTCGGTGGAGTCGTTCGGCACCGGGCACACGCCGGTCGACCCGGACGCGCTGATCACCCTGGCCAGGGCCTGTCGGGACGAGGTCGAGGCGGGGTTCGGCTATCCGTCCGCCGGCGCGACGCGACACAGGCGGGTCGAGCCCTATCGCCTGGTCGCCTCGGATCGGCGCTGGTATCTGTTCGCCTACGATCTCGACCGCGCCGACTGGCGCAGCTTCCGCGTCGACCGGATGACCGAGGTCGCCGCGCGCACCTGGCGGTTCCGGCCGCGCCCCGCACCCGACGCGGCGACCTACGTGCAGGAGGGCGTGGCGAGCCGGGTCTATCCGAAGCAGGCGCGCTTCCTCGTGCGCGCGGACGCCGACACCGTTCGCGCCCAGCTCCCCGGCTCGACCGCCGTGGTGCGCGAGCGCGACCGGACGTCGTGCGAAATCCTCAGCGGTGCCGCCGATCTCGACATCCTGCTGGTGCGGATACTGCTGCTCGGCCACGACTTCGCGGTGCTCGATCCCCCGGAGCTGGCGGCGCGCTGTCACGCGCTGGCGGACCGGCTGCGGGCGGCGGGCACCACGATCCCGGACGGAGCTTGACCTTGACCCTGCGTCAGGGTCACAGAGTGATCGCATGACGAATATCTGCGACCACGCCCCGCCGATCGGCGGGTTCCAGGAGATCGACGGCCGACGCCTCTTCGTGTTCCGGTCCGGTACCGGTGGGCCCGCGGTCGTCTTCCTGCCGGGCGCGAGCGCCGTCGGCCTGGACTATTTCGGTGTCCAGCAGCAGGTTTCGCAGTTCACCACCGCCGTCGTCTACGACCGTGGCGGCACCGGGTACAGCGCCGCGCTGCCACTACCGCGCACCGCGGCCGCGGTCGCCACCGAGCTGCGGGAACTGTTGCGGGTCCAGAACATTCCCGGCCCGTACGTGCTGGCGGCCCACTCCCTCGGCGGGTTCTACGCGCATCGGTTCGCGCAGCTGTACCCGGGCGAGGTCGCGGGGCTGGTCTGGCTCGACGCCCTGCACCGCGACTGGGACGACCACGTGCCGCCCGAGGCGCGCCTGGCCGCGACCGAGCAGCTGGGTCCCGACCTCGCCCAACTCGCCGAGCTGCGGCCTGCCATGCGCGCCATGCGGGCCGAGCTGCTCACCGGCTATCCGGCCGCGATCAGGGACGCGCTGCTCGACGCCAAGGGCAGCGACGCCTGGCTGCGCACCGGGATGGCCGAACGCCGCACTCTCGTACCGCTCGCCACCGAATTGCGGGAGGGGCCGGGGATTCCGGACGTGCCGGTGGTCGCGCTGACCGTGGTCTCCGACGATCCGGCCCAGCGCGACCTCGACGCCGCCAAGACGCGGATGGACGCGGCGCTGGTCGGTGCCGTCTCGCACGGCGAGCAGCGCGTGCTCACCGATACCTTCCACCACCGGCTCTGTTTCGACCGGCCGGACGCGGTGGTCCGGGCGATCCGGGACGTCGTCGACCGGGCGGCCCGCCCCTAGACTCGGCGGCGACGATGTTCGACGACCCGAGGGGACCGGTGCTCACGATCGGCCAGCTCGCGGCGACGGCCGGGGTGACCGTGCGCGCCGTGCGCCACTACCACCACGTCGGCCTGCTGCCCGAGCCGCAGCGCGACGCCTCGGGCTATCGCCGCTACGGCGCGCAGGCGGCGGTGGACCTCATCCGAATCCGCACCCTCGCCGACGCCGGGGTGCCGTTGTCGCGCATCGACGCGCTGCTGCACGCCGAGCCCGCCGAGTTCGCCGCCGCCGTCACCGCCATCGACGACGAGCTCCGACGCAGGATCGACCAGCTCACCGACTACCGCCGCCGGATCGCCGCGCTCGACAGCGGCGAGAGCCTGGTGCTGCCCGCCGAGGTGGTCGCCCTGCTGGACCGGATGCGCGCGCTCGGCATCGGCGAGCGCCGGATCCGCCTCGAACGCGACGCCTGGATCCTGTTGCAGGCCATCGACCCGCGCGCCCTCCCCCGCCGCGTGCGCGAGAAGAACGCCGACTTCGACGACCCGGCGACGACCCGGATGGTGCTGGCCTGCGACCGATCCGTCGACTGGGACCCGCGCGACCCACGCCTCGACCAGCTCATCGACGAGCTGGACGCCTGGGAGATCGCGCACGAGAGCGACACCGGCCGCCCGGCGAACCGCCTCGTCACCGCGCACATCGCCGAGGCGTCCCCAGCCTGGCAGCGCATCGTCGAAACGCTCGCCCACCGCGCCGAACAGCGTCGGACCTCGCCGCGCGACAGCTGATCCGGGCACGGTCGGGGCCGTGATCGGCGCTACATGCGCGGGCGACAGTGGGCGGACGACACAGGCGGTGCGGCGGTGGCCGACCGAACTCAGTCGCCGGGGCCTGCCGGGACCAGCAGGACCGGGCGGTGCGCGTGGTGGACGAGGTGGGCGGAGACCGACGCGCCGAGCAGGCGTTCGATGAGCGACGGGAGTCCGTGCCGGGGCGCGCCGATCACGATCATCGACGCGTCGTAGGTCTCGGCGAGGGCGTCCAGCAGGTGCGCCGGATTGCCGCGGCGCGCGTAGTAGGTCCAGTTGCCCGGCAGTTCGGCGAGCCGGGCGCACGCGGCGGCGCGTTCCCGCTCGACCGTTTCGGTGACGGCCCGCTCCCAGTCGGCGGCGTCGGGATCGGTGGGCAGATCGTCGGCGTCGATGACGTGGACGACGTGCAGGTGAGCGCCGAGCCGGGTGGCCAGTCCGATCGCGACACCGAGGGCCACGTCACTGGCCCGGTGCCGGTCGTAGCCAACCACCAGGTGCGTGGCCGCCGCCGTCGGACCGGCGGGACCGTCCACCCGCAGCACCTCGCTCCGGTCACCCGGTGGTTCGGAACCGTCGGTCATCGGTCCTCCTGAGAAGTCCGGCCGGGCCCACCGAGGCGGTCACCCGCTACCCACCCACCATCATGCGCTCCGCGGCCCGGCGGCCGGGTATCCGCGCCGGACGGGGGTACCGCCAGACCCTCCATCCCGCACGACAACCGCCCTAACCTGGAGGGATGGAGTTCGCCGAGGACATCAAGGAGTTCCTGACGACCCGCCGCGCCAAGATCGTGCCGGGACAGGTCGGGCTGCCGACCAGCGGGCGACGCCGGGTCGCCGGGTTGCGCAGGGAGGAGGTCGCGCTGCTGGCGGGGGTGAGCGCGGAGTACTACATCCGGATCGAGCGCGGGCGCGTGGACGGGGTCTCCGACGACGTGCTGCACGCGATCGCGAGTGCGCTGCGGCTCGACGAGGCCGAGACCGAGCACCTGTTCGATCTCGCCCGCGCCGCCACCACCCGGCCGGGGCGCAGGCGCGGCCAGGCGCCGAAACGCGAACAGGTGCCCGAGGGGATTCTGGCCCTGATGGATTCGATGACCGCGCCTGCGGTCGTGCAGAACGGCTGCCTCGATCTGCTCGGCGCCAACACACTCGGCCGCGTCCTGTACGGGCCGGTGTACGAACGGCAGACCGGCACCCCGAATCTCGCGCGGTTCCTGTTCCTCGACCCGCGCGCGAGCGAGGTCTTCCCGGAGTGGGAGCGCGCCATCGACGAGGTGGTCGCGCTGCTGCGGGTGGAGACGACGCGGGCGCCGCAGTCGACCGCGCTGACCGGGCTGATCGGCGAACTGGCCACCCGCAGTACCGAATTCCGCACCCGCTGGGCTGCCCATGACGTGCGGGTTCATCGCCGGGGCAGCAAGACGTTCCGGCATCCCGTCGTCGGCACGCTGCCACTGCGCTACGAGGCGCTCGAGATCGGCGGCACGGCGGGCCTGACCCTGATGGGTTTCACCGCGGTACCCGGCTCCACCGCCGACGAGGCGCTGCGGCTGCTGTCGAGCTGGGCGGCCACCGAGCAGACGGCCGCGACCACACCGGTGTCCCCGGCGATCGACGAGTAAGCCCTTCGACGACGCGAAAACAGCGCAGCGGCGGAGAATTCCGCCGCTGCGCTGTTTCGGTGTGCGCTCAGTTCCGCGCGGCCAGGTTCTCCTGGAAGAACGGCGTCGCCTCGGTGACGGCCCGCTCGACGTACTTCGGCACGTCGTAGAAGTCCATGTGCGCGGCACCGTCGACGACCACCAGCCGCTTGGGGCTGCGCACCCGCGAGTACAGCCCCGCCGAGGCCCACAGCGAGCCTGCCTCGCTGCCCGCGATGATCAGGATCGGCTGCGTGAGCAGGTCCTCCACCAGGTGGAACGCGTCGAAGCCGAAGATCTTCGAGATGCTCTTGGTGAACAGCTTCTTGTTCTGCGCGTTGGGGTGCTGCGCGCGCGGGGTCAGGTAGTAGTCGCTCGCCTCGACCAGGTCGCGCGGCGTGTTCTCGTCCGGCTGGGCGGGCACGTACGGGATGTAGGCGGGTTCGGCGCCCTGCGCCTCGGCGGTGCGCTGCCCGGCGACGGCGTCCAGGGTCGGCGCCGCGGCGGAATCGGGGTCGGTGCCCAGCCAGCCACGGCGGTAGGACGAGCCGATGTCGATGCCGCTGACGGTGGCCAGCGCCTTGATCCGGTGGTCGGTCTTGGTCGCGGCGACGGAGTAGCCGCCACCGGCGCAGATGCCGAACACGCCGACGCGCTCGGCGTCGATGTAGCCCAGCGACTGCAGGTAGTCGACCGCGGCGCGGACGTCCTCGACGCGGGCGCCCGGGTCCTCCAGGAAGTGCGGTTCGCCGCCGCTCTCGCCCTGATGCGACGCGTCGTAGGCCAGTGCGACGAAGCCCTGCTCGGCGAACTTGCTCGCGTAGAGCCCCGCGGTCTGTTCCTTCACGCCGCCACCCGGATGCACCGTGATGATCGCGGCGTAGCTGCCGGCCGGGTCGAAATCGGCGGGCAGGTGCAGGTTGCCCGCGATGTCGATCGGCCCACTGGGGAACTTGACGGATTCCATGAAAACTCCCTGCTCGAGACGGTGCTCGACCGATCGGTGCGAGCCTCGATCTCTACAGTGCCGCGCTGCGGACGGGCGCGGGAGAGCCGGTTTATAGGGGGTACCGGCTGTTCCCCCCACCGGTGGGAGTTGACGCTCCAGAAAGAGTGAGTGTACAGTCACTCACATGAGCAAGAGCGGAGCCACCCTCTCCAAGTCGGACGTGCGGCGCGATGCCGTGGTCGACGCCGCGATCGTCGAGTTCGCCAGGACCGGCTATCACGGCACGCCGATCAGCACGGTGGCGGCGACGGCTCAGATCTCGCCCGCGTACGTGTTCAAGCTGTTTCCCGGCAAGGTCGCCCTGTTCGTCGCGGCGCTCGAGCGGTGCTTCGACCGGATCGTGGCGGCCATGTCGAGCGGTGCGGCCAGGTCCACCGGCGAGAGTCCCGAACAGATCCTCTACGACATGGGCGGCGCCTATGCCGAGCTCATCGGCGACAAGAGCCTGCTCATGCTGCAGGTGCACGCCCAATCCGTCGCGGACGTGCCGGAGATCGGCGCGGCCCTGCGCGACGGGCTGGCCAGGGTGACCGAGCTGGCCAAACAGCGCTCGGGCGCCGCGGACGAATACGTCCAGCGCTTCATCGCCTTCGGCCAGCTCTGCCACCTGATCACCACCCTCGGCCTCGACGGCGACAACAGCGCCTGGGCGCAGATCGTCACCGCGGGCATCCGCCACCCGAAACCCCACTGACCGGCAATGCCCCGCCCGGGGCATTTTTTCGGACCATCGAGTGATTGACCAGTCACACACTAGGAGTATCGCCATGTCCACCACCGCCACCGAAATCGTCCTGCCCGGCCGCGTCGAACCAGCGGGCCTGCTGATCACCCGGCGCGAACTGCCCGCGCCCACCGCCGGCCAGGCGCTCGTCCGCGTCGAGGCCAGCGGCGTGTCCTTCGCCGAGCAGCAGATGCGGCGCGGCAAGTACTACGACCAGCCGCCGTTCCCGTTCGTGCCGGGCTACGACCTGATCGGGACCGTCACCGCGGTCGGGACCGACGTCGACCCGGCCCTGGTCGGCACGCGGGTCGCCGCGCTCACCAAGATCGGCGGCTGGGCCAGCCACGCCGTGCTCGAGGCGGCCGACCTGGTGCCGGTACCGGCCGCGCTCGACGCCGCCGAGGCCGAGACCTTCGTCGTCAACGGGATCACCGCCTGGCAGATGCTCTTCCGGACCGCGAAGGTCCGCGCGGGACAGACGATCCTGGTGCTCGGCGCCAACGGTGGCGTCGGCTCGACCCTCGTGCAACTGGCCCGCGCCAACGGAATCCACGTCATCGGGACCGCCTCGGCCCGCCATGCCGAGGCGGTGCGCGCCCTCGGCGCGACCTGGGTGGACTACCGCGGCGAGGTCGCGCGGCAGGTGCGGGCGCTCGCCCCCGGCGGGGTGGACGCCGTCTTCGACCATGTCGGCGGACCCGGGATCGCCGACTCGTTCGCGCTGCTCGCACCGCACGGCACGCTGGTCTCCTACGGCACCGCGGCCACCAAGAACGACGAGGGCGATTCCCGGCTGCCGGTGCTGAAGCTGTTCGCCCGGCTGCTGCTGTGGAACGCGTTGCCCAACAAGCGCAACGCGCACTTCTTCAACCTCTGGGCGGGCAAGCGGAACCGCGCCGGCTTCCGCGCCCGCATCGCCGCGGACCTGGGACAGGTCTTCGCGCTCGCCGTCCGTGGCGACCTGCGCGCCCAGGTCGCCGCCCGTATCCCGCTCACCGAGGCCGCCCGTGCCATGGAACTCGCCGAGTCCAGCACGGTCGTCGGCAAAGTCGTCGTCGTCGCCTGATCCGTTCCGTCCCGCACCCAGGAGATCTGTGATGTCCCAGCCCGTTTCGTCCGCCGAAGCCCGACCGTCCACCCTGCGCGTCCTGCTCGACAACCGGCCGTCCTACCTGAGTTTCGGCCTGGCCTGGCTGCTCGGCCACGGCGCCTACGCCCTGTCCCACGGCGCCGATCCGCTGCTGCGCCTGCCCGCGGCCGTGCCGACCGCGCTGCTGATCGCGGGGCTGCTGATCGCGATGGTGATCACCAGCGTCGTGACGATGCGGGCGCAGCGGGGCGCCACCGGCGCCGACGCGGTCGTCGGCAACCTGCTCGCGGTGTCCTGGCTGGTCGGATTCGGCGCGCTGTTCCTCGTGATCACCGCGCTGAGTTCGGCACTGGCCCAAGATGATCTGAAGATGCTGCTCTGGCCGACCGGTTCCGGTCTGATCGTCGGCCTGCTCTACCTCGCGGGCGGCGCCGCCTACCGTGACGTGCTGCAATACGCGCTCGGCGCCTGGCTGGCCCTGACCTCGACGGCCGCCCTGTTCCTCGACGGCGCGAGCCCGTACTGGGTGCTGGCCCTCGCGGGCGGCGGCAGCTATCTGACCGCCGCGGCCGTCGAACCCCGCCGACGGGCCATGGCCGCCTGACGTTTTCGCCCGATCGCCCGCCCGGACCCACCGGGCGGGCAATCGGTGGTTCAGCCCGCTGCGGCCTGCTCGACGACCTCGGCGACCACCTGCGGCTGCGCGACCAGGGACGCGTGCGACGCGGGGACCTCGCTGGTCCTCGCCCCGATCCGGCCCGCCATGAAGCGCTGGGACGCGGGCGGAATGACCCGGTCCTCGCCCGAGACCAGGTACCAGCTCGGCAGGTTCCGCCAGGCGGCGGGCCCGGACAGCTCGAGATTGGCGGCGACGGCGATCGAGCGCTGATGGGCGATCATGTCGGCGGCGGTCGCGTCGTCGACGTCCTGGGCGAACACCCGGTGGAACGACGCGGGATCGACATAGCCGTCGAGGCTCTTGCCCGCGAGGCCCTGCGGGTCGTCGACCAGTGCGAGTTGCAGGACCGGGGGCAGCAGCTGGCTGCCGGGGAAGCGGATCGGGTCGAGCAGGAGCTGGGTCGGCTCGCCCTGCGTCGGGGCGAAGGCCGCGATGTAGACCAGGGCGGTCACGTCGGGATCGTCGACATTGGTGATCACCGCGCCGCCGTAGGAGTGGCCGACCAGCACGATCGGCCCGTCGATGCCCGCGATGGCGCGTTCGACGGCCGCCGCGTCGTTGGCCGGGCCGCGCAGCGGGTTGTCCGGCACGACCACGCGATAGCCGTCGGCGCGCAGGGCGGCGGCGACACCGTCCCAGCTGGTGGTGTCGGCGAACGCGCCGTGCACCAGCACCACGGTCGGGTGCTCGGCGGCCAGGGCGGGCGCGGCGGTGAGCACGCAGGCGCTCAGCCCGGCGGCCAGCGCGAGGGCCGTGCTCGGTCGGATTCTGCTCATGATCGGTCTACCTCTCCCGGCGATCTCGGATTCAGATGACGTGCGGCACGGATCTCTCCTGTCCACCATCACCGCTGCGGCAACATCTGGCAAACAATCCGCGCGATCTGGTTGACCCTCGGTCGACCCCGGCTGACCATGAAGTCATGGCCACCGATGAAGCTCAACAGATCGACGAAGTCGTCGTCCGCCTCACGCAGCGATATCCCAGCATCGCCCCCGAGTTCATCTCCGACACCGTCCACACGGCCTACGACCGGTTCGCCGACGTGCACGTCCGCGACTTCGTCCCGCTCCTGGTCGAGCGCCGCGCCAGCCGCAGCCTGTCGACCCCGCCCACCTGAGCCGATGAGTGACTTCGGTCCCCCGCGAAAGTGCGCAAAGCCCGTTTCGGCCGTCCGGATCCCGGACCAGGCTGGATGACATGACCGAGCAAACGGTTCCTCCGATCCCCGACCACCCCACGGTGCGCGCGGCGATCCGGCTCGGGTGCCGGGCGCCGTCGGTGCACAACACCCAGCCGTGGCGCTGGGTCTTCGACGGCACCGCGCTGGAGCTGTGGCGCGACCCCACCCGCGTGCTCACCGAGGCCGACCCGACCGGACGGCAGGCCGTGATCAGCTGCGGTGCCGCGCTGCACCATGTGCGGACCGCGTTCGCCGCCGCCCACTGGCACACCGAGGTCACCCGGCTGCCCGATCCCGACCGCCCGGATCTGCTGGCCCGCATCGCGTTCGCGCCGTGGCCCGATCCGCCGATCGGCGAGCTGCGCCGCGCGGAGGCGATCGACCGCCGCTACACCGACCGGCTGCCGATGGCGGCGCCGATCGGCCTGTCCTCGGTGATGTCCACCGTCGGTGGACTCGTCGCGCCGCACGATCTCGACGTGGATGTGCTGCCGGAGGACACGCGTCCCCGGTTGACCACCGCGTCCGAGCAGGCCGACGCCCTGCGCACCTACGACATGCAATACCAGGCCGAACTGCGCTGGTGGGCGGGACATTCCGAGAAATCCGACGGCGTCCCGCCGACCGCGCTCGCCTCGGAATCCGAGCGGGCCAGGGTGGGTGTCGCACGCGCGTTCCCGGCACCGGGTCGCTCGGCGCGACGCGGCGAGCTCGACGACGATCACGCGCGCCTCGCCGTGCTGTCCACCGGTGCGGAAACGACGCTGGACTGGCTGCGGGCGGGCGAGGCGCTCTCGGCGGTGCTGCTCGAGTGCACCGCGTCGGGCCTGTCGACCTGCGCGCTGACACACATCACCGAACTCCCCGCGAACCGGCGCCTGCTGGCCGGCCTGGCCGGGCGGCCGGGCGCCCCGCAGGTCGTCGTCCGGATCGGCATCGCGCCCGGGGACGAACAGCATCCGCCCACCCCGCGGCGGCCGCTGACCGAGGTGCTCACCGAGAAGTAGCGGTCAGGCGTCGGCCCGGAAGGCCTCGATCGCGGTGGGCAGGGTGGGAAACAGCAGGCCGGGACCGATGCGCTCGGTGAGACCGGACGCGTCCAGATCGTCGCGCAGATCCTGTTTGACCCGCGCCATCGCGAAAACCACCCCGCGAGAGGTCAATTCGTCGCGGACCTGCTCCACGGCGTCGAGCGCGGTGAGGTCGACCTCGACATTGGCTTCGGCGTTGAGCACGAACCAGCGCACCGGTTCACCGCTGCGCTCGGCCCACCAGTCGACCGCGGCCAGCGCGCGCTTGCGGAAGTCCTCGGCGTTGGCGAAACACAGCGGCGCGTCGTAGCGGTACACCACCAGTCCGGCCAGGGGTGCCGCCTCGGGGTAGTCGTCCACGTCGTGCATGCCGTCGAGGCCGGGGACGAAGCCGAGGACGGCGTCGTGGCCGCGGGCGATCCGGCGCAGCAGGTCGAACACCGACAGCGCGATCGCGACGAGCACGCCGTAGAGGACGCCGAGCACCAGCACCGCGGCGACGGTGCCGAGCGCGATGAACAGCTCGCTGCGGCGGAACCGGGCGATCCGGCGGAACTCGCGCACGTCGATCAGCCGCAGCGCCGCGTAGACGACCAGCGCGCCCAGCGCCGCCGAGGGGAATTGGGCCAGCAGCCCGGTCGCGCCGAACAGCACGACCAGCACCGACACGAGGGTGACCAGGGCGTAGAGCTGAGTGCGCGCGCCCATCAGGTCGGCGATGGTGGTGCGGCTGCCGCTACAGCTCACCGGGAAACCGTGGGTGAACGCGGTGGCCACATTCGTCGCGCCGAGACCCGCCAGTTCGGCGTTGGCCTGCACGCGCTCGCCGTGCCGGGCGGCGAAGGCCCGCGCGGTCAGCGCGTTGTCGGAGAAACCGACGACGGCGATGCCGACCGCGGGCAGCAGCAGGGCCACCACATCATCGAAGGCGATGGCGGGCAGCCCCGGCACCGGCAGACCGGCGGGCACCTCCCCGACGACATCGATGCCGAAGCGCTGCAACGAGAACACCCCGACCGCCAGCGCCGCGGCCAGCACCGCGATCAGCGGGCCCGGCGCGCGTGGCGCCCACCGCGCCATGATCAGCAGGGCAGCCAGGACGGTACCGGCCAGGAGCGCGGTGGCCGGATGCCACTGCGCGAGGTTGGACACGAACGATCGCACCTGGTCCAGGACGGACTCCCCCTCGACCGGCACGCCGGTGACGGACTCCAGCTGACCGGCGATCATCAACCCGGCGGTGCCGGCCAGATACCCGACGAGGACCGGCCGGGACAGCAAATCGGCCAGTACCCCGAGCCGCGCCAGCGCCGCGACCAGGCACAGCACGCCGACCAGCAGCGCCAGCAGCGCGGCCAGCGCCGCGTAGCGGGACGGGTCGCCCGCGGCCAGCGGGGCCAGCGCGACCGCCGTCATCAGCGCGGTCGTCGACTCGGGGCCGACCGAGAGCTGTCGCGAGGTCGCCAGCAGCGCGTATACCGCCAGCGGCCCGATCGTGGCCCACAGCCCGACCACCGGCGGCAGCCCGGCGACCGTCGCGTAGGCCATCACCTGGGGGATCAGATAGGCGGCGACGGTCACGCCCGCGACCACGTCCGAACGCAGCCACGCGCGCCGATAGTTCCGGAACTGCCGCAGACCGGGCAGTGCGCGCTCCAACACAGTGCGAACATTGTGCGCCGTCGCGGCCGCGCGCGGCGCCGACGTCACCGGATCGGGACGCGAGTCCCACTCCCGGAGGACCTTCGGCCCTGCCCCCGGGCACCCACCGGGGGCAGGCTCGAAGCATGATCGGCTACCTGCGGTGTCCCCCGCCGGCGACCACGGCGGACAATGGAACGCGACGGTCGGTCTTCGAGAGAGGGTCAGCGATGATCACGGTGTTCCTGGTCGACGATCACGAGATCGTCCGGCGCGGCGTTGGTGACCTGATCGCGCTCGAATCCGATCTCGGGGTGGTCGGTGAGGCGGGTACCTGCGCGGAGGCGCTGGCCCGCATTCCCGCGCTGCGACCCGACGTCGTCGTGCTCGACGTGCGCCTGCCCGACGGCAACGGCATCGAGCTGTGCCGCGAACTGCTCTCCGCCGACCCGGCGCCGCGCTGCCTGATCCTCACCTCGTTCACCGACGAACAGGCCATGCTCGACGCGATCCTGGCCGGCGCCAGCGGCTACGTGGTCAAGGACATCCGCAGCCTGGAGCTGATCAATGCCGTGCGCGAGGTCGGCCACGGCAAATCGCTGCTGGACAACCGGGCCGCCGCCGCGCTGATGGCCAAGCTGCGCTCGGAGGCGGCGGAGAAGTCCGGACCGCTGGCGACGCTCACCGAACAGGAGCGCACGCTGCTGTCGCTGCTCGGCGAGGGCCTGACCAATCGGCAGATCGCCGCGCGCATGTTCCTGGCCGAAAAGACGGTCAAGAACTACGTCTCCCGGCTGCTGACCAAACTCGGCGTCGAGCGTCGCACCCAGGCCGCCGTCATGGCCGCCGACCTGGACCGACCGCCACGCGCATGACGTCGGCCACGGCGCCCCTGCCGTGGAAGAATGCCCGGCATGGACGACGAATCGGCGGCCGCGGGCCGGCCCCCGGTGACCGAGACCCTGTCCCAGCTGCGTCTGCGTGAACTGCTGACCGAGGTACAGGACCGGATCACCCAGATCGTCGACGTGCGCGACCGGATGGACCGGTTGATGGAGGCGATGCTCGTCGTCACGGCGGGCCTCGACCTGGACAACACCCTGCGTACCATCGTGCACACCGCGATCGAACTCGTCGACGCCCGCTACGGCGCGCTCGGCGTGCGTGAGACCGACAAGACCAGCAACCAGCTCGCCGAGTTCGTCTACGAGGGCATCGACGACCGCACCCGCGTGCTGATCGGCGACCTACCGCGCGGGCACGGCGTGCTCGGGCTGCTCATCGCCGAGCCCAAACCGATTCGGCTGACCAACCTTTCGGACCACCCGTCCTCGGTGGGGTTCCCCGATCGGCATCCGCCGATGCGCACGTTCCTCGGCGTTCCGGTGCAGGTGCGCGGCGAGGTGTTCGGCAACCTCTATCTCACCGAGAAGGCCGACGGGCTCGAGTTCACCGAGGACGACGAGGTGGTGGTGCAGGCGCTGGCCGCCGCCGCCGGCATCGCGATCGAGAACGCCCGCCTCTACGAGCAGTCGCGGGTCCGCCAGCAGTGGCTGGAGGCGATCCGGGACGTGGCCACCGAACTGCTGGCGGGCAGCCCGTCCGAGGACGTGCTCGAGCTGATCGCCGAACGTGGCCGCTCCCTGACGAATTCGGCGTGCACCTTCCTGGCCCTGCCCGAGGACCCCGATGTCCCGTCCGAGGAGATCACCGAGCTGAGGGTGGTCGCGGCGGCCGGTGCCGACGCCGGTGTCCTGGTCGGCAGGGCCATTCCGCTGACGGCGAGTTCGCCGGTGGCGGCGGCGTTCCGGTCGGGCCTGCCGGTCACCTCCGATGCCCCCGCCCACGATCCGGTCTTCGACTCGATCGCCGACTTCGGGCCGGCGCTCACCCTGCCGCTGCGGGCGAACGGCCTGGTCACCGGGGTCCTGACCACGGTGCTCCCGGCCGGGACCACCCCGCCCAGCGACGAGGACCAGGCGCTGATGACCACCTACGCCGACCAGGCGGCGGTGGCGCTGCAACTGGCCGCGACCCAGCGCCGGATGCGCGATCTGGACGTCTACGCCGACCGCGACCGGATCGCCCGTGGGCTGCACGATCACGTCATCCAGCGGCTGTTCGCGGTCGGCCTGTCGCTGCAGGGCACGATGCAGCGGGTCCGGACGCCGGAGGTGCGGACCCGCCTGGACGAGACCATCGACGACATCCAGGCGATCGTGCAGGACATCCGGTACTCGATCTTCGACCTGCAGTCCAACACCACCACCGACTCCTCGCAGTACCGAAAACGGCTGCACCACATCATCACCGAGATGACCGCCGAGACCGGGCTGCGCACCACGGTCCGGCTGGCCGGGCCGGTCACCGTGCTCGAGCCGCCGCTGTCCGATCACGTCGAGGCGGTGCTGCGCGAGGCGGTGAGCAATGTCGTGCGGCACGCGAAGGCGAACGCGGTCGCGGTGGAACTCGTGGTGCGCGACGAGGTGACGATCGAGGTCGCCGACGACGGCATCGGCATCGCGCCCGAGGTGACCCGGCGCAGCGGACTGGCCAATCTGGCCGCCAGGGCCGCGGCCGCGGGCGGCGTCTTCACCGCCACCGCGCGGCCCGAGGGCGGCACGCTGCTGCGCTGGTCGGCCCCGCTGGACTGAGGGACCAAAGTCCCTGCGGCCCAGGTCCTGCGACCCTGTCCCGGCCCGGCGTCCGGGGCGCAGGGTGGACTCGAGAGAGAGGCCGTCATGTCCCTTCCCGAGTACCCGGGCCGCCCGGTCGTCGCCGGTGTCGACGGTTCGGCGCAGTCGCTGATCGCGGTGCGCTGGGCCGCCGACTACGCCGTTCACCACGGAGCACCGCTGGAGCTCGTCTACGCCGTCGAGATCCCGATCGACTACGGGCCGGGACTCAGCGGGCCGCTCTTCGACGGTGCGGCGCTCTACGCGCACGGCGAGTCCGTGGTCGCGGAGGCGGCGGCGCTGGTCGCCACCGACCGGTTCACCGTCGGCACGTCCGTCGAGGTCGGGGACGCGCGCGCGGTGCTGCGGGACCGCAGCGAACGGGCCGGGCTGGTGGTCGTCGGCTGCCGGGGACTCGGTGCGGTGCGGCGCACGCTGCTCGGCTCGGTCAGCACCGCGATCGCCCGGCACGCCGCGTGCCAGGTCGCGGTGGTGCCGGAGGCACCGGTCACCGCCGGTGCGGTGGTCGTCGGTGTCGACGGTTCCGGGGTCAGCGCGGACGCGATCGCGGTCGCCTTCGACGAGGCGAGCAGGCGCGGGGTCCGGGTGATCGCGGTGCACGCCTGGTCGGAGTTCTTCCGCTACGAATCGCGGGCGACGATGCGGGCCGAGGCCGAGGCGGAGCTCTCGGCGAGCCTGGCGGGCTATCGCGAGAAGTATCCCGAGGTGTCCGTCGAGCGCATCGCCGTGGAGGACCGCCCCGCCAGAGCGATCCTCACCGCCGCCGCGGGCGCGCAGCTGATCGTGGTCGGCAGCCACGGCCGCGGCGGTTTCGCCGACGCCGCGCTCGGCTCGGTCGCCCAGGCCGTCCTCCACGGCACCACCTGCCCGCTGATCATCACCCGCCCGGAATCCCCGCGCTGATCGGGGTCACCGCGAGCCGGTGTGCGGCGGCGGCCGGTGCTCGTCCTGCGCCACCGCGCTGCCGAGGTCGGCGAGGAATGCCTTCCAGGTGTACAGCTCGACGCCGGCCCGGCGCGCCGCGTCGTGCGCGTCGGGGCCGAATCCCGTCGCCGCGGGGTTGCTCGACGCGATGGCGTCGATGGCGAGGGTGCGGTGTTCGGTCACCAGGCTGAGCACCTCCCCCGCGGTCAGCTCGTATTCCTTCGTGATCACGACCCGCCTGGTCCCGGCCGCGACGGCGCCGAGCACCACCTCGTAGGCCCGTTTCGCGATCCGCCCGAACCCCTCCACCCCCGCGTGCCGGGCCAGGCCGTTCTCGATGAAGATCCGCTCACTCGTGCGCGCGCTCGCCACGTCCGCGTGCCGCAGCGCGAACAGCAGGTCACCGAGCGAGCCGAGGCCGATGCCCAGCACGTCGGCACGGTGATAGGTCTGATGGGCGATCGGACTCGACCGGGTGCCCACCACGAAGTCGACCTCCGGGATCTGCGCGCAGACCGCGTCCAGATCCGCGGCGGTGAACTCGGCCCCCGACCGCTCCAGGCACACCACGATCGCGGGCCCGCACGTCGGCGTCCGCTCGACGATCAGGACCTGCTCACCCTCGGGCCGTGTCCGGTAGGTGGCGCCCCTCGACTCCTCCACCTTCTCGGCGATCCACTCGCGGGTGTCCATTCGCTTCCCTCCCGGCCATGGCTCCCCTGCGCCCACCCCTCGATTGTATGGCGCGAAACATGTTGGTAATCAAAAGAACTCGATCGTTACCGATATTCGGGTTGCGGAATCCGGTAACCGGGGGTTTACTGGGCCCCGATCGGCACCCGGCACCGCCGGGTGCGCGGGTACACGCCGTGAAGTGGGCGAAAGGAGGTGGTTGTCGTGTCCGACGGAAGTCATCGAACTGTGCTGTCCCTCGTTCACCCGGCGATCGTCTCCGCGACTGCGCGGTAGCGACGCCACCACCCGCCGAAAGGTGTGGTCGTCATGTCGACTCTGGAAATGCTGCTTCGTCTCGGCGCGGGCATCGGTCTCGGTGCGCTGATCGGGATCGAGCGGCAATATCGCGCCCGGATGGCCGGGCTGCGGACCAACGCGCTCGTCGCCGCGGGATCCGCCCTCTTCGTCCTGCTGTCCGCCAACGGTTTCCACGGCGCCGACGCCGACCCCACGCGGGTGGCGGCGCAGATCGTCTCCGGCATCGGGTTTCTCGGCGCCGGGGTGATCCTGCGCGACGGTGTCAATATCCGCGGGCTGAACACCGCGGCCACGCTGTGGTGCGCGGCGGCGGTGGGGGCGCTCGCCGGTGCGGGCATGTACGCCACCGCGGCGGCGGGCACGGTCGCCGTCGTGGTCACCAATGTCGCACTGCGGGCGGCGGGGCGCGCGGTGGACCGGCAGCCGGAGCCCGAGACGGCGGGTGAGCATGTCGGGTGAATTCTGTTGCCCTGCACCCCGCTCCGCGAGTCCGTAGCCTGGAATCGTGATTACGCTGAAGAAGGAAGACGGCGCGGCCGACCTCGCCGGCATCACCAAGATGAGCGTGGGGGTGAGCTGGGACCCGTCGGCCGGATCCAGCGGCGGCCTGCTCGGCATCGCCCGGCGCAAGCGCGGCGTCGACCTGGATCTGATCGCCATTCTGCTGCAGGGCGGGGAACCCGTCCGGTTCGCCGGGCTGGATTCGCTGAATCCGCTGGGCAACGGCGCGGTGGTGCACACCGGTGACGAGCAGACCGGCGCCGCCACGGGCGACGACGAGACCGTGCACGTCACCTTCGCCGAGGTCCCGCCCGGCATCGACGCGATCGTGTTCGTCGCCGCCGCCTTCAAGAAGGGCTCCTCGTTCGAGAAGGCCAACAACGTCTCGTTCAAGATCTACGACGCCACCGGCGCCGACAGCCAGCCGGTCGCCGACATCTGGCCCTCGCTGCTCGGCCAGGAGAACGCCAACGCGATCGCCAGGGCGTTCCGCAACGGCCCGGTCTGGCAGCTGGAAGTGCTCGACCGCAAGGGCAAGATCAAGCAGGGCGACCGTCAGGCCCTGCTCCGCTTCGCGATCCAGTAGTCAGTCGCCGAGCTCGGCCAGCCAGGCCGTCGGCGACCGGCCGATCCGCTGGGTGAAGACCCGTGACAGGGCCGAGCTGTTGGCGTAACCGAGCTCGGCGGCAACGGCTTTCACCGAGTGCCCGGCCTGCAGCCGCAGCTGGGCGAGCGCGAGTCGCCACGCGGTCAGATAGTCCAGCGGGGTCTGGCCGAGGACGGCCCGGAACCGCGCCGCGAAGGTGCTGCGCGACATCGCCGCGTGCCGGGCCATGCTCGCGAGCGTCCAGTCGCCGCCCGGCGCCTCGTGCAAGGCGAGCAGCGTGGGGGCGAGCTGTGGGTCGGCGATGCCGGTGAGCAGACCGGGTGGCATCGCGACGTCGTCGGGGTGATCGAGCAGCCAGCGCAGCAGTTGCAGGAGCACCACTTCGAAGAGGCGATCCGCGAGCACCCGGTGCCCGCACCGATGCCGGTCGATCTCACCGAACAGCAGTTCCAGCGCCTGATCGAGCCCGTCGACCCGCGCGAGGGGGACGACGATCACCGGCGGCAGCGCCCTGGCGAGCGGATGCTCGGCGCCGCCGTCGAAGTCCACGGTGGCACAGGCGAAATCGGTGTCGCCACAGGCGTCGGTATGGAAGACGTGCGCCAGCGGCCGCGGATAGAACACGACGCTCGGCTCGGCCACCTCCAGCCGGTGCGTCGCGCCGAGCGGATCGCGATGCTCGACGGTCAATCGCCCGGCGCGGATCAGATGCAGGAACCCCCGCCCCCGCTCGGCGCCGAATCGCGTGACGCCGCACAGCGGTCCGGTGTGCAGCACGTGCGCCCGCACCCGGAACTGTTCGAGCAGTGGGGACAGCCGATCGACCGAAGACATCCCCCAAAGTTAGACGATCCGGTAAGCATCACGGACTTTTGGTATCTTTTCGGCCGATGTCGACGACGAAGCTGGAGGCATGCCCAGGCATCCACCGGAGCCGATCGGTCCCGGTGGCAACCCCCGCACCACGGAGGAATCACCATGTCGCACGTCTCGCTCATCGCCCGGACCGACACCACGGGCGGCACTCGCGAGCTGCTCGATCAGATCGACGGCGCCTTCGGCACCACCCCGGCCATGTTCCGGGCGGTGGCGAATTCGCCCGCGGCACTGCGCAGTATGTGGGGGTCGTTCACCGCGCTCGGCGCGGGCACCTTCGGCCCGGCCCTGACCGAGCTGATCGCGGTGGCCGTGGCCAATCGCAACAGTTGCGAATACTGCCTGGCCGCGCACACCGGCCTCGGCCGCAAGGCCGGGCTGTCCGCCGACGCGCTGTCCGCGGCACAGGTCGGCGCCGCCGACGACCCCAAGACGGCCGTGCTGCTCGGGCTCGCGCTGGAGCTGGTCGAGCAGCGCGGACACGTCGGCGACGAGCACGTCGAGCGGGCGCGCGCACTGGGCTGGACCGACGCCGAGCTCGTCGAACTCATCGCGCATGTGGCGCTGAACCTGTTCACCAACTACGTGAACGTGGCGCTGCGCGTGCCGGTCGACTTCCCGGTGGTCGCCCTGCGGTAGCCCACCCGCGATCCGCCGGGCGGGCGACCCGCCCGGCGGATCGGAGTGACTTTGCGAAGTTTGGTCAAGGGCACTCGATTTCCGTGTTCCCTGAATAGTTGCTGAGTTACCGTTTCCCGCATGGACGACATCGAGTTGGATTTGCCGAGCGTCGCTTCTGCCCATAACGCCGGACGAATTCTGGAAATCGGCGCGGTCGGTCTGCGCAACCCACTGCCCGTCGACGGTGAGCGGACACACGCCTACGTGTCCTGCGTCGACGGCACCACCCTGCGCCTGCCGGATTCGCTGCAGAACTGGGCGATGCAGACCCTCGCGGCGAACTACGACCTACGCTCCACCGGCCTACCCTCGCTGTTCCCGTGCCGCTTCGAATTCGGCATCCGCGACGGCGCCGCCTACGCGATCCCGGTCACCGAGCGGCGCGCCAAGCGCACCCCGCAGCCCACCGCCTGACACCGCTCGGCGCTCTATCGTCGACGGTATGCCCGCGGCACTCACCTATCACCCGGCGGGGGCGACCCGCCCCGCCGAGGAATCCTGGACGGCGGAACTCCCCGGGTTCCGCCGGTTCGAGACCTCGGTGGTGATCGGCCACGGCGACCACGTCTGGACCGCCGCGACCGACACGATCCTGCGCTGGGGCATCAAGCGCCGCAGCGGGTTTCGCGTGGCGCCCGACACCCCGGTGGAGACCGACGCCGACTACCGGATCACCGCGGGCTTCGGCCCGATCGTCGTGCACGAGCCGGTACGGGTGGTGGCGGTCGTCGACACCGGCGACCGGTGCGGCTTCGCCTACGGCACCCTGCCCGGCCACCCGGTCACCGGCGAGGAGGCGTTCGTGGTGCATCGGCGCCCCGACGGTGCCGTTGTCCTCACCCTGCGCTCGCTGACCAGGCCCGCGCGGGCGGGCTGCTGGCGCGCGGCGTTCCCGATCCTGCTGCTCGCCCAGCGTGTCTACCGTCGCCGGTACCTGCGCGCGCTGGTGCGCTGAGCACCGCTCAGGCGATCGGCGGCAGATGCACCACCTGACCGGCGTAGGCCAAGCCCGCGCCGAACCCGAGCAGCAGCGCGGTGTCGCCCGGCTTCGCGCCGCCGGAGCGCAACAGCTGTTCCATCGCCATCGGGATCGAGGCGGCGCTGGTGTTGCCGGTCTCGATGATGTCGCGCGCGACGGCCACCGACTCGGGCAGCCCGAGGGTGCGCACCAGCGCGTCGGTGATGCGGATATTGGCCTGGTGCGGGACGAACGCGTCGAGGTCGGCCGCCGCGACACCGGCCTGATCGAGCGCGGCCCGGCACGCCTTCTCCAGGAACGTCACGGCCCAGCGGAACACCTCGGTCCCGTTCATCCGGATGTACGGGCGCACCGACGTGCCGCCGTTCGCCTCCGCCGCGGCGACCTCGGCGAAGTACTCGAGGAAGTCCTTGTCCTGCTTGATCGCCGAGGTCCGGCTGCCGTCCGAACCCCACGCGACCGGGCCGATCCCCTCCTGCTCGGCCGCGCCGACGACCACCGCGCCCGCGCCGTCGGCGAAGATGAACGCGCAGCTGCGGTCGGAGGTGTCGAGCAGATCCGACAGCCGCTCCACGCCGATCACCAGGACCTTGCGGGCCTGACCGGAACGCACCAGGTTCGCGGCGTCGCCCAGGGCGTAGCAGAAGCCCGCGCACCCGGCGGAGATGTCGTAGGCGGCGGTGTCGTCCATGCCGAGCTCGGTGGCGACGACCGCGCCCGCCGACGGGCCGAGCACCATCTGCGACGAGGTCGCGAGCACGACGACATCGATCTCCGCGGCCGCGACGCCCGCCGCCGTCAGCGCGTCGCGGGCGGCCGCGACGCTCATCCCGACGATGGTCTCGTCGGGCTCGGCCCAGTGCCGGGCGGCGATCCCCGAGCGGGTCTTGATCCACTCGTCGGAGGAATCGATGGCCTCGACGATCTCGGCGTTGGGCACAACCCGGCGCGGGCGATACACGCCGAGGCCGAGAATTCCCGTATGGGTGACCGGAACTGCGGTGGCGATGGGGGTGGGCATGGCATCCTCTCCATATGAACCGATCGGTTCACGCTGGAATAGGTCTAACATGGACCGATCGGTTCAATCAAGGGTTGGGAGGAGATCGGATGGCAGCCGGACCACGCGCCCGACTGATCGAACACACCATCAGCACCGTCCAGCAGCACGGCGTCCACGCGGCCGCGCTGAGTGAACTGCTCAAGCGCAGCAACACCTCACGCAACTCGCTGTACCAGCACTTCCCTTCGGGCAAGGGCGAATTGGTGCAGACCGCGGGCCGGATCGTCTCGCGCCTGGTCTACTCGCACGTGAGCACCATGGCCGACGCGTTGCAGACGGCGCCGTCGGTCCAGCAGTGGCTCACCGACCTGCTCGCCTTCTGGCGCATCCCGTTGGAGAAGTCCGACTACAGCGCCGGCTCGTTCATGATGGCCGCCGCGCTGGACGAACTCGACCCGGCCGTCCAGTCCATCGCGGGCCAGGCCTTCGCCGAGTGGACCGCGCGCCTGGCCGACGGCATCGTCGCGACCGGCATCGAACGCGCCACCGCCGTCTCACTGGCCGGGTTCCTGCTCACCACCATCGAGGGCACCATCGTGCACAGTCGCGCGCTCAAGTCCCCGCACCCGTTCGATCAGGCCGTCACCCAGCTCACCATCCTGCTCAACCTGCACCTGTCCCAGCGCTAGAGGTGGGCGCGCAGCGTCTCGACGATGGTGCGGCGGGCGGCGGCGCCCTCGGGGGTGGGGGTCAGCGGATAGACGTGGACCAGGCCGTCGGCCTCGTGGTAGTCGACCTCGACGCCCGCCGCGCGCGCCTTGTCCACCAGCAGCCGGGTGTCGGGGTTGAGGATGTCGTAGGTGCCGCTGAACACGGTGAGCGGGCCGAGGCCGGTGTGGTCGCCGAACAGCGGGCTGACCATCGGATCGGTCATCGGCAGCTCGCCGCTCCACAGTCGGCCGAAGACCAGGCCGCCGTCGCGGCCGAGCCAGGGATCGAGCGGCAGCACCTCGGTGATCTGCGGATTCTCCAGCGTGAGGTCGAGCGCGGGTGAGATCAGGATCGTCCGCGGCAGGGTGATCGACCGGGTGTCGCGCAGGTGCAGTGCCGTCGACAGGGCGATCTGGCCGCCCGCCGAGTCACCGGCAACGAAGGTGGTGCCATGCCGCTCGGCGCTGGCGGCGACGATCTCGGCGAAGCGCGGAATCACCTGGGCGGCGGTGCCCGCCGGGATCAGCGGGTAGATCGGCACCGTGACGGTCAGCCGCAACTGGGCGGCCAGCCGGGCCGCGAGCTGCCAGTGCTGCGGCGCGATCTCGCCGACCCAGCCACCACCGTGCGCGTAGACGAGCCCGCCGCGCGAGTCGCCGGTGGCCGGGGTCAGCGTGTAGACCGGCCAGCCGCGATCCTCGAGCTTCGACACCACGACGCCGCGCAACCGCTTGGGCGGGGCATAGTCCACCGGCGCCGCGCTCAGCTTGCGGACGTGCTCGCGCGCGGCCTCGGCGTCGATGTAGTTCCGGTTGCGCCGGGTGATCCGCAGGAAGGCGGGGAGCACGATCCGGCTCATCACACTGGGCACCGGCAAACCTCCTGGTCGATCGTGGCGAACCGAGGATAGGCCACCGCCCCGGATCGCGGGTCAGACCTGGCCGAGCCGATGCTCGGTGACCTCGCCGCGCAGGCTGGTCCCGTTGAGATCCAGGTACAGCACACCCTCGGTGACCGACAGGCTCAGGGTGTTGCGGCGATCGATCAGCGGCACGGCCTCGTCGATGAAGGCACGGTCGATGCCATAGAGGGGGATGTCCTCGGCGCGGTGGATCTTCTTGCCCGCGTACTGCGCCAGCACCTTCGCCGGATCGCGATGGGTGTAGACCGCCGCGCGACCGGCCAGCTTGCTGCCGCGATGCACGCGGTCGGCGTCCGGCGCGCCGACCTCGATCCAGGCGGTGACCCGGCCGGTGAGGTCGCGGATCTGCACGGCGGGTTCGTCGGTGGCCGAGATGCCGCCCTCGCTGAAGACGATGCCCTCCTCGTACTGCAGGCAGTAGGCGAGGATGCGGGTGAGCATGTACTCGAGGGTCTCCGAGGGATGACGGGCGACCCGCAGCTCGAGGTCCTCGTAGACGCCGCGGTCGACGTCGGCGAGCTGGACGGCGAAATGATGCAGGGTTGCGCTGAGTGCCATAGGAGTTCCGAGACTACCGCTTGCGCTCGTCCGCCCCGACGGCCAGCATCTCCGCATGCGAATCACTCATGTTTCAGCAATAGCCGCCACGTTCCTCGCCCTCGGCGCGGGAACCGCTGCGGCAGCACCGAATCCGGCCGATACTCCGCGCCAGGCCATCGCCCGCGCCTACATCGACGCGCTGGTCTCGCACGACGCGAGCGCGGTGCCGTTCACCCCCGACGCCACCCGGGTCGAGGTCGGCTTCCAGACCGGGTACTCGGGCCCGCAGCTGAGCGCGGATCTCGAGAACGGACCGCAGTACCGGGTGATCCAGGGCGTGCGCGAGCTCACCATGTCCGAGTCCGGCGACACCGTCACCACCCGCTACCTGCTCGACACCGGCATCGCGGGCGTGCGGCTGACCACCGTCGAGATCGTCGAGACCTTCGTCATCCCCGACGACGCCATCCGCACCATCGAGGCCGACATCAGGCCGGTCGGCTACTGATCGGCGGCCTCGAGCAGGGCCCGCGGTGCGGCCAGCCGCCACGAGTCGGTGACGATCGCCGTCAGTTCCGCGCGATCGTCGAGGGCGGCCAGCCGGACCCGGACCCACGGGTTGCCCGACTCGTGCGCGGCGATCCAGAACTTGTCCGGTTCCGCGACGACCAGTTCGTCGCGGTCCACGATCGGGCAGCGCACCGCCATCGAGGTCTCGTCCTCGGGCAGGGTAAGGAACAGCTTGCCCGCGACCTTGAAAATCGGCATGCCCCAGGCGAACTGCTCCACCGTCTCCGGTAGCGCGGCGACGATCGCCCGGACGTCCTCCCCAGTGGCCTTCATGACCGTCATCCTGCCAGCAGGCCCCGACATCTGGCCGGGCTCACCGCTCGGCCAGCAGCGCCTTCCACCGCGCCCCGACCGGCCGGGCGACCGGAACGGCCCAGGCCGGGAGCGTCGCCCGGCGGCAGAACGCCACCGGTTCCACGGTGGCGGACACCCCGAACCAGGCGGTGGACGCCGGCCGGTCCAGCAGCGTGACGACCGCGACCGACACCACCACGGCGGGCAGCGTGAGCAGGCCGAACAGTGCCACACCGGCGATCAGCGCCGCCCCGTACCAGCCCAGCGCGTGCACGTACCGGCTGCGGTTGGCGAATTCGCTCGTGAGCACCGCGAGCAGCACCGTGCCGATCGCGGCGGCGTAGGCGAAACCCTCGTAGCGCAGCAGCAGGGCATCGGCGGGCAGCAGTTCCGTGGCCGGAATGGTGACCAGCGCGAGGCCGGTGCAGTAGACGGCCTGCCACACCGCCAGTTGCTGGGCCCGCCGGACCTCGCGCGGACGCCCGTCGGGCGCGTCCAGCGAGAGGGCGACGGAATCGAGAATCCCGAGTCCGAACATCGAGCGACCTTTCCCGCGTGCCGCCACGGCCGACGGCCGGGGGCAACTGGAACACGTTCCAGGTCACATGGTGCGACGCGGCACGGTTCCGCGCGGTCGATTCGCCGAAATCAGGGCGCGACGGCCACTTTCGCGCGTGCCCGCGCGGCGGTCAGCCTGCGGCCGATGACGCCGTGCCGCGGCGCGAACAGGTAGACCAGCGAGAAGGCCACGCCCTGGGTGACCACCACCATGCCGCCCGCGGCGGTGTCGAGGTGGTAGCTGAGGTAGAGGCCGGTCACCGCGCACACCACCGACACCGTCGGCGCGATGATCAGCATCCGGGCGAACCGGTCGGTCAGCAGGTACGCGGTCGCGCCCGGGATGATCAGCATGGCCACCACCAGCACCACGCCGACGGCTTGCAGCGCCACCACCGAGGTCAGCGCGAGCAGCGCCAGCAGCGCGGTGCCGAGGATCCGGGGGTTCAGCCCGATGGCGTGCGCGTGGGTGGCGTCGAAGGCGTAGAGGGTGAAGTCGCGGCGCTTGAGCACCAGCGCGGTCAGCACGATCGCGGCCAGGATCATGATCTGGATCATCTCGCCGCGGCTGACACCGAGCAGGTTGCCGAACACGATGTGGTTCAGGTCGGTCTGGCTCGGTGTCACCGATACCAGGACCAGGCCGAAGGCGAACAGCGTCGTGAAGACGATGCCGATCGCGGCGTCCTCCTTCACCCGGCTGGTGTCGCGGACGACGCCGATCAGCGCGACCGCGAGGAAACCGAAGATCACCGCGCCGACCGCGAACGGCCAGCCGACGATGTAGGCCAGCACCACGCCGGGCAGCACCGCGTGCGAGACGGCGTCACCCATCAGCGACCAGCCGATCAGCACCAGCCAGCACGACAGCACCGCGCACACCACCGCCGCGGTGACAGTGGTCGCGAGCGCGCGCACCATGAACTCGTAGCGCAGCGGGTCGAGGAAGAATTCTTCGAGGCTCATCGGTACTTCCTCACGCGTCCACGTCGAGCCCGAAGGCCTTGGCCAGGTTCTCCGGTCGCAACACCACATCGGGGTCGCCGTGCTCGAGCACCCGGCGGTTGAGCAGCACCGCCTCGTCGGCCAGTGCCGGGAGGGCGTGCAGGTCGTGGGTGGAGACCAGGATCGTCGCGCCGTCGGCGGCGAGTTCGCGCAGCAGCGCGGTGATTGTGGCCTCCGAGCGCTTGTCGACGCCGGCGAACGGCTCGTCGAGCAGCAGGATCGTCGCCTCCTGGGCGATGCCGCGGGCCACGAAGGCGCGCTTCTTCTGGCCGCCGGAGAGCTGACCGATCTGACGGTCGGCCAGCTCGGTGAGCTCGACGCGGGCCAGCGCCTCGGCGACGGCGGCGCGATCGGCCCTGCTCGCCCGGCGGGTGAAGCCCATCTTCCCGTAGCGGCCGGTCAGCACGACATCGCGCACCGACAGCGGGAAGGTCCAGTCCACGTCCTCGGACTGCGGTACGTAGCCGAGGCTGCCGGCCTTGCGGGCCGCGACGGGCGCGCTGCCGTTGATCAGCACCCGGCCGCGGTCGGGGGTGACCAGGCCCATGATCGTCTTGAACAGCGTCGACTTGCCCGAGCCGTTCATGCCGATCAGGCCGCAGACCCGGCCGGATTTCAGGGTCAGTTCGACATTGTCGAGGGCGAGCACGTCACCGTAGTGAACGGTGACGTCCTGGATCTCGACGACGGGCGCGGTGGTCATTTCGGGGCTCCGGCGAGTGCGGTGGCGATGGTGTTCGCGTCGTGGCGGATCAGCTGGAGGTAGGTCGGCACCGGGCCGTCGGCCTCCGAGAGCGAGTCGACGTAGAGGGTGCCACCGAAGCGCGCGCCGGAGGCCTCGACCACCCGTTGCATCGGCGCGTCGGAGACGGTCGACTCGCAGAACACGGCGGGCACGCCGCGCTGGCGCACGAAATCGATGGCCGAGCCGATCTGCTGCGGGGTCGCCTGCTGTTCGGCGTTGACCGGCCAGATGTACTTCTCGGTGAGACCGGTGTCGCGGGCCAGGTAGGAGAACGCGCCCTCGCAGGTCACCAGGGCCCGCTGCCCGGCGGGCAGGGTGTTCACGGCGGCGACCAGGTCGGTGTGGACGGCGGCGAGCTGGGCCTTGTAGGCGGCGCCGTTGGCGCGGTACTCCGCGGCGTGACCGGGGTCGAGGTCGGCGAAGGCGCGGACCATGTTGTCGACGTAGATCTGCGCGTTCACCGGCGACATCCACGCGTGCGGATTCGGCTTGCCGCGGTAGGCGTCCTCGCCGATGTCCATCGGGGTCACGCCCTCGCTGACCACCGCGTGCGGCACCGTCAGATCGGCGACGAACTGGGCGAACCAGGCCTCCAGGTTGAGCCCGTTGTCCAGGATCAGATCGGCCTTGGCCGCCTTCTTGATGTCACCCGGCGTCGGCTCGTAGCCGTGGATCTCGGCGCCGACCTTGGTGATCGACTCGACCCGTAGGTGCTCGCCCGCGACATTGCGCGCCATGTCGGCGAGCACGGTGAAGGTGGTGAGCACCACCTTCTTCCCGTCGTCGGAGGCGGTGGCTCCACCGCACGCGGTCAGCGCGAACGCCATGACACTCAGCACACACGTCGCGACGACTCGACGCCGCGACGAACCCGGCGCGCGGTGAAACCCAACCTTCATTCCAGAATTATATTGTTCGGGTTACCGAACTTTCAAGTTCAACGCCTGGAACAGACGCTGTGACGGTTCAGGATGCCCAGGGCGGAACGAAAGTCGAGCCATCGGGCAGTTCCGCGGAGAACCCGACGCGCACCGTCACGAGCAGCACCGCGGGCTCGGCGGCCGCGTTGGTGAGGCCGATCATCGACCCGGCGGGCGCGACGGCGGCATCGCCCGGCCGCAGCGGCGCCGAGTCGCCGTCGATGGTGATCTCGACCTCGCCCGCGAGCAGGTAGAAGGCCTCCTCCCCCAGGATGCGGTGCGGCACGCCCACCGAATCGGGCGCGACCTCGGTCTGCCAGACGCAGAGTTCGGCACTGCCGGTGCCGGGGCGGATGAGCGAGGTGAAGCGGGCGTTGTGGATCTCGTGGACCTGAGCGTCTTCGGAACGGGTGACCGGCATGGGCGCCTCTTTCAGATAGTCAAGCAACTTGTCTATATGGTCAAGTAGATTGACCATCATGTCAAGTGCCAGAATGACGGCCGTGCACCGGAACCCGCCGCCCGCCACCGATCTCCCCCTGTTGCTGCTGGCGGCGGCGAGCGAGGTGAGCGCCGCGATCCAGGACGGAGTGACCGCCGCGGGCTTCACCGACATCCGCCCGGCGCACGGCTTCGCGTTCGTCCGGATGGCACCCGACGGCGCGACCGTCGGCGAGATCGCCGAGCACCTGGGCGTCACCAAGCAGGCCGCGAGCCAGCTGGTCGACGAGCTGGTCACCAAGGGTTACGCCGACCGCAATCCGCACCCGCGCGACGCGCGCGCCCGCCTGATCACCCTCACCGATCGCGGCTGGGCCTGCACCAGGGCGGCCGACGCGGCCGCCGCCGCCTTCGCCGCGCACTGGGTCGACACCCTCGGTCCGGCGATGTTCGCGCAGACCAGAAATGCCATCGCCAGGATGGTCACGCCCGGCCGGGTCCGCCCGTCGTGGTGATCATGACGAAGTGATGACGAGTAGCCGTTAATCCGAAGAACAGGATTTTCAAAAGAACCCGCGTACTGTCGCGTCGCGCGGCATACTCGGCAGCGAGCGGTGACGCGCCACCGCGGCATCCGGACCATCGGACCGGACGCGCCTCGTCACGTCAGTCACCGTTTCCCACCCTCCCGACAGGATCGTCATGTCAACCCTTGCCACCGTCGCCACGGTCGACACCATCACCCGCCACAAGTACGAGCGGCTGCAGTACACCGGCTCGGCGGGTGTCATCGACTCGCTCGAGGACCCGCGCCTGGTCGGCCGCTGGCACACCGAGTTCCCCGGCTGGCACGGCGAGCACTGGGCGTTCGAGGCGGGCACCGCCAGCCCGGGCCGGCTGCGCCCGATCAATGTCGCGGTGCGCCAGAGCTGATCAGGCCGCGCCCTCGGCCGCCGTCCGGTCGACGATGCGCGGGAACGGGCTCGCCGCCTCCAGCTGGTAGGCCAGGTCGAGCAGCGATCGCTCGTCGCCCCGCCGGGCGGCGAGCTGGATCGAGCCGGGCAGCCCGTGTGGGAGCAGCCCATGGGGCAGCGACACCGCGGGCCCGCCGCCCACATTGTTGAGCGGCGTGAAGCCCACGTAGTCGACCAGTTTCGTGAACAGCTCGTCGAAGGGCTGGCCCGGCGCCAGCTCGCCGATCCGCGGCGCCGGATGCGACAGCACGGGGGTGAGCAGCACGTCGACGTCGGTGAAATGCCGGTCGTAGGTGGCGGTTCCGGACCGCAGCCGCCAGGTGGACGCGGCGACACCGAGCGGATTGCGCTTGGCCAGCCCGATCAGACCGCTGGTGAACGGATCGAGTTTGCCCGCGTCGAAGTGGTCGCGGTGCCCGAACCGGAACGACAGCGTCATCGCGGCGGCCATCATCGCCCAGTACCGCTTGAAGTCCTCGACGAACCGCGGCTCCACGTCGAGCCGCATCTCGACGACCTCGTGGCCGAGGCCGGCCAGGATGGCCGCCGCCGAGGCGAGCACGGCGGCATTGTCGGGGTGTACCGGGCGGCCGAGCACGTCCTCGCTGATCAGCCCGATCCGCAGCCGCCGCGCACTCGGCCCCTCGACCAGGCCGATCGGCGCCAGCTTCGGATTCGCGCCGAATCGTTCGACGGCGGCCAGATAGTGCGCGGTATCGCGCACCGAGCGGGTCACCACACCCTCGGCGACCAGGTGCACCGGCAGTTGCCGAGCGCCCGGCTGGTCGAGCAACCGGTTGCGGGTGGGCTTCAGGCCGACCAGGCCGTTGGCCGCGGCCGGGATCCGGATCGAGCCGCCGCCGTCGTTGGCGTGCGCGATCGGCACGACGCCCGCCGCGACCAGTGCCGCCGAACCGCCCGAGGACGCGCCGGCGGAGTACTCGATGTTCCACGGATTGCGGGTCGGCGCCCGGCCGGTGAACTCGGTGCTGGCGGTGAGCCCGAACTCCGGCAGCGTCGACTTGCCGATGACGACCACGCCCGAATGCAGGAACTGCGCGCCGGGCCCGCTGGTCGCGGTGGCCGCGCGCGGCGTGAACGCGGCCGACCCGTGGCAGCTGGGCAGCCCGGCGATATCGGTGTTGTCCTTGACGAAGGCGGGCACGCCGGCGAACACGCCCGCGGTCTCCGGCGCCGACGCGGCCCGCTCGAAGCAGGCCACCTGCACCGCGTCCAGGCTCGGGTCCACCCGCCGGGTCCGCGCGATCGCGGCCTCGAGCACCTCCGCCCGGCCGACCTCCCCCGCCCGCAACGCCGCGGCGACCCCGACGGCATCCAGCGTGCCGAGGGCATCATCGGTGAATCCGTGGACGGTAGTGCTCATAGCCGCAGCGTAATGCGATCCGGTGGCCATTTGCGGCGGTAACGAATTTCCTCGAGAAACCCTTAGAGTCCCGTGACCAGCGAGCCACGGGACCCTCGCCTACTTGGCGGGTGGGGTGAAGGGCTGGTTGATCGTGGTGAAGTACTGGATCGCCGCGCCGAGCGCGACCGGTGCGGTCACGAAGATCTGTCCGGCGACGGTGCCGAGGGCGCCGATGGCCAGCACACCGCCGATACAGCCGACCGCGGCGGCGGGCAGGAACGGGCCGAACAGTCCCACGATGGTGGCCGAGGCGACGGTGGCGCCGATGATCCCGCCGAGGACGCAGCCGACGGCCGCGCCGCCGAGTCCGCCGACGAGGGTGCCGATCGAAGCACCCAGGGAGATGGTGCTGGTCATGCGGGACCAGGCGGCCTGTTCTCGGTCGTATTCGGACTTCCAGGGTGCCTTGTCCTCGAAGGGCAGCGCGACCGGCTTGTAGACGGCTTTGTCCATGTCCAGCTGCGGGGTGAGGGTGGCGGTGCGGCCGGTGATCTCGGCGGCGATCGGGAACTCGAAATCGTCGACCGCGAAGGTCAGCGGTGTCGCGGCTACGACGGTTCCTGCCAGGTCGCGCACCTGCAGCGCGCCGTCCGCGACCACCAGGCCGCCCTGCTCGACCTCGATGATCGACGCGGTCTCGGTGGCGTGGGCGGTGAACGCGACCGGCCGCTCCGGCGCCTGCGCCTGCGCGGTGCCGGTGGCCACCGTCAGGGCGGCCAGCGAAAGCACGGCGGGCACAACGAATTTCCTCATCAACATGCGATTTTCCTCATCATTTTCCGGTCGAGCGAGCGCTCGACTGTCGCAATCCTAACGATAATGGTTATCATTAGCACCTTGCTAGAGGCTGGGAGGCTACGTGGGACATCTGCTGATGGTGGAGAGTTGGGTCGGCTCGATGAGCACCCTGCTCCCGGCGGGAATCCGGGAATCCGGACACAGATTCAGCTTCCTGACCAGGGATCTCGCGCACTATCTCCGGCCGGGCACACCGTCGCCGCACCCCCTGCTGGCCGCGGACAACGTGTTCACCGCCGAGACCAACGACGAGGCCACGCTGCTGCCGTACGTGCGAAAACTGCACGAGGTCTTCGGTTTCGACGGCGTGCTCACCTCCTGCGACTACTACCTGCCGACGGTCGCCGCGATCGCCGCCGACCTCGGCCTGCCCGGCGCGGGCCGCACCGCGGTGGCCGACGCGTGCGACAAGGACCGGACCAGACAGATCTGCCGGGCCGCCGGTGTCGCCGGACCCGACTTCGCGGTCGCCCAGGAGTGGGACGAGATCATCGGCGCGGCAGCCGGTCTCGGCTATCCGCTGGTGGTGAAGCCGGTCGACCTGTGTGGCGGGATGTTCGTGCGCCGGGTCGAGGACGAGACCGAACTGCGGGCGGCGGTGGACCGGATCGCCGGTTTCCCGGTGAACGCGCGCGGACAGCGCCGCTCACCGCGGGTGCTGCTCGAAGAGTGCGTGGACGGACCGGAATTCAGTGTCGAGACGGTGACCGTGGGTGGCCGCACCACGGTGATCGGGGTGACCGACAAGCAGCTCACCGGCGCGCCCGCGTTCATCGAATCGGGGCACATGTTCCCCGCCGCGCTGCCTGCGGCCGAGACGGCGGCCGTGGTCGAGCTCGCGCTGGCGGCCGTCGCCGCGCTGGGTCTGGACGCGACCGTCGCGCACACGGAGATCAGACTCGGCGCGCGTGGCCCGCGGCTGATCGAGGTCAATCCGCGCCCGGCGGGCAACCGGATCACCGAACTCGTCCGGCGCGTCACCGGAATCGACTTGGCGGCAACGTATGCCGAGGTGGCCGCGGGTGGGACCCCGGATCTGACACCGCGTCCGAGCGACGTGGCGAGCGCGGCGGTCGCGTTCGCGGTGCCCACCGGGACCGGCGAGCTCGACGGCGTCGACGGCGCGGCGCACTGGGCCGACGACCCCCGGATCGTGGAGTACACCCTGGCCGCACCGGGGACGCGGGTGCGGCCCGCGACCGACAACAACAGCTACCTCGGTCATGTCATGGTCACCGACACGGAGCCCGGCGGCGCGGGCGCACTGGCCCGGACGCTGATCGGGGACCTGCGCTTCGCGCTCGCCACACCGGACGGTGCGGCATGACCGTCGCCGCCT
Source organism: Nocardia sp. NPDC058244 (assembly GCF_042882065.1). NCBI lineage: Bacteria > Bacillati > Actinomycetota > Actinomycetes > Mycobacteriales > Nocardiaceae > Nocardia > Nocardia sp. NPDC058244. Next base: position 30,171 of record NZ_JBHVWX010000004.1, on the reverse strand, counting down.
GTCCCGCCTCGGTCGCCGAACTCACCGAGTGGGCGCGCACCGGGCTGCTCGGGCCCGACGCCGCGTCCCTGCACGCCTCGACCGCGTTTCGCACCACCTACGGCACCCGTCATCCGGGCCGGACCCGCGGTTACCGCAACGAGGTACTGAGCATCCGGCTCGGCGCGGCGGTCGGCTCGTGCGGGCTCGAACCCGGCACGGCCACCGCCGAACTCGTCGACGACTGCGTCGCGGCCCCGATCGCCGAGCTGCTCGCGCATCCGCGCGCCGAGGTCAGGATCGCCGCGCTGGACGCCTATCTGATGCACGCGCGTCCGCATCCGCACGCGGCGGGCGCGGCGGGCCGACCGGTGCGCATCGACGGGCCGACGTCGCTGACGAAATCCCGGCACCGGGCCGCCGCCGTGGTCGATCTGCTGCCCGCCGGGGTCGGCGAGGTCCTGGTCGTCGGGGTGGTCGGCTCGCTGCTCGCCGAACTGCGGGCGCGGGCGATCGGGTATCTGCCGTGCGATCTCGCTGGCGGCGTCACCGAGTGGGGCGAGCCCGTGTACGAGTCCGTCGCGGCGGCGCCGACCAGCTACGACGCCCTGCTGATCACCGGAATGACCCTGGGCAACGGCAGTTTCGACGCGCTGCGGGCCGTCGCCGTCGAGCGCGGGCTACCGCTGGTGATGTTCGCGCAGACCGGAAGCGCGGTGCTGCCGTGGTTTCTCGGCGCGGGCGTGCACGCCGTCTCGGCCGAGCCCTATCCGTTCTTCTCCCTCGACGGCGGACCCAGCACCGTCGTCACCTATCGAGAGCGCTCATGACGACACCGCAGCCAGCCCTGCTCCAGCTGATCGGCGGCACGCCCGTTGTGCCCGTGCCCACCGAAAACAGCTGGTACACCGCGAAACTCGAAGCCGCGAGCGTCGCGGGCATGAAGGCCCGCGCGGCCGCGTCGATGCTGCGGGGCGCCGCGGCGCGCGGCGAGCTCGCGCCAGGGGCGACCATCATCGAGTCCACCAGCGGCACCCTCGGCCTCGGCTTGGCGCTGGCGGGCAAGGCACTCGGGCATCCGGTCCTGCTCGTGGTCGACGACGAGCTGGAACCCGAACTGCGCTCGCTGTTCTCGGCCTACCGGATCGGGCTCGACGTCGTGCGCACGCCGCACCCGACCGGCGGCTGGCAGCGGGCCCGGCTGGACCGGCTCGCCGAACTGCTCGCCGCGACACCGGGCGCCTACTGGCCCGACCAGTACGACAACCCCGACAACGCGGGCGGCTATCAGGCCATGGGCGCGGAGATCCTCGACCAGGTCGACGCCGTCGACGTGCTCGTCGCCTCGATCGGCTCGGGCGGGCACTGCGCCGGACTCACCCGCGTGCTGCGCACCCGATGGCCCCACCTGCGGGTGATCGGGGTGGACGCGGTCGGCTCCCGCATCTTCGGCCAGCCCGACCGGCGCAGGCTCATGCGTGGTCTCGGCAGCAGCATCCTGCCCCGCAACGTGGCCTACGCCGACTTCGACGAGGTGCACTGGGTGGGGGCGCGCGAGGCGGTCGCGTCGTGCCGGGGGCTCGCGGCATCGACCGGGATCGCGGGCGGCTGGAGCACGGGGGCCGCCGCGCTGGTCGCGGGCTGGGCCGCCGAGCGCGCGCCGGCGGCCCGGGTGCTCACCGTGTTTCCCGACGGTCCGCACCGCTACCTGCGCACCATCTACGACGACGACTGGTGCCGGGCGAACGATCTGCTCGGCGAGTGCGCGCACGCACCGGCCGAGCTCGCCTCGCCCACCGGGTCCGAGGTCACCGGCTGGGGCCGCTGCGCGGTCGTGCGCGATCCCGCCGCGGAGGTGGCGCGAGTCGCCGACAGTGTCGCCGGCACACCGGATTTCGGGGCGAGGGCCGCCGGATGAGCGGGCTCGCCACCTTCCGCGCGATGCCGGGCGCGGTGCGACTGCTGCTGGTGAACCACCTCGTCGGGCATATCGGCTTCTACCTGCTCGTGCCGTTCCTGGCGGACTATCTCCTCGACGACCTCGCCCTCTCGGCCGCCGTCGTCGGTGTGGTGCTCGGGGTCCGCAATCTGAGTCAGCAGGGCCTGTTCCTGGTCGGTGGTTCGGCGGCGGATCGGCTCGGCGCGCGTGGCGTGATCATGACCGGGCTCGCCATCCGGGCGCTCGGCTTCGCGCTGTTCGCCGTCGGCGGGTCGCTGCCGGTGGTGCTGGCCGCGTCGGTGCTCACGGGTTTCGCGGGCGCGCTGTTCAATCCGGCGGTCCGCGCCTTCATCGCCCGCGACAGCGGTGCCCGCTCCGCGCAGGCGTTCGCGCTGTTCAACGTGTTCGGCAACGCGGGCTCCGCGATCGGCCCGGTGCTCGGCACCGTGTTGATCGCGGCGGGTTTCCGGCTGTCCGCGCTGGTCGCGGCGTCGATCTTCGCGGTGCTCGCGGTAGTGCAGTGGCTGTTGCTGCCCGCCCGTCCGGTGCCGCGGCACGACGGTGGGGTCGGGGCCGACTTCGCGACGGTGTTCACCGATCGGCGCTTCTGGGCGTTCACCCTCGCCCTGATGCCGATGTTCGCGTTGCAGAGCCAGATCTATTTCGTGTTCACCCTGCAGGCCCAGGACAGCGCGGGGCCGGGGCACGGTCCCGCCGCAGTGGCCGCGCTGTTCGTCGTGGAGACGATCGCGGTGGTGGCGTTGCAGGTGCGGGTCACCACGGTGCTGGCGCGCCGACCGCATCGTGGGCCCGCGATGACGCTCGGGATGGCGGTCATGGGGCTGTCGTTCCTGGTGCCGCCCGCCGTCGCGGGACTCGTCGCGACGGCCGGAGACGGCGTGGCGGGCACGGTGATCCGGGTCGCGCCCGTGGTGGCGGCCGCCGTGCTGCTCGCCCTCGGGGTGACGGCGGTGCAGCCGTTCGTGAACGAGGCGATCGGCCGCTTCGCCGGGAATCGGCTCACCGGAACCTATTTCGGCGCGTTCTATCTGGCGTCCGGGGTGTTCACGGTCGTGGGCACCTCGGTCACCGGCGCCGTCCTCGACCGGTCGGGCGGGTCGCTGGCCTGGCCGCCCGCCGTGCTCTGCGCCGCCGCCGGACTGCTGTCGGCGCTCGCCGTCCTGCGGCTGCACCGGCGCCGGGTGCTGCCCGGCCCCGGCGAGCCGACGGCGGAGCCCGCTGTCGACGACACCGCGGCGAAAGACGGTGCCGCCGATGTCCACTGACCTCACCGCCACCGGGATCGGCGTCGGGCGCGCCTACGGCAGCTGCGGGGAACTCCTGCAGGGCGTCACCGCGCGGGATCGGCACTTCCTGGTCACCCTGCCCATCCGGCGCGGGTCCGTGGCCGTCTTCGAACCGGGCGGCGACGACATCACCGTGGTGCCGGAACGGAAATCGAAGGCACGCGGGCTGGCGAGCGCGATGGTCGCCCGATCCCGCGTGCTGCGCGGCGGCCGGCTGACGCTGCACAGCGAGCTGCCCGAGGGCAAGGGACTGGCCAGCTCCACCGCCGACCTCGTCGCCACTGCCCGCGCGATCGCCGACGCCGAGGGCCGCACCGTGCCCGTCGACGAACTCGAGGCCGACCTGCGCGCCATCGAACCCTCCGACGGCGTCATGTACCCGGGCACCGTCGCCTACTTCCATCGCGAGGTCAGGCTGCTCGCCCGGCTCGGCACCCTGCCGCCGTTGACCATCGTCACCGGCGACGAGGGCGGCGCCGTCGACACCGTCGAATTCAACCGTGCCGGACCGTGTTTCGGCTCGGCCGCGAAACACGAGTACGACCGGCTGCTGAGCGAGCTCGGCGTCGCGGTCGCGCGCGGCGACCTCGCCGGGATCGGGGCCGTCGCCACCCGCAGCGCGGTGCTCAGCGCGACGCTGCGGGACCGGCCGCACCTGGACGCCACGATCGGCGCGGCGCGCGCGATCGGCGCGCTCGGCGTCGTCGTCGCGCACAGCGGCACCACCACGGGCATCCTGCTGGCCGACCGCGATCCCCGCCTGCGCGCGCAGGTCCTCGCCGCGCGGCGGATCTGCGACAGTTTCGCCTGCTCGGTCACGGTGCACCACTCGTGGCGGCCCACGGCCGACACGCCCCGCGACCGCGTCCATCCCTCGCCCCACCCCCGAGCAGAGAGCACTCCGCGATGATCACCGTCGACCAGATCCGCTTCACCTACGACGGCCGAACGACGCTCGACGGCATCACCTTCCAGGTCGAGCAGGGCAGCACGATCGGGCTGATCGGGCCCAACGGGTCCGGCAAGTCCACCCTGCTGCGGCTGATGTATCGCGCGCTGCGCCCGGCGGGCGGGACCGTCGTGATCGATACGACGCCGGTCGAACAGCTGCGCGGGCGGGCGCTCGCGAGCAGGCTCGCCGTGGTCGCCCAGGAAGCACCGCCGGATACGCCGGTCACCGTGGCCGAGACGGTATTGCTCGGCCGCTCGCCGTGGGTCGGTGCGTTCCAAGGGTATTCACGGGCCGACCGGGTCGCCGCCGCGGCCGCGCTCGAGCAGGTCGGGGCCCGCGCGCTGGCCGACCGCCGGTTCGCGACGCTGTCCGGCGGCGAACGTCAGCGCGTCCTGATCGCCAGGGCGCTGGCCCAGCAGGCCGATCACCTACTGCTCGACGAACCGACCAACCACCTCGACATCCGGTACCAGCACGAACTGCTCGGCCTGGTCCGCGGCCTCACCGCGACCACCACCATCGTCGTGCTGCACGAGCTGAACCTGGCCGCCCGCTACTGCGACCGACTCGTCCTGCTCGACAGCGGCCGCGTCGCCGCCGCGGGCACCGTGCCCGACGTCCTGACCCCGGATGTCCTCGAACCCGTCTACGGCATCCCGGTCCGCCGGACCACCGCGTTCGGCGCGATCCAACTCCTCTTCGGCCCGACCGACGAACCGCCAACCACCCCACCCGGCGAGTCGACCGCCACCCCAACTGACAGGCCGACCGCCGAATCGACCGACACACCGACCACCGAACCGACCGCCACCCCACCCGACACACCGACCGCCGAACCGGCGACCACCCCAGCCGACAGGTCGACCGCCACCCCGGCCGACGCTCACGCAGCCGTTCCGGCCGACAGATCGGCGCAGGTGCCAGGACCCGGCGCCGACCACTCCTTCCGCTCCGCACCCAGGGCTGACACACCGTCGCCCGCGACCCGAGAGGCGGCCGCGCGATGACCGCGACACTCACAGCGGCCCCGGCCGTCGACGATCTCGACCACACCCGGCATCGGGGCCGCGCGCTCCTGTTGGGTACGGGACTCGGCGTCGCACTCGTGGCGACCGTGCTGGTGGCCGCGGGGCTGGGGCCGGTGGCGGTGCCGCCGGGCACGGTCGCGCGGATCATCGGCCACCACACCATCGGGTATCCGGTGACCGCCGACTGGACCGCCGCGCAGGACTCCATCGTCTGGCTGGTGCGGGTACCCCGGGTGCTCCTCGGCGCGCTCGTCGGGGCGGCGCTGGCGATCACCGGCGCGGTCTTGCAGACCGTGGTGCGCAATGTGCTGGCCGATCCGCACATTCTCGGCGTCACCTCCGGTGCCTCGACCGGTGCCGCGGTGTACCTGCTGTTCGGGATCACCGCGGCGACCACGGCGACGGCCTTGGCGGCGAGCGCGTTCGCGGGCGCGCTGGCGGCCACGGCGCTGCTGTTCCTCCTCGCGCGGATCAACGGGCAGCTCACCTCACTGCGGCTGCTGCTCGGCGGCGTCACGATCGGCTACATCTTCTCCGCGGCGACCAGCTTCCTGATCTTCGCCTCCGACCGGCCCGAAGGCGCGCGGACCGTGCTGTTCTGGCTGCTCGGCTCGCTCGCGCCCGCCGCGTGGTCGTCGGTGGCCACCACGGTGGCCGTCGTCGCGGCCGCCACGGTGGCGGTGCTGCTGCTCGCGCCACGCCTGGACGCGCTGGCCGCGGGCGACGACACCGCGCGCACGCTCGGCGTCGCGCCGAACCGGATCCGGTTGCTGGCGTTGCTGATCGTCGCGCTGGCCGTGGGCGCGGTGGTGGCCGTCGCGGGGGCCATCGGCTTCGTCGGGTTGATCGTGCCGCACGTCGCCCGGCTCTGCGCGGGGGCGGCGCACCGGCAGCTGCTGGTGGTCAGCGGTCTGCTGGGTGCGTTGTTCCTGGTCGTCGCAGATGTGGCCGCGCGGACGGTGTTCGCGCCGCGCGAGCTGCCCATCGGCATCGTCACCGCGGCCGTCGGCGCGCCCCTGCTGCTCGTGCTCATCCGCCGCCTCCAGGCGCCCTCCGCTTCCTGAATTCTTCGCTCCACGAAAGGAAAACCGATCACCGTGTTCTCAGGTGTCCGTCCGTCGCACCGCGCGACGCTGCCCGTGCTCGCCCTGCTCACCAGTGCCGTCGTCGCCGGTTGCGGTACGCCCGCACCGGCCACCATCCCGGCCGCCGACGGCTTCCCGATGACGATCTCCAGCTGCGGCCGCGACGTCACCTTCGCCGCGCCACCGCAGCGCGTCGTCACCGTCGGGTCCATCGCCGCACCGCTGATCGCCGCGGCGGGCGCGGCCGACCGCATCGTCACCCGCACCTTCGAAGCCGCCGCCTTCCCCGGCGAATACGGCGAGCGGCTGCGGGGCATCGAGATCACCGCGCCCACCGCGGAACTCGCGCGCGAGGAGATCATCAGCCGCTCCCCCGACCTGGTGGTGAGCGTCGAGGGCCTGTCGGTGACCCCCGACGACCTCGCTCAGGTGAACATCCCGCTGATCGTGACCCGCGGCTACTGCCGCGACGCGGCGGGCACCTTCGAGGACGTGTTCGCCGATATCGCGCTCTACGGCAAGCTCTTCGGCACCGCGAGCGCCGCCGACGCCGAGGTCGCCGCGCTTCAACGCCGCGTCGACGCCGTCACCCAGCGGCATCCGGCGGCCGCCACCCGCACCCCCGCCGCCGCGCTGATCATCTCCCGCGACGGCGCCCAGCTGAAGGCCTACGGCGCCAAGAGCACCGTCGACGCCCAGATGAAGATCCTCGGCCTGGAGAACATCTACGGCGGCATCGACAAGCGCAACTTCGAAGCCAATACCGAGACCCTGATCGCCCGCGATCCGGCGGTGATCATCCTGCTCACCCAGGGCGACCAGACGCCCGACGCGATCCGCACCGCACTGCGCCAGCGCCCCGAACTCGCCGGACTGCGCGCGATCCGGGAGAACCGGATCATCGTGGCGCCCTTCGGGTACACCGGGCCGGGACCGGTCGCGGTCGAGGGGCTGGAAGTGCTCGACCGGGAACTGGCGGCGCTCCGATGACCAGCGCGACCACCACCGGCTACCTCGTCCGGCCCGCCGGACCCGCCGATCTGGCGGGCGCGCGCAGCGTCATGCTCGACACCTTCTATCGCGTGTTCGGCATCGGCTACCTGCCCGAATACCACCAGGACGTCATCGATCCGGAGACCGAGTACCTGCGCGATCCCCGCCATCGGCTCTGGGTCGCCGAGCACGACGGCGCGATCGTCGCGACGACGGCGATCCGGGCGCAGGGACCGGCGCACCCACCGCATCCGGCCGAGCTCGCCCTGGCCTATCCCGACGCGACCACCGCGCAGCTGTTCCGGGTCTACGTCCGGCCCGAACACCACCGGCGCGGCCTGGCCACCCGGCTGGTCGAGGCGGCGGTCGAGCACGTGCGGGCCACACCGTCGTTCGAGCGGCTGTACCTGCACACCGACGCGCGGACACCCGGCGCGCTGGAGTTCTGGCGCACCTTCGGCCGGGTCGTGCACGACGCGCGCGGCCCGCACGACGGCTTCCAGACCGTGCACCTGGAAATCCCGCTGGACCGGGAACAGCCGCGCTGACAGGGGCAGCTGGCGCGGCGGCGGCGCACACGGCACTATCGAGGCCGTGGAACGATTTCGAATCGGACAAACCACCCAGTCTTGGGTTGTGGTGTCGTGACCGCGCTGGCTCCCGGCGAGAACCGCCCCGCGCCCGGTGACGAACTGACCGTCACCGTGGCGAGCTCGGCCCCGGTCGACGTCTCGGCGCTGTTGCTCAACAGCGCGGGCGTCGTGCGTTCGGACGCCGATTTCGTCTTCTTCAATCAGCCGACCGGACCGGGCGTCGTCTACCGGCACGGCAACGGCGGACCGGACGTGGTGCAGGTACGGACCTCCGCGCTACCCGCCGACGTGGACAAGGTGGTGGTGACCGCGAGCCTGGACGGCCGCGGTCCCGCCACCTTCGCCGCCGTCGGCGAGCTGACCACCACGATCGGATCGTCCTCGGGCACACTGACTTTCCCGATCCCCCGGCTCACCACCGAGAGCGGCGTGGTGTGTGTCGAGATCTACCGGCGCGGTGACGCGTGGAAGGTCAGGGCGATCGGTCAGGGCTACGACGACGGGCTCGCCGGCATCGCCTCGGCGTTCGGCGTGAACCTCGACGACGAACCCGAACCGCCCGCACCCGCCCCACCGCCCGTTCATCCACAGAGCCCCCCACCCGCTTATCCCCAGAGCGCGCCGACCGTGGCGTTCCCGTCCGGTCAGCCGACGCCCGTCCCCCCTCCGCCGTATCCGGGAACACCCGCCCAGCAGTCCCCGTTCCCTTCCCAGCAAGGAGCCCCGCCCGTGCACAGCGACCTGTTCGACCCCTCGCACGCCGAGGTCAACGGCCTCGGGATCCAGAAGCAGGGCGGCAAGATGATCAAGGTCGGCCTCAACGGCGAGGTCATGGCCAGGGCCGGCTCGATGGTGGCCTACCAGGGCGACCTGCAGTTCCAGGCGCTCGGTTCCGGCGGCATCGGCCGCGCCATCCGCCAGCACCTCACCGGTGAGGGCGTGCCGCTGATGAAGGTGACCGGCCGCGGCGACCTGTTCGTCGCCAACAGCGCCGCCGACGTGCACATCATCGACCTCGACGGCTCCGACGGCCTCACCATCAACGGCGCCAATGTGCTCGCCTTCGACTCGACCCTGCGCTACGACATCGGCCGGGTCCAGGGCGCGGCCGGCTACGCGTCCAACGCGGGCCTGTTCAACTGCGTGTTCACCGGCCGGGGTCGCATCGCCATCACCACCCACGGCACCCCGGTCGTCCTCACCGTCGACCAGGCCACCTTCGCCGACCCGAACGCCGCGGTCGCGTGGTCGTCGAGCCTGCAGACCGGGATCAAGCGCAACGACTCGTTCGGTCTGGGCAGGCTGATGGGCCGCAGCACGGGTGAGGCGAGCACGCTCGCGTTCAGCGGGCGCGGCTTCGTCATCGTGCAGCCGTCGGAGCTGCCGCCGGGCGGCTTCGTCGGTGGTACCGGTGGTGGTCAGCAGGCGGGTCACTCGGGCGGCATCTTCGGCTGACCGCCGGGTCGGCCCGGGTCGGCGGCAGCGCGCAGCCGCCACCCGGCCAACGCCGCGCAGCCGAGGATCACCACGGTGGCCGCGGCCAGCGGTAGCTCGGTGCGGGTGGTGACCGCGTAGGTGTCGGGCGTGTACGCCGTCCAGCCCGGCTCGAGGTCGGACTGCCAGGTGGCCCGGCTGTTCTCGAAGAGCCGGGCCACCACGGGCAGCACCGACATCCCGATGACCGTCAGCGGCGAGACCGGCAGACAGGCGCCGACCGCGAACCCGATCGCGGCGGGCAGGACGAACCGGAACGCCAGTTCGGCGACCGCCGAGCCGCCCACCAGCGCGGACACCAGACCGCCCAGCGTCACCAGCGCGCACAGCCCGATCCCGGCGACCGGCACCCGCCACACCGTGCCTGCCAGCGCGCCCGCCGCCAGCACGCCGATCTGGATCGACAGCCCGATCCGGTCCGGCCCGACGCCGACCACGGGGTCGACGGCGATCGCGGCCGAGATCGCCAGGATCGTCAGCACGTAGACGGCCTCGGCCCGCGGCAGCCACCAGCTCACCGCGACCACCGCGGCGACCGCCACCACGGCGACGGTCACCGACGGATTGCCCGGCAGCACCCCCACCAGCCAGATCAACGCGCCCGCGCCCAGCGGGACACCGGCGCCGACGGCCACCGCGCGCCCTGCCGACACCGGCTCGATCCGCTCCCGGCCCACTACGAAACCCGCCGCCAGCAACGCGATCAGGGCGGCGACCAGCAGCGGCCAGCTGTCGGGCAGGTCGGGCACGGTGCGGGTGCTCAGATAGTCGGCGTAGCGCCGCGACAGCTCGACGCTGTCATCGATACGCGCCCCGTAGAGCACCGCGATCATGGACCCGACGACGAACCAGGTCTGCCCGCCGGGCCGCAGCACCGCGGCCGCGATCAGCAGACCGGCCCCGATACTGCCGAGAACCCATTGCTCGGACCAGGTTCCGGCGGACTGTAGCGCGGCGATCGCCACGACCATCGCCAGCCCGGCCATCCCCGCGGCCACCGCGACCAGATACCGCGCCCGGAACCGGCCGAGCAGCACGACGACGCCTACCGCGACGACGGCCGCGATCACCGCCGCCGACGCGGGCCCCGACCCGAACCAGCTCGCCCGCCCGTCCCGGACGACGACGGCGAAGTTCGTCCGCGTGTGGCCGATGACGTATCCGCTGAGGTAGCCGCACAGCAGACCGACCGCCCCGATGACGAACGCACGCCCGTTCATTCGCAGCACGATAGCCGCCGACCGTGCTCGGCGAGCACGAATCAGCGGCGCGATGCGCCGGTGGTCAGGACCCCGCGCGCTCCTTGCGGGCCTGGCGGCGGGCCTCCCGCATCGCGTTGAGTTCCTGTTCCAGGCTCTCCGCGATACGGAACTGGCCGGTGTCGTAGACGTTGACCGGCTCGATCGCCTCGTAGCCGAAGTTGGCTTCGGCGAAGGCCTTTTCGACGCGCGCCTCGATATCGGAGATGGTGCTCTTGCGGGCCGCCGGCACCGAATCGGTGGACTTCACCGGCTCCGCGGGCTTGACCGCCTCGACCGGCTCGGGCGCCACGACCGGGGCCTGCGAGACGGTCTTCTTGGCCGCGGCCTTGTCCGACCCCGGCTTGCCGATGCCGAACCGCTTGCGCTTCTCGGTGGGCTTGCCGTTGCCGTTGGCGATCGGCTCGGTGGGCGCCCAGGCGGGTTCGCGGGTGATCGGCGCGGTGGCGGCGGCCTGGTCGGCGGCGAACGCCTCGGCGCGGGCCTGACCGGTCATCGGCGGCTGATAGGTGAGCCGCACACCCTCGCTGGACTGCCGGTTGAGCATGCTCTCGGCCGGGTCGGGCATGTCCCTGACCTGGCTGGTCGCCCGGGTGATGGCGAGGCCGTACCTGGCGCTGGCGGCGTCGTGGATGAGCAGCGCGACACCGATCATCACCGGCGCGACGGCGTGCACCGCGGCGTCGTACCAACGACCGTCGCGCACATACGGATAGGTGTTGAGGGTGACGGTGAGCCCGAGCAGCGCGATCTCGGCCAGGGCGACCTGACGCCGGTTGTCGATGACGCCCCACTCGGCGACCTTGTTCGTGCCGACCATGATGATGATCAGACAGACGCTGATCATGGCCTCGAGCAGGTAACTGAACCAGTACAGCGGATCGCTGGGGCCGCCGGGGGCGATGTTGTGCTGCACGTTCACGGCCGACCACAACATGCCGGCGCCGACGACGCCCGCCAGCGCCTTGAGCGACCACGACCGATGCCGGTACAGCGAAGCCAGCTTCGCGTGCGGGCTCGATTCGCGCCGCTGGGCGGCCATCGCCTTCCTGGCGAGCAGCAGATCTCGCATGTCGGCCTTCTCGATCGCTTCGGTGGTGCTCCTGGCCCGGTCGGAGGCCTGCGCCATCGCTTGGGTGTGCTTCCAGCGCTGTTCGCGATCCTGTTCACGGATGCGTTCGGCGAGTTCCCGCTCCGCGCGCAGCTCGTCCTCGGACAGCGCGTCGGTCAGCGCGGGATCGAATTGGTAGGCGAGGCGCCCACGCGCCCGTTCCACTCGCTGGGCGAGCTGACTGACATCGTCCTCGACGGGAGACTCGATGGTCATGCCTGACCACCGCCCCGGCATCGCGAAGGCAGACGGGTGACCACACGTGTGAACGGCACACGCCATTAATAGTCCATACACCCTCCGGTGCGAAACCGATGCTCCGACACCGCTCCCCATTCCCGGCGCGCCGCGAGCGACACGCGCAGGCGATACCGGTCGGTAGCCCGACCCCGAAAGATAATCGCCGACTTCGGCGCGGACCACTGTTTTCGCACCTTCGGTGCCGATCCGTTGTCGAACAATGTTCGCGGACAACGCGAATCGGGCATGCGTTATACGCCGTCAAGGTACGGTTCCGATTCGGCCTCGCGCCGGAAAAAATTCATTATTGCCACTTCGCCAATAGTGGTCCACACTGTATCTGTAACCACTGGTCACCCCTGAGCCAGTGCTGTGCCGAGCCGTAAGGAGACTCGATGGCCGTGAACCGGTCCAGCTGGATGAACGAGGACCTGGACGCCCTGCGCGACCTCGCCCGTGCCTTCATGGCCAAGGAACTCGTCCCCAACATCGACAAGTACCGCGAGCAGCACCACGTGGACCGGGACCTGTGGAACAAGGCCGGTGAAGTGGGCCTGCTGTGCCTGTCGATCCCGGAGGAGTACGGCGGCGGTGGCGGCACCTTCGCGCACGAGGCCGTCCTCATGGAGGAGCAGGCCCGCGCGGTGGACACCTCGTGGGGCGTCAGCCTGCACAACGGCATCGTCGCCCACTACCTGCTCGCCTACGGCACCGAGGAGCAGAAGCAGCAGTGGCTGCCGAAGATGGCCAGCGGTGAGGTCGTCGGCGCGATCGCCATGACCGAGCCCGGCACCGGCTCCGACCTGCAGAGCGTCAAGGCCAAGGCCATCCGCGACGGCGACGAGTACGTCATCAACGGGTCCAAGACCTTCATCACCAACGGCGCCCAGGCCGATCTGATCATCCTGGTCGCCAAGACCGACCCCACCCAGGGCGCCTCGGGCGTCTCGCTGGTGCTGGTCGAGGCCGATCGCCCCGGTTTCCGCCGCGGCCGCGTGCTCGACAAGATCGGCCAGAAGGGCCAGGACACCTCCGAGCTGTTCTTCGAGGACGTGCGCGTCCCGGTGACCAACCTGCTCGGCACCCAGGAGGGCCAGGGCTTCATCCAGCTGATGCAGCAGCTGCCCCAGGAGCGGCTGATCGTCGCCCACGGCGCGGTCGCCGGCATGGAAGTGGCGCTGGAGCACACCCTGCGCTACACCAAGGAGCGCGAAGCGTTCGGCCGCCCGGTGTTCGGCTTCCAGAACACCAAGTTCAAGCTGGCCGAGGTCGCCACCGAAGCCCGCATCGCGCGCGTGTTCATCGACGACTGCATCGAGAAGCACCTGCGCGGTGAACTCGACATCCCCACCGTCGCCATGGCCAAGTGGTGGACCACCGACAAGGCGATGCAGATCGCCGACACCTGCCTGCAGCTGTTCGGCGGCTACGGCTACATGAACGAGTACCCGATCGCGCGGATGTGGGTCGACAACCGCGTCCAGCTGATCTACGCGGGCACCAACGAGATCATGAAGGAGATCATCGCCAGGAGCCTGTAATACTCCTGCGCACAGGTGGACTCGACCGGTCGCGACCGGCAGCGATACTGCTGCTCGCGGCCGGTTTTCGCCGTTGAGCTGCCATTTCGTGACCTATCCGGACCTGCGGCGGAGACGAATGTCCTTCGGAAGCGGTGCAAACGGGGCGACGAGGACGGTGCGGCGACAGTGGACACGGACGGCGGTTCATCGGGTGCTCCCGGACAGGAACCGGTACTGCCGGACCGTGCGCACATGATGCAGGCGGTGTGCGGGTTCGCCGGCGACGGCGATCCCGTCCTGCTCGCCGCGCACGAACTGGCCGGCCTGCACGAACGCCGCGAACAGCTCGTCCCCGGCGACACCAGCGAGATCGACTGGGCGCGGGCACGTCTGGTCTGCGAGATCGACCGGTGGGTGGTCATCCGCTCCCCGCGGCCCGACACGACGGCGCCGATGCACACCGAGAGCATCGGCGCCGTCGTCGATCGGATGGCCCACTTCGCCGCGCTCACCTATCGCGCGCTGGCCTGCGGCGCGGAGTCCGAACTGCGCGCCGCGCAGCTGCGCCTGCACGAACTGGCCTGCGGCTACGACGATCTCATCGTCGAGGTGGCCAACGGCGCGCGCAGGCTGCCCGACGGCCCCGACGGCGACGCACCGGAAAGCGGTGGCGCGCAACCAAGCCGGAACCGCCCGCGCACCGAATAACAGTCGGTGCGCTGCCCGAGACCGGCCACGGAACCGGCGCACCACAGCTCCACGGCCGCGCCCGGGTTCACACCCACCCTCCCCCAGGTCCGGCGCGGCAGACGGGCCCCGTTCTTCGGGCGGCGGGGACCGTTCCAGCTCCGGCGATTTCGCCACGACCGCGGTGGCTGACGGCCACATCGGCGTCCACGCGCGTTCAACCGGCACCCGTACCGTCCCCGGTAGACGGCGAACGGAGCTCGGCGTGGATCCTCGACTGCACACCGCATGGCTGGTCAACGCGGCTTCCGGCGCGGCGGCGGCCACCGTCCGCGCCCCGCTGGCCCGCCCGCGCGACGCGGTGCCGACGCGCGATCGCCTGGTCGCCACCGACCTCGAGGTCGTGACCGTCACCCACGACACGCTGATCCTCACCTGGACCACCCGGCGCCGCGACCGGTCCGGCATCCCGCGCCCGGCGGCCGCCGACACCGAGGTGCGGCTCGCCCCGGCCGAGGGCACCGCGGCACCGGTGCCGGTCTTCGCCGATCCCCGCCGCACCGCGTACCACTACGCCGAGGTGCGCGGGCTCGAACCCGGTCGCCGCTATCGCTTCACCGCCCACTCCGACGGTGTCCGCGCCGTCGCGGGCCGCACCTGGGTGACCCGCAGGCCCGGCACACCCGAGGTCACCGGGGTCGTGCGGACCGCGCCACCGCCGCCGGGACGGCTGCTGCGGACCATCGCGCTCGCCAACGACCTGCACTGGGGCGAGGACCGCAGCGGCCTGATCGTCGCCGGCCTGCCGCCCGGTCTGCGCCACGACGACGGCCACTACCCCGAGGTGATGGCCGACGCCCTGCTGCGCGATCTGCGGCGACCCGAACGCGCCGCCGACCACCTCGTCATCGCGGGCGATCTCACCGACAGCGGCACCGCCGAGCAGTCCGCGGGCATCCGCGCCCGCCTCGACGCCTGGGGCCGTCACGGCCGTGACTACCTCGTGTGCCGGGGCAATCACGATGTCGCGCGCGGCCGGGAGGACCACTGGGGCTGGGTCTTCCACGCCCACCAGCGCCCCACCTGCCACGAACTCGGCGGGCTGCGACTGATCGGGCTCGACACCACCCGCGGGCGCGGCGCGGGCGGCACGCTGCGCGCCCCGCAGCTGGCCCACCTGCGGGAGATCCTGGCCACCGCCCCCGACCAGCCGACGCTGATCTTCGGCCACCACCCGGTGACCCGCTATGCGGCACTGAGCAATCCGGGCGGCCCCGGCTTCGTCCTCGACCGCGCGAGCGCGCACGCCCTGCAGGCGATCTACCAGGCCGCGCCCGGCGTGTTCCTGCACCACAGCGGGCACACGCACCGGAACCGGATGAGCCGCCCCGATTCCGGCCTGGTCGAATTCCTCGAGGTCGCCGCGGTCAAGGAGTACCCGGGCGGCTACACCCTGCTGCGGATCTACGAGCACGGCTACACGGCGCACTTCCATCGCATCGCCGCGGCGGCCGCGCTGGCCTGGACCGACCGGACCCGCAGGCAGTACTTCGGCCTGCAACCCGACCACGCCCTCGGCACGCTCGCCGATCGCAATCACCGGGTGGCGCGCGACTTCTCGGGGATCGGCGCGCGCCGCTGACTCAGAACAGCCGCAACGCCACCAATCGCCACCGGTCCCGGACCGATTCGATCCGCCCCGCGACGGCGAAGGTCCGGTCGCCGCGCTGATAGGAGGCGAAGACCTCGGCGCCACCGGGATCGGCGGCGGTCACCCGCACCCGCGTCAGCGCGGCGGCCCCGAGTTCCCGGCCGGGCACCAGGTCCTGGGCGAGCATCGTGCGCACCGCGGCCAGCACCAGCGGATCGCTGACCGACCGCAGCTGGTCGACCTGCCTGCGCCGGTCGACCACCTCGAGCACGAGCCGCACCACCTGTTCGGCGAATCGCTCTGCCCCGGTACCGGATTCGACTCGGCCACGCCCGCCCTGCACGCAGGACGCGCGCACCGCCCGCCGCACCCCGTACGGCACCCCGCCGGAATGTCGGCGGCGCTGGACGGAAACCCGATGCGGCACACGCACATCCGCCCCCTGATCGGCGAGACCCGGCTCGCAATGCGGTGCCCGCGACAACGACAGTCGATCCGTAGACATCACTCGTCCCCTTCGAGTTCGCCCACCCACTCCCCAGTGCTGGCGCACAGCATGCCACGAGGGTCCGACAGGTGTGCGCGGAATTCAGAACAGGGTCATCGGCCCGTCGGGCGCCGGCGTCGGCTGTGGCGGCAGATCGGGCACGACGGCGCCGACCGCGTCGTGGAAGCGCCGGGCCAGGCCGCGCGCGGCGGCGTTGTCGGGGGTGTGCACGAAGACCGTCGGCGACCGGCCCTCGCGCAGCCACTGCGCGACGGTCTCGACCCACGGCGCCCAGCCCGCGACGGTGCGCTCCTCGTCGGCGCGACCGTGGTAGCGCACGATCGGGTACTCCGTCAGCGCCCGCATCCGCCGGGGCACCCGGGGCTTCTTCGCCCGCGCCTCGTCCTCCGACGGGTCGCCGGGCGGTCCGTCGAACAGCACCGTGGTGTCGAAGGGCACCCATTCGGCGCCGATCCGGCCCAGCACCCGTTCCAGCTGTACCGCCGCCCGCTCGTCGGTGAAGAACGCCGGATGCCGCACCTCCACCGCGCAGCGCAGGCCGCCGGGCAGCTCACGCTGGAACCGGGCCAGCGCGCCCAGGTCGGTGGGCCCGAAGGACGCGGGCAGCTGGATCCACAGCGCGTGCACCCGCGCCGCCAGCGGGGCCATCACGTCGAGGAAAGCCCACAGCTCGCCCTGCGCGTCGACGAGCCTGCGCTCGTGGGTGACGGCGCGCGGTGGCTTGAGCACGAACCGGAAATCGGGGGTCGTCTGGCGGACCCAGGACTCGACCGTCGCGGCCGACGGGGTCGCGTAGAAGGTGGTGTTGCCCTCGACGGCGCCGCAGTACCCGGCGTAGGTCCGCAGCCGCTCCCCGGGTGCGAGCTGGCGCTGCTGCCACTGTGGGTGCTGCCACATCGCACACCCGACCCGCAGCTCACGCACAGGCCGACCGTAGTACAGCGATCGGCCGCGCCTAAAATGAGACCGGTTGCCACCATTCGCCCCCGTGCGCGTCCCCCGGTGCGCGCAACGACGGAAAGGGCCTGTGATGGCGATTCTCACCAGTGAACGGCCCGGTGCTGTCACCGGCTCTCGCACCCGCGCCTGGCTCGGCGTTTCCGCGGCGATGGTCGCGATCGCCTGGGGCGGCAACGAGTTCACGCCGCTGCTGGTGATGTACAAGAGCCACGGCCTGCCGCTGACGGCGGTCGATCTGCTGCTGTTCTACTACGTCCTCGGCATCGTGCCCGCGCTGCTCATCGGCGGCCCGCTGTCGGACCGGTTCGGCCGTCGCCCGCTGATGCTGCCCGCCCCGCTGATCGCGGCCGCCGGGTCGCTGCTGCTCGCGGTGGGCGCCGCCTCGGTGCCGCTGCTGGCGGCGGGCCGGATGCTGTGCGGCGTCGCGCTCGGCCTGGCGATGGCCGTCGGCGGCAGCTGGCTCAAGGAGCTGTCCCAGCCGCCGTACGCCGCGGCGGCCGCCGGAGTCGGCGCGCGCCGCTCGGCGATGAGCCTGACCGCGGGTTTCGCCCTCGGCGCCGGGGTGGCCGGGGTGCTGGCGCAGTGGGGTCCGCTGCCCGATTCCACCGCCTATCTCGTCAACGCGGCGCTGTGCGTCGCCACCTCGGTCTGGCTGGCCAGGTCACCGGAAACGGTGACGCGGCAGCCGAACCCGGGCAGGCTGCGCGACGATCTGACGATCCCCGCCGCGGGCCATCGCCGATTCCTGCGGGTCGCGGTGCCGATCGCGCTGTGGCTGTTCACCGCCAACGCGACCGCCTACGCGGTGCTCCCGACGCTCATGCTGCCGCGCGTGCAGGGTGCCCCGATCGCCTTCTCCGCGCTGGTCACCATGGTGACGCTGGGCTGCGGATTCACGATCCAGTCGGTCGCGCGCAAGATCGACCGGCCCGGTACCGCGCGCGCCGGTGTCGTCGCCCTGGTGCTGCTCACCGCGGGCATGGTGCTGGCGTCGTGGACCGCGGCCACCCTGAGCATCCCGGTGACGCTGCTGACCGCCGTCGTGCTCGGCAGCGGCTACGGCATCGGCCTGGTGGCCGGGCTCCAGCAGATCGAGCGCATCGCGGGCCCGGGCGACCTGGCCGGGCTGAACGCGGTCTTCTACTCGGTGAGCTACCTCGGCTTCGGTGTGCCCGCCGTCCTGTCGGCCCTGCACGGCGGCTTCGGCTTCGGCTACCCGGCCATGTACCTCGTCGTCGCGCTGATCGCCGCGGCCAGCCTGGCGCTGGTCGCCGCGAACTACCGCGAGCCACGGGCGGCCGGGAGCGATACGGTCGAGCCGTGAGCGCCGACCCGATCGAGACCCTGCGGCGCTGGGCCGATTCCGGCGCGATCTGGCGGGTGGTGGCCCGGCGCGCCGACGCGGTGACCATCGGCCTGTTCGAGTGCACGGGCGGTCAGGAGGTCGACCGGTTCACCTCCACCGACCCGGCCTTGCTGCGCTTCCTCGGCGATCGCAGCAGCAGCGAGGACTGACGCGGGGTTAGGCTGGGTGCCGTCATCGCTTCACGTCACGACGGCCGTCCGGCCGGTCCGCTCAGTGAGGAGAGATCATGTCGACACCAACCACGGGATTGGCCGCGGGCACCTGGGTCATCGACCCGAGTCACTCGGCCCTGGAATTCGCCGTGCGACACCTGATGGTGAGCAAGGTGCGCGGGCGGTTCACGATCTTCTCCGGCACGCTCGTCATCCGCCCCGACGGTTCGGCCGACGCCGACGTCGAGATCCAGGTCGATTCGGTCACCACCGACAATCCGCAGCGCGACGACCACCTGGCCACCGCCGACTTCTTCGACGTGTCCCACTACCCGCTCGCCACCTTCACCGCCACCGGGTTCCGGCCCACCGGCACCGAATTCGACGTCACCGGCGATTTCACCATCCGTGGCACCACCCGCCCGGTCACCCTGGCCGTGGAGTTCCTCGGCGCGGGCCCCGGC
This sequence comes from Nocardia sp. NPDC058244, assembly GCF_042882065.1. Classification (NCBI taxonomy): domain Bacteria; kingdom Bacillati; phylum Actinomycetota; class Actinomycetes; order Mycobacteriales; family Nocardiaceae; genus Nocardia; species Nocardia sp. NPDC058244. The sequence goes on along the minus strand of NZ_JBHVWX010000004.1, from coordinate 10,880 downwards.
ATGACCGACGCGCCGGTCGCCGGTTTCACCGCGACCACCACCATCAACCGCCGTGATTTCGGGATCACCACCGAGATGCCGATGGCCAACGGCGGCGCCGTGATCGGCGACAAGATCACCATTTCGCTCGATGTCGAGGTCGGCCTCCAGGGCTGATCGGACACCGGGGCACAGGAGGGGCGAATGTCAGGACGTCGATTGCGGGCCGGGCTCGCCGCGGGGCTCGCGCTGCTTCTCGCGGCCTGTGGCTCCACCGATTCGGGAACCCAGTCCACCGCCCCACCCGACCCGGTCATCACCGTCGCGCCCGCGGCGGGCGCGACCGACGTCGACCCGCTGGCGCCGGTCCGGGTCAGCACCAGCGACGGCAAGCTGACCTCGGTCACCATGACCAACGAGCAGGGCCGCGCCGTCGAGGGCATCTTCACCCCCGATCAGACGGCCTGGAAGCCCGCCGAACCGCTCGGCTACGGCCACACCTACACCGTCGGCGCCGAAGCGCTCACCGTGATGGGCACCGTGGGACCGATCACCTCCTCGTTCTCGACCCTCGCGCCGAACAACCAGACGAAGGTGTACTTCCGCACCACCGGCGGCGCCGCGCTCGACCCCGCGGACAGCTACGGCGTCGGCACCGTCGTCGTCGCGCACTTCGACGAGGACGTCCCCGACCGGGCGACCGCGCAACAGCAGCTCAGCGTCACCACCGACCCACCGGTCACCGGCTCCTGGTACTGGCTCGACAACCGCAACGCGCACTGGCGCCCACAGAACTACTACACGCCCGGCACCAAGGTCACCCTGGCCGCCGACATCTACGGCAAGGATCTCGGCGGCGGCCTGTACGGCCAGGAGGACACCAGGACCAGCTTCACCATCGGCCCCTCGCACGTCTCGATCGTCGACGACAACGACAAGCAGGTGCGGGTATACGAGAACGGCACCCTGATCCGCACCATGCCCACCTCGATGGGCCGGGGCGGCAGCGAGGTCATCGGCGGCAAGACCATCACCTTCTGGACCCAGCCGGGCACCTACACCGTCATGGACAAGGCCAACCCGGTGATCATGGACTCCTCCACCTACGGCCTGCCGGTGAACTCCCGGCTCGGCTACAAGGAGACCATCGGCTGGGCGACCAGGATCAGCACCGACGGCATCTACCTGCATCAGCTCGACGACACCGTCTGGGCGCAGGGCAATACCAACGTCTCGCACGGCTGCCTCAATCTCAGCGGCGAGAACGCGAAATGGTTCTACGACTTCGCCCAGCCCGGCGACGTGGTGGAGATCCGCAACACCGGCGGCGCGCCGCTCGAGGTGTGGCAGAACGGCGACTGGAGCGTTCCGTGGGAACAGTGGCAGGCAGGTAGCGCACTGCGGTGAACCGAACACACGACACCCCGGCGCCCCCACCGCGCCGGGACACACCCGGATATGGACCACAGCGCGTCGGCCGACCGGCTCGCCACGCCGAACACCACGACCGCCGTGGCGGTTTCCGGCGCGCGGCGCTGATCATGGCCAGGATGCTCGGCGCGACGACCGCGCTCGCCGTGCTCACCGGCACCGGCCTGGCCTGGTCGGCCAAGCAGGACTTCGATTCCGGCTTCACCCATTCCACCGCGCTCGGCGAGGACGCGCCGCGCTCGGGCGGTGGTGCCGTCAACATCCTGCTGATCGGCCTGGACACCCGCAAGGATCTCGACGGCAACGACCTGCCCAAGGAGATCCTCGACCAGCTGCACGCCGGCGACGGCACCGAGGGCGGCTACAACGCGAACTCGCTGATCCTGCTGCACATCCCGGCCGACCTGAGCAAGATCGTCGCGTTCTCCATCCCGCGCGACGACTACGTCCCGGTCTCCGGCATCCCCGGCTATTCGCAGATCAAGATCAAGGAGGCCTACGGCCTGAAGAAGGCCGCGGTGCAGGCGAAGCTGATCGAGCAGGGCGAGAAGGACCCGGTGGTGCTCGAGCGGCGCGGCCGGGAGGCGGGCCGCGCGTCGATCGTGTCGACCGTGCGCAATCTGGTCGGGGTCCCGATCGATCGGTTCGCCGAGATCTCGCTGGCCGGGTTCTACGACCTGGCGACCGCGGTCGGCGGCGTCGACGTGTGCCTGAACAACGCGGTCGACGACAGCGCGTACTCCGGCGCGGTGTTCCCGGCGGGCCGTCAGCACCTGAACGGCTCCGACGCGCTGGCCTTCGTCCGGCAACGCCACGGCCTGCGCAACGGCGACCTGGATCGCACGCACCGCCAGCAGGCGTTCCTCACCTCGGTGGCCAAGTCGCTCAAGGATTCCGGCACGCTCACCAATCTGAGCAGGCTCTCGCAGCTGATGGACGTGGCGCACAAGGACGTGGTGCTCTCCGACGGCTGGAATCTGTTCGACTTCGCCCGTGAACTGGGCGCCGCGGGGTCGCTGCCGGTGGAGTTCCGCACGCTGCCGGTGGTGCGCTACGACGTGATCGACGGCCAGGACGTCAATATCGTCGACCCGGCCGCGATCAAACGGGAGGTGCGGGCGGCGTTCGGGCAGGAGGTGGCGGCGACCACGACCCCGGCGCGGACGCCGACCAGTGTCGTCGACGTGCACAATGTCGGCGGGGTGGCCGGTCAGGCCGCGACCCTGTCGGCCGCGCTGACCGCCCGCGGCTACCGGGCGGGCGAGATCGGCAACGGGACCACCGGGGACGGTCCCACCTCGGCCCTCACCTACGGCCCCGGCGCGGCCGAGGACGCCAGGGCGCTCGCCGAAACCCTCGGCGGGCTACCGGTTTCCGCGTCCGCCACCGTCGAGGAAGGCCATGTCCGCGTGGTCGTCGGCGCCGATTTCACCCTGCCCACCGAGCTGGCACCGACCACCACGACGACCACCACCCCGACGACGACCGTGCCCGGCAACTCGACGATGCCGCTGCCCGACGCGGGAAAGCCGGTGACCACCACCATCGGCAGCACCATCCCCTGCGTCAACTGATCGCGGTTCGGCCACCGGAACCCGGGGGCCGAACCGGCTCACTCCTCCGGCGCGTCCGGGTAGGCGTCCTGACGGTGCCCACCGCGCAGCGTGCCGTCCAGATAGGCCGCCTTGCAGGCCCGCCGGGCGATCTTGCCGCTCGACGTGCGCGGGATCGACCCCGCGGGCACCAGCAGCAGATCGCGGACCGTCACCCCGTGCCTGCGCGCGATCGCCGCCCGCACCGTGTCCACGATCGGCGCCGGATCGAGTTTCGCCGCGCCGGTACCGCGTTCGGCGACGACGACGAGCGCCTCGGCCATCTCGTCGGTGATCCCGCCGGCCTCGAGCACGGCCGCGGGCAGCTGCCCCGCCTGCACCGAGAACGCCGCGACGAACCCCGGCCGCAGCGCGGTGCTCGACTCCTGGGCCGAGTACTCGAGATCCTGCGGATAGTGATTGCGGCCGTCGACGATCACCAGGTCCTTCACCCGGCCGGTGATGAACAGCTCGCCGTCGTGGTACGCGCCGAAATCGCCGGTGCGCATCCACCGCGCGTCGTCGGGCGCGCCCTCGGCCCGGCTGCCGACGGGATTGCGGGCGAGCACCCGGTTGTGGAAGGTCTCCACCGTCTCCCCCGGCCTGCCCCAGTACCCGATGCCCATGTTGTCACCGTGCAGCCAGATCTCCCCGACCTCGCCCTCGCGACGCTCGATGCCGGTCTCCGGGTCGACGATCACCGCCCACTGCGACCGGGCGACATACCCGCACGACACCTGCGCGACCGCGTCGTCGGCGTGCTCGTCGACCTCCACCATCCGGCCCGCGTTGAGCTGCCCGCGATCGACGTAGACCACCCTGGCCTCGTCGTCGCGCTTGGTCGCCGACACGAACAGCGTCGCCTCGGCCATCCCGTAGCACGGCTTGATCGCGGTCTTGGACAGCCCGTACGGCGCGAACGCCTCGTTGAACTTACGCATCGAGGCCACCGACACCGGCTCGCTGCCGTTGATCAGGCCGATCACATTGGACAGATCCAGCGACTCGTCGCCCTTGGGCAGGCCACGCACCGCCGCGTGCTCGAACGCGAAGTTCGGTGCCGCCGAGTAGATCTCGGCGCCGTCGGCCTGGGCCGCCAGTTCCTTGATCCAGCGCGACGGCCTGCGTACGAACGCGCTCGGCGACATGATGGTGATGAACTTGCCGCCGATGGTCGGCAGGATCACCGTCAGCAGTCCCATGTCGTGGAACAGCGGCAGCCAGGTGACCCCGCGCGCGTTCTCGGTGATGCCGATCGCGTCGATCATCTGCAGCAGATTGGTGCCGACGGCGCGGTGGGTGATCTCCACGCCCGCGGGTACCCGGGTCGAGCCCGAGGTGTACTGCAGGTAGGCCACGCTGTCGATATTGATGTCGGGCCTGCGCCAGCGCGTGCCGACCGTGTCCGGAATCGCCTCGACCGCGATGATTCTCGGCCGCTGCGCGGCGGGCTGTTCACGGAAGAAGTTGCGGACTCCCGCCGCCGCGCTCGCGACGGTCAGCACCGCGGCGGGCTCGCAGTCGCCGAGCACCGCGTGCAGCCGGTCGCTGTGGCCCTGCTCCTCCGGATCGAACAGCGGCACCGCCACATTCCCCGCGTACACCGCCGCGAACAGCGCGACGACGTAGTCCAGGCCCTGCGGTGCCAGCACCGCCACCCGGTCACCGGGCTCGGTCACCTGCTGCAACCGCGCGGCCACCGCGCGCAGCCGGACGCCGAATTCACGCCAGGTCAGCTCCTGGTATTCCCCCTCCCGCTCCCGCGAATAGTCGATGAAGCGGTAGGCCAGATCGTCCCCGTTGGCCTCGCTGTGTTTGTCGACGAAGTCGATCAGGGTCTGGTCACCGGGAATCCGGATATTGCCCAGTTCGTCCACATAGTCGTCGAAAGTCTCGCCGATCATTCCCTATCCTTTTCAACGCACAATGCCTCGCCGAGAGGCTGAACTCGTGCAATGACGCCGAACAAAGAAGAACTCACAGGCGCCCGGCACAGTACCGGGCGCCCGCGCGTGGCAATCGTCAATACCGCCCGAAGGCGATGGCGACGTTGTGCCCGCCGAACCCGAAGGAGTTGTTCACCGCGTAGTCGATGCGGCCGCGCCTGGCCTCGCCGGAGACCACGTCCAGATCGATCTCGGGGTCCTGGTTGTCCAGGTTCAGGGTGGGCGGGACGATGCCGTCGCGCACGCTGAGCACGGTCAGCACCGCCTCGAGCGCGCCGACCGCGCCGATCGAGTGGCCCAGCGCCGACTTGGGCGCGTACACCGACGCGTGCGAGCCGATCGCCTTGCCGATCGCGTTGGCCTCGGCGGTGTCGCCGATGGGCGTCGCGGTCGCGTGCGCGTTGATGTGGGTGACGTCGGTGCGGCTGATCCCGCCGGTCTGCATGGCCCGCGTCATCGCGCGCGCCGCGCCGGTGCCCTCGGGGTCCGGTGCGACGAGGTGGAATCCGTCGGAGGTGACGCCGGCGCCGAGCAGCCGCGCGTGGATGGTCGCGCCGCGCGCCTTGGCGTGCTCCTCGGTCTCGATCACCATCATCGCGCCCGCCTCGCCGAAGACGAACCCGTCGCGGTCCTTGTCGAACGGCCGCGAGGCCGCCTTCGGATCGCCGTTGCGGGTGCTCATCGCGCGCATCTGGGTGAAGGCCGCGATCGGCACCGCCTGGATCGACCCTTCGACGCCGCCGGTGACCACCATGTCGGCGTCACCCATCACGATCATCCGCCACGCGTTGGCGATCGCCTCCGAGCCCGACGAGCAGGCCGACACCGGCGTGGAAACACCGGCGCGCGCGCCCAATTCGATGCCGACGCAGGCGGCCGGGCCGTTGGGCATGATGGCGCCCACGGTCAGCGGCGACACCTTGCGATAGCCGCCGTTGCCGAGCTTGTCGCGCGCGTAGATCAGGGATTCCGCGCCGCCGAGCCCGGTCCCGACCGAGACGCCGAGCCGGTCGCGATCCACCTCGGGACTGCCCGCGTTGCGCCACACCTCGCGGCCGAGGACCACGGCCATCTGCTCGACATAGGACAGCCTGCGCGCCTCCTCGCGGGTGAGCGAGGCGGCCGGGGAGACCTTCAGGTGGCCACCGATCCGCACCGGCAATTCGAAATCATCGATGAAGGAGTCCTCCAGGACGTCGATCCCGCTTTCGCCGTTGAGCAGACCCTTCCAGGTCGAGTCGACGTCGCCCGCGATCGACGTGGTCGCCGCCAGGCTCGTGACCACGATGTCCGTCATATTTTTCGCTCACTCTCTCTAGCTATGCCACGACTGATCGGGAACCGCTGATGGAGCTGAACTGGTGGAGCGTATATGCAGGCGCCGCGACGCGCCCAAATTCAGAAACAGGCGCTGCCGCACCGTGTCGTTCGGAGGCGCGATCCGCCGGGTCTATTGTCGGTGGGTCGCATTCGACCCAGAGCACCCGGCGACGACGGGCAACACTACCGGACCAGCGCAACTCTTGCTTTTCACTTCATGGAAAGGGCACGAGCGTGGCCAGGAACCTCACCCAACTGGAACTGCTCATCGAACTCGAACCGGTCGCCGCGAGCAACGTCGACCGGCACCTGTCGACGGCGAAGGACTGGCACCCCCACGACTACGTGCCGTGGGACGAGGGCCGCAACTTCGCCGCCATGGGCGGAATCGATTGGGACCAGGAACAATCCCAGCTCTCCGACGTCGCCAAGGCGGCGATGATCACCAACCTGCTCACCGAGGACAACCTGCCGTCCTACCACCGGGAGATCGCCGAGAACTTCTCCAAGGACGGCGCCTGGGGCACCTGGGTGGGCCGCTGGACCGCCGAGGAGAACCGGCACGGCATCGCCATCCGCGATTACCTGGTGGTGACCCGTGGCGTCGATCCGGTGGCGCTCGAGCAGGCTCGGATGATCCACATGACCAACGGCTATTCGGCGATGGCCGTCGTCGACGCCAAGGCAGGCGATACCGACATCAGGGCCGGATCCGTGGCGGGACTGCTGTATTCGGTCGCCTACGTGACCTTCCAGGAACTCGCCACCCGCGTCAGCCACCGCAACACCGGCCGCGTGTGCGACGACCCGATCGCCGACCGGCTGCTCGCCCGCATCGCGACCGACGAGAACCTGCACATGATCTTCTACCGCAATCTCTGCGAGGCCGCGCTCGACCTGGCGCCCGATCAGGCCATCGAGGCGATCAGCATCATCGTGCGTGGCTTCCAGATGCCCGGCGCCGGCATGCCCGGTTGGCGCCGCAACGGCGTCCTGATGGCCAAGCACGGCATCTACGATCTGCGCCAGCACCTGGAGGAGGTCCTGCTCCCGGTGCTGCGCAAGTGGAACGTCTTCGAACGCACCGATTTCGGCGCGCGCGGGGAGCAGGCGCGCGAGGAGCTCGCCACCTTCCTGGACCGGCTGCGCGAGGACGTCGTGCGCTTCGAGGAACAGCGCGACCGCTCACTCGCGCGGGCGGCGAACCGGGAGCGTCAGCTCACCTGAGCGGCACGGCGATCCGGCCCGGCCGCTACCGGGCCGGATCGCGGCGGCTGTCGTGCTTGTGCCGGTACATCGCGGCGTCGGCCGCGTGCACCAATTCGTCCACCGTGCCGGGTAGTTCGTCGAAGTACGCGGCGCCGATGCTCACCCCGACCGCGAGCATGTGCCCGTCCACCTCGAGCGGCGTGGTCAGCACCGACATCAGATCGTCGGCCAGCGCCGACAGCTGCGCGGACCCGGAGCACTCCTCCACCAGCACCAGGAACTCGTCACCGCCGATCCGGGCGGCCATCGCGTCCAGCGGCCGGACGGTGTCGCGCATCCGGTCGGCGACCACGCGCAGCACCCGGTCCCCGACCGTGTGCCCCCACAGGTCGTTGATCTCCTTGAAGCCGTCCAGGTCCAGATAGCAGACCCCGATCGGGGGTTCGGCGTCGGCGAGGCGGTTGAACAGGTGCGGACGGTTGGGCAGGCCGGTCAGCGCGTCGTGGTTCGCGTCGTGCCACAGGCGGTCGGCGAGCTGCTTGCGCTCGGTGACGTCGACCGCGACGCCGATCAGGAAGCGGATGTTGCCGTCGGCGTCGCGCACCGCCGACATCGACAGGTCGATGACGGTGATCTCGCCGTCGTCGTGCAGGTGCTCGGTCTCGGTGCGGAAGCTCTCGGATTCGCCGCTGACCATGCGCTGCAGTTCGACGAAGGCCTCGTTCAGATTCTGCGGGCCGAGGATGTCGGCGACCGTCCGGCCCGGCATCGTGTCCGGGGTGTGGCCGAGCATCTCGGCCATCGTCGCGTTGCAGTTCACCACCCGCCCGGTCATGTCGACCGTGCCGATACCGACCAGGGCGCCGTCGAACACCGCCTCGAAACGCGCTTCCGAGAGTGCCCGCCTGCTCTCGGATTCGCTGGCTGCCGCGAGCACCGCGGCCAGCGTCGCCTCCTGCTCGGCCAGTGCGGCGGCCCGCAGCGCCGCGGTGAAGCCCGCGGCGAAATCGGCGGCGAGGCCGATCGCGCGCTCCCTGATCTCGGGCAGGAGCGGATCGTCCGGCCCGTCGGCCGCGATCTCGACCAGGTCCCCGCAGATCACCCGGACCGAACGGCTGACCGCCGCCGGATCACGGTAGTTGGCGGCGACCAGCATCCGCGCCGTCCGCCGCGCGACATCGGGGTCCTCGCCACCGCGCGCCGCCTCCAGCAGGCCGGTGCACAGCGCCGCGAGCATCTCCTCGATCTGGGAGCGGTTGAGGGTGGGAGCCACAACGCCGTCGAGGGCATCGGCCCACCGCTGCGCCAGCTCCCACGACCCCACTACTCGTCCACCCTGTCATCTCCGAGCACCGCCGGATCGACGGCTCAGTCTCTCCGCGCGACTCCGGCCAACCCGAGCGATCGCCCCGGCTTCTCGTGCTGATCCCGCTCGGACTCCGGCCGCCACAGCGGCAGCTCGACAACCCCGGGGGAAACCATGCCCCAACCCTCGAACAACTCCACGATCGCGTCCCTGGACCGGAATTGGATGCCGACCCTGGTCTCCGTCGCGGAGTGCTCACCCAGCTTACCGGCATCCTCCGGCCGCAGCGCCGAGGTGAGATGTGAAATGGCTATGAAACTGCCCGGTGCGACCGCCTCCCGCAGCGCGGCCACCTTGCCGACCGGATCGTCGGCGTCCTGCACCAGGTGCAGCACCGCGATCAGCAGCAGCCCGACCGGCTCGTCGAAGTCGATCAGGCCCGTCTCCCCGACCTTGGCGATCAGGTCCTCGGACTTGCGCAGGTCGGCCTCGATCGCGCCGGCCCGCGCCCGGCCCGCCAGAATCGTCCGGGAGTGGACGACGGCGACCGGATCGATGTCGACATAGAGCACCCGCGCCTCGGGGTCGATCTCGTGCACGATCTCGTGGACATTGCCCGCGGTCGGAATGCCCGATCCGATGTCGAGGAACTGCCGGATGCCGGCGTCGAGCATGAACCGCACCGCCCGGCGCAGGAAGGCGCGATTGCTCAGCGCGAGCCGGGGCAGATCGGGCACGAGCTCGGTCGCCTTCTCCGCCGCCATCCGGTCGACGGCGAAATTGTGCGAGCCGCCGAGCAGCGCGTCATACATGCGCGCGGGGCTCGGTTGCTGCATATCCACGCCGTCCGGTGCCCACGCAGGCCTGTCCATCACATACCCCTGTCCGCTCGCGGCGACATCACATCCCGCGACAACGCCAGACGCATCGTAGTGCCCGCCACCGACTCAGGCGTGCCCTATCGCTCGTTTCCGGCACCGAACGGTTGCGCCCAGAGCGGCGCGACATCCGGCGTCATGGTCGCGACCACCGGAATGCCCGCGGCCATGAAATTGTCCAGCGCCCGGCGCATGTGGTCGGCGGAGGTGATGAGCACGGCCTTGTGGATGCCGAGAGCCTCCATCAGCTTCGCGGAGAACTCCGCGTTCTGCACGGTCGACCCCGCCTGGGTCTCGGCATAGATCCGGTGCCTGGCGACCCCGCGGATATTGAGCCAGTCCGCCATCACCTGCGCCTCGGTGATCCCGTTGCGCGGGTTGCCGCCGGTGACGATCACCGGGGAGGACGGTGACATGAAGGCCTGGACCAGGGCGGCGTGCAGCCGGTTGCCCAGCTCGGCCCGCATGGTGCCGTCGGGTTGCAGACCGTAGCCGAGCACCACGATCGCGGTCTCGGGTCCATAGGTGTCGGGCAGGTCGATACCGGCGACGCCGGCAATCGAATTCGCCGCGCCGGCGACACCGTCGGCGATGCCTGCCAGCGGGTCGGGCGCGGGCGCGGCGAGCGCCGGTGTGGCGGTGGCCAGCGCGCCGATCAGCGCGGCGGGCAGCACGAGGGCGGCCGCCCCGCGCCGCAGAGACTTGTGAGCGAACAACCAATCCATGGTGACCTCCCGAAGCAACGTCGCACCATGGTGACGGACCGGGCCGGTCCGCACAGACGTTTCTGAAATATTCACAGTTCGGATTGCAATCCCCCGATTCTGGGGGCACGCGGGAGCCTGGACTGCTAGCGAGAGCGGTTGTCCCACAACGCAAAAAGGCCCTCCAACCGAAGTTGGAGGGCCTTTCGCAATGATGTTCCGGCGGTGTCCTACTCTCCCACACCCTGTCGAGTGCAGTACCATCGGCGCAGGTGGCCTTAGCTTCCGGGTTCGGAATGGGACCGGGCGTTTCCCCACCGCTATAACCGCCGTAACTCTATGAAACTGTCACACAGAGAGCCACCCCAAACCCGACCCCTCAACGGGACCGAACTCGGAGAGTCTTCTCGGTGATCTGTGTGTTGTTTCAGATACCGCACAGTGGACGCGTAACACCTTCGATAGTAAGCCCTCGGCCTATTAGTACCAGTCACCTACACACATTACTGTGCTTC
>NZ_JBHVWX010000003.1:532952-703058 GCF_042882065.1 Nocardia sp. NPDC058244 | reverse complement strand
GCCGGGAACCCTCGCAGGTTCCCGGCCCGGCGGCCGTTTTGCGTTCGGGGGTCAGCAGCGGGCCGGTCTCTTCCAGAACGGGTGCTCGAACGGGTACCTCGGCCACCAGGAACGCCACGAGCAGGATGCGGGGTGACGGGGATCACCGCACCCGGCGACGCGCGCGAGGGCGGGCGCCGAAAAACGGTACACCGTGCACGGACGGTTTCCGCATGCTCGATCATGAAGAGTGCGAGCGCGATTCGGCGGTTCCGCGGACGCGGATCTGTCGGTGGCCTCGCCTAGGGTCGGCGCAGGTGCTCGGCCCGGCAGTGACGACGGAGTGAGGGTGTGTGAACCGGCTACGCGATCAATACGACGCTTTGCTGCTCGACCTGGACGGAACGCTGTACCGCGGTCCCGAGGTGATCGACGGCGGCCCGAAAGCGCTCGCCCCGGACGGTGAATCGGCGCAGCGGCTGGTCTATGTCACCAACAACGCGGCCCGTGGGCCCGGTCCGGTGGCCGAGCATCTGGCGGAGCTGGGTTATCCGGCGACCACCGACGACGTGGTGACCAGCGCGCAGGCCGCGGCCGGGATGCTGGCGCATCGACTGGCTCCCGGTTCCCGGGTGCTCGTCGTCGGTACCGACGATCTGGCCGCCGAGATCACCGCGGTCGGGCTGGAGCCGATCCGGCGCTTCGGCGAGACCCCGCCCGACGCCGTCGTGCAGGGCCATTCGCCCACCACGGCCTGGCCCGACCTCGCCGAAGCCGCCTACGCGCTGCGGGCGGGCGCGCTGTGGGTCGCCGCCAACACCGATCGCACCCTGCCCAACGAGCGCGGGCTGGCGCCGGGCAACGGCTCGATGGTCGCCGCGCTGCGCACCGCCTCCGATCGGGAGCCGCTGGTGGCGGGCAAGCCGTTCGCGCCGCTGATGGAAGACGCGCTGGAGCGGGCAGGTGCCCGCGCCGCGCTGGTCGTCGGTGATCGTCTCGACACCGATATCGAGGGCGCCAACGGTCTCGGGCTCGACTCGCTGCTGGTGCTCACCGGTGTCAGCACGCTGGAGGATGTCCTGATCGCGCCGCCGGCCCAGGTACCCACCTTCATCGCCACCTCGCTCGACGCGCTCAACGACGACATCGTGCCCGAGGCGGTCGCCCCCGCGGCGGTCGCGGAACTGTTGCGACAGCACCCAGGCCGGGCGGTACGCGTGCGCGCAGCCGATTCGGAAATCCGATAGCGTTGACGACACGATGAGTACTCCGAGTTCACCGACGCCCGGCGCGCCGCAGCCACCCCGTCCCGGGATTCCCCTGCCCGGCAGTCACCTGCCCGGTGGTCAGGCGCGGCAGGAACCGGCCGACCCGCATCGGATCAAGGCCGAGGTCGACGCGCTGCTGGCCGAGCTCGGCCAGGTACCGGTCGCGACCGGACCGGCCGAGAACACCGAGACGGGAGCCGACATCACCCGGCGTGCGCGCATTCTCGAGCAGGCGCACGACGTGCTGGTGGACGCCCTGGCGACAGTGGACAAGATCTGAGGTGGCCAGGCGAGCGCGTGTGGACGCCGAACTGGTTCGCCGGGGATTGGCGCGATCGCGAGAACACGCGGTCGAGCTGATCAGCGCGGGCCGCGTCCTGATTGCCGGCACCGTGGCCGTGAAACCGGCGACGGCGGTGGAGACCGGAACCCCGCTGATCGTGCGGGAGGAACCCGACGAGGTGTCGTGGGCGTCGCGCGGGGCGCACAAGCTGCTCGGCGCGCTCGAGGCGTTCGAGCCGCAGGGCCTCAGCGTCGCGGGTAAGCGCTGCCTGGACGCGGGCGCGTCGACCGGTGGATTCACCGATGTGCTGCTCTCACGCGGCGCGAAGGAGGTGGCCGCGGTCGACGTCGGGTACGGCCAGCTGATCTGGCGGTTGCAGAACGACGACCGGGTCCAGGTGTACGACCGCACCAACGTGCGCAACATCACCCCCGAGATCATCGGCGGCACAGTCGAATCCGTCGTCGGTGACCTGTCGTTCATCTCGCTGGGCCTGGTGCTGCCCGCGCTCGCCGCGTGTGCCGCCGACGGCGCCGATCTGCTGCCGATGGTGAAGCCGCAGTTCGAGGTCGGCAAGGAGCGGGTCGGTTCCGGCGGGGTGGTGCGCGATCCTGCCCTACGCGCCGAGGTGGTGGGCGAGGTGGCCGCCGCGGCGGGCGCGCTCGGGCTGCGGACCCAGGGTGTCGTCGCCAGCCCGCTGCCCGGTCCGTCGGGCAATGTCGAGTACTTCCTGTGGCTGCGCAAGGTCGGCCCGTTCGACTACGACGCCGCGGCGGTGGCAGCGCTGGTCGCCCGCGCGGTCGAGGAAGGTCCCCAGTGAACACGCACGACGGCGGTAGGGAGATCCTGCTCGTCGCCCATCCCGGCCGCGCGGAGATCATCGAGACCGCGCACCGGGTGGCGAAGATCTTCGCCGAGGCGGGCATCTGCCTGCGGGTGCTGGCCGACGAGGCCGACAGCACCCGGTTCGAGAACGAGCCCGCCGGTTACCCGGTGCGGGTGGTGCCGCACAGCCCCTCCGCGGCGATCGGCTGCGAGATGGTGCTCGCGCTCGGCGGCGACGGCACCTTCCTGCGCGCCGCCGAACTCGGCCGCCCGTCCGGAGTGCCGGTCCTCGGCATCAACCTGGGCCGCATCGGTTTCCTCACCGAGGCCGAGGCCGAGCATCTCGACGAGGCGCTGGCCCAGGTGGTCGACCGCGACTACCGCGTGGAAGACCGGATGACCATCGATGTCACCGTCCGCGTCGACGACTCGATCGTCGAACGCGGGTGGGCGCTCAACGAGGCCAGCCTCGAGAACGCCCAGCGCATGGGCGTGCTCGAAGTGGTGCTCGAGGTCGACGGCAGGCCCGTGTCGTCGTTCGGCTGCGACGGCATCCTCATCTCCACCCCCACCGGGTCGACGGCCTACGCGTTCTCGGCGGGCGGGCCGGTGGTGTGGCCGGAACTCGAAGCGATGCTGGTCATCCCGAGCAACGCGCACGCGCTGTTCGCGCGACCGCTGGTGACCAGCCCGGAATCGCTGATCGCGGTGGAGACGGTGGCGACCGGGCACGACGCGATCGTTTTCCTCGACGGCAGGCGCACCCTGGCCCTGCCGCGCGGTGGCCGCGCCGAAGTGGTCCGCGGCGAACGACCGGTGCGGTGGGTGCGGCTGGATTCCGCGCCGTTCGCCGACCGGATGGTGCGGAAGTTCCAGCTGCCGGTCACCGGCTGGCGGGGTAGACAGCGAACGGAGAACAGCCGCGATGCTGACAGAGATCAGGATTGACGGACTCGGCGTCATCTCGACGGCCACCGCGCAGTTCCATGCAGGCCTGACCGTCCTCACCGGGGAGACCGGTGCGGGCAAGACGATGGTGGTCACCAGCCTGCATCTGCTCAGCGGCGCCCGCGCCGACGCCGGGCGGGTGCGGCTCGGGGCGGCCAAGGCCGTGGTCGAGGGGCGATTCGTCATCGACGACGTCAACGACGCGGCCCGCACGGCCGTCGGCGAAGTGCTGGAATCGGCCGCCGCCGAGGCCGACGAGGACGGCAGCGTGATCGCGGTCCGCACCGTCAACAGCGACGGGCGCTCCCGCGCGCACCTGGGCGGCCGCGGCGTGCCCGCCGCGGTGCTCGGCGAGTTCACCTCCCGGCTGCTGACCGTGCACGGCCAGAACGACCAGCTGCGGTTGCAGCGGCCCGAGCAGCAGCTCGCCGCGCTCGACCAGTTCGCGGGCGACGGCGTCGCCGGGCTGCTGCGCAAGTACCAAGTGCATCGCCGGACGTGGCTCGACGCCCGCTCGGAACTGCTGGAGCGGACCGCGCGCAGCCGGGAGCTGGCGCTCGAGGCCGACCGGCTCAAGCATTCGCTGGCCGAGATCGACGGCATCGCACCGGAACCCGGTGAGGACACCCGGCTCGTCGCCGAGATCCGCAGGCTCAGCGATCTGGATTCACTGCGCGAGGCCGCGGTCGCCGCGCACGAGGCACTGTCCGGTCCGGCCGACTCCGCCGCCGACGGTGGCGGCGTGCTCGATCTGCTCGGCGGTGCGCGGGCCCGGTTGGATTCCGCCGACGACCCGGGGCTGACCGCGCTCGCGCCGCGGCTGGGCGAGGCGATCGCGGTGGTCGTCGACGTGACCACCGAACTCAGCGGCTATCTCTCCGAACTGCCGTCGGACCCGGGCGCGCTCGACTCGATGCTCACCCGCCAGGCCGAACTGAAGTCGCTGACCCGCAAGTACGCCCCCGACATCGACGGCGTGATCGCCTGGGCCGACGAGTCCCGCGCCCGCCTGGATTCGCTGGACGTGTCCGAGGACGCGCTGGCCAAACTCGCCGGCGAGGTGGAGACCGCGGCGGGCAAGGTGCGCGAGGCCGCGCGCAAACTCAGCGCGGCGCGCGCGAAGACCGCGGGCAAGCTGGCCTCGGCGGTGAGCACCGAACTCGGCGGGCTGGCGATGGGGAAGGCCCGGCTCGAGGTGCAGGTGCGGCAGCTGCCGGCGAACGCGCAGGACTCGGCGCCGATCGAGATCGACGGCGCGCGGCTGCATGCCGGGTCGCACGGGGTGGACGAGGTGGAGTTCCGGCTCTCGGCCCATTCCGGCGCGCAATCGCTGCCGTTGAGCAAGAGCGCCTCCGGCGGTGAGCTCTCGCGGGTGATGCTCGCGCTCGAGGTGGTGCTGGCCGGCTCGGATCACGGCGCGACGATGGTGTTCGACGAGGTCGACGCCGGGGTCGGCGGCCGGGCGGCGGTGGAGATCGGCAAGCGGCTGGCGCGCCTGGCGCGCACCCATCAGGTGATCGTGGTGACCCACCTGCCGCAGGTGGCCGCCTTCGCCGACACCCACCTGGTGGTGAACAAGTCCGACGACGGAAAAGGCAAGGTGGACAGCGGAGTTCGCACGCTGACCGACGACGAGCGGGTGGTCGAACTGGCGCGCATGCTCGCCGGCCTGGACGACACCGAGACCGGCCGCGCGCACGCGGAAGAACTGCTGGAGACCGCGCGCGCGGAACGCACGCCGGCCTGATCGCGCGGGTGACGTCGCCCGCGCGGGACGCGGGCGACGTCGACGCGACTACTTCAGGGCTTTGCGGACGCCGCCGATGAGCTGGTTGGTCAGCTGACGCAGGCCGAATTCGAGGACCGGCGCAGGCACGGGCAGCGACGGCTCGGACTCCATCGTGTAGACCACCCGGGTGCCGCCGGAGCTGGTGTCGGCGAAGGTGATGATGCCGACGTGGCGCTTGACCGGCGCGCCCTTGACGATCTTGTACTCCATGCGCTCGCCGGGGACCAGCGCGGTGATCTCCTCGGTGACGCCCGCCTTGCCGAAGCCGAGCACGTGCTGTGCGCCGACGCCGGTGGCCGGGTCGCCCTGCTTGATCAGCTTGACCTGGATCGGCAGGTAGGGGCTGACGGCCTCACGCTCGGTGAAAAGGCGGTAGACGATGTCACGAGGTGCGTCGAAAACCGTCTCGACGGTGCTGCGGGGCATGGATGGTCTCCTGTCCGAGGTATCTGTGACCCGCAGCATACGGGTAGATCTCAGCCCCGCTCCGACCTGGCCGCCATCGCATCGAAGAACCAGTGGTATTTCGTGTTGTGGAACGCGGCGAAGCGCCACGCGCCGTCCTGGCGCACCGCGACATAGATGTTGTCCTTGGTGTTGCGCCGCGTGCGCGTGCGCTTGCCCTTGACCACCGCGCCCCGGCCGTCGACGACCGCGACATCGGGGGTGAGGAAGCGCAGCCGGGTGATCTCGCCGTCGAGCCGGGTGTTCTTCAGGTACGTGGCGAACAGGTCGGCGTGACAGGCCTCGATGGCGTCGCGGCCGGTGTAGTGGCGGCCGAACCAGGTGACGTATTCGGCGTCGTCGGTGAACGCGGCGGCGAACGCGCGCGCGTCACCGGCGGCCCAGGCCTCGCTCGTCGCCGTGAACAGGGCGCGGATCGCGCTGTCGTCGGATCGGGTCTCGGTCATGACGTCCTCCGGAAACTAGGATCGATCGGTCAGAGATCGATCCAGAAAGTAGTGTCTTCAGTAATTATCTTACTAGGGAAGATGATTACGGGCGGAGTGGAAGGTGTCAAGCGATGTCCGACAGGAGGGCCGAGCTCGCGGCCGCGTTGACGGTCGCAGCGCAGCGCAGCGCGACCGACGGCGTGATGCTGCACCAGGCCGTCGCCGACAAGCTCGGTCTGCACGTCACCGACCTGCGCTGCCTGAACATGCTGCGGCTGGGCGGGCCGGCGACCGCGGGGGAGCTGGCCGCGCAGACCGCGCTCACCACCGGTGCGGTCACCAAGATGGTCGACCGGCTGCTGGCCGCGGGATATGTGCGCCGGGAACACGATGTCGCGGATCGGCGGCGGGTGATCGTCACGGCGATCCCGGCGCGCATCGACGAGATCGCCCCGCACTACGAGCTGCTCGCGCGCAGCTTCGCCGCCGCGCTCGACGACTACTCCGACGAGCAGCTCGCGCTGGTGCTCGACCTGTTCGAACGCCTGCACGCCACCTCGCTCGAGGTCGCCGGGAAGTTGCGGGAGAACGAGGAGGCGTAACCCTCGTGCGGCGGCGTCCGACATACTGACCGGAGATCGTTGGTTAGCCGAACTTTGTGGATTGCCCCCGCCCCGGCGGTGGGCCGACCGAGAGGAAGCGCGACACGATGCGATGGATCAGCAGGATCGGCGGAACGGCCGCGGTCGCCGCGGCGGCAGTGCTCGGAGCGACCGGCCTCGCCGCCGCCGAGCCGGTGACCACCACATTCCCCGGGGCCGCGGCCCTGTGGGGCTGGAGTATGAACGGACCCGGCACCGACCATGTCACCGTCACGGCGACGACGGGTGAGCGGCCGGGGCAGACGTCCTTCGGCGTCACCGCCGTGCTGCCCTACAAGGGCGACGGTTCCCCGTGGTTGCGGGCCCGCGTGCAGTGGCTCAACGTGACCACCGGCGAATCGGGGATCGCCGACGTTCCCTACATCCACCCGTGCACCGATCCCGCGCAGTGCCCGGTCGGTCCCGTCACGGTGCGCACGGGCGCGGGCCAGGTCGTCGCCGGTGTCTACGCGGTGTCCGTCGGCGGCAATATCGGTCCGAGCGTGACCGTGCTGCCCGGCTACGGCACCTTCCAGGCCCGCTGAATCCCCACTCGGCGACGATGCCGGCGGGTTGCTGTGTTCGAGGATCACAGTGACGAATGTGACCGGTGATTCGGCGCGCCTCCACCAAAGGTTGAGGGTTTGCCCGCATCATCGGCCACATGAAGATGCCGGCGTTGTTGTCGAGGAACACGGAAACGCTGCCCGGTGTCACCGGGATCGCCCGGGTGGATCGCAACACCCGGCGATTGCTGCGGCGCGTCGGTCCCGGGGACGTCGTGGTCCTCGACGAGACCGACCTGGACCGTCACACCGCCGACCGGCTGGTCGAGGCGGGCGTCGTCGCGGTGATCAACACCTCGCCGTCCATCTCCGGCCGCTATCCCAACCTGGGCCCGGAAGTGCTGGTGGCCAACGGGATCGTGCTGATGGATGCGGTGTCGGCCGACGCCTTCGGCAAGATCAAGGACGGCATGAAGGTCCGCATCGACGAGGGCATCGTCTACGCGGACAAGCTGACCAAGAAGGAACCCGAGGTCCTGGTCGAGGGCATCGAGTTCGACGAGTCGGCCATCGCCGACCGCATGATCGAGGCGCGCAACGGCCTGGCCGATCACCTCGACGCGTTCGCGGGCAACACCACCGAGTTCGTCCGCACCGAGAGCGCGCTGCTCATCGACGGCATCGGTGTCCCCGATATCGAGCTGGAGCTGCGCAATCGGCACGTGGTCGTCGTCGCCGACGGGTCGGGGCACCAGGAGGAACTCCACCGGCTCAAGCCGTTCATCAAGGAGTACGCGCCGATCCTGATCGGTGTCGGCCGGGGCGCCGACACCCTGCGCAAGCTCAAGTACAAGCCGGATCTGATCGTCGGCGATCCCGACGAGATCAGCACCGAGACCCTGCGATCCGGCGCCGAGATGATCCTGCCCGCCGACACCGACGGGCACGCCAAGGGCCTCGAGCGCATCCAGGACCTCGGCATCGGGGCGACCACGTTCCCCTCGTCGGGCTCGCCGACCGATCTGGCGCTGATGCTGGCCGATCATCACGGCGCGTCGCTGATCGTGCTGGCCGGCGCGCCCGCCTCGCTGGAGGACTTCTTCGATCGCGGTCGCCGTGACAGCAATCCGGCGACCTTCCTGACCCGGCTCAAGGTCGGCGCGAAACTCGTCGACGCCAAGGCGGTCTCGACGCTGTACCGGCAGCGGTCCTCCGGCGCCGCGCTGGCGCTGGTGGTGCTGGCGGCGCTGGTCGCGATCGTGGTGGTGATCCTGGCCTCGCACAACGGATCCGAGGTGCTGGACTGGGCCGTCGAGTACTGGAACCGCTTCGTCCTGTGGGTGCGTGGTCTGCTGTGATCTCGCTGCGTCACCATGCCATCTCGATCGCCGCGATCTTCCTCGCCCTGGCCGTCGGGGTGGTGCTCGGCTCGCAGACCCTGGCCTCGGACATGCTGTCCGGGCTGCGGTCGGACAAGGACGACCTGCGCGGCCAGGTCGACGCGCTGAGCGCGCAGAACGACCAGCTCACCGCCCGTCTCGACGCCGCCGACCGCTTCATCGCCGACTCCTCGGGCAGGCTGCTGGGCGGCACCCTGGCCGACCGCAGCGTCGTCGTGTTCACCACGCCCGACGCCGATCCCGGCGACATCGACGGGGTGAGCAGGGCGCTCGAGACCGCGGGCGCGCAGGTGACCGGCCGGATCGCGCTCACCGACGCCTTCGTCGACGCGGGGGAGGGCGACCGGATGCGCTCGGCCCTGACCAATATCGTCCCCGCAGGCGCGCAGCTGCGGACCGGCGCCGTCGACCAGGGCAGCATGGCGGGCGACCTGCTCGGCCTGACCCTGCTGCTCGACCCGGCGACCAACCAGCCGCGCAGTACCGCCCCCGAACTCGCCCTGGTCCTGGAGACCTTGCGCGGTGGCGGTTTCCTCGCCTACGGCGACACTCCCGTGCGACCCGCGCAACTCGCCGTCGTGGTCACCGGCAACGGTGTCGCATCCGACAGTGGGCAGGGCGCGACTATCGCCCGCTTCACCGGCGCGGTCCGGGCCAGGGCGGCGGGCACGGTGCTCGCGGGACGGGCGGGCGCGGCCGAGGGCAACGGCGCCATCGCCCATGTCCGGGCACAGGCGCCGCTGGCCACCACGGTCACCACAGTCGACAATGTCGACCGCGAAATCGGCAGGGTCACAACAGCTCTCGCCTTCACCGAACAACTCTCCGGCGGCGCGGGCCGCTACGGCACCGGCCCGACGGCGACGTCACTGACCATGGTCGCGATGCCTCGCTGACAGCGACCGTGACGAACCGTCGAGACGACTGATTTCCCGAGAACATGGGTAACTCGCCGGGTACGCCCAGGGCTCGCCGACCGCATCACCGCCGGCCCGACGGCCAACACACCCCGCCGCTAACGACCCGCTAAATACGCGGAGAGGCGGGCTGCTGTTACTCTGGAGTTCCGTGGGTCAAACACGGAATCAGGCTCGAAATGCCACCAAGCACATCTTCGTGAGCGGTGGCGTCGCCTCCTCTTTGGGTAAGGGTCTCACCGCCTCCAGCCTCGGTCAGTTGCTGACCGCGCGCGGCATGCGGGTGACGATGCAGAAACTCGACCCGTATCTGAACGTCGATCCGGGCACCATGAACCCGTTCCAGCACGGCGAGGTGTTCGTCACCGAAGACGGCGCCGAGACCGACCTGGATGTCGGCCACTACGAGCGGTTCCTCGATCGCGACCTATCCAAGGACGCGAACGTGACCACCGGGCAGATCTATTCGACGGTCATCGCCAAGGAGCGCCGCGGCGAGTACCTGGGCGACACGGTCCAGGTCATCCCGCACATCACCGACGAGATCAAGAACCGCATCATGGCGATGCAGGGTCCCGATCTCGAGGGCCAGGTGCCGGATGTGGTGATCACCGAGATCGGTGGCACCGTCGGTGACATCGAGTCGCAGCCGTTCCTCGAGGCGGCGCGCCAGATCCGCCACGACGTGGGTCGCGACAACGTGTTCTTCCTGCATGTGTCGCTGGTGCCGTATCTGGCGCCCTCGGGCGAGCTCAAGACCAAGCCGACGCAGCACTCGGTCGCCGCGCTGCGCAATATCGGTATCCAGCCCGACGCGCTGATCCTGCGCTGTGACCGTGAGGTGCCGCAGGGGCTCAAGAACAAGATCGCGCTGATGTGCGACGTCGACGTGGAGGCGTGCATCTCCACCCCGGACGCGCCGTCGATCTACGACATCCCGAAGGTGCTGCACAGCGAGGGCCTCGACGCCTACGTGGTGCGCAAGCTCGGCCTGCCGTTCCGCGACGTGGACTGGGCCGTGTGGGGCGACCTGCTCGACCGCGTGCACTCCCCGCGCGAGACCGTCGAGGTGGCGCTGGTCGGCAAGTACGTCGACCTGCCCGACGCCTACCTGTCGGTGACCGAGGCGCTGCGCGCCGGTGGCTTCGCGCATCGCTCGAAGGTGAACATCCGCTGGGTGCCCTCCGACGAGTGCGAGACCGAGGCGGGCGCCCAGGCGGCGCTGCGCGATGTCGACGCCGTGCTGATCCCCGGTGGGTTCGGTATCCGCGGCATCGAGGGCAAGCTCGGCGCCATCCGGTACGCCCGGCACCGCGGGATCCCGCTGCTCGGCCTGTGCCTCGGCCTGCAGTGCGTGGTCATCGAAGCGGCGCGCTCGGTCGGCATCGACGACGCCAACTCGGCCGAGTTCGAGCCCGACACGAAGAACCCGGTCATCTCGACCATGGCCGACCAGGAAGACGTCGTCGCCGGCGAGGCCGATCTGGGCGGCACCATGCGCCTGGGCGCCTACCCGGCCACCCTGCAGAAGGGCTCGGTCGTCGCGCAGGCGTACGGCTCCGAGCACGTCTCCGAGCGGCACCGGCACCGGTTCGAGGTGAACAACGCCTACCGCGACGCCATCGCCAAGAGCGGGCTGGTGTTCTCGGGCACCTCGCCCGACGGGCACCTGGTGGAGTTCGTGGAGTACCCGGCCTCGGTGCATCCGTTCTTCGTCGCCACCCAGGCGCACCCGGAGCTCAAGAGCCGTCCGACCAGGCCGCATCCGCTGTTCGCCGCGCTGATCAACGCGGCGTTGAAATACAAACTGGCCGAACGCCTTCCCGTAGACTTCCCGGAGGAAGAGCTCGCGGAGCAGGCCGCGGATCTCTGAGAGAGAGCAGCGACGTGAGCCAGCCCGGTAGTCATGACTTCGAGACGGTCGCCAGCCGGGTGCTCTACAGCGGCGCGATCCTGGCCCTGCGCCAGGATCAGGTCGCGATGCCGGACGGGCGGGTCGCCGAGCGTGAGGTCATCGAGCATCACGGCGCGGTCGCGGTGCTCGCGCTCGACGCGGACGGCAATGTCGTCCTGATCCGCCAGTACCGGCATCCGATCGGAACCCGGCTGCTCGAGCTGCCCGCCGGGCTGCTCGACATCGACGGCGAGGACCCGCTCACCGCGGCCAAGCGCGAGCTGGCCGAGGAAACGGGCCTGGCCGCCGCCGAGTGGTCGGTGCTGGTGGACGTCGCGTTGTCGCCGGGCTTCACCGACGAGGCGTTGCGGGTGTTCTTCGCGACCGGGCTCTCCGCCACCGATCGGCCGGAGCCGGAGCACGAGGAGGCCGATCTCGAGCTGGTCCGGATGCCGGTCGCCGAGGCGGTCCGCGCGGCGCTGGCCGGGGAGATCGTGAACGCGACGGCGGTCGCCGGGGTGCTCGCGTACGCGGCGGCCGCGGCGGGCACCGTGCCGCTACGCCCGGCCGACGCGCCGTGGCCGGGTCAGCCGACCGCGTTCCTGCGCCGCAAGGCCGCCGAGGCGCGCGCCGGAAGCGGATCGTGACAGTGGTCGGCGGGGACTAGGCGGCGTCGGGCGTGCTCGCGCGGGAGATCGACGCCTACCTCGACCATCTGGCGGTCGAGCGCGGAGCCGCGCGCAACACCCTCGGGGCCTACCGGCGGGACCTGGCCCGCTACCGCGCCTTCCTCACCGGACGCGGCATCGCGAATCTCGCGGCCGTCGCGCAGGGCGATGTCGCGGAGTTCACCATGGCGTTGCGGTCCGGCGGCGAGGATCATCCGCCGCTGGCCGCCGGGTCGGTGGCCAGGGCCTTGATCGCGGTGCGCGGCCTGCACCGGTTCGCCGCGGCCGAAGGTCTCACCGACACCGATGTGGCGCACGCGGTGAAACCGCCGGCGCCGGGTCGGCGGCTGCCCAAGGCGCTGCCCTACGACCAGGTGTTGCGGGTGCTCGAGGCCGCGGGTGGCGACGGTGATTCGGGTGGGGCCGACGGCGGACCGCGGGGATTGCGGGACCGGGCCCTGCTGGAACTGCTGTACTCCACCGGCGCGCGCATCTCGGAGATGGTCGGCCTCGACGTCGACGATCTCGACGCCGAACAGCGGTGCGTGGTGCTTCGCGGCAAGGGCGGCAAGCAACGGCTCGTCCCCATCGGCAGGCCCGCGCTCGCCGCGGTCGACGCCTACCTGGTACGCGGTCGCCCGACCCTGGCCGCGGCCGGAAAGGGTTCCGGGGGAGCCCTTTTCCTCAACGCGCGCGGCGGCAGGTTGTCGCGGCAGAGCGCCTGGCAGGTCTTGCAGACCGCCGCCGAGCGTGCCGGGATCGGGGCGACGGTATCGCCGCACACCCTGCGGCACTCCTTCGCCACCCACCTGCTCGACGGCGGCGCCGATGTGCGCGTGGTGCAGGAACTGCTCGGGCATGCTTCGGTCACGACGACTCAGATCTACACCCTCGTGACGGTGAGCACGCTGCGCGAGGTGTGGGCGACCGCGCATCCGCGGGCCAGGTGAAAGCGGCGGTGCGCGGTCGCGTCCAGCGGGTATCGTGCGAACACGCCCGGCGTTGCCATGCTGTACCTCACCGGTCCGAGCGGTAGCGTCTACCCCCAAGAGCTGGACCGTACGAAAGCGAGTCCGGGCCCGAATCGGCCTCGCTACCCTCGACAGGGGTTACCGGTAGGACACGTATAAGGAGCAGCGGATCGTGACGACAGCGGAAACACCGTGGGACGGTGGACCGGACGAGGTCGCCGAGGCCGTCGAGATGGGCCCGACCGGGCGCCCGCTGCGACTGGTACCCGAGCCGCCGCAGGTGCAGCGTCACGGTGACGCGCTGGTGGTGGCCATGTGCAACCAGAAGGGCGGGGTCGGCAAGACCACCTCGACCATCAATCTCGGTGCGGCCCTGGCCGAATACGGCCGCCGCGTCCTGCTCGTCGACCTCGATCCGCAGGGCGCGCTCTCGGCCGGCCTCGGGGTGGCCCACCACGATCTCGACCTCACCGTGCACAACCTGCTGATCGGCGGGAAGGCAGGCGTCGACGACGTCCTGCAGACCACCAAGGTCGACGGGATGGACCTGTTACCCAGCAATATCGACCTCTCCGCGGCCGAGATCCAGCTGGTCAACGAGGTGGGCAGGGAGCAGTCGCTGGGCCGGGCGCTGGCCGGCGTGCGCGACCGCTACGACTACATCCTCATCGACTGCCAGCCCTCGCTCGGCCTGCTCACCGTCAACGCGCTGGCCTGCTCGGACGGCGTGATCATCCCGATGGAATGCGAGTACTTCTCGCTGCGCGGCCTCGCGCTGCTCAACGACACCGTGGAGAAGGTGCGCGACCGGCTCAACCCGCGCCTGAGCCTGTACGGCATCGTGGTCACCATGTTCGACGCCCGGTTGCTGCACTCCCGCCAGGTGATGTCGCGGGTGGTCGAGGTGTTCGGTGACCTGGTCTACGACACCGCGATCTCGCGCACCGTGCGGTTCCCCGACGCCAGCGTCGCCGGTGAACCGATCACCACCTGGGCCCCGAAATCGGCGGGCGCCGAGTCGTATCGGGCGATGGCACGCGAGGTCATCCACCGGTCGGGCCGGTGATCGACGCAACACCCGAGGTGCGTGAGGATCGGCAAGAAGCGGCACCCGCCGCCGAGAACACCGGGTTCCACCTGCGGCTGAAGAACTTCGAGGGGCCGTTCGATCTGCTGCTGACGCTGATCAGCTCGCGCAAACTCGATGTCACCGAGGTCGCGCTGCATCAGGTCACCGACGAGTTCATCGCCTACACCAAGGCGCTGACCGCCGAGCTCGCCGAGAACACCAAGCTGCGCGCGGACAAGATCCTCGACCAGACCACCGAATTCCTCGTCGTCGCGGCGACGCTGCTCGACCTGAAGGCGGCCCGGCTGCTGCCCTCGGGCGAGATGACCGACGCCGACGACCTCGAACTGCTCGACGCCCGCGACCTGCTGTTCGCCCGCCTGCTCCAGTACCGGGCGTTCAAGCAGGTGGCCGAACTGCTCGCCGAGCTGGAAGCGGCCGCGCTGCGCCGGTATCCGCGCTCGGTGGCGCTGGAGGAGCAGTTCGAGGGGTTGCTGCCCGAGGTGACCCTCGGCGTCGACATCAGCGCGTTCGCCGAGATCGCGGCGGCGGCGTTCCGGCCGCGCCCGGTCCCGCAGGTCGGCCTCGCGCATCTGCACATGCACACGATCTCGGTCGCCGAGCAGGCCGAGCTCGTCCTGGCCAGGCTCAAGGAACGCGGGCCCGGCGGCTGGACGACCTTCGCCGAACTGGTGGCCGATTGCACGGTCCCGGTGGAAATCGTCGCCCGGTTCCTGGCGTTGCTGGAGCTGTACCGGGGCAAGACCATCGCGTTCGACCAGCCCGATCCGCTCGGCCCGCTGGCCGTGAGCTGGCTCGGTGAGCTGGATCCCGACGCCGAAGCGGTGGCGTTGAGTTTCGAGGAGGACTACGGATGACCGAGGTAGTGGCGGAGTTCACTTCCGAGCCGCTCGACGAGGCGGAACTGCGCTCGGCGCTCGAGGCGATGTTGCTCGTCGTCGACGCTCCCGCGCCGGTAGAACAGCTGGCCGCGGCCCTGGACGACACCGCCGAGCGGGTCGAGACCACCCTGCGGACCATGTCGGCGGAGCTGACCGCGCGGGGCAGCGGCATCGACCTGCGTTTCGTCGGCGACGGTTGGCGCTTCTATACTCGACAGGAGTACGCGCCCTATGTCGAGCGTGTACTGCTCGACGGGGCTCGGACGAAGCTCACCCGGGCCGCCTTGGAGACCTTGGCGGTGATCGCCTACCGCCAGCCGGTGACCCGGACCAGGGTCAGCGCGGTTCGCGGGGTGAACGTCGACGGAGTGATGCGCACACTGCTGGCCAGGGGCTTGATCGCGGAAGCGGGTCAGGACCCGGAGACCAACGGCACGCTGTACCGCACCACCGAGTTGTTCCTCGAACGGATCGGGCTCGCCTCACTGGGCGACCTGCCACCGCTGGCGCCGCTGCTTCCCGGCGTCGACCTGATCGACGAGATCAGCGAGAGCCTGGAGACCGATCCCCGGTTCACCAGGCTGCAGAAACCGGCCGAGTCCGACATGGACCTCGGCACCGACGATTGACAGGACAGATGAATACTTCCGCTCGCCGAGATGGCACACCGGACCGAAGAAAACGCAGCGACCAGCCCCGTAGCGGCGCGAACCGGACCGCGGGAACCCGCGGCGGCACCGCGCGCACCGGGCAGTCGGGCAGCCGCGGCACCGGCGGATACGAGCGTGGTGAGTCGACCGGCCGCCGCAGCTCCTCGGGTGGCTTCACCCGCGGCGCCGACGACCGGCGCGGATCGACGGGACGCGGCTACCAGCGCGGCGCGACCGACGATCGGCGTGGCGGCTACGACCGTGGTGGCGACGACCGTCGTGGCGGCTACGACCGTGGCGGCGACGACCGTCGTGGCGGCTACGACCGTGGCGGCGACGACCGTCGCGGCGGGTACCAGCGTGGCGGCGACGACCGCCGTGAGGGTGGCTACCAGCCGCGCGGCACGCAGCGCGCGGGCAGCACCGCCCGCCCCGCGACCTCGCAGGCGCCCGTGCGCAAGACCAAGTCGGCCAAGCCGCAGCGCAAGGTCGTCGCGCCGACGATCCTGAACAACGCCAAGCCGGCCCGCCACCAGCACGCCGAGAACACCGAGGGCCCGAAGAAGCTGCCCTGGGGCGAAGGTGAGCGGTTGCAGAAGGTGCTCGCCAAGGCCGGGGTGGCCTCGCGCCGCGCGGCCGAGGACATGATCGCCGCCGGTCGCGTCGAGGTCGACGGCAAGATCGTGCGGGAGCAGGGTCTGCGCGTCGATCCGGAGAACGCGGTCGTGCGCGTCGACGGCACCCGCGTCGTGGTCCGCGACGAACTCGTGCACCTGGTGCTGAACAAGCCCAAGGGCTGGCAGTCCACCATGTCCGACGACCTGGGCCGCCCCTGCGTCGGCGACATCGTCGCCGAGCGGATCGCCGCCGGGCAGCGCCTGTTCCACGTCGGCCGCCTCGACGCCGACACCGAGGGCCTGCTGCTGCTCACCAACGACGGCGAGATGGCGCATCGCCTGATGCACCCCTCCTTCGAGGTGCCCAAGACCTACCTGGCCACCGTCAACGGCGAGGTCAACTACCGCCTGGTCGGCAAGCGGCTGCGCGAGGGCGTCGAGCTCGAGGACGGCCCGGCCAAGGTCGACAAGTTCATGCTGCTCGAGGCCTACGAGGGCCGCTCGCTGGTCAAGCTCGTGTTGCACGAGGGCCGCAAGCACATCGTGCGTAGGCTGCTCGACGAGGTCGGCCACCCGGTGATCCGGCTGGTGCGCACCCACATCGGCCCGGTGGCGCTGGGCGACCAGCGTCCCGGCACGCTGCGCGTGCTCGGCCGCGACGAGATCGGCAAACTCTACGAGGCGGTGCAGCTGTGAACGGAGTGGATTTCCCGGTGGAGTTCGCCGGCGACCGGATGACCGGTGACGGCACGCTCGTCGTCGCGATGGACGGCCCGTCGGGCACCGGCAAGTCCAGTGTGTCGCGTCGGCTGGCCACCCGCCTGGGTGCCCGCTACCTCGACACCGGCGCCATGTACCGGGTCGCGACGCTGCGCGTGCTGCGCGCCGGGGTCGACCTGGCCGATGCCGACGCGATCGCGGAAACCGTTGCGGCGCTGCCGCTGTCGATCGGCACCGACCCCAGCCGCGAGGTGATCGAGCTCGACGGTGAGGACGTCTCCGCCGAGATCCGCGGCGACGCCGTCACCAAGGCCGTCTCCGCCGTATCCGCGGTGGCGCAGGTGCGCGAGCAGCTCGTCGCCCTGCAGCGCGAGATCGCGGCCGTGTCCGGGCGCATCGTGGTGGAGGGCCGCGATATCGGCACCGTCGTGCTCACCGGCGCCGACGCCAAGATCTACCTCACAGCCTCCGCGGAGGCCCGCGCCCAGCGGCGCAACGCCCAGAACATCCGCGAGGGCCGCGGCGACGACTACACGGCCGTGCTGGCCGACGTGCAGCGCCGCGACACCCTCGACTCCACCCGCACGGTGTCGCCGCTGCGCCCCGCAGCCGACGCGGTGCTCGTCGACACCAGCGACCTGACGATGGACGAGACCATCGACGAGCTCTACCGCGTGGTGGCCCAGCAGCTTTCGGCCACGACAGGAGGGTCGCGATGATCGACGAAGAGGTTCTGGTCGGAGACGGCACCTGGTCCGACGAATCCGATTGGGAGATCGCCGATCTCGAAGGCGAGCACGAAGGCGACGAGCATCTCGCGATGCCGACGGTCGCCGTCGTCGGCCGCCCGAACGTGGGCAAGTCGACCCTGGTGAACCGCATCCTCGGCCGCCGTGAGGCCGTCGTCGAGGACATCCCCGGCGTCACCCGCGACCGCATCTCCTACGAGGCCAGCTGGGCAGGCCGCCGATTCCTGGTGCAGGACACCGGCGGCTGGGAGCCCGACGCCAAGGGCCTGCAGCAGCATGTGGCCCGCCAGGCCGAGGTCGCGATGGCGACCGCCGACGCGATCCTGCTCGTCGTCGACGCGACCGTCGGCGCCACCGCCACCGACGAGGCCGCGGTGCGCAAGCTGCGCCGCTCCAAGATCCCGGTGATCCTGGTGGCCAACAAGGTCGACGACCAGAAGGTCGAACTCGAGGCCGCCAGCCTGTGGTCGCTGGGTCTCGGTGAGCCGCGCATGGTCTCGGCCGCGCACGGCCGTGGCACCGGCGATCTGCTCGACGACGTGCTCGGCGCGCTGCCCGAGACCCCGCGCGAGGGCACCGGCGCCGCCGGACCGCGGCGCGTTGCGCTGGTCGGCAAGCCGAACGTCGGCAAGTCCAGTCTGCTGAACAAGCTGTCGGGCGACGAGCGTTCGGTCGTCCACGACGTCGCGGGCACCACGGTCGACCCGGTCGACTCGCTGGTCGAATTGGGCGGCAAGGTCTGGAAGTTCGTCGACACCGCCGGTCTGCGCCGCAAGGTGTCCAACGCCTCGGGCACCGAGTTCTACGCCTCGCTGCGCACCAAGTCGGCGCTGGAGGCCTCCGAGGTCGCGATCATGCTGATCGACGCCTCGGTGCCGATCACCGAGCAGGACCTGCGCGTGATCAGCCTGGTCGCCGACTCCGGTCGCGCGCTGGTGCTGGCGTTCAACAAGTGGGACCTGGTCGACGAGGACCGCCGCTACATGCTCGAGCGCGAGATCGACCGCGATCTGGTGCGGGTGCCGTGGGCCCAGCGGGTCAACATCTCCGCCCACACCGGCCGCGCCGTGGCCAAGCTGGTGCCGCAGATGGAGACCGCGCTCGAGTCCTGGGACAAGCGCATCTCCACCGGTCGCCTGAACACCTGGCTCAAGGAAGTCATCGCGGCCACCCCGCCGCCGATGCGCGGCGGCCGCCAGCCCCGCGTCCTGTTCGCCACCCAGGCGAGCACCCGCCCGCCGACGTTCGTGCTGTTCACCACCGGCTTCCTGGAGGCGGGCTACCGCCGCTTCCTGGAGCGCCGCCTGCGCGAGGAGTTCGGTTTCGACGGTTCGCCCGTGCGCATCTCGGTGCGCGTGCGCGAGAAGAAGGAACGCAAGAAGTAGCGCGTCACCACGCGAGCCCCGGGTCGACCGACCCGGGGCTCGCGCCGTCTCCGGACCCGTTGGGCGACAGTGCAGTTCGTCGCACTGCCGCCCTCCCGTTCCCTGTGCGGTCCTATGCTGTGACTGTGCGCCCCGATGTTCGCAGGGTGCATGGGGGAGGGGCATGAGATGACGTCGGTGAGCACGGTCCAGCCGGGGCGGTTCGAACGTTGGCGCGTCTTCGGCGCCATGACGGTTGCCGTCGGCGCGATGGCGCTGGTGATCCTGGCGTCGGTCGGCGTCGATACCGACGGCTACCGGATGATCATCCGCGCGACCGCCAGAACCTCACTGGCGCTGTTCCTCTCCGCGTTCGTCGCCTCGTCGCTGCTCGCGCTCCGGCCGGGCGAGCCGACCCGCTGGCTCGCCCGCAACCGGCGCTACCTCGGCCTGTCGTTCGCGATGTCGCACGGCCTCCATCTCGCTGCCATCATCACGCTGGCGACGACCGACCCGTCGACCTTCGCGACGCTGACCGACGCGGGCTCGATCATCGGCGGCGGCCTCGGCTATGTCGCCATCGCGATCCTCACGGTCACCTCCTTCGACCGGATCGTGGCTGGGCTGGGTGCTGCCCGCTGGCAGCTGATCCAGACCGTCGGATCCTGGTTCCTCTGGCTGCTGTTCCTGGTGACCAACGGCGGGCGCATCCCCGAGAACGCCTGGTACGCAGTGCCGACCGCGCTCGTGCTGCTCGCGGCGGCACTGCGGGTCGTCGCCCGCACGCGCGGTGTAGCCGCGACCGCGTGAGCGACGCGGTTCCGGCGAGCAGTTGGTCGACGTGTGAACGCGCCCTTCCCGACTCCGGACGCGCCTGCGCGCTCCGGTGCGGTGGAGGGCTGATAATCGGCTGAGAACCATCGGGGTGGGACACTTCGGCGCGGGCTGGCGCGTTGATCGGGGTACGAGGCCCTGTGCGGCTTCCTAAGGAGTGCGTCATGAGTCTCATCGGAACCGTGGTCGGCTACGCGCTGACGGTGTTCATGTTCGTGTTGCTCGCGCGGATGGTGCTGGACTGGCTGGCGGTGGCGGGGAAGGGCCCGGACTGGGTGGGGAAGGCGCGGCAGGTCACCCACGCCGCGACCGAACCGGTGATCGCGCCGGTGCGGCGGATCCTGCCGCCGGTCCGGATGGGCGGGCTCGGCATCGACCTGGCCTTCACCCTGGTGTTCATCGCCGTGCTGGTCCTGCGCGCGATCGCGTTCAGCCTGTAGCGGCCCTCGCCGCGGCGAGTCGAGCTCAGGCGTCGACCACCCGGTCGAGCAGATGCTCGACGAGTTGTGGTGCGCGCGCGGCCATGCCGTGGTCGGTGAGCATGCCCTGGGCCAAACCGGCGATCGTGAGCAGGACCACCTCGGCATCCGCGCGGATGGTCGGCTCCGCCGCCGCGGGCCCACGGAGCTGCCGGAGCTGGGTGGCGACCGCGTCGATGATGTAGGTGGGCGTGTCGGCGGTATCGGCGGATTCGAGATCGGGTCCGGTGAGTGTGGCCGCGTGGAAGATGCCGAGCAGGACGGCATCCTGCCTACTGGCGTCGTCGAGCGGCAGCAGGCCCATCAGCACCGTGCGGACGATGTCGCGCGGGCCCGCTTCCGGGCCGAGTGCGGTCAGGGCCCGGTGCAGCCGGGCGCCCGAGTCCGCGACGACCGCACGATGTGTCGCGAGCAGGAACTCCCTTTTGGTGCCGAAGTAGTACTGCACCGACCGCACCGAGACCCCGGCCTCGGCGGCGACCGATTGGAACGTCGCGGCATCGAGCCCGCCCCTGGCGATGACGCGCCGCGCGGCGCCGGTGATGGACCGGCGCCGTTCCTCGTGATCGGCCAACCGTGGCACGCCCGCCTCCTTCTGCTCCAGCTCGTCCCCTCCGGTTCTTGATGGTACGCCTATACCATCTTTATGGTACGTTGATATCACCAACGAAGTAGAGGGGTGGTCATGGCCAAGATCGGGCGGTTCAAGAACGACAGGGCGCGCGAGGAGTACCTGCGGGCCTATCGGGAGCTGGAGAAGTCGCAGCCGATTCCGTCGACCACCGTCGACGTGCCGACGACCTTCGGCACCACCCGGGTCCGCACCTTCGGTCGCGGCGACGGCGTGCCGCTCGTGCTGCTGCACTCGCTCGGCGGAAACAGCCTGTCCTGGAACCACGTGATCGAGGATCTGGCGCGCGATCGGGTCGTCCACGCGCCCGAATTCCTCGGCACGCCCGGTCTCAGCGTCCAGACCGCGCCGATCGACGAAACACGGTTCGGCGCGTGGTTCACGGAACTGCTCGACGGTCTCGGCGTCGACCGGGTGCACCTGGTCGGGTATTCGCAAGGCGGCTGGGAGGCGATGGCGATCGCGGCGGGCGGCGCGCCACGGCTGGCGAGCCTGACGGTGATCGAACCCGGCGGCACCTTGGCGAAGATCCGCTGGGGCGTGCTGTGGAAGATGATCACCGTGGGCGCGCGCCCGACCGACAAGAACCTCCGCAAGCTGAACGCCTGGATGAACCCCGGCGTCACCCTGTCCGACGCCGAATTCGCCGGTGTGAAAGCCGCGTTGGGCTACATCCCCACGATCGGCTACCCCCGGCTGTTCACCGACGAGCGGCTGGCGACGATCACCGTGCCGACCCTCGGCCTGTTCGGCTCGGAATCGATCGCCGCCGACGCGACCATCGCCGCCGGACGCCTGCGCGACAACGTGCCCACCTGCGACACCGAGATCTACCCCGGCGCGGGCCACGGCATCTTCCACCAGATCCCGAAACAGGTCACCGCGAGCATCCTGGACTTCACCCGCCGCTACGAACCGACCGAGGCCCGGCGCGGGGAGTAGCGGGCACGACGCGGCTAGTCGTCGGTGCCCTCGATGCGCCAGCGGGTTGACACCTCGCGGACGCAGGGGGCGTCGGTGAGGGCGTCGATCGTGTCGGTGACGGCGGACTCGCGGGCGCGGTGGGTGAGGACGATCAGGTGGGCGTCGGGGCCGTGGTGTTCCTGGCGGACGCGCGCGATGCTCACGCCGTTGTCGGCGAAGACGGCGGCGACCTGGGCCAGGGCGCCGGCGTGGTCGGTGACGCGCAGGTTGAGGTAGGAGCGGGTGGGGGTGTCGCCGAGGGGGGCGATGGGGAGCTGGGCGTAGTGCGAGGCGCGGGGGGCGCGGCCGCCGTGGACGCGGTTGCGCGCGGCGGTGATCAGGTCGCCGAGCAGGGCCGACGCGGTCGCGGTGGTGGCGGCGTCGCCGGAGAACATCAGCCTGCCCGCGCCTTCGGCGTCGACGGCGACCGCGCTCGACGGCGCCTCGACCCGGGCGAGCGGATCGGTCACCGGGAGCAGCGCGGGGTGGACGCGGACCGAGATCTGTTCCTTGCCACCGTCTTCGGCGATCCTGGTGCAGACGGTGAGGGTGCGCAGGCGCAGACCCAGCGCCGCCGCGGCGGCGAGGTCGGCGGCCGCCGCGGGCCCGGACTCCTCGAAGTGCACGTCGCCGACCTCCACCCGGGTGTGGAAGGCCAGGGTCGCCAGGATCGCCGCCTGTGCGGCCGCGTGCCTGCTGTGCTCGGCGGGGAAGACCCCCAGCACCTGGTTCACCCGATCACCCGAGAGCGACTGGGTCAGCGGCCGGACCACCGGAACACCGCCCGCCACCGCCGCTTCGAAGCACAGATCGGCGCCGTGCTGCTCGGCGGCCGCGGCCAGCCGGTGCCCGTGCTCGGCGATCAGCGCGGTGTTCGCGGTGATCACCGACCGTCCCGCGCGCAGCGCGTCGAGCACCGCCGTCACCGCGCCGACATGCTCGGTCGCGTCCACCACCAGCTCCGCGGGCCCGGCGAGTACCAGCTCCGCACCGGCGCGTTCCCGCAAGTCCCCGCCCGTGTCGCGGAGGATCCGCACGACCTCGGCGGCGAGTGCGCCGGTGCCGAGAACGGCGACCCCGAACGAGCCGCGTGGGGAACGAAAGAGCTGATTGGTCATGTGAATTCGCCTCACCGCCGAGAACTGCCGAGCCGGGAACGACGCCGTGGCCGCCGCCCCCGCCCAGCCAGTATCGCGGCCGGATCGACTCGGCGGCAGCCATTTTCACCACGAAACAGGACAGCCGTGCCAGAAATGCCGGGATACTCGGAGGGGTCACCCGCGGGTCGCGCGCGGGCGAGCAGGGGAGAGGACGAGGAATGGCCCTGGTTGTGCAGAAATTCGGCGGATCGTCGGTGGCGAGCGCCGAGCGGATCCGGCGGGTCGCCGAGCGGATCGTGGAGACGAAGAAGCAGGGTCACGACGTGGTGGTGGTGTGCTCCGCCATGGGCGACACCACCGACGAGCTGCTGGACCTGGCGGGCCAGGTGGCGCCCGCACCGCCGCCGCGCGAGATGGACATGCTGCTCACCTCCGGTGAGCGCATCTCGAACGCGCTGGTGGCCATGGCGATTCACGCCCTCGGCGCGGAGGCTAGGTCGCTGACCGGCTCGCAGGCGGGGGTGATCACCACCGGCGCGCACGGCAACGCCAAGATCATCCAGGTCGACCCCGATCGGGTCCGGCGCGCCCTCGACGACGGCGAGGTGGTGCTCGTGGCCGGATTCCAGGGCGTCAGCCAGGACAGCCGCGACGTCACCACGCTCGGGCGCGGCGGGTCCGACACCACCGCCGTCGCCCTGGCCGCGGCACTGCACGCCGATGTCTGCGAGATCTACACCGACGTCGACGGCGTGTTCACCGCCGATCCGCGGATCGTGCCCGACGCGCAGAAACTCGACCAGATCTCCTACGAGGAGATGCTCGAGATGGCGGCCTGCGGCTCGAAGGTGCTGATGCTGCGGTGCGTGGAATACGCGCGCCGCTATCACGTTCCGGTGCACGTGCGCTCGTCCTACACCGACGCGATCGGCACCACCGTGTTCGGCTCGATGGCCGACATCCCCGCCGCTCAGGCGGTGCTCACCGGTGTCGCGCACGACCGCAGCGAGGCGAAGGTGACCGTCGTCGGCCTGCCCGACGAACCCGGCTACGCGGCCAAGGTGTTCCGCGCGGTCGCCGACGCCGAGATCCCCATCGACATGGTCGTGCAGAACACCGGCACCGGCCGCACCGACATCACCTTCACGCTGCCCGCCGCCGACGGCGCCCGCGCGGTGGCCCTGCTGCGGGAACGTCGCGCCGATATCGGGTTCACCGATGTGCGCTACGACGATCGCGTCGGCAAGGTGTCGCTGATCGGCGCGGGGATGAAGAACCATCCCGGGGTCACCGCGACGTTCTGTGAGGCGCTGGCCGAGGCCGGGATCAATCTCGATCTGATCGCCACCTCGCAGATCCGGATCTCGGTGCTGGTCCGCGACACCGACCTGGACGCGGCGGTGCGCGTGCTGCACCGGGCCTTCGATCTCGGCGGCACCGAAGTCGCCGTCGTGCACGGCGGCACCGGCCGCTGACCAGAGGATTGACGGGCAACTGAACCACAGGTAATTTACCCATCAGTCAATTAGGCCGTCGATCGACCGGAGGGTCCCTTGAGCAACCGACTGACCTCCTACACCCGCGCGGGACTGCGTTTCGACGTGGTGGACTCCGGTCCGATCGACGGCCCGGTCGTCCTGGCGCTGCACGGTTTTCCGCAGACCGCGAGTTCGTTCGGGGAACTCGCCGCGCTGCTCGACGCCCGCGGCTACCGCACCATCGCCCCGAATCAGCGCGGCTACTCACCGGGCGCCCGGCCGCGCGGCCGCTTCGCCTACCGGATCACCGAACTGGTCGACGACATCCTCGCGCTGATCCGCGAGATCGACCGTGGGCCCGTCCATCTGGTCGGCCACGACTGGGGTGCCATGGTCGCCTGGTCGGTCGCCGCCGCGCGGCCCGACCTGGTGCGCTCCCTGGTGACGATGTCGGTGCCGCACCCCGGCGCGTTCCGCCGTTCACTGCTCGGCAGCGACCAGCTCGCCCGCTCGTACTACATGGGGTTGTTCCAGATCCCGGTGCTCCCCGAGCGGTTGCTGCACGCGCGGCCCGGGATTCTCGACCGCGCGCTGGCGGGCACCGGCATGACACCGGAGATGATCGCCCGGGTGCACCGCGAGATCGTCGACACCGGCGCGCTCACCGGCGGGTTGAACTGGTACCGGGCGATGATCCTGCTCGGCCAGCGGGCGATCTCGGCGCCGGTCCAGGTGCCGGTGACCCATGTCTGGAGCTCCGGGGATACGGCGCTGGCCCGCCGCGGCGCCGAGCTCACCGGGGCCTACGTCACCGGCGACTACCGGCTGGTCGTGCTGGACGGCGCCTCGCACTGGCTGCCCGAGGAGCGTCCGCGGGAGCTGGCCGAGATCATCACCGAGCGGATCGAGTCCGTCCGGGTCTGAGCCGTCAGCCGATCGGAGAGGCCAAGGGGCGCAACGCCTCGGCGGTGGCCGGGATCAGCGGGGCCCGCGGCAGCATGGTGCGGGCCGCGAGCTGCTCGGTGATCCGCAGCCGCACGCCCGCCCACTCGTCGTGCAGGATCGAATAGAACGCGGTGTCGCGCACCGCGCCGTCGAGCCCGCGCGAATGTGCCCGGCGCACACCGTCGCTCACCGCGCCGAGCCGTTCGATCGCGGCGCGGGAGCGCAGGTTGCGGGCGTCGGCGCGCAGGGTCACCCGGCGCACGCCCCAGCCGTCGAAGGCGTGGGTCAGCATCAGCAGTTTGCACTCGAGGTTCACCACGCCGCCGCGCACCGCGGGCGTCAGCCAGGTGTTGCCGATCTCGACGGCGTCGGGGATCGCCCCGCCGGGCAGCGCGGTGACGGGCTCGGCGGCCAGCGGCCAGCTCAGCGGGCCCTGCCAGTAGTCGAGCCGGGTGAACCGGGTGGCACCGACGACGCAGTCGTCGGCCACGGTGACGATCGCGAAGGCCAGGGTGGTGCCGGCCAGCTGGGCGGACTCGGCCTGGAAGACGTAGGTGCGGGCCTCCTGCTCGCCCTGCGGGACGATGGTGAACCCGGCCGGACCGAGCGCGACCGAGGCCGCGGCCAAGCCGGGAACATGGTGGGGTGCCAGGGGTTCCAGCCGTGCGATGCGGCCGTGGAGGATAACGGGTGCGGGCATGGTGACCGGCGTCCTTCGTCTGATGAGGGTCGCCGAAAACACGAGGCGTGGATCTCACGCGGCACGTGATTGCGGCGAAGCGACACGAACGATCCAGCAGCATCGAGAAAACTAGATGCACAAGATAGCGGAACGTGACGCGTTCACCCGTGCGAACAGACGAGATGTCGTGGCCCGAATTTCACCGGGGTCAGGCGACCCGGACGAACCGCCCTAACGCTTGTCGGCGAGGGCCGCGACGATGAGTTCCTCCCACACCGAGAGCTCCCGATCGGGCGAGCCGATGCGCGCCGCATCGTCGTCGTCGGGCACGTTCTGGTGCCAGCGGGCGGCCGCGGCGACGCCGGGCTCCTGCAATTGCAGATCGCCGAACAGCGCGACGATCTCCGCGTCGGTGCGCCAGCGGCCACGGCCGAAGGTGGATTGCAGCTTGGCTTCGGCCTCGATGGTCTCGGCGTTGTCGCCGGAGCGGAAGTGCGAGATGAACACGCTGCTGCCGACCGGGATCTGCTCGGTCCAGTACTGCACGACCGCGCGCGGGTCCTCGTCGTCGTTGAGGTGGTGCAGGATGGCGCTGAAGATCAGGGCGACCGGCTTGTCGAAATCGATGAGCCGGTTCACCTCCTCGTTGGCGCGGATGCCGACGGAATCGCGGACATCGGCGTGCACGACGGTGGTGTTCTCGTTGGTCGCCAGCAGCGCGCGGCCGTGGGCGAGCACGATCGGGTCGTTGTCGACATAGACCACGCGCGCGTCGGGGTTCACCCGCTGGGCGACCTGGTGCACATTGTCGGCGGTGGGCAGGCCGCTGCCGAAGTCGAGGAACTGGGTCAGGCCGGCCTCGGCCATCTCGCGGACCGCGCGGGTGAGGGCCTGCCGGTTGGTGAACGCGATCGCCACCGAACCGGGCAGATTGAGCTTGAAGTGGTCGCCGATCGCGCGGTCGACCTCGTAGTTGTCCTTGCCGCCGAGCAGATAGTCGTAGACCCGGGCGATGCTCGGACTCGACTGGTCGATCACATTCGCGTTGTCGCTCATCGTCGACGACCCCTCACGCTGTTACCGGTGTGTGCCGCCGCCCATCGTAGGAGAACGACGGCGGGTCGGCATGCTTTCCCTGTCGGTGATACCCGAAAACCGTTCCGGGCGTGTCGGTTCCGGTACGCGCCGGGGTTCGGTGCGGTTCGTGCCCCGGCGAGGTCTCGATGCGGGTAGCGGTGGTGTCGCAGTTTGCTCACGGCGCGTTTTCGCACGTCAGGGCCGTAACGGTTCGGTAAATCACAGGCTTGTCGGCATATTGAGCAAATGTCCAGTTGTGCACGGGTTTTGCCAGTTCCGAGGGGTGTTTGCCGGATATGTAACGTGCGTTATCGAGCCGTGTCGCACGTATGTTCTATGTGATGCAGATCACATCGCCTGTCATTCGGCTACCGGGAGTGGCACGCTCGTAATTGCTGAACGTTAACCGTTTGTGATCAACGGCGAGGTCGACGCCGACCTTCCGTCACATTCGCCCTGTCCGTCCGCTCCGGCGTAGCGGGCCTCGAAAGATCCGGTATGGATCAGCAACCGGCCGTGTCGGGACGGCCACCCGGAAGGGGGCTCATGCTGATGAGCAGCATGTACTTCGAATCGAACAGCAATCTGTCAGTTACCGGCCGTGATGGTCGCGTCACCGCGCCCAGGCCCGCCGAATCGTCGCTCGGCCCGTTGGGAATGCCCGGCTTGATCCTCGGCCTGCTCCTGCTCGGCCTGGGTATCGTCGCACTGCTGCGCCTGGGGGAGTGGGCGGGCAGCTACGGCCCCGAACTGGTCGTGCTGGCCTATGTCCTCTACATGGCCGCCGCGGCGTGGCTGGCCCTGTGGGGCGCGGCGACGGTGCGATCTCTGCACCGCCACTAGGTCCACCTCCGGTCAGCCGTCGTGCAGGATCTGCGCGGCGGCTGTCAGGCTGTCCGCGGACCCGACCACGATGAGGACATCGCCCGCGGCGAAGGCGAATTCCGGTCCGGGGGAGGCGAGTACCGCGCCGGCCCGCATCACCGCCACGATCGACGCCTTGGTGCGGGTGCGCATCCGGGTGTCACCGAGTGTGCGGCCGTCGTAGGGCGAGTGCGCCGCGAGCGGGAACTGCCGGGTGCGCACGCCGTCGAACTCGCGATGCTCGGCCTCGAGCTGGGCGACCACCCGTGGCGCGCCGAGCAGGCTGGCCAGGGCCGCCGCTTCCGCCGCCGACAACGCGATCTGCTCGGTGACATCGGGATTGCCCGGCTTGCCGACGATCAGATCGATCGCGCCGTCGCGGTGCTCGACCACGCCGATGCGGCGCCCGCTCTTGCGTACCGCGAAATCCTTGCGTACCCCGACCCCGGGCAGCGGCGTGACGTCGATCTGCACCCTCTCCACTGTAACCGGGCAAAAGGGACGCGGGCTGGTCACAATTCCGCCGCCGGACGGTGTCGGACAGTTATCGCCGATCGGCCCCGGGGTGTGTCGCTGGATCGGCTTGCCGCTGTGGCGGAGAACCGATCCAGCGCACGGGTCAGGCCTGCGGCGGGTCGACGAAGATGTCGTACTCGAGGGTGCCCGAGCCGCCGTAGCCGGACAGGTCTGTGATGCCCTCGGCGGCGAGCACGTCGACGTCGAGGAAGGTGTTGCCGGTGGTGGTGCGCGCGTCGCGGCCGAGGATGGCGACGGCGGCGTCGGCCACGATCTCCGGGGTACGGGCCTTGGCGATGGCCTCGTCGCCGCCGAGTAGGTTCTGGACCGCGGCGGTCGCGATCAGCGTCTGCGGCCACAGGCAGTTGGCGGCGACACCGTGCTCGGCGTACTCGGCGGCCCAGCCGAGCGTGAGCAGCGACATCCCGTACTTGGCGACCATGTAGGCCGGATGCCCGCCGAGCCAGTGCGGGGCCATGTTCAGCGGCGGCGACAGGCTCAGGATGTGCGCGTTCTCGCTGTTGCGCAGGTGCGGCAGGCAGGCGCTGGAGAGCAGGTAGGTGCCGCGCAGCTGGATCTGCTGCATGAGGTCGAAGCGCTTGATCGGCAGTTCCTCGGTGGACGCCAGCGCGATCGCCGAGGCGTTGTTGACGCAGTAGTCGATGCCGCCGAACCGCTCCACCGCCTGGCCGACCGCGTTGGCCACCGAGGCTTCGTCGCGGACATCGCCCACCACCGCCAGCGCCTGACCGCCCGCTTCCTCGATCTCGGCGGCCGCGGTGTGGATGGTGCCCGGCAGGCGCGGATCCGGGACATCGGTCTTGGCCAGCAGCACGATATTGGCGCCCTGGCGCGCGGCGGCGACCGCGATCGCCAGCCCGATGCCGCGGCTGCCGCCGGACATGATCATCGTGCGCCCGGCGAGCGGGTGGGTAGCGGTCATGGGCGAGGCTCCTTGTCGTCGGCGACGCCGGAGAGGCGGCTGATATCCGGCAACGTTACATATCTGCGATGGCCGTGGCAATAGTGAAATATGTAGACTCGATCCGTGCAACCCCCTGTGACCGGCCCCGATACCGAGGTCCGCCCGGTATCGGCCCGCTCGGCGCTGGTCCGGATTCTCATCGCCGCCGATTCGCCGACGATGACCTCACGCGAGATCTGTGCCGCCACCACCACCGTCGGCTACCCCGAGGCGACCGTCCGCGTCGCCGTGTCCCGCATGGTCGCCGCCGGTGACCTGGTGCGGGAGAACCGTGCCTACACTCTCATCCCCGCGCTGCGCGCCCGCCGCACCGAGCTCGCCGCGCCGGCGACGATCCCGTGGACCGGCGACTGGGAGCAGGTCGTCGTCACCGCCACCGGCCGCCCCGCCGCCGACCGCGCCGCGCTGCGCGCGCGCCTGCTGTCGCTGCGCCTGGCCGAACTGCGCGAGGGCGTCTGGATGCGCCCCGCCAACCTGGACCGCGCCTGGCCCGCGGACCTCGACGACACCACCTTCCGCCTGCGCACCCGCCCGGTCGAGGAGCCCGCCGACCTCGCCGCCCGCCTCTGGCCGCTGGCCGACTGGTCCGCCCGCGCGCACGCCCTGCTGGCCGCCATCGACACCGCCGACCCGACCGCCAGATTCGCCGCCGTCTGCGCCGGTCTCGACCACCTCACCACCGACCCCGTCCTCCCGGTCGACCTCCATCCCGCCGACTGGCCGGTGACCCGCCTGCGCACCGTCACCGCCGACTACCTCGCCTGGTTCGCCGCCCTGCGCCCGGAACCGGTCGCGCCGTAGGCGATCGGGCTCCACGATGTTGTCCGCGGTCGTCCGGGTGTGGTTGCGGGAGAGATCAGCTCGTCCCGTCTACGATGGACCGTGCCGTGCGACGTGGCGGCGCCGCATGGTGCATGGGGAAGGGCCCGCCCCGAGAGTTTTCGGGGCGGGCCGCACCGTCAGCGGGGGATGCCCAGAACGCCGAGGGCGAAGTCGGCGTAGTCGGTGGCGATCTGTTCGGGCGTGGCCGGGCCGTCGAGGCGGAACCACTGCGGCAGGGCCGTGCACATGGTCGCGATCGCGCGCCCGGCGGCACGCGCGTGTTCGGTACTCCGCTGGTGCTCGGTGAGCGCGCTGTCGATATCCGCGTCGAGCAGATACTGGATCTCGTTGCGGGAGATCGTGATCCGGCGCCGGTCGGCCGGTTCGAGACTGCGCATCTCGCTGGCGCCGATGAAGGCGAGTTCGCGCCGGTGGGTGTGGAACAGCGCCAGCGCCTCGACGACCCGCGTGACCCGGTCACGGCCGGTGCCCGCTTCCCGGCGGGCCGCGTCGACCCGCCAGTGCAGCTCGTCCATGGTGAGGTCGAGCGCGCGCACGAGCAGGGCCTGCTTGTCGCGGTAGTGGTGGTACACGCCGGGCACGCTCATGCCGGCGCGCTGCGCGATCGAGCGCATCGTGGCGCCGTGATAGCCGGTCTCGACGAAGGAGTCGATCGCGGCCGCGAGCACGGGATCGATGTCCAGTGGCGGGAATTCGCGCCACGCGCGAGCGTCCTGGTCCGCCGGGCCGGTACCGCGCGGCCGGGGTGCCGGGGCCCGCGCCGTCGGCTCGCCGATCAGCCACTGGGTCGTGGTGCCGAGTTCGGTGGCCAGCGATCGCAGGCGCGGGACCGAGACGCCGGTCTTGCCGGTCTCGATCGCGCTGAGCGTGGCGGCGCTGACCTCGATCCGGCGGGCGGTCTCCCGCAACGACAGG
This sequence comes from Nocardia sp. NPDC058244, assembly GCF_042882065.1. NCBI lineage: Bacteria > Bacillati > Actinomycetota > Actinomycetes > Mycobacteriales > Nocardiaceae > Nocardia > Nocardia sp. NPDC058244. Next base: position 671,693 of record NZ_JBHVWX010000003.1, on the reverse strand, counting down.
CCCGCCGCGGTCCTCGCCGCACGCAGGCGGGCGCCGAGCCCGCCGTTCGATGTGTTCATGGTGTTCAGGATATCTGAACATAGTGCCTCGAGGGAATCCGTCGATTGACAGCAGTTATCGGGTCGTGTCACTGTCGTAGGTGTCCAGTGCCGAGCGAACGTTCGGCCAAGTGAGTCGAGGAGTGGATCCGTGGCGATCGACCTGTCCCAGCCGCCCGAGGTGCAGCGTCTGGCCGAGCGCACCCGCGCCTTCATCCGCGACCGGGTCCTCCCGCTCGAGGACGCGCACGACGGCGACATCACCGCCGCCGGTGGCGAGGCGCTGCGCGTCGACCTGCAGCGCGACGCCCGCGCGGCCGGGGTGTTCGCCCCGCACGCGCCGATCGAATTCGGCGGCCACGGCCTCGGCATGTCCGACCGCGCCCCGATCTTCGAGGAGGCGGGCTACTCCCTGTTCGGTCCGACGGCCCTGAACATCGCGGCCCCCGACGAGGGCAATGTGCACATGCTCGCCCACATCGCCGACCCGGAACAGCAGCAGCAGTACCTGGCGCCGCTCGCGCGCGGCGAGGTCCGCTCGGCGTTCGCGATGACCGAGCCCGCGCCCGGCGCCGGCTCGGATCCCTCGGCCCTGGCCACCCGCGCGGTGCGCGCCGAGGGCGGCTGGCGGATCACCGGCCACAAGTGGTTCATCACCGGCGCCGACGGCGCCGGCTTCTTCATCATCATGGCCCGGACCTCGGGTGAACCCGGCGATCGTGGCGGCGCGACGATGTTCCTCGCCCCCGCCGACACCCCCGGCCTCCGGGTCGGCAGGCATATCGACACCCTGGACCGGTCGATGCTCGGCGGCCACTGCGAGGTGTTCTTCGAGGACCTGCTCGTTCCGGATTCGGCGGTGCTCGGCGCGGTCGACCGTGGCTTCGAATACGCCCAGGTGCGGCTCGGCCCGGCCCGGATGACGCACGTGATGCGCTGGCTCGGCGCCGCGCGCCGCGGCCACGACGTGGCGGTGGACCGGGTGGCCCAGCGACGCGGATTCGGTTCGCGCCTGGGCGATCTCGGCATGATCCAGCAGATGATCGCCGACAACGAGATCGACATCGCGGCGACCCGCGCGCTGCTCACCCGTGCCTGCTGGGAACTCGATCGCGGCGAGTCCGCGGCGAACGCGACCTCCATCGCGAAGACCTTCGCCGCCGAGGCGATCTTCCGGATCATCGATCGCAGCATGCAGATGTGCGGCGGTCTCGGTGTCGCGGCGGACCTGCCGCTGGCACGGCTCTCGCGAGAGGTCCGGCCGTTCCGGATCTACGACGGTCCCTCCGAGGTGCACCGCTGGGCCATCGCCAAACGCGCGGTGAGCGCGGCCAAGCGAGCGTATAAGGACACCGAATGAGCCTGCCCGGAATGGATATCGTTGCGCTGGAGCGGTTCCTGCGCGACAGCGGCGTGCCGGTGCGCGGTGAACTGCGCGTGGAACTGATCAGCGGCGGGCGCTCGAACCTGACGTTCACCGCTGCCGACGACGTGTCGACCTGGGTGGTGCGGCGTCCGCCGGTCGCCGGGCTCACGCCGTCCGCGCACGATATGGCGCGCGAGTTCACCGTCACCGACGCGCTCCAGGAATCGGCGGTGCCGGTCGCGCGCACGGTCGCCTTCGACGAGCGGGGCACCGCCCTCGGCGCGCCGATGACCGTCGTCGAGTACGTCGACGGCCGCGTGATCCGCGACCAGGACGACCTCGCCGCGCTCACCGACGAGCAGGTGGCCGCCAGCGCGACCGAACTGGTCGACGTGCTGGCCCGCCTGCACGCCGTCGACCCGGCGGCGGTGGGTCTCGGCGCGTTCGGCAGGCCCACCGGTTTCGTCGAACGCCAGGTGAATCTGTGGGCGTCCCAATGGGATCGGGTGAAGACCCGCGAGCTGGCCGACGTGGTGGTGCTGCACGCGGCGCTGGCCGAGGCGGTGCCGAGCACTTCGGCGGCCTCGATCGTGCACGGCGACTTCCGCATCGACAACACCATCCTCGACGCCACCGACCCGGGCCGGGTGCGTGCGGTCGTGGACTGGGAGATGTCGACCCTGGGCGACCCGCTCACCGATGTCGCGCTGATGTGCGTGTACCGGTCGCCGATCTTCGACCTGGTGCTCGGCTCGTCGGCCGCGTGGACCAGCGACCGCATGCCCACCGCCGACGCGCTCGCCCAGTCCTACGCGACCGCCTCCGGTCGCGACCTCGGCGACTGGGGCTTCTACCTGGCGCTGGCCAACTTCAAACTCGGCGTGATCGGTGAGGGCATCACCCACCGGGCGCTGCGCGGCTCCGGCGCGGGCGCCGCCGCCGAGCGCGCCGCGGAGGCCACCCCGGAGTTCATGGCCGCCGGCCTGCGCGCACTGGAAGGACACCGGAAGTGACCGCGAGCAAGTCCGCCCTGATCACCGGCGCGTCCCGGGGCATCGGCCTCGGAATCGCGAACCGGCTTGCCCAGCAGGGGTATTCGCTGACCATCACCGCCCGGGACGCCGACCGGCTGAACGCGGTCGCCACCGATCTGCGGTCGCTCGGCGCCCCCGAGGTGGTCGCCGTCGCCGCCGACATGGCCGACGAGGACGGCATCGCCCGCCTGCTCGCCGAGCACGCCGACCGGTACGCGACCCTGTCCGCGCTGATCCTCAATGCCGGTGTCGGCACCGCGGGCACGCTCGCCGACTCCTCGATGAAGCGGTTCGACAAGACCGTCGCGGTGAATGTGCGCGCTCCACTGCAACTCGTCCAGGGCGCGTTGCCGATGCTGCGCGCGGCGGCCGCCGCCGATCCGGCGCACGGCGCGAAAGTCGTCGCACTGTCCTCGATCACGGGCGTGTACGCCGAGGCGGGCCTGGCGGTCTACGGCGCGGCCAAGGCGGCGATGATCTCACTGCTCGCCACGCTCAATGCCGAGGAGTCCGGCAACGGCGTCACCGCCACCGCGATCGCGCCCGCCTACGTCGACACCGACATGAGCGCCTGGATCCACGACCGGATTCCGCCCGAGCGGATGCTCGCGGTGAACGACGTCGTCGAGATGGTCGACTCGCTGCTGCGGCTGTCCGCCCGCGCGGTGGTCCCGACGATCGTCATGTCCCGCGCGGGCACCGACGGCTATCGCGCCTAGTGGGCGCAGCCGCGACAGCGTTCCTCAGTCCCTCGCGCATGGCCGGAGCGAAGGCGGAGGTACGCTTAGGCGGGGCGGCGGTCGGGCTCGCTGCGGTAGCGGGCCTGGCCGCCGTCGATCTTCAGCAGCTTCCACAGCGGCCTGGTCACCGGGTTCAGCAGGCCGAGCTCGCCGGCCAGGGCGCGCATGTCGCCGAAGAATCCGCTGAGGATCTTGCGGGAGGCCGGGCTGCGCCAGAACGCGTCCTTGAACACCTCGTCCGGGATGTCGAACTTGGTGGCGAACGACTTCGACGGCTTGACCAGTTCGTCGGCCAGCCAGCGCATGGCGATCGGGAAGGCCACGGCGCACACCGCGGTGCTCACCGGATTCATCCGCGCGAGGTGGTTGCGCAGGAACTCGTTGGCGAAGGAGATGTGCCGGGCTTCCTCGGCGATGTGGATCTCCATGATCCGCAGCAGCGTCGGCTGGGTCGCGTTGCCGGACCGGATCAGGGCCTTCTGATAGTGGTCGATCGGCTCCTCGCCGCCGAGGATGCCGATGAACAGGATGGCCCAGAAGTAGCCGCCCGCGACGCCGATGAACGGCGAGGCGACCCGGAACAACGGCCGCATGCCCGGCACGTCGTCGCCGATGCGGTTGACCAGTTCCTGGAACATCTGGATGTGGTTGCACTCCTCGGTCATCTCGTGGAGGCAGTACCGGAACTCGGGCGACCCGTTGGGCAGGGCCATCGCGTATTGCATCATCCCGCGGATGAGGATGGACTCGAAGGCCAGCCCGACCTTGGCGGCATTGGCCTGGCGCCAGCGGCCGATCTCGATGCGGCGCTCGAGCGGCAGCGACTGGTACCACGCGGTGGCGCCCAGCGGATCGAGCTCGGCCGAGAGCACCCAGCGCGGGTCGTCCCGGTCGATCGCGAATTCCGGTGCGTCCCAGTCGATATCGAGGAAGGGGTCGAATCTGCGGTGGACCGACCCCTCCGACAGCGTGAGCAGGGTGTCGGCGTAGTCCGGATCGGCGGCAGCGGTCTTCGAGAACGTCATTGTTTCTCTCCATCGTCACAGGGATCGCCGTCGAGCCGACTCTCCCTGATTTGAATGTAACGCACTGTCTCACCTAAATCCAGGGCTGATTTCCCCGCTCAATCGGCCCGCGGAATCCGGCCGTCGACGTCGGTGAATCCGTACTCGACCGCGAGGTCGGCGACCTTCCACGCGCCGCCGCCACGGGTCAGCCGAGCGGGGTCGGCGGCCAGCGCGACGACCGCGCGACCGGGGAAACGCGGGGTCTCGGCGGCGTTGAGATCGAAGGTGCCCTCGCCGGGCAGGGTCACCTCGCGGCGCCCGTGCTCGTCGGCCGGAACCATCTGCAGCAGTTCGGTGTCGACGATGCCGGGCCAGATCGAGACTGCGGTCGCGCCGGTGCCGAGCAGGTCGTGGGCCAGGTCGGCGGTGAGCCGGTCCAGCGCGGTCTTGGCGACGCCGTAGACGGCATTGTGCATGTACCGCTGGGAGCCGGGGGAGGAGACGTTGACGATCAGCCCCGCCGACTCGATCAGCAGCGGCGCGGCGAACACGCTGGCCACGTAGTGCGAGCGGACGCCGATGTCGAAGGTCTCGTCCCAGGCCTTCGGCGGGACGTCCCAGAACTTGCGGCCGAGCCAGCGCGCCGCGGCGGGGGAGTTGTAGACGTTGTTCACCAGCACGTCGAGCCTGCCCTGCTCGTCGCGCACCTGGGCGAAGAGCTTCTCGACCGCCGCGTCGTCGGCGTGATCGCAGACGACGGCCACGCCGTGGCCGCCCAGCGCGGTGATCTCCTCGGCGGTCGCGTGCACGGTGCCGGGCAGCCTGCCCGCGGTGGTGGTGCGGCCGGTCACGTACACGGTGGCCCCGGCCGCGCCCAGTTCCTGGGCGATGCCCTTGCCGATGCCGCGGCTGGCGCCGGTCACCACCGCGACCCGGCCGGCGAGAATCTTGGGTGTTCCGCTCATGGCCTCCAGACATTACCGTCAAAAGAGGAACACGTTCTAGAAACGGAGACGGTAGTGGAGCTGACCCATCGATTCCTGGACACCGACGGCGTCCGGATGCACGTCACCGAGCGGGGGCAGGGGTATCCGGTCGTCTTCTGTCACGGATTCCCGCACACCGGTTTCGTGTGGCACCGCCAGCTCGCGGCGGTGGCGGGCGCGGGCTTCCGCGCCATCGCGCCGGATCTGCGCGGCTACGGCCGCACCGACGCCCCCGCCGACCCCGCGGCCTACACCAACGCGGCGGTGATCGGTGATCTGCTGGCGCTGCTCGACGACATCGGCGCGGAGAAGGCCGTCTTCGTCGGCCTCGACTTCGGTGCCCAGCTCGTGTGGGAGCTGGCACTGCGGGCGCCCGAGCGTGTGGATGCCGTTGCCGTCCTGAACAATCCGTTCTCGCCACGTCCGCCGCGCGCGCCGTCGGAGTACTGGACCAAGGCCGCGCAGCGGCACTTCCTGCACCTGGCGTACTTCCAGGAGCCGGGCGTGGCCGACGCCGAACTGGCCGCGCGTTCCCGCGAATTCCTGGCCAGGGTCTACTACTCGCTCTCCGGCGACTACCACTACCTCGACACCTGGCAGAACCCGCCGGGCCTGGGCTACCTCGATGTCCTGCCGCAGGCCCCCGAGCTGCCCTGGTCCTGGCTGAGCGAGGCCGAATTCGACACCCTGGCAGCGGAGTTCGATCGTACCGGCTTCACCGGCGGCCTGAACTGGTACCGCAATCTCGACCGCAACTGGGCGCTCACCGAAGCCTTCGCCGGTGCCAAGGTGCCGGTGCCCACCTACTTCCTCTACGGCGAGAACGACCCGGACATGGAGGGGTTCAGCGGTCGTGACCCGCTGGCCGTGCTGCGCGCGAACGTCCCGGATCTGCGTGCGGTGGTGAAGGTTCCGGGTGCGGGCCACCTGGTGCAACTGGAACGCACCGACGCCGTCGACGAGTTCCTGATCGCCGCCCTGCGTGATCTCGGCGTCGGCGCGCTGCCGAGCGGTCAGCGCACCCGGTCGTAGACGAGCGCGACCTCGCCGAGTTCGCCCACCGCGTGGTGGGCGACGGTCCACCGGGTGCCGGGCAGGCCGTCGTCGAACAGCCGTGCGCCGCCACCGGCGATCTCGGGGCAGATCAGCAGGTACAGGCGGTCGATCAGGTCGGCCGCCAGCAGGTCCGCGATGACGCTCGGGCTGGAGTTGACCAGGATGTCGCCGGTGCCGGAGGTCTTCAGTTCGGCGATCACGTCGGCCGCGGGTGCGTTCACCAGCCGGGTCCGCTTCCACGGCGCGTCGGTGAGCGTGGTCGAGAAGACCACCTTGTCGGTGTCGGCCAGCCACGTCGCGTAGGCGCGATCGCGGGGGTCGGCGGCCTCGTCCGCGGCGACGGTGGGCCAGTAGGCGAGGAAGCCCTCGGCGTTGCGGCGGCCGAGCACCGCCGTCGTCGCGTCGGCCCAGAGGCGGGAGAGGTGCTCGCGCGCGACCTCGGTGGTCGCGTAGCGGACGATCGCCGCCGCGTCGGTGGGGCCGCCGGGTCCGTGATAGCGCCCGTCGAGGGTGAGGGCGAGATTGGCGGTCACGGTGCGTTCGGTCATGACTGTGCTTCCTTCGTCGTGGTGCCGCCGATCCGGGCGGCGAGATTGTCGAGAACCTGGCCCCATCCGGTGCCGATTCCCGCGATGTACGGGACGGCCTCGACGGAGGTGTCGGTGATGGTCAACCCGAGCCGCAGGCGGGTGCCGCCGCGGACGGGGTCGAGCGTCAGGTCGTAGTGGCCGGTGAACGACACCGCCCCGGACTCGTCGATGACCGCGAGGTCGAAGGCGAGATGCTCGGGTTCCGTTGCGGCGCCGACCTTTCCCGCCGAGCGGTAGCGGCGGCCTTCGGGGTCGCGATAGTCGAGGACGGCACGACCGCCCGGCCTCGGTTCGAGCGCGCACTCGGTGATCGTCATCGAGGGCGGGGCCAGCCACGAGCCCAGCAGGTCGGCCTCGACCCAGTGCCGCCAGACGACCTCGCGGGGCGCGGCCAGGGTGCGATCGAAGGAGAAGGTGCGGCCGTCGGCCCACCGATCCCGTTCGGCGACAGCGGTTTCCGCGTCGATGGCCGCGCGGTAGCGCTCGACCACGTCACGCTCGTCCGCGTTCGCGTCGACGGTCTCGACGAGCAGGCGCAGCGCTCGTTCGAGCCCGGTGAGCGGTCCGGCTTCGAGCGCGTAGACGCGCCGCTGTCCGAGCGGGAACACGGTGACGAGACCCGCGCGGGCCAGCGTCTGGAGGTGCTTGGTGGTCTGCGGCTGCCGCAGGCCGGTCAGCTCGGCCAGTTCGCCCACCGAGCGGGGTCGTTCGGCGAGAAGTTCGACGATGCGCCATCGCGCGCCGTCGCCCAGTGCCGCGGCGATCTCGTCCATGCGCAGAAGTATTCCTTGGTAGGAATATTCCTGTCAAGGAATATTTAGCGGTGATCGCCGATGATCTCCGGCGGGAGGAACATCGTGGCCAGCTGGGCGGCGATGGCGCTGGTGTGGTCGATGATGCGGTCGGCGTCGACGTCGAGGACGCCGGTGCGCCAGGCCGAGAGCAGTTCGATGAAGCCGCCGATGCCGGTCAGGGTGCTCATCCGGATGTCGGTCTCGTCGACGCCGGGGCGCAGGTAGGGCCAGGCGGCGGCGATCAGCAGGTCGGTGGCGTCGGTGAGCATGGTCTTGCGGCGCTGCTCGAGTACGGCGCTGCCTGCGTGATCCGCGAGCAGGATGCGGGCGCGACCGCGCGGATCGGCCTGCAACTCGACCGCGCGGGTGATCGCCGCGCGCATGACCTCGAGCGGCGTGCGGTCCTCGGTCTCGGCGAGTACGCAGGCCAGATCGGCGAAGACCTCGGCGCACACCTCGTCCCACACCGCTGCCAGCAGTTCGTCGCGGTCGGCGAAATGCTCGTAGAAGTAGCGGTCGTTGAGGGAGGTCCGCTGGCAGACACCGCGCATCGTCACCGCGGCCCAGCCGTGCTCCAGCCAGATCGTCAGGGCGGCGTCGACCAGGCCGGCGCGTCGCTGCGCCCTGCGCTGGTCGGCGGTCAGCCCGCCCCAGGTTCGTGCCGGTGCGCGCACATCCATGGTTGACAAAGTACTCCGTCGCGAGCCTAATTGGTGTCAGGTGCGGCCAATGGTGGCAGATGCCACCAATTCGAGTCGTACCGGGTCGACCCGGGAGTTGCCATGCGACTGTTTCCCTTCGGCGGACGCCGCCGGACCACGAGCGCCGACGCCGTGGTGACCGGCGCGGGCAGCGGCATCGGGCGGGCCTTCGCCGTGGAACTCGGCAGGCGCGGCGGCCGCGTGGTCTGCTCCGACCTCGACCCCGACAGCGCGGCCGAGACCGCCGGACTCGTCGAGGCCGCGGGCGGGAAGGCGATCGGCACCGCCTGCGATGTCACCGCGATCGCCGAGGTCACCCGGCTCGCCGCCACCGCCCAGGACTGGTTCGGCGGCGCGCCCACCGTCGTGGTCAACAACGCGGGCATCGGCGCGGGCGGCCCGGTGATCGGGGAATTCGCCCTCGACGACTGGCAGCGCACGCTCGGCGTCAACCTGTGGGGCGTGATCCACGGCTGTCACGTCTTCGCGCCGATCCTGCGGGCGGCGGGACGCGGGGCGATCGTCAATGTCGCCTCGGCGGCCGCGTTCGGCGCCGCGCCGCGGATGGCGGCCTACAACGTCAGCAAGGCGGGCGTGCTCGCGCTCTCGGAGACCTTGTCGGCGGAGCTGGCGGGCACCGGCGTCGGCGTCACCGTGCTGTGCCCGACGGGCGTGAAAACCAATATCATGCAGGCGGATTCGCCGATGGACGAGACCGCCGAGCGGCTCGGCGGACTGCTCCTGCGCTGGACCGGCCGCGCGCCGTCGACCATCGCCCGCGCCACCCTCGACGCCGTCGATCACGGCGAGCTGTACGTGGTGCCGCAACTCGAGGCCAAGGTGCTCTGGCAGGCCAAACGCTGGATGCCCGCGACCTACACCCGTTCGGCCGGCCTGCTGGAGCGGGTCGTGCGCTGATCCATCACCGAAGGAGATCGAACAATGACGTTCGCCTATCCCGACATGCTCGCCACGGTGCGCGCCAAGCAGTGGGCGCTGGCCGACATCGACTGGGACGCACCGGGTGCCGACACCATCACCGACGAGCAACGCCCCCGGCTGGCTACCTTCATGGCCGATCTGGTGTGGATCGAACACGTCGGCGCGCGCGGGTTCGCGGCACTGGTGCACCAGGCACCGCCGGGCCCGCTGCGCGAGATCTACCGGTACTTCCACGCCGAGGAGCAGAAGCACGCCAATGCCGAACTCGCGCTGATGCGCCGGTGGGGGATGCTCGACGGCGACGCGATGCCGGTGCCCAACAAGAACATTCGCCTGGTGATCAGCTGGCTCGACCGCTACGCCGATCAGCTGAGCCTGCCGGTCCTGGGCACCGTCATCCCCTCGCTGGAGACGGCGCTGGACGGCGCGCTGGTGAAGTTCCTGCTCGACGAGGTCGACGACCCGGTGTGCCACGAGGTGTTCCGCCACATCAACAACGACGAATCCCGGCACCTGGCCGTCGGTTTCCAGGTGCTCGAACAGCTCGGGGCCGGGCCGATCCGCCGGATCGCCATCGAGACCGCCGGTTTCGCCGTGCGCCCGTCGTTCGTGCTCGGCGCGCTGCTGTACGCGCCGCTGCTGTCGCGGATGTCGACCAACATCATCGCCCTCGGGCTCGACGAGGAGAAGCTGTGGCAGGCGGTGCGCCGCTACGAGAACGTCGGCGAGCGCAGCCCCGCGATCCGGCGGGTGCCGCTGTATCACGTGGTGAAGTCCCACGGTAAGGCCACGATTCACCGGCGTCAGCCGTTCCAGCTGCTGGCCGACGTGTCCAACGCCTGCATCGACCGGTTCCCGGTCCGGATGCTGGGCCGCAGGCCGTCCTGGTCCGACGAGCTCACCTACGAACCGGTGGCGAAATGACCACGCTCCGTTTCGCCGAGACCTTCACCGGCCGCCAGCTGCACCGCACCACCTTCGTCCCGCGCCACGAATTCACCGGCAGCCGGGTGGCGATCGTCGGTGGCGGGGCCGCGGCCGCGCGCCTGCTGCCCGGCATCGCCGCGGAGGCCGCCCGGGTGACGGTGTTCCAGACCGACGCGGTGTGGATCCTGCCACGCGCGCCGCTGCCCGGCGCCACGGTCCTGCGCGGGCTGCCGGAACCGGTGGTCCGCCTGGCCGCGCGGATCAATCTGCGTGTCCAGGTGCGTGATTCGTGGCTGCGGCACCGGCTCACGCCGGATGAGGACGCCGGCGTCGCCGTGCACAACAGCTACTACCGCACGCTGCGCCGGCCCCACTGCGCCCTGGTGACCTGGCCGATCGCGCGGCTGGTCCCGCTGGGCGTGCGCACGGTCGACGGAATCGAGCACCGGGTCGACACCATCGTCTACGCCGAGGACACCGGACACGTGGTCCGCGTCCTCGCCCGGCGCGGCCGCACCCACTACTCGCCCGAATTCGCCGGCACGACGAAGGAGATCGCATGACCACCACCGGGATCGACCACGAGATCGTCATCGTCGGGGCCGGATTCTCCGGCATCGGCGCCGCGATCGCGTTGCGCAATGCCGAATTCGACGACTTCCTGATCGTCGACGAAGCCGACGGCGTCGGGGGAACCTGGCACTGGAACACCTATCCCGGTGTCGCCGTGGATATCCCGTCGTTCAGCTACCAGTTCTCGTTCGAGCAGCGCACCGACTGGTCACGGGTCTACGCGCCGGGCCGCGAACTCAAGGCCTACGCCGAATCCTGCGTGGACAAGTACGACCTGCGGCCCCACATCCGCTTCGGCACCACGGTGACCGGGGCCGACTTCGACGAGCGAGACCGGCGCTGGGTGCTGCGCACCGCCGACGGCACCGAGCTGACGGCGCGGTTCGTGATCAGCGCGACCGGTGTGCTCACCAGGCCCAAGCTGCCCGACATCCCCGGTGTCGAGGACTTCGCCGGGGTCACGATGCACACCTCGCGCTGGGACCACCGCCAGGATCTGCGCGGCAAGCGGGTCGCGATCATCGGCACCGGTGCCTCGGCCGTGCAGGTCGTTCCCGAGATCGCCCCGGAGGTCGAGCGGCTGACGGTGTTCCAGCGCACGCCGATCTGGTGCCTGCCGCGACCCGATATGCCCCTGCCGCTCCCCGCCCGCCTGGCGCTGAAGGTGCCGGGCGGACGCACCCTGACGCGGCTGGTGAGCCAGACCTACGTCGAGTTCACCTTCCCCCTAGCCGCCCACTACCACCGCTCCCTGCCGACCGCCGCGATCGGCGAACGCGCGGGCCTGGCCCATCTGCGCCGCCAGGTGAAGGACCCGGCGATCCGGGCGGCGCTGACCCCGAAATACGCGCTCGGCTGCAAACGGCCCAGCTTCTCCAACGACTATCTGTCGACCTTCAACCGGTCGAACGTGACCCTGGAGACCGCGGCGATCAGCGCGATCACGCCCACCGGCGTGCGCACCGAAGCGGGCGTCGAACACCCCGCCGACGTGCTGATCCTGGCGACCGGCTTCAAGGTGATGGAGTCGGGCAACATGCCGACCTACGACCTGCACGGCGTCGGCGGCCGAGATCTGGAGACCTGGTGGGACGAGAACCGCCTGCAGGCCTACGAGGGTGTGAGCGTGCCCGGCTTCCCCAATTTCTTCTCCATCATCGGCCCCTACGGCTACAACGGCGCGTCCTACTTCACCCTGATCGAGAACCAGACCCGCCACATCCTGCGCTGCCTGCACCACGCCCGCAGCACCGACGCCGAGCGCATCGAGGTCACCGAGGAGGCCAACGACCGCTACTTCCGGGAGATGCTCGCCCGCCGCGGCGGGCAGGTGTTCTGGCAGGACAGCTGCGCCACCGCCAACAGCTACTACTTCGACAAGCACGGCGACGTCCCGCTCCGGCCCGCCTCCACCCTCGAAGCCGCGTGGCGCAGCGGCCATTTCGCCCTCACCGACTACGTCTTCAGCTAGCGGACGGCGCCGCGGCCGCAGGCGGGGCCGCGGCGCTGTGACGACGTATGCGATGCTCGGGGCAGGTGACGCCGGGGGAGCGTCGGAACGGAAAGGGGTGCCCATGCCGATCCGCGGTGTGCTCTTCGACGTCGACGACACGCTGTTCGACTACTCGTCCTCGGAGGCGGCCGGGCTGCTCGCGCACCTGCGCCAGGACGGCTCGCTCGACCGGTTCGCCGACCCCGCGGCGGCGGTCGCGCTCTGGCGTGAGATCACCGAGCTCGAATACACCCGGTTCGTCGTCGGGGAACTCTCCTTCCCCGAGCAGCAGCGGGCCCGCGCCCGCACGTTTCTGTCCCGGCTGCGCGGCGTCGCGCCCACGGCGGTGACCGATCCCGACGCATTGGCCTGGTTCACCGGATTCGCCGCGCATCGCCGGGCCGCCTGGTCGGCGTTCCCGGACGCCGAGCCGGTCCTGCGGCACCTGGCGCCCGGCTACCGGCTCGGCATCGTCTCGAACGCCGCGGTGCCGCAGCAGCAGCGCAAGCTCGCGGCCGTGGGACTGCTCGACTACTTCGGGGACCGCGTGGTCTGCAGCGAGGAGCACGGCGCGCCGAAGCCCGAGCCCAGCATCTTCCTGGCCGGCTGCGCCGTGCTCGGGCTCGCGCCGGACGAGGTCGCCTTCGTCGGCGACAAGTACGCGGTCGACGCCGTCGGCGCACACGACGCGGGCCTGCGATCGTGCTGGCTCGACCGCGCGAACACCCACTCCCACACCGAGATCCGCGACGGCATCCACGTCATCGCCAGCCTCGAACACCTTCCGCCCCTGCTGACGGGCTAGGTCCTCAGCTGCGGAAGTCCGCGAAGTCGAACCCCGGCGCGACAACACAACTCACCAGGACCTCCTCGTCGGCGGCGGGTCGCGCGGCCTGCCAGTGACCGCCCGGGACCACGTACTGCACCTGCTGACCGGCGTCGACCAGCGGACCCAGGGTCACCGCCGTCGCGGCGCCCGGCGCGTCGCCGTCACCACCCAGGCTGAGCTCGAGCGGCCCGCCCCGATGCCACAGCCACACCTCGTCGGAACGCACCGCGTGCCAGATCGAGTGTTCGCCGGGCGGCAGCAGGAACAGGATCCCGGTCGCGGCCGCCCGGGCGCCCGGATAGCCGGCGGGCGCGAAGGTGTGCGCGCTGCGCCAGGTCTCCCGATACCAGCCGCCCTCCGGATGCGGTCGCAGATCCAGTGCCGCCGCCGTCGACGGCCGGCGCAGCACCCGGGTGTGCCGGCCGTCGGGTCCACGCCGCACCCACCGCACGTCCTCGACGGCGGCGACCGGCACGCTCTCGGCGGCCGACCCGAGCCCGGGCACGGTCAGCGCCAGCACCTGGGCGGTCGTGGGCAGGGTGTCGGCGGCGCGCAGCGCGGCCGCGTCGTCGGCGGCGTGGAGGACCTCCGCGCCGATCCGCAGCCGGTCATCGGCCGACTGCCACCTCTCGCGGGTCGTCACTATCATCAGAGCTGTCCTGCTGTCGAGAGTCGGGCTGTCTCCATGGTGCGCTCCGGCGCGTATTCGTGCACGCCGGCGACCGGTCGGCTCGCCACGGCAGCCACCAATTGGCGGGACCCATCAGCTGCACGAGCGCGGGGACGAGAAGCATGCGGACCAGCGTGGCGTCCAGGACCAGGGCGATGATCATGCCGAGGCCGAGGAAGCGCATCGGCGTCAGCGGCGAGAGCGCGAAGGCGCCGGTGACCAGCACGAGCAGGACGGCGGCCGCGGTGATGACGCGGGCGGTCTTCACGGTGCCGACGCGCACGGCGGTCGCGGTGTCGGCGCCCGCGCGGTGGGCCTCGGCCATCCGGGAGAGCAGGAACACCTCGTAGTCGGTGGACAAGCCGAAGACGACCGCGATGATCAGCACCAGCATGCCCGCCGGGATCGGCCCGGCCGTGATGCCGAGCGGGCCGGCGAGATGGCCGTGGTAGAAGATCATGGTCAGCACGCCGAAAGTGGCCGCCAGGCTGAGGAACGCCATCGCGACGGCCTTGAGCGGCAACATGATCGAGCGGAACGCGACTGTCAGCAGCACCATCGTGGCCAGCACCATCACCGCGATCATCAGCGGCATCCGCCCGACCGTCGACGCCACGGTGTCGACGGTCGCCGCGGTATCGCCACCCACCGCCAGCGTCGTGCCCGCCGGTGGTTCCAGCGCCCGCAGGGCGTGGACGGCGGCGGTCGCGTCCACGCTGCGGTCGGCGGCGGTGAGGAAGGCGTGCAGGACGACGACATCGTCGGCGCGCCCGACCTGCACGACATCGCCGACGCCGGGGACCGCGTCGACCTCGTCGAGCACGGTGGCGACCGCGGCCGACTGCGGTGGGCCGTCGATGCCGCGGAGCAGCACGGTCGCGCCGCTCGCCGCGGCCGGGAAGGTCGCGGTGAGCTCGTCGACCGTGCGGCGCATCTCGCTGTCGGGCGGCAAGGCGCGGTGGTCGATGTCACCGAGGCGGATGCCGGTCAGCGGTGCGGCCAGGACGAGCAGGATCGCGCCGACGACGACGGTGACCACGCCGGGGCGCCGCAGCACGGCGTCGACCACCCTGGTCCAGAAGTGCTCGGTGCGGGTCGTCGGCCTGGCCCGGCCGATCCGGGTGCCGAACAGCGCCAGCAGGGCGGGCAGCACCGTCAGCGACAGGCCGGCGGCCATGGCCACCGCCGCGATGGACCCGATGCCCAGCGACCGCAGCACCGCCTGCGGGAACACGAAGGTCCCGGCGAACGCGCACATCAGCAGCAGCGCCGACAGTGCGACGGTGCGCCCGGCGGTCGCGTAGGTGCGGGCGATGGCCGCGGGCACGTCCCGGCTCTCGGCGTACTCCTCGCGGAATCGGTTGACCAGGAACAGCCCGTAGTCGATGGCCATGCCGAGGCCGAGCAGCGAGGCGATGTTCACCGCGAAGGTGGTCACCTCCGTGGTCTCGGTGAGCAGCCGGATCACCCCCAGGGACCCGGCGACCGCGAGCGCGCCCACCAGCACCGGCAGGGCACTGGCGAGCAGTCCGCCGAACACCAGCACCAGGATCAGCAAGGTCAGCGGCAGGGAGATCGACTCCGCCACCACGAGATCACGCTGCGAACGCGCGACGATCTCGGAGTTGAGCGCGCTGTAGCCGGAGAGCCGGGTGTCGACCCCGGGGACCCGGAGCGCGTCGGCGATCGTGGGAAAGGCGGCGATGCGCGCGGTGTCGTCGCCCGCGGCGAACACCACCGCCACGGCCTGGCGCCGATCCGGCGAGACCAGGAAGTTCCGCATCGGCGCGGTGGCCTGCCAGTAGCTCTGCGTCGGCCGCGCCAGCAGGGCCGGGTCGATCCGGTCCAGTGCCGCGGTGACCTGCGGACCGATCTCGTCGACGGTCCGGCCGTCCGGCGCGGTGTAGAGCGCGATCACATCGGGACTCTGCGGACCGAACTGCGCCGTGACCACCCGGTCCACCAGCGCCGACTCGCTGCCCTGATCGGCGAAACCCCCGGCGCTGAGCCGCTGGGTGACATCGGCGCCGAAGGCCGCGCACAGCCCGATGAATACCACGACGACGGCCAGTACCGCGCGCGGCCGGGCGGTGACCAGGCGGGCGAGCACCGTCACAGCGTTCGGTCCAGCCGGGCCGGTGCGGATTCGAGCATCGCCACGATCCGGTCGAGCAGTGCCTCGAGCCGGGCCTCCACCCCGTCGCCGTTGCGTGCCGACACCGTCAGGTCGGTCCGGCCGTCGAATTCGGTGAGCCCGAACAGCAGTGGCATCGCGACACTGTGCTGGGGCAGCACGTACAGCCCCGTCGGCCGGAAGCCGGGCACGGCCAGTTCGTCGGCGGTGAAGCGGCCCATGTGGGACACGGTGGCCGAGGCCAGGTTCCGGCCGAGGCGGGCACCGAGCCAGTTCGTCGTGTGCAGGACACCACGATTGATCGCGTCGGGCACCAGGGTGATCCGGGTGTTCGCCAGCTGGTTCAGCTCGCGCCGTTCGCGCAGGCCGGTCGTGATCTGCTCCTTGACCGACGTCCAGTCGCGGCCTGACTCGATGTCGAGGAACAGCGGCAGGGCCAGATTGGCGGTCGAGCGCAGCGCCGGATCGTGCCTGCGCAGGTCGACCGGCATCATGATGCGCGAGGTCCCCGGCGTCTCGGCGGCCAGCAGTGCGCAGACCCGGGCCAGCGCGCCGGGGGCCGCGGCGTCGATCCGCCGGTGCCGCAGCAGATGCCGCGCCACACCGCGTCGTTGCCTGCCGCGGCCGGTCGCGCTGCGGTAGCGCGGCACCATCGCCGCCGGCTTGCCCGGCGCCCCGACCCGGTCCACGAGTTCTTGGTCGGCCACCGGGTCGAGCTGGGGGATCGGGTCCTCCCCGCGCAGCGCGCGCAGGACGTTGGTCACCCACAGCACCATGCCCATGCCGTCCATCACGCCGTGGAAGACCCGGAAGACCAGTGTCACCGGCGCGCCGGTCAGCAGCAGCACCTCGACCGTGGTCTCCGGCGTCGGGCCGATCGGGCTGGTGAGCACCGGGTCGGACTCGAGGACGGTCGCGGGGAGCACATGGCCCGGCACCACCCGGACCGCGGGCGCGGTGCCCGCGTCGACCCAGTCGGCGCCGCGGCGCACCAGTCGCGCGCCCGGGGTCACCGTCGCGGCCAGCGCCACCGCGCGGCGCAGCCGGTCGGGGTCGAGATCGCCGTCGCCGGGGACGACCAGCTGCATGAGGAACGGCGGCGCGAGGTCGCGCATGGGAAAGTACATGCGCTCGGTCGTCGAGATCGGGCGACGGAAGGGACTGCTGCCGTTCATGTTTGCCTCCGGTGCGTCGGTCGTGCGGTGACTACCGCAGGTCCCTGGTGAGCGTTTCGATGCCACCCTCGGCATCGAGCCAGGTGAGGAATCCGGCCAGCCCGGTGTCGCGATCGATGACCGGCGTGTAGCCGAGATCGCGGCGGGCGGCGCCGGTGTCGTAGGTGGCGCTGCGGGTCATCAGCGCGACGGCGTACCGCGACAGCGGCGGCGACCAGCGGGTGGCCACGGCCGGGATGCGCCACACAGCCTCGACGGCCGCCACGACGGCGGTGAGCACGCGACGGTTCGGCCTGCGCGAGGGCGGCGCGTACCCGAGCCGGGTCGCGACCGCGCCGAGAAACGCCCACACATCGGTCTTCTCGGCATCGGCCACGAAATACGCCCGGCCGCCGACGGATTCCGCCGTGAGCGCGAGCACGCACGCGCGCACGATGTTGTCCACGTGGCACAGCGACGCCTCGACCGTGCGGCCGTAGGACAGATCGGGCAGCGACCCGGTCGCGGTCCGGCCGAGCAGCCGCACGATCGGACCCGAACGGTCACCCGCGCCCCAGATCGCCCGCGGCCGCAGCGCGACGGTGGTGAAGCTGTCGGTGTTCGCGGCGAGCACGGACCGTTCGGCGGCGGCCTTGGTCTCGGAGTAGAAGTTCAGGTAGCGGTGCGGGTAGGGCAGTGCTTCGTCGACGTCGAGCTGGTCGCCGCCGTCGCGGTCCATCAGCGCGCTCGGACTGGACACGAAGACGAACCGGGCCGCGCCACCGCGCCGCGCCGCGTCGAGCAGCGTCTCGGTGGCGGTCACGTTCTCCGCCCAGAAGCGGGCCCTGGTGCCGCGTTCGTCGACCCGGGCCGCGCTGTGCACCACGACGTCGATGCCGGCGGTCGCGCGGGCCAGCGAGGCCGGGTCGGCGAGGTCGCCGTACACGACCGTGACCCGCTCGCGGGCCGGGCCGAGATCGTCGAGCACGCTGGTGGGTCGCACCAGGATCGACACGTCGTGGGCGCCCTCGGCGACCAGCGCGCGCACGAGCGCGCCACCGAGGAACCCGGACGCGCCGGTGACCAGGACCTTCATCGTCGTGACTCCTGTTTCTTCGCCGCCCACCTGGCCAGTTCCTCACGACCGATCTTGGCGTTGTGCCGGATGTCGACCGGGAACCCGGGATGGACGAGGAACTCCGTGACGGGCGCCGTGATCTCGAATTCCACGGCGCGGGTACGCAATCGGGTCAGGGCGGCGGCCGGGTCGGCACCGGGTTCGAGCTCGACGCACAGCACCGGCCGCTGGATACCGCGCGCGCCGAGGCCGACGAGTGCGGTCCGCGCGACCCCGGGCACCACATTGAAGACCTGCTCGACCTGCACGGTGAACATCGGCCCGCGCGCGGTCTCGACCCGCTGACTCTTGCGCCCGCAGAACCAGATCCGGTCCTGTTCGTCGATCCAGCCCAGGTCGCCGGTGCGGTGCCAGGTGCGGTCGCCGTCGGCGATCTTGCCCGCCGCGTTGGCCGCCGCGGGCCAGTAGTAGCGGGTGCTGACATTCGGGCCGGTGACGACGATCTCGCCCACCGCGCGCGGCCCGGCCGGGTGAACCGCCTCGTTCCAGTCGGTCACCGGATCGTCGGTGATGGCGAGCAAGCGCACCTCGACCCGATCGGCGGCGCGGCCGATGCAGGTGCCGTCCCCCTGGTGGGCGCGCTCGACCAGTCCGTCGAGCAGCTCCCTGGACTCGATGGTCGACATCGGCAGCGCCTCGGTCGAGCCGTAGCCCGCGTAGATCTCGGCGTCGGGACTCAGGACTTCGCGCAGCCCCGCGACACACCAATCCGGCACCGGCGCACCGCCGGAGAACACGCTCGACAGCGTGCTCAGCTCGGCCGGGTGCGCGCGCAGGTGCTCGAGCAGCGGAATGAGCAGGGCGGGGGAGGCGAACATGGTGCGCACGTCGAAGCGGTCGATCGCGTCCACCACGTGCGCCGGATCGGTCGACCCGACCTTGCTCGGAATCAGCGGCGGCAGCACGCAGCGCGCGCCGAGCAGCAGATCGAGCACGCCCACCAGCGGCAGGGTGATCAGCGAGGTCCCCGGCGGTGTCCCGCCGCGAGCGGCGTGCACCTGCTCCACCATCGCGGCCAGATTGCCGTGGGTCAGCTCCACCGCCTTGGCCGGACCCGTACTGCCGGTGGTGAATCCGATGATCAGCACGTCCTCGGGTGCGGCGGCCACCCGCTCGGGCAGCGGGCCCGACGGTGTCCGGCCCCAGACCCGCAAGGTGGGTCCGCCCCAGAACCAGCGGCGTCCCACCGTCAGCGTGGTGCGCACGCGACGGAAGCTGCGCGGGAACAGCACCCGCAGCGCGTGCGCCGGGGGAATCCCGATGAACGCCTCCGCCTCGACCGCGCGCAGGCAGTGCACCATCCGGCGCACACCCATGCCCGGGTCGATCACCACCGGCACCGCGCCGATCTTCAACAGCGCGAACAGGATCGCGTACAGCTCCGCGCTCGGCAGCACCAGCACGATGGTCCTGGTCCCGCTGCTCACCCCCGAACCGAGGAGCTGCTCGGCGATCGCGTCCGACCACAGATCCAGCTCCTGATAGGTGATCCGCCGGTAGTCGGGCAGACCGGCGGCGGTCTGCCCGTCGGGGTAGATCACCGCGGCCCGATCGGGTTCGGCCTGCGCGAAACGCCGGAAGTCGTCGATGGTCCGCCAGTAGGTCGCCGTGGTCACGCGGTGGTCTCCGCGGGTAGTCGGTACAGGGTGGCGGCCGCCGACGGGCCCGCGCCCGCCGCGACGAACAGCACGTGGGTGCGGCCGGTCAGCGAGCGCTCGGCGACCGCGCGGTCGTAGGCCAGCGGCAGCGCGGCGGTGTGCGGGTCGCCGTCGGCCAGGTCGGGCGTGCGCACCGCGTCCTGGTCGATGCCGAGGGCGTCGGCGAGCCGCTTCGGGAAGTGCGGCGTCGGCGTCGAGGCGATCAAGACCAGGCCGGCCGGGTCGATCTCGGCGGCGGAGAGGGCGGCGCGCGCCGCGTCGTCGGCGACGGCCAGGATCCGGTCCTCGAAATCGGCGTCGCGCTCGATGGTCATCAGGCTGCGGCCGATCGCGCCCATGGTCGCGGTGTCGACATAGGCGACCTCGGCGGGACTGCCCGTCGACCGCGCGGAGTGCACCGGCCCGAACCCCTCCGGGCCGTCGACCTGCTCGAGCAGCAGCGCGGCACCGGCGGTGGCATAGGGGAATTCGGCGTCGGCCGTGCCGCGGGTGAGCGAGGGGTGGGTGTCGCCCGCGACGACGAGCACGTGCTCGGTGCTGCCGGTGGCGAGCACCGACCCGGCGACCCGGACGGCGTCGAGCACCCCGACGGCGCCGTTCATCAGGTCGAAGGAGAACGTCCGCGGATCGTCCCTGGTGTAGTCGAGGCCGATGCCCGCCGCCTTCTGGATCAGCGCGGAGACCGCCGGTTCGACCGTGTTCGAGTCACGGAAGATCCCGGTGTTGATCAGCACGCCCACCTGCTCGGGCCGGACATCGGCTCGCTGCAGGCATTGCCGCGCGGCGCGGCCGCTGTGCTCGACGATGCTGTGGGTGTCGGCGGCCCTGCTGGCGCCGGTGGCTCGGATACGCACGCCCATGACGAACCTCAGACCTTCAGCGAAGAGATGGTGGTGGACAGGAAGCCGGCGACGACGCCGGAGGCGGCCGGAACCATGAGGAGCTTGGACCCGGTCTCGATGCGCTGCTCCGACAGCTGGTCGTGCAGCACGATGAAATGCGAGGTGGTCGAGGTGTTTCCGTACTTCTCGATCACGTTCAGGTCCGGCGGCATCGGGGTGCCGAACTCGCGGGCGGCGACGCCGTTGATGTACGGCACGGCCGCCGCGCCGAACTGGTGGTGAATGATGTAGTCGAACTGCTCGTCGGCGAAGGTACGGCCCCGCTGCTCGAGGAAGGTGCCCTGCGCGTCCGGCCACAGCATGAACCTGGCCTCGTTGTGCATCTTGCGGTTGTCGGTGTAGAGCGCGACACCCGCCGACTTGTCGCTGGGCATGCCCAGGCACAGGTGCGAATGCTCGGCGGCGGTGAACAATTCGACGTAGTGGATCATGTCCGCCTCGTCGACGGCCTGGTCGAGCACGACCGCGCACCCCGAGTCGCCCACCGACAGCGAGGCGAACTGCAGGTCGTACTTCTCGGAGATCTCGTTCACGGCGGTGTCGGCGATCGGGGTGATCGACTCACCGCTGACGACCATGCCGTTGCGCACCACACCCGCCCGGATCATCCGGTCGAGAATGTAGGTGCCGGTGAGCATTCCGGCGCAGGCGTTGGACACGTCGAAGGTGATCGCCGCGTCGGCGCCGAGCGCCTGGGCGATCGTCGAGGCGAACGAGGGCTCCATGTACATGCGGGTGCCCTGATTGCTGCGGGTGATCGAACAGGAGATGATCACGTCCAGTTCGCTCGCGGCGTAGCGCGACCTGGTCAGGCAGTCCTGCGCGGCGTGCACCGCCAGCGCGAACGAGTCCTGCATGGCGTCGGGCGCGGTGTCGCGCACGCGCCGTTCCTTGATCCCGGTGATCCGCTCCAGATCGAACGAGGGCGGTACTTTCAAACGGGAAATCAATTCGGCGGTGGAGACGATATTCGACGGAAGATATGCGCCGATCGACTCGAAACGTGAATGCAACACGTGAACTCCTCCAACGTCTGTAAGTGCGCCTGGGATCATTTCCGACCATCGGTGGGACGGAACCCTACCGGAGAAAAAGCATTCGCCCGGAAGCGATCTGAACGGTTGCGGACGGGCGCACGACCATCGATACACCTATGTGTGACCGAAAGTCTTGGCTATGTGGCTATCGCTGGAGAAGTGATGGTGAGCAGCGGTGATGCAATCGTTTACGGCGTATGGGCAGAGGGTGGCTATCGCCTCGATGCGCGGTCGCGGGCGGGTCGGGTGCCGAGTCGGCGAGGGTTCGGAGTGAGGGACCTCACGAATGAACTCCGGACGGAATGTATCGCCGGGGCCACACCTTTTGTCGCCGGGGCAAAATGCCCGCCGGTAAGTTTGTCGCGAGAGGATAACTCGCCGCGCCGACAAACTCTGTGGCCCAGCACACCATCGACGGCGTAGCCTCGTCGGCACCGTACGGGCGCGACCCGGTGGCAGCTGTCCTGACCATCGGCCGCGCGATCAGGAAGGGGCTGCCGCGTGACCCGGTCGCTGCCACAGGTCATCGTTCTACTCACCGGGATCCAGGCCGCGGGGAAGTCGACCATCGCGCAGATGCTGGCCGAGCGGCTACCCCGCTCGGTGCATGTGCGCGGGGATGTCTTCCGGCGCATGGTGATCAACGGGCGCGAGGAGATGGCGCCGGAACCGTCCGAGGAAGCCGTGCGGCAGTTGCGCCTGCGGCACCGGCTGACGGCGGCAACCTGCGACGAGTACTTCCGGGAGGGCTTCACGGTGCTGGCCCAGGACGTCGTCCTCGGCGAGCACCTGACGGAGATGATCGAGCTGATCCGGCATCGGCCGCTGCTGGTCGTGGTGCTCGCGCCCCGGCCGGACGCCATCGCGGCCAGGGAAGCGGCCCGGGGCAAGGACGCGTATCACCGGTGGACCATCGACCTGCTCGACGACGGTCTGCGCAACCACACGCCCCGGCTCGGGCTCTGGCTCGACACCTCCGAGCAGACGCCGGAGCAGACCGTCGAGGAGATTTTGGCCAGGGCGTGGACCGAGGCCGCGGTCGGCTGATCAGTGGGCGGCGGAGCGCAACCCCGCCATCCGTGCCAGCCGCCGATGCGAATCCAGCCGTGCCGTCCGATCGAAAGTGCTCGTGTGGACGAGGATTTCCTCGGCGCCGGTCTGGGTAATCAGATCTCCCAGCGAGTCGGCGACTTCCGCTTCGGAACCGTGGATCTGGTCGTCGAGTGCCCGCTCGAAGAGCTCACGCTGCCGGGCGGTCATCGTCGTGGCATCGATCTCCTCGGGGGAGAGCAGCGCCGGGAATTCGCCCCGGGTGCGTGAATACGCGCTCGACCACGCCTCGGGGAGCAGGAGCCGGTGTGCCAGCGCGGTCGTGTCGGCGATCATCACGGTCGCCGACACGATCACATACGGCTGCTCGGCTCGTGCCGACGGCCGGAACTCGGCGCGGTAGCGCTCGATCGCCCGCACCATCGCCGCCCGGCCGCCGACCTGCGCGATGACCAGCGGCAGCCCGAACCTGGCCGCCCGCTCGGCGCCCGAACCGGTCGCCAGCAGAAAGGTCGGCAGGTGCGCGCCCTCGGCCGCTCCGGCGTGCACGCCGAAGCGGCCCGCGGCGAAATAGTCGAGCAGTTCGCCCAGGTCGGCGTCGAAATCCTCGGCATCGGCCCGATCGTGGGCGAGCGCCCGGCGCACACCGTCGGTGAAGCCCACCGAGCGCCCCAGACCCATATCGATCCGCCCGGGGAACAGCGATGCCAGCACACCGAACTGCTCGGCGACAACCAGGGGCTGATGATTGGGCAGCATGACACCGCCGGTCCCGACCCGGATCCGAGCGGTGGCCGCCGCGACCGCCGCGGCCAGCACCGTCGGTGCGGTGCCTGCGACACCGGGCACGCTGTGATGTTCGGCGACCCAGAATCGGTGATATCCCCACCGCTCGGCCAGCTGGGCGAACTCGACGGTGTCGCGCAGCGCGTCGGCGTGAGACTGGCCACGCCGGACACGCGAGCGATCCAGGATCGAGAGGCGAGTCGCCTCGGGTATCGGGGTCATATCCCTGTCAACGCCGCGTGTCGCGGGAGATTCCACGGCGGGTCGCGGCTTCGCAAGATTCGATCGGCACCAACCCTGGACCAACCTTGCCCACCCATAGTGTCTGGCGACCCCGACAACCGAGATCTTCCGAGGAGTGCACCATGCCTTACCAAGCCGGGTCCGGACGCCGTGAGCGGCCTCCGCACGTTCATGCCGCGAACCACCGTCATCGAGCCATCGACACGACCGAGGACGCCCGTCACGTGCTGCAACTGCTGACCGCCATGCACGGACCCGTCGTCCTGTACCTCCCGCCCGACTCCGACGGTCACACCCCGATCTGTGTGCGCCGCACCGACTTCCACGCCGACGACGGCGACGTCCTGGCGGGCCAGACCGCCTGGCACACGGAATTCTGGCTGGCCGAACGCTTTCACGTCGGGCTGGAGGACCTCGACGTCGGCATCGATGTCCGCACCGCGCCCGCCGCCGATCGCCGGAGCGCCTCGCTGGAATCCTCCTGCGGCTTCCGCTTCACCCTGCGCATCGAGAGCGCACAGGCGACGACGGGCCTCGTCGAGGAGGCCTCCTAGCACTCCGACGGCCGACGGGGGGTTGTCGGTGGGTGTGGTTACCCTGCCGGGATGGTCGGACTGGACCCGGCGTTGCGCCGGTTGACGCGGGATGTGGGAAAGCTGCTGCAGCCATACGGTTTTCGTGGATCGGAAGCCAGATGGACGCAGGTGGCGGCGGGTGGGGTGGCGTCGGTCGGCCGCGGCCGGGTCCAGCGGAGCTGGACCGACGGTCAGCAGGAGGTCCGATTCGGGCTGGAGGTGAGCGCGACGCCGACGGCGTGGTGGGAGTTCGGCGACTGGTGCAGGCAGCGGCTGGGCGGTCCGCCCACGACGCTCGCGGACGCGACCGGGCCCGGACTCGTCGAACTGCGGGGGATACCCGCCGAATACACCGAACCGTGGTCGCTGCGCGTCGATCCCACCGTCGACGGACAGCAGGTACGGCAGTCCGACATCGAGGCGCTGCGGGCGGAACTGCCGCGCCGGGTCCACGTCTACGCGCGCCGGGCGCTGCGCCTGCTGGAACCGGACCGCTATCTGGACGAATTGCTCGCCGACCCCGACCCGGGGTCGCGCACCTGGGAAGCGGTCGTGGTGTTGCTGGCCGAGCGCGGCCCGGGGGACCGGCTCGACGAGGCGCTGGCGCGGTACGAGATGTGTCTCCGGGCCGAGGACGCCCAGGTGGGGCCCGTGAATGCCCTTGCCTACGTGCGTGATCGCGTCGCCACTGCCTGAACGTCGCTGTCGCCGAGTCCCTGCGACCGGTCGGGCGTACCGGTAGCATCGCTAACCGAATCGGAAGGTTCAGTCCAGCAGTATGTTTCGATGCGATCGCCTGCATTGGGGTCCGGGAAACACCGGTGATCGAGAGGTTCATGGTGGAATCGGTAACGAGTCGGTTGGTAATCGATACAACAGGGGAAGACATCCAGGGGGAGAGCGCGCGCATCCGGGAGCAGGGCCCGGCGGTGCTGGTCGAGCTGCCCGGCGGGGTGCCGGCGTGGTCGGTCACCGATCAGGCGCTGCTGGAGAAGCTGCTGACCGATTCGCGGGTCTCCAAGGACGCTTCGCAGCATTGGCCGTCGTTCGTCGCGGGCGAGATCCCGCCCGACTGGCCGCTGTTCCTGTGGGTCGCGGTGTCGAACATGTTCACCGCCTACGGCGCCGACCACCGCAGGCTGCGCAGGTTGGTGGCGCCCGCGTTCACCGCACGCCGCACCGAGGCCATGCGCGAACAGGTCGAGCGGATCACCACCGACCTGCTCGACGCGCTGGCCGAGACCCCGCCGGGCGAGGCCGTCGACCTGCGGGAGCACTTCGCCTATCCGCTGCCGATCCAAGTGATCTCGGAGCTGATGGGCGTGCCCGAATCGCTGAACCCGGGCCTGCGGACGTGTGTCGACGGCATCTTCGACACCACGCTCACCCCGGAGCAGTCCCAGGCCAACTACCTGGAGATGTACCGGATCCTCGGTGAGCTGGTGGCCTTCCGCCGCGAGCACCCCGGCGACGACATCACCAGCCTGCTCATCTCGCAGCGCGACGAGGACGAAGGCGGCGCGCTCACCGAGGAAGAACTGATCGGCACCCTGCTGCTGGTCATCTCGGCCGGTCACGAGACCACCGTCAACCTCCTCGATCAGGCGATCATCGCGCTGCTCACCCGGCCCGCGGTGCTCGCCGAGGTCACGGCGGGCACGATCACCTGGGCCGACGTCGTCGAGGAGACGCTGCGCTACGAGTCGCCGGTGGCGCACCTGCCGTTGCGGTTCGCGGTGTCCGACATCGACATCGACGGCGTCCACATCGCCCAGGGTGAGGCGATCCTGGCGAGTTACGCGGGCGCGGGACGTGACCCCAAGCGGCACGGCGAGACCGCCGACGAATTCGATCCGACCCGGGCCGACAAGTCCCACATGGCGTTCGGCTACGGCGTGCACCACTGCCTCGGCGCGCCGCTGGCCCGGCTCGAGGCACTGGTCTCGCTGCCCGCGCTGTTCGAGCGGTTCCCCGCGATGAGTCTGGCCGCGCCGGTCGGCGAGCTGGGTACCGTGCCCAGCTTCATCTCCAACGGGCACAAGCACCTGCCGGTGCGTGTGCACGGCGAGTAGCCGGCGGTGGTCCCTGCTCGGACGCCCGAGCAGGGACCACGCTCATCGCGACGGCGTCGCGAGCGGCGGCGTCTTCGGGAAGCGCACCGGCAGGGCGGCCAGCGCGCGGTGGAACGGCCCGGGACGCCAGACCAATTCGGCCTCGGGCACCGCTAGTTCCAGCTCGGGCAGCGCGTCGAGCAGCTGATCGATCGCCTCCTGCGCGATCAGGTAGGCGGGGGACTTGGCCGGGCAGCCGTGCGGGCCCGTGCTCCACGCCAGATGTGCCCGGTTGTCCAGGAAGTCACCGCTGCCGATCGAGGGATCGTTGTTGCACGCGGCCATGCTGATCACCACCGGCTGGTGGGCGGGCAGCCACACGTCGTCGACCAGGATGGGCTGGCGCGGGTAGGTGGTGCAGAAGTTGGCCATCGGCGGATCGGTGTAGAGCACCTCGTCGAGCGCGTCGCGGGTGGACAGGCTGCCACCGAGCAGGCTGCCCGCGAAGCGGTGATCGGTGAGCATCAGCCGGATCGTGTTGAGGACCAGGTTGAGCATCGGCTCGATCCCGGCGCCGTACATGGTCAGCAGCTGGTTCATCAGCTCTTCGTCGTTGAGCTGCTGCGGGTGCTGCACGAGCCGGGTGGTGATGTCGTCGCCGGGGGTGGCCTGTTTGAGCCGCACCAGGTCGTAGAGCGCGTCCTCGAGCATCTGCGCGCCGCGGACCGCGGTGTCGCCGCCCTCGAACATCTGGGCCATCCCGGTCGCGACCCGTCCGCCGATCTCCTCGGGGACGCCGAGCATGGCGTTGATCGTCGCGAAGACGACCGGGAACGCGTACTGGCTCAGCAGATCCGCCGTGCCGTCGGCGCAGAAGCCGTCGATCACCGGCATCGCGATCTGTTCCACGGTCCGGTGCAGCCGATACAGGTCGACGCCCGCCAGCCCGGCCACGGTCACCTGCCGGTACCGGACGTGTTCGGCGCCGCTGGTGCGAATCGCGTTGGGGCGGTAGCGCATCATCGGATACACCGGGCAGTCGACGGGGATCTCGCGCTGCCACATGCGCGGATCCGCCGGGAAATGGTCGGGGTCGTTGAGGATCTGAACGGCCGTGCGATAGCCGATCACCAGGGTGGCCGGCACACCGGGCACGAGATCCACCGGCACCAGCGAGCCGTACCGGTGCCGCATGGCGCGATAGGCGCTCTGCGGGTCGGCCGCGAATTCCGGCGAGTACAGCGGGACGCGATCCTGGCCGTCGCGCGAGTCCGGTGACACCGGGCAGCGGGTCGGGGCGAGGTCGAGCGGAAGATCGAGCGGCACCGCGGGTTCTCCTCTCGGTGGTACCAGGAAGGGCGTCGGGTCGGCCGTCACGCGGGCGACCGATCGCCGCGCCGCGGTGCCGTCCCCAGCTCGCGCCCGACCCGGGCCGCTAGCTCGTTCATCCGGTGCGCGACCAGGGCTAGGTCGACGTCGCTGCTCGTCGCGACCCCGAGCAGGGTGCCCGCGCCACCGGCGGTGATCAGCACCATGCCCTCCTCGTACTCGGTCATGTTCTGGCGCACCGGATTTCCTGGCTTGCCGCAGAACTCGCCGAGTGCCTTGCCCAGGGACCGCAGGCCGGAGGCGGCGGCCGCGAAACGCTCGGCCTCGTCGCGGGTGACACCGGCGGAGTGGGCGATGCGCAGCCCGTCGTCGGACAGCAGCACCGCGAAGCGCACACCGTCGAGCTCGAGGTCGTCGAGTAACCAGGCGAGCCGGTTGGTGCTGTCTGCGAGGGGAGTGCTCATCGGATGTCCTGCCCTTCCGTCGATTGCGCGGCCGCGGCGCGGCCGTGTCGGGAACCGCTGTGCCAGGCGGCGGCGAGTTCCGGCCTGCCCGGTGTGTCGGCGGTGTTCGCGCGGTCGTCGAGCGGGGCGACGTCTCGACGCCTGCGTTTGGGGAGCCCGCCGCTGGTCCGGCTGTCGGCGAGATCGTCCGGCGCCGGCGCGGCGGGCAGCGCCGCGGCGGGCCGGTGCTTACCGGTCGTCTCGGTCGCGGCGGCGAGCGCGGGCTGTTCGCGCAGCACGGGTTCCGGGTCGATCGGGCGTGGCTCGGCGACGACGAGCAGCGCCGCCGGGATGAAGACCATCGCCCGCGTCCCGCCGTAGATGTTGGGCCCGTCGACATAGGCGGCGAAGCCGTAGCGCCGAGCCAGCGCGGCGACACCGGGGAACCCGACGCGGGGCGACGGGCCGAGCGAGTTGATGTCGACCGCGCGCTCCCCGGAGAGCACCTGGCGCGCCTCCTCCATCTGCTCCTGGCTCATCCGCACGCCCGCGTCGTCGATGATCAGGGTGACGCCGTGATGCCCCTCCTGGAAGGAGATGTCGACGAACGAGGACGGCGGCGAGTAGCGCAGCGCGTTGTCGAGCAGCGTGGCCACGGTGTGGACCAGCGGTTCGACGGCCCGGCTCACGATCACCTGATCGCAGTTGCCCGACCGGATCCGCAGGTAGTCCCGCACCCGGCTGGTCGCGCCGCCGATCACCTCGTCGACGGTCTGCTGCGGCCAGCGCCTGCCGGGCAGGCCGCCGGAGACGATGACATAGGACTGCGCCTGCCGGATCATCTGCTGCACGGTGTGGTCGATCCGGCTCAGGATCGCGTAGACCTCGTCGTTGCGGTTCTCCCGCAGTGCGTTGCTGACCACCTGGCCGACATCGGCGCCGAGGCTGACGACGGTGGTCCCGAACGAACGGACCGCGCTGTTGGTGGCCGCGCGCGCGTCGCCGGCGACCTGTGCGCGAGTCGCCGCCTCGGCCGCCTCGACCCGCGCGATGGCCCGTTCCTCGGCGGCCGCTTCGACGGCGGCGGTGGTGTCGTGGCGGACCTGGCTCAGGTCGGCGGCATGACCGACCGCGATCCTGGCCACCTTCTGCGCGAACGGCGAATCCTGGAGCAGGGCGGGAACTTCCGCGGTGACGATCGGTTCGGTGTGCTGGCGGATCGCGTCGGTGATGCGCGGCAGGGTGAGCTCGGCCAGCCGCGTCATCGCCTCCTCGTGGGCGTAGAGCTCACGTTCGGCCGCGTCGAGGCGATGGCGGACGCGGCGTTCGTTGCGCAGCGCCAGGACCGCGACGGTCACCGCGCCCAGGAGCACCAGAGTGGCAAGAGAGAACAGGAGCACCGCGATTGTCGGAGTCATCGGTTCCTTCGTCGTCACCGACCGAAGAGCCCACGTGGCCGGCACCCCGCCGGTCTCTCCGGCGAGCCGCGTCGCCGACGTTCACTGTCCGAAGTGGTTGTACCGCTGCACCATTCGAGACGAACATGTGCGAACTCGGTTTCTGCCCGAGCTCGCTGCCCTGCGCTGTCCGGCGATCCCGGACACCCTAGCAGTGCTTTGTTGGACTATCGAAATGTGTTGACGGCGGCCGGTATTCAGCGCACCGGCCAGATCGGCAGGCGCAGTGCGGCAGCGGCCGTGGCGGGTACCACCGGTCGCTCGGGTGCGATCGGCGCGATGCGCTGGTAGGGCGCTCCGGCCGGTGGCCGCGGGTCGGGCTCGCCGTTGTTGGGCCACAGCGCGGCCGCGCGCTCGGCCTGGGCGGCGATCGTGAGCGAGGGGTTGACCCCGAGATTGGCCGAGATGGCCGACCCGTCGACGATGCTCAGAGTGGGATAGCCGTGCACGCGGTGGAACGGGTCGATGACGCCGGTCGCCGCGTCGGCCCCGATCACGCACCCGCCGAGGAAGTGCGCGGTGACCGGAACGCCGAACACGTCGGGCCAGGTGCTGCCCGGGGTGGCGCCGAGTTTGCCCGCGACGCGGCGGGTGGCCTCGTGGCCCGCCGGGATCCAGGACGGATTCGGTTCGCCGTAGCCCTGTTTCGAGGTGAAGCGGCGGCCGAACAGGCCGCGCCGGGTGTAGGTGGTGATCGAGTTGTCCAGGCTCTGCATCACCAGCAGGATCAGGGTCCGCTCGCTCCACCGGCCGGTGCGCAGCAGGCGCGGCGTCAGCAGCGGATGCCGCAGGGCGGTGAGCAGGACCCGGGCCCAGCGCGGTGCGCGATGACCGCCGTCGACGAGGTAGGTCTGCAACAGGCCCATCGCGTTGGACCCCTTGCCGTAGCGCACCGGCTCGACGTGGGTGTCCGGGGTCGGATGGAACGAGGAGGTGATCGCCACGCCCGTGGTGAGTTCGCGCTCCGGGTCGACGGTGGTCCGGCCCGCGCCGAGAATGGCCTCGGAGTTCGTCCGGGTCAGCACGCCGAGCCGGTCCGACAGGCCGGGCAGGACGGCCTGGTCACGCATCCGGAACAGCAGGTTCTGGGTGCCCCAGGTGCCCGCCGCCAGCACCACCTGGCGCGCCGACAGCGTGGCGCGATGCTTGCGCACCCAGGCGCCGGTGCGCCGGGTGTCCACGCGCCAGCTGCCGTCGGGTCGCGGGCGGATCGCGTCGACGGTGGTCAGCGGAAGTACTTGCGCGCCCGCCTGTTCCGCCAGCCCGAGATAGTTCTTGACCAAGGTGTTCTTCGCGCCGTGGCGGCAGCCGGTCATGCACTCGCCGCACTGGAGGCAGCCGGTGCGGTCGGGTCCGGCACCGCCGAAGTAGGGATCGGCGACGGTGCGGCCCGGCTCGCCGAAGTACACGCCGACCGGCGTCGGGACGAACGTCTCGCCCACGCCCATCTCCTCGGCCACCTCCCGGATGACGGTGTCGGCGGGGGTGAGATGCGGATTGGTGACGACCCCGAGCATCCGGCGGGCCTGGTCGTAATGCGGGCTGAGCTCGTCGTCCCAGTCGGTGAT
Source organism: Nocardia sp. NPDC058244 (assembly GCF_042882065.1). Classification (NCBI taxonomy): domain Bacteria; kingdom Bacillati; phylum Actinomycetota; class Actinomycetes; order Mycobacteriales; family Nocardiaceae; genus Nocardia; species Nocardia sp. NPDC058244. Next base: position 640,423 of record NZ_JBHVWX010000003.1, on the reverse strand, counting down.
GGCGGCCCACTGCCGGTCACCGAAGAACGCCGCTCCCGGCTTGTAGAGGGTGTTGGCGTAGTTGAGCGAACCACCGCCGACCCCGGCGCCCGCCAGAATGAAACAGTCGCGCAACCGATGCACGCGCTGGATGCCGAAACACCCCAGCCGCGGGGCCCACAGGTAGCGGCGCAGATCCCAGTTCGTCGCGGCGAAATCGGCATCGGCGAAACGGCGGCCCGCCTCGACGATTCCGACCCGGTAGCCCTTCTCGACCAGCCGCAGCGCGGTGACGCTGCCGCCGAAGCCGGAACCGACGATCAGCACGTCGAAGTCGAACCCGGCCGCGGTGCCGTCGGTGGTCTGTTCCAACACCGTCCAGACACTAGGGCCCGGATGTCCGCGGAACGGAAACGTCACAGGTCGTTGGACGAATTCACCATGGCGGGCCGGTCGATCTGTCACGTGGAACAGCGCGCGCGGCCACCGCGCGATGGCCGGTTCTCCTATTCTGGGGAGCGCTGCAGCTCCCGGGCGTGAAAGGGGGAGGTCGAGGAATGCCGCCCAAAGGAACCCACCGACGGAAGCAGCCCGGTCAGCTTCGCCGCCAGCCCTCGCAGGATCGCGCGAAGGAGACCCGGGATCTCATTCTCGACACCGCCGCGGAACTGTTCGGCTCGCTCGGTGTCGCGCAGACCTCGACCAATCGCATCGCGGCCGAGGCCGGGGTCAGCATCGGCACCCTGTACCGGTACTTCGCGGACCGCTCGGTCATCGTCGACGAACTGCTCGATCGCCTGCTGGCCGATCTCGAACAGGGCTTCACCGCCCGGGCTTTCGAGTTCTCGGGCTCGGGTGGCGACGCCTCGGCCGAGTACTGCACGCGGATCGTCAGCGAGATCCTCGGCATCTTCAGCGACATCCTGGTCGCGAATTCCGCGTTGCTGCGGGCCTTGATCGGCGGCGTGCAGTTCTACAGCACCGGGCTGCCGCAGTTCGAACAGCGGCTGCGGTTGCTCGTCAAGGTCGTGCTGATCCAGGGGCTCGGGCCCGCCGACGACGGCTATCTCGACACGGTGACCTTCGTCTTCATCAATACCGGTTTCGCCGCTGTGGTGCGGGCCGCCGCGGTGGAGGTCTCCGCGCCGGAGCGCGCCGACGCCATCGCGATGACGGCGCGCATGATGGGCACGTGGCTGGCGGCCGAGGTCGCCGAGCGGGAACGGGCGGACGCTCAGGCCGCGCGCATGGCGCGATAGACGGCCGCGCCGACGAAGGCGCCCAGCTCATCGGGCTCCCACCCGGATCCGTCGGTGAACAGGGTCCGCACCGCGCCCTCGCCGGCCGAGACCCACAGTTCCACCAGGGCGGGGAGCTTGTGCTCGGCGTCGGCGGTGCCCCAGGCGTGCAGCGTCGGGCGCAGGAGTTCGGTGCAGCGCGCGATCGCCAGGGTCCGGCCCCGGCCGAAGGACGCGGCGACCGCGGGATCGGGATTGCCGTAGAGCAGCCGCCACGCGGCGGGCCTGCTCGCCACCTTGTGCAGCAGCGCGCGGTAGCCCTCGACGAAGACGGTCTCGTCGGCGTCGGTCGTGCGCGGCGGCAGGACATCGAGCACACCGGAGACCAGGAACGCCTCCTCGCGCTCGATCAGCGCGTCGATCAGCTGAACCCGGTCGGGGAAGCAGGCGTAGACGACCGGCCTGGTCACGCCCATGTGTTCGGCGATCGCGCCCATGGTCACCGCGGCGATGCCCTCCTCGGCCGCGATCGCCAGCGCGGCGTCGAGGACCTGGGGGCGTCTGCGCTCGGGCCCGAGATGTGCCGCCCGTTCTCGCCGCTGAACGGCCGACTCGCTTCCCATCGGTCCACGATAGCAACCGCCGACAGGTTCCTACACCCGTGTAGAAAAATGCTACATTTATGAATGAAGCGCCCGACCACGCTGGACGCCCGCACGAGGAGCCGACGATGCCCCAGGTCCTGTTCAACCCGAAGAACTGCGATTTCGCCCAGTTCGACCCGGAGACCCGCAGGCTGCTGCACGCGGTCGTCGACTGGTTCGAGGCCCGCGGCAAGGCCCGGCTGCTCCAGGACGACAAGGAGCAGGTCTGGCCCGCCGACTTCCTGGACTTCGTGAAGCGCGAGCGCCTGTTCGCGACGTTCCTCACCCCGGCGGCCGAGGCCGACGGCGATCCGGACAAGCGCTGGGACACCGGCCGCAATGCCGTGCTCAGCCAGATCTTCGGCTTCTACGGCATGACCTACTGGTATGTCTGGCAGGTCACCATCCTCGGGCTGGGCCCGATCTGGCAGAGCGGCAACGCCGCGGCCAAGAAGAAGGCGGCCGCGCAGCTCGATTCCGGCGAGATCTTCGCCTTCGGGCTCTCGGAGAAGGACCACGGCGCCGACGTGTACTCCACCGACATGATCGTCGACCCGCAGCCCGACGGCGGCTACTCGGCCACCGGCGCCAAGCACTACATCGGCAACGGCAACCTGGCCTCGATGGTGTCGGTGTTCGGCCGCCGCTCCGACAAGCCCATCATCGACAGCGCGAAGGCGCTGACCAGCAAGCCGACCGAAGCGGATTACGAGGGGTATCTGTTCTTCGTCGCCGACAGCCAGCACCCGGCCTACAAGCTCCAGCGCAATGTGGTCAACAGCCAGATCTACGTCGCGGCCTTCGAGCTGGACAACTACCCGGTCGCCGAGGCCGACATCCTGCATCGCGGCGAGGACGCGTTCCACGCGGCGATGAACACGGTGAACGTGGGCAAGTTCAACCTCGGCTTCGGCGCCATCGGCGCCTGTGAGCACTCCTTCTACGAGGCGATCGACCACGCGGAGAACCGGATCCTGTTCGGGCACAAGGTGACCGAGTTCCCGCAGGTGCGTTCGCTGATCGCCGACTCCTACGCGCGCATCGTGGCGATGAAGCTCTACAGCGAGCGCGCGATCGACTACATGCGCTCGGCCTCGCCGCAGGATCGCCGCTACCTGCTGTTCAACGCCATCGAGAAGATGTCGGTCACCCGGCAGGGGCAGCGCGTCATCGAGGATCTGGCCGATGTCATCGCCGCGCGCGGCTTCGAGAACGACATGTACTTCCCGGTCGCCATGACGGCGATGTTCGGCCTGCCGCGGCTCGAGGGCACCGTGCACGTGAACATGGCGCTGTCGCTGAAGTTCATGGCCAACTACATGTTCCATCCGGCCGACGCGGGACTGGCCGCGCTGCAATCGATTCCCGGCGCCGCGGTGGCCCCCACCGGTGCCGCGCGGGCGGTCACCGGCGCGCTGAGCTGGTCGAGCCGCAAGCTGGCGCCGCGACTCGGCGCGGTGGTCAAGCCGCTGCGCGCCGAATTCGCCAGTGCCAGTTACGCTCCGGTGCCGACCCGGCGCGACACCGCCGATGACGAGTTCCTGTTCCGGCAGGGTCCGAGCAGCGGCCTGGGCCGGATCCGGTTCGCCGACTGGCGCCCGGTCTTCGAGAGCTTCCGCGCCGTGCCCAACGTGGCGGTGTTCCTCGAGCAGGTGCTCGCGCTCCAGGGTCTGCTGGCCGCCGCGGCGCCGACCGCAGCCCAGCAGCAGGACGTCGACTTCCTCTTCGCGCTCGGCGAGCTGTTCACCGCGGTGCCCTACGCGCAGCTGATCCTGGAACAGGCGCGCATCGACGGCACCGACCCCGCTGTGCTCGACCAGATCTTCGACGGCTTCGTGCGCGCCTTCTCCACGAACGCGGTGACCCTGCACAACAAGCCGACCGCGACCCCCGCCCAGCAGCGCCGCGCGCTGGACCTCGTCCGCAGGCCCGTCCACGACGGGACGCGCTTCGACCGAGTGCTCGCCGAGGCTCGCGCACTGGCGGGCACCTACCGGATGAACCCCTAGCCGGAAGGCGCTGTCCGCGAACGTGAATTATGTTGCTGTGCAACATTATTGCTAGGGTTCGTGGCGGTGGTGTGGCCGATGGATCCCGCAGACCCGTTGCGCCGCACCACCTCTGGGGAGGCCGGGATCAGGAGCCGGTGGGGACCGGGTCCCAGTGCCGCAGGATCCAGCGGTTCTTGCCGAGGGCCTTGGCGGTGTAGAGGCAGTTGTCGGCGGCGGTCATCAGGTCGCGAGGCTCGGCGCCGGCGATCCGGGAGACGATCGCGCCCAGGCTGATGGTGATCTCGATCTCGTGATCGGCGACGACGAAGGGTTCGTCGACGGCGGCGTGGAGCAGGTCGACGGTGCGCTGGATGCGCGCCGCGTCGGCCGGCGGCGGCAGCACCGCGATGAACTCGTCGCCGCCGATGCGCGCGAGCAGATCGGTCTCGGGATCGAGGCAGGCCTGCAGGCGGGCGGCGACCTCGATGAGCAGGCTGTCACCGACGGTGTGGCCGAAGGCGTCGTTGATCTCCTTGAAGCCGTCCATGTCCAGCGCGCACACCGCGGCGACGTCGTCCGGCGCCGCCGCGGTGATCAGCGTGTCGAGGTGGGCGAGCAGGTGCCTGCGGTTGGCCAGCGCGGTGAGCGGGTCGTGGTGGGCCTGCCAGTGCAGGCGCTCGGTGGTGGTGCGGCGCTCGGTGGTGTCCTCGCCGAAGCCGAGCAGATAGAGGCCGCCGGAGGCGGACACGCATCGGGTCACCGTCCAGCTGGCCCAGCCCTCGGTGCCGTCGGGGCGCTCGTACTCGCCTTCGATCCGGATGGTGCCGGTCTCGGAACGCTCGAGTTCGCCGTGGACGCGTTCCCTGGCGTGGTGCACCTCCTCCTCGGCCAGGTCGAAGCCCGAGGTGCCCTGGAGTTCGGCCAGCGTCTTGCCGGTCAGCCGTTCGAAGGCGGGATTGGCGTTGATGATGTTGCCGTGCGCGTCGCCGATGGAGATGGCGATGGACGCGTGCCGGAACGCCGTCTCCAGCCCCTCCGTGGCCGGGGCGGCGGCGTCGGCCAGTGTGCGGGCGAAGCCCTGCCCGAAGCCGCCCGCGACGATGCCGAATGCCGCCGGGCCCGCGCCCGCCGCCTCGCTCATCGCCTGCAGGATCGGCATCGACCGGGCGATGGTCACCGGGTCGGCGCAGCCGAGGTCGTGCACGGCGGCCCCGGCCCGCTGGGCGACGACGGGGTCGGGATGTCCGGTGGCGAGGGTGGTCAGCAGCCGCTCGGTCCAGGTCTCGAGCGCGGTCACGAGGCACTCCGGCGGTGCGGCGTCGTCGACGGTGGCGGTCAGCTGCGCGGCCCAGCGCGCGGCGAATGCGCGGGACATGTCGGCTGACCACCTCCTGGCCGAGTGGGGATCGCTTCCAGCTATGGGCTGGCAATCGAACCTACCACCTGCGGAAAGTGCCGAGGCCGAGGTTGGCGAACTCCAGGTCGATCGTCCGATAAGTTCGCCCGGACGGCCGGTCGACCGCCGGTCGGGGGAGCCCGGTACCGGTCGGATCGGTATCCGATCAGCCCAGCCGGCGCAGGGCGCGCTCGGCCGCGTTGACGCCACACATGCCGTGCGCGCCCGGTCCGGGCGGGGTCGCCGCCGAGCACAGGTAGTGGCCGGGAATGCCGATGTCGTACGGCTGCAGGGTCTTTCGTGGGCCGAAGAGCAGCTGGGGGATGTCCTTGGCGCCGGTCATGATGTTGCCGCCGACATAGTTGGCGTTGTAGTCGGCGAACTCCGTCGTGGTGCGGGTGGTCGAGCCGACCACGCGGTCCCGGAACCCGGGCGCGAAGCGTTCGATCTGGGCGATGATCGCCGCGGTGGCGTCGCCGGTGTAGCCGTGCGGGACGTGGGCGTAGGTCCACACGGGGTGCACCGAGCCCACCGACCGCTGCGGATCGGCGAGATACTGCTGACCCACCAGGACGAACGGGCGCCGGGGCAGCCGACCCGCGTGGATGTCGCGTTCGCCCGCGGCGATCTCGGCGAACGAGCCGCCCAGATGCACCGTGCCCGCGCGCCGCGCCGCCGCGGCGGTCCACGGGACGCCGCCCTCGACCGCGAAGTCGACCTTGAACGCGCCGGGCCCGTAGCGGAAGCGCCGATAGGCGCGGGCGATCCGGGGCGGGAGGCGGTCGCCGACGATCTCGGCCACCGCCGTCGGCGCGACGTCCCAGACGGTGATGTCGGCGATCGGCAGATCGGCGAGCGAGCGCACCCGCACGCCGGTCTCGATCTTGCCGCCGTGGTCGGCCAGCGCCGCCGCCATGCTGTCGGCGATCCGCTGTGAGCCGCCGACGGCCACCGCCCAGCCGTAGCGGTGACCCGCGGTCAGGATGCCCAGCCCGATACTGGCGCTCAGCGGCCGCTCGAGCGGCTGGAACGCGTGCGCGGCGACCCCACCGAACAGCGCCCGGCCCGGCTCGGTGCGGAACGCCTTCGCCAGTAGCGCGGCGGGTGCCGTCGCGGGAATGCCGAAGCGCGCCAAGCGGAGTGGGTGCCGGGGCAGCCGCAGCAGCGGCCGCATGATGTCGGTGCCGGTCTCGTCGTAGCCGGCGACCGTCCGCTCGAACAGGGTGCGCCACAGCCGTTCGTCCGCGCCGAGGCCCGTGGCGGTCTCGGTGACCGACCGGTGCAGGACGCCGGCGCTGCCGTCGTCGAGCGGATGCACGCACTCGAGGTCGGCCCGCGCCCAGCGCAATCCGTACCGCTCGAGGTCGACGCGTCGCAGGAACGGCGACCCCACGGCCATCGGATGGATGGCCGAGCAGTGGTCGTGCAGCAGGCCGGGCACGATCGCCTCGCTCGAGCGGGTGCCGCCGCCGATCGTGTCGGCGGCCTCGAGCACCGTCACCGTCACGCCGGCCATGGCCAGGGTGATGGCCGCGGCCAGGCCGTTGGGGCCGCTACCGACCACTGTCGCCGTTGTCATCGACTCGTCCTCTCCTACTCGGCCGACTGGGCCACGGTGTCGTGCTGCGCGGCGATCGTGGTGACGTCGTCGCGTCGCCAGGTCACCCGGTGCGGGATGGGGCCGTCGGGCAGCCACGGCAGCGCCGCCACCGCGTCGGCGACCTCCCAGGTGCCGCGTTCGAGGACGCCGAGCGCGGCGTCGACCACCAGGTACCGCTGGGTGCCGCGGTGGATCGGCTGCGACTCCACCCACACTACGATCCATTCTCCCGGCGCGAACCCGACCCGGGCCTGCACCGCGGCGATCAGGTCGAGACCGTGCAGGTGACCGTCGCCGAAGTTGAACCCGATCAGCGAGTTGCAGGCGAACTCGGCCTCGCGCACCGTCCAGCTGTCCAGCGCCGGAATGTGCTTGTACAGCAGGGAGAACAGGCCGCGGCCCTGACTGTGCATCGACCGCCAGGCGATGGTCTGCTGCATGGTGATCTCGGCGACCGCGGGCGGGTAGCCCATGGCCAGCAGTTGGTCGATCTGGTTGTCGGCGGGCCGGTGCGCGATGGTGTTCAGCTTCGCCTCCGCGCCGGGGGCGAAGGCCCACAGCGCCGAGGCCCAGTTGCCCGCGTACTGGCGCATGGACGGCAGGAACGAGACCAGATCCGGGCGCAGATTGCCCAGCACCGGGAAGAACGCGAGACCCGCCGCGATCGCCACCGTCAGCCACGGGGAGGACATGTCGAACACGCCGTAGCCCTCGGCGTTCGGGAACCCGAGGAACAGGAACACGGTGAGGTAGGCAAACAGGATGTTCCACTCCAGCGGCACCGCCAGCGGGAAGGTGGAGGTGATGAACAGGTGGAAGATCACCATCATGGCGACGCCGGCCAGGTTGAGCCAGTGGTTGGTGGTGAACAGCAGCACGATCGGGGTGACCACCTCGACGGTGGTACCGCCGACGTGGGCCATGAACGAGGCCAGCCCCGACGGGCGGATGTCGTGCGGGAAGTCGCGGTAGTGCGCGCGTTTGATCGACCGGAAGGGCATCGCCGGGCTGTTGGACACCATCGGGGGCACCACATTGGTGAAGTGCTTGCCGAATTTGGACACCCCGGCGCCGACCCACACGATCACGATGAGCAGCTTGGCCGCGATGATCATGTCGGTGAACGGCAGCACCGCGAAGAACAGCAGCGCGGGCAGGTACTGCTCGCCGCGGGCCGCCAGGAAGATCGTCTTGTCGCGCAGTCCGCACAGCACGTACAGCACGATCGGCGCGACCAGCAGGGCGGGCGCGACCAGCCCGGACGTGTTGTCCGGCAACGCCGCCAGCAGCGAGGCGGTGGTCTTGCCCGGCGCCAGCAGCGCGACCAGCAGGGACGCGAGGAAGCCGAGGTAGAGGGCCACGTCCAGCAGGGTGCGCGAGTCACCGTCGGTGAACGGCACCCGATGCCACGGTCGCAGGCGGATGGCGCCGCGCCGGGCGAAATACAGCGCGCCGCCGGTCATCGGCTTGAACTTGCCCGCCAGCGGCCCCCACGAGCCCGCGACGCCGATGGCCTCGAGCAGGACCGTCCACAGCACCAGCTTCTGGTAGACGATCGGCTGGTTCCACCACTGCGCGACATCCCAGAACGGCCCGGTGCCCGAGGTCACGGTCGCCAGCACGACGCCGCCGAGGACATAGACCACCAGCAATTTCAGGATGTAGATGGTGTGGATCATCTTCGGCGTGCCGAAGCCGTATTCCGCCCAGTGCAAGGCCAGCGTCCGAATACGTTCGCGCAGTGTCAGATCCAGAAATGTCTCCGTATCCACCGGCGGGAAATCTCCCGTCTTGAAGCCCATGGCCCGATTCCTTTCTTCCTGCTCGCGGGCGCGGCGGACCGCGACCGAAAGTCCGACTTCCGTTCGAATTGATGTGTGGCGCAGTGGTGTTCAGACGTGCGTGGCGAGTTCCCGCAGTTGTTTCTTGTCGATCTTGCCGACCGGATTGCGCGGCATCTCGGCCGTGAGCAGGATCGCGACGGGCACCTTGAACGCGGCCAGTTCCGCCCGGCAGTGCTCGGTCAGCTCCGCGGCGGTGATCGTGGCCCGCGGCGCGGCCACCACATGGGCCACCGGTACCTCGCCGAGCACGGCGTCGGGTACCCCGACCACCGCGGCCTCGTGGACCGCCGGGTGCCGGTAGAGCGCGTTCTCGATCTCCTTGGGGTACAGGTTCTCCCCGCCGCGGATGATCATGTCCTTGATCCGGTCGACCAGCACCAGGTAGCCGTCGGTGTCGAAGTAGCCGACGTCGCCGGTGTGCAGCCAGCCGTCCACCACGGTGGCGGCCGTCTCGGCGGGCTTGCCGAGATAGCCCCGCATGACATTCGGTCCGCGGACGACGACCTCCCCGGGTTCACCGGGCGCCACCAGCGCGCCGTCGGGGTCCATGATCGCCACCGCCTGGCCGGGCAGCGGCAGCCCGACCGTGCCCGGTTTGCGCTGTCCCGCCACCGGATTCAGGGTCGACGCGCAGGTGCCCTCGGACAGGCCGTAGCCCTCCACGATCGGCACGCCGTAGCGCTGCTGGAAGCGGTCGATGAGCTCGGCGGGGGTGGGCGCCGCGCCGCAGATCGCCAGTCGCAGCGAGGACGCGTCGGGGTGCTCGCCCTCGGGCTGGGCCACCAGCATCGCGTAGATCGCGGGCACCGCCGAGAAATAGGTGGGCCGGATCCGTGCCACGGCGTCGAAGAATCCCGACGCGGAGAACTTGCCCGCGATGGTGGTGCGCCCGCCCGCCAGCAGCGGCGACAGCACGCTGACCACGATGCCGTTGACGTGGAACAGCGGCAGGATCAGCAGGCTGTGGTCGGTCGCGTCCAGGCCGAGCGCGCCGATGATCATCGTGCACATGGCGGCCAGGTTCTCGTGCCCGAGCAGCACGCCCTTGGGCCTGCCCGTGGTGCCGCTGGTGTAGATGATCAGCGCCAGGTTGTCGACGGGCGCCGCGGCGGCGACCGGGCCGGCGGACCGCGCGAGGTCGTCGACCGCGAGGGTGACCCCCGCGCGCCCGGATTCGCCGATCACCACCCCGGCGCCCGAATCCTCGATCTGGTACCGGATGTCGTCGTCGGTGAGGCCGGGGTTCACGGGCGTGACCGCGGCGCCGAGCCGCCAGGCGGCGAACAGGACCACCACGAGCTCCACCCGGTTGGGCAGCACGACGGCGACGACATCGTCGGCCCGGACTCCCGCCCGGTGCAGGACCGACGCGGCGGCCTCGACCCGCGCGTGGAACTGCGCGTTGGACAGCGTGGTCGAGTCGTCGGCCAGCGCGGGTCCGTGCGGGTCGGCGGTGGCTCTGACCTCGGGCAATTCGGCGATGTGTCGCATGATTCCTCACCGGAGACTGATGTGATCTGGATTACATGTCTCAAGGTAGGGCGCGGATCGGGCGCCGCCTACGGGCCCGCAGCCCAGCAATGCGACGCGGTGTTGTGCCCCGGGCACAAACCGCGCCGTCCGCCCCGGCACCGGGGGTACTGTCTGCGCCCATGGCCCCTGACAACGACCCCCTCGTGCGGACGGTGGCGGGCCGGATCAAGGCGGACCTGGACCGGCTGGCCCCGACGATGACCTCGATGTTCACCGAGGTCATCCCCGAATTCCGGCACGACGACGAGGTGCGCAGGCTGATGGTGGCCAGCACCGAGTCCAACCTCGCCGCCATCCTGGACATGCTCACCCTGGCCATCGGCATCGACGACGTCACCGTGCCGCCCGCCGCCGCCGAATACGCCCGCCGCTTCGCCCAGCACGATCTGTCGCTGGAGGCGCTGCTGCGGGCCTACCGGCTCGGCGAGCACATGTTCGTGCAGTGGACGATGACGCTGCTGACCGAACTGAACCCGCCCACCGACATCGCCCTGGCCGCCGCCGCCCGCATCGCCGACATCGTCAACAGCTATATCGACCAGGTGATCGAGGGCCTGATCGACATCTACGAGAGCGAACGCCGCCGCTGGGACGCGCGCACCGACGCCGCCCGCGCCGCCCAGGTGCGCGCGGTGCTCGACGCCGACGATCTGGACCTGGCCTCGGCCGAGCAGATGCTGGGGGTCTCGCTGCGCGGCTGGCAGCAGTTCGCGGTGCTGTGGACGCCACCGGGCACCCGCGATCCCGGCGCGATCCTGCGGGCTGGCATCGCGCTGATGGCCGCCGCGACCGGCAAGACCCCGATGACCGTCGAGGTCGACGACTACAGCCGCTGGGTGTGGATCTCCTCGGCCGGGAAGCCGGTGCTCGACACCGAAGGGCTCGTCCGCGGTCTGCGCGGGCAGCCGAAACTGTCGGTGGCACTGGGAGATCCGGCCACCGGCCTGGACGGCTTCCGGCAGACCTGCCGCGACGCCCAGCGGGCCCGCACCGTCGCCCTGGCCACCCGGACGCACGGGCTCACCGGATACGCCGACGTGGCGCTGTCGGCGCTGTTCACCGACCGGGTGCCCGAGGTGCAGGAGTGGGCGAGCCGGGTGCTGGGCGGGCTGATGGGGGAGGACGAGACGGCCGCGCGATTGCGCGAGACCGTGCGGGCGTTCCTCGACGCGCGCGGCAGCTACACCGATGCCGCCGCCCGGCTGCACGTGCACAAGAACACCGTGCACTACCGCGTGCGCAAAGCCGAAGAGCTGCTGGGTCATCCGCTCACCGAGCGCAGACTCGACCTCGAGGTGGCCCTGCGGGCCTGCGCTCAGCTGGGTCTGCCGAAGTCGTGATCCGGGCGTGATCCGCTGTGAATGCCCACAGCGTTGGGCCGATCCGCGGGCGGATTCGATCGGGGGCGCCGATGGTGGAGGGATGGGAACGCGATTCCCATACCGAACGACGCACTACTGGGGAATCGGAATGAACGCACCGGATGACCATCGGAAAAGAACAGCGCGGGAATGCCTGCCGAGCGCCACGCGCCGGAATATCGACCCCTATATCCGATCGGAAGTCGCGAGAATTCACGAGAATTGGCTCGACGACGCCGAATTCACGACATCGGCCGCCGATCGCGCCGCCCGCGTCGACGCCGAGGCGGCCGAGCTCACCGGCCGGGTCGCCGTCGCCGAAGCGGCCATCCTCGACGACCTGCGCGCCGACTGGCGCGCGATCCACGGCAGCGGGATCCCCGCCGCCCGGACCGTCGCGGCCCTGCGCGGCACCGCGCGCGAGGACGCCCGCCATGCCGTGCTGTGTGAACACCTGTATCCACGGGTGTCGCGGGACATGCTCGCGGAGCGCCGCCGCGCCGAATACGCGGCGGCCGACCGTCGCCTCAACGCCGCGGTCCACACCGACCTGCACCGGTGGCGGCGCCGGGCGGTCCACCCGACCGCGCCGACCCGCGCGATCGTGGCCAGGACCTGGGGCACCGTCCGGTCCGCGGAGTTCCTGGTCCTGGCCCACGCCCTCGTGCAGACGCGCGTCGAGGACGGGCTCCCGGTGCCGGTGACACCGCTGGATCCGCTGACCGAACAGCTCACCGACGCCATTCGTGATCAGCTGATGGCCGACGGCCTGCTGCCGGTCTGAGGGTTCGCCGGGACCGGGCGCTGGGCTCGAGTTACCGTGACCACACCACGACGAGGTGGTGTGGGGAAAAGGAGGCATCGCGGATGCCACGTCTCGATATCGGTGGAACGTCGATCGCCTACGACGAGGCGGGATCGGGGCCACCGGTCGTCTTCCTGCACAATCTCGGCGGCGATCGCACCATCTGGCGGGCGCAGTACGACGCGCTGCGGTCCGCGCACCGGGTCGTCGCCGTCGACCTGATCGGCTACGGCGAATCGGAGGCCCCCGACGCGGGGTACACCCTGGAGAACTACCTCGCCATGGTCGAGGCGGTCTTCACCGAACTGGATCTGCGCGAGGTGACGCTGGTCGGGCACTGCTTCGGCAGCGCGCTGTCGCTGCTGTTCACGCAGGCGCGTCCGGACCTGGTGCGGTCGCTGGTGCTGAGCAGCCCGCTGACCCCCGCCACCGTGAAGCCGACCAGGACCGGCTGGGCCGCGCTGCTCGGCAAGCATGTGCGCCTGGACTCGCTGCTGTCGATGGTCCGCATCCCGGGTCCGCTCGCCGGGCTCATCGTCGCCGAGCAACTCGGCGCGGGTGGCGCCCACACCGACGCGACCGCCCGGCATCTGCGGTCGAGCTGGACCGAGCCGCGCAGGCTGATGGTGACCGCCGCGATCGCCCGCGAGATCCCGCGCCTGGCCACGCTCGACGAGTTCGTGCCGCCCGAGGATTTCCCGCCGATCACCACGATCTGGGGCGGGCGCAACCGGGTGCTGTCGGCGCGCGCGGGCGCGCAGCTGAATCGGACGCTGCGGCCGGTGCGCGAGATCGTCGTCGACGACGCCGGGCACCTGGTCATGGTGGAGGCGCCCGAGACGGTCACCGCCGCGGTGCTGTCGGCGATCGAGCACGCCGACCGGCCACACTGAGGAGTTCGCCGGTGGGCGGTGCCACCGGCGAAGACCCACTGACTCAGGCGATCTCGGCGGGCGCGGACAAAGCGGCCTGCATGGCGACGCCGTCCACGTAGGTGTGCTTCTCCTTCACCGCGCCGTCCTCGACGAGCACCATGTCCGCGATATCCACATCGACGGCGCCGCCGGTGACGGAGGTGCCGGACAGCTTCCAGCGCACCACCCAGAAGTCGTCGCCGACGCGCAGGTCGACCTGGGTGAAGGTCAGGTCGGGGACCAGGGCGAAGGTTTCCGCCGCGGCGACGCGGATCTCGTCGCGTCCGTGCGCCGGCGCGCCGCCGGAATGCAGGTGGAAGATCGAATCGGTGGTGTGCAGGGCGACGATGCGATCGGGGTCGCGGTCGGCCCAGCAGGCGTGGTAGCGCTCGAACAGATCCTTGGTGGCATCGGACATGCGGCCGGCCCCTTCCGAGATACAAACAGGATGACTGTATGTTCCCGGAGCGGGGGTGCCCGGTCAAGGGGGCGAAGGGCCTCGATCCGCCCTGGCGGCCGTGCTGGCCTAGACTTCGACGTCGCCATGAACCCTGATCGCCGAACCCAAGCCGAGCGCTCGGCCGCCACCCGTGCCGCGGTCGTCCGCGCCGGGCGAGAACTGTTCGGGCAGTTCGGATACGGCGCGGTGAGCACCATCGCGGTCGCCGAGGCCGCGGGGGTCAGCCGGGGCGCGCTCTATCACCAGTTCGCCGAGAAGAAGGATCTGTTCGAGGCGGTCTTCGAGGACCTCGAACGCAGCCTGGTCGAGGTGATCGCCACCGCGGTCGCCGCGGCGCGGGCCGCGGATCCGATCGCGAGCCTGATCGTCGGCTGCCTGGCCTGGTTGCAGGCCTCCACCGCCACCGAGGTGCGGCGGATCGCGCTGCTCGACGCGCCGGCGGTGCTCGGGTGGAGCCGGTGGCGCGAGATCGAGTTGCGGCACACCATCGGCCTGGTGGAGAACGCGCTGGCCGGGGCGATGGCGGCCGGGCGGATCAGGAAGCAGCCGGTGCGGCCGCTGGCGCTGGTGGTGGTGGGCGCGCTGGACGAGGCGGCGCAGTACCTGGCGAACTCCGACGATCCCGAGGCGACGACGGCTGTCCGGGGCGTCATCGAGCAGCTCATCTCGGGCCTGGCGGTCGACTAGGGAGTGTCGACCCCGGGGGTGATAGGTTAGCCTTGCCTAATGGCTACCGAGACTGTGTCCCGTCCGACCATGGTCTACGCGCCGCTGCGGGTCCGCCGCGCGGTGCGGCTGACCCCGCGCATGGTGCGCGTCACCCTGACCTGTCCGGACCCAGCCGCCCTCGGGGACGCGGGACCGGATCAGTACACGAAGCTGTTCTTCCCGCTGCCCGGCCAGCGGCGTCCCGTCGTCCCGCCGCCGCTCGACGACGCGGGCAGCGTGATGAGCTGGTACCAGCGGTATCTCGCCATGGCCGACGAGATCCGCCCGCCGATGCGCACCTACACCATCCGGGCGCAACGGCCCGAGATCGGTGAGCTGGACATCGATTTCGCGCTGCACGCCGAGCACGCCGGACCCGCGTCGGAGTGGGCCACGACCGCGGCGCCCGGCGACGAGATCGGCCTGCTCTGCCCGCCGCACGCGCTCTACACCCCGCCGCCGAATCCCGCCTGGCAGTTGCTGATCGGCGACGAGACCGCGATTCCGGCCATCGGCGCGATCGTCGAACGCCTCGACGCGGGCGCGGCGGTCTTGGCGTTCATCGAGGTCGCCGGTCCCGCCGACGAGCAGCGGTTCGACACTCGCGGTGACGTGCGCGTCCGGTGGGTGCATCGCGGTGATCGCCCGCACGGCGCGGCCGTGGTGGACGCGGTGTGCGCCGCCGAATTCCCTTCGGGCGCACCGTACGCGTGGATCTCCGGCGAGGCCGAACTGGTGAAGCTCACCCGCCGCAATCTCGTGCGCGACCGCGGTATCGACAAGCGCGCCATCACCTTCACCGGGTACTGGCGGCAGGGGCGGACCGAGGAGGACAACGGCCGCGAGAAGGTTCGCCGCGCCGCCGCCGGGGAGCCGCTTGTCGACGAGGAGTGATCCCCGGCCGTCCGGTCTGTGATGCCACTAATAGTTATTGCACTAACTATTAGTGGCATAATAGTGTGTGGACGAAGGAAGGCGGTGGATCATGCAGGAGCTCGACGACCCGTTGCGGCTCGACCGGCAGGTGTGTTTCGCCCTGGCGGTGGCCAACCGATCGGTGCTGGCGGTCTACCGTCCGCTGCTCGAACCGCTGGGCCTGACCCATCCGCAGTACCTGGTGATGCTGGCCCTGTGGGGTGA
Organism: Nocardia sp. NPDC058244; assembly: GCF_042882065.1. Taxonomy (NCBI): domain Bacteria; kingdom Bacillati; phylum Actinomycetota; class Actinomycetes; order Mycobacteriales; family Nocardiaceae; genus Nocardia; species Nocardia sp. NPDC058244. The sequence goes on along the minus strand of NZ_JBHVWX010000003.1, from coordinate 624,810 downwards.
GGCGCCGATGTCGGTCAAGGCGGTCGCCGAGGCGATCCAGCTCGACTCGGCGACGCTGTCGCCACTGCTCAAGCGGCTCGAATCCGCCGGCTTGATCACCCGCCGTCGCGATCCGCACGACGAACGGACGCTGCACATCGATCTCACCGCGGCGGGCCGCGACCTGCGCAGGCAGGCCGAGGAGATTCCGCCGGCGGTCGTCGAGCGGCTCGGTGTGAGCCTGGCGGATCTGGAAGAATTGCGCGATGTCCTCGGCCGGGTCAACGCGGCCGCGCGGCGCGCATCGGACGTGAGGGAGCACCAATGACCGCCTCGACCCCCAATCTCTGGCAGCGCGTGCGCTACGTCACCGGGGGCACCCTGCCGCCGGAGATGGCGGACTGGGTCCTCGCCGACCTGACCGGTCCCGGCGCCACCCGCCGCTACCTGATGCGCTTCCTGCTCCCGGTGCTGCCGATTCTGTGCCTGTTCCTGCTGGTCCCCGGTCCGCTCTGGATGGGCCTGTCGATGATGGCGCTGCTCTACCTGCCGCTGGTCTACTTCACCGTCGCCCTGGTCTACGTCTACCGGCGGCACCGCCTGGTCAGCCACGGCTTCGACCCCGAACTGGCCGACGAGGCCGAGCGCCGCCGCGCCGACGCCGAGCGCGCCGCCTACGAGAGCCGTCACCAGCGCGGCTGAGCGCCGCGTCAAGCCTGGGGGAGACCCTGGGAGATCGCGGCGAGGGTTTCGACCACGGGTTGATCCGGGTCGACGGTGACACCCTTGCCGCGCAGGAAGCCGTCCAGGAGCTGGCAGACCGAATCGGTGCTGCGCTCGATGAATTCCCTGGTGGCGGCGGGATCCGGCGTGCCGGGCACGTCGAGCCAGAGATCGGTGACCGCGACGAGGAAGCCGACGATGCCGCGCGCGAGGTGCTCGACACCGTCGGTGTCGAGACCGACCGCGGCGAACAGTGTGCTGGTGCGTTCGGCGAGATCGCCGGACAGGCGCCTGCCCACATCGAGCGGACGGGCCGTGCCGTCGCCGGTCGGGACGCTCTGGGTGATCGCGACGTAGCGGAACACGTTCGGGTACGTGAGCACGACCTCCGTGGCCGCGGTCAGGAACTGGTGCACGGTCGTCCGGCGGGTCTGCATCATCAGCGACAGATCCGGCGCCACCGCCCGGTAGATCTGGTCGACCAGCCAGTCCGCGACGGCCCGGTCCAGGTCGGACTTGTCGGTGAACATGCGGTACAGCCGCGGTTTCGCGACGCCCACCTCGGCCGCGATCGCCCCCATCGTCACCTGCGCGCCGTCGCGGCCGATGGCGCGGATCGCCCCCTGGACGACATCGTCGCGCGAGAGGATCCGCGCGGCCGAACGCCCCGATGTCATCGACATGTCCCTGTTCTTTCCGCGTCGCCCCAAGCCGTATCGGCAGCATACCGGCAGTTCCAGTGGTGATTGCCCGGTCGTGCTTGACAGGGTCGCCACCGGCCCGGGAAACTCTCCACCGGTACCAGCGGTACCGTGTAATCGAACCCGGAGTACAACGTGCAGTGGCGCACGCGTCCAGAAGGAATTCCCATGGCGGCTCACCTCGACCATCAGTCCAGTGTCCGGCCCGAACCACGGCGACAGCACCGGGTCCGCAACGGTGAGATCGAGCTCGCCGTCTTCGAGTACGGACGGCCCGACGGTGTACCCGTGGTACTGGTCCACGGCTGGCCGGACACCCATCACCTGTGGGACGGCGTGATCGCGCTGCTGGCGGACGACTACCGGGTGCTGGCCTACGACACCCGTGGGTACGGGGAGTCCAGCGCGCCGCGCGCGGTGTCGGCGTATCGCCTGGACCGGCTCGCGACCGATTTCTTCGCCGTGATCGATCAGCTCAGCCCGGAGCAGCCGGTGCACGTCGTCGCGCACGACTGGGGCTCGGTGCAGGTCTGGGAAGCGGTGTGCGAGCCGGGCGCCGAGGAATTCGTCGCGTCGTTCACCTCGATCTCCGGTCCCAACCTCGACCATCTCGGCACGTTCCTGCGGGCCCCGCTGCGCAGGCCGACGCCGCGCGCGGTGTGGAACACGCTGGCCCAGGGCCTGTCCTCGGCCTACACCGGGTTCTTCATGCTGCCGGTGCTGCCCGGCCTGTTCTTCCGGGTGGCCGGTTCGGCGCGGCTGTGGCGGCTGTTCCTGCGCCTGGTCGAGGGCATCCGGCCCGAGCAGGTCACCGTCGCCGACAGCCTGCGCCGCGACATGGTCTCGGGCCTGCGCTTCTACAAGGCCAACATCATTCCGCGGATGGTCGCGCCGCGGGACCGCCGCACCGCCGTGCCCGTCCAGCTGATCGTCAACACCCGCGACATCGCCGTGCGCCCGGCCGGCTACGACGGCTACGCGGAGCGGGCCGACGAGCTGGTCCGCCACGACCTGCCGCGCGGCCACTGGCTGCCCTTCACCGACCCCGGCGCGATCGCGGACTACGCGGAGAAGTTCATCGCCGCGCACTCGACCGACACCGGAAAGTAGTTCTCCCATGACCGATTTCGATCTCGTCATCACCGGCGGCACCTGGTTCGACGGCACCGGCGCCCCCGCGCAGCGCCGCCATCTCGGCATCACCGACGGCGTGGTGCGGCGGGTCTCGGCCGAGCCGCTGCCCATCGGACCGAACACCGAGGTGATCGACGCCGACGGCAAGTGGGTGCTGCCCGGCTTCGTCGACGTGCACACCCACTACGACGCCGAGGTGCTGATCAAACCGGAGCTGTCGGAGTCGTTGCGGCACGGTGTCACCACCGTCGTCATCGGCAACTGCTCGCTGTCGACGGTGCTGGCCTCCAACACCGACTGCGCCGACATCTTCAGCCGGGTCGAGGCCGTGCCCCGCGACGCCGTCTACGACACCCTCGACCGCACGCGGACCTGGTCGGATCCGGTCGAATACGCCAAGGCGATCGACGAGCTGCCGCTCGGGCCCAATATCGCTGCGTTCCTCGGGCATTCGGATCTGCGCACCCATGTGCTCGGCCTCGGTCGCGCCGTCACCAGGGACACCCGGCCGACGGCCGCGGAGCTCGAGCGGATGCAGGAGCTGCTCGGTGAGGCGATCGCGGCGGGCTTCCTCGGCCTGTCGTCGATGTCGAACCCGCTCGACAAGATCGACGGCGACGAGTACCGCTCCCGCTCGCTGCCCTCGACCTACGCGCGGGGCAAGGAGGTGCGCGCGCTCAACCGCGTGCTGCGCCGCAACCGCCGCGTCCTGCAGAGCGCGCCCACGGTGAGCCTGCGCCCGAACATCGCGAAGTTCTTCCTGGCCAGCGCCGGGATCGGACGTCGTCCGCTGCGCACCTCGCTGCTCTCGGCCGCCGACTCCAAGGCCTATCCGCCGCTGGTGTGGTTCATGCTGACGGTGGCGCCGCTGCTGAACCGCTTCGCGCGCACCGACTTCCGCTGGCAGCACCTGCCGGTACCGTTCACCGTGTACGCCGACGGCATCGATCTGGTGGTCTTCGAGGAGTTCGGCGCCGGCGCGGCCGCGCTGCACCTGAAGGACCAGGTCGAGCGCAACGAACTGCTGCGCGACGAGTCCTACCGGCGCTGGTTCCGCACGCAGTACGACAACAAGTTCACCCCGCGCATCTGGCACCGCGATTTCTTCGACGCCGAGATCATCGCCTGTCCCGACGCCGCCGTGGTCGGCAAGACGATCGGCCGGGTCGGCGCGGACCGGGGCCTGCACCCGGTCGACGCCTACCTCGACCTGGTCGTCGAACACGGCTCCGCGCTGCGCTGGCGCACCACCATCGCCAACGACCGGCCCGGCTACCTGGACAAGCTCGCCGCCAGCAGCGGCGTGCAGATGGGCTTCGGCGACGCCGGCGCGCACCTGCGCAACATGGCCTTCTACAACTATCCGCTGCGTCTGCTGGAACGGGTGCTGCGCGCGCAGGAAGCGGGGAAGCCGTTCCTCAGCGTGGAGCGGGCCGTGCACCGGCTCACCGGGGAGCTCGCCGACTGGTTCCGGATCGACGCCGGTCACCTGCGTGAAGGCGATCGCGCCGACCTGCTCGTCCTGGACCCCGCCTGCCTGGACGCCCGGGTGCACGAGCTGCACGAGGCGCCGCTGCCGGAATTCGGGCTGAACCGGATGGTCAACCGCAGCGACGACGCCGTCCCGGCCGCCGTCGTCGGTGGCAAGCGGGTGTTCGCGCGCGGCGAGTTCGCCGACGGGCTCGGCACCACCTGGGGCGCCGGCCGTTTCCTGCGCGCCGACACCCCGGTCACGGAGGAGGTCCGATGAGGCTGCCCCGCCGCCGGAGCGCACCCGCGCCGGTTGCGCTGCACGCGCGCAATGTGCGGTTCGACTGGACCGACACCGCCCTGCGGTGGATGCCGGACGAGCCGGTCGCCTCGCACGTCGTCAACTCGCTGAATCTGCTGCTGCCCGAAGGGGAGCGGATGTTCTGCGCGGCCTACAGCGAGGCGCTGCCGTACGTGCGCGACGCCAAGCTGCGCGAGGACATGCTCGGCTTCATCGGCCAGGAGTCGATGCACGCCGAGACGCACCAGAAGGTGCTGGCCGGGGTGCTCGCCGCGCACGGCATCGATACCGCGCCGTATGTGCGGCAGATGGAATTCGTCTTCCGCAACACCCTCGGCGCCCGGGACGCGGGGACCGCGGCCACCGAGGTGCGGATGGTGGAGCGGTTGACCTTCATCGCCAGCCTCGAGCACTTCTTCGCCTGGCTCGGCGACTGGATCCTCAACGCCGACTTGGAGAAACACCACGCCGATCCGCGGATGCTCGACCTGTTCCGCTGGCACGGCGCCGAGGAGGTGGAGCACCGCAATGTCGCCCACGATGTGGCGATCTACATCGGCGCGGGCTATCTGCGGCGCGCGGTGATGATGATGATCGTCATCCCGATCCTGCTGGTGCTGATCCTGCGCGGCACCCGCTACCTGATCAACCAGGACCCCGGCATGCCCGACATCGGCTATCCGATGCTGCTGTGGCGGATCCTCGGCGCCATGCGGCGCGGTGCGCTGCCACGCCTGCGGGCGCTCGCCGTCAGCGCGCTGTCGACGTTCGATCCGCGTTATTCGCCGAACAATGTGGGCTCGACCGAGCAGGCGATCGCGTATCTGGCGAAGTCGCCCGCGGCCAGGGCGGCGCACCAGTGACCGGGCCCGGCGTCCCCACCACGCTGCCGCCGGACCTGTACGGCAAGCACGACCACGACCCGACCACCCGGGTGATCGACCGGATCGCCACCGCGAAGGTGAGCCTGTCGACGCTGCTCAACCGGCGCAGGCTCGAATCCGGCGTGGACGACCGCCGTTTCCCGGTCGTCGTGACCGAGCGGACGATCGTCGCGGCCGACGCCGACGTGGTGAGCCTGCGCCTGGAGTCCCCGTCGGGGCGTGCCCTGCCGCGCTGGCAGCCGGGCGCGCACGTCGACCTGGAACTGCCCTCGGGGCGCGTCCGCCAGTACTCGCTGTGCGGCGATCCGGCCGACCGGGGCGTCTACCGGATCGCGGTGCGCCGCATCCCCACCGGTGGTGGCGGGTCGATCGAGGTGCACGACGCCCTGCTGGTCGGCGCGGAGCTGACCGTGCGCGGTCCGCGCAACGCCTTCCCGTTCGCCCCGCCCGGGCGCGGATCCACCGCGCGCCGACTGCATTTCGTGGCCGCTGGCATCGGTATCACCCCGATCCTGACCATGGCCAGGGCCGCCGACCGGCTCGGGGTGCCGTGGACGATGGTCTACTGCGGGCGCACCCGCGCGACCCTTCCGTTCCTCGACGAGATCGCGGAGTTCGGTGACCGCGTCACGGTGCGCACCGACGCCGAGCACGGCATCCCCACCGTCGCGGAACTACTCGCCGGTGTCGGCACCGACACCGCGATCTACTGCTGCGGACCGACCGTCCTGACCGCCGCCCTGCTGGACGCGGTCAGGCAGCGCGACGGCATCGAATTCCACGCGGAGCGTTTCTCGCCCGCGCCCGTCGTGGACGGCGCGCCGTTCACGGTGCGACTGGCGGGCAGCGGTGAGTCCGTGGATGTCGGCGCGGACGAGACCATGCTCGCCGCGCTCCTGCGCGTGCGGCCCGACCAGCCGTACTCCTGCCGTCAGGGCTTCTGCCGGACCTGCGTGGTGCGGGTGGTGGCCGGTGACCCCGACCATCGCGACACCGTGCTCACCGACGCCGAGCGGGCCGAGGGCAAGGCCCTCGCCTGCGTATCACGGTGCGACAGCGGGACTCTCGTCCTCGACCTGTGAGGCCGCGCGGCCGGTCGCGGCGCCGAGCATGGTCTCGAGCTCGGCGAGCACCTCGTCGAGCGGCTCGGTGGAGCCGTCGACCCGGCACAGGATGACCGCGCCCTCCACGGCCGCGATCGCCATCGTGGCCAGCCGCCCCGCACGCGCCGGGTCGACGCCGTCGGCGGTCAGGGCCGCGTCCAGGGCGCGATGCCAGCGGCGCAGGATCTCGGCGATCTCCGGGCGCAGGTGCCGGTCCTCGGAGGAACCGCCCACCGCGACCGAGACCACCGGGCAGCCCGCCTCGTATTCGGAGGAGCGCAGGATCGCGGTCCAGAACTCGCCGATGCTGCGCAGCGCCGTGCGTGATCCGCGCGCTGCCGCCTGATCGATGATCGTGCCGATCGTGTCCCCGGCGAGGGTGAGCGATTCGGTCATGATCTGGGCCCGGCCACCGGGGAAGTGGTGGTAGACCGACCCGCGGGGCGCGCCGCTGCGGGCCAGCACGGCATCGACGGTCACCCCGGCCGCACCGCGTTCGCGCAGCAGTTCCACGGCGCTGTAGAGCATCTTCTGCCGGGTGTTGGTGCGGGCTCCCACGGGGACGGTCTCCTTCGGCGATCTCGGGTCGGGCACCTGTCATGGTAGGCGCCCACTCTCTATGTTATGTTGCATAGCATACTACTCGGGTGTGACGGCGATCTCCGTCACCGCGGCGAAGGATGTCCCATGGTGGAAACGCAGCCGAAGGCGACCGCGTGCGTCCTGTGTGAATGCAACTGCGGCATCACCGTCGAACTGGACGGGCGCAGGCTGGCGAAGATCCGCGGCGACAAGACGCACCCGGCGTCGGAGGGCTACACCTGCGAGAAGGCGATGCGCCTCGATCTGTATCAGAACGGCCCGCATCGCCTGACCACCCCGCTGAAGCGGCAGGCCGACGGCAGCTATCGCGAGATCGATTGGGACACCGCCCTCGACGAGATCGCCGCGCGCTTGACCGCGCTGCGCGACGCGCACGGCGGCGACACGATCTTCTTCTACGGCGGTGGGGGACAGGGCAATCACCTCGGCTCGGCCAACGCCCTCGCGCTGCGGGGCGCGCTCGGCTCGGGGTATCACTCGAACGCGCTGGCGCAGGAGAAGACCGGCGAGATCTGGGTCGACGGGCGCCTCTACGGCGGGCACACCAAGGGCGACTTCGAGCATGCCGAGGTGCTGGTCTTCGTCGGCAAGAATCCGTGGCAGTCGCACAGTTTCCCGCGGGCGCGGCCGATCCTCAAGCAGGTCGCGGGCGATCCGGCGCGATCGATGGTGGTGATCGATCCGCGCGTGAGCGAGACCGCGGCCATGGCCGACTTCCACCTGCAGGTGGCGCCGGGGCGCGACGCCTGGCTGGTGGCGGCGCTGGTCGCGGTGATCATCCAGGAGGACCTGGTCGACGCCGAGTTCGTCGCCGCGCACACCGCGGGCTACGACGAGGTGCGAGCGGCGTTCCTGGACATCGACATTCCCGCGTTCGCCACCATCAGCGGCGTCGAGGTCGACCGGATCAGGGCCGCCGCCCGCCGGATCGCGACGGCGTCGAGCGTGTGCGTCTACGAGGATCTCGGCATCCAGCAGGCGCCCAATTCCACGCTGGTCTCGTATCTGAACAAGCTGCTGTGGATCGTCACCGGCAATTTCGGGCGGCCGGGGACGATGTTCCTGCACTCGTCGTTCGCGCTGCTGGCCGGGGGATCGGGCACGCCGTCGGGCCCGCGCAAGCCGCCCAGCGCGCTGGACAAGCTGCGCAAGAAGGCGCTGGCCCGCACCGTCACCACGGTCGCGGCGGCCGTCGGGACGACCCTGCCCACGCTGGCCAAGGTCGGCGCGCTGCGGCCCGGCCTCGAGGCGGGCGCCGCCGCACTGCTCGACGCGGTGGTGCCGCTGGCGGGTGGACTGCTCGCCGGAGGCGGCGGTGGTGGTGGCGGTGGCGGTGGCCGGGTCACGCCGGTGACCGGGGCCAAGATCATCGGCGGGCTGGTGCCGTGCAACTCGATCGCCGACGAGATCCTCACCGATCATCCGAAACGGTTCCGCGCCTTGTGGATCGACTCGTCGAACCCGGCGCACTCGCTGCCGGACTCCCAGCGTTTCCGCGCGGCGATGCGGGCCACCGAGCTCTCCGTCGTCATCGATGTGGCGTTCACCGAGACGGCCAGGCAGGCCGACTACGTGCTGCCCGCCGCGAGCCAGTTCGAGAAGCCCGAGGCCACGTTCTTCAATTTCGAGTTCCCCCGCAACGTCTTCCACTTGCGCAAGCCGCTGCTGGAACCGCTCGCGGGCACCCTGCCCGAACCGGAGATCTACGCGCGATTGCTGCGCCGGATGCGGGTGGTCGACGACGCGACCGTCGCCCGGCTGCGGCGCGCGGCCGAGACCGGCCGCGACACCTTCGGCGCGAGCTTCCTGGCGACCGTCGCGGCCGACCCCGCACTCGGCAAGGTCGTGCCGTTCCTGCTCTACGAAACACTCGGGGCCACCCTCGATCCCGCGGTCCGCGGGGCCGCGGTGCTCTGGGGCGTGAGCCAGCTGTGCGCGCTGTCGAACCCGAAGGCGGTCGGTCGCGCCGGATTCACCGGCGGCGGTCTGACACCGGGAAACCGGCTGTTCGACACGATCCTCGCGTCGCCGTCGGGAGTGGTGTTCACCGAGGACACCTGGGACGACGTCTGGCACTACGTCAAACGCAAGGATCGCCGGTTCACCCTCGACGTCGACACCCTGCTCGACGAGGTGCGCGCGCTGCCCACCGCGCGCGCCGCCTGGACCACGCCCGAGTTCCCGCTGGTCCTCGCCGCGGGCGAACGCCGGTCCTTCACCGCCAACACCATCTTCCGCAACCCGGACTGGCGCCGCCGCGACCGCGACGGCCACCTGCGCATCAGCGCCGACGACGCCGCCGCGGCGGGCGTGTCCGACGGCGACCTGGCCCGGCTGGTCACAGAGACCGGAACGGCCACCGTGACGGTCGAGATCAGCGACATGATGCGGGCGGGCAATATCGCCCTGCCCAACGGGCACGGCCTCGACTTCCCGGCCGGCGACGGCACCACGACCAGCGCGGGCGTGTCACCGAACGAACTGACCAGCACCACCCACAAGGACGCCTTCGCGGGCACCCCGTGGCACAAGCACGTTCCGGCCCGGCTGGAGGCGCTGTAGCGGAATCTCTTGTGCGGCTAGGGAATCCGGGCCATGCCGCACAGCATCGAGACCGCTTCCTTGCGCGGATGCGGACGCCATTCGGTGGGGCGCCAGTCGATCACCGAGGTGATGCCCGGCGAGACGAGTTCCAGGCCGTCGAAGAAACGGGTGAATTCGGCGGTCGAGCGGAGGCGGAACGGGACGCCGCTGCGCTCGTTGGCGGCGATGGTCGCCTCGAGGTCCTCGGCCGAGAGGTGGTCGTCGGTGGCGTGGGTCATGGTCAGGTAGCTGCCCGAGGGCAGCGCGGCGCACAGGTCCCGCACCACGTCGTAGGGGTGCATCTCGTCGGTGAGGAAGTGCAGTACCGCGCAGAGCATCAGGGCCACCGGCTGCTCGAGGTCGAGAGTGCCGCGCAGGGCCGGATGCTCGAGGATCGAGCTGGGCTCGCGCAGGTCGGCGTCGATATAGGCGGTCGCGCCGGTCGGGGAGCTGACCAGCAGGTCACGCGCGTGGTAGAGGACGATCGGGTCGTTGTCGACGTAGACCACCCGGGATTCGGGGGCGATCGCCTGGGCGAGTTCGTGGACATTGCCCGCGGTCGGCAATCCGGTGCCGATGTCGAGGAACTGGCGGATGCCCACGGTATCCACCAGGTAGGGAATCGCCCGGCGAAGGAAACTGCGGTTCTCCAGAACGGCGAAATGGATGGACGGGAATGCCTCGGCGACCGCGTCCGCGGACTTGCGGTCCGCTTCGAAGTTGGCGCTGCCGCCCAGCCAGTAGTCGTACCGGCGGGCGGGGTGTGGTTTGGTGACGTCCACCCGGTCGGCAGCGGCGTCGAAGTCCACGGCGCACTTCCTTTCTCTCGACTACGGTCGTCCCTGTCAGCCCGACTCGAGACCGGTGGTGGCGTGGCTGGTCCCGCCGCCGCGAAAGGCACGGCCATGCCCCTGCAGTTCAGCCCCTACGACTTCGCTGTCCATGCCGATCCGTATCCGTACTATGCCAGGTTGCGCAGCGAGGCCCCCGTCTACCGCAACGAGACCGACGACTTCTGGGCGCTGTCGCGGCATGCCGACGTGCGGGCGGCGTTGCGCGATTCGGAGCGCTTCTCCAGCGCCAACGGCCTGCGCATGGAACCGGCGTTCTGGGGTCCGCAGGCGGAGAAGTTCTTCTCGTTCGTGGCGATGGACCCGCCCAAGCACACCCGGATGCGCGAGCTCGTCGTCCGGGCGTTCACCCAGCGCCGGGTACAGAGTCTCGAGCCGCGCCTGCGCGAGATCGCCCGCAGCACACTGCGACCGCTGCTCGAGCAGGGCAGCTTCGACCTGATCGCCGACTTCGCCGGGCCCTTCCCGACCGATGTGATCTCCGAGCTGGTCGGCGTGCCGGAGGAGGACCGCGAGCTGCTGCGCAAGCTCGGCATGGAGATCATGTACACCGACGCCGAGTCGACCGATCTGCGCCCGGAGGCGATGGCCGCGATCGGGGCGCTGGTCGGGTACTACACGGAGCTGACCATCGCCCGCAGTCAGCACCGGACCGATGATCTGCTCTCTGGTCTGCTCGACGCCGCCGACGGCGACGACCGGCTCACCCCCGAGGAGATCGTCGGGGTGCTGATCCTGCTGGTCGGCGCGGGCATCGAGACGGTCATGCTGACCCTCGGCAATGCCTGGCACAGCGCCGCGCTGCACCCCGATCAGCGCCGCGCCGCTTTCGACGGCCGGATCGACGACTGGATCGCGGAGTCCATGCGCTACGACCCCGCCACCCAGTCCCAGCTGCGCACCACGACGACCCCGATCGAGCTGCACGGCGTCGAGATCCCGGCGCAGGCCCGGATCCTGCTGCTGAGCGGCTCGGCGCACCGCGACGAGGCGGTCTTCGCCAACCCCGACACCTTCGATCTGGACCGCGACACCAGCGCCTCGCTCGCCTTCGGCGCGGGCCGTCACCACTGCCTCGGCATGAACCTGGCCCAGCTGGAGCTGCGGGTGGCGTTGCAGGAGATCGTCGCCGCGGTGGCCGACTACGAGATCGATACCGACAACCTCGTGCGCATCCACTCGTCCAACAACCGGGGCTTCGCCGCGCTGCCGACCACCGTCACGCTGCGCTGATCCGGCGTCCGGCCGTCGCGGCGGCCGGATCCTACCGGTTGTCCCATGCTCGGTCCCGCGGTTGTGTGATCGGTCCCAATATCGGGGTGAGGTGGTTGCGCCGTGCCGGGAAGACGTCGAGGGTGAATACCTGGGAAGAGCAGTCTCACACACCAGTCGGTCGGGTTCTGTGACGGCCGAGTCGGCGGGAATCGACATCGGAGTCGGTATGAATGCTGTGTTCGAGTGTCATCACGGATGGGTCGTCGACCTCGTCGACGGCGACGACGCGCGCGAGCCGATCGGCTGGCGGGCGCAGTGCTCCTGCGGCCGATGGCGTGGGCAGCCGTGGCGACGCTCGGCGCATCCGCTCGGGCACGATCCCGCCGAGCGCCGCCTGCACAGCCCGTCCGGCCGGCTCGACCCCACGCTGACCCGGCTGGTGCTCGAGGACTGGGAGTGCCATCAGTTCGAGATGCGGGCGCTGATGCCGGTGCGGCTGGCCTTCCAGGATTCGGAGTCCGCGCGGCAGCGGCTGGTCGAGGCCGTCCGCTTCGTCCGGGCGACAGGCGCGTCCTGGGAGTCGATCGGGCACGCGCTCGGTACCGACTCGGCCGAGCTGGCCGAGCAGTGGTTCGGCACCGGCGCCACGGTCTGAGTCAGAACCCGGCCAGACCCGAGGCGAGATCGCTGATGTCGAGGGTGGCCAGTACCTGGTCGCGGACCTCCGGGCAGCGCTCGATGGTGACGGTGTCGATCGCGCCCCGGTTGAGCGTGATCGCGGTATTGATGGCGCCGTTGCGCAGCGCCCAGTTGTGCACGGTGCCGTTGTAGGACACCCGGGCGATAGCGGGCCCCTGCTGCTGCCAGTTGCCGATCTCGGCGGCCATCATGTCGCACAGCTGATCGGCGGCCGCGGTGCCGATCTCCGGTATCTGGGTGGGGGTGGGGCGAGTCGGGTCGACCGGCTCGGTACTGGTGCCGCACGCGGCGAGCGCGGCGGCGGTGAGGACGACGAGAACGAGGCCGGTGTGCCGCCGGGAACGTTGTCCGGATGATGAGCTGGACATCAGAACCTCCTGATCGGGACGATCCGGATAAATCCAGGGTGCCACATCCGGCCGGGCGAAACGCGGCGCGGCCTACTCTCGAAGTATGGCCGCCCAGGTGCGCCGGATCAGCGGATTCGTGGTGCTGCCGCCGGAGTGTCCGCGGACCACGGCGCGGATCGTCGTCGAGGTGCGGGACGTGACCTACCTCGACGCCGCGGCCCCGCTCGTCGCGGAGGTGGTGACGGCGGGCGTCGCGATCGGGCCCGGCGTGCGGTGGCCGTTCACGGTGGACGCGCCCGCCGGGACCGGACTGGGGCTGGCCTGTCACGTCGACCTGGCCGGTGACGGTGTGCTCGTCGCCGGGGACCTGGTGTCGGTCCAAGCGGTCCCGGTGCCCGCGCAGGGAGCGGTGTCGGACCTGCGCATTCCCGTTCGCACCGTCTGACCGGCCCCGTCATCGGGTAGCGCGCTACGCGTGTCGCGCGGGCGCGCGCGGCCGAGACTTCCTGCACGGCCACCGAACATCCGAGGAAGTGCAGCCATGATCATCGACGACACCGTCCCGGCCACCGTCGAACAGGACGACACCGGTGAGTTCCGTTCCGGCCCCGAGGCCGGGACGACCCTGATCCCGAGCGCCACCCGCGGACTCAGGGAAGTGCCCTACGCGGCGGTCGACGACCTCGCCGTCTTCGAGGGCGACATCGTCCTCGGCACCCTCGCCGAGATCGCCGCCCGCCGCGAGCAGGAGGGCATCGTCATCTCGGGGGCCGGTTTCCGCTGGCCCAACGCGGTGGTCCCCTTCGAGATCGACCCGGCGCTCCCCGGGCAGCAGCGGATCACCGACGCGGTGGCGCACTGGAATTCGCGCACCCGGCTGCGGTTCATCCCGCGCACCGCCCAGCACGCCGACTTCGTGCGGTTCGTGCCGAGCACGGCCAGCCGTTCCCCGGTCGGCAGGCAGGGCGGGATGCAGACGATCGAATTGACCAGTGGCGCACCGACCGGCACCGTCGTGCACGAGATGGGCCACGCGATCGGCCTCTGGCACGAACAGAGCCGGGAGGACCGCGAGACGTTCGTCGAGATCCGCCTGGCCAATGTGAGCGCGGGCAACCGGCACAATTTCGCCCAGCACATCACCGACGGCGACGACGTCGGCGGCTACGACTTCGGCTCGATCATGCATTACCCCGCAACGGCTTTCAGCACCAACGGGCAGGACACGATCGTCCCGCGCGTCGCGCTGCCGCCCGGGGTGACGATGGGTCAGCGCACGGCGCTGTCGGCCGGGGACGTCGGCGCCGCGCACGCGATCTACCCGAACTGGTCCGGTGCGGGCGACCGCTGGCGCGGGATCGGCGGGTTCTTCCCGCGGACCGCGCCGGTCACCGCGACCGCCCGGCGCGCCGACCACCTGGATCTGTTCATCACCGGCAACGACGGCCGGGTGTACACCTCGTGGTGGCACGCGGGCTCGGAGTGGTCGGGCTTCGGCGACCGGTGGCGCAATATCGGTGGCGTCTTCCCGGCGGGGGCGGCGGTGGGCGCGGTGGCGCGCACCTCGAACAATCTCGACGTCTTCACCGTCGGCAATGACGGCCGTGTCTACACCTCGTGGTGGCAGGCCGGGTCGGACTGGTCGGGGATCGGGGACCGCTGGCGGAATATCGGCGGCGTCTTCCCGCGCACCGCGCGGGTGTCCGCGACCGCGCGGCGATCGGATCATCTCGACCTGTTCGTCACCGGCAACGACGGCCGGGTCTACACGTCCTGGTGGCATCAGGGCGGTGACTGGTCGGGCGTCGGGGATCGGTGGCGCAATATCGGCGGGGTGTTCCCCGCGAGCGCGCGGGTGACCTCGGTCGCCCGGACGGCGAACACCCTGGATCTGTTCATCACCGGCAACGACGGGCGCGTGTACACCTCGTGGTGGCAGGCCGGGTCGGACTGGTCGGGCATCGGGGACCGGTGGCGCACTATCGGCGGGATCTTCCCCGCGGGCGCGCCGGTGACGGTGGTGGCGCGCACCGCCGATCATCTCGATCTGTTCATCACGGGCAACGACGGCTGCGTCTACACCTCCTGGTGGCATCAGGGCGGCGACTGGTCGGGCATCGGCAACCGGTGGCGCAATATCGGTGGCGTCTTCCCGCCCGGAGCGCCCGTCGCCGCCGTCGCCCGCACCTCGAACAACCTGGATCTGTTCATCACCGGCAACGACGGGCGCGTGTACACCTCGTGGTGGCAGGCCGGGTCGGACTGGTCCGGCATCGGCAACCGGTGGCGCAATATCGGCGGGGTCTTCCCGGCCGGCGGGCCCGTCGCCGCCGTGGCCAGGACCCCCGGTGAACTCGACGCGTTCACCACCGGCAACGACGGCCGGGTCTACACCTCCTGGTGGGAGCAGTAGCCCGGAAAATCGAGTGGTCCGCTACTCGTGTCCGGCACCCGGTCACCCGCCCACGCTGAGGGGACAAGCAGCATCCTTCTCCGGGCGAGGTGACCCATGGATACCGAGAGCGAAACCCGCACCGCCGCATGGCGCGAACAGATGGACGCCGCGTCGCGCCGGTTTGCCGACAGCGCGGCCGAGCGCGACGAGGTGACCCGCAAACGCCGGGTGGCGGAATCCGATGTCGTCGACACCGAGGAACAGATCCTCGCCAGGGCCGACCGGCTGCTGGTCACCGGCGAGGTGCCCGCCCAGGCGGTCATCGAACTGGGCCGACAGGACCCGCTCGACAGCATCGGCTCGCTGGAGCGGGTCATCGGATTCGCCAACGACCTGCAGGCCGTCAACTTCCTGACCCGCGGCACCCGCGCGGCCGCCGCCGTCGCCCGGATCTCGCTGACCGACCACGGTCGGCAGGTGCCGATCGGCACCGGGTCGCTGGTCTCGCCGCAACTGCTGCTCACGAACAATCACGTGCTGCCCAACATCGACGTCGCCGCCTCGGTGCTGATCGAATTCGCGGCGGAGGCGGGCATCGACAATGTGCCGACTCAGACGGTGCGTTTCGATCTCGCGCCGGGCGATTTCTTCGTCACGAGCAAGCATCTCGACTACACGCTGGTGCGGGTGGCGCCGGGCGCCGACGGCACCGCCGCGGGCGACACGTTCGGCTGGAATCCGCTGATCGCCAAGCCGGGCAAGATCGTGATCGGTGAGGCGATGAACGTCGTCGGCCATCCGCTGGGCAGGCTCAAGGAGATCTCCATCCGCGACAACCGGCTCGACCTGCAGCTCGACGACTTCCTGCACTACACCTCCGACACCGAGCCGGGGAACTCCGGCTCGCCGGTCTTCAACGATCAGTGGGAGATCGTCGCCCTGCACCACGCCGGCGTGCCCAAGAAGGACGACAAGGGCCGGGTCCTGCGCAAGGACGGCAAGCCGTGGCAGGGCGGCGACGGCGACGACGCGATCGACTGGGTCGCCAACGAGGGTGTCCGGGTGAGCGTGCTGCTGGCCGATCTCGGCTCCCGCGTGTTCGATCCGGCGCAGCGCGCGCTGCTCGACCAGCTCGGCCCCGCCGCGGGACTGTCCGCCGAGACGGTCGTCGTCGACACGACAGTCGCTGCGCCACAACCGGAGTCGGCCGCGGAGACGATCGTGCGCGGCACCCACGGCAGGCCGACCGCGTTCGGCGGCAAGCGCAGCGTGGTGTTCCTGCACGGCCGCAGGCAGGAGGGCCGCGATCCGGCCGACCTGCGCCGCGTCTGGACCGCGGGCCTGAACAAGGGCCTCACCCTCGCGGACCTGAGCCCGATCGATCCCGCCGACGTCTACTTCCCGTTCTACGGCGATCAGCTCGTCGCGAGTCTGAGCGCCCGCGAAGCCGCCGTCGAGACCGGCTCGGAGCTGTACGAGAGCCTGGTCGCCGAAGCGGCCCAGCGCTTCGGGATGCCGAGTGCCGCGGAGGCGCCCGCCGACCCGATCGCGCAGGAGCGCTTCGGCTTCGGTTCGGTCGTGCTGGGCCGGGTGCGCGACCAGCTCGGCTGGATCGCCGCGCGCAGCGGCCTGGATTCGCTGCTCATCGGGGCGATCTTCAAGGACGTCGCGGCCTATCTCGACGACGAGAAGGTGCGCAAAGGAGTCCTCGACACCGTGCTCGTCGACATGCCGACCAGCGGTGAGCTCGTGCTGGTCAGCCACAGTCTGGGCACGGTGGTGGCGATGGATCTGCTCACCCAGCTGCCCCGGGAGGTGACCGTGCGCCTGCTCGTCACCGCGGGCAGCCCGCTCGGGCTGGACGGGGTGTACGGCAAGCTGCTCAGCGGTGGGCCGCACCGGCCGGACAGGGTCGGCGACTGGCTCAACACCTGGTACGCGGGCGACCCGATCGCCATCGGCTGCCCGCTGCGGCAGGCGTGGGGACCGCGGCTGCGCGATCTCCCGGTGGAGAACCCGAAGGAGCGGGCGCACGACATCGCCGAGTACCTCGCCCACCCGGCGGTGGCGGCCACGATCGGGCGCACGCTGGCCGACTGAGGACACCCCGAGGCGGGTGCGGCGATCGCCGCACCCGCCTCGAGCTGTTCACGGCGTGAACGGGCGCTGCTCCAGGAACGCGGTGTCGGCGTTGATCGTGAACAGGTTCGGAACCTGGTCCGGCGGCATCAGATTCATGATCCGCTGATGGAACTGCCGATAGCCGGCCGTGAACGCGCCGTCGCCCCACACCCGCAGCAGGGCGCCGGTGAACTGTCCGTTGACCGGTCCGTCATAGGACAGCTGCGAGTCCTGGCACCCGGCCAGCAGCACCACGCCCGCCTCGACGACGGCCCGCGCGCTCGGCCCGGCCAGCTGCTGGACGAAGGCGTACATCGCCGCGCGCTGCTTGTTGTCCTCGGCCTGCACGTCCAGCGGCATCGCCTTGGCGCTGCCGTGGACGACGGCGCCGAGATCGTCGCCGGGATAGTCGCGCGCCGCCAGATCGACGATCGCCGTGCGGGTCTCGCGGGTGAACGCGTCGCGGACCACCGTGCCGCTGTGGCAGCTGTCCGAACAGACCACCACCCGCACGCCGGGGGCGAACCGCGACCACATCCGGTACAGCTCGTCGTCGACGATCTGGCGGTCGAACGCCACCCAGGTCTCGTCCTGGCGGTCGTCCTCCTCGCCGTCGACGTCCCTGGTCTGGCCGCCGTGGCCGGAGTAGGTGATCAGCACCAGATCACCCGCGCGCGCCGTGCCGGCGAGCCGGGCGATCTCGCCGATGATCGCGAACGAGGTCGCCGCGCCGTCGAGCAGGACGCGCGGGGCGGCGAAGCCCTGCGCGGCCGCCAGCGCGGCCATCGCGTTCGCGTCGTTGACACAGCCCGCGAGTGCGCCGTCCCAGCCGCCGTAGGCGGTGGGATCGACCCGGTTCAATCCGATGTGCAAGGAATATCCGCTCACTGTCGTTCCCTCCGTCTGGGATGTCCGATCAGGTGTGCCGGGGGAGTCCGGCGCGGATCAATTCTTCGGCGGCCGTACCTGTCTCGATAGCGTGCGGCACTACCCCAATCGGCGGAATCGCCGCGCCGAGGTGGAGTAGTGCGGTACGCGTTCGGAACGGGTACCGGATGCGCGACCATAGCGATGTGGGAATCTCCCCACTCTTCGGAAGGACAGGGAGATGTTCGATTCGGATACCGAGGACGCGGTCCTGGCAGCCAGCCCGGACACCGAGGAGGAGTGGTTCGAAACGACGAAGGCACCGGCCGGCTGTCCCGACAACGGCGTCGGGACGAGGGGAATCGACCGGACCAACGTCTCCTCCCTCTTCTGGGCCCAGAAGGTGCTCCGTACCCATGGAACGGGCGCCTGGGTGTTCGGTTTCCCGAACGCCACGGTGCTGGCCGACAGCCAGGTCTCGGTCAGCCTGACCGAGGTCGACGCCGACGGCACCCCGTTCCTCGGACCCGCGACGATGCAGGTCCTCAATGTCGTCCCGCACGCCGACGGCACCATGACGGTGCGCTACCACGTCGGCTGGGACGCCAACCTGCGGGTGCTCTTCAACTTCATCATCGTGAACTGACCGCCATGACCACAGCCGAACAGCACGCCGGATCGCCCGTGCGGGCCAGCGGTGACCACGTCACCTCGGGATTGGCGACCATCGAACAGGTCGGGCGGGGCAAGGTCTTCGCGTCCACCACCGGAATCGTGGTCTTCCTCGTCGCGGTGCAGGCGACGATGGCGTTCCCGCTCGGCGCGCGCACGCCGCAGGAATGCCACACCGCGGGGTTGCTGGCATTGCTGGTGGGCGCCATGATGGCGATCGCCGCGCCGACGGCGACCTACCGGTACTACGTCTACATCTATTCGCTGCGGCTGGACCCGAAGTACGCCCGGTTCGCGAAATGGGTCTTCGGAGTCTCGCTGTTCCTGTCGGTGTGCGACGGTGTGGTCGATCTCGTGCTGGCGATCCTGCTGACCGGCGCGCCCGCCTCGTGCGGTGGCGGCACCGTCATGGCGCTGCGCGTCCAGGCGGGGCTGCACCTGTTCTTCCTGCTGCTGGCCCTCGTGATCACCGCGATCATCTGGTACCGCGGCACCAAGAACCGGCTGGCCGGTGACGACCCGTCGCAACCGAAGTACGCGCAGACCCCGGCCGCCGCCACGGCGCCCGAGGGACTCGTCATCTGCTGCTCCGGCGGGGGTATCCGGTCCGCGTCGTTCTGCCTCGGCGCGTTGCAGGTGCTGCGTGACCGGGGGCGCTACCAGAGCGCGACCGCCGTGGTCGGGGTGAGCGGTGGCGGTTACATCGCCGCGGCGATGCACATCGTGCACCGCAATTTCACCGATCCGTACGCGCTCGAATCCTCGGAACTGGCCTATCTGCGCCGCCGCACGCGCTACCTGATGCCGCGCGGCACCGACAAGTTCCGCGCCGTGTTCTCCCTGCTCTACGGCATCGCCGTGAACGCGACACTGGTCGGGATCGCGCTGCTGGCGGTGTCGTGGTGGCTGGGCTGGCTGCTCGACGACATCGACGTGCTCACCCGCGACGGCGACCAGCTGGAGCTGCACCTGGTCCCGGCGGGCGGGTACTGGTACCTGGCGATCGCGCTCGGCCCGTTCGCGCTCGCGCTGGCGGCGTTCGTGCTGGAGAAGGCCTGGGACCGGCTGACGATGGTGCCGGACCGGATGCGCAACCTCCTCGCGAAGGCATCGCGGGTGCTGCTCGGGATCGGGGTGCCGCTGGCGGTGCTGCTCGTCGGGGTTCCGGTCGCGCTGTACGCGCTGAGCCGGGTGACGGACGGGTCCGGCGGCGCGGCGACGACGCTGCTGGTCGGGCTCGTCGACCCGGGCGGCAAGGGCGCGCTCACCTTCACCGCCACGCTGATCGCGGTGATCGGGCTCGGCCGCTCGGCGTGGAAGGGCCTGCACACCGGGGAGGGGTCGAGCGGCTGGTACGGACGCGTGCTCGCGGTGGTGCGCAAGCAGGTCGCGCCGTGGCTGGGCAGCGCGCTGATCGTCGCGGTCGCGGTCGTCCTGCTGCTGCGCTGGACGACGGTCTTCGCCACCGACGCGCACGCCCGCTCGAACTGGACGCTGGCCTGGTGGATGATCGGCATCGCCGTCGCGATCAAGGTGTTCACCGACGCCAACCGCACCTCGCTGCACACCTACTACCGGGAAGCGCTGTCGAAAGCCTTTCTCGTGGACAAGGATCCGCGCTCGCACCAGGCGGTGCCGCTGCCCTACAGCACCGCGCTGCGCTACTCCGACTACGGCAGGCCGGTCGGGCACGGGCCGCGGCTGGTCATCGCGGCCGCCGCCAACGCCAACGACGTCGCCTTCGTACCCACCCGGCGTGGCTGCGTGCCGTTCGTCTTCGATCCGGAGCGGATCGGTGTCGTCGGCGACCGCGCGCTCACCCAGGACGGCCTGCGCCCGACCGAGACCTACGAGCAGCTGGCCGACTACCGGTATCGCGATGTCACCGTGCCCGCCGCGATGGCCATCAGCGGCGCCGCGTTCAGCCCGCTGACCGGCCGCGAGAGCGCCCGCACCCGGCCGGTGCGGATCCTGCTCGCCCTGCTCAACGCGCGCCTGGGGGTGTGGCTGCCGAATCCGTATTGGCAGCCCGTCCCGCAGGGCAAACTCGCCGCGAAGTTGCCCGCGCTGTACAGCTGGGCCGACAAGCCGGGACCGTATCGGCTGCTGCGCGAGGCGTTCGGCAATCCGTCGCTCTACGACCGGTGGCTCTATGTCACCGACGGCGGGCACTACGACAACCTCGGCCTGGTGGAGGCGCTGCGCAGGCGGCCGGCGGCGGTCATCGTCCTCGACGCCAGCGGCAGTCCCGACGACCGGTTCTGCGCGCTGGCCGAGGCCATCGCGACGGCGCGCATGGACCACTGCGTGCAGATCAGCGTCGACTTGCGACAGATGCTGCGCGGCGACCGGAAGCGAGCACACAAGGCGTGGGCGCGCGGTGTCGCCACGCATCTCGACGGCGCCACCACCGACATCTATTACGTCAGGTCGCAACTGATCGACGACCTGAGCTGGGACCTGGAGAACTACAGCAGGGCGCATCCGGACTTCCCGTACACCTCCACCGGCGACCAGCTCTACAGCGAATGGGATTTCGAGGCCTACCGCGCCCTCGGGCACGAGGTGGCCGAGCGGGCCCTCGACGATCCGGTCTTCGCCGGGCTGCGCGGAGCGCGCGCGGCCGGGGCACCGGACACGGACGGCGAGACCGGCAAGCCGCTGGTGACCCGGCCGGGGTAGCGCCTACTCGACGACCGAGCTCGTCTCGGCGAGCAGGGTGAGGACCTGCTCGGTCTTGGTCAGCTCGGTAGAGATGGACAGGCCGTAGCCGCGGACGGCGGCGTGCAGCGCGCGCTGCACGTCGAGGGCGCGCGCGTGCAGGTCGGTGGGGGATTCGCCGGGCCAGGGGGTCACTCGCAGGGACAATTCGAACAGGTCGAGGCCGCCGACGGTCCACCGCTCGGCGTCGACCGCCAGGTCACCGACGGCGACGTTCGTCCACTTCGTCGACGCGACCGGGCCCATCGCCCGCAGATGGTCCACCGCGACACCGGGCGGCGTGCAGCTGACCAGGAACTGGCGCTGGGCCGAGTCCAGGGCCTCGGTGACGTCCTCGCCGCACAGCGCGGCCACCCGCAGCGAACCGGCCGGGCGCCTGCTCACCACCGAGGCCGACAGCACCCGGCGGTCCCCGCACCAGTCGCCCTCGACGCGGTACTGCATCCCGGGCTCGGTGAACGGCGTCGCCCAGCGGCCGACCAGCTGCGCGGCGGTGCACGGCCGCAGCTTGACGGTCAGGTCGTCGTAGTCGCCGCTGCGCAGCCGGATGGCGATCCGGCCCGCCAGCAGGGCGGGCGCGCCACGGGCGCCGGGGACTCGTGGCTCGGCGAACCACACGTCCCGGCTGATCGCGGCGGCGTTGGTACAGCCGAGCCGGGTTTGGGCATCGACGAGGTCCCCGTCGACATTGACCTTGATTTCGATCGGAGTATTCACCCGAGCAGCGTCGCCCATCGCCGCACCGCTCGGCGCGCGTAATTCGCTACTCGATTGCCGCGGGCGGGCTCGCGGCGCCACGGCGGCATTCCGGACACGGGCCGGTCACGGCCCTGAGTAGTGCACTACTCATGACATAGGTCACGTCGGAGGAGGAAACTGATCTTCGACCACTTCTCGTACATCGCGGTTCGAGCCAGTCAGCTATGTGGAGGTTCTCGATGGTCGAGGCAGAGCCGGCGATTCCGCCGCAGTCGTCGCCACCCCACCTGTCGTTCGTCGCCCGCGCCGCGGTCGAGGCCGCCGAAGCGCTCGACCGGCGGGTGGGCTGGTTCCGGTTACCGACACCGCTGGGGCTGGCCGTGCTGGTCGGCCTGCGCAGCAGGCTGCGGTCCCGCAATCTGTTCGACACCGGCCGACATCCGGCCGGACCACTGCCGCCGGACACGACCGGCGAACACCGTGCCGCGCGTACCATCGACGGCTCCTACAACAACGCCGACGATCCACGCACCGGCTCGGTCGGCTGCCGGTTCGGACGCAATTTCGCCCCCGAGCACAGCCATCCGGAGGACGCAGTCCGGATCCAGGAGCCCAACCCGCGCCAGGTCAGCCTGCGCCTGCTGGCCCGCGACCGCTTCCAGCCCGCCACCACACTGAACCTGCTGGCGGCGGCCTGGATCCAGTTCGAGGTGCACGACTGGTTCAGTCACACCCGCACCGATCGCGAGCCGTTCCGGGTGACCCTCGACGAGCACGACCCCTGGCCCGAACGGCCGATGACGATCCAGCGCACCGCGGCGGTCCCCGGTGCCGAACCCGGCGATCCGCCGAGCCATGTCACCGAGGACTCGCACTGGTGGGACGCCTCCCAGATCTACGGCAGCACACCGGCATTCGCCTCCGCCCTGCGCTCGGGCAAAAACGGCGAACTGGTGATCGACGAGCTCGGCCTGCCGCCGCTGGACGCGGCGAGCCTGCTCGCGCTCTCGGACGCGGCCGCCAACGCCTGGGTCGGCCTGGCGCTGCTGCATTCGCTGTTCCTGCGCGAGCACAACGCGATCTGCCGCCGCCTGTCGCGCCGCTATCCCGACCTGGACGACCAGCAGCTCTACGACACCGCGCGCCTGATCAACGCGGCGCTGATCGCCAAGATCCACACCGTCGACTGGACCCCGGCGATCATCGCCCACCCCACCACCGTCGCCGCCATGCGCGCCAACTGGTTCGGCGTCCTCGGTGAGCGCCTCTCGCGCCGGTTCGGCCGCCTCGTCGGCAACGAAGTGCTCTCCGGCATCCCGGGTTCCGCGGTCGACGACCACGGCGTGCCCTACGCGCTGACCGAGGAGTTCGTCTCGGTGTACCGGATGCACCCGCTGATCCCCGACGACCTCGTGGTGCGCAGTCTCACCGACGACCGGGTGCTGGCCGAGCATCCGTTCCCCGCGCTGGGGGTCGCCCACATCCGCGAGCGCCTCGGCGAGACCCCGATGGACACGCTGTTCTACTCCTTCGGCCGCGCCCATCCCGGCGCGCTGACGCTGCACAACTATCCACGCCACCTGCAGGAGCTGGCCCGTCCCGGCCAGCCCCTGATCGACCTCGCCACCATCGATATCCTGCGGGTCCGCGAACGAGGGGTGCCGCGCTACAACGAGTTCCGGCGTCAGCTGCGGCTCCCGCCCGCCGCCTCGTTCGACGAGCTGACCGACAACCCACAGTGGGCGGCTGAGCTCGCAGAGATCTACGGCGATGTCGACGACGTCGACCTGATGATCGGCCTGTACGCCGAGCCCAAGCCGCCCGGTTTCGGCTTCAGCGACACCGCGTTCCGGGTCTTCGTGCTGATGGCCTCGCGGCGACTGTCGGCCGACCGGTTCTTCACCACCGACTTCCGGCCCGAGATCTACACCGAGGCAGGCATGGCCTGGGTGCGCGACAACAGCATGCGCACCGTGCTGCTGCGGCATTTCCCCACGCTGGCGCCCGCCCTGGAGGGCGTCGCGAATCCCTTCGCCCCGTGGAGGACTCCGCGATGACCTACCTTCGCTTTCGCGACGACCTGGAACAGCCGCGCCCCGACGAAGAACAGATCATCGACAAGATCATCGCGGTCCTGCGCGACAACAACGAACGCGCCTACCGCAAGTACAAGCGCGGCCTGCGCGACGCGCACGCCAAGAGCCACGGCATCCTGCGCGGCGAACTGACCGTGCCCCCGGGCCTGCCTCCCGAGCTGGCACAGGGCCTGTTCGCCAGGCCTGCCACGTATCCGGTCATCGCCCGGCTGTCGAGTACCTCCGGGGTCATCCGTAGCGATCAGTTGCGCGGCGTGCGTGGCCTCGGCATCAAGGTGCTGGGGGTGCACGGCCCGCGCGCGATGGCCGGCGACGAGGCCACCACCCAGGACTTCATCATGGTGACCCACCGGGAGTTCCTGTTCGCCGACGCGCACGCCTACCTCACCCAGGGCATGCCGACCGCCTGGGTGCTGGCCCGGCTGCCCGACGACGTCCTTCGCACCGGCAGCGATCTCGTCGCGGCGCTGGACAAGCACGTGCTGCGACGCATCGGCAAGCGGGTGCCGCCGAATCTGGGGGTGTTCGTCGCGCCGAACACCCACATTCTCGGCGAGACCTTCTACACCTCGGCGCCGATCCGCTACGGCGATTACGTCGCCAAGCTGCTCTACGTCCCGGTGTCGCCGGAAGCCGCTGCGCTGCAAGGACAACCGGTGAGCACGGCGGCCGGGGTCAATGCCCACCAGGACGCGATCATCGATTTCTTCGGCGCGCACAGCGCCACCTACGAACTGCGCGCGCAGCTGTGCACCGACGCGGCCACCATGCCGATCGAGGACGCGACCGTACCGTGGCCGGAGGAAGCGTCTCCGCATCGCACCGTCGCGACCATCCGGTTCGATGTCCAGGATCCCTACACCCCGCAGCGCCGCGCCTACGGCGACGACGTGCTGTCGTTCAACTCCTGGCGCGGCCTGGACGCGCATCGCCCGCTGGGGTCGATCAACCGGCTCAAGAAGCGGGTCTACGAGGCGTCGAGCGACTACCGCCACGACGTCAACAACGCGCCGCGGCTCGAGCCCCGCGACGCCACCGAGCTGCCGCCATGACCACTGCTCCGATCCGTTGTGGGGGAGCCGGTCGCGAACTAGAATTTTGGTGTATGGGCGAATTGTGGCAACTGCTCGATCGCCCCGCCGAATTCGATGCCGTCCGTACGGCTTTGACGAACACGAACAGCGGCGGAGTGATAGTGGTCGGCGCCGCAGGCATCGGCAAGACCACGCTGGCCCGGCTGGTCACCGCGGTGCTCGCGGAGCCGGTCCGCTGGGTGGCGTGCACCGCCTCCTCACAAGCCATTCCGCTCGGCGCTTTCGCCCCCTGGATCGCCGCCTCGGCCTCGCGTGATCCACTCGCCCTGCTGCACTCGGCGCGGGAAAACGTACTGGCGCAACCGGATACGGTGATCGGTGTCGACGACGCGCACCTGCTCGACACCCTCTCGGCCACCCTGGTGCACCAGATCGCCGTCGACCGCAGCGCGCGCATCGTGGCCACGGTCCGCTCCGGTGAGCCCGTGCCCGACGCGATCACCTCACTGTGGAAGGACGGGTTCCTCGCCCGAGTGGAACTCACCCCGCTGTCCAAACCGCAGTGCACCGCCCTGGTCGAGACCGTGCTGGGCGGGACGCTGGAGGGACTCAGCGCCGATGTCATGTGGGAGGCCTCGGGTGGCAACCCGCTGTTCCTGCGCAACATGGTCGAGGGCGCGGTCGAGGCGCGCACGCTGACCGACGTCAACGGGGTCTGGCAGCTGCGCGGTCCGACCGCGGTGCCGTCCGGTCTGGTCGACCTGCTCGACGAGCGGCTGACCAGGGCGGGCGAACCGGTGCTCGACGCGCTGCGGATGCTGTCGGTCTACGAGCCGCTCGACATCGACATCCTCACCGAGCTGGTGGGGGTCGACGCCGTCGACGCCGCCGAGCTCAGCGGTCTGATCCGGGTCTGCCGCCACGGCACCTCGGTCGACGTCCGGTTCAGCCATCCGCTGCTCGGCGAGGTGGTCCGGCGCCGGATCGGCACCGCCGCGGCCCGCTCCCGGCGCGGGCGCATCGTCGAGACCCTGCGTGACCGGGCGCTGGACACGCCGGCGGAGCGGATCCGGCTGGCGCAGCTGTGTGTCGACAGCGATCAGCCGATCGACATCATGCTGCTGATCAACGCCGCCAAGGACGCGATCGCGCTGGCGAATCTGCCGCTGGGCGAGCGGCTGGCCCGCGCCGCCTGCGAGCGCTGCGGCGGCCTGCGCGCGGCCGAACTGCTGTCGCGGGCGCTGCTGTGGCAGGGCAAGCCGCACGAGGCCGACGAGATCCTCGCCAGGTTCGATCCCGACCGGCTCGATCCGCTACAGGTCGTGCAGTGGGGCCTGCCGCGGGCGAGCCTGCAGTTCTGGTCGCTCGGCGATGTCGACCGGGCCCACCAGGTGATCGACCTGGTCGCCGCCCGCGTGGAGCATCCGTCGCTGCGGCTGCTGGTCGACGCGGTCCGGGCGGCGATGGCGGTGCACGAGAACCGGCTCGCCGTCGGTGTCGCGGAGGCCGAGCGGGTGCTCGCCGATCCGGATTCGCCCCGCCAGGCCGCCGATTTCGCGGCGTTCACCCTCGGTCTCGCGCTGCCGTTCGTCGGCCGCGGCGCCGATTTCGCCCCCATCGCGGCCCGGATCACGGCCGAACAGAAGTCCACCGACGGCCTGATCCGGGTGATGGTGCGCTACGGCGACGTGATGGCCCTGACCATGATCGGCGACCTGGACCAGGCCGAACAGCGGGCCTCGGAATACCGGGAGTTCTCCTCGGCGGGCCAGTTCGCCGGCTGGGCCATCGCCCGCATCGCGATCGGCGTCGTCGCGACCTACCGCGGCCGGTTCCGGGCCGCGATCACCGCCTTCGAACAGGCGCTGGCCGCGCTCAACGCCGACTGCACCCTGCCCTGGCAGCTGCCCGCCCGGCTGGTGCTGGCGCGGGCCTACGCGGCGGTGGGCGAGGTCGACCAGGCCGAGCGGGTGCTCGCCGACGCCGAGGAGCACAGCGGCCCGCACATGGCCCTGCACGAGCCGCAGCGGATGATCGCCCGCGCCTGGGTGGCCGCGGCCGAGCACAGCCAGCACGCCGCGATCGACCTGGCCCGCAAGGCCGCCGACCTGGCCCACCGCACCGGTCAGTTCGCGCAGGAGGCCGAGGCGCTGCACCATGCCGCCCGCTTCGGCGACCGCTCCCTCGGCACCCGGCTCGCCACCGTCGCGGCCCGCGTGCAGGGACCGGTGGCCGACATCTACGCCCGCCACGCCGCGGCCGTGGCCCACGGCGACACCACGGCACTGGCCGCGGTCAGCGTGGAGTTCGAGGCCGTGGGGATGCTGCTGGCCGCCGCCGACGCCGCGGCCCAGGCCGTCCCGATCTTCGACCACGCGGGCCAGCGCCGCCCCAGCGCCCAGGCCGCGGCCCGCGCCACCGCGCTCGCGGCCCGCTGCGACGGTGCAGGCACGCCGGCCATCACGGCCGCCGCCCGCCCGCTCCCGATCACCGAGCGCGAGCGCGAGATCGCCGCGCTGATCGGCCGCGGACTGTCCAACCGGGCCATCGCCGAACGGCTCTGTGTCTCGGTCCGCACCGTCGAGGGCCACATCTATCGCGCGTGCATCAAACTCGACGCCACCGACCGCGACCAGCTCGCCAAACTGATCTGACACCATGGGCGGGGTGACGACCGGTCGCCGACGAGCTGTCTTCGGCGCCGCGCTGGTGGTCGCCCTCGCGGGCACCGCCTGCGCGAGCGACGAGCCGGACCGGAGCGCGCCCACCGCCGCCGTGTCCTCGACCGCGCCGAGCTCGCCGACGGGCAGCCCCGCGCTGGGATCGGCCGAGGAGATCGCGCGCGGTCTCGACGTGCCGTGGGGGCTCGCGTTCCTGCCGGACGGCGCGGCCCTGGTAGCCGAACGGGACTCGGGCCGTGTCCTGCGCGTGACGCCCGGTCGTACGCCGGAGATCTTCCATCAGGTGTCCGGCGTCGTCGCCCGCGGCGAGGGTGGCCTGCTCGGCCTCGCCGTCGCTCCCGACTACGCCGAGACGCGGTACGTCTACGCGTATCTCACCGCGGCCGACGACAATCGCATCGTGCGCTTCCGGCCGGGGGAACCGCACGAACTGGTCTACGGCGGAATCGCGAAGGCGGGCAACCACAATGGTGGCCGGATCGCCTTCGGGCCGGACGGCATGCTCTACGTCGGCACCGGCGACGCGGCCGAGAGCGCCCGCTCGCAGGACCCGGCGAGCCCGAACGGCAAGATCCTGCGGCTCACCCCCGACGGCGCACCGGCGCCGGGCAATCCGGCCCCGGGCTCGCCGGTCCTGAGCCTCGGCCACCGCAATGTGCAGGGCCTGGCCTGGGACCGCGCGGGCACCCTCTACGCCGCCGAGTTCGGCCAGAACCGCTGGGACGAGCTCAACCGGATCGAGCCGGGCCGCAACTACGGCTGGCCCGTCGTCGAAGGGGCGGGCGGCGCGGACCGCGGCTTCACCGAGCCGCTGCTCACCTGGACGACCGCCGAGTCCTCGCCCTCCGGCATCGCCATCGCGGGCGACACCGTGTACGTGGCCGCGCTGCGCGGGGAACGACTCTGGACCGCGACGCTGTCCGCGGGTGACGCGGCGAATCCGGTGGCTGTCCTGCGGGAGTCCTACGGCCGCCTGCGCACCGTCGCGGTGGCCCCGGACGGCGCCCTGTGGCTCACCACCTCCAATACCGACGGCCGCGGCGACGTCCGCGCGGGCGACGACCGGATCCTGCGGTTCCCGGCCCGCTGACCGCCGCCGGGTGGGGGCTACGGCGTGCCGATCTGTTCGACGTAGCCGGTGCCGGCGACCGGGCGGCCGCGGAAGGTGCCGGTGTAGTGGTAGCTGCCGACGTAGCCACCGGCCATACCGTAGATGTAGTCGTCGTTGGCGACGGCGTCGATCTCGATCAGCCGGTCGCCGTTGTCGTCGTCGACCGCCCAGGTGAACGCGGTGCCCAGCGTCATGTCCCGGCCCTCGGGTGTCCGTCGTGACGTGGGCTCGTACCGGGTGACCTGGTACCGGTAGCCGTTCTCGTAGGCGCCGCCGTGGTCGGTGCGGGACCGCACGTACACCGTCTGCTGGAACGGAACCCCCAGTGGCCCAAGCACTTCCACCATCAGCACCTGGGTGTCGGCGTCGATGTTGATGATCTGGTAGGTGAAGAAGTCGATGAACAGGTCGACCGAGACGGCGCGGGCGTATTCCAGGGTGCTGAGCCCGGACAGCGCGTAGCGGGTGCCCTGATGCTCGACGGTCCCCTCGTACTCGCACAGCAGCGACCAGTGGTCGTAGAGCCCGCCGCGGATCTTGGCGAAGTGCGCGATCTTGTCGGTGGCGCGCACCCGCAGATCCGCGCGGAACTCCGGATTGCGGTAGGTGACCAGGAAGTCCGGATGGCTGCCGCGCAGCGCGAAGTCCTCGCCGAACCGGATCAGGCTCGCGTCCGGCGCCAGCTCCAGATCCCGGTCGACCTGGTAGCCGCGGAACTGGCCGGGGAAGCGAACCGCCGTGCCCGCCAGCAGGTTCGCCGTATCGGCCGCGGTGGTCTCGATCAGATGCGCGTTGCGGAACGCCCGTACCTTCGGCTGCCCGATCACGGTGATGAAGTCCAGGAAGTTCAGCGGCGCGGGCAGGCCGGGGAACATCAGGCCGTAGTGCACGGTGCGGTAGCGCCCGCGGGGCGGATGGAACGGGGTGCTCGGGTCGTACGGGGTGCCGTTCACCGCGTACGAGCCGGAGACGGTGCGTTGAATGCCGTGGAGCAGGGGAGTCGTGATCGCCATGGATCGGCGCCTTTCGCTGGACGTGCATCGAGCTGACCGATGGGGAAATTACCGTTTGGTCAATTCGACGTCAACCAGTTGTGTGCCGCGCCCGAGATGGACGCCCGCTCAATTGACCGTCTTCGAGGAGGCGGTAAATTACCTGGTGGCCGGACACGGTCAACCGGGTGAAGGAGGGCGTGATGGGCACCGCGGGAACGAAAGGCGTGCCGCGCGCCGAGCGCGAACAGCAGATCCTCGACATCGCCGGTGAGCAGATCAGCCGGGTCGGCTACGCCGGGCTGTCCCCCGGCGCCGTGGCGACCGCGGCCGGGGTCTCGAAACCCATGGTGTTCCACTACTTTCGCAGCAAAGAGGGGCTCTACGCCGCGTGTGTCGAACGGGCGGCCGACACGGTGTGCGGTGCCATCGAACCGGTCTTCGACGGCACCCCGGGGATCGAGATGGCCGAGCACACACTCGAAGTCGTCATCGCCGTGCTGGCGCGCCGACCGCACGACTGGAACGTGCTGCTGGACCGGTCGTACCCACCGGACGGTGTCGCGGCCGAGGCCTCGCACCGGGCCGAACGCCGCCTCGCCGAGCAGGCGTACCGCGGCGCCGCCGCCCTGCTCGCCGAACGCGGCATCACCGATCCCGCCGACCTGTCCGCGCTCACCGATGTCTGGATGGGGGTGGTGACGGCGCTGGTGAACTGGTGGCTGCGGCATCCGGACGAAAGCGCCGAGGCGATGATCGCCCGCTGCACCCGGCTGCTCGGCGCGTTGTTCTGAAATCCTTGCCGGACAGGCTGTTCGGTCCGTACGGTCGGTGGATGGTTCCGCTTCCGAATCTGCTCGCGTTCCTCGCGGCGGCGTTCGTCATCGTCGTCGTGCCGGGGCCGGGCGTGCTGTTCGCGGTCGGCCGGGCGCTGACCTCGGGGCGGCGGGCCGCGCTGCTGTCGGTGTTCGGGCACGCCATGGGCGTGCAGACGACGCTGGTGCTGGTCGCGGCCGGGCTCGGTACCGTGCTCGCCGTCTCGGCGCTGGTGCTGACCGCGGTGAAGATCATCGGCGCGCTGTATCTGCTGCACCTGGGCGTGCAGGCCATCCGGCACCGCCGGGAGCTGTCCGCGGCATTGGCGGCGGGCGCGGCGCCGGTGGCGGCGACGAAACTGTTCCGGCAGGGCTACGTCGTCGGTGTCACCAATCCGAAGGCCATCGTCTTCTTCGCCGCGGTGCTGCCGCAGTTCGTCGATCCGGCGGCCGGCTCGATGGTCGGGCAGCTGGTGGTGCTCGGGACGATCATGGCCGTGCTGGCGCTGGTGCTCGACAGCAGCTGGGCGCTGCTCGCCGGCACCGCGCGCAGCTGGTTCGCCCGCTCGCCGCGCCGCCTGGAAGCGGTGGGCGCCACCGGGGGAGCGATGATCATCGGGCTCGGCGCCTCCGTCGCGCTCACCGGCGCCGTCAAGTGACGTCGGGACGCGCCGGGTAGCGCACTACTCTCGGCCGGTCGCGCGATCCGGAGGACACTGGATGTACCGCCTGCGGCCGGTGCCGTCCGCGCGCGCCGAGGCACGCCGGGAACCCCGCACTGACCGGGGCGGGATGTGACCGACTCCAACAATACGTGCGGGTAACCCTTGGACGCTGTTCACATATACGGAGTAGAGGTGCACACTGCCCTGGAACCGGAGTTCGAATTCGTACCCGTCCGGGCCACACAACTCGGTATTGGAAAGGAGTCGGCGAGTGTTCAGCCGCATCGCCATCGTCAACAGGGGAGAGGCCGCCATGCGGCTCATCCATGCCGTCCGTGATCTGGCGGCGGCGAGCGGGCTACCGATCGAAACGGTCGCCCTGTACACCGACGTCGACCGCAACGCCACCTTCGTCCGGGCCGCCGACGTGGCCTACGACCTCGGGCCGGCCTCGGCCCGCCCGTACCTGGATCTGAAGGTGCTCGAGCAGGCCCTGGTGGCCACCAAGGCCGACGCGGCCTGGGTCGGCTGGGGCTTCGTCGCCGAGGATCCGGCCTTCGCCGAACTGTGCGAGCACATCGGCGTCACCTTCATCGGCCCCAGCGCCGACGCGATGCGCAAGCTGGGCGACAAGATCGGCGCCAAGCTGCTCGCCGAGGAGGTCGGGGTCCCGGTCGCGCCGTGGAGCCGCGGCGCGGTCGACACCGTCGAGGACGCCATCGAGGCCGCCGCCGAGATCGGCTACCCGCTGATGCTCAAGGCCACCGCCGGTGGTGGCGGGCGCGGTATCCGCGTCATCACCAACGAGGCCGAGCTGGTCGACGCCTACGAGCGCACCAAGCAGGAAGCCGCGCGCGCCTTCGGCAGCGGCGTTGTCTTCCTGGAGCGGCTGGTCACCGGTGCCCGCCACGTCGAGGTCCAGGTGATCGCCGACGGCCAGGGCACGGCGTGGGCGCTCGGCGTCCGCGACTGCTCGGTGCAGCGGCGCAACCAGAAGGTCATCGAGGAGTCCGCCTCGCCCGTGCTCAGCGCGGAGCAGACCAGCGAGCTGAAGGCCTCCGCCGAGCGCCTCGCCGTCGCGGTCGGCTACTGCGGCGCGGCGACCGTCGAGTTCCTGTACCACCCGGGCGAGCAGCTGTTCGCCTTCCTCGAGGTCAACACCCGGCTGCAGGTCGAGCACCCGATCACCGAGTGCACCACCGGTGTCGATCTCGTGCACGCGCAGCTGTCGGTGGCCTCCGGCACCAAGCTCGAGGGCACCCCGCCGGTCGAGCGCGGCCACGCCATCGAGGCCCGGCTCAACGCCGAGGACCCCGACCGCGACTTCGCGCCCGCTCCCGGCCGCATCGTGCGCCTCGACCTGCCCGCGGGCCCCGGTATCCGCGTGGACACCGGCGTCAGCGAGGGCGACACCATCCCCGCCGACTTCGACTCCATGATCGCCAAGATCATCGCCTACGGCCGCGACCGCAACGAGGCCCTGGGCCGGCTGCGCCGGGCCATGGCGCAGACCCGGGTGGTCATCGAGGGCGGCGCGACGAACAAGAGCTTCGTCCTCGACCTGCTCGAGCAGCCCGAGGTGATCGACGCCAGCGCCGACACCGGCTGGATCGACCGGGTCCGCGGCGAGGGCCGCCTGGTCACCCACCAGCATTCCGCCATCGCGCTGGCCGCCGCCGCGATCGACGCCTACGAGGACGAGGAGCGTGCCGAGCGGCACCGCCTGCTGTCCACCGCCTCCGGCGGCCGCCCGCAGGTCCAGCACGAGAGCGGCCGCCCGCTCGACCTGAAGCTGCGCGGCGCGAGCTACCGGGTCCGCGTCGCCCGCATCGGCGCGCACCGGTTCCGCGTCGGCATCGAGGCCGGGACCGAACTGACCACCGCCGACGTCGATCTCGAGCGCTTCGATCAGCACACCGGGCAGATCGTCGTCAACGGCACCCGCTACCGCCTGATCACCGGCACCCACGGACCGACCCACCTGGTCGACGTCGACGGCGTGACCCACCGGATCAGCCGGGACGAGGGCGGCGTCGTCCGTTCGCCCGCGCCCGCGCTGGTCGTCGGCACCCCGCTCGAGGTCGGCGCCGAGGTCGAGGCAGGCGCCGCGGTGCTGGTGCTGGAGAGCATGAAGATGGAGACGGTGCTGCGCGCGCCGTTCCGCGCCCGGCTCAAGGAACTCGCCGTCTCGGTCGGTACCCAGGTCGAGACCGGCGCGCCGCTGCTGCGTCTGGAGCCCCTCGCCGACGACGACGAGGCGGGCGAGGCCGAAGTGGTCGGGACGGTCGAACTCGACCTGCCCACCGAGCCCGCCCCGCGTCAGCCGCACGAGCGGCTGGCCCGCGGCCTGCAGGACCTGCGCAGCCTGCTGCTCGGCTTCGATGTCGACCCGCACGACGACCGCCGCGTCCTCGACGAGTACCTCGCGGCCCGCCGCGATTCCGTCGCAGGCGATCACCGCCCGCTGGCCGAGGAACTCGAGCTCGTCCAGGTCTTCGCCGATCTCGCCGAACTGAGCCACAACCGCGCGGCCGACGACGAGCAGAGCGTCGGCCACCTGCACAGCGCGCGCGAGTACTTCCACACCTACCTGCAGAGCCTCGACGTCGAGCGGGCCGGTCTGCCCGAGGCGTACCAGGCCAAGCTGGCGCAGGCGCTGAGCCACTACGGCGTCACCGAGCTGGACCGGTCGGCCGATCTCGAGGCCGCCGTCTTCCGGATCTTCCTGGCCCAGCAGCGCCCGACCGACACCGTCGAGGTCATCACCACGCTGCTGCGCGAGTGGCTGCGCGAGCCGATGCCCGACCAGGTGCTGCGCGAGCCCGTCGGCCTGGCGCTGGAGCGCCTGGTCGCGGCCACCCAGGTGCGCTTCCCGGTGATCGCCGACCTGACCCGTGGTCTGGTCTACGGCTGGTACGGCCAGCCGCTGCTGCGCCGCAACCGCGCCCGCGTCTACACCAATGTCCGCAAGCACCTGACCTACCTGGACGCGAACCCGGACGCGGCCGATCGCGCCACCCGCATCGCCGACATGGTGCGCAGCACCGAGCCGCTGGTGCGGCTGCTCGGCCAGCGGCTCGAGCGCGACAAGCCCGAGCACACCGTTCTGCTCGAGGTGCTGACCCGCCGTTACTACGGCAACAAGGGCCTGACGGGTGTGCGCGCCGAGCAGGTCGGCGGCACCTCCTTCGTCGTCGCCGAGCGGGACGGCGCGAGCCTGGTCTCGGCCGCGGTGAGCTTCGACGAGCTCGGCACCGCGGTGCAGGGTCTCGGCGAGCTGGCCGGCGGCGCGTCCTCGATCGACGCCGACATCTACCTGAGCTGGGAGGCCCAGCCCGAGGACTCCGACGCCATGGCCGCGGCCCTGCAGGAGGTCCTCGGCGGCTACCAGCTGCCGCAGCAGGTGCACCGGATCACCGCGACGGTGGCGGGCAGCAACGGCGCGGTCATGCACCACCACTTCACCTTCCGCCCGTCGGCCACCGGCATGGCGGAGGAGCGGCTGATCCGCGGTCTGCACCCCTACATCGCGCAGCGGATGCAGATGGAGCGGCTGCGCAAGTTCGACCTGACCCGCCTGCCGTCCTCGGACGACGAAGAGGTCTACCTGTTCCGGTGCGTCGCCAAGGGCAACCCGTCCGACGACCGCCTGATCGCTTTCGCCCAGGTCCGCGACCTGGCCGCGCTGCGCGAGCACGACGGCAGGCTGCTGGCTCTGCCCACGGCCGAGAGCACCATCGCGACCTGTGTCGACTCGATCCGCCGGGCGCAGTCGCGGCGGCCATCGGCCAAGCGGCTCAACACCAACCGCATCGTGATGTACATCTGGCCGCCGATGGATGTCACCAGCGAGGAACTGGCCACGATCGGCGGACACGTGCTGCCGACCGCCGTCGGCGCCGGGCTGGAGGAGATCCTGCTCATCGCCCGGCAGCGGGACCCGAACACCGGCGAGCTGACCAAGGTCGGCGTCCGGATCACGATCGGCGCGACCGGCGGCTCCGAGGTGACCGTCGGCGAGCTGACCGACGAGCCGGTCGAGCCGCTCGACGAGTACCGTCAGAAGGTGCTGCGCGCCGCGGGCCGCAACACCGTCTACCCGTACGAGCTGACCGGCGTGCTGGGCGATTTCGCCGAGTACGACCTCGACGCCGACCACGTGCTGGTCCCCGTCGACCGGCCGAAGGGCCGCAACAAGGCGGCCATCGTCGCCGGTGTGGTCAGCACCCCGACCATCCAGCATCCCGAGGGCGTCACCCGCGTCCTGCTGCTCGGCGACCCGACCAAGTCGCTGGGCGCGCTCTCCGAGCCCGAGTGCCGCCGCGTGATCGCCGCGCTCGATCTCGCCGAACGCCTGCAGGTGCCGCTGGAGTGGTACGCGCTGTCCTCCGGCGCCCGGATCTCGATGGAGTCCGGCACCGAGAACATGGACTGGGTCGCCGCCGCGCTCAAGCGGATCGTCGAGTTCACCCAGGACGGCGGCGAGATCAACATCGTGGTCGCCGGCATCAACGTCGGCGCGCAGCCGTACTGGAACGCCGAAGCCACCATGCTCATGCACACCAAGGGCGTGCTGGTGATGACCCCGGACTCGGCGATGGTGCTGACCGGCAAGCAGTCGCTGGACTTCTCCGGCGGCGTCTCGGCCGAGGACAACTTCGGCATCGGTGGCTACGACCGCGTGATGGGCCCCAACGGCCAGGCGCAGTACTGGGCGCCGAACCTGACCGCCGCACGCGACGTGCTGATGGCGCACTACGACCACACCTACGTCGCGCCGGGCGAGCAGTCGCCGCGCCGCTCGCAGACCGTCGACCCCAGCGACCGCGACATCTCGAGCTTCCCGCACGTGCTCGCGGACAGCTCCTTCGCCACCGTCGGTGAGATCTTCTCCGCGGCCGCCAACCCGGACCGCAAGAAGCCCTTCGACATCCGGACCGTGATGCGCGCGCTGGCCGACCAGGACCACCAGGTGCTGGAACGCTGGGCGGGCATGGCCGACGCCGAGACCGCGGTGGTGCAGGACGCGCACCTCGGCGGCATCCCGGTGTGCCTGCTGGGCATCGAGTCGCGCAGCGTGCCCCGCCGCGGTTTCCCGTCGACCGACGGCCCCGACACCTACACCGCGGGCACCCTGTTCCCGCGGTCGTCGAAGAAGGCCGCCCGGGCGATCAACGCGGCCAGCGGTAACCGGCCGCTGGTGGTGCTGGCGAACCTGTCGGGCTTCGACGGCTCGCCGGAGTCGATGCGCAAGCTGCAGCTCGAGTACGGTGCCGAGATCGGTCGTGCCATCGTCAACTTCGAGGGCCCGATCGTGTTCACCGTGATCTCGCGGTACCACGGCGGCGCGTTCGTGGTGTTCTCGAAGGCGCTGAACCCGAACATGACCGTGCTCGCGCTGGAGGGCTCGTTCGCCTCCGTCCTCGGTGGCGCCCCCGCCGCCGCGGTGGTCTTCGCGGGCGAGGTCAACTCCCGGACCGCGGCCGACCCGCGCGTGCGCGATCTGGAGACCCAGGCCGCCAACGCGTTCGGCACCGACCGCGCGACCCTGACCGCGGAACTCGACGAGGTCCGCTCCTCGGTGCGCGCGGAGAAGCTGGGCGAGGTGGCCGCGGAGTTCGACGGCGTGCACAACATCCAGCGTGCCGTCGAGGTCGGTTCGGTCGACGCCATCGTCAGCGTGCCCGACCTGCGCCCGCGCATCATCGCCGCGATCGAGGCGGGCCTGCCGAAGTAGGCAACCCGCACGACGAACCGAGCCGCCCACCCCGGTCCGACCGGGGTGGGCGGCTCGCGCGTGGGACACTGCACGGGTACGCAATCCTTCTCGTCACCTCCGGAAGCGGGTGCGCGATGCGGAAACAGCAGCGGGTGCGGGCCGGGGTCGTCGATCCCGGGCTGCACAGCAGGTTCGTCCCGGATTTCACCCATCGCAATGCCGAGTTCCTCGCTGCCGTGGCGGGCGCGGACTCGCTGTGGTCCGTCGATCACCTGATCGGGTTGTTCCCGGCGTCGGTGTGGTCGGCGCGGCACGCGGGCGGCGCGCGTGTCGCGCCCGAGGCCGACGCCTATTTCGAGCCGTGGACGATGCTCGGGTACGCGGCCGCGCGAAACCGGTGGCGTCGATTGCGCCTCGGCATCGGGGTGACCGATACCGGCCGTCGGCATCCGGCGGTGACCGCGCAGGCCGCGGCGACCCTGCACCTGCTCACCCGTGGGCGGGCGATCCTCGGCATCGGCCCGGGAGAGCGGGAGAACAACGAGCCCTACGGGGTCGACTGGCGGCGTCCGGTGGCCCGGTTCGAGGAGGCGGTCGCCACGATCCGGGCACTGTGGGACTCCGGTGGCGAGCCGATCTCCCGGGATTCGGAGTTCTTTCCGTTGCGCGACGCGATCTTCGCGCTGCCGCCGTATCGCGGCACCCGGCCGGAGCTATGGATGGGCGCCCACGGACCGCGGATGCTGCGAGCGGCGGGCCGGTACGCCGATGCCTGGATGCCCGCCTTCCCCAGCAGTCCCGCCGACTATCGCGCCAAGCTCGACACCATCCGCGCCGCGGCCTCGGACGCGGGCCGCGACCCGTCGGCGGTGCGGGCGGCGG
The DNA here is from genome assembly GCF_042882065.1 of Nocardia sp. NPDC058244. Lineage (NCBI taxonomy): Bacteria > Bacillati > Actinomycetota > Actinomycetes > Mycobacteriales > Nocardiaceae > Nocardia > Nocardia sp. NPDC058244. Next base: position 586,744 of record NZ_JBHVWX010000003.1, on the reverse strand, counting down.
GCTGGTTCTTCGTCGTCGCGGGCAGGTCGGCGGCGATCGTCGAGGAGATCCTCGACTCGCCCGTGGTCCGCGCCTACGCGCTCATCGGGTCGGCGCAGGCCTGGGCGCGCCACGGTGCCGAACACCCGCTGGGCCCCACTTTCGCCGGCGCGCAGGACATCCTGCCGCAGACCATCGACGAGGCCACGGCTCTCGAGTACGGACGCCGCGCTCCCGCGTCGCTGATCCGGGAGATCTTCGTGGCCGGGACCCCGGACGAGATCCTCGAGCAACTCGCCGTCCGCCGCGATCACGGCCTGACCTATGCCGTGATGGTCGACCTCGGTGCCTGCCATCCCCGGCTCGGCAAGGGGTTGCTGACGGCATCGTCGTTCGCGAAGGTGGTCCGTGGCGTCCGGCGACTGTGAGCGGGTACGGAGTGCGGGTCAGCTCCCGCGTGCAGCTGTGCGGGGCGATCGTGCCGGGGGAGGGGACGCGGTCCCGTAGCGGCTCAGGAAGGTGTCGACGCCCTCGGTGACGAGCCGGTCGGCGAGGTCCGGCGGCAGGTCGGAACCGATCGAGCCGGTGATCAGGTGGGGGTAGATCGTCAGCCCGAAGAACTGGACGACCGCCACTTCGAGGTCGGGCACGGTGAGGTGGCCGCGGGCGCACAGGTCGGCGAGGAGTTCACCCATGGCGACGGCGGACTGGGCGGGTCCCTGCGCGTGGTAGGCGCGGCCGAGGTCGGGAAAGCGGCGCAGTTCGGCGGTGACAAGGTTGCGTAGGGCCAGTCTGGTCGGGTCCGTCGCGGCGGTGACCAGGGCGCGCGCCGCCCGGAGCAGGGCGTCGCGGACATCGTCGGTATCGGCGAGCTCGCTGCGGACCTGCGCCATCGTCGCGTGCGCTGCCCCCATGGCCTCGCCGATGACCTCGGTGAACAGGTCCTCTTTGCTGCTGAAGTGGTTGTACACGGTCACTTTCGACACGCCCGCCGCGGCGGCGATCCGGTCCATGCCCGCGTCGAATCCCTCGGCGATGAACACCGCGCGGGCGGCGGTCACGATGGCGTGCCGACTGCGCTCGGCGCGGGCCCCCGAAGGTGGCGCCGGTCTGGTTCTCGCTGTGCCCACGCTCCGCATGGTAGCGCAGCTGAACTCTTGAGTTCAGCTGTAACTTTCCTGTACTGTTCAGTTCAGTTACCGGCAGGGAGTGGAGGCTGACGTGAGCGAGATCTGGACGGTGGTGCACGCCGAGCGCGCCGCGCTGATCGCGGACCTGGCGGACCTGCCCGCGGGGCGGTGGTCGACGCCGTCGCTGTGTCCCGGCTGGGACGTGCACGACGTCGTGGCGCATCTGACCGACGACGCGAAGACCACCCGGCTGAGCTTCGTCGTCCACTTCGCCGCTGCCCGTTTCGATTTCGACCGTTTCAACCAGGCGGGTGTCGCGCGGGAGCGGGCCGAGGATCCCGCGCTGACCTTGGCCGCGTTCCGGGCAGCGAGCGGGCGCACCACGGGTGCCCCGGCGCCGAAGGCGACCCGGTTGATCGAAGCGTTCGTGCACGGCGAGGACATCCGGCGCCCCCTCGGCCTGCATCGGGACTATCCCGTCGCACCCGTGGTGACGGCGGTCCGTCATCAGCTCGACACGTCGGTGAAGGTCGGCGGCGGGAAGGAGCGCGCGCGGGGCCTGCGCCTGACGGCGACCGACGCGGATCTCGATGTCGGGGACGGTCCGCGAGTGCGCGGCTCCGCGGTGGCCCTCCTGCTCGCTCTCTCCGGAAGGGCCCTCGCGGCAGGGGAATTGGATGGCCCGGGCGCCGCGACGCTGACCGCGTAGGCGCACCTCGGGCGTGACACGTGCCGCTCCGCATCGGCTCCGAGCGGCACAGGCTGGAGCGGGAAGCTATGGTTACGAGACTAATAGTTTCGTAACTGGAGGCCCCATGTTCGACGCCTGGCCGCCCGAGTGCTCGTCTCGCACCCGGCACATCCGTGAACTCCCCGCGGTGACGGAGGCGAGCAAATGACCGCTCTGGCCGACCCACCCGTGCGCACCGGACGGCTCCACACCGCGTGGCGGACGGTGCACACGCCGGTTCCGGGAGTTCCGCGATGGGCCACGATCGCCGCCTTCGCTGTTCCATTGACGGCGCTACCGTCCAGTCTCTGGCGGATCGGCGTGGCCTTCCTCGACGACGACACCGCGGGCAAGCGCGGGGACCTCCCGTCCTGGCTCCCCGGCGAGCTGTATGTGATCGCCTTGTCGATCGTGTCGGAACTGGTGGCGTTCACCGCCGTTGGCCTGGTCGCGGCCTGGGGTGAATGGTTCCCGCGCTGGATTCCGCGGTTGCGGGGCCGGCGCATCCCCACTCCGGTCGCCGTGGTCCCGGCCGCGCTCGGCGCGGCGACGCTGACGATCATGTGGACCGCCGCCTTCGTCACGGAGTTCGCCGGTGTCACCCTGCGTGGCGACCCGACACCGGCGGACTTCCCCTCCCGCGCCGGTGGTTGGGAGTCGGCCGTCTACTACCTCTGCTACGCCCCGCTCCTGCTGTGGGGCCCGCTGCTGGCCGCGGTCACCTACGCCTACTACCGGCGTCGCCGGGCCGGGATCGTCGCGGGGGTCCCGGCCCCGGATCGAGTGTCCCCGTGACGATCACCGACACGTCACTAGGCGAGCTGCACCAGCACGCACCCGGTGATCAGCGCCGCGAGACCGGCCAGGCGCCCGCTGGTCACCGGCTTGCTCGGCAGCTGGAACCAGCCGCGATGATCGATGGCCGCCGACACCAGCTGCTGCCCGGTGACCGTGAGGGCGATGGTGGTGGCGGCGCTGATCTGCGGGATGACCGTGAACGTGACGGTCACGTAGGTCGCCGCCGCGACGCCGCCCAGCCACCCCCACCACGGCACCGTCCGCAGCGGGGCGAGCCGAGGACGCGGCGTGCGGCCGGTGCTCACGAGGACGATCAGCGCCACCGCGATGGTCGCCGTCGCCACGACGAACGACCACAGTCCGGTGGCGAACGGATCGTCGAGCGCGCGGCGCAACGCGGCATTGGTCGCGCCCTGCACCGGAAGGACCGCTCCGGCACCGAGTCCCAGCGCGATCCAGCCGATCCGCGCCGCGGTGGAGGTTTGCCCCTGGCCCCCGGCGAGCTGGCTGCGGATCACCACCACGATCCCGGCCAGCAGCACCGCCGCGCCCAGCACCGTGCCCGGCCCCAGCGGTCGCCGCTCGACGCCGAGCAGCCCGCCGACATCGAGCGCGATGGAGGCGAACATCTGCCCGGTGACGAACAGGCCGACCGAGGCGAGCGCGCCGAGGCGCGGGAACAGCAGGATGGCGCTGGTGATGTAGACGGGCGAGGCGATGCCGCCCACCAGTTTCCACCACTCGACGTCACCGAGCCCGGCGAGCGCGCCCCAGCCGCCCGCCACTGCGGCCACGACCGCGAGCAGCACGGCCGAGACCGCCAGTTGCACGGTGGCCGCACCGTACGGCGTGCCCACCGCCTTACCCAATTGCAGGTTCACCGAAGCCTGCAGCGCGAGCAGGCCGCCGACGGCGAGCGCCGCGGCCAGATAGACGAGCGTCAATGGTCTCTCCCAAAAGCGTGACGAATTCGGCACATTCACCATGTCGGTGGACGACGTCGCTGATCAACGCCAGTTTTCGGAACGAGCCATGACCGTCGGATCATGATCATGGAGGCACACCGTGGAAATGCGGGACATCGAGATCTTCCTGACCCTCGCCGAGGAGCTGCACTTCGGCCGGACCGCGCACCGGCTGCACATCACCCAGTCCCGGGTCAGTCACGCCATCAAGAAGCAGGAACGCCGCATCGGCGCCCCGCTGTTCCTCCGGACCAGCCGCTCGGTCGCACTCACCCCCATCGGCGTGCAATTGCGCGACGAGCTGCGCCGCGGCAGTCTGCTGATCGAAGCGGCGGTCGCGCGGGCGAGGGCCGCGGCGCAGGGGAGAGGCGATGTGCTCACCGTGGGGATCATGGGTGCGCTCGGCCATGTCATCGCCCCGGTACTGCGCTCGTTCACCGACGCCAACCCCGACGTCGAATTAGTCTTGCGCGAGGCGCATTTCGCCGACCCGTTCGGCCCGCTGCGCGCCGGAACGGTCGATGTCCAGCTGCTGTGGCTGCCGGTCGAGGAGCCCGACATCACCGTCGGCCCCACCGTGCTCGTCGAGCCGGTCCGGCTGGCGGTCCAGGAGGGCAGTGCATTGTCCAGGCACACAACGGTTTCGCTGGAAGAGCTCGGTGCTCACACCCTGTGCGACATCGGCACCGTCGCGCCCGGCTACTGGGCCGACGAGCTGATCCCGCCCCGCACACCGTCCGGTCGCCCGATCCCGCGTGGCCCCCGCGTACACACCTTCCAGGAAATGCTGGCGACCATCGCCGCGGGCCGGGCCGTCGCCTTGGCCCAGGAGCACTGCGTGCAGTACTACGCCCGCCCCGGCATCGTCTATGTACCCATGCCGGACGGCCCGCGCTGCCGCTGGACCTTCGTCTGGCGCGCCGACGCCGAAACGGCGCTGATCCGCGCGTTCGCCGCCGTCACCGCCGCGGGTGCCGCGTCATCCGACGCCGCGGCGGCTGGATGTGTTGTGTATGAGGCATAATACGTAATAACCGACCGGAAGGACCGACGCCATGGAGACCACGGTGCAGGGTTTGCCGCGCAGGGCGGGCAGGCAGCGGCATCAGCTGTCGGAGGACGTCGCTACCTATGTGCGCGAGCTGATCATCTCCGGCCAGGTCCGGCCGGGTGAGTTCCTGCGGATCGAGCCGGTCGCGGAGGCCGTCGGCGTCAGCAATACGCCGGTGCGGGAAGGACTGCTGCTGCTCAGTGGCGAGGGCTTCGTCGAGCTGGTGCCGCGCCGCGGCTTCATGGTCTCGGAATTCACCAAACAGGATGTGCACGACCTGTTCTGGGCGCAGGCGACGATGGCTGGGGAGCTCGCGAGCCGCGCCGCGAAGTCGATCTCGGGGGCCGAACTCGACCGGCTCGCCGGGGTGGTGGCGGCGCACGCGCGCGCCGCCGAGGTCGAGGCCGACGAGGACCTCGTCGTCTACGGTCACGAGTTCCATCGTTCGGTCAATCTGGCCGCGAACTCCCGGCGGCTGGCGACCCTGCTCGGTACGGTCGTCAAGCAGCTGCCGAACCGCTTCTACATCAGCATCGAAGGCCACCGTGAGGACACGCTGCGGGATCACCCCGCGATCCTCGAGGCGCTGCGGCAGCGCCGCGCCAAGGCGGCGGGCTCGCTGATGCGCGACCACATCATGTCCAGTGCCGACGAGTTGATCGCCATGCTGGAGAAGCAGGGCATGTGGTTGGTGGAGGCCCGCAAGTCCACGGCCTGACCGGCCGATCGCCCGGCCATCCGATCAGCCCATCGTATCTGTACGCAAAATATAGTATATATAATTGAGCGTTGCGTGCGTCACAGTGGCGTGGCGACTACAGATCCGAAGGGCTTTCATGACCAAGTCAGTGGTGACCGGTGCGCTGCCCGCACATCCCGAGGCGTCCTACATCGACGGCGACTGGATCCCCGTCTCCACGTCCGAGGTCTTCGACGTGGTGAACTGCAGCACCGAGGAGATCGTGACGAGCGTCGGCGCGGCGGGCGTCGACGACGTGGACGCGGCTGTGACGGCGGCTCGCCGGGCATTCGACCAGGGGCCGTGGCCGCTGCTGTCGCCCGCCGAACGCGCGAGCTACCTGCGCGCCATCGCCGCGGAACTCACGGCGCGCGGTGACGATTTCGCCCGGCTGTGGTCCATCGAATCCGGCATCTCCTACTCGTTGGCCAAGACCCGACTGCCGCTGTTCCTGGCCGGCGCGTTCAACGCCTACGCCGACCTGGGCGAGACGTTCGAGTTCCGGGAGGCGCACACCCCCGCGGCAGGCGGCGCGGGTCTGCTCGTCCGCGAGCCGGTCGGTGTGGTGGCGGCGATCGTGCCGTGGAACGGCCCGGCCGGGCTGATGGCCTACAAGTGCGCCCCCGCGCTGCTGGCGGGCTGCACCGTGGTGCTGAAGCCGCCGCAGGAGGCGCCGACCTCGGCCTATCTGTTCGCCGAGATCTGCGCGAAGGTGGGGCTGCCCGCGGGCGTGCTCAATGTGGTGACGGCCGATCGCGCGGTGTCGGAGTCGCTGGTCCGCCATCCCGGCGTCGACAAGGTGACCTTCACCGGCTCCACCGCCGCGGGCCGGGCGATCGGCGCGATCTGTGCCGACCGGATGGCACGGTGCACCCTCGAACTGGGCGGCAAGTCGCCCGCCCTGATCCTCGACGACTACGACCTCGGCACCGCGGCGAAGGTCCTGGCCGGGGGCATCAGCTACCTGGCCGGGCAGGTATGTCACAGCCTGACGCGCGTCATCGTCACCGAGCGGCGGCACGACGAGCTCGCCGAGGCGCTCGGTGCGGCGATGAGCGCGGTGCGCGTGGGTGATCCGTTCGACGAGACCGTCACGATGGGCCCGCTCGCCTCCGCGCGGCAGCGCGAGCGCGTCGAGAGCTACATCGCGGCGGGAAAGTCCTCGGGTGCCCGGCTGGTGACCGGCGGCGGCCGCCCGGCGCACCTGGACCGCGGCTTCTTCGTCGAGCCGACGGTGTTCGCGAATGTCGACAACCGGTCGGTGATCGCCACCGAGGAGATCTTCGGTCCGGTCCTGGCCGTCATCGCGGCGAAGGACGAGGACGACGCGATCGCGCTGGCCAACGACAACCCCTACGGCCTCAACGCCGCGGTGTTCACCGACGACGCCGACCGCGCCTACCGGGTGGCGCGCAGACTGCGCACCGGCACGGTGGGCCACAACGGCCCGCGCACCGACTTCTCCATCGCCTTCGGCGGCTTCAAACTGTCCGGTATCGGCCGTGAGGGCGGCACGGAGGGGCTGCTGCCGTTCCTGGAGACCAAGACCCTGGTGCTCGAGCAGCCGCCGACCGATGCCTCGGGTTTCGGCAACTGACACTGCCCGCCCCGGCATTCTCGGCACCCGATATCGGCGGGGATTGCCGCGAAAAGGCCCCGTCGACCCAGGTCGGCGGGGTCTTTTCGCGTCGTCGCGGCGAAACGAGAATCGCTGTTCCCGAATGGCGATGAATGTCCACATTGTTGGACATTCGGGCTGCGGAGTTCTGCTTACGCTCGCAAAGGGAAAGGGGCACAAGGTAATCACTCCCTTTCTTATTCATCGGCGCATGTCGCGCGCGTTCTATTCGGCCGGGGGAGCAATGCTGCCCGCCGGCGGCTGGAGGTTGTACAGATGTTCCGCAGCAAGCGTTTTCGTCCGCGGCGGTGGGCCGCGGGTCTGGCGGTCGTGCTCGCCCTCGGGTCGGGTGCCGGGCTGGATTCCCCGGTGGCTCTGGCGGATTCGGGTGCGCGGTACCTGGTGATCACCGGTGCCGGGTCGTCGAACATCAGCGTGCTCGGGCTCGATCGCCTGGGCACCCTGTCGACGGTGGCGGGGTCGCCGTTCGCCTCCGGCACCGGCGGGCTGTCGGTGACGATCACTCCGGACGGGCGGAAGGTCTACACGGCGAACACGGTGTCGGGGACGGTCGAGGGATTCCACCTCGGCACCGACGGCACGCTCACCCCGATCGCCGACGCCCACCTCGAGCTCGGTGGCCCCGGCGTCGGCGTGCTGGCGTCGCCGGATGGGCGGACGGTGTTCGTGACCACCGGCGTGGCGACGAACGAGATCCGCTCCTACACGATCACCGGTTCGGGCGGGCTCGTGCCCACCGGGGCGGCGCCGGTGCGGATTCCCGGGGTCAGCGGGCTGAGTATGCCGGCGATCACGCCCGACGGCCGGTTCCTGTTCACCGCGGGCTGGCTCGAGGCGACGGTCTTCAGCTACGCGATCGGCCCCAACGGCGCGCTGACGCAGGTGGACTCGGTGCCGGCCGGGTTGATGTCGACGCTGCCCGGCGTCAGTCCGGACGGTCGCTTCCTCTACACCAGCAACGAGGCCGACGGCAGCATGTCGGGCTACGCGATCGGGGCCGAGGGCAGGCTGACGCCGATCCCCGGATCGCCCTTCCGCACCGGCCTGATGCCGCTGCCGCACGGCGCGATGTTCACCGCCGACAGCGAGCGCCTGTACATCGCCGAGGCGATGGCCGGTGACATCGCCGGTTTCCGGATCGCCGACAACGGCGCGCTGAGCCCGCTGCCCGGTTCGCCGTACCCGGCGCCCGCGGGGACGCTGCCGGGCCGGGTGCTGGTGGATTCGGTGTCGGAGCGGGTCTTCCTGATCGACACGCTCACCATTCAGGGCACCTCGCGGGTGCACACCTACGCGATGGCGGCCGACGGATCGTTGTCGCGCACCGGGACGCCGTCCGTCGACACCGGTCTGCTCTTCTCCGACGGGCCCGACGCGTTCGTGGCCACGCAGTGACGTTCACGGGGAACCCTACAGGGTTCCGAATATTACATATATTATATTCAAGAAGGATTTGAACTGTACTCGCCAAGGGAGGCACTCCGATGAAACCGTACCGCTCGATGCTCTTCGTCCCAGGTCACAAGGCCGCCTGGGCGGACAAGGGCGTCGCCTCCGGTGCCGACGCGCTCATTCTCGACCTGGAGGACTCGGTCCCCGCCGACGACAAGGTCGAGGCACGGGCGACCGTCGCGGCCACCATCGACCGCCTCACCGGCGTCGGGGTCCGGCCGGACCTGTGGGTCAGGGCCAATCCGGAGGTGAGCGGCCTGCTCGGCGGCGACCTCGAGGCCATCGTGCGGCCCGGCCTGGCCGGGCTGTTCCTGGCCAAGGTCTTCACCGCCGACGAGATCGTGCGCCTGGACGCGGTGCTCGGCCATATCGAGCAGCGCGAGGGCATCGAGGTCGGCACGGTGCGGCTGATCGTGTCGTACGAGACCGCGACGTCGATGGCGCACTGTGAGGAGATCGCCGCGGCCAGCCCGCGCGTGGCCTCGTTGCTCGGCGCCACCGGCCCGAACGCCGATGTCGGCCGGGAACTCGGCTTCGAGTTCACGCCCGGCGGGCTGGAGACGCTGTACCTGCGCAGCCGGATCATCCTGGCGGCGCGCTCGAACGGGCTGCACCACCCGGTCGCGGGCGTGTGGCAGGACATCAAGGATCTCGACGGCGCGCGGCGCTTCTGCCTGGACAACCGGCAGCTGGGCTATCGCGGACTGGTGGCCATCCACCCGTCGCACGTGGCGATCGCCAACGAGGTGTTCTCGCCCTCGCCGGAGACCGTCGACTTCTACCGGCGGATGATCGTGGCGTACCAGGAGGCCGAGGCGGCGGGCAGCGCCGCGGTCGACTTCGAGGGCCAGCACATCGATCTCGCGCACGCGAAGACCGCGGAGGGCGTCATCGCGCTGGCGGACGCGGTGTCGGCCAACGCGTAGGACCGACAGCGAAACGGGGGGTGGCCGCGGCCACCCCCCGTTTTTCGTGCGCGCGGATCAGTCGACGATCAGCACGACGGTCTCGGCGACGCAGGCCGGTTTGGTCTCGCCGCCGTCGAGCACGTACTTCGCGGTCACCAGCGCGCCCGCCGGGGATGCGGTGACGTCGGTGATCGTGACGGTCGCCCGCAACTGCGACCCGACGCGCAGCGGTGCCGGGAAGCGAACCTTGTTGACGCCGTAGTTGACCCGGGCCGAGCCGAAGGTGAAGTCCAGCAGTTCCGGGCGGAAGTGCGAGATCAACGACAGCGTGAGATAGCCGTGCGCGATGGTGTCGCCGTAGGGTCCGTCGGCGGCGCGCTGCGGATCGACGTGGATCCACTGCTCGTCGTCGGTGACGACGGCGAACGCGGTGATCCTGGCCTGGTCGACGACAAACGGTGCGCTCGGGCCGATCGGCTCGCCCACCGCGGCGCGAACATCGTCGAGGGTGCTGAAAACGCGGGTCACGAGAAGCTCCTGGCTAGACGGTGAGGTCGACGGTGGCATTGGGTCCGGCGGACTCGCCACCGGGACCGAACAATTCGAGGGCGACGCCGTCCGGCACGGTGGTGGCGAGCAGCCGCGCGGGCTGACCGCAGAACAGCGGCGCCCGGCCCCGGTGCCGGAGCTCGCGCACCGGCGCCCCACCCATCAGCCGATGGATCTCGGCCAGCGCGATGGCCTGGAGTGGGCCGTGCACGACGAGTCCCGGATAACCCTCCACGCCGGTGGCGTAGGGCCAGTCGTAGTGGATGCGATGGGCATTCGCGGTCGCCGCGGAGAACCGGGCCAGCAGTGACGGATCGGTCCGCAGCTCCCAGGCATCGTCCGCGGTCCGGTGCAGGGGCGCCCCGGGAACCACGTCCGCGGCCGGAACGGCGGCGGACGCGGCGGGTGCCGGTGCCGCCTCGCGGTAGATCAGGTTCTGCGACTCCTCGATCGCGAGGGCGCCGGTGTGGTCGAACAACCGGATCTGGACTTTGACCACGACCAGCGCGCCGGAGCGGCCGCTCTTCTCGGTCACCGAGACCACCTCCGCCTCGCGCCGGATCGTGCTGCCGACGAGCAGCGGTGCGTGGAAACGGATCTCCCCACCGGCGAACATCCGCCGCGGCAGCGCGACCGGCGGCAGGAACGAGCCGCGGCGCGGGTGCCCGTCGGCGCCGAGGACGCCCGAGGCGGCCCAGCGCGGCAGAGCGACCCAGTGCCACAGCGGCGGCAGCGGGTCACCCGGCTCCGGGGTGGGCAGCCCGTCGTCGAGCAGCGCGGCGAGCGTGGCGACAGGGGCGGGGTCGAGGAGTTCGGTGCTGGTCTCGAGGTGGGGTTCCCAGGCGGACTCGGTCACATGAACCGCCCGCCGGTCACCTCGAGCACGGTGCCGGTCATGTACGAGGACAGGTCGGAGGCGAGAAACAGTGCCACCGAGGCGATCTCGTCGACCTCGCCGGCGCGGCCCAGCGGGATCTCGCTCATCTTCTGGTCCCACACCTTCTGCGGCATGGCCTCGGTCATGGCCGTGCGGATGAGGCCGGGCTGGATGGCGTTGACCCGGACGCCCAGGTGCGCGAGCTCCTTCGCGGCGGCCTTGGACAGGCCGACGATGCCGGCCTTGGCGGCAGAGTAGTTGGTCTGGCCGGGCAGGCCGATCTTGCCCGAGAGCGAGGACATGTTGACGATGGCGCCGCTGCCGCGTTCGCGCATCACCGCGCCCGCCAGCCGGGTGCCGTTCCAGGTGCCCTTGAGGTGCACGTTGATGACCTGGTCGAAGTCGTCCTCGGTCATCTTGCGCATGGTCGCGTCGCGGGTGATGCCCGCGTTGTTGATCATGACGTCGACGGGGGAGAAGGACTGCGCCGCGGCGTCGAGTAGCGCCTGGACGTCCGCGGCGCTGGTGACGTCGCAGCGCACGCCGCGCGCCACGGCCGTGCCGCCCAGCTTCTCGGCGGCGGCCTCGGCCGCCGCGCCGTCGATGTCACCGACGACGACGCGGGCGCCCTCGGCGATGAACCGTTCGGCGATGGCGTACCCGATGCCCTGGGCGGCACCGGTGACGACGGCGGTCTTGTCGGCGAGCAGTGGTCCGGTCATGGCAGTTCCTTACTGTCGGTGGTGGTGGCGAGCTGCGCCAGGATGCGGCGGGCGCGGTCGACCACGGGCTTGTCGACCATGGCGCCGTCGACGACGGCGACACCGGAGGTCCCGGTGGTCGCGTCGAGAATCTTTCTCGCCCAAGCGTGTTCACGCTCGGTGGGCCGGAAGGCGGTCGTCACCGGGTCGAGCTGGCGCGGATGGATGCAGAGCTTGCCGGTGCAGCCGAGCCGGCGGCCGTAGGTGGCGTCGTCGTGGACGAGGTCGGCGTCGTCGACCACCCCGGTGACGCCGTCGATCGGACCGGGCAGCCCGGCCGCGGCGGATGCCAGGACCACCGCGTGCCGGGTACCGGCCAGTGCGTCGCGGTCGGCGGGATCGACACCGATCTCGGCGGCGAGATCGAAGGTGCCGATCGCGAGCCGGTCCACCCCGTCGGTGGCCGCGACGGCCGCGGCATGCACCACGCCCGCGGCGGTTTCGATCAGGGCGATCAGCGGCGCCGGGGTGTCGACATCGCCGAGGGGCGAGCCCGGGGCGAGGGTCGCGAGGACAGCTGGGAGAACGCCGATCTCGGCCTTGGGCAACATCACCGCGCAGTGCAGCGGCGCCAGCGCGGCCAGATCGTCGTCGTGCCAGCGGGTCCCGGCCGCGTTGATCCGGACGGCGCATTCGTTGCCCGCCGTGATCCAGGCGACGGCGTTGTCGCGCGCGGCGTCCTTGGCCGCGGGCGCGACGGCGTCCTCCAGGTCGAGGACCACCAGTCCCGGGTTCGCGGCGGTGGCCTTGGCGAAGCGTTCGGGACGATCGGCGGGGACGAACAGCAGGGTGGCGGCCGTGCGGACCCGGGTCGCCAGGTCGACGGCGGTACTCGTCCTCACGCGCGCTTCTTCGCTTCGCGCACGAGCCCGCCACCGATGATCAGCCGCTGGATCTCACTGGTGCCCTCGTAGAGGCGCAGCAGCCGGACGTCGCGATAGATGTGCTCGACGGTGACCTCGCGCATATAGCCGCTGCCGCCGTGGATCTGCACCGCGTTGTCGGCGACCCGGCCGACCATCTCGGTGCAGAACAGCTTGGCCACCGAGGGCGAGATCCGCCGATCCTCGCCGGAGACGTACTTGGCCGCGGCCTCACGCACCAGCGCGCGACCGGCCATGACGCCGGTCTGCATGTCGGCCAGCATGGCCTGGACCAGCTGGAAGTCACCGATCGGGGTGCCGCCCTGGGTCACCGTCGCAGCGTAGGCGACCGATTCGTCGAGCGCGCGCTGGGCGGTGCCGACGGCCAGCGCGGCGATGTGCACGCGACCGCGCGAGAGCGAGGCCATCGCGGCCTTGTAGCCGACGTCCTCCGCGCCGCCGACGAGCGCGTCGGCGGGCACGCGGACATCGGTGAAGGTGACATCGGCGGTCCAGGCGCCCTCCTGGCCCATCTTCTTGTCCTTGGGGCCGACGAGCACGCCCGGCGTGTCGGCGGGCACCAGGAAGACCGCGATGCCGGGGCCGTCCGGGCCGGGCTCGGCGGTGCGGGCGAAGGTGACGAACAGATCCGCGAGCGGGGCGTTGGTGATGAAGCGCTTCTGGCCGTCGATGACCCAGTCGTCACCGTCACGCCGTGCGCGCGTGCGCAATCCGGCCGGGTTGGATCCGGCGCCGGGCTCGGTGAGCGCGAAGGAGGCCAGCACCTCGCCCGCGGCGATCCGCTCGAGCCACTGCTTCTTCTGCTCGTCGGTGCCGTAGTTCACCAGCACCTGGCCGGCGATGCCGTTGTTCGTGCCGAACAGCGAACGCAGCGACAGCGAGGTGTAGCCGAACTCCATCGCCAGCTCGACGTCCTGGGTGAGGTCGACGCCGAGCCCGCCCCACTGCTGCGGGATGGCGTAGCCGAACAGACCCAGCTCCGCCGCGGCCCGGCGGATGTCGTCCGGGATGGCGTCGGTGTCGAGGATCTCCTGCTCGCGAGGCACCACCTTGGTGCGGATGAACGTGCGGACATGGGCCAGGATCGGCTCGAAGTCCTCGGCACTGAGTTCGGACACTCTCGGCTCCTTCTCACGGGATCTAGATATAATATATGATGATATAATATACGATAACCGGTGAGGGCGAGCTACGATCCCTCCGTCGGTACTCAGTACATAATATATTTGAAGGGATGTGCACATGCCGGGCCTGTACTTCGAGGAGCTCGAACCCGGGTTGGTCATCGACCATCCGACCCGCCGCACGGTCACCGAGGCCGACAACACCTTCTTCAGCGTCATGACGCTGAACCTGGCGCCCCTGCACCTCGACGCCGAGTACAGCAAGAACTCCATCTACGGGCAGCGCCTGGTGAACAGCCTGTTCATCCTCGGTCTCGTCTCGGGCATCACCGTCCCCGAGACCACCCAGGGGACCACCCTGGGCAACCTGGGCTTCGAGCAGATCAAGTTCCCCAAGCCGGTCTTCCACGGCGACACCATCCATGTGCGGACCGAGATCGAGGCGCGCCGGGAATCCAAGAGCCGCACCGATTCCGGAATCGTGACGTTCCGCCACCTGGGCATCAACCAGCGCGACGAGATCGTCTGTGACGCGCTGCGGGTGGGCCTGATGATGAAGCGCCCGGCCGAGCAGGCCTGACCCACGTCGACGCACCATCAACGAGGAGGACACGTCATGGTGGACGTTGCGTCCGTCGCCGGGCCCGCGTGGGTGCCGGACGAGCGGATACGTGAGCGCAGCAGGCTGCTCGCGGCGATGCGCGCCTGGGAGCTGGGCGCCGACGCCGCCGCGGTGGCCGAACTGAACCAGCGCGCGATCGAGGACCCCGAATGGTTCTGGCGGGCCGCGGTGGCCGACCTGGGGATCGACTTCACCGTCCCGTTCGAGCGGGTGCTCGACGACACGGACGGCAAGCCGTTCCCGCGCTGGTTCCCGGGCGGGCGGATCAATATCGCCCAGCTCACGGCGCACCGGCACGCCAAGGGCGCGGCCGCGGACCGGACCGCCGTCGTCTACGAGGGCGACGAGGGCCTGCGCCGGACGCTGACGTTCGCCGAACTCGACGCCGAGGTCCGGCGTTTCGCCGCCAACCTCACCGCACTGGGTGTGCGGCGCGGCGATCGGGTGGTGCTGTTCATGCCGGTGGTGCCCGAAGCGGCGGTGGCATTCCTGGCCGTCGCCATGATCGGCGCGGTCTCGGTGCCGACCTTCAGCGGCTACGCCCCCGACGCCTTGGCCACCCGGCTGCAGGACTCGGAGGCGGTGCTGCTGGTGACCGCCGACGGCACCACCCGGCGCGGCAAGCGGGTCGAGCTCAAGGCCACCGCCGACGCGGCGCTGGCTGCGGCGCCGACCGTGCGCTCGGTGGTGGTCGTCCGGCACCTGGGCACCGATGTGCCGATGCGCGCGGGACGCGATGTCTACTACGACGAACTCGCCGCCGATCCGGCACCGGTGCCGACCGCCGACACCGAGGCCAACGATCCGCTGACCATCGTCTACACCTCCGGCACCACCGGCCGCCCGAAGGGAATCGTCCACTCGCACGGCGGTTTCGCCGTGAAGACGGCGGTCGACTTCGCCTACGGCTTCGATGTGCACGCCGGGGACGTGGTCTCCTGGATCACCGATCTGGGCTGGCTGGTCGGCCCCATGCTGATGACCGGACCGCTGCAGCTCGGCGCCACCATCGTGATGATCGAGGGCCTGCCGACGCACCCGACCGCGGATCGCATGTGGGAGATCGTCGAGCGCAACGGCGTCACCGTCGCCGGTATCGCGCCGACGGCGGCGCGGGCGCTGAAGGCGGCGGGCTCCGTCGCGCCGGAGCTGCCCAGCCTGCGCACCTTCGTCTCCACCGGCGAGGCGTGGGACGAGCCCACCTGGTGGTGGCTGTTCGGGGAGATCGGCGGCGGGCGGCGCCCGATCGTCAACTACAGCGGCGGCACCGAGGTCGGCGGCGGCATCCTGATCGGCTATCCGTTCCTGCCCGCCGAGGCGGCCGCGTTCACCGGCGCGCTGCCGGGCGTGGACGCCGCGGTGTTCGGTGAGGACGGCACGCCGGTCGCCGGTGACATCGGAGAACTGGTGGTGCGCAACACCTTCCCCGGCATGACGCACGCGTTCTGGCAGGACCGCGACCGCTACCTCGAGACCTACTGGAACCAGTGGGACGGGGTCTGGGTGCACGGCGACCTGGCCAGCGTCGACGACACCGGGATGTGGCGCATCCACGGCCGCTCCGACGACACCATCAAACTGTCCGGCCGCCGGGTCGGGCCCGCCGAGATCGAGGCGGCGCTACTGCGCGACGGCCGGATCGCCGAGGTCGCCGTGATCGGCGTCCCCGACGAGCTGCGCGGGCAGCGCGCGGTCGCCTTCGCGGTGCTGCGGGCTGCGGGCGCGACGCCGGACGACCTGCAGGACACCGCGACCGGCAACGCGGGGCGCTCGTTCGCGCCGACCCTCGTCGTCGTGGCGAGCCTGCCCAAGACCAAGAACGGCAAGATCATGCGCCGCGCGATTCGGTCCCGGTATCTCGGGGCGCCGACCGGGGACATGTCCTCCCTCGACCCCACCACCCCACTCGAAGCGATCCCCGTGTCCGCGGGCGACGAACAGGAGTAGTACATGACCTCCGCTACCGGCACCGACGACAACGTCGAAGTCGTCCGGCAGGCGACGCGCGAGCTCGCCCGCAAGTTCGACAACAACTACTGGCTGGAGAAGGACAACAAGCACGAGTACCCCTGGGAATTCGTGAAGGCCTTCGCCGCGGGCGGCTGGCTCGGCGCGATGATCCCCGAGGAATACGGCGGCATCGGTCTCGGGCTCAAGGAAGCCGCGGTCATGCTGGGCGAGATCTCGGCCTCCGGCGCGGGCATGAGCGGCGGTTCGGCGATCCACTTCTACGCCTTCCCGCCCGCCCCGATCGTGAAGTACGGCTCGGAGGCGATGAAGCGCGAGTACCTGCCCCAGCTCGCCTCGGGTGATCTGCTGATGGCCTTCGGTGTCACCGAACCCACCGCGGGCGTGGATACGTCGCGGATCAAGACCAAGGCCACCAAGGTCGACGGCGGCTGGGTGATCAACGGGCAGAAGGTGTTCATCACCAACGCCCAGAACGCGCACAAGATCCTGCTGCTGGCGCGCACCTCGCCGCGCCGCGAGGACAAGCCGCTGTGGGGCATGTCGCTGTTCCTGGCCGACATGGATCGCAGCCGGGTCACCGTGCGCGAGATCGACAAGCTCGGCCGCGCCGCGATCGACACCAACGAGCTGTTCATCGACAACCTCGAGGTGGCCGACGACCGGCTCGTCGGCGAGGTCGACAAGGGCTTCTACTACCTGCTCGACGGCCTCAATCCCGAGCGGATCGTGGTCGGCATGGAGGGCATCGGCCTGGGCCGGGCCGCGCTCGAGATCGGCGCCGAATACGCCAAGAACCGGGTGGTGTTCGACCGTCCGATCGGCCAGAACCAGGCCGTCGCGCATCCGCTGGCCGACTCCTGGATCCGGTTGGAGGCCGCCGAGGGCATGGTCATGCGGGCCGCGGAACTGTTCGACGCGGGTCTGCCGTGCGGTCCGGAAGCGGCCGCCGCCAAGTACCTCGGCGCCGAAGCCGGTTTCGAGGCCTGCGATCGGGCGTTCTCGACGCTGGGTGGCTACGCCTACGCGAAGGAGTACCACATCGAGCGGCTGTGGCGGGAGGTGCGGCTGCTGCGCAACGCCCCGTTCTCGCAGGAGATGGTGCGCAACTACATCTCCCAGCAGGTGCTCGGCCTGCCCCGTTCCTACTGAGAGGGATTCGCACACATGACGGGACCATTGGCGGGCGTGCGCGTGGTCGTGCTGGCGGGCATGGGGCCGGTGCCCTATGTCTCGATGCTGCTGGCCGACATGGGCGCCGACGTCGTCCGGGTGGTGCGGCCGCCGCACCGCTCGGCGCGGGAACTGAGCCAGACCGTCGGCCTGACCGAGGAGACCGATGTGGTCAACCGCGGGGTCGGGTCGGTGGCGGTGGATCTGAAGGACCCGGCGGGTCGCGCAGCCGTGCTGCGGCTGGCCGCCGCGGCCGAGGTGTTCATCGAGGGCTATCGCCCCGGTGTCACCGAGCGGTTGGGGCTGGGTCCGGACGAGGTCACCGCGCGCAATCCCCGCCTGGTCTACGTCCGGCTCACCGGCTACGGGCAGCGCGGGCCGCGGGCGCAGGACGCCGGACACGACATCAACTATGTCGCCCAGTCCGGCGCCCTGCACGCGCTCGCGGCCGCGGGCGGTGCGCCGCGCCCGCCGATCAACCTGCTCGGCGACTACGCGGGCGGCGGCGCGATCGGCGCCTTCGGAATCGCCTGCGCGCTGGTCGAAGCCGGGCGCACCGGCCGGGGCCAGGTGATCGACGCGGCCATGGTCGACGGTGTCGCGGTGCTCACCGCGAAGTTGCAGGGCCTGCGCGCGGCCGGGCTGTATTCCGACGAACCGGGGACGAACTTCCTCGACTCGGGCGCCCCGTTCTACGACACCTACCGGTGCGCCGACGGCCGCTACCTGGCGGTGGGCGCGCTCGAGCCCGACTTCTACCGGCAGTTCCTCGACCGGCTCGGGGTCGACACCACCGACTGGCCCGGCCAGGACGACCGGGCCGAGTGGCCGCGCCTGCGCGAGCTCATCGCCGACGCGGTGGCGCGGCGCACCCGCGACGAGTGGTGGCAGGTCTATCAGGGCACCGACGCCTGCGTGTCGCCGGTGCTCACCTTCGACGAGGCCGCCGAGGACCCGCACAATGTCGAACGTGGCGTGTTCGAACGGGTTTCGGGTGTCCTGCACCCGGCGCCCGCGCCGCGGTTCGACCGGACACCCGCCCGCGTGCCCTCGGTGCCGCCTGCCGGGATCGGCGACCTCGACGAGCTCCTCGCGCGGTGGGCGAGGACCGCGACCCCCACCGGCACCGACGCGGTGCCGGTCAGCGAATGAAAGGACGACACGTGCCCGGCTACGAGGACTTCTCGGCGTTGACGATCGACCGCCCGTCCGAGGGCGTGCTGCGCATCGTCCTGGACGGCCCGAACCTGAATTCGGTCGGGGCCGAGGCCCATCGGCACCTGGCCGATGTCTGGCCGGTGATCGCCCTCGACGAGACCGTGCGCGCGGTGCTCATCCGTGGCGCCGGCGAGCGGGCGTTCTCCGCGGGCGGCAGTTTCGACCTGGTCGAGGACATGATCGGCGACTACGCCGCGCGCACCAGGGTGATGCGCGAGGCGCGGGATCTGGTGCGCAACATCATCGAGGTGCCCCAGCCGATCATCTCCGCGATCAACGGACCGGCCGCGGGCGCGGGCCTGGTGGCGGCGCTGCTCGCCGACATCTCGGTGGCGGGGCGCCGGGCCAAGATCGTCGACGGGCACGTCCGCCTCGGCGTCGCGGCCGGCGATCACGCGGCCATCTGCTGGCCGCTGCTCACCTCGATGGCCAAGGCCAAGTACCACCTGCTCACCAACGAGGTGCTGACCGGCGAGGAGGCCGAGCGCATCGGCATGGTCTCGCTGTGCGTCGACGACGACCAGGTCCAGGACCGGGCGATGGAGATCGCGCGGAAGCTGGCCGCGGGGTCGCGGGCGGGCATCCAGGGCACCAAGATGGCGCTCAACGGCTGGTATCGCCAGGCGATGCCGATCTTCGACGCCTCGCTGGGCCTGGAGTTCTACCACTTCGGCGGCCCCGATGTCGCCGAGGGCGTCGGCTCGCACCGGGAGAAGCGGGAGCCGAAGTTCGCATGAGCACCGAACGCGCGCACGGCCCGCTGGCCGGGGTGACGGTGATCGGCCTGGAGCAGGCCATCGCCGCCCCGCTGTGCACCCGTCATCTCGCCGATCTCGGGGCCCGGGTGATCAAGATCGAACAACCGGGCTCGGGCGACTCGACCCGGCACTACGACACCGTGGTCGGTGGCCTGTCGGCGCACTTCACCTGGCTCAACCACGGCAAGGAGTCCGCGGCGCTCGACCTGCGCGAGGCCGAGGACCTCGCCCTGCTCGAACGCATGCTCGGCGGCGCCGACGTGCTGGTGAGCAACCTAGGCCCCGGTGCACTGGACCGCCTCGGGCTCGGTGTCGGGGAACTCGCGCGCCGCTACCCCCGGCTGATCATCGTCGACATCTCCGGCTACGGCCGCGGCGGTCCGTTCGACCACAAACGCGCCTACGACCTGCTCGTCCAGGCCGAGGCGGGGTCGTGCACCATCACCGGCACGCCGGGGCACCCGGCGAAACCCGGTATCCCCGTGGCCGATATCGGCACGGCGCTGTACTCCTATTCGGCGGTGCTTGCCGCGCTCTACGACCGCGAACGCACCGGGCGCGGCGCGATCGTGCCGGTCGCCATGCTCGACGTGGTGTCGGAGATGATGGGCTTCGCGCTCAACCAATTCCTGCACACCGGAACCGAACCCCTGCCGGTGGGCATGGGCTCGCCGATGATCGCGCCCTACGGGTCCTATCCGACCGCCGACGGGCAGGTCGCGGTGCTCGGCACGACCAGCGATCGCGAGTGGCGCAGGCTCACCGAGCTGATGGACCGACCGGATCTCGCGGCGGACGCGCGCTACGCGCACAACGACGACCGCGTCGCCTGCCGCGCGGAACTCGATGCGGCGGTGGGGAAGTGGTGCGCCGAGCGCACCCTCGCCGAGATCCAGGCCGCCGCCGATGCGGCGGGCATCGGCAATGCCCGGCTCAACGGCGTGCGGGAGCTCGCCGAGCATCCGCAGCTGCGTGATCGCGGACGCTGGCGCGAGATCGGCACGCCCTCCGGGCCGGTGCCCGCCCTGCTGCCGCCGGGGACCGCGCTCGACTGGCCCGCCGTGCACGGATCGGTCCCGGCACTGGGCGCCGACACCGCCGCGCTCCGCGCCGAATTCGCGCCCGAGTCCGCCGATGTATGACGGCGCCCCGCGCATCGGGCCCGCGCTGAGCCTGAAGAGCACCGCGGCACAGGAGATCCGGCGGCGGATCTTCGCCGGCGAGCTGCGTCCGGGCGACAAGATCGACCAGAGCGAGATCGCCGAGTCGCTCGACATCAGCAAGCTGCCGGTGCGCGAGGCGCTGATCGCCCTCGATGTGGAGGGCGTGGTCGACATGCCGCCGCGGCGCGGGGCCTACGTCGCCCCGATGAGCCGCGACGACGTGCGCGATCACTACTGGCTGCTCGGCGTGGTGTCCGGGCTGGCCGCCGCACGGGCGGCCACCCGGATCCCGGATGCCACGCTGGACCGGCTCGACGTCATCCTGCGCCGGATGGAGGAGTCCGCCGCCAGCGCGGAGCGGGAGGCGCTGAACTTCGCGTTTCATCGAGAGATCAACCGCGCCTCCGGATCTCGCCGCCTGATCTCCGAGCTCAAGGTGCTCGGCAGCGCGGGACCGCACGGCTTCTACGAGGCACACGACGACTGGCCGGAGACCGCGGACCGCGACCATCGCGAGATCGTCGCCGCGCTGCGCGCCCGCTCGGCGCCGCTGGCCAGGCAGGCCACCGAGGAACACTTCCAGCACGGCGGGAACCGGGCGGTGGAAATGCTCGATTCCCGCGGCTTCTGGCAGTGATATAATATTTTAAGTACAAACTATGGGAAGGTGGCAGGTAGGCATGAGTCTCACGGCCGACGAGCAGCAGATGGTCGACCTGGTCGCGGAATTCGTCGATCAGCGGGTCAAGGACCGGGTTCGCGAATTCGAAGAGGACGATATCTATCCCGAGGAATTCATCGAGGAGATGAAGAAGCTCGGGTTCTTCGGGCTGCTCGCGCCCGCCGAGTACGGCGGTGTCGACGTGAGCACCGCCTGTTTCGCCGCGGTCACCGAGCAGCTGGCGCGCGGCTGGATGAGCCTGGCGGGCGCGATCGGCGGCCACTCCGTGATCACCTACCTGATCAAGACTTTCGGCACCGACGAGCAGAAGCAGAGGTACCTGCCGAAGATGGCCGAGGGCGCGATCCGCGCCACCATGGCGCTGACCGAACCCGGCGGCGGCAGCGACCTGCAGGCGATGCGGACCGTCGCGGTCCGCGACGGCGACCAGTGGTCGATCTCGGGCTCCAAGACCTGGATCTCCAATGCCGCGCACTCCGGCCTGATCGGCCTGCTCTGCCTCACCGACAAGGACGCGAAGCCCGCGCACCAGGGCATGAGCGTGATCCTGGTCGAACCCGGTGACGGGATGATCATCTCCAAGAAGCTGCCCAAGCTCGGCTACCGCGGCGTCGAGGCCTGCGAGCTGGTCTTCGACGGGCGCAAAGTCGGCGACGACGCGATTCTCGGTGGCGTGCCGAACCAGGGCTGGGCGCAGATGATGCGCGGGCTCGAGGTCGGGCGCATCCAGGTGGCCTCGCGCGCGCTGGGCGTCGGCCAGGCCGCGCTCGACGCCGCCGTGCGCTACGCGCAGGAACGGCAGTCCTTCGGCAAGCCGATCTGGAAGCACCAGTCCATCGGAAACCTGTTGGCCGACATGGCGACCAAGCAGCGTGCCGCCCGCCTGCTCACCCTCGACGCGGCCCAGAAACTGGACGCGGGGGAGCGCGCCGATATGGAGGCGGGCATGGCCAAGCTGTTCGCCTCCGAGACCGCGATGCAGATCGCGCTCGACGCGATCCGCGTCCACGGTGGCTACGGCTACTCCAAGGAATACGACGTGGAGCGGTACTTCCGCGACGCGCCGCTGATGATCGTCGGTGAGGGCACCAACGAGATCCAGCGCAATGTCATCGCCGCACAGTTGATCGCGCGCAACGCGATCTGATCGGAGCCATTCGGATGTCCACCCTGCGCAGGGCCGCGATCGTCGCGCCCATCCGCACTCCCGTCGGCACCTTCGGCGGCTCGCTGCGTGATGTCCCGGTCGAGGACCTGGGCGCCACCGTGGTGCGCGCCGTGGTCGAACGCTCGGGCATCGATCCCGAACGCATCGACGACGTCGTCTTCGCCCAATCCTACGCCAGCTCCGAGGTCCCGTGCGTCGGCCGCTGGCTGGCCCTGCACGCCGGACTGCCGATCACCGTGCCCGGCATGCAGCTCGACCGCCGCTGCGGTGGTGGCCTGCAGGCCCTGGCGACCTCGGCGATGATGGTGCAGACCGGCGCGGCCGATGTCGTGCTGGCCGGCGGCGTCGAGTCGATGAGCCGTATCGAGTACTACTCCACCACCGCGCGCTGGGGCGCGCGGGCGGGCACCGTGCAGCTGTTCGACCGGCTCGACCGGGGCCGCGAGCGATCCCAGCCGGAAGCCCGCTTCGGCAAGATCTCCGGGATGATCGAGACCGCCGAGAACCTGGCCCAGGACTACGGCCTGATGCGCGAGGAAGCCGACGACTTCGCCGCGCGCAGTCACCAGCGAGCCGCCGCGGCGTGGGCCGAGGGCCGCTTCGCCGACGAGGTGGTGCCGGTGACCGTGCCGCAGCGCAAGGGCGACCCGATCGTCTTCGCCGCCGACGAGGGCATCCGCCCGGAATCCACCCCGCAGACGCTCGCGAAGCTGCGCACCCTCACCCCCGGCGGCACCGTCACCGCGGGCAACTCCAGCCAGCAGAACGACGCCGCCGCCGGGCTTCTCGTCGTCGCCGAAGATCAGCTCGACGCCCTCGGCCTGGAGCCGATCGGGTTCCTCACCGGCTGGGCCGCCGCGGGGTGCGAGCCCTCGCGCATGGGCATCGGTCCGGTGCCCGCCGTCGCGAAACTCGCCGCACGCCTGGGCACCGAGACCACGGCGCTGCTGGACTCGATGGACCTCGTCGAGGTCAACGAGGCGTTCGCGGTGCAGGTGCTGGCGGTGCTGGAGGGCTGGGGCTGGCGTGATCACGACAAGCTCAATGTCAACGGTTCGGGCATCTCGCTGGGCCACCCGATCGGCGCCACCGGCGTCCGCATGGTGACCACGCTGCTGCACGAACTGCGTCGCCGCGGCGGCGGTCGCGGCCTCGCGACCATGTGCATCGGTGGTGGCCAGGGCATGGCCGCCACCTTCGAGACCGCCTGAAACACCCGTTCAGGCAACGACTGTGCCCCGGCGAACCGAACAGGCCCGCCGGGGCACGGTCATTTCTCCCCGATCCGAGCGAGGAACGATGAAGCGATCGCCGCTGCCGGAGGAACCCGACATCCGCCTGATGGTCCAGTTCGCCACCGTCCGGATGGAATTCGCCGCCTGTCTCACGGCCGCGCTCGTCTTCGTTCAGGACATGGCGGCCGGTTGTCGTCCGTGCACCGTCTCGGTCGCGTTCGGGCCCTGCGCCGGGCTGCCCAGGTTGCCGAACGAACGCCTGTACCTGCTGCCCTGAATCGGCGGGTGAACACCTCGATCGACGAATGACGAACCCCTGCGGACCCGAATCGCGCTGGGCGGTTCGGGTCCGAAGGGGTTTCGTGGTGGATCAGACGCGCAGGAGTGCGGCGAAATCGGTGGCCGGGGTGGCCGGATCGCCCGCCGTGATGGCCCGCAACAGGGCTTCGCTGCGCTCGGCGCCCAGGTCGGTGACGGTGAGCTCGCGGAACTTGGCGTCCAGGTCGGCCTGCGACATCGGGTTCTCGGCGGTGCCGCGCGGGTTGTCCACGAACACGTGACCGGTGCTGCCGTCGCGGTAGGTGACCGTGATGTCGGCGATCCAGCGGCCGGGGTATTCGGCATCGAGGGCGGGGTCGACCTCGATCTTCACCCGGCGGGCCATGGTCGCGACCTCGCTGCCCGCGCTCAGGTCGAGACGCCCGGCCATGTAGTCGTGGTGGGTGCGGAAGCCGTTGCCGCGGCCCAGGATCGCCAGCGCGAACTGGAACGGCAGGCTGTACTGCAGGTGCTCGATGATCTGCGGGGCGTAGGCGTTGGCGTTCTGGTTGCCGATCACCACGTCGCCGCCGGACTGGATGCCGAGGCGGATGGTGTCGATCTCGCCCGCCCGCGCGGTCAGCTGCTGGGCGCCGTCGATGTAGGCGTGGTTGATCCCGCAGCAGCAGTACGGCTTGATCCACACCCGGGTGATCTCGAATGTCGCGTCCGGAGCGAACAGCGCGGCGGCCGCCGCGTCGTCGACCGGTCGGCCGACGAAGCTGCGGTAGAAGCCCTTGCGGCCGCTGAGGAACGTGGTCGGCCCGGTGATCCCCGCCGCGGCCATCTCGGCGGCGCGAATGCCGTTGCGGGTGCCGATACCCGAGTGCAGGCGCTTCACCGAACCGCCCGAGGACGTGTACTCGGTGGTGCCCGCGCTGTGGCTCATCGCGATCGACAGCGCGTGCGCGGTGCGCTCGAGATCGAACCCGCGCATCTTGGCGACCACTGCGGCGGCGCCGAACGTCGAGAGCAGACCGTGCGGATGGAAACCGCGCTCGAGCAGCTGCGGCGCGGCCAGGATGCCGATCCGGGTGTAGACCTCGTAGCCGGCGACGATGCCGGTGATCACCTCGGCCATCGAGGAGCCCAGCTCCTCGCCGACCGCGATGGCGGCCGAGACGACCGCGCTGCCGGGATGGCTGGAGCTGGACCGGTGGGCGTCGTCGTACTCGAAGCCGTGTCCGTAGGTGGCGTTGACGAACGCCGCGTCGGCGGCGCTCATCTCGTCACCCGAGGCGGTGACGTGGGCTGATCCGGGAGCGTGCGACGCCTTGGTCAGCTCGAGCGTGGCGCGGCTCCAGTCCAGCGAGGCGCTGCCGATCTGCAGGGCCAGCTGGTCCTGCATCAACCGCCGCGCGCCCGCGAGCGCGTCGGCCGGGATCGAGTCGTAGTCGAGCTCGGTGACCAGCCGGGCGACGGCGGTCTCGAGCGGGGGAAGGGAAGACATGGAGAACCTTTCGGGTGTCTGTGTCAGGCCAGGGTGTCCAGCAGCGGCTGCGGCAGGCCGTAGGACTTGAGCTCGACATAGGCGTCGAAGCCCTCGATCCCGGCCTCGCGGCCGATGCCGCTGTTCTTGAATCCGCCGATCGGCGCGAAGAAGCCGGCGGGGGTGCCGTTGAGTTCGACGGTGCCGGTGCGGATATGGCGGGCCACGGCCAGGGCGCGCGCCGGGTCGGCGGCGAACACCGAGCCGTTGAGGCCGTAGTTCGAGTTGTTGGCGATCTCGATGGCCTCGGCCTCGGTGTCGAAGGTGTGCACGGTCAGCACCGGACCGAAGACCTCCTCCTGGGCGATCGCGGCGTTCGGGTCGACGTCGGCGAAGATCGTCGGCTGGACGAACCAGCCGCGGTCCAGGCCCTCGGGCCTGCCGCCGCCGGCGAGCACCTGGGTGCCCGCGTCCCGCGCCGCGGCGATGTAGCCCTCGACCCGGTCCCGCTGCGCGCGGCTCACCAGCGGGCCCACCTCGGTCGCCGGATCGAACGGATCGCCGACCGGCATCGAGCCGATCATGTCGCGCAACCGGTCGTAGAGGTCGTCGCGCAGCGAGCGGGCCACCACGATCCGGGTCTTGTTGCTGCACACCTGGCCGCTGTTGCGCAGCGAGAGCGCGCGGATGACCGGCACGGCCGCGTCGAGGTCGGCGTCGTCGAGCAGCACCGCCGCGGACTTGCCACCGAGCTCCAGGGTGACCCGGCGCAGGTCCTCGCCACAGATCGCGGCGATCCGGCGGCCCGCCGCGGTGGATCCGGTGAACGAGACCTTGTCGATGCCGGGGTGCCGCACCAGGTGCTCGCTGACCTCGCGCCCGGCGACCACGACATTGAGCACGCCCGCGGGCAGCCCGGCCTGCTCGAAGATCTCGGCCAGCAGGTAGGCCGAGAGCGCGGTCTCCGGTGACGGCTTGAGCACCACGGTGCACCCGGCCAGCAGCGCGGGCGCGAGCTTGATGATCGCGATCTGCAGCGGGGCGTTCCACGGCACGATCGCGGCCACCACACCGACCGGCTCGCGAGTGACCAGCGCGTTGCCGGTGACCGAGCGGCGGATGTCGGACCACTGGTACTGCGGCGCGAGCTCGAGGAACGCGTCGAGCAGCATCCGCGTGCCCATCGACTGCATCCTGGTGGACAGCGTGATCGGGCAGCCCATCTCGGCGCTGATCAGCCGGGCGATCTCGTCCTGGCGCGCGGCGAGCCCTTCGCTCACGCGGGTGAGCACGGCGATCCGCTGGGCGAGTTCCAGGCGCGGCCACGCTCCGCGGTCGAACGCGGCCCTGGCGGCCGCGACGGCGGCGTCGATATCGGCTTCGGCTCCGTCGGCTACGCGGGCCAGCACCGCTTCGGTGGCGGGCGAGATGACCTCGAAGGTGCGGTCGGTGGCCGGAGCCACCCACGCGCCGCCGATGAACAGCTTGTCGAACTGTCCTTGCCAAAGCTCTGTCTGAACACTCATTGAGGAGACCTTCTCGTTCTCTATGGCGATGGTTGCCGACCGGAAAAGACCTGGTCGGCGGCGGTGCCACGGGTCGGGCCGTCGATGGTCTGTGACCGGAGTCGTGTAAATTATATGATATAACGTAGCTCACCGGCTGACTTCGCTGTGTCGGGGACCACTTCCCCGGGTATGGCGATCGCCTGGCTCATCTTCTGTCGCCGGTAATCCACTCCATGTGACCGCCGCCACGAATGGTCCGGTAATAATATATAATATGAGCCAGTGAGAGAGGGAGACAGGGCTATGCAGCACAAGCCACTCGACGGCATCCGGATCCTCGAGATCGGGGGATACATCGCGCTGCCGTTCGCCACGTCGATGCTGTGCGCGCTCGGCGCCGAAGTGGTGAAGATCGAGCGCCCCGTCGTCGGCGAGGATTTCCGTCGCCACCAGAACGACGGCAGCCCGTACTTCCGTCAGTACAACACCGGCAAGCGCAGTCTCGCGGTGGATCTCAAGCGTCCCGAGGGCGTCGACCTGGTGAAGGCGCTGGTGCCGCACTTCGATGTGGTGCTCGAGAACATGCGCCCCGGCAAGGTGGCCGCCATGGGTCTCGGCCCCGAGGAGTGCCGGGCCCTGCGACCTGACATCGTCTACGGCTCGGTGACCGGCTTCGGCAACGGCGGCCCGCTGTCCGACCGGCCCGCCTACGACACCATCGGCCACGCCTTCGGCGGCCTGTACTCCCTGTTCGGCGACGAGGGCAGGCCGCAGCTGACCGGTGGCCTGAGTGCCGACCTGGTCACCGGCCTGAGCACCGCCGCGGGCGTGCTGGCCGCGCTGGTCGGCCGGCTGCGCACCGGGGAACCACAGCACGTGGAGACCTCGATCATGGAGGCCGTCAGCGTGCTCGCCACCGACGGGATCACCCAGGCCTTCGAACTGGGCGCCGACCCGACCCGCGAGAGCAGGCATCCGCAGGCGCAGAATTTCTGTGTGAAGACCGCGTCGGGGGAGTTCCTCGCGGTGCACCTGTCCTCGTCGCAGAAGTTCTGGCAGTCGCTGTGCCGGGCGATGGACCGCCCGGACCTGGCCGAGGACCCGCGCTTCGCGGAGTACCGGCCGCGCGAGGCGCACTACTTCGAGCTGGCCGAGATCGTCGAGGCGGAGTTCGAGCGGCGCACCTTCGCCGAATGGGAGAAGGCGCTCACCGCGCAGGACGTCCCGTTCGCGCCGGTGCTGTCGATGACCGGCTACGTCGACCACGAACAGGTCGACTGGCTGCGCATGGTCGAGCCGCAGGACGACGGCCTCGCCCTGGTGCGCCCGCCGTGGCGGTTCGACGGTGAACGCCCCGATCGTCCCGGCGCCGCACCGCGCGTCGGTGCCGACAGCCGGACCGTCGCCGCCGAGGTGTACACCGCCGAGCAGATCGAGGCCCTGATCGCCGCCGGCGTGGTCTCGGTGGAGGATCGAGGATGACCGAGCACACCGACACGCTGGCCGAGGCCCCTGCCCTCGCGCAGAACGGGGATCGTTCCGCCTACCTGGCCGAGCTGCTGACCAGCCGCTGGAGTTGCCGCGCCTACGACCGGCGCGAGGTGCCGCGGCCGGTGATCGAACGGCTGCTGAGCCTGGCGCAGCGCTCCGCGTCGTGGTGCAACACCCAGCCGTGGCAGGTCATCGTGACGAGCGGTGCCGGGACCGAACGGTTCCGTGCCGGGCTGGCCGAGTACTCGGCGGCGCACGGGGCCGACCACGGTGCCGAGTTCGAGTTCCCACCACCCGGCGCCTACACCGGGGTATATCGCGAGCGGCGCCGCGCCAGCGGCTGGCAGCTGTACGAGGCTGTCGGCGTGGCACGCGGCGATCGGGAGGCGTCGGCGCGCCAGGCCTTCGAGAACTTCCGGCTCTTCGGCGCACCGCACGTCGCGATCGTCACCACCGACGCCGAACAGGGCGTCTACGGCGCGGTCGACGGCGGCCTCTACATCGGCACCTTCCTGCTCGCGGCCGCCAGTCTCGGGCTGGCCGCTGTCCCGCAGGCCGCGCTGGCGGGCCGCTCCCGGTTCATCCGCGGGTACTTCGACATCCCCGCCGACCGCAAGATCCTCGCCGGGATCTCGTTCGGCTATGCCGCCGCCGATCATCCGGCCAACAGCTACCGGACCGCCCGTGCGCCGCTGAGCGAGGTCGTCACCTGGCGGGACGAGTAGCGGAAGACAGTGTCGTCTTCCCGTCCGCCCCGGCCGACGGGCCGGGGCGGACGCCCTCATCGACGCCAGTCGGTGGGGGTGAACTGCTCGATGTGCACCTGCCCGGCCGGGACGCCCGCCGTGGCCAGTTGCGCGCGGACGCCATCGAGGAACGCGTCGCCGCCGCACACGTAGATCTCGGCGTCGCCGGGCAGCGTCACCGCCGACAGATCCAGCCTGCCGCGGTGGGTGCCCTCGGCGCCCTCGGTGTACCAGAACGCGACCTCGGCGCGCGCGAGGCGGTCGGCGAGGTCGAGCACCCTGGCACGCAAGGGGTGCGTCGCGGCCTGGCGATCGGCGTGCAGCACCTGCACCGGCCTGCCCGGATCTCGGGCCGCGAGGTGCTCGAGAATGCCCACCATCGGCGTGACGCCGATACCGGCCGAGATGAGTACCAGCGGTGTGTCCGCATCGGGGTCGATGGTGAGATCGCCGAAGGGCAGCGAGATCTCGAGCGTGTCGCCGGTCGTGACTTGCTCGTGCAGCCAGCTCGACACCTCCCCGGCGGGGCAGCCCGCCGCCGCGGCGACCGGCTTGACCGCGAACGACAGCGTGCCGTCCCCGCCCGCGCCGATCAGGCTGTACTGACGCAATTGGCGTCCGCCGTCGGATAGCCGGACACCCACCGAGATGTACTGACCCGCGACGAATCCGGGCAGCTCCTCGGCCGGATCGACGGCCCTGACCCGGAAGACGGCGACGCCCGCCGGATCATCGACGCGCTCGGTCACCGTGACGGCGCGGAACACCCGGCCGGGCTGCACCCCCGCGTCGGTGTAGAGCTGCTTCTCCAGGTCGATCAGGGCATCGGCCATCAGCCAGTACACCCGGTCCCACGCGTCGGCGACCGGCGCGGTGACCACCTCGGCGCCGAGCACCTCCACGATGGCCGCGAACAGATTGTCGTGCACCACCTGGTACTGATCGGCGGTGATCCCGAGCGAGGCGTGCTTGTGCCCGATCCGGCGCAGCATCGCCGCCGGGTGCGGGAGCGCGGGGTCGACGAGATAGGTCGCGAACATCGCGATCGAGGCGGCGAGCGCGCGCGGCTGGCTGCCCTGGGCCTGGTTGCCGCGGTTGAACAGGTCGCGCAACAGGTCGGGGTGGTTGCCGAACAGCGTCCGGTAGAAGACGGTGGTGATCTCGTCGACGGCGGCGCCGATCGCCGGGAGGGTCGCCCGCACGATCTCGGCCTGGGCCGCGGCGAGTTCGGGGTGGACGCGGGTGGGTTCGGTCATCAGGGCTCCTCGGCCTCGACGGGCGGACGCCGCGCTGTCTGCGCGCGCAACGGCAGCAGCTGCCCGGCCGAGCCCGCAACGAGATCGGCCACGGTGAACCGGTCGAGCTCGCGATAGAACGCCTCGGTGGCCTGGGCCAGCGCATGGCGCAGGCGGCACCCCGCGATCATCGGGCACGTCGGCGGCCCCGCGCAGTCGACGACCTCGGGACGCTGTTCCAGTTGCCGGATCAGCGTGCCGAGCCGCGTCGAGCGCGCGGTGCCGGTGAGGACCAACCCGCCGCCGCGGCCACGGGTCGTCGCGATCACGCCCACCTCGACCAGGCGTGCCACCACGGTGGACACGGTGCGTTCGGACGCACCGACCTGGTGGGCGATCGCCTTGATGGTCACCCGGTCACCGAGCTGGTCGGCGGCGGCCAGTCGCATCACGGCGCGCATCCCGATATCGGTCGACGCGGTCAGCTGCATGCCATCGACGCTACCGCCCGGCGAACCCGGTATCCGCCCTGATCAGCGGTGTCTTCGATTACGCACGGCGCTGCGTAATTGCCGTCACAGGCCGAGGTCGATCCGCGGCGATGACACCGGCGGCGCGCAGCCGGGACAGCTCGCCGCCGCCGAGCCCGAGCACCTCGGCGAAGACCTGACAGGTGTCGGCCCCCAGCGCCGACGCGGGGCCGACCGGGCCGTAGCCGTCGTGCTCCCGAATCGGGCTGTGCGCCGAGATGACCGGCCCGATCCCGGGCTGGTCGAGTTCGGTCAGCACGCCGCTACCGTCGCCCGCCTCGAAATCGGCGACGACGTCGCTCATCTGCCGGTAGCGGCTCCACAGCACACCCGCGTCGGTGAGCGCGTCGCCGGCCGCGTCGAGGGTGAGGCCCGCGAACCACGGCCGCATCACCGCGGCGAGGGTCTCCCGGTGGACATACCGATGCGACTCGTCGGCGAAATCGACGCCGAATGTCTCCGCCAGCGCCGCGATGACCTTCGCGGTCCCGGTCGCCGTGCACAGTGCCTGCCATTGCCGTGGCGTCAGCGCGACGACCATGACGCGCCCACCGTCGGCGGTGACGAAGTCGGCGCCGAACGAGCCGTACATGTAGTTGCCGTGCCGTGGCCGGTCGCCGCGTTCGCGAACCTCGCTGAGCCACCCCAGATTCGCGACGCCGGCGAGCGCGACATCGGCCAGCGCGATCTGCAGGTGCGACCCCTCGCCGGACCGTTGCCTGCGGTGCAGCGCGGCGAGCAGCGCCGTGGTCGCGGTCATGCCGGCGACCAGGTCCCACGCGGGCAGCACATGATTCACCGGCGTGCGCGAATCGGCGGGCCCGGTCAGATCGGTGACGCCGACCTCGGTGTTGACGGTGTAGTCCACCGCGGGCCCACCGCCCGCCTGGCCGCCGATGTGCACCTTGATCACGTCGGCGCGCCGGGCCGCCAGCGCCTCGTAGGAGAACCACGGTCGCCCGACCGCGTTGTCGACGACGATGCCCGCGTTCGGGCCCGGCGCGGTCGCCAGCGCCAGCACCAGTTCCCGGCCCTGCTCGCTGCGCACATCGACGGCCACCGACCGCTTCCCGCGATTGAGCGAATTCCAGTACAGGCTCTCGCCGTTGGCGCGCGCCACCGGCCACCGCCGGTAGTCCGGCCCGCCGCCGAGCGGGTCGATCCGGATCACCTCGGCGCCGAGCTGGGCCAGCGTCATGCCCGCCGACGGACCCGCGACGAAACTGGCGAACTCGACGACCCGCAGTCCATCGAGCGGGCCCTTCATCCGCGTGCCGTGTGGTCGAGGTGGCCGGGCTCGTGCATCGCGTCTCTCCTTCGTTCGCGGCGAACGGCCGCACCTTCATTCGAATATAATATATCTAAACAGCCTCGGCGGGTGCCGCCGGTGGCCTACGGCGCGGACCGAACTGCCACTGAAAACCCGGAGGACAGACCATGACGGAGAACACCCCGACCGCCACCCCGGCCCAGCGACTGATCGGTGACTTCGCGCCGAAACTGGTCTCGCTCACCGATGACGTTCTGTTCGGCGATATCTGGGCCCGACCCGAACTCGGCCCCCGCGACCGCAGCCTGATCACGTGTGCCGTCCTGGTCGCCGGGGGCAACACCGAACAGCTGCGTGGTCATCTGACCCGGGCGGTCGAGAACGGGGTCACCGAGGCGGAACTCGTCGAGCTGATCGTGCACTCGGCCTTCTATGCGGGCTGGCCGCGCGCGGTGTCGGCGATCCTGGTCGCCAAGGAGCTGTTCGGCGGTGACGCCGAGTAGCCGGGCCGGATCGGATCCGATGTCAGCCGACGGGATCCAGGCGCGGGGTGGTCGCGGCCGCGATGTCGGACACCCTTGATCAGGCGTATTGCAGGTCCGCGCGAGGGATGCGGCCGTCGGTGATGGTGAAGTCGAAGCTCGCGCGGAAGTCGCCGCCGCTGTTGCGGTCGACCCGGACCAGCAGGCGCTGTCCGTCGGCCCGGCGCTCGCCCACCTCGAGCACCTGGACGGAGTAGCCGGCGACCTCGGGGACGGCGAACCCGGTGCGGATCTGCTCGCGTCCCTCGAAGCGGCGGTCCGCATCGATCAGGACGGCGTCGTCGGTGAACAGCGCGGCCATCGCGTCGGCGTCGCGGGCGTTCCACGCGTCGACGAACGCCGTGGCCACCGGGTCCATCGCGGCCGCCGATGCCGGCGCGATCGGCGCGAGCGACGACGCCGCGGGGGCAGGGGAGGGGTCACCGCTCGAAGCGCAGCCGGTGACGGCGATCAGCACGCCGAGTCCGATCGCGGGGATGAGTCGCCGCGCCCGGTGCGGGGCGCGGAGGTGAGCTGTGGGCATGTCCTCATGTCCTTTCCCTGGAGTGCGTAGGCCCAGGTTATGGACGATTCGGAGGGCGAGGGAGAGCCTGGCGGTACCCCTGACGGGCGGGGTGCCCCGCCCGCGTTCACCTCAGGAGGCGGTCATCCGCCGCATCGAGACCGGCGCGCGCCAGCCGCACGGCAGGCCGCAGGTGGCGACGACTTCGCGGTCGATCGAACCGTCCGCGAACCGCTGGGTGACCAGCGAGGCCGATGCCGGGTAGCCGCAGGCGCCGCAGCGCCCGAAGTAGTCGAGCAATTCGTGAACGGTGGTGTGGGTGGGCGCTGACACAGCTGTACTCCGGTGTCGAGAGGTGGGTCCGTCGGACGGCTGACCGACAAAGGATTATGCATAATATATTTACAGGGTGCGGCGAGATCCGCCACCGACGTGCTGTTCACACCGGGGCGGTCACTCAGTGGGGGTGTTTCACCCGCTCCGTGTCGGCGGCGGGCGCCGCCCAGGACATGAGGATGCGCAGTTTGTCGTGCGAGCTGGTGCCGGGATCGGCCGACCACAGCACCAGCTGCTGATCGGTGTCGCCGGTGTCGCGGAAGGTGTCCCAGTTGAGCGTCAGCTCGCCGACCTCGGGGTGGATCAGCGTCTTGGTGCCGAACTCCTGTCGCGTGACGTGCCGCGCCGCCCACCACTGCCGGAACTGTGCGTCGGCGATGGACAGTTCGCCGACCAGCGTGGACAACTGTGGATCGGTGGGGTTGGTCGCCGCGTCCATGCGCAGGATCGCCACGCAGGTGCGGGCCACCGCTTCCCAGTCGGCGTAGAGCGTGCGCATCGCGGGATCGGTGAACACCATCCGGACGTAGTTACGCTGTCGCGGCGCCATCGCCGAGAAGTCGGTCAGCAGCGCGGCGGCCAGGGGGTTCCAGGCGAGGATGTCGAGATTGCGCCCGAAGATCAGCGCGGGGGTCTCGCCGAGCTGATCGAGCAGGCGCTGCAATTGGGGGCGAACGGGTTTCTGCCCGCGCCGGACCGCGCGCCGACCGCTGCGTTTGGCCAGATTCTCCACGTAGTCGCGCTGGGTGTCGTCGAAGCGAAGGACCCGCGCGAGAGCGTCGAGGACCGGTTCGGACGGTGCGAGCCTGCCCTGCTCGATCCGGGTGTAGTAGTCGTGGCTGATCGCGACGAGGTCGGCGACTTCCTCGCGCCGCAGTCCGCTCACCCGGCGTGGGGTGTTGCTGTGCGCGGTGAGGCCGACATCGGCGGGGGTGAGCTCGCCGCGCCGTGCCTTCAGGAAGGCACCCAGCTCGCGCAGGTGGGGGGCTCGGTCGGTCATGTAGTCGAGGATAGGTCGGTCACGGGGCCGCTGCCTGGGAGTATTCGTTCCCAGGCAGCGGCCGGGGCTGGGTTTCGCGGATCTCGCCGGTGGGTGACAGTATTGTGTATAAAATATTTATTGTCGGAGATCACAGACTCAACCGCGGTGCATGACGCGTCGGGACAGGGTGGTGTTGGCGTGACCACGAACTCGCTGCAGGCGTATACGGAGACCTCGTCGCGGGCCGACATCCGGGCGTCCTGGACTCGTTCCCGCATGAGCGGCTTGCGCGAGGACGCCACGCCCCGGCTCGACATCGACGACAAGGTCACCGACGGCGGGCTGGCGCGCGCCGCGTACCCGGTCCTGCGCCGCACACTCTCCGAGATCGACGGGAGCCGGGTCGCGCTGGTGCTCGCCGACCAGTCCGCCCGGCTGGTCGAGGTGCGGGGCGCGACCGCCGCCATCTCCGCCGCCGTCGAACGGGTGGGCCTGGTCCCCGGGGTGCGGCTGAGCGAGGACCGGATCGGCACCAATGCCCTGGGCACCCCGGTGGAGATCCGGCGCAGCCTGCTCGTGCGCGGGCCCGATCACTACATGTCGGTCTTTCGAGACTTCACCTGTTACGGGCACCCGATCTTCCACCCGGTCACCCGGCGGCTCGAAGGCGTACTCGGGATCGGTGGCGAGTTCGAGGAGGACCACCGGCTCTCGGCGCCGCTGGCCCGGCGCATGGTGCGTGACATCGAGGACCGGCTACTGCGCGACTCGCCGCGGGCGCAGAGCAGGCTGATGGGCGCCTTCCAGGCCGCGGCGAGCCGCCGTGGCAGGCCGATCGTGGTCATCGGCGACGGGCTGGTGCTCGCCACCCCCGCGGCGCTGGATCTGCTCGAACCCGCCGATCACGCGGCCGTCCGGGCCTGCGCCGAGGAACTGGGTACGGGAACCGCCGAGAGCCATCGCCTCACCCTCGCTTCGGGACGTCAGGTCATGCTGACCTGCGAGCCGATCGACGGCGCCGACGGCGTCCTGGTCGACATCACCACCGATCGGGTGATCCGGCGGGCGGCGGCGGCCGACCGGACGGTGCGCTGGCCACTGCTGGTCATCGGCGAAGCGGGCACGGGGCGCAGTACCGAGGCGCGCGCCGCCACCGGCCCCGGGGCGATCGTGCTCGACGCGACCGAGATCGTGCTGGTCGGTGAGAAGTCCTGGGCGACAAGGATGGAGCGGGTGCTGGCGAGCCGCGGGCCCGCCGTCGTCGTGGAGAACATCCAGTTGCTCTCCGCACAGCTCACCGCGCTGCTGGCCCAGCGCCTGCGCGAGACCCGACGCCACGTCGCGCTGACCTCGACGCCCGGCGACCACCTCGACGACCTCCACACCGCGCTGCCCGCCGTATGCAACGACCGCAGGGAACTGCTGCCGCTGCGGCGGCGCAGGCACGAGATCCCCGCCCTCGCACAGCATCTGCTCACCGAGGTGTCCGGCCACACCAGGACCAGATTCACCGCCGAGACGCTGCGGGTGCTGGCCGCCCAGCCCTGGCGCGGCAATGTCGCCGAACTCCGGCGGGTGGTCGAACTCGCGGCGAGCGCGCGCTCGGCGGGCGACATCATCCCGTCCGACCTGCCCGTCTCGCATCGCGGCGGACCGGCGCCCAGTTCTCCGTTCCACGAGGCCGAGCGCGACGTCATCGTCGCAGCCATCGAGGCGGCGGGCGGCAACAAGCAGCAGGCCGCCAGGGCGCTCGGTGTCAGCCGGTCCACGCTCTACAACCGCATCAGGGCACTGCGTATCGCCTAGCCGTACGCGACGACATCGGCACGCGACGTGGGGTGCGTGCCGATGTCGTTGCGTACGTGCAGAATACGAAGGGGCCCCGCCCGTGTAGGGGGCGGGCGGGGCCCTTCTCGGCGGGCTCAGTCGTTCGGGCCGCTGGGGGTGAGCAGGCGCATCACGGTGCCGAAGTCGTCGATCCGATCGACGCCGAGGACCGCCTCGACGACCTGGTCCATCCGGGACTTCGACAGCACTCCCTCGGCGTTGACACGGAACTTGGCGACCAGCTCGTCGGTCGTCATCCTGGTGCTCGGATCAGGGGAGGGGCTGCCCTTCGGGTAGGTGCGCTCGGCGCTGAACGTCGTGCCACGGGCGTCGACCTCCACCCGGGTAGGCCGGGCCGAGGGGTGCGTGGACAGTGCCTGGAAGTAATCCGGGTGCGGCGCGAAGGTGACCTTGTCCATCAGGCCGAGGACCGAGTCGCTGAACACCAGTTCCGGTGCGTGCCACGCCCGGCTGGGCACCACGCGGTGCGCGCCGACCGCCAGGCCGTGCGCGATGTCGAATTGCGCGTCGTGGGTCTTCTCGATGACGCGGCTCTGCCACAGCGGATGCATGACCGCGGCCTCGCCCCAGCAGCGGATCGCGTCGATCTCGCCGGGCGCGATGTCGTCGGTCTCGAGGATCTCGGTGAGCGCGTGCAAGGGACCGTGCAGGATCCGGCAGTGCGGGTACGGCTTGTAGGACTGCTCGGTCAGGAAGCGCCATTCGGTGCCGAGCGCGTCGGTGAGGTTCGACGGTTCCCATCGCCGGGTGCCGATGAACCTGCGGAAGCCGACCTCGGCGTCGTCGAGGATCTCCAGGTCGCCGGTGTGGCCCAGCTGGGCCATGTGCACCGCGGTGAGCGTCGCCTGGGTGAGGGTGCCGGCGAGCAGGTACTTCAGGGTCGAGCTCGGGGCGTGCTCGATCCACGGCCGCATCGCGTTGACCGGTGCGGTCGCGGCGGCGATGCCCAGCGCGTGCGCGAGGGTCTCGGTGGACTGGCCCGCGAGCTTGCCCGCGGCCGCCGTGCCACCGAAAACGGTGACGCTGTAACCGATCACGGGGGACAGGTTCATCGAGTCGTGCTGCACGTCGCGCAGGTAGTCCATCGACTTGTAGAAGCGATAGGACATCTCGTGCGAGAGCGCGACGGCGGCCAGCACCTCGCGGCCGGATCGGCCACGGCTCTCGGCCATGGCCATCGTGGTGGGCAGCACGTAGGGCGACACGTGGCCGGGCGGGAGCACGGCGTCGAAGTCGAGGGCGTTGATCAGCTCGCCGTTGGCGAAGGCGGCGCCGAAGATCGAGACCCGGTCGGCGGTGCCGATGACCGTGGCGTCACCGTCGGTGCCGCCGGTCAACCTGCCGTACTCGATGCCGATCTTGCCCTTGGGCTCCTCGACCGCGCCGAGCGCGCAACCCATCGCGTCGAGCAGCAGTCGCTTGGATTCCTCGACCGCCTCGGGTGGCAGGGTGTCGAAGTCGGCCTTCGTGGTGAACTGCGCCAGCTGCTCGACGATCGTGTCGGCCATGAGTGTCCTCTCGCGGGCGCGGCAGGTCGGGGACCCACCGCTGGATCTTCTCGCATTATATAATATATGGCGAGCCTGGTGGCGTGTTCCGACGGCCGTCGCGGTCAGCGGGGAGTGGGCCGGCGCAGCCAGGAGGCCACGGCCTCGGCGCGGTTCGCCGCGCCGAGTTTGCGCAGGATATGGGTGATGTGGGTTTTCACCGTCGCCTCCGAGATCGCGAGTTCGCGCGCGATCCGGCGGTTGGCCAGGCCCGCGGCCAGCAGGTCGACGACCTCGATCTCGCGCGCCGAGAG
This sequence comes from Nocardia sp. NPDC058244, assembly GCF_042882065.1. NCBI lineage: Bacteria > Bacillati > Actinomycetota > Actinomycetes > Mycobacteriales > Nocardiaceae > Nocardia > Nocardia sp. NPDC058244. The sequence goes on along the minus strand of NZ_JBHVWX010000003.1, from coordinate 548,633 downwards.
TGCGGGTGCCGCGGTGCTCGGCACCGGTCCCGGGCTCAGTATCCGGTCGAACCCGGCGCGCATCGCCGTCAGTCCGTCGAGTAGTAGCGTGCCCGCCATGGCCTGGCCGAGGCCCTCGGCGAACACCGCGAGCATCGCGCGCGCGGTCGGGTCCACCTCGCGCCGCTGGAAGTAGAAGTCGCCGTGGACCAGCCCGGCCACCGCGCCGTTCACGATGAGCGGGGCGACGGCGTAGGAGCTGCACCGGGTCATCGTCACGATCGGCCGGACCACGCGGGGATTGTGCTGGACGTCGAAGACCAGGCCCGGCCGGGCGCGGGCGACGATGTCGCTCTCGACGAGCTGTCCGTCCAGGGTCGGCGGCGCTTCGCGGCCCGCGGCGACGACCTCCTCGGCCCACCGCTGATCGTCGGCGATGAACATCGTGTGCATGTTCCACGTCGGGCCGTCGGTGGTCGAGACGAGGGCGCGGTCGAAACCCATGGCCCCCACCGATTCCGCCGCGCGGGTCAGCAGCTCGTCGGTGCTGCGGGCACCGCGCAGCAGTGCGATCGCCTCGCCGGTGCGCCGTAGGTCGGCCGCGCCGTCGGGGGCGCGCGCGGCGGCCAGTTCGGCCTCGACGGCGCGGATGCGCGCGAGCAGCGCGGTGGCGCGGGCCAGGTCGGTGGCCCGCGCGGGTTCGGTGACGAGCGCGACGACGGCGTCCCAGATCTGGTTCAGCAGCTGGGCGACGCCGGCGAGGGAGCGGGGGCCGGGCGGGGTGATCCGGCGGCCGAGCACCTCGGCGGCGTCGGTCAGCACGGCGGACAGGCCGGGCACCGGCTCGACGTCGAGCGGTGTGTCCCGCCGGTGTGTCATCGTCTCGATCGCCACGTGCCAGCTCCCTGTCTTTACCACTGTTGTGCAGAATATTCAATGCATCTGTCGATGTGGGGTCTTTGCCCGAATCGTTGTCGAACCTGTCCGTTCGCATCGTCCGCTGGTCGGAGCGGAATACGACTTCCGGATGACTGTCCAGGTCAACCCTTGTGACGCGTGACACCGCGTACTTAATATTCTGCCCACCGCCACTGGAGTGACCTGAGTCTCATCGGTGCTCTTCAAATATATCAAGCATTGTGCGTGGCATGGTCTGGGTAAGGAGTAGCAACTATGCGGGGTGTTGTGTTCAACGGGGATCGCGACCTCGAGATCGCCGAATTCGACGATCCGGCGCCGGGTCCCGACGACGCCGTCGTGGCGATGAAGGCCTCCGGCATGTGCGGCAGCGATCTGCGGTTCTACCGCGCCCCGGCGGGCGACGCGCTGGCGGCCTTCGGCCTGTCCGGCGACGGCGGCGGCATCATCGCGGGCCACGAACCCTGCGGGGTGGTCGTCGCGCTGGGCGCGAATGTCGACCAGCGCGCGGTCCGCGTCGGCGACCGGGTGATGATCTACCACTACGACGGTTGTGGCACCTGCGATCGGTGCCGTACCGGCTGGACCCAGATGTGTCAGCGCGGCGCGACCATCTTCGGCGCCACGGCCCACGGCGGCCACGCCGACTTCATCAAGGTGCCGGCGCGGACCCTGGTGCCGCTGCCGGACGAGGTGAGTTTCGCCGCGGGCGCGGCGATTTCGTGCGGTACCGGCACGGCCTACGGCGCGCTGCGCAGGCTGCGGCTCGACGCCTGCGATGCCATCGCGGTCTTCGGACTCGGCCCGGTCGGGCTCTCGGCGGTGCAGCTGGCCGCGGCCATGGGTGCCGAGGTGATCGCCGTCGACGTCCAGGCCGACCGGGTCGCCAGGGCGAGGGAATTCGGCGCCGTCCACACGATCGACTCCGGCAGCGTCGACGCCGTGACGGCGATCCGGGAGCTGACCGGCGGCGCGGGCGTCAGCTGCGCGCTGGACTGCTCCGGCGCACCGATGGCCCGCGCGGCCGCGGTCAAGTCGGCCGCCCAGTGGGGACGGGTCGCCTTCGTCGGCGAAGGCAACGACGTGACCCTCGACGTGAGCCCGGATGTCATCCGCAAACAGCTCACCATCCTCGGCTCGTACACCTTCTCGATCACCGGACAGGCCGACTGCGCCCGCTTCGTCGCCCGGCACGAGCTCGACGTCGACCGGTTGTTCACCGATCGCTGGCGGCTCGCCGACGCGGCCGTCGCGTACGCGGAGTTCGACAAACAGGCAGGCGGCAAGGCCGTCATCGAGTTCTGAACGGGAGCATCATGACGACGACAACCACCGCGGCGCCCAGTACGCCGCGCCCCGGCCTGCGCGACCGCCTCGGCCGCGCGGAGCAGGCCTATTTTGTTCTCGGCATCACCGTGGTGCTGTGCGTGGTCGGCGCCGCCACCACGCCCGGGTTCCTCACCGCGGGCAACTTCGCCAGCCTGCTGCGGCTCTCGGCCGCGTTCGGGATCCTGGCCGTCGGCGTGGCGATCGTGATCCTGGGCAAGGGCATCGATCTGTCCATCGCCGGTGTCGCGCTCGGCTGCGCGCAGACCACGCTGGCGATGATGTCGCAGGGCCGACCGGAATGGCAGGCCATCGCGGTGGCCGCGGCGGTCGCGCTGATCGTCGGCCTGGTCAACGGCGTGCTGGTGGCCTATGTCGAGGTGCCGTCGCTGTTCGTCACGCTGGCCACCGGTCTGCTGGTGATCGGCGGTGTCGACGTGCTGCTGCTCGACAGTAATTACTACGCCCTGCCCGGCGGCTCGTGGATCGCCGAACTGAGCAACGGCTCGGTCTTCGGCGTGCCGCGGCCGGTGGTGATCGCCGCCCTGGCCTTCCTGCTGGCCTGGCTGTTCGTCACCTACACCGCCGCGGGCAGGCTGATCCGGGCGATGGGCGACAACTTCGCCACCGCCCGCGCCACCGGCGCCCCGGTCCGTCCGCTACAGGTGCTGACCTACGTGATCTCCGCGCTGCTCGCGCTGCTGGCCGGCTACCTGACGGTCTCCATCCAGGGCAGCGTGCAGACGACGGTCACCTCCTTCGACCCACTGCTGTTCACCGCGCTCACCGCCACCGTCATCGGCGGCATCTCCCTGGCCGGTGGCCGCGGCTCGATCCTCGGCGTCCTCGCCGGCGCGCTGTTCATCGGCGTGCTCAACAACCTGCTCGTCCTGCACGGGCTCACCTCCGCCGTCCAGGACCTGATCCGCGGCGGCGTCCTGATCGTGGCGATCGCACTCGACGCCTGGCTGCATCCGCGCGACGAGGAAACCGCCAAGAGCGGCGAACTGTGATGTCCGCCTTCGTACCACCCCGTTCTCACAAGGAGTCTTCGACGATGAAGAAAAGAATGATCGCCCTCGCTCTCGCCTCGGTCTCGGCCGTCGTCCTCGCGGGCTGTTCCACCGGTGGGCGCACCGCGGCCACCGGACCCGTCGGCGGCGGCGAGCAGGCGTTCGGTGAGAACGTGCAGCTGTTCGACGCGACGCAGCAGGTGCACGAGTCGATGGCGGGCAAGAAGGTCGCCTTCGTGCCCATCCTCTACAAGGGCTACAACCTCACCATGAACTGGGGCGCCTCGATGGAGCGCGCGTTCGGCAACCTCGGGGCCGACTTCCAGGTCTACGACCCCAATTTCGACACCGACAAGATGACCAGGATCATCAGCGACCTGATCGCGCGCAAGGCCGCCGACGTGCTGATCCTGCACAACCCCGACGTGGGTGTGCTGTCCAAGCAGATCGAGGACGCCCAGCGCGCCGGCATCTACACGATCGTGGTCAACATGATCTCGAGCCGCCTCGGTGACGCCTACATCGGCGTGGACAACATCGCCGCCGCCGAGGACATCAGCAAGCGCGCCGTCGCGGACTGCGAGAAGCGCGGTGCCCCCAAGCGTCTGGCGATCATCGACGGCCCCGGCAACGACGCGGCCTCGCTGCTGTGGTCCAAGGGCGTGCACAACGTGCTCGACCCGGCCGGCTTCGAGGTGGTGACCACCGCGCACACCCAGTGGCAGAACTCGCTCGCCCAGCAGGCCGCCGAGTCGATCATCCAGCAGCAGAAGAACAACTTCTGCGGCTTCCTGGTCACCTACGACCTCAACTCGGTCGCCGTCGGTGACGCCGTGCAGAGCGCCGTCTCCCGCGGCGTGATCCCGGCCGACTCGCTGGCCACCTACACGATGGCGACCGACACCCTGTGGTGTGACGCGTTGCGCCAGAACAAGGTGACGGCCTCGGCGTCCTATGACGTGCAGGGCGTCGGCACCGCCGCGGTGGTGACCGCCCAGCAGCTCGTGCAGACCGGCGCGGCCCCCGGCAGCACGCACACCGTGGCCTTCGTCCCGCACACCATCGTGGATCGCGGCAACGTCGACAACACCACGATCGCCTGCTACAAGGGGCAGTGAGCATGGCCCGCGGAATCGACGCCTTCGGGCAGACCGGCGGCACCTGGCGGGACCGGTTCGCGCCGGCCAGGTCGCTGTCGGACCTGTTCGAGAAACGCTGGATGGAAGGGGCTGTGCCGCTGGGCCTGGCCCTGCTGCTGAGCCTGCTGTTCGTCCTGCTCACCCCGGTCGGCCCGGCCGACACCCCGATCATCATGGACGAGGTGTCGGAGAAGGGACTGCTCGCCATCGGCCTCACCGTCGTGCTGGTGGCGGGCGGGATCGACCTGTCGGTGGGCTCGATGGTGGGGCTCACCGCGATCGGGGCGATGGTGGCCTCGCGTGCCTGGGACTGGCCGATGGCGATCGTCGCGCCGGGCACCATCGTGTTCGGTGCCCTGCTCGGCGGTGTGAACGGCTACTTCATCGCGTTCCGGAAGATGCGGCCGTTCATCACCACGCTGGTCACCCTGGTGGCCTTCGGCGGTGCGGCCGCCGCGCTGCAGTCGGCCTACAGCTTCGATCTGAGCATGCCGAAACCCGATATCGTCTGGGACTTCCTGGGCGAGGGCACCATCGCGACCGTGCCGACCGGGTGGGTGTTCTTCCTCGCGGTGCTGGTCGTCGTCCACGTCGGGCTGACCCGGTCCCGGTGGGGCTGGTGGGTCTCCGCGGTGGGCAGCGACCGGCGCTCCGCGCGCCGCAACGGCATTCCCGTCGACCGGGTGACCTTCCTGGTCTACGTGCTCTCGGGCACGCTGGCCGGGCTGGCCGCGCTGCTCACCTCGGCGCGGGTCGGGCGCACCGACCCGGACATCGGGCAGGGCTGGGAGATCATCGCGCTCACCGCGGTCGTGCTCGGCGGCGTGAGCCTCAAGGGCGGGCGCGGCTCGGTCCTGCGGGCCACCGTCGGCATCATCGTCGTGCAGGTGATCCAGCAGGCCACCGTCGCGATGCGGCTCGAAGGTTCCTACTACACCGTGATTCTCGCGACGGCGCTGCTCGTGTTCGCCGTGCTGGATCTGCAGTGGGGCAAGTACCGGCAGCGCACCGCCGACAAGCTGAAGATCGATCCCGGCCGGATCACCCTCGGCCCGCTGGTCGACGTCACCGAGCCGGGCACCGTCTGGACGATCAACGACACGATGACCGCCGCCCCGCCCATCGGCCTCGGCAAGATCGAGGGCGCCGAGGACTGCGCCGTCGACACCGAGGGCAACGTCTACTGCGGTGACCGCCGCGGCTGGGTGTGGAAGTTCGGCCCCGACAATCCCGACGAGGGCGAGATCTTCGCGCGCACCGGCGGTTTCCCGCTCGGGCACGGCTGGGACCGGGACGGCCGCCTGCTGGTCGCGGTCGGCGGCATGGGCGTCTACCGGCTCTCGCCCGACGGCGAATCCGAGCCGGTGGCCACCAAGGTCGCGCGCAGCCGGTTCTCGCTGCTCGACGACTCCGGTCTGCGCGCCGTCGACGATCTCGATGTCGCGCCCGACGGCTCGATCTACGTCTCCGACTTCTCCACCCGCACCAACGCGGCCGAGTACCTGGTCGAGCTGGTGGAATCGCGGGCCAACGGACGCGTGGTCCGGATCGATCCCGACGGCAGCACCGAGGTCGTCGTGTCGAACAGCGTGTTCCCCAACGGCATCTGCACCGCGCACGACGGCCAGTCGATCCTCATCACGAGCACCGGCCTGTGCCGGGTCGACCGGCTCTGGATCGCGGGGCCGAAGCAGGGGCAGCTGGAGCCGGTGCTGGAGAACCTGCCCGGCAATCCCGACAACCTCAACCGCTCCTCCGACGGCAACTACTGGCTGCCGTTCGTCTCGATGCGGACGCCGATGTCGGACCTGCTCAATCGCTATCCGGCGGTGCGCAGGCGGATGACCCAGGAGGTGCCGCTGGACAGCTGGGTGGTGCCGCAGCTCAACGTGTCCTGCGTGATGAAGTTCAACGATCGCGGCGAAATCCTGCAGGTGCTGTGGGATTCGTCGCTGGCGAACTACCCGATGGTGACCGCCGTCAAGGAACGCGCCGGACAGCTCTACCTGTGCGGCGTCAGCAACAACCGCATCGGCAGGCTGACCCTGGACCCCGGCGAGGTCGGATCGATCGATCCGGCCGCGGTCCCCGGTCTGCTCGTGCCGGGCCGATCGATGGCGGAGGTCGAGGGATGAATCGCACGCTCAGCACCCTGAAGGAATGGCTGAACCCGGACTGGGCACGGCACCGCACGGTACCGCCGTTCGAAGCGGGACTGCGGCCGAACCGCAGGCTCGACGAGGGCGCCGCACTGCTTCCCGCCGGCGACTTCGAGCCCGACGATCTGCTGATCCGCGCATCCGGTGACGTCGTGTTCTCCAGCGGTGACACCGTTTTCACGCTGACCGGCGCGGTGGTCACCCCACTGGCCGCCCTCGGCGGCCGGGTCGGCGCTCTGCTCGCGGTCGGCGCGAGCGTGATCGCCGCGGTCGACGGCGTCGGCCTGGTCACCGTCGACGCCGCGGGCACCGCCCGCGACCTGTGCACCGACCCGCTCGTGGCGTCGTGTGTCACCGACCTGGCCCTGCTGCCCGACGGCACCGTGCTGGTCACGGTCGGGTCGAGCACCGTCGGGGACTGGGCGGCCGCGCTGGTCGCCGACGACCGGACCGGGCGCGTCGTGCGCGTCACGGGTGCCAAGGCCGAGCTCGTGGCCGACGGCCTCGGCTGGCCCGCGGGCATCGAGAGCGCCTCGGACACCGAGGTCCTGCTGTCGCTGAGCTTCGAGCACCGCATCGAGCGCCGCGCGACGGCGGCGCTGGGCACCCGGGGCACGCCGGTGGGCGCGAACCTGCCGGTCTATCCCGGCCGGATCACCGCGACGGCCGACGGGTGGTGGGTCGCGGCGCCGTACGCGCGCAACCGGTTCACCGAACTGCTGCTCGACGAACCGGAGCTGCTCCACGAGATGACCGCGACGATCCGTCCGGACCAGTGGTTCGTCCCCCGGCTGCGCTGCCCGAACCCCTACACCGACACCCTGCAGCTCGGTCAGCTGCGGGTGCTCGGGGTGATCAAACCCTGGGCCCCGGCCCGGTCCTACGGCCTGGCGTTCCGGCTCGACCGCCGGGGCCGGATCGCCGAGAGCGTGCACTCGCGCGTCGACGGCGACCGGCACGGGATCACCGGCGTCGCGTCCCGTGACGGCCGAATCCTTGTGGCGGCGCACGGTTTCCGCAACGTGCTCGAGCCGCAGACAGCGAACGAAAGGTGAGTACCGTGACGCAGAGCGACACCGCTGTCGCCACGGAGCCGGTCATCCGGCTCACGGGGGTCAGCAAGCACTACAGCGGAACGTACGCGTTGCGCGATGTCGACTTCGAGGTCAGGCCGGGGGAGATCCACGCCCTGCTCGGTGAGAACGGCGCGGGCAAATCCACCCTCGTCAAGGTGATCTCGGGGGCGATCGGGCACGACGCGGGCACCCTGCTCGTCACCGGGCGGATGCGCAACTTCACCGCGCCCAAGGAATCCGCGCAGGCCGGGGTCGCGATGGTGTACCAGGAGGGCTCGCTGGTCGAGTCGATGACGGTGGCCCAGAATCTGTTCCTCGGCGACGAGCAGCCCTTCAACAACCTCTCGCAGCTCAACGTCGTGGCGCGAGAACTGCTGGAGTCGCACAACTTCCACATCCGGCCGGAGGTACCCGCCGGTGCGCTCGGCATCGCGCAGAAGCAGATGGTCGAGATCGCGCGCGCGGTGCACCGCGACGCCAAGGTGGTGATCCTCGACGAACCGACCGCCTCGGTGACGCCGGAGGAACGGTTGCAGCTGTTCCTGTCGATGCGCCGGCTCAAGCGCCAGGGCATCGGCGTCGTGTTCATCACCCACATGCTCGACGAGGCGTTCGAGGAAGCCGACCGGATCACCGTCCTGCGCGACGGCGAGGTCCAGGGCACCCTCGACAAACCCGATTTCGACCGCACCGAGGTGGTGCGGATGATGGTCGGGCGCAGCGTGGAATATCAACGGGTGCCGCCGAATCGGGAGCCGGACCCGGCGCCGGTGCTCGAGGTCGACGACATCACGCTGCTGCCGGTGGTACGCAATATGTCGTTCTCCGCCCACGCCGGCGAGATCGTCGGTATCTACGGCCTGGTCGGCGCGGGCCGCAGCGAGACGGCGATGATCGTCGGCGGCGTGGTCAAACGCAGGCGGTTGCGGGGCGGCAAGATCCGGCTCGCCGGCCGGGAGGTGCGCTTCCGCACGCCGCGGCACGCGCGCCGGGCCGGGATCGTCTACATCACCGAGGACCGCAAGGCCTCCGGGTTCTTCGGCCACTTCTCGATCGCCGACAACATCTACTTCGGGCATCTGTGCAGCGCGGCCCGGTTGCCGCTGCTGGTGCGCCCGGGGGAGCGGAAGTCGGTGGCGCAGCGGTTCGTCGAACGATTCCACGTCCGCACCCTGCGGCCGGAACGCGCGAAACTCGAGGAGCTCAGCGGCGGCAACCAGCAGAAGGTGGTGCTGGCCAAGGGGCTCACCCGGCAGCCGCTGGTGGCGATCATCGACGAGCCGACGCGCGGTGTCGACCTCGGCACCATCACCGAGATCCACGCCATGATCCGGGCGCTGGCCGACGACGGTGTGGCGGTGGTGGTGATCTCGTCGTACCTGCCCGAGATCCGCGCCCTGTCGGACCGGATCCTGGTCGCCAAACAGGGCAGCATCGTCGCGGAGTTCGATCCCGCCGAGGCCGACGACGAGAAGCTGATGTTCGCCGCGGTGCACTGAGGGGAAGGATTCTTCCCACCCCGCTGTGCGCACCCCCTATCAATGTCAAGAAAAAGTATTACGGATCATATATTGTGCGCTATTGTGACCTGCATCGCTCGGCACAGTCGCCGTCGTGGAGCGTTGAAGGAGAACACAGATGGTCCGTCCCACCCCGCGCAGACGCAGCGGCCTCTTCGTGGTCATGCTCTGCTTCCTCACGATCGTGGCCGACGGCTACGACCTGATCGTCTACGGCGCCACCGTGCCCAGCCTGCTGGAGGAACCAGGCTGGGGAATGAGCAAGGCGGCAGCGGGCCTCATCGGCAGCTGGACGCTGGTCGGCCTGATGGTCGGCTTCCTGGTCGCCGGGCCGCTGGCCGACCGGATCGGGCGCCGCAAGATCATGCTGGCCGGCGTCGCCTGGTTCTCCCTCGGCTGCGCGATCTGCGCGGTCGCGACGTCGCCCGAATTCCTCGGTGCCGCACGGTTCTTCACCGGAATCGGCCTGGGCGGTGTGGTGCCCTCGGCCGTCGCGCTGACGGCCGAGTTCGCCCCGCGCAACCGCAAGCAGATCTACAACGGCCTCATGCTGACCGGCTACTCCTTCGGCGGCATCATCGCCTCGCTCGCGGCCATCGCGCTGCTGCCCGACCACGGCTGGCGCGTGCTCTACGGCATCGGCGCGGTGTGCGTGATCGTGCTGCCGGTGATGTACTTCTGGCTGCCCGAATCGGTGAACTACCTGGTGGCGCGTGGACGTGACGACGAGGCGGCCGAACTGGCCACGACCTACGGTCTCGACCTCGACGCGGTCCGCGCCGAACAGCGGGCCCAGGTCACGGCCACCGCGCAGGGCACCGAGCGGTCCGGCGGCTACCGCCAGCTGCTGACCGGCGAATACCTGCCGTCACTGCTGCTGTTCGTCGTCGTCTGCTTCTGCGGGCAGCTGATCGGCTACGGCCTGAGCACCTGGCTGCCGCAGATCATGCGCCAGGCCGGGTACCCGCTGGGCTCGTCGCTGCAGTTCCTGCTCGTGCTCCAGGTGGGCGCCGTGGTCGGCATGATCGGCGGCTCGCTGCTGGCCGACCGGTTCGGCTCCAAACGCGTTCTCGTCCCGTTCTTCCTGATCGGCGCGATCTCGCTGCTCGTCCTGAGCCGCAAGGTCGACACCGCGGTGCTGATGGTCGCGGTGGCAGGCGCCGGGCTCGGTTCCATCGGGTCCAGCTCGCTGACCTACGGCTACATCGCGGCGCGCTATCCCGCGTCCTGCCGTGGCTCGGCTGTCGGCGCGGCCATGGGGCTGGGCCGGGTCGGATCGATCCTCGGCCCGATGGTGGGTGGCTGGATTCTCGGATCGTCGCTGGCCGCGTACTGGAACTTCTACGCCTTCGCGGTCCCGGCGGTGCTGGCGGCGATCATCGTCATCCTGCTGCCCGGTGCCACCTCGGCGGGTGCGGCGGAGCCTGCCGCCGAGCCGAAGCCGACCGACCGCGATCTGGTGGTGGAAGCGGGCTGATCGGACGGACCTCCCCGGGAAGTCTCCGGGGAGGTCCCTCAGTAGTTTTCCTGGGCCGCGTCGGCAGGCAGTCGAGGCAGGCCGAGCTGTTCACAGCGCCGCACCAGCGGGGCGAGGAGCCGATCCGCCTCGGTCGGGCGGCCCGCCGCTCGCAGCGTCGCACCGAGCGACAGACCCGCGCGCACCCCGGCCAGCGGCCTGCGCTCGGCGTCGACAGCGGCCACCAGGGCTTCGGCGCGCTCGACCGCGAGTTCGTGGCGATCGGCGGCCACGAGCAGCCGTATCGCGGAGTCCTCGTCGAGTTCGTCGATGGCGGTGGCGATTCCGTCCTCGCGCCGGATCGTGCGCGGGCGGGTGATGTCCGCGACGACGGCGGGTTCGAGGGGCACGCCGAGGCGCACCTGCTCATTGCGGACGCGGGCCGCCAAGCGCGGCAGGTGCAGGCGCTCGGCATGAATCGTGCCCTCGTCGAGCAGGTCGAGCGCGCTGTCCCGATCCCCACGGAGCGCGCGCACCCTGGCGCCGGTCGCGTAGGTGGACAGCATGAAGTCGACCCCGCCACCGCCTTCGGTGGACAGTTCCCTGCTCTGTTCCAGGAGTTCGGCCGCGGAATCCAGATCGCCTGTCTCGTAACGTAATCCGCCGAGTAGGGCGCCCGCGAGCCGGGTCGCGTGCGCGGCCGGGCCCATCGTCGACCGCGCGGTGTCGTAGGCGGTCGTCAACAGCTCGGTGGCGCCGGCGACATCGAGCTGTTCCCAGGCGGCGAGGCCCGCGTAGCAGCGCCCGTAGACCGCCAGGAACGGCCCGCTCACCTCGTGATACGGCGCGGCCCAGAGCTGCCAGCGGCGGGCCTTGTCGAAATCGAAACTGTGCAGCGCCACATAGGTGGCGATATTGGCCGCTACCCCGGGAATGCGCGGCGAGAAGTCGTCGGGGCGGGCCAGCGCATCGCCGATCAGGCCGTCCAGCAGCGACACCCGGTCGGTGAACATCTCCCCGACACTGATCGCGACATCGGCCTCGGTGCGCATATCGGTGCGGTCCGGCTCGGCGGGCTCGGCGGCGGCCATGGCGGTGTCGAAGCGGGCGATGGTGGTGGCGGTGGCCGTCGGGCGGCGCAGCACCAGATCGATCCAGATGCCGAACAGCTGGATCCGGGGTCTGACCCGGCACACGGAGGCGGGCAGTTTGGCCAGAATGCCCTGCAGCATCATCATTCTCGAACGCTCGAGCAGATAGCCGGCGCCCTCTTCGACGAAATCGGCCGCGCGCTCGGGGTCCCCGGCGGCCAGGGCGTGCTCGACCGCGTCATTGAGCAGATGATGCCGCGCGAACCAGGCTGCCGCCCGCAGCCGTAACGGTGCGATCTCGGTCGGCCGGTCCTGGGCCAGCCTGCGGCACAGGTACCCGGCGAACAGCTGGTGGTAGCGGTACCACTCGTGGTCAGGGCTCGTCGGCAGCAGGAACAGCCCGCGATCGGCGAGATCGGCGAGCAGGTCGGCGGCGTCGGCGCGTCCGGTGAGCGCGGTGGCCAGGCCGCCGCAGATCCGCTCGCAGATCGAGGTCGTCATGAGGAAGTCGAGAGTGTCGGGATCGAGGGCGTCGAGCACGTTCTCGGCGAGGAACGCCCCGATGTCGGGATGCAGGGCGAGACTGTCGAGCAGGTGCTCGGGCGCCTCGCCCGCGCGCAGCGACAGCACCGTCAGCTGGAGTGCCGCGATCCAGCCGTCGGTGGCGCGGGCCAGTCCGGCGACCTCGCCGGCCGTCAGGTGCACGCCACCGGCCTCGGCCAGGAAGGCGCGCACCTCGTCGGGATCGAAACGGAGTGTGGCGGCGTCGATCTCGGCGAGCTCACCGTGGATGCGCAGGCGGCTCAGCGGCAGTTCGAGCCGCGCGGTGCTGGTGACGACCAGCGGCAGGTGGTGGCAGCCGTGCTCGAGCAGGAACCGGATGGCCGCCACCGAGTCCGCGCCGGTGACACGCTGCCAGTCGTCGAGGACCAGCGTCACCCGCTGGTCGCTCGTGTGCAGGCCGTCGACGAGCGCGGTGAGCACGGCGCGGGTCGGGTCGTCGGGGTTGGCTTCGAGCAGCCGGTCGAGGTCGTCGGCGAGGTCGGGGACGGCGGGCCGCAGCGCCTCGGCCAGGTGGGTGAGGAACCAGGCGACGTTGTCGTCGTCCTCGTCGACCGTCAGCCAGGCGACCGCGGCACCGTGCTCGATCAGCTCGTCGTGCCACTGCGCGGCCAGCGTGGTCTTGCCGAAACCGCTGGGCGCGTGGATGGCGGTGAGCCGGGTGCGTTCGCTGGTGCGCAGATGCTCGAGCAGGCGTTTCCTGGCCAGGGTGGCGCGTGCGGGGGTCGGCGGCCGGTATTTGGTGGCCGGTGTCGGTGGGGCGGTGGTCCGTTCGTGCGCGCGCGGCGGCAGCGGCACGGGTGCCGTCGCGGGGCGCACCGTGCTCGGGATCCGCAGGATGTCGACCTCGCCGCCGGTGCTGCGCTGGGCCTCGCGCAGTTCCGCGCCGAGCGCGGCGGCGCTGTCGGGCCGATCGGCGGGATCGGCGGCCATCGCGTGCTCGATGACGGCCCTGACCTCGGCGGGCACGTCCTGATCGGTGAGATCGGGCCCCGGCTGCGCCGACACCCGCAGGAACTGCGACAGCACCTGCTCGCCGACCCGCCGCTCGTAGGCGACATGGCCGGTGAGCGCGCAGAACAGGGTCGCGCCGAGGCCGTACACGTCGGCGGCCGGGGTCGCCTGCCCGCCGCGCAGCACCTCCGGGGCGGCGAACGCGGGGGAGCCGGTGACGACGCCGGTCGTCGTGTGGAATCCGCCCTGGATCCGGGCGATCCCGAAATCGGTGAGTTCCGGCTCGTTGTAGTCGCTGAGCAGGATGTTGGATGGCTTCACGTCGCGGTGCAGGATGCCGGCCCGGTGCGCGGTCTCGAGCGCGCCCGCCATCTTCACCCCCAGCCGCAGGGTCGCCGCCCAATCGAGGGGGCCGACGGAGTGGATGCGCTGTTCGAGCGAGCCGCGCGCGTGATACGGCATCACCAGATATGGATGCCCGCCGTGCGTGGTGCCCGCCTGGAACACCGCGACGATGTGCGGGTGACCGGAGAGCCTGCCCATGGCCTGCTGCTCACGGACGAAGCGTTGCAGCCCGTCGGCGTCCAGCTCGGCGGTGAGGACCTTGACGGCGACCACCCGGTCCAGATCGGGCTGCGCGCACCGATACACCACACCGAAACCGCCGCGCCCGATCTCCTCGGCGTCCTCGAAGCCCTCGGCGGTCAGTTCCGCCGCGATGCCCGAGGCCGAGCTGCGTTGAGTCGGCAGGTTGTCGGCCATTTCGGCTCGATTCGGTCACGGCCACTCGGCGGTGCGCTGGTGCGCTCGCCTCTATCGAGGATAGCCCGCCGACCGCCGGTATTCGACGACGTCAGGTGCGTTTCGGCGGCCAGTGCAGCCACCGGTAGCGCGCCCGTTCGCGCGGTGTCATCCCGCCCCAGATGCCGTGCGGTTCGTTGGCGGCGACCGCGTGGTCACGGCAGTGTGTCAGCACCGGGCACTGCGCGCAGATCCGCTTGGCGGCCAGCATCTTGCGCGGTTCGTGGCCGGTGTCGTAGAACTCGTTGACATCGTGCGCCCGGCAGACGGCGTGCATCTGCCAGGCCCAGGTCTCCGCGCGCGGGGCGGGTAGTCGCAGCGCGTACACACTGACCCGGCTCATGCCCGATCCCCGGCGGCGACCCGCCGGGCGCGCCGGTGCGCGGCGGCGGCCAGTTCGTGTTCGCGGGCGCTGTCCGGACCGCCGAGACCGGCCAGGTGCTCGTGCAACCGTGCCTTCGCCGCGTACCAGGCGGCCAGCGATTCCGGGCCTGCGCCACGGGCGGGGCGGCTCAGGCACAGCGCGGTCATTTCGATCAGCACGTTCATGGTCGGGTCCTTTGGCGTCAAATATTACGCATAATATTTTATTGAGTGTCGCATGGTCCTGACCTGCGCGTCAACGGTTCGGTGCCGGGGTGTGGTGCGCGGCCGGTTCGGCGAAGAACGTGGGCAGGTCGACGGCCTGATGCGCGTTGGCCAGCGCCGAGACCGTCGCGGTCCCGAAGACGCCGGAGCGATCGAACGCCGCGGCGGTCCCCACGGCGATTCCCGCGTCCTCCCTGCGGTCGATGGCGGCGAAGCCCACCCCGTCGCCCTCGGGCAGGCGCGCCAGCGCCAGGGTGATGTCGGCGTTGATGAACTCGAGTCCGTTCCCGCCGAGGTTGGCCACGACATTCACCACATCGGCGATCCCGGCAGCCAGCTGGAACGGGGTGATCGGCTCGTCCTCGACCACCGGGATCGGCTCGTGCCAGATCTGGGTGCGGTGGTCGTTCTGTGCCTGCGCCGCCGCGCCCCACCCGGTGTCCGCGCTGCGGTAGAGCCGGTGCTGACCGGGCGCCATCGGGGTGCCGGGGGCGGGTGGTCGCGGCTGGACGCCGCCCGACCAGACCGCACCGGCGGGGCTCCGGCTCGGCGCCAGGAACAGGGCGGTTCCCCGTGCGACCGGCCGGTCGTCCTGCCGCAGGACGGTGTCGATCAGGCACAGGCGCCGGCCTTCCCGGACGATCGTCGCCGAGGTGGTGCAGGGCAGCCGCATCCTGGCGGGCCGGAACAGATCGAGGGTCCAGCGGGCCGGACGCACGTCGGTGCGGCCGATGCGGTCGAGGGCACGTTCGGCCTCGCGGGCCAGGGCGGAGCTGACGGCGAGGCCGCGCAGCTGTCCTTCGCCCCACCCGCTGGCCGCCTCGGCCTGGGGGATCAAGGCGATCCCCGCGGGGCTGTCCTGTGTGCGGAAGAAGGCCGATGTCATGCGTATCCCTCCGAGGTTGGCAGATATTAAATATATGATATTGTCTGATCGTAGCCACGATACCTCCCGAGGTCCTGCTGACCCCCTGCCAGGGGGCCTCGGGCCGCGGGGGGGGGGGGCCGGCGGGGGGGGGGTGCGAGGTGGGTCGGGGGGGGGGCGGGTGGGGGGGGTGGTGGTTGGAGGATAGATTTGAGGAGGCGTGGAGAAAAAGCGG